>JAEYNP010000128.1 GCA_023412495.1 Pseudomonadota bacterium
AATTCAGTGTCCGGACCGGTTCGGATATTGACGTTCGCGGTTGAAAAACCTGGCGCGGCGTGTGCTGCCGCGACACCCATAGCCGCGAATGCCATGACGGCAGCGACGAGTTTGCGCATGCGAGGAAACTCCCCTTCCGTTTCTCCTCGGCCCCCCCAAAACGACAAGCTGGGCGGGTTCATGGCAGTAACGTCCGGCCCTCGCATAATCCGTCGCTGTTTGAGGTAAGGTAGCGCAGGGGAAATGGGGCGAGCATGCTTTGGGTCTGATATCGCTGGCAATTGTGCTGGTGGGCGGCTGCGCGACGGTGACTAATTCGCTGTCGTCCCAGGACATGGCGCAGATCCGGATCGACCGGGTCGAAATCGCGCTCAAGCCGGATGCCAATATCAGTTGGCCGCGCGTCTGGCGGGAGTTCGCCGAGCGCCAGGCTGCAGCCCGGCCCATCGGCGCGTCCCAAGCGGGCCAGTTTTCACGACACTTCTGAGAATCGCGGTCCCTTCGGCATCGGCGCCAACGCCATGGGCGTCAACTCCCCGCGCCGTGCTCGCCCGTATGGACAGGGGCACTGCGGCTGGGGCGGGCAGTGGCTCGGTGGGCGTGCTGGTTGACCAGGCCTTGCCCGACCTCGAGGACCGGTTGATGGTCGCCTACGTGGAGCAGGTCCATTCCTGGCTGCTGCGCCAAGTAGCCTGCGCGTGTCGGCGCGGCGCTGGATCTTGAGAAATGGTGCATCGCTGCTTACCTGGAGCAGTGCACATCCGGTACTTTCGGAAATGGCACTTGCGGAAATAGGCCAGCCGCTCTATGGGCTTGGCCAGCATTGCTCCAGCCGGCCGTCAAGCCGGCTATTTTGGCATCAGATGGATCTCAGGACACAGCGTAATGGCGAAGCAGAAGTTTGAGCGGACGAAGCCGCACTGCAACGTGGGCACGATTGGTCACGTTGACCATGGCAAGACGACGTTGACTGCGGCGCTGACGAAGGTGTCTGCGGACAAGGGTTGGACTGCGACTGCGGTTGCTTACGACGAAGTTGCGAAGGCGTCTGAGAGCCAGGGCCGTCGCGACCCGACGAAGATCCTGACGATTGCGACGAGCCACGTGGAGTACGCGACTCCGAACCGTCATTATGCGCACGTCGACTGTCCCGGCCACGCCGACTACGTGAAGAACATGATCACGGGTGCGGCGCAGATGGACGGCGCGATTCTGGTTGTGTCGGCTGTTGACGGCCCGATGCCGCAGACGCGCGAGCACATCCTGCTGGCGCGCCAGGTCGGCGTTCCCTACTTCGTCGTGTTCCTGAACAAGTGCGACGTGGTGGACGACGCTGAGCTGCTGGACCTGGTTGAGCTTGAGGTTCGCGAGCTGCTGTCGAAGTACCAGTTCCCGGGTGACGACATCCCGGTGATCCGCGGTGCTGCGATCCAGGCTCTGAATGGCGAGAAGGGCCCGCTGGCGGATGAGGCGATCCTGAAGCTGTACGAGGCACTGGACACCTACATCCCGCTTCCTGACCGTCCGAAGGACCAGCCGTTCCTGATGCCGATCGAAGACGTGTTCTCGATCTCTGGCCGCGGCACGGTTGTGACGGGCCGCATCGAGCGCGGTGTTGTGAAGGTTGGCGAGGAAGTGGAGATCGTCGGCCTGCGCGATACGCAGAAGTGCGTTGTGACGGGCGTGGAGATGTTCCGCAAGCTGCTGGACTCTGGTGAGGCTGGCGACAACGTCGGCTGCCTGCTGCGCGGCATCGACAAGGAAGCCGTTGAGCGTGGTCAGGTTCTGGCGAAGCCCGGTTCTGTGAAGCCGCACAAGAAGTTCAAGGCCGAGGCCTACATCCTGACGAAGGATGAGGGTGGCCGTCACACGCCGTTCTTCAAGAACTATCGTCCCCAGTTCTACTTCCGGACGACGGACGTGACGGGTGTTGTGACGCTGCCGGAAGGCACGGAGATGGTGATGCCTGGCGACAACGTCGCTGTTGACGTTGAGCTGATCACGCCGATCGCGATGGAGGAGAAGCAGCGCTTCGCCATCCGTGAAGGCGGCCGCACCGTCGGCGCAGGCGTCGTAACCAAAATCGTTGAGTAACAGGATTTCCTCTCATCCCCGGCCTGGGCGGGTCGGGGAATGAGGGCGAGCAGAGGGCTTCTGGACCAATGAACGGCCAAAATATTCGTATCCGGCTCAAAGCGTTCGACCATCGCGTACTCGATGCGTCAACGCGCGAGATCGTGAATACGGCGAAACGTACGGGCGCCGAAGTGCGCGGACCCATTCCGCTGCCTACGCGTAAGGAGCGGTTCACGGTGAACCGGTCGCCGCACATCGACAAGAAGAGCCGTGAACAGTTCGAGATGCGCACCCACAAGCGTCTGTTGGATATCGTCGATCCGACGCCGCAGACGGTGGATGCACTCATGAAGCTCGACCTGGCAGCGGGTGTCGACGTCGAGATCAAGCTCTAGAGGTTTGGATCCTCTGCAGGCGGCCCTGAGGCCTCTGTATGATCCGGGAACAAGGAAGGACCGCACGCGATGCGCTC
>JAEYNP010000152.1 GCA_023412495.1 Pseudomonadota bacterium
CCCGACGAAGATCACCGTCGCGGTCAGCGTGCCGCGCTCGTTTGTCGAGGAAGTGCTGAAGCAGCGGAAGGCCGCCGCGGGTGGAGGCGCGGCCACGCCGCCGACCGATGCCGAGATCGATGCAGAATGGACCGGCCGCGTCGTCAAGGACCTCGAGGCGATGGTGCGTCCGCTCGTGCAGACGGCGAACATGACCGGCACGTCGCTCGAGACGGGCGAGGTGGTCGTGTCGCTCATCCCGGTTGCGATCGCCTCGGTCGGTCCGGGGGGCACCGGGAGCAACGGCGCGACAGCCGGCGCAGCGGGCGGATTCGGCGGGCTCACCACCTTTGTGTCGAGCGGACTGTTCAAGCAGGTCGTGCTCGGCGGGCTCGCGCTGCTGTCGATCGGCATGATGTTCATGCTCGTCCGCAAAGCCGGCCGCGCCGCCCCGCTGCCGACCGCCGAGGAGCTTGTCGGCATCCCGCCGGCGATTGAGCCCGACAGCGACCTTGTCGGCGAGGCCGATGAGGGCGAGACACCGATGCTGGGCATCGAGATCGACAGCGACCAGCTCAAGCGGCAGAAGATGCTGCAGGAGGTCGCCGAGCTGGTGAAGTCCAACCCCCAGACCGCCGTCGGCGTGTTCAACCGCTGGCTCGCCCCGGAGCAGTGAACCATGCCAAGAAAGCCCGGCGAGAAACTCCCGTCCGATCCGGCCGAGCTGAGCGGCCTGACCAAGGCCGCGATCCTGCTCATGACGCTCGAGCCGCCGGTCGCGAGCAACATGCTCAAGCAGCTCGCGCCCGAGTCGATCGAAGAGGTGACGCGCGAGCTGGCGAGCCTCGGCCGCGTCCCGCCGGAGCTGAGCACCGCCGTCGTCGAAGAGTTCTACAACCTCACGATCGCCAACCAGTTCATGAGCGAGGGCGGGCTTGAGTACGCCAAGACGCTGCTCAAGGAATGCCTCGACAAGGGCACGGCCGATCGCGTGCTGCAGCAGATCCAGACGCAGGTGCAGAAGACGCCGTTTGCCTTCCTGCAGAAGGCCGAGAGCGAGAACCTGCTGACCTTCATCCAGGACGAGCACCCGCAGACGATCGCGCTGATCGTCTGTCACCTGGCGCACCACAAGGCCGCCGAGATCCTCGCGGGCCTGCCCATGCAGAAGCAGATCGAGGTGATCAAGCGTATCGCCAACATGGAGCAGACCAACCCCGAGGTCATCAAGGAGGTCGAGAAGGGCCTCGAGAGCCGCCTCGCGAACATGCTCATGCAGAGCATGGAGAAGGCCGGCGGCATCAACACCGTCGCCGAGATCCTCAACCTCGCGGACCGCGCGACGGAGAAGGCCGTGATGGAGGGCCTCGAGGCCGAGGACCCGGAGCTGGTCGAAGAGATCCGCCGCCTGATGTTCGTCTTCGAGGACATCCTCAAGGTGGACGACAAGGGCATCCAGCAGATCCTCAAGGAAGTGGACAACGAGGAGCTCGGCCTCGCGCTCAAGACCGCCTCTCCCGATCTTCAGAACAAGATCTTCAAGAACATGTCCGAACGCGCCGCCACGCTCATCAAGGAGGACATGCAGTACATGGGCCCGGTCCGCGTCAGCGACGTCGAGCAGGCCCAGCAGCGCATCGTCGACATCGTCCGCCGGCTCGAGGACGCCGGCGAGATCATCATCTCCGGCCGCGGCGGCGAGAGCGACCTCATCGTCTGACCCCTCACAAAGCACCGCAACACCAAGACGTCTGAACGTTCATGGCCCTGATCAAGCACGCCAACGCCGCCGAACTCGCCCGCGACGCAATCGTCCTCGACCTCGGCGACCTTACGCGCCAGGGACAGATTCTCGTCGAGAGCGCGCGTGCCCGCGCGGACCAGCTCATCGCCGAGGCCAAGGCCGAGCGCGACCGCATCATCGCCGGCGCGGCGGAGAAGGGCCACGCGCAGGGATTGGCCAAGGGCCTTGAAGAGGGCAGGAAGAAGGGTCAGGAACAGGGGAACACCGCCGCTGTTGCCGAGCGCAAGTCTCAGCTTGAGCAGATCGAGAAGGCTTGGACCGCCGCGCTCGGTGAGTTCGTCTCGCAACGCGAAACAATGCTCGCCGAGGCCCACACCGACGTGCTCCGCCTCGCGACGCTTATTGCGGGTAAGGTCATCAAGCGCGTCGTCGCGGCGGACCCGACAGTCGTCGTGGACCAGGTCCGCGCTGTGCTGGCGACCGTCACGCGCCCGACGGAACTGGTCATCCGCGTCTGCCCGCCCGACCTCGACATCGCCCGCGAGGCACTCCCGCAGCTCATGAGCACGTTCGAGTCCGTCCGTGGCGCATCGATCGAGCCCGACGCATCGCTCGCGCCGGGCTCGTGCGTCGCAACGACCCGCGGCCGCGACGAAGGCGGCTCGGGCGGCGGTGAGATCAACGCCTCGATCGACGTGCAGCTCGACCGCATTATTGAGGTGCTCCTCCCCGGCGATCGTGGCCGCGACACGGACGGGCAGGGCCAGCCATGATCACGCTCGAGCCGGCATTCCAGACTCTCAGGCGCCTGGAGCCGATCCGCTTCACCGGGCGCGTCGGTGCGCTCCGCGGCCTGACGGTGCTCGTGCGCGACCTGCCCGTGCCGGTCGGCGCGCTCGTGCGGGTCGAGTGCGCCTCTGTTGACGCCGCGCAGTCGCTCGGCGAAGTCGTCGGGTTCGACGGCGCACACACGATCGTGATGATGCTCGGATCGCCGTCGGGCATCCGCCCCGGCGACAAGGTCGTCGGCCTCCACGCGCAGCAGACGATCGGCACCGGACACTCGATGCTCGGACGCGTGATCGACGGGCTCGGACGCCCGATCGACGGGCGCGGCCCGCTGCACGGGCTCTCGCCCCGCCCGCTCGACCCCGAGCCGCTGTCCCCGCTCACGCGGGCATCGATCGACGAGCCGATGCCGACAGGCGTCCGCGCGATCGACCTGTTCACAACGCTCGGGCGCGGGCAGCGCATGGGCGTGTTCGCAGGGCCCGGCGTCGGCAAGTCCACACTGCTTGGCAGCATCGCCCGCAACTGCGCATCGGACGTTTCGGTGGTCGCGCTGATCGGCGAACGCGGCCGCGAGGTGCGCGATTTCATCGAGCACAACCTCGGGCCGGAGGGCCTGGCCCGCAGCGTCGTAGTGTGCGCGACGAGCGACGAATCGCCGATGCTGCGCGTCCGCGCTGCGCTGGTCGCGTGCACGGTGGCGGAGTTCTTCCGCGACCAGGGCGCGAGTGTCATGCTCATCATGGACTCGCTGACACGCTACGCACACGCCAAGCGGCAGATCGGCCTCTCCGTCGGCGAGCCGCCCGCGACCCGCGGCTATACGCCCAGCGTCTTCGCGACAATGGCCCGCCTGCTTGAGCGTGCCGGCATCGTCGAGGGCGTCGGTGGACGCGGCGGATCGATCACCGGGCTTTACTCGATCCTCGTCGAGGGCGACGACATGACCGAGCCGGTCGCCGATGCGGCCCGCGGCATCCTCGACGGGCACATCATGCTCAGCCGCGCGCTGGCCCAGCGGGCGCACTACCCGGCGATCGACGTGCTCGACTCGGTCTCGCGTATCGCCGACGACATCTGCGAGGCCGCGCACATCGCCGCGAGGCGGCAGGTTGTCCGTTTGCTCGCGGAGTATCGCAAGGTCGAGGACCTGGTGCAGATCGGCGCGTACGCCCGCGGCTCAAGCCCGGTGGCGGACCTCGCGATCAAGTACAACGAGTCGATCCGCTCGCTGCTGGTTCAGGACCTGCGGGAGGCCGATCCGTTCGAGCAGTCGCGCTCGCGCCTGACGAAGCTCGCGGTCGAGGCGGGCGCGGAGTTGCAGAAGGCCATGGGGCGGAAGGGGTAAGTGAGCGATGGCCCTGCGATTCAAGTTCACGCTCGAACCCGTGCTGGAGCAGCGGCGACGCGTCGAAGAGGAGCGGCTTCGCGAGGTCGCCGCGATCGAGCAGGAACGCGTCCGCGTTGAGGACCGCCTGCGGGCGATCAATCAACGGCTTGTGCAGTCGCGAGCCGAGTTACGAGAGCGGTTCGCGCCCGGCTCGGGCGCAACAGGCATCGCCGCAATCCGCATGGACGCGTCGGCCGGTCTGCGCTCGACGGTCGAGGCGCAGCAGGCGGCGATCGAGCTCGCGGGCATCCTCAAGCGGCTGGAGCGTGCGCGGGCCGCGCTGCTCGACGCGACAACCGCGCGAAAGGGAGTCGAGCGTTTGCGCGAGCGCCGGCTCGAAGAGTTCAGGGCCGAGCAATCGAGGCGTGAGCTCGCCGCGCTCGACGAGATGGCGATTATCGCGGCGTTCCGCAACGGGTCCGAGGAAAGGGATGACTCATGAAGCACATCTGGCTTGTGCTCAGCATGCTTGCGCTGGCGAATGTCCTTGCACTCGCCGGCGTGCTCGGCTGGCTGAAGGCGACGGACAGGCTGAACGGTGAGCGCGTCGAGAAGGTCCGGGCGATCTTCGCCAAGCCCGTCGGCGTCGAGGCCGCGGAGCTCCAGGCGATCGCCGTCGCGCAGACTGCGAGCGAGGAGGAGGCCCAGCGTTCGGAGAAGCTCGCCCAGCCCCCAAAGCCGGCGGCCGAGCGGATCGCCGAGGATCGTGCGGCCGCCGAACTGGAGATGCAGCAGATGCTGCGCCGTCAGCGCGAGATCGATGACCTCGGGTCGCAGCTTCTGCGCCGGCAGGCCGAGCTGGATCGGCGCGAGGAGGAGCTCGAAGCGCGAGTGCTGGCGTTCGAGGAACAGAAGAAGAAGTACCTCGAGATCGAGGGCGCGGCACAGTTCAAGGCCGCGCTCGCCACG
>JAEYNP010000005.1 GCA_023412495.1 Pseudomonadota bacterium
GGCTCTATGTTTAGAGGCTTGGTGATGGAAATGGTTTCATCACATATCCAATTGTAGCCGGATTTTAAAATGTGGATATAGTATAATTATAACAATCCTTTCATCTTTGATGGATCTTGACGGGAATCAAAAAAATCAGTTATGAAAACTGTATTGTCCTCTACTTTGTAAATAATCTTAATGTAGTCACTAATCAACCTTCGGTGATCTTGATGAAGATGCTGTAAGTATTCTTCACGTTGACCTTTCATAGGGTTTAGTGCCAGACTGTCGGCCAAATCCATCAGCTGGTTTTTTATTATGACAACTTTTTCAATAGATAAGTTTTGTTCTTCAATAAGAAAAGACAATAATTCTTCAAGACCGGTAATCGATTGCTCTGTATAAACGACTTTCATATGCCTAATCGTTCATTGATCTTTTTTTCTGCATCTTCTCGTCCATACACCTTACCCTCAGTTATGTTTTTATTGGCCTCAATTGCCCTAAAAGATAGTTTTTCTTTTAAAATTTTATCTGAATTTTGTTGTTCTTCCTTTAAAATACATTCGAGCTTATCTATTATTTTTTCGTCGCGGACAGAAAGTATCTCTTGAATAACCTGAAGTTTCTTTGTTTGTATATCCATGCCTAAAAATACGATTTTTCGATCAAAGAAGTTTTAATTTATTTCATGAAAGAATAGTACAGTAGCAGTCATTTGTACAGAATAACCTTATGTTACTAGATTGAGCATCGGTATTCATTTTATGTAATATTATTTATCAAATAGTTTAAAATATTCTGAACCCTCTTTCTATATTAGGGGGATGAAACCATAATTAAAACATCATGAGAAAAACAATAGTATTGAACGTTTTAGTATTTGCAGTTGCCTTATCATTTAATAGTTGCAAAGATGATGAACCAACGCTATCGGTCAAAGAATACATCACAAGTAACAATTGGAAAGCAAAGTCCATCACTATTAATCCGGCTTACGACTGGTATCACACCGGAACAGCGATTACTGATTTAATGGCTGATTGGGATGATTGTATAAAGGATGATTTAACCATCTTCGAAACTAACGGGAATTTGTGTATGGGAAGCGGTGCAATTAAATGTGAAGAAGATGAGAATGAGAAAGTTTGTTCTGAAACCTATACTTTATCGGAAGACGGTAAAACCCTCACCCGAAGTGAATGGACAGGGTCAACTACCATAAAAGCTATAAATGGTAAGCAATTGATTTTGGAATCCTATTTGATAGAAAATTCAGTGACTTATACTTTTAGGGAAGAATATGAGGCTGTTAGCAAGTAAATGCATAAAACAAAGTGCCAATGAAAGAAGGCACTTTGTTTTACGTGATTTTGATGAAGATGCTGTAAGTATTCTTCACGTTGATCTTTCATAGGGTTTAGTGCCAGACTGTCAGCCAAATCCATCAGCTGGTCTTTTATTATGACAACTTTTTCAATAGACAGGTTTTGTTCTTCAATAAGAAAATCCAATGATTCTTCAAGACCGACCTTCATATACCAAAACTGGACAAAACAGTTCTTGAGAGCTGATGGAAATCCAGAGCCTACCTGAGGAAGACAATAGGCCAATCCTTTACATCCTGAACAACCTGCACCAAAATGCGACGCACAAAAAGGCTTTTGCCGCTAAATGAAAAGCCAAGCCTTATGTCCGGCTCTCTGCTATTTTTAAAAGTTCTTCTTTACTGTGACGATCTAAAAAGGCAATAACTTTTTCTAATTCCTGTTTATCGCTTTCCGGCCAGTCTTTCAGCAACTTACGGTATTGAGATTTCAAAATTTCGTACTTAGGGTTGTTTGCTAATTTAGCTACGATAAGACCCATTTGGGTCTTGGGGCCAATAAATCGCGAATCAAGTTGAGTTATCGATTCATTATTGATTGCTTGATCTATTTCTTTAAAACTTTGCAATTTCTCAAATTGCGGTAGTACTTGTTCTAAATAATGTACGACATCATTTACCATTTTCACTGCTTGATCTTCATTGTAAAGATCATATTCTAATATCGGATACCGCTTTTTATCAAAAAGTGAAATTTGTGATTCGTGAATTATTGCGGGATATCCTTGCTTAGGATCGAAAACTTTTCCTTGACTTTTGTTTAATATCACAGCAACAGAAAAAAGGCCATATCCCCAGTAAAATGTTGTTGGAAAAGAATTATCCAAATCAACTATTCCAAATCCAAATTGAAGGAATGAATCATTGTTCAGTTTTATAAAACCATCGCCTTTTTTCTTAAATCCTAAGCAGGTTAATCGATCTTTGTATTCTTTATTTAATAAATTCTTGAGTTCTGTTTTTTTCATTACTGAATAAGTGTTTTCTTAAAAATTCCATAGCCTTCTAATGCCGTATCATTTACAAAGAAGTCTACGGACTTCTCAACATTGATATTATTAGGTAAATTATTTCCAAAGAATTGCTTTGCAAGATCACCCCTTGGTTTGATTTGCTGTATGGCGTTCTTCTTCAGACCATCGTACAGGAGTTTCTGGTTGGTCGTACTCATGTCATTCACAAGATCAGCGGCAGTTTTGCCACTCAAATCCTGAACTATACTACTTTTAGCATCTACAATACGAAATCTGTTGTTGCCGACATCAATAAGGTTATCTAATCGACAGGTAAATTTCTGCCCGTTGGTAAGTGTAACATCTACCGTAATTTGCCTCCCTACTTTTGTGTTACCCAAAATTTCTCGTAAATACCTTGTTACATTAATTTCATGATTAGCCCAAAACTTCTTGCCTGCATCACTTATGGCATTGTTAGTTTTAACCAACTCATCTAATATATCTTGATCGCGTAATGCAGCCTGAGCAATATCATCAACTCTATTATCAACCTTTCCAACTAATCCATCCAGTTTCCCCGCCCCCGTAGCGACTCTATTATCCAAACGCTTATTTATATAACTCAAAAGTTCTTGGGAATAGTTTTGGCTACTTACATTTAATTTAGTTTTAATGGTAGTAAGGAGTTTTTGGTATTTGGGACTAGTGGCTACAAAGGTACTGAAGGCCGATACCGCTGAATTTATACCAGCATTTGCCAATACCTTTGACCAATCTAATTGAGTCAATGTTTCACTTACTCCAGTCGATTTACCCTCTGCTTTAAGTTGTTCACATGTTATATCATATTGTTTTGCCAGCTCTGTAGCCATTCCTTCAGCAGCACCTGCAAAAGCAGCAATACCAACAGCTAATTTTCTGATGTTTTCTTTGGATGAAAATGCGGGAATTACAGAAGTCGCACATGAGATTGATGCTGATACTCCTGCTTCTTTCCAGCTAAATTCTTTATATCCAGTTACTTCAGAAAAATAGTGAAGTTAGGGACATCCTGAATTTCATCATCAAAGAACATACTTACCCATGTAACACTATAGTAGAGAGCAAAATCAATGGCCGCACCAGTTAA
>JAEYNP010000094.1 GCA_023412495.1 Pseudomonadota bacterium
GAAGAAATGCTTGCCCGGTATCGGGGGTCTATCGAATGGAATCCGCATCGTTCCTTAGCGCAAGTTTCCTTCCCGAATGGAAAATGGTCCGGTCCAATGAATACAGTCGTCGAAAGCGTTCTGAAGGCTTATATTTTTCAATCCCTTTACCTTGAATTTTATCGAAACCTCAGCTGCACCCTGCCAAACCAGGATGATAAAGTTTGAACGACGAAAGATCTTATGTTTATCAGACCCTCTATGAAAGCCCATCTCAGATGTTCTCATAGCTAGGATAACCCTGTTTCGATCCCTATAATAGAGAAGCATCCTATCAAATCGTTGGCCAGACATTAACCACACTGGTGGTGTCTGGCCTTTTTATTTAAGGCCTTTCCTATGCTGCTTTGTGCCATCCTTCTCATTGCCACCTACTACGATCTGCGTTCCCGCGAAGTTCCTGCCTGGTTGACGCTTACCACGCTGCTTGGATCAGGCGCTTATGCAATTTACCAAAGCCTTTGGATGCCAGCGCTCCTGACCGTAGCTCTTTGCTTGATTTCTGAAATGACCATTCCTCTTCAGCGGCGATCCTTCGCGGCAGTCATTTCCGCTTTTGCTGCCATTTTTCAGCCCGCATCAACAATCATCTGCCTGGTGCTCCTCACCATCTGGTTGCTGTGGGATCTGGGACATATGGGTGGCGCAGACATGAAACTCATGATCGCCGCTAGTCTAGCATTCGGCAGCCCCGCAGTCCTGATCCCCATCACCATCGTAGGTGGTTTTCAAGGTGTTGTAGCATTGCTGCACAAGCAAACGTCCGTCCCCTACGTTCTCTCTATATTCCTGGGAACCTTGGTCTATATCCTGATTCCCCTTATCCTATGACGAAAGGAGGTGATCTCAATTGCGTTTTCTCAAAGACAATCGGGGCATCGAATCGACCGAAGTTGCCCTGATCATCGCTGTGGTCGTGCTCGTGGCCTATGGCGCGTACCGCCTGCTCGGCGCCAACATCGCCGCAATCGTCACCGACATTGCCGGGAAAATCTAACCATTCAGGGCCTGCCGGTGAATAAGAACCCACCGGCAGGCTCCCCATTGGGAGGCTCATGCGATTTTTGAAAGATCATCGTGGGATCGAGATGCTGGAAGCAGCCATCACCACCCCGATTGCCATCCTGGTCATGCTGGCGATTGTCAACCTGGGCATGGTTGTCTACGCACAGCAGGCCGTCCAGGCAGCTGCACGCCATGGCGCACGCATGGGCAGCGTGGCGCAAACCTGCCCGGCTTGTTACGCTACCAGCGCCGCTCGCTCGTCCATCTCCGCAGCCGGGATCGTACAAAACCCTTCCGTCGCTGTTCTGGCTCCGGGCGGCAGCGCCGGCAGTATCCTTACTGTGCAGGTCAGTGGAAGCGTAACGAATTTCCTCGCGCCGCTCACCAGCCTGTTTCCAGGACTGCCCGGGCAGACGGTCGTCGTTAAAGCGGATTCGACCTTCCGGCAGGAGGGCTGGTAATGAGACGGCTGCATCTGGACCGTCGCGGGTACACCATGACCTTCTGGGCGGTGTTCATCGGCTTTGTGTTGGTACCCACCTTTGCGCTGGCGATTGAGCTGGGCCGGTACTTCTACGCCATCTCAGAAGTGGCAAAGGCCGCGGATGCAGCTGCCGTAGCAGCATCGGCTGAGATCACCGCACGCACGTTTCAAGACAGCGGCAGCCTGGTTCCCACCGGGAAAACCTGGTCGAATGCTCAGTCGTACGTGGCGCAAAACACCGCCAGCTTATCCAGTAAAGGCGTACACGCCTTCGTAACCGGCATTCAGGTCAGCGGTGGCGAAAACATGGTGCGCGTGACGGTTTCCGCGGATCTGTCCATCTTATTCCCTTCCGTTGTTCCGGACGTGATTGTATCGCAGACCGGCATAGCCAAACTCCGCGCCCTGACCCATTGAACAATTTGCTGTCGCTCTCTAGGATAGATCCTTCCGCGTCGCTATAATGGGTATCAACAACTGAAACGAACTTCTATTGCACGCTATTTTCCCCGTTGGCCGGACATTGCTTTTCCCCTGAGCAACCGTCCGGCCAACTTGTTTAACCGATTTTCACGGCCAAAGGGCCAAATCAATGGAGGAGCGCTTGATCAACGAAGTTATTCTGGAAGGCATTGTTGTTCGTGAACCCTGGAAATACACCGACGATCTCTTCTTCCGCCTGGGCGTGTATCGAGACAGCGATATGCCCGCCAAAAAGCTGGATGCCGAACGCGACAGCGGCGATTACGTCAACGTGCGCGTGAGCGGCGGAGCCAACGGACTGATTCAGATTCATCGCGGCATGCGCCTGCGCGTTCACGGTCTCCTGCAGTCCAGGGATTTTCGCGAAAACCTGGAAGAGTTTTTGGAGAAGGCTCACAAGCAGGGTGGCAGCGAATTCCAGGTAGAGGTGACCGGACTAAAAGCCAACCAGGTACTGATCGACCGCAATGCCATTGAAATCGTCGCCCGCCGCCTGATCGTACTCGACGGCGGCAATATCACAGAGAAAAAGCCGAAACCCTCACTGGCTACCGAATAATCTCGCCGCCAGCACAAGCCCTGTGCAACCAGGCAGCAGGCATCAGAGCGAACAGACACAACGCTAGAGGGAACCCTTTCGGCTTTTCTTCCTGAAGCCATGCGCTTCGGGATCAAAGGAGGATCACAGCCATACCCGGATTCCGGGCGGTTTGTGCATCCTCCTTTTTTATTTTGCCCAATCCCGGGCCAGTACTTTAACAAACAGCCTTGCTCCCCAGCCCATCCGGCTGGAAGGCTCATATCACAAGATGAAAACAAAGACTTTGGGGAACTGCCTTGGAATATGAGGCAGTTCCCCACACAAGATGACAGGGCATCGAATGCGAGCCGACAAACCCGTTTGATGGCTGGCATTTGCTGCTCTGATTTCTCTCACAGAGTAGTCGAACGAACCTGGGTTGTTTTCCAAACATTGGCTGCATTCAACGTTGGATATTTTTCAAAGGAGGACCATGACGGATCAGGATGGCAAAGACACCACAAAGTTTCAGCAAGAGAAGGCTCAAACAGACCGTACTGAGCGCGCTTACGCTGCGATACACGCTGGCAGCTTTGAAGTTACCCGCACCGGCCCCTTCCAATGGACGGTTAAGAACGGGGACAAGCTGCCCTACGTTGTTTCGCTGCAAGGCGAAGCCTGGGCCTGCACCTGTAAAGACTTCCAGCAGCGAGGTCCGGAGCTGCGCTGCAAACACATCGAAGGCGTCCGCATTTCGGAAGCGGCGCAACAACAAGACTCGCATGAGGAGACGCAAATGGATCAAACGAACGTGAACAAAGAAGAAAACCTGGAAGACCGCCTGGATCGCATCCTCTGGGAGCTGCGCCAGCCGCTGGATATGTCTCGGGTCAAGCGCCGCCAGGCGCCCGGCCTCGGGACAGTTCCATATCTTGAAGGCTATGACGTGATCGATCGCGCCAATGCTATCTTCGACTTTGCCTGGTCATTCGACCTGCTGGGCGAGCCGGTGGTGGTGCGCTGGCAGAAGAAGATCATGGTCTGGAGCCAGCAGGAACGGCGCAAGGTGCCGCAGGTGGACGCCAACGGCAACTTCCAGGTCGAGGATGTAGGCATCGTTTACGCGACCGGAAAAGTCAGCATCACGCTGAACGG
>JAEYNP010000151.1 GCA_023412495.1 Pseudomonadota bacterium
TTATGGGTAATGACCCTTTTGCGGTAGGTGAGAATCGCGTCCATGAGGAGTTCATGTAACAGACTCTTCGTATGAACGCACGCTTTTTTTCAGGGATGATTAAAATGCCGGTGAACGGTTACGTTGAGACCCTCGAGACGGACTGCAGTTTTTTCGATCACCTCTTCGCTGGCCGAATCCGGGAAATTGTTTACTTCCTCTTTGAGTTGGTTAACTTTTTCGTGAAAACGATCATTGCTCATAATAGCCTTCCCTTTCCTGTATCGCTGTGAAAGTTATATCCTGAGAGCCGTCTGCGCGTGGGTATTCAGCAGGGAGGCAACTCCCTTGAGCGCATTGATCCGGCATCATTGGCCGGGATAATCATTGGTGGCAGCTCCCTTAAGCTATAAGTCTTTTAAGCTGAACAGCAACGATTGTCGTTCTAACATCGAATGTTAACTTTGAAACACAGCACAGAAGCGTTTCTTCGGCCTCCGGGACAGGGGGTGGCCCTCTCAAAACATGGTATTGCTGGAGAGACATGAATCAACCAACTCGCCTGAGGCCACCACCAGTCTATCATTTTGCTCTGCTGCAGTACTGCAGCGATTCGATCCTGCTGTTCAAGAAAACAGCCAAGGGAAATGGAGAGGAAGGTATTTACTTCTAGCCAGCCCTGCCGGTTGTTAAAATCATTTTTTATCCTCATGACAGGATGTCGATCGGCAATCTTCCTTCGCGGAAGGAATGGGCACTCTCAGCGCGAACTGTTACGATCGTAAAAGATGGAACTGAAAGCATTAAGAATAACAGCGTCTTCATTGTGACCGAGATGGGGAAGGGGAAAAGCGCAGCCAAGATAGGGGCCGAGCATGAAGAACGGGGGGTTCAAGACTGTTTGGTCAGGCGCTGGGTTGCGACTGCAGCACCATCAAAGAGAAATCGGCAAATTACGTGACGGAAAGCCTAAGGGGATGGCCGAGGCCGCTAAAAAGACCGGCCTCAATGAACTATGCGCGGCTGCTCCTCAAAAACCTTCACCTCCATGAAACCCGGGTTCCATGTCAATCGGAGATAAATTCACGTTCAGTCCAATGCCTTGGTACTCGGCCTGACGATAGGCCTTTGACCATTTCTCATCACAACTTAGCGGGGGCTCAGGTCGTTCAAAACAAGCCATTACTTCAATTTTCAGCCATCCCATTCGATTCAGGTAACGAGTGGCTCTATCCTCCGCCTGTTCCGCAGAATCGGCAAAGACGAAAACATCGATAAGGGCCATTCCTCCAGGCTGGAGCCGGTTCCCCGGCGCTGCCAGGGAATCGATGATAAGAAGAAACAGCTTCATTTTTCTTTCCTTCAGCAAAGAAACACTTCCGCTCCTGCCAGTGGAACCGCTCCGTCAGCAGAATATCGTCAGCGTGCTCGATCCTAGCAGAAGCCCAGGCGGTTGTAAATGTTTTCAAGATAATGACTTGAAGAATAGGAAATAAGGCTTAGCTGCTCAATTGTACGACAGCTATTGCAGTCACAGAATGTTAGGTGTTTGCCTGAACATTATTTACCATCTCCGCCCAATACTCCATTTCGACAGGATAAACGAAAAATCGTGGTGTTAAAAAATGGTAAATACTATCGGCATTATATTACTGTCAGTAGCAAAGGATTTGTACACTGGCACGAGACTTGCCGCCTTAATTAGACAATGGATCGAGGAGGGAAAAATGAAGTCGGATTGGGAGATTTTCAATGTCCAGATGAGCTAAATACAAAATACCCGCAATCCATGAAAACTGATTTTGATTTGAATGGCCGTCTGTTATTGAAAAATTCTCATTGTTGACTATGACAGTGGTTTACAAAATCAATTTTTCGCCATACAATCCTAACATATTATCGCTTTTTGCGAGGTAACTGCTGAAAAACATTTTTACCCAGTTCTCGCCCGATGTCGTCAGGCAAGCATGCCCCATCCGTCTTTCTCACTGATCAGCCACGCAATTGAGCGCAAGATTGCACATTGAGGGAATGAATATGACCGAGGAATTGGAGCAAAAAGTTGATCTAATGAAGCGGGAGATAGATGCTTTACAGATTGCCATTACTGGACAAACAAAGCCTTGGTATCGTAATGTCTCAACTCTATTGTCTATAATGGCACTTCTATTTTCTTTTGGCACTACATTTGTATCCTATCATAGAACTGCTGTTCAAGACATCCAGAATGCGCGTCAAGAACTAAGAGGCTTGCTGCAAAGGCTAGCTGCCCTACCTAAGGAAAATGTGGAAATTCAAAAAAAATATGCTGATGACCCAGCTTCAATGCTTGTTGTTAGTGGATTCATAAATCAGGAAAACGCACTGTTAGCTAAGCAGGCGGCAGAACTAACGAAAAACCTGCCAAGCGATTTGGTAAGTGGTACGGAGTTTTATGCGATTGCTATCGCTCTACAGAATTCATATGACTTGTCGGGAACGGAGGAATTCCTGAAATCCTCAGCCGCTACCGCAGAAAAAACAAAAGATTTCAATGTAGAAATCGCAGCGTTACGCTCGGGCGCCAATTTGCAGTTTGTTAAAGGACGACCTGAGGCAGGCCGAATCGATTACCAGAAAGCAATGAACATTTTCTCGAAGTATCCTGATTATGATCCTTTCACGAAAACAAACACAAACGTATTGACTGAGTTGGCATGGGCCTACTCGGAGTTTAGTGGTGGTTCAATTTCTTTTGCTCGCCAACATATCGAAAACGCAGAGACATTATTGAAAGATTTGCCAAACAGTCCAGGGGCTGACATACTCAGAGGGCAGGTCTCACAAGCAATCGCGGTGATTTCCAACGGTCAGACTATTACAACTACTACTAAGCTAGGTATTGCACCTCTGCCCGGAGCAACTGCTCCATTGCCCCAAAAGCCGGATTAATCAACAGAAAAACCTTCATATTTGCTATAATATCTGCCGAAAATGGCCTAGCTATAGTTTTCCCTCAACTATCCACTTCGATGCTCTTAATCGAAACCCTCATTAAAGCCAGAACACCGCTCCTAGACGGGGAGAATAATCTACCCCAACGGCGGCCTGCTCCTTGTGTTAATGGCAATCTTTGCGATGCTTGGTCTGCCCATCTCAATTTTCCTCTTGACTGTTTTCCAGATATTTTAGGTCAGCATCTCGGCGGCAATAAGCTCGAGTACGGCACAGTCCCCGTAGTGATTTGCCTTGCCATTAACAGCATTGCCAGAGTCTGCGTCTGTCGACGTACTCCGCGCACATGTGACGGGCATAATCTTCGGTCGTGCCTACATGAAGATGGTAGGCGCCGGGATCCTCCGGCTTGAGCCTAAGCTTACCAGCGAGCTGATCCCTGTAGAAGTGCGAGTCACAAACCTATAGCTCAAGCCCGCCTGGGATCGGGATCTTTGTACCTGGATAATGATCGATGATCGACTTTGACTTCGGGCTGTTCTTGCGGCCTGAGGCGCCCTTGTAGGCGATGACCCGGCCCGGATGGCGGCGGACCCAGTCGTACACAAACGTTGCCGTAGGCTTCGAGTTTCCTCGACGCGACGATGAAGTGATCCAGCCACCGACAGGGGAAGAGGTAAAGCCATCTTGCAATGCGACGACCAGTACATTTTGTTCCGCTTAATGGATGCGGAGAAAACGACAATGCCGCTGATAACAGTTGGTAACACTATCATCAACGGCATCCTTCGTAAGTGGTCGGGAAGAGAGGATTTGAACCTCCGACCCCAGCGTCCCGAACGCTGTGCTCTACCAGACTGAGCCACTTCCCGGTATTTGATTATACTACCTTTTGTTGCCCCTTTCTGCACCTCCTCTCGGATAGGTGCAGTGATCTGCAGGATCGGCAGTTTTTCGATGGCTGACTATCTGACATCGTCCATCGCGTGCGCGTAATGCTGTAACATAGTCCGCACTTCATGTCCAGCCATTTCTTTGCTGGGATTGAACTGCGGAAGGAAAATCCTCAAGATCGCCTCTTTATTGTAGTCGCAGCGGGTGTCTTTGACAAGTCTTGGACATCGACCCACTTGCCGGATTCGGCCGAGAGGCGGCAGGCGTGGCAGACTTGCACGGCGGCGAGGCCTTCTTCGCCGGGGACGGGGTTGCTGCCCTTGCCGGTGAGGAAGGCGTGCCAGTCCTCGAGGAGGGGCAGGATGGTCGGGGCGGGCGGGGCGACGGGCAGCGGGATGATTCGGGCGCCTTCGATCTTTTCCAGGATGCCGTGGATCTGATCGCCCTGGAGTTGGCCCAGTTCGCAGGCGAACTCGTAGCGGCCCGCCCGGGCCGGGCTGACCTTGCCGGTGTCGATCAGGCCCAGGCTGCCGTCGCTCATTTCCAGTTCGGCGACCAGCAAGTCCTCCAGGCGGGGGTTGAAGATCTTGCGGGCGGATGCCCGGATTTTCGCGATCTCATCCCCGGTGATGAAGCGCAGGGCGTCGAAGAGATGGACCGCGGTGTGGAAGATCACGCCGCCGCCGGCGATCTCCGGCTGCTCGAGCCACGGCAGGGTGGACGGTTCGAGTCGATGGCTGGCGGAAAAGGAAAAGAGCCGGCCCATGGCCGGCAGATGTATTCGCAGGCTTCTGATGACGGTGTTGTACCGCAGGGTCTGGGCAACGGTGAGGGGGATTCCGCCTTTTGTGCAGGCCGCGACGATCGCCCGGGCCGAGGTGAAATCCGTAGCCAGGGGCTTTTCCATGAGGAGCGCCTTGCGATGCAGGGCGCAGGCTTCGGCGATTTCCAGATTCAGGTTGGGGGTGACGGCGCTGATCACCGCCTCGACCTCGGGTGAGGCAATCAAGTCCCGCCAGTCGCGGAAGAGTTTCGCCTGCCACCGACCGGCCTGCTCTTGCGCTTCCGGCGAACGCCTGCTGATCGCCGTCAGGCGGAAGCGGTCGCGCAGGTCCGTGACCAGATGCTGGGCATAACGGCTGCCGTGTTTCCCCGTGCCGATGATTCCTACCTTTACCTGGTTTTGCATTTTCCAATCCCGGTGCCGATTTTTGGCTGGAAACATCTACTCTTTCGATCATTTTTAAGATCAACAGCCCTGCCGGTCAACGGCTCCGGCGGGGCGGGCAGGGGTTCGCCTGAACTTCTCATGAACATTGTGCCGATTTCCAGAAATTTGTTTAGATTCCATCGCGTAAACTCGATTAATCTTATTTGAAATCGTACACAATGTTCACCAGAGGCCAGCCGATCTCACCGCGTCTGCAGCGTTGCAAAGCTTGTGCATAGGTCAACTATGGCACCAAACTTTGCGCCTTGCATACACGGCAACCTCGGCTGGTGAGAAATCCGGGCTAGCGGCGCTTCTTCGCGGCCTCCGGCAGGCAGGCCTCAGGTCTCAGCAACTTCGCCCACTGCCGGAGGACCGCCTGGAAGGCATCCCAGTCCTTCACGCCGAAGAGGGTCTGTTTCGCATACGCCAGTTCTTTTCTGTCCATCGTTCATCCTCCATGTTCAGGAAAGCATGCAGTCCGGCGGCACGAATAAACGAGGCCCCCGGACCACATGCTGGTTGGTCCGGGGGCCCTGATTTCACCACAGACGGTTTGCTTCCTCCCTGATCCGCGGGGAGAACGGCGATTAAGGTCAGGGCAGGTATTCTGACTTCCGGATCGACCTACTCGCCGCCCCTTCTCAAATCCTTGAGGATTCAATGGCAACGCGACTTTCGTCCCCGGTTACAGCGGCGGGCCCGTCCCGGATTCGCACCGGGTTCCCTTGGCGTCCCGAAGGACACCCTGACAGGTAAAGGTTTAGCCGGAATTCGGCCGGTCGTCAAGGGTGGAAAGTTGGCTTCTTTGACGGCTCGCTGATTGCATGGCCCGCCTGCCCTGTTGCGGGCGAACACAAGGTTCGCCCCTACGAGCTCACGCATAAAATCCCAGCGCAGGCAGCCCTGGTTACCTGCATAATGACCTGATGTTTCGGACCTCTACGCCTGCTGCCGCCTGATCTGTTCGAGCATCTCGCGGCCGCCGTGGGCGAGGATGTATTCCCCGACATTCTCCCCCAGGGCCGCCGGGTTCCCGGCCGGGCCGCGCTCGGTGGTCCTGAGGATCGTCCCGCCGTCGAGGCTGGCGAGCCCGGCGGTGAGGACGATCTCCCCGCCTTCCAGATATGCATGGCCGAAGGCCGGGATGGAGCAGCCGCCTTCGAGCTTTTTCAGGAAGGCGCGTTCGGCGAGCAGGCAGGTCTCGCTCTGCTGATTATTGAGGCAGGCCCGGATCTTCGTCAACTTGTCGTGATCGAGGCTCGTCGCCGCCTCGATGGCGATGCAGCCCTGGCCCACCGGCGGCACGAACTCCCGCTCGTCGAACTCCCCCACGATGAGGTTGTCGTAGTCCATACGCTTCACTCCTGCGTAGGCGAGCATCAGCGCGTCGCAGACGCCCTCCTCCATCTTGCGGAGCCTCGTCTGCAGGTTGCCGCGCATCTCGACGATCTTCACATGGGGATAATAGTGGCGAAGGAAGGCCCGCCGCCGCACCGAGGAAGTCCCCACCACCAGCGGCCGGGAGGAATCGGCGATATCGACGCTCTTGTCGTGGCTGAGGAGGACATCGTTCACCTTCTCCCGCTCGGTGAAGGCGATCAGCGCAAAGCCCTCGGGCAGCTGGGACTGCATGTCCTTGGCGCTGTGGACGGCGATGTCGGTGGCCCCGGAAGCCAGCTGCTCCTCCAGTTCGGCGGTGAAGACCCCCTTGCTGCCGATCTTGGCGATGGAGGTGTCAAGTACCTTGTCGCCGATGGTCTCCATGGCGACTATCGAGGTCGCCATCCCGGCCTCGCCCAGTTTCCGGGCGACGGTCTCGGTCTGCCACATGGCCAGCTTACTTTTTCTTGATCCTATCGTTATCATATCAGTATCTCATGAACGGTTGCATCTGAAGGTGATGATGATACGGCACACGGAGCCGTACCGGAAAAACGGCAAACGGACAAGGTATTTTCCGGTTTCGGGCAAAAGATTATTCTTCCTTCGCCAAGAAGCATTTAGCCCTTCGGCCCCGCATTTTCCCGGGATTTCTGCCGGCAGCCATTGCCACCGTCCCGCTAAACCGCTATCATACGACCATGCGATTACTAGTGTACAACATTCGATACGGCACCGGTCATAAAAACGGCTATCACCTCCCCCTGCCTTTCGCCGGCCTCTTCAAGCGGACCACGGTCAACCTGCAGCGGATCATCAACTTCATCGGCTCCGTCAACCCGGATATCGTGGCCCTTGTCGAGGTTGATTCCGGCTCCTACCGCAGCGGCCACTTCTGCCAGGCCCGGACCATCGCCGACCGGCTCGGCTACAACTACGTCATCGAGGGCAAGTACGGCGAAAAGTCCCTGGCCCACAAGCTGCCTATCCTCAAGCAACAGTGTAACGCGCTGCTCACCAAGCAGAACATCGTGGACTACCGTTTCCACTATTTCGAACAGGGCATGAAACGGCTGGTGATCCGGACCGATCTCCAGGCCATCTCCGTCTTCATCGTCCACCTGTCACTCAAATACCGCCACCGGCAGAACCAGCTGGAACAGCTCCACTACCTGACCCAGTACACCGACAAGGAAGTTATCATCGCCGGCGATTTCAATACCTTCTGGGGCAGCCGGGAGCTGAACCTCTTCCTCGCCGCAACCGGCCTCAAGAACGCCAACCTTATGAACGCGCCCTCCCATCCGAGCCACGCGCCGCACCGCCAGATCGATTTCGTCCTGCACAGCGCCGGGATCAAGATCGACAACTTCTACATCCCCGAGGTGCGCCTCTCGGACCACTCGCCGCTGGTCTGCGACTTTTCCTGCGTGATGAGCTGATTTCCTGGCAGACAACCTCCGGGCGATCACAAGGATCGAACACATGCCGATCCGTCGGGAAGTAGGGGCGAATCTTGTATTCGCCCTCTAGTGCGCGGAGGCTCCCTACTTTCTCTTTAATCCCCCTGGCCCAAGCGCCGTCCGCTATGCACTTGCCTGCGCCGCGGGCAGGCGGACGGTGAAGCTGCTCCCCTCGTGGAGGGTGCTTGCTACCGACACCGAGCCGCCGTGGGCCGCGACCACCGCCCGGACGTAGCTGAGACCGAGCCCCAACCCCTTCTGTGAGCGGCTGCGGTCGCCCCGGTAGAGGCGCTCCCAGATCTTGCCCTGCTCGCTCTCGGAGATGCCCATGCCGTTGTCGGCAAAGACCACCTCCGCTCCTCCTTCCGTCTTGCGGGCGGTGATGTTCACCCAGCCCCCTTCCCGGCCGTACTTGATGGCGTTGTCGAGGAGATTTGCCCAGACCTGGGCGATCCGGGTGGCATCGACCCGGGCCGGCACCGGTCTTTCCGTCTCCAGACGCACCGCGATCCGCCGCTCCTCCGCCACGTATTCGTAGAGGCTGACCACCTGCTCCAGGGTTTCGGCCAGATCGCAGTCCAGCACCTCAAGGCGCATTGTTCCCGATTCGGCCTCGGCCACGCTCATCATGATTCTCAGCATGGCCAGCACCCTTTCCACCTCCTCCAGGCAATCGGAGAGGGCCTCCCGCAGCCGGGCCTGGTCGTCCGCCTGCAGACCGAACTCAGCCACCGAGCGCAGTCTCGTCATCGGGGTGCGCAGGTCGTGGGCGACATTGTCGAGGGATTGCTGCATCTCCGTCACCAGCAGGCGATTCTGGCGGATCAGCCGGTTGATCTGGCGGTGGAGGCTGTTCAGCTCAGGACCACTGCCCTCCTCGGGCAGGAGGCCCGTCTTGGACTTCTCGAGGGCCTCGATCATCTCCCGGCTTCTGGTCAAGGGCCCCAGGCTCCCTCTAATAAAATAGAGCGAGAGCGGCCAGATGAAAAGACTGCCGAGGATAACGATGCCGATGGTCTTGCCGATGATCCCGCGATAGAGCCGGAAGGTTTCCGCACCATCCTTGCCGGCCTGGACAATGCCGTTCTCGTATTCACGGACGATGACGGTGAGCCTGCGTCGCTCCTCGCCCATATCCACCTTCAGCCAGACGCCCTTCTCAAGGGGCGACAGGTCGATATAGTTCTTCAGGTTCGAATCGCCTCTTTGCCCTCCCACCAGAAGCATCTGGTCGCCACCCTGGATCACCCGGACAAAGGCCAGCCCCTCCAGCGGATCGTCGTGGCGAAACAGCAGCGAACCGAAATGGCGCAGGGGTGAGCGATGGGCGGCGAGATAGGCATCGAGCATTCGTTCCGTCTCCGCCTGTTCGACCGTGACCAGATGGGAGCGAATGGCAACGAGAGAGAGGCCGGCGAGCAGCAGGCTGCCAACCCAAAGCAGCAGGAAGACCGGCAGCGCCTTCTTGATTCGGGACCGGGAAAAATCCTCTCTGGTCAGCCTAGCAAACCCTGAGAACATAGCCCACGCCCCGGACGGTATGGATCATCTTGTCCTCGAAGTCCCTGTCGATCTTGTTGCGCAGGCGGCAGACCAGCACGTCCACCACGTTGGTCTGGGGGTCGAAGGAGTAGTCGTAGACCCGCTCCAGAATCGAGGTCTTGGACAGCACGATGCCCGGATGCCGCATCATATATTCCAAGAGCGAGTATTCCTTGGCCGGCAGATCGATCCTCTCCCTGCCCCTGGTGACCTCGTGCTTCAAAAGGTCCATCTCCAGGTCGCCGACCGTGAGCAGCATGGGCTGGGTATTCTTTTTGTCCCGGCGGATAAGGGCCTGGACCCGGGCCAGCAGCTCCGAAAAGGAAAAGGGCTTGATCATGTAGTCGTCGCCGCCGCGCTGCAGCCCCTGGATGCGGTCGTCGACGGACTGCCTGGCGCTGAGGATGAGCACCGGGGTGTCGACCCCCTTGGCCCGCATGCTCTCGATCACGGAGAGGCCGTCCAGGCGGGGCAGCATCAGGTCGACGACCGCCGCGTCATACGTCACGCTCAGGGCGTGCGTCAGCCCCTCCCTGCCGTCGGCGCAGAGATCCACGGTAAAACCCGCCTCCTTCAACCCTTTTTCGATGAAGGAACCGATCTTCGCGTCGTCTTCGATAAGTAGAATCCGCATGGTTCTCTTCGGCTTACTCGCTCCTCAGGGCGATGACCGAACAGTTCCGGCCGGTCAGCCCGCCGCTCTCCCGTTTGGCCCGCCTGTAGGAAAAATAATCCGGGGAGCAGGCGGTGCAGGTCCCCTCGATGCGGATATGACTCTGAGCGAGGCCGACGGCCGTCAGTTGGTGCTCGCTGATCCGCCAGAAATCGAAATGACTGTCCCTGACCATGAAGGGATGGAATTCCGGCGGCAGTTCCTCCTTGAAATTGACGAACTCGCCACAGCATGGGCCGAGGGAGGGACTGACGATTGCGAGGAGGTCGGCAGGCCTGGTGCCGTAATTCTCCTTCATGATTTCGACCGTCTCGACCAGGATCCCCTGAACGCTTCCCCGCCAGCCGCAGTGGATGGCACCTATCGCCTGCCGGATCGGGTCGAAGAGCAGCACAGCCTGGCAATCGGCCTGCTGGATCATCAGGCCCACATCGGGCAGATCGGTGATCAGAGCATCAACCGCGTCGATGGAGGTGTCTTCCGCTATGGGCTCAGTAAGACAATAGACTCCGGGGCCGTGGACCTGGTGAGCCGACAGCAGATGCGGGATCCGCAGGACATCTTTCACCAGCCGCCGGTTCTCCGACACCGCCTCCGGACTATCTCCAAGCCCGCGGCCGATATTGAGCGAGGCGTAGGGTCCTCTGCTCACTCCACCGTGCCTGTTGAACATCCCGTAGCAGCAGTTGCCCATTCTCGCAGAAAACTCGCCGAGGATCGGCCGGGGACATGCGGCCATCATGACACTCATGCTTTTTTCCTTCTCTGTTCACAATAGATAGACAATAATGCGGCTGACTCCCCGCCAACCCAAGGTTGTTATCCCCTTCCACTGCAGAGGGGACTCTTTTCAGTACCCCCTTGAGAGGTATAAGTACCTTCACGAAATAATTTTCTGCCAAAAACGTGCAGAACATCATTTCTAAGGTACTCAACTCACATCCTGTCCACAGTAAAGCAGACCCCGGCCGCGGGCAATAAAAAAGGGCATGTCCGGTGGCTCGGAACATGCCCTATTGTAAAAGAAGATACGCAAGGCTTCCAGATTCGCAGAGAGGCATTCGCTGCACCCTGCGAACCTGGTCCCGGGGGGGAATCAGAAGAACACCTCAAAGGTCAAATAGATCTGATCCGCACTCTCCACGGGATCGATCCCCATCATCGCCAACTTCGCCCGATCTCCGGTATCATCCAGGTCGTAGGGATAGAGATTCCAGTCCCCCGAGCCGGAGTAATCGTACTCGTAATGCTGATAGCCCAGGCGGATGAAGGTCTTGGCATACTTCGACAACTTCTCGCCGGTCGGCAGATCCCAAATGGTGTAGACCTCGTAGACCTGACCGCGGGTGGAGAGCTTGGACTGATAGATGTCGTCGTGGCCGGGCGCCATGGCGAGCCAGTACTGCGAGCCGTAGTTGAATTCCGCCCCGACCTTCAGCTTGGCCAAAAGATCATAGCGCACGCCCAGGTAGACTGCGTAGCCGTTCTCCTCGTCGGTGTTCGGGCCGGTAGGGCTGAAGGGATCGTTGAAAATGCCGCCGCTGTCTGGCTGAGTCTGAGACCAACCGCCGGAGACGAAGTAGTTCAGGCCGGCGATCTTGTCCATATAGACCGCCGAAGTGTGCAAGACGTCGCCGAGGTTGGTCCTGTCGCCCATGCCGCTCATCTGGCCGAAGTTGGCGTCGATGATCGGATCCTGGAAATTGGGGTAATTGATCAGGTCGAAGGCCATAAAGCTCTGGATGTAGGCGAAGCGGGGGCCATTGCTCAAGATATCCCAGCTGATGCCGGCGAAATCCATGTCCTTCACCTCGTCGACACCGTCGTCGACGCCCGCCTCGAAGCCGCGTCCGTAACAGAAGCGGAGCTTGCTGTCGCCGATGTCTTCGCCCCAGCTCCAGCCGTAGCCGAGGGTCAGGCCGTCGAAGGGCCAGTCCATGAAGGCCATGGGCGTGGCCTGCCGCTCATCCAGGTTCATGCGCAGGTGGCTGGGCGGGCCGTCGGTGGTGGGCCTGCGGCCGATGGAGAACCATAACGGCTGCCCGCCGATATTGTTCCAGTTGACGAAAGCCCGGTCGACATAGAGGGCGCTGCTGCCGATGGGCGAGCGGGTGACGTTGCCATCGAAGAGCGGGAACATCGGGTTGCCCTCGTTGGCGAAGGCCGACTGGTTGCCCCAGGTCTTGTACATCGCCAGGCGGCCCTTGAACTCCACGTTCTCCGTGGCCTTCACCCGCATGTTGAGGCGAAAGCGGTTGGTCCAGATGGTGTCGTTGTCGACATCGCGGCCGAAGATCGTCTCGGCATTGTAGAAATCGAGGCGCGAACGGAAGTCGCCGTCGAAATTGAACCGGGATGCGAGGTCCCACTTCTCGGAACGTTCGTCGATACTGTCGACATTTTCCTCCAAGGCCTCGACGTTCTTCGTCAAAGCCTTGTTCTTCTCCGTCTCTGCCTCGAGCGCCGCCCGCATCTCCTCGAGCTGCCTGCTCATCTCGTCGATCTTCCGCGCCAGTTGGGCCACATTCGTGCTGTCCGCCGCCATGGAACATGCGGGCCACGCCAGCATGCCGGCCATCGCCAGGACCGAAAACTTCTTCACCATGATCTTTCTCCCTCTGCTTAATTCTCTCTTTCCCTGCGCTCCGCCCCAATCCGCAGTGTTTAAGAAATTAATAATTAAATTATTGTAGAATATAATTTAATTAATAATTAAATAATTACTATAATAATGTTCGGGTTGTCAAGGGCTGAATCGAAAAAAATGGTCTGGCCGGCCATTGGAGAGTATAATCCGGTAAGGATTTGGCAAAAAATCACTAAAATCACAAGAAGTTGGGGAAAGAAAGAATGGACACTATTCCGATAGTTATGACCGCATTCGGGACCACCGCCGATGCTCTGTCCACCTATGCCGCCCTGGACGATCGGATACGGAGGAGCTTTCCCGACGAGGAGATAATCTGGACCTATTCCTCTCGGGTGGTGACCCGCAGGCTGCAGGCCAGCGACAAACCCGCGCTGCATCTGGAAGAGGCCCTGGACGAGCTAGCCGCCCGGGGCGTGGGCAAGGCGGTCGTCCAATCCCTCCACCTCTTCCCCGGCAGCGAATTCCACCGCCTCGCAAAAATCGTCGGCAAGTCCGGCCTGCAGTGCGCCGTCGGCGCCCCGCTCTTCACCACCCCCGAGGATTATGAGAGACTCGGCCTGATCCTCGAGCCGATCGTCGGCGACAACCCGGAGCAGGCCGTCCTCATTCTCGGCCACGGCACAGGCCATCCGGTCTGGACCGCCTATTACGCCCTGGAAAAGATCCTACGCCGGCGTTTCGGTCGGCGGCTCTTTGTGGGGGTAGTGGAAAAATTCCCCGATTCCAGCCACCTGCCTGACGAGATCGCCGCCAGGGGCTTTGCCGAGACCATCATCGTCCCCCTCTTTTTGGTGGGCGGCATGCATGTCTTTCGGGACATCGTCGGCAACGGCGAAGATGAATTATCGTGGATGTCACGGTTGCAGGAAAGAAACATCACCCCGACCTGCTTCCACCATGGCCTCGGTCTTGTGCCCGGCATGGCAGAACTCGTTGTCGACCATATCGCCGAGGCACGCAGGAAGTTGCTTCTCGCCGATAACTAGTATCCTGTCAAGCATCATCTGTTATATCTTGCTTGTCCTTTTGGCTTCCTGGCTTCGTTACTCTTTCGGTCACATAGCGCTGCTATGCTTCCTCAATCGTGCCTCGCAGGAAGCCAAAATTACTGCGCAATCTTACAACATCTGATACTTGACATGACACTAGCGGCACGATAAGCATGTCTTGCGAGGGAACAAAATGAAGCTGTTTTTACTCCACCGGAACCCCAAATTTGTTCGATCAATTTGACAGGAAATCAATATTTCAATACAATCCATACTGGAAAATAAGACTATCCATCTTTATAGCATTTTTTTATTCCTCATCTTTCTTGGTTTCATCGTAGTCAAGCGGACCGGCGAGCAGCCGTCTTCGTTACCTAAAAGCCGGCGCTTTTCCTTTCGACCTCGGGCGCTATCGCTGAACGGGTTGCAGTGACCGGCGCAACTAAGAACCAACCCTGACAAGGATTCCCCATGATAAAACGAACATTGATTGCCTCCGCCTTGGCATCTGCCCTGTCTTTAACCGCCGGTTTATCTTTCGCTGCCGATCAGCAGGAGCAGGTCTACGGCAGCCAATTTATGACGCAGCAAGAGCGTGATGAATATCGCGCACAAATGCGAGCTGCGAAAACCCTGCAAGAGCAGGAGCAAATCCGCAGAGACCATCACCAAAAAATGAAGGAAAGGGCCAAGGCTCAGGGCGTTCAAATGCCAGAAGAGCCGCCGGCCAGGAGAGGCGGCACAGGCCCGGGCAGCGGTATGGGGCCCGGTGGCGGCAGCATGGGGCCCGGCGGAGGGAGAGGTAATTGATCGACTTATCATCTTCCGAGTTCCATTATTCTATATGAAATGGATCTTCTTTTGACTGGCAGTCATCAACGAAAAAGGAGGCAGATACATGGAAAAAAGAGACAAAAATATGCAATGTACCTTATGTGGTTACACGGCTTCCGGGAGATTTGAGGGAGACATTTGCCCTGATTGCAACCTAACATACTGGAAGTGTGAAAAATGTGGCTACACCCTCACCGCAGCCAAGCCGCCGGATATCTGCCCGGAGTGCAATGAACGATGCGATTTCAAGAACATTACCTGTTATACGCCTGACTGTGGCGGTCCCGGACATATCGACCCCCGATTGTAACAAATCCTCCGGAGGCGACTCCCTTCCGACCTTGGCCATCCGAGCCATTTGTGGTCACCTGAAATCCATCAGGAATGATATTTCATATGGCCTGATCTCCAATTTCCGATCAGGCCTGTATCTCCTCCTCAAAATCGCTTGCAGAGCCAAAGAAATTAATTTATTAATTAAATAATAAATTTTTTTGACTTTGTCATTCGTCATCCCCGCCACACAACGATATTTTCACGTAAAGACGAGGATATACTACGACATCGTGGTATTTACAAAGCCATTCCGGGCCAGTATGATAGCGGCTCGGTTACATTGTAGCATATCCAGTCAACCGTTTGAGATTATTGGATTTTTGCTCCATCTTCCGGTTATGAGGTGCCATGTCCGATCTTTCCTCAGCAAGTCCCGTTGCCGCCATCTACCGGTTCTGCGCCCAGAGCATGCGCTATCCGGAGGCCTGGTTTACCCGAGAATACTTGCAGAAACTGTATGGACTGCTGGAGGCGCTTGGCGCAGAGGAGGAAAAGGCCGCGCTCCTCGCTGAATGCCCGGCCGGCATGGCCGACCTCGAAGATCTGCAGATAGAATATACCCGGCTCTTTATCAACGGCATCCCCCACACGCCCGCACCGCCCTACGGCTCCGTCTATCTTGACCGGACGCTGAGAGGCCGATACTCCGACGAGATCCTCGCTTTCTACCGCTCGCTGGGTTTCGGATTCGATAAAGCGGATGATCTTCCGGACCACATCGTTTACCAACTTGAATTCCTGTCTTTCTTGGCAGAAGACAACAACCAGGCGGCCGAGGAGGAGTTTCTCCGCCGTTTTTTCCTGCCGTGGTTCGGTCTGTTCGCCGAAAGGGTCGAAGGGCAGGCCAGCCTTTCTTTTTACCGTATCATCGTCACCATCATCGATTTTTTCACCAAGGAGGAAGAGGAACATGGCGTTCAACGTAACGAGGCGTAAATTCTTACAGACTGCCTCATTGGCAGCGGTCGCACTCCCCCTTTCCGAGGTCATTGCCTCGGAAAGCGGCATCACCCGTTCTCCGCTCGAACCCCCGGGGTCGTTTGCCGAAGAGACGGTGAGCGGCGGCATCTGCGAGATGTGCTTCTGGCGCTGTCAGCTGGTCGGCAAGAAGCGCGGCGACCGGCTGGTGAAGCTGGAGGGAAATCCGAAGTCCATCGACAACGGCACTGCCATCTGCGCCCGGGGCAATGCCGGCATCCAGTTCCTCTACGACCCCGACCGGCTGAAGTTCCCCCTGAAGAATGTCGGGGAACGGGGCAAGCCCGTGTGGAAGAAGATCAGCTGGACCGAGGCCCTCGACGAATGCGGCAAAAGGCTTTCCGAGATCGAGAAGAAATACGGCCCCCAGGGCATCGCCGTCTTTCCCCACGGGGCCTCGGCGAAGTACCCGATGCACTTCTTCGAGAGAACGGTAGGCACCCACAACGTCAGCGAGGCATCCTTCTTCCAGTGCCGCGGCATCCGCGACACGGCCTACCTGGCCACCATCGGCAGGCCCCCGGGAGAATATGTCGACATGCCTAACGCCAAGGTCATCTTCCTGCTCGGCAGCCATATCGGCGAAAACATCCATGTCAGCCACGTCAAGCAGTTCATCCAGGGGCTGCAGAACGGGGCGAAGCTCATCGTCGTCGACCCGCGCTTTTCCGCCGCCGCCGCGAAATCCGACGTCTGGGTGCAAATCAAGCCCGGCACGGACACCGCCTTTTTGCTCGCCATCATGAACTATCTGGTGGCGGCGAAGAAGTACGACGCCGCCTTCATCGAGGAATACGCCGAAGGGTTCGAGGAGTTCAAGAAGGGCATCAAGGAGTGGAGCCTGGAGAAGGCCGCGGCGGAGTGCGATATCCCCGCCGCCCAGATCAAGGAGGTCGCGGAACTCCTGGCGGCGAACGCCCCGAACGTCTCCATCCACCCCGGCCGGCATGTCTCCTGGTACGGCAACGACTTTCAGCGGCAGCGGTCGCTCGCCTGCCTCACCGCCCTGCTCGGCGCCTTCTATGTCAAGGGCGGCTGGGTGCCGGGCAAGAACCCGAAGATCGGCAAGACCAGCTGGGCGAAAAAGGAGCACGAAGACGGCCACAACCTCAACGAGAACGAGGACGGCGACCTGATTCATCCCTACACCCCGCCGGGCACCCCGACCGAGCTGATCCGCGACGCGGCGCTCACCGGCAAGCCCTACCCGATCAAGGGCTGCGTAATCTGGGGCCAGAACCCCATCCAGACCATCCCCGACCAGGAGAAGATGAAAAAGGTCCTGCAGCAGATGGACTTCGTCATGTGCGTCGACGTCATGTCGACGGACGCGACCATGTGGGCCGACATCCTGCTGCCGGAGGCGAGCTACCTGGAGCGCTACGACCTGGTGAAAAGCGGCACCCAGTGGGATTTCTCGAAGAAGCACCAGCAGTATGTGGCGGCGAGGCTGCCCCTGGTCGCCCCCATGTTCGAGCGCAAGGACCAGGTCTTCATCACCAACGAGATCGCCAAACGCATGGGCTACGAGAAGGACATCCCGGTCAAGACCATCGAGGAACTGGTCGACAAGGACCTCCAGGTGGCGGGCCTGTCGCTTGAGCAGCTGAAGAAGGAGGGAGGCATCCATCTCCTGGAAGGCAAGGACCCCTACGTGATGCCGGACGATTTCGAGGTGCTCCTCTACAACGAGGAGCTTGCGGACGCGGGCTTTCCCGGCGTGCCGACCTACATTCCGGTGGAACAGCCGCCGGCCGGCTATGCGAGACTCCTCTACGGCCGGGTGCCGGTGCACACCTTCAACCGGACCCAGAACAATATCTGGCTGAAGAACGCCATGCCCGACAACCCGATCTGGCTGAACGACGAGCTGGCCGCGAAGATGGGGCTGAAGGACGGCGATGTGGTCGGCCTGGTCAACCAGGCAGGCTTCAAGTCGCGCACCACCACCAGGATCAAGACGACGCCGGGCATCCGCAAGGACTCGATCTTCATGGCCCACGGCTACGGCACCGCCAATCCGCTCATGACGGTGGCGGTGAACGCCGGCATCGACGACACCAGTCTGATGACCAAGGCCACCGTCGATCCTGAAACCGGCGCCCACGGCATGCGCAACACCTTTGTCAAGTTCGTCAGGGACGGCAAGGTGATCGACATCCCGGCATCCGTCTAACTATTTCGCTAGGAGCCTGTCGGATTATTATTAATTTTTTCTCAGATCGAGGCAAACAAAAAAAATACCGGAGGCATATACTTAATATTCCGAGGATAATTTTTTCGAGTTTAACGAAGAGATGGGGAAAAAGGGCATAATCCGACGGGCTCCTAGAAAGGTTCTTTGCATTCACCAGGAGGATACAATGCAATACGCAATGATTATCGACCTCGAACGGTGTGTCGGCTGCCATGCCTGCACGATTGCCTGCACTGCGGAGTGGGAGGTGCCGGTCGAGTTCCACCGCAACTGGGTGCATCGCCTGGGCCCGAGCTGGGTGGGCAAGGAGATCGCCTCGACCTATTACCCGGGACTCTGCAACCACTGCGGCGAGCCTGCCTGCGTGCCCGAATGCCCGGCAGACCCTGTGGAGATGACCTTCAAGGACCCGAAGACCGGCAAGACCGTGACCATGGAGGTGGCCGCCACCTGGAAGGACCCCATCGACGGCACCGTCCAGATCGACAAGGGCCGCTGCCTCGGCTGCGGCGCCTGCGTCGACGCCTGTCCCTACCAGGCCAGGTATATCAACCCGGCGCTCACCGACGAGGTCTCGTCCGACGGCAAGGCTGACAAATGCACCTTCTGCCAGCCGCGGGTTGCCGCGGGCGCCGAGCCCGCCTGCGTCCAGACCTGCATCACCGGGGCGCGGATCTTCGGCGACCTGGACGACCCCAATTCGGAAGTCGCCAAGTACGTGAATAAAGGTGTGACCTCCATCGAGCCGAACGGCGGAAATTTCAAGCCCAACACCCGGTATTACAGCAAGAAAAAGGAGAAAGACATTGCCCTGCTCCTTTCCACCAGCACTCCACAACTCGCCGACCTGGCCCAGGTGCGACGGCGGGCGATGCTCGCCACCCTGGTCAAGCCGGCCAAGGATGCTGTCAAGAAAATCGGCGTACTGGGCATGGTCGGGGCGATCGCCGTGAAGGCCTTGTCTGATATGGATAAGAATAAGTAATTGCATATCACTCCGGCACCAGATCCGGAGCAACCAAAAGAGCGGGATATTCCGAGAAGGGGTATCCCGCTCTTTTCATTAGTGAGCACCTGAAACGAGCCACAGCTCTTAATCCTAACTGCCAGCCGCCCCGGCCTCTTTTGGCCCCGGAAGACAGAAGACCAGCCCCAGATAGAGCACAACCGCCGTGACGATCACTGTCGAGAAACCATAGTGGATGGCGAGCAGCGTCGCCATCATCGAGCTGATCACCGAGCCGCAGCCGTTGATCCCCCAGGCCCAGGGGATCAGTTCGGGGGCGTGGCGCCCGAGACTGCCGAGGGCCAGGGGAAAGGGCATGCCCATGAGAAACCCCAGGGGCGCGATGAAGAGGGCGGTGAGCGCCATACGGCCGGCAAAGGAGAAGCCGGCGGCGAAGGAAAACCATTTGCCGAGCCAGATCAGATAGCAGAGACTGAACAGGGCGATGCCCGCCACCACCCAGCGGAGCAGCTTTTTCGCGGGCAGCCGGGCCTCCCAGCGCTGCACCAGAGTACTGCCGATGCCGCTCGCCACCAGGAAAGAGGCGACGCTCACGCTGATGGCGTACACCGGATGGTGCAGGAAGAGGACGAATTTCTGCATGAAAGCGATCTCGATGAACAGGTAGCCGATGCCGATGGCCAGGAAGTAGCAGAGCACCCTCCACCTGGCGATGGGCAGCCCCCCGGAGAGAGACCGCCGCCGGAAGAGCAGCAGGGGCGTCATGATCAGCGCGAAGCTGAGCGCGCCGGCCACCACCAGCACCGCCAGCAGGATCAGGTACCCGGCCTCGAGCAGGGCCGCACCGCCCCTCGCCTTGAGCTGAAGCACCTCCTGCAGGGCGGACCACCGGAAGAAGTGATGGAAGAAGGGCCGGTCGTCCGTCGCCGGCCGGATGTTGTACTTGTAGTCCTCGATAAAGGCTTCGGCATCTTCGCCGACCAGGGCACGAGCCGCCTGGAAGAAGACCGGCTCGTGGAGGATGTTGAAGCGGTTGGTCTCCTCCTCTTCTGTTGCAAAGGTATAGGCGACGTCGAAGGACCTGGCCCGGCAGAAGGCTTCGATACCTTCAACCTCGGTCGGAGTGAACTCCGTTCGTTTCACCAGCAGGGTGCTGGTCTGCCAGCCCCGGACAAGGGCCAGGTGGCGGCCGGCCTCCGCGATCCCTTCCCGGTGGAGGGCCGCGACCGCCGTGGCCATCAGTTTCAGGCTGTCCCTTGGCGGATTCTTTACCCATCGGGTAATGGACAGATACCCGGACGGGGAGAGATGGCGGATATACTCCCGCAGGGCCTCAACCGTGTAGACGTAGTCCTCGCTGAGGGCGTAGAGCCCCGCCGCGGAGGGCGAGAAGGCGTCGACCAGGGATATGTGGATGAGATCGAAATCCTCGCGGGTCTGTTCGAGGAAGCCCCGGATGTCGCCGAGATGGACCGAGACCGCCGGATCCGCCAGCAGGTTGCCGGAGAACTCAGCATATTTGCCGGTCAACAGCTCGATGAACTGGGGATTCAGCTCGACCCCGGTGATCTTCTCCACCCCGTGGAATTTCGCCTGAAGGATGTCCTGCCCGCCGCCGATGCCCAGCAGAAGGACATTCTCCGGTTGCCGCAGGTGATAGGGCAAAGCCGAGGTCATCATGTCGAGGTAGCCGAGCCGAAGGGGATCATCGGGGACGTGGGTGATGGCCGTCATGCCCTCGCCGTTGATGAAGACCCCCTTCTGCTCCGGCGGCTCGACAAGGGCCGTCAGGCTCATGCCGGGGGCGTAGCGCAGGGGGATGCTGCGGCTCTCCAGGACCTGCAGCAAGCCCAGGGGGCTCGCCCGTTCCAGGGCGATCTCCGTGCCGGGGATCCGCAGGTACTGCACCAGGGTCTTGTAGGGGGTGGGCCGGAGCGGCTGATCTAATCCGACCGCGGCAATAGCCAGGAAAAGGACCAGCAGTCCCGGCAGATTTCCGGGACGCGCTGCCCTTAGCTCGAAAGGGACGGCCGCGGCCGCAAGAAGCCCCAGTCCACCGATCGCCACCAGGATCTTCACGGGAAAGAGCCAGAACAGCAGCAGGATGATGAGAATGCAGCCGATTCCCGCCCCGACGAGATCCGCCCCATAGACCGCGGCCACCGCATGCCGGTGGACCCCGAGGGTCAGGCCGATGGCCGTGGCGCCGCAGAAGAAGGGGACGAGGATCAGCAGGAATAGCAGGGCGAGAAAAAAGACCTGCCTCACGTCCCACAACAGTTCCAGGCCGTTGAAGGGCACCAGCTGGGCGACAAGGAAGGCTGCTACCGCGCTTACCGCAAAGAGAATCGTCAAGAGGAGGTAGGAGCCGACATAGCTTTTGGCCATCTGTTCCTGGAAAAAAGCAAGAAAGGTGCCGCTCGAGCCGTAGCCCAACAGCGCCAGGCCGATGATCATATAGGCGAAGTGGTGGAACTGGATGATGGCAAAGAGATGCATGAGCAGGATCTCGTAAGCCAGAAGCGAGGCCGAGAGCAGGCCTATGGAGAAGAGCGGCGGCCGCGGAGTCATGTCAGTGGCTGCCGGTAAGCGGCACGAAGGCGACAGGCAGGATCTGCCGGGTCGTAATCCTCTCGTCGTCCTCCTTGGTGACGAGCAGCAGCTGCTGGGTCTGGAAGGGGCTGCCCACCGGGATCGCCATCCGCCCGCCCGCCTTCAGCTGCCCGATCAGCGGCGGGGGGACGTGGCTGGCCGCCGCCGTCACGATGATGGTGTCGAAGGGTGCCGCTTCCGGCCAGCCGTAATAACCGTCGCCGGTCCGGATCTCGATATTGGGGATGCCCAGCCGAGAGATACGCTCCGTGGCCTCCCTGGCCAGCGGCTCGATGATCTCGATGGTGTAGACCTGCGCAACCAGAGAGGCCAGCACGGCCGCCTGATACCCGGAGCCAGTGCCCACCTCCAGGACCCGGTCGTCGGGTTCTGGTTCCAAAAGGTCAGTCATCAGGGCGACGATGTAGGGCTGGGAAATGGTCTGGCCGTGACCGATGGCCAGCGGCCTGTTCCGGTAGGCATGCGGCTTGGCCGCCGGGGGCACGAACTCGTGACGCGGCACGGTGCGCAGCGTTTCCATGACCTTCGGATCGAGCTGCTCTTTGTCGATGAAATGCCGGGTCGCCCGGACATCTTCCTCGATCTCCCGGACGAGTCCCTCGCGGGCCGCGGCGAATTCATCCTTCTCGGGCGCCGCCGGACTTGCGGTGCAGACGAGCAGGAGGACAGAAAGCAATAACAGGATTCGCATGGCACACTCCTCCATTTCAGGACAGGTGCGTGGAGCTGTTAGTTACTACTTACATGATAGGGGCTGTCCGGGAATTGTTCAACATCGATAGTTGGGGATGTATATGAGCTTTCCTCGTTGTCAATGAAGCGGTAGCGGAATGGTTGTCGTTGTCGTCATCGTTTCCTCTAGGAGCCTGGACGAAGAAATCACGATTTTCAGGAAGAGGTCCCTCCTTGCGGCGACTACGATTACGAACGAAAAGGAATCATTTACATGCTTGCCACGACTCTATTGCCTCAGGCAGTTCTTGCAGATCCCGTCCACCCGGATCTCCACGCGGGAGATTTCGCCGGCGAAGGTCTTCTTCAAAAACTCCGCGTCGACGCTCAGCGTCTCCGGCCGCAGGCAGTCCATTTGGCCGCAGCGTCTGCAGTAAAAATGGGCGTGGGGGGCGTGGTGCTCGTTGGGGGCAAGACCATAGTAGGCGGCCCGGCCCCCGGTGCTCAGCCGATCGAGGATCTTGCGCTCGACCATCAGGTCGAGGATCCGGTAGACCGTCACCCGGTTGATGGACAGGTTCCGCTCGAGCACCGAGTAGATCTCGGCCGCCGACAGCGGACAGCTGCTGCTGCCGATTACCTCGAGCACCTGCAATCGGTGGTTGGTCGCATCGAGGCCCGCGGCCTCCAGAAGCTGCTGATAATTACATTGCCCGCACATATTTTTACCCTTTACGCGCAAGCCGCCTGCCAAAGATGAGCAGCCGGTCGAAGAGCATGGAGAGAAAGAAGACGATGCTCGCCAGGAAGATGATCGCCGCCCCGGAGGTCATGTCGAAGCGGTAGGACAGCCAGAGCCCTCCGGTGGTGAAGACCATCCCGAGGAGGCAGGACAGCACCATCATCATGGCCAGCGACTTCGAGTACTTCTCGGCAATCGACGGCGGGATGGTCAAGAGGGCGATGACCAGGATCAGGCCGACCACCTGGACCACCATCACCACCGTCACGGCGATCATGCCGATCAGCATGTAGTAGAGTTTTTTCACCGGCACGCCGCGGATCTGGGCGAACTCCTCGTCGTAGCTCATGGCCAGGATGTCGCGGAAATAATAGGTGACGAGGAGCAGGATCACCCCGCCGATGCCGGCCATGGCGAGCAGATCCCCTCTCGGCACGCTGAGGATGCTGCCGAAGAGATAGCTCATCAGATCGACGTTGTAGCCCGGCGTGAAGTCGAGCAGGAGGATGCCGCTGGCCATGCCCATGGCCCAGAGAACCCCGATGATGGTGTCGGCCCGCTGCCGGGCTCGGAGCGAGATGCCAGCCATGATCATGGCCACCGCCAGAGAAAAGCCGATCGCCCCCACCATGTACGGCAATCCCAAAAAGAAAGCCAGGCCGATGCCGCCGTAGGCGCTGTGGGCGATGCCGCCGGAGAGAAAGACCAGCCGGTTGACCACCACAAGCGTCCCGATGATGCCGCAGATGATGCTGGTGAGGATGCCGGCCATCACGGCGTTGCGCATGAATTCGAAGTGCAGGGCGTCAATCATGGCGCGGATGATCCTTGGGAGGTATTTTGGTGAGCTCGCGGACCACCGAATCGACCGGGCAGACCTCATCGACGGCGCAGGAGTAGAAGGCGTTCATCAGCTCGACGGTCGAGCCGATGGCGCTGTGGTAATGGAGCCGCCTGTTGACGCAGGCGATGGATTTGGCATAGGACGAGGCGACGAGCAGATCGTGGCTCACCATGAGGATGGTGAGATCCCGGTTGAGTTCCTTGAGCAGTTCGAGAAAGTCGGTCTGTCCCTTGGCGTCGATGCTGGCGGTTGGCTCGTCGAGCACGAGCAACTCCGGATCGGTGACCAGGGCTCGGGCGATCAGCACCCGCTGCCGCTGGCCCCCCGACAGGTCGGTGATCTTGCGGCCCGCGAAGCGATCCACCCCCATCTTGGCCAGCACCGCCATGGCCGCCTCCCGCTCGTGATCCTTGCGGAACCATGACCAGCGCCTGCCCGTGTCGTGACGCCCCATCAGGACGACATCGAGGGCGGTGGCCGGGAAGATCAGGCTGTGATTGATCTGCTGGGGCACATAGCCGATGAGCGCCCCGCCCCTGCCCGGCGCCTTGCCGCCCACCCGAATGGTCCCCCGTCTCGGAACGAGCAGCCCCAGGATCAGCTTGATGAGGGTAGTCTTACCGCCGCCGTTCGGGCCGATCACCGCCACGAAATCGCCGTGTGAGACCGTGAAGTCGATATCCGTGAGGATCTCCTGGCTGCCGTAGGAAAAGGAGAGCCCCTTGATCTCCACCAGCGAATGGGTATATGCCATGTTCACTATTTCCCTGCCTTTTTAATCTGTTCCGCGACATAGAGCAGGTTGGCCGGCCAATCCTCGGCCAGATCGTCGGCAAAGGCCACCTCCCCGCCGATTTCGGCGGCGACGATCTCCGCGCTTTTCCTGGAAAACTGCGGCTGCATGAAGATCACCCGGATCTGCCTCTCCCGTGCATGCTCGATCAGTTCCTTCAGCTGCGCGGGCTTCGGGTCTTTGCCCTCGACTTCCACCGGCACCTGAATGAGGCCGTATTCCCGGGCGAAATAGCCCCAGGCCGGATGATAGACCATGAACTGCCTGCCGCGGTTGTCCTGCAAGAGGGCCCGCAACCGGGCGTCAAGGCTGTCGATCTCCTTGAGGAACTCCTCGGAATTGGAGACAAAGAATGAAGCATTTTCAGGATACTGAGCGACCAATGCCTCGGTCATGTTCGCCACCATCACTTTGGCAAGTGCCGGCGACAGCCAGACGTGGGGATCGGGAGCGGCCTGGTGATCGTCGTGATCATCATGGCCGCGGCCGGAGTCTTCCTGCCCATGCCCGCCTTCTTTCCCGTGTTCTCCCTCCTCATGGTGATGGTGGGCGACCATCTGTAATTTTTCGATATTTGCATCTGTATGAACAACCTTCATCTTCGGATTCACGGCGGCCAGTTTTGCGAGCCAGACATCCTCGAAAGAGATGCCTACCGCAAAATAAATGTCTGCCCCGGCCAGTTTGGCCATCTGCGAGGCCTTCGGTTCGTAGTTGTGCGGGTTGGCCCCTGGCTGCACCATCACCTCGACTTTCGTCAAATCTCCGCAAATCCGTTGCACAAAGTATTTCTGCGGCAGGATGCTGACGAAGACCGTCGGCCGGTCTGCTCCATAAGCAGATGAAATCAGCAAATTTATCAGAAAAACTATCAAAAATGGCAGAAGACGCATGTTTCCTCCATGAGGATTGATGTAGCCGGATCATGCAACAATATTGCATCGAGGGGAAATTACAAGGTGGCCTGCTCAATTCTTTTCGCCAAGAAAAACCCTGCGATACTGGTCGACGCGAAAATCGAAGGTGGAATAGTCAGGGTTGTCCCTTTTGGCCTGCTTGAATTGAGGATTGCTGCCGATAGCTTTGTTAGCGGCATTGGAGGGCGAGGTGAGGGAGACGGTGGTGATGGTCCGGCCGTCCACGGCAAAGATATGATGACGGGGGGTGCGGCCGTCGATGCATCTGAGTTGCAGACCATAGCTCCTCAGGAGTCGGCGAATGAGATACTCCGGGCCGTTTTTGGTGTTGCCGCCGGTAAAGAGCAGCGTATCGATGGTGGGATGCAGGCGGATCTGGGCGACCAGATCGCGCAGCTGGATATCCCGCATCCCCAGGTCGGAGGCATCATTTTTCTCCCGCCGGCAGGACTCGACGATATCGCAGATACCGAGCCCGTGGCTGCGCAGAAAGTCGAGTCGTTCCTCCACGGCTGCCGCCGAATTATCATAGCGGAACCCGACCTGATACACCTCGGCGAGGACTCGCCACAGCATGCCGTCACAGCTGCCGTAGCAGAAATCGACGTCCTTTTCCCGGAGTTCACGGAAGGAAAAGCGCGGAGGCGGCAGTGTGCCGACGATAACCTTTCCCGTGCCCTCGGGGATGAAGATGGGGTACGGATGACAATGCTCGAAGATAACTCGCTCCCTGCTATCTCTTGCTCGCCGGGCCGGAGAAGATTTCGGCGAGGTTGTTGTCGATGACGTAGATACAGATCTCCTTCGCCCCTTGCCGCGAATAGCGGTGTTTTTTCTGCAGATTGTCTATCATGAACGTGATATCGCTCTGGATCTTCTTATCGTAGGTCCGGAACTGATCATTGTCGAAATCCTTCACCGCCCGCCGGAAGTTTTCGTTCTTCAGGAACGGCTCGAGCACCTTCTCCTTCAGGTTCTGGGTGCACTTCTCGTAGAGATGCACATAAAGCGAGGTCTGGGTGATCGGCATACCGTCGCGAAGCATCTCCTGGGGCAAGGCCGTGGTGGTGTAGACCTTCTGGACATTGTTGCGGAATGCCAGGGCGTTGCGCGGCTCGATCTGCAGGCGCGATTCCAGGCGCCGGAAGAATTCCTCTGTAATTTCGATTTTTTCACCGGTGAATTCGCAGGTCTCCACCGCCCCGATCTCGAAGTTGGTAGCGAAGATGTAGTTGACCACCTCCCGGGAGATCTGCTCCTCATTGTAGTAGTAGAGCGATTCCTTGACCTCCTGCAGAACCGTATAGTTGTACATCCTGAGCAGCGAATCGAGGAACCCCATGGGCAGGATGGACCGGTCTTCCTTGCAGTACTTGCGGAAAAACTTACCGAGCATGGACATGTCGATCAGCTTGTCCTCGCGGGCATAGGTGGCATAGAACTCATTGAAGAGCCTGATCGAATCCCGGCCCGACAACCCCTTCCAGCCGTCTTTTTCCGACTCGGAGATGATTTTGCGCCGCCGCTTGGCTGTGAAGTTGGCAATATCCTCCTCCTTCAGCCACTCAGGAATGTAGCCGGTAAAGATCTCCATCTTCAGGAGCTGGAGGTTGGTGTCACAATACAGCTCATACTTTTCAGGTTTTTCGATCCATTCCTCCATTGCCTCGGATTTGGTCCTGAGGCGGGTGGCGATGATGACCCTGGCAAAATTATGCAGAACCCTCGGCAGAAAGCTCTCGTCGATGTGCTTGCCGAAAATTTCACGGTAGATATCCACTTCCGTCTGCAGGTCGAGAACATAGGGAATATTGATATACTCGACGCGGTCGCTGAAGGCCTGCAGGTCATCGAGCAGCTTCTTGTCCTCGGGGTTCATCAGAGCAAAGAGCAGGGAGTTGACCTTCTCCTCGCTGTCCTCGACCTTGTGCACGCCGTCGCTGATGATGTTGTGCAGTTCCATGAGCCGCTCGGTGTTGTGCGACTTGATGTCCATCAGGGCGTAGATGCCGTTGTTGGTCTTGGCGTACCGCGAGTAGAGGTAGCTGACGGGCTTGTTGCCCGACAACAGGACATCGAGCTTCTTCTGGATCACCTCATTCATTATGACCGAGTTGCGCAGAGGCTTGTCGCCGGGGTTAAAGACCGAAATTCCCTCGCCGAGGCGCCGGTTAAAAGCGGTGGGTCGGGCGTAGACGCATTCCATCACCTTGAGGGGATCGCCGTATTTCTGAATGAGCTCGTTGTAGAGCGAGATGCAGATGGTGCAAGGCTCTTCGTGGAAGATCCATTCGTACTTCTTCTCGGTGAACAGCTGCCACTTGAACTCGTCATTCTCGAACAGGTCGTCGAAGAACTGGCGGCGCACCTCCTTCGGCACCAGGAGCAGGGGATTATCGTGGCTGGGACAGGGCACGTCGAAATACCCGCCCATCTCGTTTTCCAGATTGGTGACGCCCTTCAGGTCGGTGGCCAACTCCTTCTTGCCGTCGTTTTCCAGCACCCGGGCGAGTTTCTCGGTCAGGGAACTGAGGCTGTGCACCCCGCCGATGAGATGGTCGCTCTTCAGCCGCCAGATCACTTCGTAGCGGGAGCCCTCCGGGGAATTGGCATATTCCTCGAACTTGCGGAGCAGGTTGTTGAGAAAGGTAGACTTGCCGCTGCCGTGGGGACCGTCGAAGATATAGATCTTGTTCTGCTTCGAGCCCACCTTCAGGCTGTCGACATGTCGCATGAACCGGTTGGCGAAGAGCCGGTCGGCAAAGAATGGCCGGTCAGACCCGTCCACAAAAAGCCTGGTGCAGTCGTATTTCAGAAACTGGATCGATTCGGGGTCGTCGCCGTATTCATCGATGCCGTCGGAGACGAAGGCGTCGACCATATCGGAATAGACCTGGTACACATTACGGATGACCCGCTGCGGATTGTCGATGGCTTCGCGGAGAAATTCGCTGAACGAGAGCATCGGGGTCTGCCGCCACTGCCCCCTGCAGTTCTCGATATTGCCCATGGCCTTGCTTAAATCGCGCATGCACTCACCTTTCCCATTATTGATCGACCAGGACCCTGGTCATTTTGCGGTCTTTCATCGTATAGCGGAATCGCCGCCATCTGATCTCCCGAGGCTGCTCCTCCCTCGCCTGGCTCTGTTCCTTTTTCACCGGTTCGGGCTCCATGGTGTAGAGGCAGGTCTTGCCGCCCCAGAGGTATTCAACGCCCATCAGGGTTGCCTCGATATAGTCGCGATAGAGGGGTTTGCCTTCGAAGACATGGTTGATGACCAGGGTGTCGTCTTCATCCACGTTGATGGCTATCGCCGGCGGATGGTAGAGAGAGTCGGAAACCATCTGCTTGTAATGCCCGGCCTTCCGCGATTTCACATAGTACTGCCAGGTCATGCGTTCCTTGTTCAGTCGCCGGTCGACGACGAACAGCCGGTGCTGATCAACGAATTCCTGATCGATGAAGGTGTTGATGAACATGGCGTCGCAGAAATTCTCCCGCACTGAAAAGATGAACTCCTTCCCCTTGCCGGTGGCCCGGTCGAAGGTCTTTCTTTGGTGCTGGTCGGCAACCTTATGGTAGGTATATGAGATTTTCCCTTTTTCCGCCTGCGATTCCAAATAGTTGAAGAGCCGCATGCCGAGGGCGTACGGATTGAGGCCGACCCGGGGCATGGCGGTCACCTTGGCGTTGATCACCGCATAGTCCACCTCGTGTCCGTGGATCCTGTCGTCCATCATGAACAGCTTGTCATGCCAGTAGCTCGCCCAACCCTCATTGAGGATCTTGGTACGGATCTGCGGCTGGAAATAAAGGGAAGTGGTACGGATCAGCTCGATGATCGACAGCATCCACTTGTTCTCCTCCCGGTTGAGGAACTTGGAGTTCTTCATCAGGAACTGGAGCAGATCCCTCTTTCCCCCTTCCCCGCTCTTGCGCAATGCCTTCTCGTAGAGCGACTCGAACTCAGCATACTTGATCCGCACCCGGTCGAGGAAGCGTGTCTCCCCGTCGCCCGGGAATTCCCGCATGTATTTGTTGTACTTTTCGATTTCCCGCACGTACCCGGCAATCGACTTCTTCTCCTTTTCCTGAAGGAAGACATCGAAATAATAATCGACCTTCGAGAGTCGCTTGCCGTTGCTCTCCATTCCCGACAGCATGTCGAAATAGCCGACCAGATTGTCGATGGCTCTCGCGAATTCGATGACGTAGTCCACCCAACGTCCTTTTTCGGACCGGAGCTTGGCGATCAGCCTCTTTTCGGACAGGGCCTTTCCGGCGAAGTCGTAGTCCCAGGTGTGGGCGAAAAAGAGGTTGTTCTGAAAGAAATCGATATGGCCGATGACATGGTAGAAGATCATCACGTTCAGCCAGTCGGGGTTGTTGTCGTTATAGTAGGAGATCGGCGGCCGGGTATTGATGACAGTCTCGTAGGGGTTGTTGGGATACAGTTCGTACTGGCCCTGCTCCTTCAACACCTCGACGTCCTGAACCCAGTAGTCGTACAGGGTCGGGATCATATTTTTCGGCGAAAGCTGCAGAAAATCGCGGTTTGTCACGATGTACTCAAGACTCTCGTCCTGGAAGCGCAGGCCCGCGTCCCAGGCCCGCTGCTTACATCCCTCCATGATCTTCTTGGCATGCTGACTGACCAGTTCCATAGCACCTCACAATCGGGTGACAGGTTTCAGGTTATAGGAATGATGAGGCGCTTCGCGCCTAAACTAACCTCTCACCTGTCACCTGTTACCTGTTACCTGAATTACGCGATAAGTTCCCGGATTCCCTTAATAAGACGCGCCTCAGTGGTATCCTTCGATATGATATCCATGCGCAGCAGCGCCTTCTTTTCTTCCAGCAGGCCGGACTTGCGGATGTATTTCTCCACCTCGGTCTGGCCGGATATACCGTAGCCGTTTTCGGCGATGGTGATGCCAACCCGGCTGGCGTAGGTCAGCATCTTTTTCAGCTCGGGAATGGCCTTCTCCCCTTTGGTGTCCCAGTCGTCCCCGTCAGTGCCGTGGAAGACGTAGATATTGTTGTCCCGCTCCAGGTTCTCGTCCTCGACGATCTTGTTGACCAGGGCATAGGCGCTGGACACCTGGGTGCCGCCGGCCACCGAGGAATTGTAGTAGACCTGGAAGTTTTCAACCTCCTTGGCCTCGGTGTCGTGGAGGATGAAGCGGGTCTCCACCTGGTTCTTGTACTGGTAGATCAGCCAGGAGTAGATGAGGACATGCTGGTTGACCACCAGTTCAGTGGGCTTGCCGCCCATCGAGCCGGAATAATCCCGGACGAAGAAGACCACCGCCTGGGACTCGTAATCCTTCTCCTTGGAGAGGATCCGGTAGATCCGGTCGTCCGGGGAGATCAGGAGCTTCATGCTGTCGACCTCACCCACGCCGTCGATCCGCTTGAGGGCGATGTTGGTCTGGATGATCCGCCTGAGTGTCGCCTTCTTGTCAAGTATCTGCCCGAAACCTCTGTTTTTATCGGTCAGATCGTAGGTGTATTTGGTCAGCGACCGCTTCTTGCCTTTTTCCTTCAGGTTGGGCAGTTCGAACTGCTCGGTCAGGATCCGGCCGAGGTCGTAGGCATTCGACTCGACATCATGTTCGCCGCCCTCCCCCTGTCCGGCTCCGCCCTGACCGCCCTGTTCCGGACGCACCGGCTGCTCGCCGATAACTTCGCCTTCCTCGCCTTCACCGGCCCCGCCTTCACCTTGACCGTCGCCGCCGCCTTCGCCTTCTTCGGGGAAGCGAACGCGGTCGTGGAGGAGCTTTTCCTCCACCGTGGTGGGAACGATCACCACCTTGTCGTCGCCGGTCTGGCTCGGCTTGACCATCTTGCCGACCCGGATCTTCCTGGGGAAGCCGTCCTTCTCCCGCTGCTTATCCCGTTCCAGGAGATAGTCGAGGGACTGGACCGAGGAAAGGGCCAGGAGTTTTGGCGGGGAGGCGTTGTGGAGCATCTCCAGATCGGTGTAGTCGAAGATGGATCTGGTCACGGGAGGCAGAATGTAGGAATGGTCTCCGGCGAGATCCTGCAGATCCAGCTCGCGCCGGATCATCCGGTCCTGTTCGGCGGTCAATCCCTGCTCTTTCAACGTTTCGTAAAGGGCCTGGAGTTTATTTTTCATCTATTGTGTCACCTGTTTTTGCTTTCCCGTATCTTTGTGCAATGTCGGTTCCGGGCAGGGTGCACTCCGACCTGCACCTGGTGGCGCAAAGCGCACCCTACGAAGTAGCCGATAACCCGAAGGCTATCTGAATCAGTTCTCATCCACCTGCGTGCAGAAATATTCGATGGTCTTCTGGGCGCAGGTGGTGCAGTAGCCGAGTTTGTTGAGCATCGTCTCGATCATCCGGTCGTAGAGCTTCTGGTTCTCCTCGTTGGTCCGGTTGGCCAGGGCGCCTATGAGGCTGCCGGAACCGGCGATATCCGACTTCAGCCGGACGTCGGTCACTGCCTTCACCAGCTCGAGATTGTCCATGAAATCGTAATCCGGCCGCACCGAGATCTTCTGACCGTAGATCTTGCGGATCGAGGTCCGGAAGGAATCCTTCTGCTCCCGGGTCTTCAGCCCCAGGCAGTCCTCCACCGAGTTGATGTAGCGCTCGTCGATTTTCAGGGCCTGCAGCTCGCCGGTCTGCGGATTCTTGTACTTCCACATCTTGTCGGCCCCAAGATTCTCGGCGTCGATGCCGATGATCATGTTGACGTAGTTCATGACGTCCTTGCGGATGGCCAGCGGCTCGTCCATGTAGGCGTTGAACATCTCGGTCATGATCCGCTCCCGGTACATGCCCTTGGCGATCTTCAGGTCGTCGAGGAACTTCGCCCGGTCCTTGGCCTCGGAGACATAGTCGAGGATGACCCGCTCGATGGCCCGGAAGATGTCGTAGGCGAACATGCACTTGCCCTCGTTGGTCTCCGAGCTCTCCAGCATGAGTTGGATGGAGCGGCCGAGGTTCCGCTGGCCGAGCCCCTTCTGGCCGAAGCGCTTGGTGATGTCGTGTTCCTGGCTCAAGGTGTCGATGACCTCCGACAGGGTCTTGAGGCTCTTCTCGCCCGCCACCTCGCCGGCCGCCAGCTTCATGGTCTCGATCGGGGTGAGCTTCTCCGACCGCGGCAACCGGGTGAGCACCACCGCCACCGAGGCGGCGTGATTGAGGTTCGGGTCCTGGTGCATGGACTCGCCGGTGAGCGTGGTCTTGGTCTCGTTGCCAATGGCATAGGCGGTCAGGTCATGCTGCAGAACATGGTTGGTGTTGTGCGAGACATAGCAGATCCGGCACCGGTCGACGATCGGCGCCTCCTCCTTCTCGGCCAGGAACCGGTTGAATTCCGAGTTGTTGGAGGTGGCGACGATCAGGCAGTCGATGGGCCACTTGTAGCCGTCGATCTCGATGCAGCGGTTCTGGATGATGCCGAGATAGACCTGGACGAGGTCCTTCTTGTTCTTGTAGATCTCATCGGAGAAGTGGATGCCGCCGCCGGCCACCCGCGCCAGGGCCCCGCGCCGCAGATCGAATCGGTAGGGGTTGTTGGTGTCGGTGATGTGCAAGAGCCTCTGAATGGACTCCTCACCCAGCAGATCCACCGCCGAGGAGGTGATCTTGTCCTTGGCCGGATATTTCCCCGTCACCGTACCCAGACTCTCGACCAGGGGCACCGGCACGATGTCGATGAACTCCAGCATATCGTCGACCTTGCCGCCGGTATAATCCCGGATGTTATTCCAGATGTAGGCGGAACAGGCTCCCATGGGTCGGTAGTTGTCGAACCATGATGCCATCATGGAATCGTCCACCCGGTACCTTCTCGCCAGATACTGTCTGGACTCTTCTTTCGTTTCCATCAGGTTCATGGCCAGCACCATCGGGTCCTCATAGGTCTGCGACTCGATGGTGGTAATATTGCCATAAGCCCCGAGCTTGTCGAGGCCCGTGAAACGGAAGGTATACTTCCGGTTGGCGGGAATCGACAGGAACTGCCGGTACAGCTTGCAGAGATGCTCGACCAGGAAGGTCTTGCCGTTGCCCGGCTCGCCGACCAGGACGAAGGCCATCTCCTTGGAAGATCCGCCCTGGGAAGCATCCTTGACGAAGGAGACGAAGGAGTTGATCTCATCGTACATGCCTACGATATGTTTATTGCCCTTGCGAAATATTCTGAAGTCAAAGGTTGACTTCCCGTTGACCATCACCTTATCGATATCACCCTCGAGTATCATCCTGCTGACGCTCTGGAAGGCATTTTCGAATACACGCTCCCCCTTCTTGACCGCCGTGATATGCTGCTGGAGTGAATTAAGCCTTTGCTCCGCCATCGTTTTCCTCCTTGACAGGTTGGTAAAGTTGCTGCATTAGGTTATGTTTAATTATCTTCATAAATTAGATTAATTTTCAAGGATTTCCTCACTGCTATTTTCACCGGGAAGGGAGATCATTCCTCTGTATCGAATCCTCCATCCGACTACGATTCAACAGTTTTTGAATATGTCAATTTTTTATTGACATCAAGAAATTCCGTTGCCAAAATAGTGCATATTCACAAAACTGTGTTCCCATACTTCCACCTTTCTCCCGAAGCGAAGAGCAGATGCCATGATCGACCAAAAGTGCCTCCTGCAGAACCTTCAGCATCTGGCCGACGCCGTTGTCGCCATGTTCGGGAAGAATTGTGAAGCCTGTGTTCACGATCTGACCGCCTTACCTGCTTCCCTGGTGTATATCCGGGGACACGTCACCCGCCGCAAGCCCGGCGCCCCGGCCACAGACCTGCTGCTCAGGATGATCAATCCGGATCTCTCGAAAGGCGAAGAAACGCGGAACTACAAAACAATCAGCGGCGACGGCAAGTCCCTCAAATCGACCACTACCTTATTTCGCGATGCCGCCGGCCGGCCGGTCGCTGCCTTCTGCATCAATTTTGATACCACCGAGTTCTTCAACGCCAGCCAAGCCCTGATCCCATTCATCAACCTGCCCGAAAACTCTGCGCCATTCTCGGCGGAAACCTTCGCCCACTCCACCAGGGAGACGGTGGAGGCGCTCCTGTATCAGGCGGCTACGGAAATCGGCAAACACCCCTCTACCATGAATATCAACGAACGAAGCCGGTTCGTGGCTATTCTCGAGGGAAACAGGATTTTTCAGTTCAAGGGAGCGGTGGAGCAGGTCGCCCGAATGATGGGGGTTACGCGGTTCACCATCTATAATTACTTAAAAAAAGTAAGATCGACTAACTCACCCGTAAAGGGGAGTAAAAGCTGTAAAATTACGAAAATTTAATAGGATATTCATAAACTATCATCTTAACTCGCCACACCGAGAGGACTCGTGATGCGTAATGTTATTGTAACCAGTGAGGCCCCGGCTGCCATCGGTCCATACTCTCAGGCCGTCGGAACTGAAAATTTCCTGTTTATTTCCGGACAACTGCCGATCGATCCGGCCACCGGCAAAATGGTTGAGGGGGATATCGGGGCGAGAACCGACCAGATCTTGAAGAATGCCGCAGCCATTGCCAAAGCGGCGGGTACGGTCCTCGGCAAAACCCTCAAGACCACCATCTTTCTTACCGATCTCGCCGATTTCCAGGAGATGAACCGTGCCTACGGCAGCCATTTCCCCGATGCCCCGCCGGCAAGAAGCACAGTTCAGGTGGCCGCCCTGCCGCTCGGTTCGAACATCGAGATCGAATTCATCGTGGCCAGGTAATTTTCAAGCCCGGAGAGCACGTCATGCAATTTACAGTCAAAGATATCCTGGAGATGGAGGTGACGCTCGCGCTGGGCTGCACCGAACCGGTGGCCATTGCCCTGGGGGCGGCGGCGGCAGCCACCCTCCTGCCGAGAGGTAAGAAAGAGTTCGATACCATCGAGATCTGGATCGACCCAAATATCTATAAAAACGGCCTGGCCGTCGCCATCCCCGGCACAGGCGGAATGCAGGGACTCGACACCGCCGCGGCCCTCGGCGCCTATGGGGGCAATCCGGCAAAGGGACTCGAGGTACTGGAGAGCATTGATGAGGCAACTGTCACCAGAGCCAAAAAACTGCTGGCGGAGGGCAGGGTGAAGGTCAACCTCCGAGAGGAGGTCGGCCTCTACGTGCGGACCAGGCTCGTCTCCGGGAGCGACATCGCCGAATCGCTGATCGTCGACCTCCACAACAATATTGTCAGCCTGAAGCTGAATGGCGACGAGGTCGACTCGCCCCTGCTGTCCCGGGCGAAGGAAAAAGGCGGCAAGAGGAGCCTTGCCGAGCTCGAGGCATGGCTGCGCGACCTGACCCTCGAAGAAATCCTGGAGCTCACGGCGCAACTGGACGAGCAAGATCTCGCCTTCCTCGAAGAGGGGGTCAACCACAACCTGGCTCTCGCCGAATACGGTCTGAAACACGGCACCGGGCTCGGCATCGGCAAGGCCATCGACCGCCTGATCAAGCAGAAGCTCATGGTGAAGGATATGTCCACCTCGGCCCGCCGCCTCACCTCGGCCGCCGCAGATGCCCGCATGGGCGGGGCCAAGCTCCCCGCCATGAGTTCCGCCGGCAGCGGCAACCACGGGCTGACCGCCATCCTGCCGATCTGGGCGATCAAGGACTTCATCGACCACGACCGGGAGACGCTCTTGCGGGCCATCGGCCTCAGCCACATCATCACCGCCTACGTCAAGGCTCACACAGGGCGACTGTCCGCCGTCTGCGGCTGTTCGGTGGCGGCCGGCGCCGGCGCCACTGCCGGCATCACCTACCTGGTCGGCGGCGACGTCCACCACATGGAGGGGGCGATCAAGAATATTCTGGAGGATCTCGCCGGAGTGATCTGCGACGGTGCCAAGGCCGGCTGCGCCATCAAGCTCAACACCGCGGCCGGGGCGGCGGTACAGGCCGCCCTCTTCTCCCTGCACGGGGTGAACGTCAAGGCAACTGACGGGATTATCGGCGATTCCACCCAAAAGACCGTCCAGAACATGGGGGCGCTGAGCCAGGACGGCATGGTCCAGGCGGACAAGACCATCCTCAAGATCATGCTGGAAAAGCAGATGACGAAGAAGTCACGGGAATAGGGTCTGCCACCGCCTGTGGGGCATTCGTAGGGGCGAATCTTGTATTCGCCCGCTGGCTTGAGCGTGATAAACTGGTAAGTCTGATCGTTCCCACGCTCCAGCGTCCGTCAATTGCGAGCCTCGAAAAACGCCGGTTCCGGCTCCGGAACCGCGATATTGCGGCAGTGCGTCTCGGTCACCGCCAGGGTCGCCAGAAAGCCTACCACGGTGAAAACGAGCATCAGCAGAAAGCCGTTGTGGTAATCGCCGCTGGAGTAGACCCGGATGGCGCCCTGCATGGTGCCGTCCCAGGTTCGGTCCGCCACCCATCCGAACAGCGGCTGCATCAGCGCCGTACCGATGAAGCAGCCGGTATTGACGACGCTCACCGCCATACCCGAAAGCTCGGGGTGGATCACCTCCTTGGCGCAGGCGAAGGTGATGACGAAGGAGGCCCCGGCAAAGCCCATCATCGCAAAGAGCAGCCGGCCCGAGAACCCCGGCGCCCAGTCGGTGAAGACCAGGAGCAGCCAGGAGATGGTGTAGAGGGCCATGCCGCCGACGAGCACCGGTTTGCGGCGGCGGATGCGATCGGAAAACCATCCGAAGCACAGGGCGCCGACAGCGAATGAGAGCAGCATGACCGTCAGGTAATGGGCGCTCTCCGTCCGGGACAGGCCGTGCACATCCCGAAGATAGGGCACAGCCCATAGTCCCATGAAGGAATAGAGTCCGCCGATGATGCCGAACTGCACGACAAAGCCGGGCCAGACCCGCAGCACCTTTATCACGTTCCAGAGATTGCCCAGCCAGCCGGCACGGGTGGCCGGATCCGTCCCGACCGCCAGCCTCGGGTTGGGAGCGGTAAAACCGATATCTTCCGGGCGGTTGCGGACGATGAAAAAGGCCGCCACCGCGAGCAGCAGGGAGAAGAGGCCGATATCGATGAAGATGCTCCGCCAGGCGAAGATTGACAGCAGAGCGGATAAGGGTCCCGCAGCGGTGACGGAGCCCAGGTTGCCGATAAAGAGGGTGAGGCCGCTCATCACCCCGAACACCCGGGCGGGAAACCATACCGCATTGTTCTTCATGATGCTGATGAACACCACCGAGACGCCAAGGCCCACGAGAAACCTGCCGACACAGGCCATCTCGAAGGACGGGGCAAGGCCGAAGAGAATCGAGCCCAGTCCTGCGGCCAGGTTGCCGGCGATGATCGAGGCTCTCGACCCGAGGGTATCCGCCAACACCCCCGAAGGCAGCTGCATGGCTGCGTAGACGAAGAAGTAGATGGCCGACAGAGTCCCGAGCCGGGTGCCGGTGGTCCGAAAGTCGGCCATGAGGTACTCGGAGACCACGCCGGGGGCCATCCGGTGAAAGTAAACCAGGATGTAGGTGAGAATGAGGATGGCGAAGATCGACCACCTCGCCACCTCGAATTTCATTTCGCGGGTCATTTATCCCCTCCTCCGACCTTCAACAAATGAAGCTGGCATCGAGCAAGCGGATCCGTTTTCAGTCGACCGCCCATCCCCGTCAGCGTCCAACAAAGAGCAACCAGTTCCTATAGTGCATTTCCGCCTGCCGGGCAATTTGTATCTCCACATCGCGTACTTTGGATGACTGGCCTTTCATCGATAAAATACCGGTGGGCCGCGACAAAATAGTTGCCCGAGTGAAGAAAATATCTATTTTTTCTCCCCATAAGACATGAAGTCAGGAAAGAACCGGGACGGGATGATGAACGGCGTCCCGTTATTCATCATTTTTGCAAAGGAGGGGATGATGCTGCGCTATTGGGTACTCACCATTCTTCTGTGCGTGATTTTATTTGTAACATCTTGCGCCCTGCGGCACCAGGCAAGCCAGTTGCGCCCTCTGCCCGAGGAGCAGGCGAGAACCTTGCAGCCGGGACTCCAGCCCCGTTATTTCGCCAAATTCATGGCCCGGGATGTCCGCGAGCTGCCGGATGATACAGGATCTCAGCTCAAGACCTGGCTGGGTGAGCCGATCACAGTGATCGATCACCAGTTCGGCGACGGCGAGGTTTTTGGCAGCGGACTGAGCCGCGGGGTTGGCGTCCGCATGCGCGGAGCGATCCGCCTCCCCGCTCGCGGCACCTATACCTTCCAGGCCGTCTCCAACGACGGCATCGAGATGTTCTTGGGAGATTTGCTGGTGCTCAGCGATCCGCTGCAGCATTCCGACCAGCTTTCCAAAGAGGGTTCGGTGGAAATTCCGGCCGAGGGCTGGTATCCGGTGCGGATTGACTACTTCCAGCGCAAGGGGACTGCCACCCTGCAACTCTTCTGGACGACCCCGCGCGGGACCCGTACCACAATCCCGGCGGAGGCATACGGACATCTTCCTTAGTACTTTAATACCTTAGAAATTCGTTTCTTGTTTTTTTGAAACGAATTTCGTGAAGGTACCTATTCCTACTGCTGTCGGAGGGGATGACAACCCTTGCAACGACCTCATCGGTCGGAAGATTTGCGCCGTCCGCTCCAAGAGATTTGTGCGACAAAAAATTGCAAAATGCATAATGAAAGGATACCCTGGCGCCAGTAGATCAGATTTTTTTGAATTGGGCCATTTTTTCGAGGCCTATCTTGACTGATGAAATACCGGCGCTTTTCCGTTACTCATTTGATTCTGTTGCTTGCCCTGCTGTTCGCTGCCGCAACACTGTATCAAATACCTCCACTTCTTGTCGTCGAGAAACATCTCCTGACTCTGCGTGCCGGTCTCGTTTCGGCTGGAAAGGAATCTCAGGTTGTGACCGTTCAGATGTCTGAAGCCGAATATTCACGCGAGACTCTCGCCGATCTGGTCACACGACTTTCTGCGCAAAAAGCCAAAGCCGTTCTTCTCTATTTGCCACTCTCCTTTCCAGCCCCCAAAGAAATGCCCCGGAAACTAAGCTCCATGCGTGAAGAATGGAAGAGGTCTCCAGAGGCTGTCAAGAACAAATTGTGGTTGCGTATCAACAAGGAGTTGTCCGCTTTGGAGAGTGATCTCAACGCCGATACGAAACTCGGAAGAGCTCTGCGTGAGGCCGGCAATGTGGTGTTGGTGGCGCCGGTACATACCTTCGGCGAAGTGGATGGCACTTCGGCTCAGCTGCAGAAGCTGTCTCTCCAATTCGAGCTGCCGGAATGGTCCTGGCTGCAGCATCTCAAGCACTTTTCCAACCCGCTCTCTTCATTGACGCCGGCTGTCCATGTCCGGGCGGCCCGGGTTCCCATGGAAGAACTGCAGCGTGATGCGGCAGCGGTCGGTTTTATCGCCGCAGGCGGTGAGGGTGTCCTTGAGGGATCCCTGCTGCTGCCCGTTGGCGAACGTTTTCTCCCTTCGGCCGCTCTTGCCGCCACCATGGTCAGTTGCAAGGCCTCCGTAGAGTCTCTCGGCCTGGAATCACAAAAGCCGGGCACGGTGGTGTTGTCGGTTGGCGAGCGTCGCTACTCCATAGATAACCGCCTGTGTCTGTTGCCGCTGCCTGCGGGGCTGTCAGCCAATATTGTGAGGGTTTCCGCATCGGATATCCTCGCCGGGGTCAGCGAGCCGGCCCTGGTGGACGGGAAGGTGGCCGTTGTCGGTCTCTTCGCCCACACCCAGGCCCAGGAATACTCCGAAGCCCGGCTGATCGATCAGATGCTTGGAGACTTTCAGCTCTCTCGACCGGGCTGGCTGCCGATGATCGAGGTGCTGGTGCTGTTTTATTTCGCCTTTTTCCTCTGCCTGGCGGTGCCACGTTTGCCGGGCCGTACCTCGCTGATTCTCATGGGGTCGTTCGTGCTGGTGTGGCTGGTATTCGCCACGGTGCTGATGAGCAATTTCGGTTGGTGGCTGCAGCTCACCCCGCCGCTGCTGCTGACGGGGGCCGGCCTGCTGTTGCTGCATTTCGAACGGCGCAGGCGCGAGCGGAGCGAGACAATGAACGAACTCAATTGCAGCCTGGGCAGGATGCTGCAGGAACAAGGTCTGCTCGACAAGGCTCTCGAAAGATACCAGGCCTGCTCGCCGGGTGACGCAACGGCTCGTGAGCTTATCTACCATCTGGGTCTGGATTTCGAACGCAAGCGGCAATTCACCCGCGCCCTTCAGGTCTACGACTATCTGGCCCAAGGTGGCCGCTACAAAGACATCTCCACGCGCATGACACGCCTGCGTCACGAGGGCGGCACTGTTTCGCTCGGACGGCAGAGTAAGGACTCCACCGTGGTGCTTGCGAAGGGGGCGGTTCATCCCACCCTGGGGCGCTATGAAATAGTCAGTGAGCTGGGGCAGGGCGCTATGGGTACCGTCTATCTTGGCCGTGATACCAAGATCAATCGTCAGGTGGCTATCAAGACGCTGGCGTACTCCGGGGTCGACGAGGGCGAGCTGCCGATGATCAAGGAGCGTTTCTTTCGCGAGGCCGAGGCTGCCGGCCGGCTCAATCATCCCGGTATCGTCACCATTTTCGATGCCGGTGAAGAGCATGATCTTGCTTACCTGGCCATGGAGTTTCTGGACGGAGAAAATCTCACCGCATTCTGCAAAACCAACACGCTGCTGCCGGTGGCCGAGGTCCTGGGGATTATCGCCGATATCGCGGAAGCCCTGGAGTATGCCCATGACAATGACGTCGTTCACCGCGATATCAAGCCCGCCAACATCATGCGGCAGCCGGACGGTTCGGTGAAGGTCACCGATTTCGGCATCGCCCGGGTGGTCTCCGATTCCCGGACCCAGACCGGCATGGTTCTGGGCACGCCGAGTTACATGTCTCCCGAACAGGTGGCAGCCAAGAAAGTGGACGGTCGTTCCGATCTGTTTTCCCTCGGTGCGGTCTGTTACGAATTGTTGTGCGGTGAGAAAGCCTTCGTCGGCGACAGCATAGCCTCATTGATGTACAACATTTCCAACGTCAGATACACACCCCTCAGTGATAAGCGGAAAGGCCTGCCCATGTGCGTTCACGATCTGATCGACATGCTGCTCGTCAAGTCCGTCTCCCGCCGTCCTGCCAGCGCCGCCATAGTCGCCGAGGCGGCACGTGCCTGTAGAGAGAAGGTGAGGAAGTAATGTACTTTGTTGCCGAGGGTTGCAGTGATTGCGGGCGGGTACGTGAACATAACGAAGATACTTACCGGATCGATGCCGAACGGGGCCTGTTCGTGGTGGCGGACGGCATGGGTGGACATGCCTGTGGAGAGGTTGCCAGCGCTCTGGCGGTTGAGACGATATTCAAGACCTTGCTTGATGGCAAAGGGAAAACCGGGACCTGGAATGCCGATGCGCTGCAGACCGCTATCGAGCTGGCCAACACTACGATTTATCAGGATGCCCAGGCGAACCCGGAACGCAAAGGGATGGGGACAACCCTGACCTTTTTATGCTGGGTCCGTTGCCGGTTTTATTTCGGACATGTGGGCGACAGCCGGGCATACCGATTGCGCGGGCAGGAACTGATTCAGTTGACCAGGGATCACACCTGGGTCGACATGCAGGTGCGGGCCGGGGTGCTTTCCCGGCAGGAGGCTGAACATGCCCGGATGCGCCATGTTCTGGTCAAATCCCTCGGCACCCAGCCTTGGATAGACCCCGACATTGTTCCGGTCGATGTTGAACCGAAGGATCGTTTCCTGCTCTGTAGCGACGGACTCAGCGATCTCGTCGAACATGACGACCTGCGGAACATTCTCGCGGGCGACGGGACCCCTGCCGAAGTCGCCGGGCGTTTGGTCGAGAAGGCCAACGCCGGCGGAGGACGCGACAACATTACCGCAGTCGTGATCGACTGCTACGGAAATAAGTGGAAATCTTTGCTGAAAACAGCCACAACCAGAATCTGGAGGTAACATGCTGCAAATACTGTTGAAATTCAATACAAGCGTCCTCAAGGTGTTTCAAAGCGATAAAGCCGAGATCACCATCGGCCGGAATATGAAAAACGACCTCCAGATCGATAATCTCGCGGTTTCCAACTTTCACGCCAGGATCGAACGTTCTGAGGACAGGTATTTCATCGAAGATCTCAACAGCACGAACGGCACCTATATCAATGAGGAGAAAATTGCCAGGTGTGAGCTGCAGGATGGGGATATCGCCACCATCGGCAAACATTCTCTGACGTTTCTGCTGGAGGGAGGGGCGAGCGGCAGTGGACTCAGCGAATTCGAGATGGAGCAGACCATGATGCTCGATACCGAAAAACAGCGCGAACTCAAAAAAAAGGCCGAACCCGTCTTCCCCGAGTCGCCGGCACGTCTCAAGGTGCAAGAGGGCGAGTCCAGGCAGGACGAATATCACCTGACCGCACGGCTCACCGAAATCGGTAAGGGAGACAGCTGCCAGGTCAGGCTCGAAGGGTTGTTCGCTCCCAAGAATCTCGCATACATTGTTCGCGACCATATGGGGTACACTCTGATTCCGGGAGATAATGCGGGAAAGCTGCGGCTCAACGGAGCGAGTATCGATAGGGGGACGATGTTGAAGAACAACGACGTGATCGATGCGGGGAAGGTCAAGTTCCGGTTTCTGCAGAGTTAGCCGACAGGTTGCCGCATCGCTCTGGATTTGATTCTCACAAAGCGTATTGATAGAGTTGTTTCTGGCCGTAAAGATCTCACACCGAGAGGCTTCTTTCAGAGAGAAACGAAACCACCATCACCCTGGGGCGATTGACACGCGATCCATCTTCCCGTTTTTTCCCCAACCTGATGAGCCCCGGCGGCCGATTACCTTCAGTTATGGTCAAAAAAAATGTCAGCGAAAGGGCAAGAAGGCAGGAGGCGGAAGCGCTGCTGCGCAAGAGCGAGCAGTGGTATAGCATCCTGCTGCAAAATCACCCGCTTGGAGTTGTCCGGATCGACCGGGCGGGAACGGTGCTGGACTGCAACGACAAGTTCCTGCAGCTGGCGGGTCTTCGCCGGGAGGAAATCATCGGCCGCAACGGTACGGCGATCAGTCTTCCGGGTATTGCCTCGGCTCTGCCGAGGGCATTGGGCGGAGAGCTGGCGATAGCCGAGGGGGAGCTTGCAGCACCCGGCTCACCGGCAGTCCTGGTCCGCATCGCCTACACTCCTGTCAATCCCGAAGGCCTGTCGCCCACCGATATCATCGCCACAGTTGAGGACATCAGCGCGAGAAGACCGGTCGAGGATGAGAGCAGGACCGCCATTGAACGTATGAAGGCGATTTTCGGTGCCATCATGGAACCCATCGTCATCCATCCGTACTCTCCGAAACAAGGCCACGACACCTTCAGCGATGTCAACGATATCGCCTGCAAGCGCTACGGCTACACGAGAGAGGAGTTCCTCCGGCTCTCCGTCCGGGACATCCTCCGCCAGGATCCCAACCAGAAGTCCCAGGCGATTGAGCGCCTCAAGAAGATCATGGCGAGAGGCCATATGGTCTTTGAGACAGTGCATGTGACAAAGTCCGGCGAAGAGTTTCCGGTCGAGGTGAGCGCCAGCGTCATGGACCTGGCCGGCGAAAAGTCGGTCCTGGCGGTTGTTCGCGACATCGCCGACCGCCAGGCCGCCCAGGAAGAGAAATCACGGCTGGAGAGCCGGTTGCTGCAGGCCCAGAAGATGGAGGCGGTGGGGCGCCTGGCCGGCGGCGTCGCTCATGACTTCAACAACATGCTGAGCGTCATTCTCGGCTACTGCGACCTGGCCATGTTTCAGGTGACCCCGGACCATCCGCTGCACAGGAACCTCGTCGAAATCAGGAAAGCGGCCAAACACTCCGCCGACCTGACCCAGCAGCTGCTGGCCTTCGCCCGCCAGCAGGCGATCGTGCCCAAGGTACTCGAGCCCAACGAGGCCATCGGCGGTCTGCTCGGCATGCTGCGCCGCCTAATCGGCGAAGAGATCATCCTGGAATGGCATCCCGCCGCCGAGGCGTGGCCGATCAAGATCGACCCCTCCCAGATCAACCAGATCCTCGCCAATCTCTGTATCAATGCCCGCGACGCCATTACCGGCGACGGCCAGATCCGCATCGGCACCGAGAATGTCACCCTGGATGAGAGGGATTGCGCCGACATCGCCAACGCGTACCCCGGCGACTTCGTCGTCCTCAGTGTCTCCGACAACGGTCAAGGCATGGAGCAGGAAACCCTCGATTTCATCTTCGAACCCTTCTTCACCACCAAAGGCCAGGGAGAGGGGACCGGGCTCGGTCTCGCCACCGTCTACGGCATCGTCAAGCAGAACAAGGGCTTCATCACGGTTGCCAGCGAGCCCGGGCGAGGGACGACCTTTAAGAATTATCTGCCGAGATTTAGCGGCGCAAACCACACGCCGCCAGGGCCCGGACCGGCGGGCCCGGCCGAAGAAGTCGGGGGTCGGGAAACCATCCTGCTGGTCGAGGATGAAAGGGCGATTCTCGAAGTGATGACGGAAATACTTCACCGGCAGGGTTACCGGATCCTCGCCGCCGCCACCCCCGCCGAGGCCATCTCCCTCGCCGCCCGAAGCAAGACCATTCATCTTCTGATGACGGACATCATCATGCCGGGGATGAACGGCAGGGAACTGGCAAGACAAGTCCAGAAGATACATCCCGGCCTTCGCTGCCTCTTCATGTCCGGTTACACCGCCGAGGTGATTGCCGCCCATGAAATCGCAGAGGACGATATCCTCTTTCTCCAGAAGCCCTTCCAGCAAGACGACCTGTTGGCTACCCTCCGCGACATCTTCCGCAAGAACTGAAGAGAGAATCAGAGAAGGTGACAAGCCCATCCATTGTGCCTTCAAAGGCCTCCCAAACATCATTCGCCTTTGCAAGGGGCTGCTGCCAATATCAACTTTGCTCCACAGGTTGAGATTTCACCACTTGTGGCATAATCTATCAGGAACGCACAGTGTCATCTATCTATGCCAAACGAAGGAAAGAATGGAAAACCAGGATTTCGAGCAAATATCGGGAGCAATGCCTGTAATAGAAAGCGGCCTCGCTCACCCTGACCGGATGGGGGGAGCAGGAGGGTGCAAAAACAGGACTTACGCAGCAACGTTATAAGGGGGAGCTGGTTTGTCGTGGTTCGCCTATTGAGGTTCAGAAAACAGAGGAGGGAAAATGCTCATTGTAATAGGTGGCGATGCAGCAGGCATGAGTGCCGCGTCACAGGTACGCAGACTGCAGCCTGCGACTGACATAACGGTTTTTGAGCGAGGCCCCCATACATCTTTTTCGGCCTGAGGGATTCCCTATTATGTCGCCGGTCTGGTTGACAGGGAAGATGCGCTCGTCGCAAGAACCCCGCAGGCATTTCGCGAGAAACAGAATATCAAGGTACATACGAGACACGAAGTCACCCTCGTCGATCCCTTGCAGCAGAAGGTCCTGGTGAAGGACCTGAACTCCTCCATCGAGCGCTGGGAACATTTCGATCAGTTGCTCATCGCCACCGGGGCAAGACCTGTTCGACCGCCGCTTGAGGGGATCGACAGCCGTAATATTTACGATGTCCACAATCTGGTGAGCGGTTCACGACTCAAACAAGCACTCGATGAGCAACTGCCGAAGACGGCGGTAATCGTTGGCGGCGGGTACATCGGTCTTGAAATGGCCGAAGCCCTGCATATGCGTGGACTGAAAATCACCATGATCCAGCGCAGCGGCCACGTCATGTCGACCCTTGATCCGGAAATGGGTGACCGCCTTGGTCAGGCTCTGCGGGAAAAAGGTATCGATCTCCATGTCAACGAAACGGTACAGGGTTTTGCCCAAAAAGATGGCCTGGCCGTCGCCGTTATTACCAATAATCAGACCATCCCCGCCGATCTGATCATTCTCGGGATGGGGATCAGGCCCAACAGCGAATTGGCCAAAAATGCCGGTATTCCGCTCGGCCCGAAAGAAAGCATCAAGGTCAACGAGCTGCAGCAGACCGAAATTCCCAACGTCTGGGCGGCAGGCGATTGCGCCCAGTCCTATCACCTGGTCAGTCGCAGGCCCGTATATGTGGCATTGGGGACGGTCGCCAACAAACAGGGTCGTATAGCCGGTATGAATCTGGGGGGGAGACATGTCACCTTTCCCGGGGTAGCTGGAACGGCAATAACCAAATTCATGGATACCGAATGCGCCAGAACCGGACTCAGCGAGAGAGAGATAAAAGCACTTGGACTGCAATATTCAACCGGCCTCATCGAAGGATATACATTGCCCCGCTATTATCCCGGCTCATCGCCGATAAGCGTGAAAGTGCTGGCGGAAAAGGGCTCAGCTCGGTTGCTCGGGGTCCAGATCGTCGGAGGCCGGGGCTCGGCAAAGCGAATTGACACGGCGGCAACCGCACTCCACGCCGGTTTCAGTCTGGAGGATCTGCTCTATCTTGATCTGAGCTATGCTCCACCTTTTGCCGGAGTCTGGGATCCGATAGTCATTGCCGCCCGAATAGCTCTCAAGCAAGCGTGAATCGGAAACAGGACGTCATTGATGCAGCACTGATTGGTGAAGTATCCCTGGCACTCTTCGGCTGGAAAAACAACTCCAGAAAGGAACTCTATGAAAAATCCCAACATTCCTGTAGATCTTTGCAATTTCCCTCTGGGCCTTGGGTGCTGGGGCATGTCGGATGCCTACGGTCCAGCGGACGAGAAAAAATCAATCGCCACTATCGATGCGGCTTTGGCTGCCGGCGTCCGGCATTTTGACACCGCCGATATATATGGCAATGGCCACAACGAAACTCTGTTGGGAAGGGCGCTTGCTGGTCGACGTCGAGAGGTTTTCTTAGCGACAAAGTTCGGTTTCGTAGGCGATGAGCATGGAAATGTATGTGTTGATGGTCGTCCGGAAAGAGTCAAGATTGCCTGCGAAGCCAGCTTGAGACGACTCGGCACGGAGGTGATCGATCTTTATTACCTGCATAGACGTGATGAGAGAGTGGCCATCGAAGAGACCGTTGGCGCCATGGCAGATCTTGTCCGAGAAGGGAAAGTACGATATCTCGGCCTTTCCGAAGTATCAGCCGATACCCTTCGCCAGGCCTCCGTGATCCACCCTATCGCTGCCCTCCAGTCAGAATACAGCCTCTTCACCCGAGCCCCTGAAAATACAGTGCTTCCAGTGTGCCGCGAGCTCAGCACGGTGTTGGTGGCGTTTTCCCCTCTAGGCCGAGGTCTGCTCACCGGTAAGGTGAAATCCCGTGCGCAACTTGCTGTTGGAGACTATCGCCGAGAGATGCCCCGCTTCGCTGAAGGAAATTTGGAGAAGAACCTCGCCCTGGTGGAGGTCTTGGAAGTCATGGCGTTGGCAAAAAACGCCACCGCAGCTCAAGTCGCAATTGCCTGGTTGCTGGCCCAAGGAAAGGATATCCTGCCTATTCCCGGCATGAAGCGGCAAACCCACCTACAAGAAAACCTTGGTTCCCTGAATATTCAGCTTTCGCCCGATGATCTCAACCAGCTTTCCACCTTCAGCGAGGCCGTTCAAGGCCAAAGGCATAATCCCCATAATTTAAAATTCATTGAGCATCCTTGAGATTGAAGTCTAGTATGTCTTTTGAAGAAGGTTAACACTTATAGGAGATATGCTGAACATTGGTAGAGGGGCAATTACGTATATCGGTCAGCAATCTTAACAGTAGACATGTAAGATCTGGGCGATGGCAAAATATTCAGATCTTCGGTCTGGCTATCTCAACGCTCAGCATCAGCGGCGGCGCGTAGCGCCGTCCGCTGCATGCTATTATTAGGCGACATCGTCTTGTGCCTCATCGTCTCAGTCGCGATTCATCTTGGCCAACCGTTGGTCAGCTCAATCACACCTAAAGATTCAGGTCCCGCAGGGCGACGAAAGCCCGGTTCGTCTCGGCGGCTCGGCGTTCCTTGGCTTCCAGAACCGTGATCAGCGAGACCTTGCGAGAGAGAACCTCATAAAGGTCGAGCCCGTCAGCACATATGAGGTTAGTCTGTCGTCCACGCGAGAACGTTTCCAGCCCCTCGGCCGTGAAGCCGGAATTGCTAACGAACAGGCCGCGCGACCAGGACGCCTTCCCACCGACCTTGCCCGAAAAGGTCATCAGGTCAGCAAAACCGATTTGAGGCCCATGCCACTTCGCTTCGACCAGGTATGTCTGACCGTGCAGTTTGAAACTGTCGTCGATCTGCTCGCCGACGAGCCGAAAAGAGCCGCGCGGGGCTAGCCCGAAGCCGGCGAACAGCTCGTTGAGAAAGCCCTCGAAGCGTAGACCTCGGGCCTGGGGATCGAGCTTGGTGATCTTGATGAGGAGGGTGGCGAGCTCCTGCGCCTTCTCCGCACCTAGCGTCGCGGACTTTTGCGACGCAGGCTCTGTCGCCTTCGGCGAGCCGAAGCTGCCGAGGAAGCTCGGATCGAGCAGCTCAGGGATTTTAAATTGCACGGCCGAACGATCGCCACGATCAATTTCGTAAAGCACGACCTGCGCTGTTCCAGCGTCGCGGTCAGGAGTTGAACAATGGCAGATCGCTTGCTGCCCGGGACCCATAGGTCGCCGACACCAGCCTGCGCGGCGGCAAGTGGAAATGCGGTCCTGTTGTTTCCGCTTCCGGATAGGAAATCTTAGAGGAGGTCTGCCAGGTCTTCGACCGCCTGCTTCTCGAAATGACATCATAGACTACTCGCCCTCGGCCTCCTCCATTCGCGCTTCAAGTTCATCCAGGAATGGTGAGCGCCCCCAATGCATCCGGCCGCGGCTCGTATCGACGTAGCCGGAATAGAGCATGTGGATTTCGTCGCGGGTGCGTGTGAGGCCGACGTAGAAGAGTCGCCGGCTCTCGCGGCGAGCGGCGGGCAACTCATTGCGCCAGGGCAAACTCCCGAGATCGAGACCGACCATGATCACAACGTCGTACTCGCACCCCTTTGCGGAGTGCAGCGTCAACAAGTTCAGATGCAGCGGAGACCCATCGCGGCCGCCAAGGCTCGCAAGATCGAGATCGGCGAGCGTTCCACCGACCGCCAGAGCCGCCGACATGCGATCGACCTGCTCACGCTGATCAGCGAGACCCGGCTCAGCTGTCATCAGCGCATCAAGCATTCCTGCGCGGACTGCCGTGACGAAATCCCGAGCGAGTCCCCTCTCGACGCGAAGCGACCATAGAAGCTGCGTCAGGCGCTGGGATTCATCTCGGGCCTGCGCTTCTGAAATCCGGGTGCGATAAAAGCCGAGCCAACGATCGAGCAATCCACGCAACTGTGGCCGGGCCTCGCGCCAGCCGCCGGAGCACCACGCCGCGCAATCCTCGATCCAGCTCGTGAGCGCGACCTTGCGGTAAGGTGCCGCTGTGTCGACGCGGACAAAATCGATGCCTGCGGCAGCGGCGGCTTCCGCCACGACGTCGCCGGCTCGGTAGTCGCGATAGAGAATGGCGATGTCACCCAACGCGCGTCCGGGCTTGGCCGCGAGAGCAGCGGGAATGATTTCGGCGACCGCATGCGCGGCTTGCCCTTCAAGGCCATCGGCGCACTGAACGAATTCTATGACCGCCTGGCGGTCCGGGTCGTTGGACTGATAGCCACGGACCTCGCCTAGCGCCATCTCGGATGCGCTGACGATGCGTGACGCCGAACGATAATTAAGCTGCAACTGAACCCGCTCGACATCGTCCCGCTCGGCAAGCTCCTGCAGCAGCGCTCCGTCGGCGCCGGTGAAGCCGTAGATCGACTGGTCGGGGTCTCCCACCGCGAAGAGCCGCACGCCACCATCGAGGGCGACGCGCTTGACGATCCGATGCAAGGCGACGCCGAGATCCTGATATTCATCGACCGCGAGCACCGGAAATTTCGCCAGAAGCAGCGGGAGCACCCAGTCGTGCTCCGAAACCAGACGCTGCCCGAAGATCACGAGATCATCGAAGTCGATCAGACCCAGCCGTCGCAGCTCGGCCTCATATCCCTCTGCCCACGCCGCGAGTTCCCCTTCGCTGGTCCAAGCGACCGATGTTCGGTCGAGGACGGACCTTCGATGCCGTCCAAGGTCCATGGGCTTGTTGGGATGGCCGACGCCGAACAGCCGATCGCCGATGCGCTTCATCGCCTGGTCGCTCTGCCGCTGCGTGGCGACGGCGAGCGGGAACGGCACCGGAAGGTCCGCAAGCCGACCATAGGGCATGAGAAGATGCCTCAGGCAGAACCCATGCACCGTGCCGATGAAAAGATTGGGCGCTTCGCGCAGGCCCAGCCGCTCCAGTCGACGCGTCAGTTCGCGTGCGCATTCCTGGCTATAGGTAATGCATGCCGCGCCTCGGGGTGCGCGCACATCCTCTGCCATGATCCGGGCGAGCTTGAGCACCAGCGTCTTCGTTTTGCCGCTGCCGGGCCCGGCCAGCACCACGCAGTTGCCCGTGGAATCGTAGGCTGCCTGTTGACCAGGATTGCCTGCAAGATCGGCTGCTTGGGCGAGATACGCCGCGCTGACACTACGTAATGGCATCGCGGATATGCTCCAGCGCCTGCCGGATATAGTCCGGACACGTATCCTCATCGACGTGCGGCGCCAGCGCCTGCGCGAAACGCCCTTTGCCAATCCGCTCGATGAGCTTGATCAGTTTCTCCTCGTCGAGGGTGTCGGTGTCATCAACCCATCCCTGGATCAGGTCGCGCGTCGCTTGACGGACCGACAGTTCCTGTTCGATGACCTCCTGCATCGCCTCAGCAAGCCCGCCGGCGAACAACTCCGGCTCAAGCGTGTTGCTGTTCACGAAATATCCGAACGCCTCCGCGCGCGCGATGACGGCGTCGGCATCCAGAGGCGTGTAGTTCACGCCGTGTTCGACCAAGCGCAGGACATTGATCAGGCGACGTCGGACCAGTGGAGGTTTCGTTCCGTTAGGGTCGCGATCGGTCAGAATGACGTGCGGAATGTTGAGGCCCTCGGGACCCAGCAGCTTGATGTAGGGCGTGAAGTTCGTGCCGCTGACCGAGCATACGGTGATGCCCAGCATGTCGAGTGGAATGTTCAACGCCTCGGCGAAGGCAGGCACGAGAAACCGTTCCGCGTCGCCCTCAACCAGGATGACCCCGCGAGCGAAGAAGATCTCGCCACGACTTACGTCGATGTAGCGCTGAAGGTCCGCCTCGTCGCGCTCGTCGAGCGGCGCCTTGGCCGTCGAAACGGCGATCGTCGCATTCGTTGCCGCGTCTTGACGAAGCAGCACGATCGACCGGATCGGGGTGACGCTCGCGATGTGCGGCGAATGCGTGGTCAGGATGGTTGTGAGTGGCGGCGTTTGCTCCTCGCCATCCCCGCCGCTGCCAAGGAAATAGCGGTAAACCAGACGCTGTACGTGCGGGTGAAGGTGAGCTTCCGGCTCCTCGACCACGAAGAAGGTGTGGTCGCGCTCGCCATCGGCCACGAGCCGATCGAGTTCCAGGCTCTTGAGTGCCAGGAAGATCAGGTTCGCCGTCCCAAGGCTGGCATCTGGAATGCCCCGCGCACCATTGTCGATCAGCAGACGCAGGCTGCGCAGCAGCGCATCGACCCGCGTCGGCGCTAGGCCAAGTGTCAACGGCACCGCATGCTGCTCGCCGGCGATCGCGATCAGCCGCTCGCTGATTCGCTCGGCGGTCGCGACCACTTCTTCATGGCTGACCAGCTCGGCCTGCGCCTCGTTGACTTGCTCCTGGATTTCGGCCCGCGCGTCTTCATCGAGGGAGGTCGCCAGCTCCTCAATCAACGGCCTTAACGGCGAATTGCGCCAACTCGACAGATCCTTCTCGGCATCGCGCAGCGCGACCTGCACGTCTAGCGGAAGCATCCGCCGCAGCGACGGCCCAATTGACATCTCGGGATCGTCGCCGCCGAAAACGATGTACTCATAGTCGGCGAGGCTCTCCGGGTCCCGCCCGAGATTGGCCTTCGGTTGGAAACGGTAGGTGAGACGCGCAACCATCGGCGGACCCGGATCGACCACGCAGTCGTTGAGGTGCGCCATCAACCGCGGATCGCCCGTGAAGTCGGTCAGCTCCACCGCGACCTCGATTGTTTCGCCTAGCTTGTCTTCTCCCAAGCCATCCCAGAAATGTTCAAGCCCGAGCTGCCGATCACGCTCAGAAAGTCCAGGGTCGAGGATCAGTTGCAGGGCGCGAACGAAGTTGCTCTTACCGACCTTGTTTTCACCGACGATGACTATGCTTTCTCCGGTCTCGACGTCGATCTCCGAAAAGTTTGCGAAGTTGCTGATTCTTACTCGCGAGATGCGCACACGTTTCTCCCTCGATTGGGTCTCGGTTCACCCTTGTTGCATAACGGGCTGCTCACCGGACCCGCGCCTTTTGCGGGGACCGAGTGTAGCAGGTTGTTAGATTATATTTGATATATTCCATATTTCGTCGTATTCTTGAAGCTTCATCGATACTACGTCAGGTGATAATGGTGACAGGTAAGTTGGTTTCGCTTTTGCTGCGTCTTTAATCGATTGTCCAACAACCCAACATGCAAAATTGTCTATAAATATTACCCTGTCATGAATTTTACTGCTTTTTCTCACCTCTAAAATTCCACCATATTGGTTTCTATATTTTTCTGCCGCCGCTTTTACATTTTCTGCATTTTTACTTATTAGAAATCTGACGGTTACACCTTTTTTTCTTGAGACTATGTATTGTTCAAATACTGTATGATCAAGGTAAGGATCTATAATGAATATTGAAACTTCAGCAGAGGCAATAAGACTATTTAATTCTTTAAAAAAATCATACACTTCTCCGGCAGCGAATACAACTTTGCCTTTGTCAGGCACTTTTAATTCTAAGTCAGCAATTGCCCGGAGTATGATGCCAATCACGTTCGAGATATTGGTGGACCTAATCGCTTCAATCGGCATATAATCGCAGCAACCTTTATAGCTGATGGCTTCGAAATTGTTCCATCGCTGAATAAGAGCGTGCCCTTGACCTAGCCACAAAAGGTGTTCTCGTGAGTACGGCGTATAATCTTCAAAATTGGGCATTCTTTCCAAGAGCGCTCTCAAGTTCGCAAGCAGTATCTCTGATTCCATAATATTTTCTGTTCAGTTCATTTCTGAAATCTAAAGTTCCGGCTCACCGGACCCGCGCTCTTTGCGGATTCCGAGTACAGCTGGTTGTTAGCTAGTAACCGTTCACCGGGATAAATGAACCCGGCGCGCTGCTGTCCAAATGGTGCGTGGTAAAAGGAATTAATTCGGCAAAGACAAGGGCAAACAAGGTAGGGGATGTTTGACAGAGAAGGAAGCTTCG
>JAEYNP010000037.1 GCA_023412495.1 Pseudomonadota bacterium
CTCCAGAACGCCATCAAATCCGCGCACCTGTCCCTTGTCTCCGTTGGGGAACCTCATGTTCGAGATGTCTGTTGCGGAAGCACGAATCAAGTCGGCGACCATTCCTGGGAAAACATTTCGAGCTGCAAGCGTGTCCGCCCACTGCTGCAGATTTAGAGCCGTAATCCATCGCATTTCTCTCGTCCCTCTCAATGCACGAAGCAACGTGCTTGCTAGACATCACACTGGTCGCCCGTCTAGATTGGAAGACAGACCCCACAGTTCTGATGTGTGACATCAGCAGCTTGCACCTTCTAACGCTAGATTTTTACAACCGTAATGTGCCTAAAAACGGACTTTAAGGCACACTTGCAGGTCAAAGTACTCCATAGTTAGGCTTCATAAGCGCAATTTTTTGAACTGCCTCTCTTAATGGGTCAAGTCTTTTATTTTTTCTTTTTGAATCAGCTGCTTAGGCTTATGCATAGGCTTTTTCGCACTTCTTAAGTGCCAAATTTTGCACAGCACAGGAAAAATACCTGCAACTCATTGATTCCAAATCAACTTATTTCGCGATTTATCGGTTTCTCTACAGAAAATTAGAGCTAACAACGCAATCTTCACAAGGCTTGAAGCCCAAAAGGCTTCAAGCCTTTTTTATTATTTGCGAGGTAGCGGTCCGCCATGGGTGACGAAGTAGAGCCAGGTCGTGACTTCATCCGGAACAATGCCTTGCGCATCTCCCCATCTGGCACGCAACCTGCTTTGAGTCAGCATCTTGTATACATCCGGGTATTCATCATGCTGATTGGCACATTCGACGATTGGAAGCGCGCATACAGGGACGGAGCAGATCCGGCTGAACTGCTGGAGCAGCAGCGCCAGGCCTTGCAGACCGGTGACACGGCATGGATCAGCATTGCCACTGCGCAGCAATTGCAGACACAAATTCAGGCCCTGAAAGCGCTGGAAGCCACCCAGGGCCGGGCACAGCTGCCTTTGTATGGCATACCGTTTGCTGCCAAGGACAATATTGATGCTGCAGGCTTTGCCACCACCGCGGCGTGCCCTGCTTTTGCCTACACCGCACAGGCCGATGCCACTGCAGTGCAACGCCTGAAAAATGCAGGCGCCATCGTTTTAGGCAAAACCAATTTGGACCAGTTCGCCACCGGCTTAGTGGGCACACGTTCGCCTTATGGAGTGGTGCCCAACACCTTCGATGCCAGCTTGGTATCAGGGGGGTCCAGCTCCGGCTCTGCCTCCGTCGTCGCACGCGGTCTGGTGCCGTTTGCACTGTCGACCGACACAGCAGGCTCGGGCCGCGTGCCAGCGGCATTCAACCAGATTGTGGACCTCAAGCCCACGCCCGGTGCAGTGCCCGGCACTGGATTGGTGCCTGCCTGCCGTACGCTGGATTGCATCGGGGTATTGGCTTTGAACGTAGCCGATAGCGCCTTGGTGCAGTCCATCATGGAAGGGCCTGATGGGCACGACAGTTATGCCCAGCCCCGTCCCTTTGTGGGCAAACCTGTGCCGTTGTCTCAACTGCGTGTGGGCCTGCCTGCGCAGCGCGACAAACTCAGCAGTGATTACGAAGCGGCATTCACGGCCTTTGCGCAGCGTTTGCAGACACACATGGCCAGCGTGCAGACCTTGTCGTTTGTGACACTGTTTGAAGTGGCCGATCTGCTGTACTACGGCCCCTGGGTGGCCGAGCGTGTGGTGGGGGCACGCAGCATTTACGATGCTCAACCAGACGCTCTGTTGCCCGTGATTCAGCAGGTGCTGGATGTGCACCAGCGCTTTAACGCAGCCGATACTTTTGCTGCCCAGTACCGTCTGCAAGACCTGAAACTACAGGCTGAAAAAATCTGGAATGCCGTCGATGTGCTGTGCGTGCCCAGCGCCCCTTACCACCCCACGATTGCACAGGTGCAGGCCGAGCCGATTGCGGTCAACTCCGACATGGGCATCTACACCAATTTTGTGAATTTGCTGGGCTGGTCTGCAATTGCGATTCCTGCTGCGCAACTGCCCAGTGGCCAGCCCTTTGGTATCACCTTGATTGCTCCCGCCTGGCGCGAGCCGGATCTGGTGCGCTGGGCACAGCAGTTGCAAGATCAAACTAGGCTGCCAGCAGGTGTCACGGGCATCACCTTGAAAACGGATGCCCCATTGCCGGGTTGGCAAGTACCAGCACAAGGCCCGATGATGGAGCTGGCCGTGGTGGGCGCACATTTGAGCGGCATGCCGCTCAACCACGAGCTGCTGGCTTGTGGTGCGCGCCTGCAGCAGACAACGACAACCGCACCCAACTACCGCTTGTATGCCCTGCAAGACACCGTGCCTGCCAAGCCCGGACTGGCCCGTGCAGAGGAGGGGGCTGCAATTGCGGTTGAAGTCTGGGAGATACCCATTGCCAACTTGGGCCGCTTTCTCGCCGGCGTGCCAGCACCTTTGGGCATTGGCAATGTACAGCTGCAGGATGGCCGCATGGTGAAAGGCTTTATCTGCGAAGGTTTCGCACTGGCACAAGCGCTAGACATCACCGCCCACGGCGGCTGGCGTGCGTATTGCAAGCAGTAGCGCCAGATGACCTGTGCACTGCTGCAGTGCACAGGTTTTGTGCGTTTTGAAAAACAATCGACAAGGAGAAATACCCGTGCCTGCCATCAGCCTCGCCAATGTGGCTTATGACAAGTTGCGCCATGCTTTGGACAACTTTCATTACGTGCCCGGAGACCGCTTTAGCGAAAACGAAGTCGGTGCCGAATTGGGCATGAGCCGCACCCCTGTGCGCGAAGCCTTGGTGCGTTTGCAGCGTGAAGGTTACATCTCGGTCATGCCCAAGCTGGGCTGGGTGGTGAACCACCTTGACTTCACCGTGTTCGAGCAACTGTATGACGTGCGTGCCGTGCTGGAATGTGCTGCAGTGGACCTGCTGATTGCCGCACCAGATCTGACACAGCGCCTGGATACCCTCACGCACATCTGGTGCGTGCCGCTACAGGATCGCCTGACCGAAATGGCAGAAGTGTCACAACTGGATGAGCGGTTCCATATGGACTTGATAGCCGCCAGCGGCAACCTCGAAATGGCACGCATCCACCGCGATATCACCGAACGCATCCGCATCGTGCGGCGCCTGGAGTTCACACGCAATTACCGCATTGATGTGACTTACGAGGAGCACAGCCGTATCTTGCAGGCGCTGCTGCGCCGCGATGGATTGCAAGCCAAGATCCTGCTGCAAAAACACATTCGCATCAGCCGCGATGAAGTCAGAAATATCACGCTGCACACGCTGCAAAATGCACGCAAAAAACAGTCGCTTGCACAGTCTGCATAAACGCGAGCAGCTATGAAAAAAGGCAGTCTAAGAACCTGCCTTTTTTACACCCCTCCAAATACTTTACGCGTGCTGTATCAATGCCTGCAGCAAAGCACCATTCTTGCTGGCCAAGGCATTCAAAATGCTGAAGTGATCCGCGCCTTCCATGGGGAAAAACACATCATTTACTGGTGTTGTTTATACGCCGCTTGGCGGGCAGCTTCATCCAGGTGCAACAGGCAGTCCAGCATCACGCAGCTTTCACGTGGTGCGCCACATGTCTGCTGAGCATTTCTGTCAGCTCCTGGCGCACCAAGTTGAACTCAGGCGCGGTAATGCAGCGTGGGCGCTCCAGCGGAATGCGGTAGTCG
>JAEYNP010000052.1 GCA_023412495.1 Pseudomonadota bacterium
CCTCAGTCCTCAGTCCTCAGCCCTCAGCCCTCAGCCCTCAGTCCTCAGTCCTTTCCCCTCTTTTTTCGACCCGACATCGGGTCGACATGCCCTGAAATCGGGAGGATATGTCCCGCCGTCCACTGACAGATTCGGAGCAAGTCCGGTAGATTGAACGTCAAAGGCAGTACCCAGTTTCAATCTTTTTACCGGAGGCAGCAAATGGCAACAGGCAAAGTGGGGAGTCGGGCGGTAGCTTCGATAGCATTCGGAGTTTGTTTCATGGCGGTATTTTTCATGACTCTTTTGGCGCCGGGATTGGCGGACACGGCGATGGCGAGGGACCGGGACCGCATCGTCCTCGAATTTGAGGACCGCCATATTCGCAGTAATCGCGGCGAATGGGAGACGCTGCATCTGAAAAGGATGCTGCGGGAGCAGTACCCATGGGTCGAGGTCGACAACCTCGATCTGCGCCGGGTGGTGCTGATCGCCAAGAGCAGGCATGGCAGGGGAGAGGCTCAGCTCAGGGTAGGTAACAGGACGACGGAGGTCCAACCGGTGCCGGGCCACCCGGGGGAATTCCGCGACGACCGGAGGTACACTTTCGACAGGGTCAATTTCAGCAATCCTTCCCATGGCAGCAACGGCCCCTGGCAGCTCGACCTCCAGGGTAATCTCATTGTGCGGAAGGTGGTGCTGGAGGTCGTCGATCGGCCGCATCATCGTTACTCCCCGAGACCCTCTCGCTTTTGATGACAAACTGCCGGCAATCTGGTAACGAAAGAAATAACTGTTTAGCAACCGTTGTTACGGTGATTCATCCATATGGCCATCGGGATCGAGATGTACGGTTCGATCCCGATTTCGATCGCGATAGCGGTTTCGACCCGAAAGGAGTTTGTTTGACGGCGTACGGAAAGCAAGGAGAAACTTCTTCGACGGTAAAGCGGTTGTTCGTCACCGACCTTGACGGGACGCTGCTCGACGATCACAAGCAGATTGCGCCGCAGGACCTGGCTGCCCTTGCCCGCCTGCAGCAGCTTGGCATCTCCGTGGCTCTGGCCACCGGCAGATCGGATTTTTCGGTGGAAAAGCTTCTGGAGAAACTGCTGGCCGAAGCGGAGCCTGCCGTCCTGCCGGCGGACCACATCATCTTCTCGACCGGGGCGGGCATCATGGAATATCCCGGCCGGAGGCTCCTCAAAAGCTTCTCCCTCGGGCCCGAAAACGTAAGGGGTATCGCCGGGGTGCTCGATTCCCTGGCGCTTGATTACATGATCCATCGGCCGGTGCCCGATACCAGGCGGTTCCTCTACCGCAAGTCGAACGCCGACAACAACCCCGACTTTCACCGGCGGCTGGAGCTTTACAATTCCCATGCCGCCCCTCTCTCGACTGCAGCTCTTGCGGCAGTCGACGGGGCCACCGAGGTGCTGTGCATCGCTCCCGCTCAAATCGGCCACAGTATCGCCGACCATCTCACCGCAACCCTCAAGGACTTCAGTGTCATCAAGGCCACTTCCCCGCTTGACGGGCAATCGATCTGGATAGAGATATTCGCTCCGGCCGTCTCGAAAAGCCAGGCGGTTCAGTGGTTGGCCGCAGAACTTGGCGTTGACCGGAAGCATGTCTGCGCAGTGGGCAACGACTACAATGACGAGGATCTCCTCCGCTGGGCCGGAGAGAGCTTCGTCGTTGCCAACAGCCCGCCGCCGATCCTCGCCCGGTTCCGCTCGGTTGCCTCCAACAACGAGGCCGGAGTGAGCGAGGCGGCGAGTTTCTGGCTCGGCCTTTCCGGGCCCTCTACGGATTTTTCTTTGCTCAACCACTATCCCGTCCGATAAATAACCGGACCGGTCCCGGTCGGGAGACAGAAGGATTATTCGCGGAAAATCGCCGCGAGAAAATTCAGTTACCCCCAAATGAAAACGGCAGCCGAATTCATTGTGTCGGTACATCTGAAATAAAGCATGGATATTACGCAGAATATGTTATACTGTAGGTAAGCTAAGTTTCGGCGGCATGGCGGGGTGCCGATCCTGACGGTAAATCGGAGGAGGAGCGGGCGTGGCAACCAGGGTGAGGGTTCTCTTTCAAACGAAAACAATGACCTGCGGCGAGGCGGAGGCCAGGCAGACAGTGGTGGTCAGCCAGCTCATGCCGGCGGGCGCCGTGCTTGTCGCCTTCGAGGGGGGAGGCGAGGTGGCGCAGGTTCTCGAGGTGAAGGGGACGGTCGACCTGGTCCCCGGCAAGTTCGTGGAATTCTCTTCGAACAAGAGGGCCCTGCTTGCCACCGTGCCCGGCTATCCCAGTCTGACCCGGAGGAGGCATGGTTCCGGAGAGAAGCTGACGGTCGATCTCGAACCCCTCGTCCTGGTCGGTGAGGAGGGCTGGACGGTGAAGATGAACCTTTATCCGCCGGTGTCCGGCGCCGAGCTGCCGGATGTCGCGGAGATCATGGACCTGCTCGCGGCCAGGGACGTCCGGTGGGGGGTCCGAGAAAAAAATATCGCCGCCTGTATCGAGGCGGTAAAAGCCGACGGACTGCCCCGGAAGGATCAGGTCATCGCCCGGGGGCGGCTGCCCGTGAACGGCGAGAACGCCCGGCTGCGCATCGATATCGCGATCGGCGAGCAGGCGGGCAGGGAACTCGCCGGCGGGCGCATCGATTTCCGCGAGAGGCGTTTGTTTGTGGGGGTAGACCCCGGCAAGCTGCTCGCCACCAGGATTACGGCGACCGTCGGGATTGCCGGCGTCAACATCTATGGCCAGGAGATCCCTCAGGTTCCGGGCAAGGACCTGGCGATCAAACCCGGCGAGGATATCCTCTACGACGCCGAGAGCGGGGAGATCCGCGCGGCCTTCGCCGGGGTGTTGTCGGTGGTCTCGGACAGCTGCGTGCGGGTGACCGCCAAGCAGGTCATCTCCGGCGACATCGATTTTCGTACAGGCAATATCGATTCGCGGGCGGCGATCGAGATCGGCGGCTCGGTCAAGCCGGGGTTTGTCGTCATCGCCGGCGGCGACCTGGCGATCGGCGGGAGCGTTGAGTCGGCGAGGGTCGTCGGTCACGCCAATGTCGTCATCCGCGGCGGCTTAACCGGCAAGGATGCCCTGGTCGAGGCCGACGGCGATGTTGAGGTGCCGGTCATCGGCAACGGGCGCATTTCCTGCCAGGGCAGCGTGACGATCGGGCGGGAGGCCTATTACGCCGAAATCCGGAGCCTCCGGGATATCATCTGCGCCGATCAGGCCAAGGTGGTGGGGTCCGAACTCTTCGCCGGCGGCAGCATCACGGTCATGGACGTGGATACCGACAGCAGTCCCAACTCGATCCTGGCCGCAGCGACCGCGCCGGACAGATATGACCGTTACCAGAAGCTCCTGAAGAACTATTTTTCGGCCCAGGCTGCCGTGGACAACTGGCTCCGCCGCTTCGGCACGTCGATTACGAGCGACGACTTCGACGAACTTCAGGAGGATCTGCACGACGCGGAAAAACTGCTGCAGTCATACAATCTGGTCCCGGCTGCGGGCGAACGGGACAAGGCGGGCGGGGTGCGCCATGCCTGCCGGCAGAAGATCATGGTGAACGGTGCGGTGTGTGCAGGCGCCGTGATTCGTATAGGCAATTCCGAGGGAACTCTCAAGAAGAGGTTTAGCGAGGGGTTTTTCGCATTGAACGCCGACACGGGCCTCATCGAATTCCATTCAAAGAAGCGCGGTCCCCTGGGAGCAGTCGTCGAGAAGATCTGAAAAGGGGAAGAAAACAGACCGGAAAGGGAGGAGTTAATCATGTTCGTCAAAATGTGGATGGGCACCGACGTGGTAACCGTCACGCCGAACCAGACCGTCGCCGAGGCGAAAAAACTGATGCAGGACCGCCGGATCAGGCGGCTGCCGGTGGTGGAGGAGGAGGCCCTGATCGGGGTGGTGAGCGTTAACGACCTGAAAAAGGTCATGCCCTCGATCCTCGATTTTCAGGTGGACAACGAAGCGCAGTTTGCCGCCGACCATACGGAGGTCCGGACGGTCATGACCTCTTCGCCGATCACCATCGGCCCGGATGATACCTTGGTCGAGGCGGCCAGGAAAATGCGCCGAAACAATATCGACGGCCTGCCGGTGGTGGAGAACCGGAAGTTGGTCGGCATTCTCAGCATCAGCGACATCCTCGACGCCTTCCTCGAGATCATGGTCATCGACCATGCCGGGACCCGTTTCGACCTGAAGATCGATCAAGCCCCGGAAACCTTCTATAAAATGATCAGGGCCTTTCAGAAACAGCAGAAGGAGATAGTGGCGATAACCCAGTTCCACAACTTCAGCAAGGACCAACAGATGGTCTCGATCCAGATTCGCGGCGAGGACAACGAAGATCTCATCGACCTGCTCTGGGCCGGCAACGTCACCATCGAACGCATCACCCCGGTTCCGTGAATGCAATAGCTGGTTGAAATGACAAGCGAACTCGTTTTCCCGGGGAAGTTCCTAGCATTTTCTGGTGCGGAAGCCCTATTTATTGTTCGAGAGTTTATCTGAGTTCGGGTAGAATGAATAACCCTTTTCCGGAAAACGAACCTTTCAGATAAACCAATTTTGGTGGGTCATACGATGAATGACAAGGAACTGCAAAAGCAATTACAGGTCAAGGTGAGGAAGAAGCTCGAACCGCTGTTTGACAAATACAAGATGGATTTCGGCGGCATCGATGCCGCGTTGAAGTGGAAGCCGATCGTCCTGATCATCGGCAACTACTCCTCCGGCAAATCAACCCTCATCAACGAGCTGGTGGGCCAGAATATCCAGCGGACCGGGCAGGCCCCGACCGACGATTCCTTCACCATCATTACCAGTGATCCGGGGATCGACAATCTCGAGACCCCCGGCTCTACCCTGGTCAATGACGAGAATCTGCCCTTCGGTCACTTCAAGAGATTCGGCGAAAAGCTGATCTCCCATATCTGCATGAAGCAGATCGCCAGCCCCATGCTCCAGAACATGGCGATCATCGACAGTCCGGGCATGATCGACGCAACCACCGAGTACAACCGGGGCTACGATTACATGAAGGTCATCGGCGAGTTCGCCAAGATGGCCGATCTCATCGTCCTCATGTTCGACCCGCATAAGGCCGGGACCATCAAGGAATCCTACGACGCCATCCGCAATACCCTGCCGGAGAAATCCGGGGAACATCGCATCGTTTTCGTCATGAGCCGGATCGATGAATGCGACAACCTGAGCGATTTCACCCGTTCCTACGGAACGCTCTGCTGGAATATGTCGCAGATGACCGGGCGCAAGGATATTCCCCATATCTACCTGACCTATTCTCCCACGGCGGTGGCGGCCAATGCGGTGGCGGAAGGCTGGCCGCAGGAACGCGAGGATCTCATCCAGAAGATCATGAAGGCTCCCGGTTTCCGGATGAATCACATTCTCGAGGACATCGATCGCCAGGTGAACGAGGTGCAGATCGTGGCCCAGGCCGTGAGCGCGTTTCTCTCCCGGGCGGGCAAGGTGTTCTGGAAATTCGCCAACTATACCCTGGGGATCGCCCTGGTCCTCTTCCTGTTCGGGGACGTCCTGTTGAACACCATTTTTTCCGCCCCGGACACCACCCTTATCGCCTCGCTCAGGGGTGGAACACTTGAACCGGCCAACCTGATCGTCCCCGGCGTGCTTGCCCTTTTGACCCTGTTCATCGGATCCTTCAGTTACAGCAAGATCGTCTTCCCGCAGATGCGGCGCCGCGCCCTCGCCAATGGAGCAGGTCTCGTCAAGCTGGATAACGACTACCGCCGCAACCTGTGGCGGAAGATGGAAAGCAAGGTTCGGGAAAATCTCCTGGGAATGTCGGTCAAGGATCTGTGGGCCGGCTACGGCAGAAGCCTCGCGAAGATCGACACCTTCCTCAATTACGACCTGAAGAAGTACTACGAAAAGATAGTCAACTGAGCTGGCAAAATATATAGCGCCGCCAAGGCCGGGAAGAGCTGCCTCGCTTCCCGGCCTTCTTTTTTTTATTCACGAAAAGCGTTGTCTTGCGGCAGAGGATTTTGTCCTGTCCCGCAGGAACTGCCTGCCGATTTGCCGGTCATCCTTTATTGCTTCGATATTCCAGGGAAAAATCCTTCTCGACGTGGAGTCTGCATGGTCCGGCCGCCCTGCGTGTCCTTGCCGATTAGGAATTTGGAATTATTTTATGTCAAACCCGAACAAGAGGGTTTCACGAACATAAGGGAGGCGAGCTATGTACGACAAAAACGAATTGTGCCGGAAAATAACCGAGCTGTATCCTGATATAGGGGTGTGTGGAATAGATATCGATGTCGATTACGATCAAGGCAAGAATGTCTGGGTTGTCGATCTCAAGAAGGAAGATCATGAGCTTAAGCATCATCTTGAACTGACCGATGCGGAACCGTGCATGGAAGGGAAACAGTGCGTGTCCCTCGGCCTTGAGATTGCGCAGCTCATGAATAATATTCAAGGAAGACAGTTTTAGCGGCAAATAGGGCCGACGGCTGGCCGAACCGGCCGCTCAAAGAGCAATCAGCTATCAGCTTTTAGTGCCTTAGAAATTCATTTTGTGTTTTTTGAAATAATTTCGTGAAGGTACTTGTACCCCCTTGTGGGGGGCAGGAGGAAGGAATTGATCGCTGATGGCTGATCGCTCACATCAGCTGAACGGTTGACGAAAAACTACGGGGTATTTTCCAGTTCCTTTGCGCAATCCGGGCAGATTCGGTTTGCGGTGTCCTTTGTGGAAAGATGGCTCAGGTATTCTTCTATTCCGAACCACTGTTTGTTGCCGTCCAGGATCTTTTTGCAGCACAGGCACATGGGTAAAACTCTTTCCAGGGATTCGATTTTTTTCAACGCCAGGGCCAAATCGTCGAGAAGATCTTCCTTCTCCTGCAGGAACCTTTTCCTCTCAATGGCATAGTAGACCGATTTCAGGAGCATCATCGGCGACAGATCCTGCTTTTCGAGAAAATCCTGAGCCCCGTACCGTATGGCCTGCACAGCCATCTGTTCATTGTTCAGACTGGCCAGGACCACCACCGCGCTTTCCGGAAATTGCGAGATCACGCGCCGAACCGTATCGATCCCCTGTGAATCGGGCAGGTACAGATCGAGGAGCACTGCGTCGAAATCGGCATGGGCGAGCACCCCGATGGCCGCCTTGAGGGTGGCTACTTCGGTCAGTTCGCAGGACAGTTTCATTTTGATGTCCGACATCATCTCCTTGATCAACAGGATATCGGCGGGAGTGTCTTCGACGATGAGGATTGACAGTTTGTCCATCGATGCAATGCCTCGTGGTTTGTTTATCGCCAACGTGTTTCGCTGAAAGTGTTGCAAGATTCATACTCAATTCGATCGCAGTTGTTGATTGCGATTCAATATATTGTTATGAAAAATTTGCTCACCGGCTTACACTTCTCTCGAGTGAAAACTATTATATGACAATGCTAGCCTCTTTCATTGAGATGAGTTAATATATTGTAGATACCACTATCATTGGAGTTGTTGCGGATTTTAAGATCTAACGAAAGGATAGGAATTAATGATGTTTCAGTGTTATTTTCTGCAATTTTACCGTATCTAGTGCCTGCGTAATTTTTCTTGAAACATTCTTCGGTTCTTTGCCGGCCCCTTTAGCTGCGATAACACGACCGAACATCATCAACGTTCATTCGGATCATCCGTGTCGTGCTCTTTAACCAGTGTTTCAGGGGGAGTTGTAATGTCCATACAGGCTCGATCCGCAGAGGACAAACCTCTCGTCCTGATCGTCGACAACGACAGGAACATATTCGATATCCTTGACAAACGCACCAGCGAGTTGGGAATCAGAACCATCCTGGCGACCACGCTGAAGGATGGCCTGCAGAAAAACAGGTCCGACTGCTGCGATGTCATTCTTATGCGGGACAAGCTGCCGGACGGCGCGGCCTGCTACCATATCAAGGAATTCCAGGTGGAGCACCATGCGCCCGAGATCATTGTCTACAGTTCACTCGGCGACCCGGAGCAGGCCGAGCTTGCTTTCCAGTGCGGGGTCTGGGACTATCTCATCGACCCCTCCCCGGAATCCTCCCTGCCGGATCTTCTGATCCGCGCCCTGCGTTACCGGCAGAACAAGTCGGACGAGGCTGACTCGCAGCACAAGGAGATTCGAAGCCAGCTGCTGCACCACGGCATCATCGGCAGCAGCAAGGAACTGCAGAATTGTATCGACCTCACCGTGCAGATCGCCCAGTCCGACGCCAATGTCCTCATCTATGGAGAATCCGGTACCGGCAAGGAGCTGTTTGCCTCGGCCATCCACCATATCAGCCCGCGTTCAGCCGGCAAGCTTACTATCGTCGACTGCGCGGCACTCCCGCCGACGCTCGTGGAAAGCATCCTCTTCGGCCATGTCAAAGGGTCCTTTACCGGGGCGGACAAGGCCCAGCCGGGTCTCATCAAGCAGTCCGACGGCGGCACCCTGTTCCTCGACGAGATCAGCGAAATGCCGCTCGAAATCCAGAAAAAATTTTTGAGGGTCATCCAGGAACGGACTTTCCTGCCGGTGGGTGGCAGCGCCGAAACCAGGAGTGATTTCCGGCTCATCGCCGCTACCAATAAAGACCTGCAGGCCATGTGCGAGGAGGGAACCTTCCGGGAAGACCTGCTGTTCCGCCTGAAGACCTTCCAGCTCGATCTGCCGCCGCTCCGCACCAGGCGCCGGGACATCACCGAGCTCGCCTATTATTTTCGGGACACCTTCTGCAAGAAAAACAAGATCAAGCGGAAGATGTTCTCGCCTGACTATTTGATGACTCTTAATCAATACGACTGGCCCGGCAATGTAAGAGAGCTGTTCCAGGCCGTCGAACGTTCGATCACCATCGCCCACGACAGCGCCATCCTCTATCCGAAACACCTCTCCACCGGCATCAGGATCACTGTCACCCGAAAAAAGCTGCAGCATCGGCAGCAGGGCGACGAACCGCTGGAGGCTTCCAACCCGTTCATGATCGATCTCGACGACATGCCGGCATTGAAGGAAGCGAGATATCGGGCGATAGAGGCCCAGGAGATCCGCTATCTGGAGACGCTGCTCACGGCAACGGACGGCAATATCAAGAAATGCTGCGAAGTATCAGGACTTTCCCGGTCGAGGCTCTATGACCTTCTGAAGAAATACCGTCTCTCCACCACCAGATAGCCAGAAACCAGAAGACAGAAGACAGAATAGAATGTCGGCTTTGGCGACCATACGGTCTGTTTTCCGGCTTCCAGCTTCCGGCTTCTTTTCTGGTTTCTGGCCGCTGCACTCCTCCGGGCGAATATAAGATTCGTCCCTACACGCGCCGGCTGAACGGATACCAGAAATCGAAAACCAGACAGTATATTCGCCAAAGGCGACATTTTATATTGTCCTCTGTCCTCTGTCCTCTGATTTCTGGCTTCTGGCCCGCAGGGCCAAAGCCAGCGCCCGCGGGATGTCGAGGGCGAGATTTCCGGACGCCTTTGCCGCGTAGGCGGAGCGATAGTCGGCTGGGATGCGCAGGGTCCAGTTGTCGCGGCTGACCGTCCCGGGCGTGTTGTAGCTTTCGCGAAAACCGAGCAGATCGGTAAAGTAGACGAGGACGTTTTTGGCCGGGCCGAGGAAGAGGTCGGCGAACTTGGCCTGGACCAGTCTCCCGGGATCACGGACAAGCCCTTCGATCCATGTCGCCCGTTCGGTCGCCGGAATGGCGAGACGCTCGGCCAGATACACGGCCTGGGTGAGACTCCCTCCCTCCCTGTGCCATTTACCCGCCATATGCCATATCGGCGGGGTATCGTGGGTGGAGAGCATCAGCCAGTCCTGGGCCCTCGCGTTTTCGCTGCGGTAGACATCTCCCGGGTTGTTCAGGTCGGCCTTTTGGGTGACCCGGAAGCGGCCGAGCCCGTACCGCTCCATCACTCTTTTCACCGGATAGGGCTCGGTACTGAGAATTTCGCAGGCGACCTCGCAGCCGCCCGCCCTGCCGGTCGAGGCCATGACCTCCGCAAAGAGTACGCCGTACCTGTCCACCTGCTCCGGAGCGAGATCCGTCACCCAGTTATCGTCGTATCGGGCTGCATCAATGTTTAACTGGCCGGGACTGACGATGGCGAATTCGGCCAGGGCCGGATGATCGGGGAGGTCCGGGGAGGCGAAGAGGCGGGCGCCCCGGCGGACGGCGGCAAAGGGGTCGGCCCGACCCTGACGGTAGACCCAGGGGCAGATCAGTCCGTGGGGGTGGTCCAGGCGCAGGCCGTCGAACTCCGCCAGGAGCTTTGCCATCCGGGCCCGAAAGAAGCGGAGGGCCGGGCCCGTCCGGCGCCTGCCGTCCGCGCCGATGGAGAAATATTTCCGCGGGTCGAGCAGGGGATAATTCCACGGCTGGCCCTCCGGATGGGTGCGGCTGGGCGGGGCGCCCAGAGCATAGCCGGGCAGCAGCATTTGGCCGGCATACCAGGCGTCGCGGTCGGACATGCCGATCTGGCAGTCGCAGAAGAGGGAAAGGCCCAGCCTTTTGCAGAGCTTTCGCAGCTCCCGGTGCTGGGCATCGAGCAGGAACTGGATGAAGGATAAATTTTCTATGGTCTCCCGATGCAGGCGGGAAAAAGCGGCAAGCCTGGCTCCCGGGGCCGCGAAAAGATGCCGGTCTTCCTCCAGCGCCCAATCCTGCCAGAGTCTGCCGCCGTTGCCGGCCTTGAGGATCTCGTAAAACGCGTCTCTCGTGAGCCAGTCGGAATTGGTTTTTCGGAAGGCTGCATAAGCCTTGACCAGCGGCGGAGCCGAAGGTGAATCATCGGTCACCTGCCGCCGGAGCCGAGGACAGATGAGGCCTGCGAGGCGGTCGATAGCTTGCCGGGCCAGCGGGTCGTCCACCCTGCTTCGGCCGGGGGAGAGCCGCTCTACCAGGGCCGCCAGTTCGGGCGGGGTGAGCAGGCCCAACTCCGGCCGGGTGAGCGGGAGAGGAGCCAGGGAGAGGGAATTTCTGGAAAACCAGGTCCCGTCGTAGGGCGAGAGGTTGCCGGGCGTGGTGATCCCCTGGGGGCCGAGCTGAATACCGGTGAAACCGAGGCTTCTGGCGAATTCGAAAAAGCCCGCGGCCCCTGCCGAATAGGGGGAGCCCCGGCCCAGGTCCTCCTCGGCGAGCCCCGGCAGGGCAGCCTCGTGCACCCCGAGAAGAAAATTCCTGATGCCAAGAGCCTTCAGCGCCCGGTCGACCTCGTCTTGCATCACATGTCCGTCTTCAGGCGGAAGACCACGATGGCAAGGGGCGGCAGGGTGATATTCAGGGAGTGGGACTCGCCGTGCACCGACTGGGGCGTCGCCTCCTTGCCGCCGAAATTGCCCTGGCCGCTGCCGCCGTAAAGCGGAGCGTCGCTGTTCAGGACCTCCTCCCAGAAGCCCATTTCAGGCACGCCCAGCCGGTAGTTGTGGCGGGGCACCGGAGTGAAGTTGCCGATTGCCACGATCACGTTCCTGCGAGGATCCTTGCCGCGGCGGATGAAGCTCAGCACGCTCTGCTGGCTGTCGTTGCAGTCGACCCAGGAAAAACCGGCGGGATCGTCGTCCAGTTCGTACAGGGCCGGCTCACCGCGCAGAAAGGTGTTCAGGTCGCGGACCCAGCGCTGCAGCCCCTGGTGAAAGGGAAACTGCAGCAGGGCCCAATCGAGCCCGGTGTCGTGGTTCCACTCTTTCCACTGGCCCAGCTCGCAGCCCATGAAGAGCAGCTTTCTGCCGGGGTGGGTGAACATGTAGCCGTAGAGCAGCCGCAGGTTGGCGAACTTCTGCCAGTAATCGCCGGGCATCTTGCCGATCATCGAGCCCTTGCCGTGAACCACCTCGTCGTGGGAAAAGGGCAGGACGAAGTTCTCGTGGTAGGCATAGAGCAGGCTGAAGGTCAGCCGGTGGTGGTGGTAAGAGCGGTGGATCGGGTCCTGGCTCATATAGGCCAGGGTGTCGTGCATCCAGCCCATGTTCCATTTGAAGCCGAAGCCCAGGCCGCCGAGATAGGTCGGTCGCGATACCATCGGGTAAGCGGTCGATTCCTCGGCAAAGGTCATGACATCGGGATGCTCCTGGTAGACCAGGTGGTTGAAGCGCTTCAAAAACTCGATGGCCTCCAGGTTCTCCCGCCCCCCGTACTGATTGGGGATCCACTCATCCTCCTTCCGGGAGTAGTCGAGGTAGAGCATCGAGGCCACGGCGTCGACCCGCAGGCCGTCGATATGGTAGACCTCCAGCCAGAACAGGGCGTTCCCGAGGAGGAACTCCGCCACCTCGGTCCGGCCGTAGTTGAAGATGAGGGTGCCCCAGTCCATGTGCTGGCCCTTGCGCGGATCGGCGTGCTCGTAGAGGTGGGTGCCGTCGAAGTAGCCGAGGCCGTGGCCGTCGTTGGGGAAGTGGGCGGGCACCCAGTCGAGGATGACGCCGATGCCGTGCCGGTGCAGCGTGTCCACCAGGTACATGAAATCCTGGGGCGTGCCGAAGCGGCTGGTGGGGGCGAAGTAGCCGATGGTCTGGTAGCCCCAGGATCCGTCGAAGGGGTGCTCGTTGACCGGCAGCAATTCCACGTGGGTAAAGCCCAGGTGGCCGACGTATTCGGCGAGCTTCCCGGCGATCTCCCGGTAGCTCAGCCAGCCGCCGTCCTCCACGCGGCGCATCCAGGAGCCGAGATGGACCTCGTAGATGGAGATCGGGGCCTGATGGTGGTGCCGGCGGCCGCGCGACTGCATCCACTCGCCGTCGCCCCACTCGTAGCCAGAGAGTTCCCAGACCACCGAGGCGGTCTTCGGGCGGATCTCGCAGTGGAAGGCGTAGGGGTCGGTCTTCTGCACCCGGTAGCCGTGGAAATTCGAGGTGATGGAAAACTTGTAGAGAGTACCGTGTCCCACCCCCGGTACGAAGCAGTGCCAGTAGCCGGAGTCCTTGATGCCCTGCAGGGGCGTCGCCCGCTCGTCCCAGCCGTTGAAATCGCCGATGACGGCAACCTCCCTGGCGTTGGGAGCCCAGACGGAAAAGTAGGTGCCCTCGCGCCCGGCCTCGCTTACGACATGCGCGCCGAGTTTTTCCCAGGCCCTGTAATGTGTTCCTTCGGCCAGCAGGTGGATGTCGTAATCGGTGATCAGTTCAGTGGTTGGTTTCATGTCGTCCTTGTGCCTGTCTTATTGATGCCGATGATATCGACGATGCCGGCCAGGGGAATATGTGTCCAATCCGGACGGTTATTCAATTCGTACTGCAGTTCATAGAATACCTTTTCCAGGAGAAATAGTTCAAGAATGAATTTGATTTTGGCGGCCGGCAGGAATGGCGCGCCGGCGGCCGTGGTCAAATAGGCGCTGAGGAAGGCGTTGCTCATCCAGGCATACCAGGCCTGGCCCCAGGGCAGTAACCGTTCGCGGGAGCCCGTCTCTTCCGTTTCTTTGGCGATGGCGTCGAGACCGGTGAGCGCCGCATAGTGGAAGGAGCGGATCATGCCGGCCACATCCTTCAGGGGTGAGCCCTTGCGCCTCCGCCCCGAGATCGGCCTGAGCGGCTCGCCCTCGAAATCCAGGATGATGAAATCGTCCTTTTCCGTCAGGAGGACCTGTCCCAGATGGTAGTCGCCATGGTGCCGGATCAAGGCGCCGAGCTGGTCCCCGATTGAGGCGACGGCGCTTACGCGGTCCAGCACGGCGGGGGCCTCGAACAGGATACGGCAGGCGTCGGCGCCCAGCTCGGGCGGAAGCAGGCCGGTCTTGGCATGGAGGAGGGAGAGCGCCTCCTGAATCTGTCTTTTTACCCCTTCGGCCAGTTGCTGGGTATGGGCGGCCGTCGCCTTTTCCGGCTTGAATGCCGGGTTCTTCTTCTCTTCCGCCAGGGCCAGATGGAACTCGGCAGTCCGGCGGCCGAGGGTCTTCACCACCTGCAGCAATGGCCCGGCCATAGCGGCGAAGGTCTCCGGCGGCTCGGCGGGCGAGGCGGCATCCACGGCCAGGCGGTCGGTTACCGGCGGGGTCTCGCCCCGTGCCATGCGGTGTTCCGCCTGTTCATAGTATTCCCGCAGGGCGGAGAGGGTGGCGGACCAGCCGTCCCCCTTGTTGGCAACGAATTCCTGAAGCATGGCCACGGTCGCCTCCTCGCCGGAAGGGTAGCGGTACTGCATGGTGCCGGCGACGCCGGCGATGGCCGCCATTCTGCTCTTCTCTGTGAGATAGAGGCTCATCTCCACGTCCGGATTGATCCCCGGCTCCATTCGACGATAGAGCTTGAGGATCAGGGCCTCCTCGATGACGATGGAGGTGTTGCTCTGTTCCGCCCCGACCCTGCGCACCGATCGATCGCCATGGCCGCTGCCGGTCAGATCCTCGTAGAGGGGTGCCGGCCGGGAGGTGATCATGCCGCCTTTCTCGGTGGGGAACCGGCGTTCGTCGCCGATGGCCGAGAGCAGGATGTCGTAGGAGGCCCGGTCCATGAGGGCGTCGTAGAGGATCCCTTCGTTGCGACGGGTCTTGACCAGTGCGAGGATGCTGTCGGGGATCTCTTCGGAGAGGTGCCGGGCCGAGTGTCCGAGGACGATTTTCAGCGGCACCACATAATCCTCTGGAGGGCCGGCGTCGTACTGCACCCGGATGAAGATCACGTAGAAAGAGGCCCCCAGCTTGCACCAGTCGGTAATGCCGCAGGAGGTCATTTCCCTGGCCTTGCCGCGGTACCAGCGCTGCCTGGTGATATAGGGCGGCAGCACCTCGTGGCCGAGGGTGAAGAGGTATTCCGGGAGCAGGAGGGTGTCCCATGCCTCGTCGAGGGTCAGCAGCGGCAGCTTGCGCAGTTCCTCTCTTACCGCCCGGACCGCCTTGATCGGCTCGGCCGGCGATTCCAGCCGGAACCAGTAGAAGCTGTGAGGGCCGAGAGTGATGAAATAGGGGAGGTCGCCTATCGGCGGAAATTCGGTCCGGCCGATCATCTCCACCGGGATCCGTCCCTTGAACTCGGACAGGTCCAGTTCCGCGGGCTGGACATACCGCGACAGGTTGGCGGTCACCAGAATGATCTCGCTTTTGTAGCGGCGGATGAAGACGAGGATGGACCGGTTGTCCGCGCGGATGAAGTCGAGGCTGCCGCGGCCGAAGGCCTTGTGCTGGCGGCGGAGCGCAATCATCCGCTGCATGAAGCGGAGCATAGAAGAAGGATCGCGTTCCTGGGCCTCGACGTTGACCGACTGGTAGCCGTAGACCGGGTCCATGATCGGCGGCAGATAGAGCCGGGCCGGGTCGGCCCTGGAGAAGCCGGCGTTGCGGTCCATGGACCACTGCATTGGCGTGCGCACCCCGTCCCGGTCGCCCAGGAAGACGTTGTCGCCCATGCCCAGCTCGTCGCCGTAGTAGATGACCGGCGAGCCGGGCATGGAGAAGAGCAGGGAATTGAGGAGCTCCATGCGCCGGCGGGAATTGTCGATGAGGGGCGCAAGACGCCGCCTGATGCCGAGGTTGAGGCGCATCCGGGCGTCTTTTGCGTACTCGCGGTACATGTAATCCCGTTCGGCGTCGGTGACCATCTCCAGCGTCAGCTCGTCGTGGTTGCGCAGAAACAGCGCCCACTGGCAGCTCTTCGGGATGGCCGGCGTGCGGTCGAGGATGTCCGTGATGGGACGGCGGTCCTCTTGGCGCAGGGCCATGAACATTCGCGGCATCAGGGGGAAATGGAAGGCCATGTGGCATTCGTCGCCGTTGCCGAAATAGGGCAGCACATCCTCCGGCCACTGGTTGGCCTCGGCCAGGAACATCCGGTCGGTGTAGGACTGGTCGAGATGCCTGCGGAAGGTCTTCAGCACTTCCTGGGTCTCCGACAGGTTCTCGTTGTTGGTGCCTTCGCGGACGCAGAGGTAGGGCACGGCATCCAGGCGCAGACCGTCGACCCCCATGTCCAGCCAGAATTCCATGATCTTCAGCACTGCCCGGACCACTTGGGGATTATTGTGGTTGAGGTCGGGCTGATGGGAGAAAAACCTGTGCCAGTAGTAGGCCTGGGCGACCTTGTCCCAGGCCCAGTTGGAGGGTTCGGTGTCGGTGAAGATAATCCGGGTCTCCGGGAACTTGGTGTCGGTGTCGCTCCAGACATAGTAGTTCCAGCGGGCCGAGCCCTTCTTGGCCCGTCGGGCCGTCTGGAACCAGGGATGCTGGTCGGAGGTGTGATTGATGACCAGCTCGGTGATGACCCGGATCTTGCGGCGGTGGGCCTCCCGGACGAAGGAGCGGAAGTCCCTCAGGCTGCCGTAGGCCGGATGAACTCCCCGGTAGTCCGAGATGTCGTAGCCGTCGTCCTTGAAGGGTGACGGGTAGAAGGGCAGGAGCCAGATGGCGTTGACCCCCAGCTCCTGAATGTAGTCGAGTTTTTCGATGAGGCCCTTGAAGTCGCCGGTCCCGTCGCTGTTGCTGTCCTTGAAGGCCTTGACGTGCAGTTCGTAGATGATCGCATCCTTGTACCAGAGTGGATCGGTTGTGCCGTTCGCCATGTTCCGTCCTCAATTCTCACATGAAATAGTCGAAATCGCGTTCGGTGCGGAGCTTGCGCCGCAAAAGGAAAATCTGGGCGGGGCATTCCGCCGGGTCGAGGCGGACATAATTGCGCCGGCCCTGCCAGAGAAAGCGGTTGTCGAAGAGCAGCTCGTGGACCTGAAACACCTCTTTCTCTTTGATCCGGAACTGCTCGAGCGGCACCTCGAGCATCCCTTCCTGGACATTGTGGGGATCGAGGTTCACCGCCACCAGGATGATATTGTCGAGATCATCCGTGCTCTTACCGTAGAACAGCAGCTGTTCGTTGTCTACGGGATAGAATTCCAGGCGCTGGTTTGAGGCGAGCGCCGGATTTTTCTTCCGGATGGAGTTGATCTTGGTGACAAAGGCGCGGATATTGCCGGCGCTGTTCCAGTCGCGAACCTTGATTTCGTATTTTTCCGAGTGGAGGTATTCCTCGGTGCCCGGCACCGCCTCGTTTTCCAGATATTCGAAGCCGCTGTAGATGCCGTAGCAGGAGGACAGTGTCGCCGCCAGCACCAGCCGGGCGATGAAGGCCGCCCGGCCGCCGAACTGCAGGTACTCCGGCAGGATGTCCGGGGTGTTGGCAAAGAAGTTGGGCCGGAAGAATTCGCTCACCTCGGTCTCCACCAGCTCCCGCAGGTAGGAGCTCAGTTCGTACTTGGTATTGCGCCAGGTGAAGTAGGTGTAGGACTGGGAGAAGCCGGCCTTGGCCAGGCCGTACATGACCCGGGGGCGGGCGAAGGCTTCGGAGAGAAAAATGGTGTCGGGATGGCGCCGGCGCACTTCCGCGATCAGCCATTCCCAGAAGGAGAGCGGCTTGGTGTGCGGGTTGTCGACCCTGAAGATTTTCACGCCGCGCTCGATCCAGAAGAAGAAGACGGATTTCAGCTCGTGCCAGAGCGCTTGCCAGTTTTCGCAGTCGAAGCAGATCGGATAGATGTCCTCGTATTTCTTCGGGGGGTTCTCGGCGAACTTCAGCGTGCCGTCGGGGCGGTGCCTGAACCATTCCGGATGTTCCCGAATATAGGGGTGGTCGGGGGAACACTGCAGGGCGATGTCGAGGGCGATCTCCAGGCCCTGGCGGCGGGCGCTCGCCACCAGATGCTCGAAGTCATCGAGGGTGCCGAGCTCCGGATGGACCGACTTGTGGCCGCCCTCCTCGCCGCCGATAGCCCAGGGGCTGCCGGGGTCGCCGGGGGCGGTGATGAGGCTGTTGTTGCGGCCCTTGCGGTTGGTTACGCCGATGGGGTGGATGGGCGCCAGATAGAGCACGTCGAATCCCATTCGAGCGATCTCCGGCACCAGGCGCTCCAAGGATTTAAATGTGCCGCTCTTTTCCGGGTCGTGGGTGACGGAGCGGGGAAAGAGCTCGTACCAGGCGGAAAATCCGGCCAGACGCGACTCCACCGTCACCGTCAGCGCAGGGGTAAAAACCGCTTCCCGGAGGCGGTCGGGATACCGTTTCATCATGGCGGTGACATCCGGGGCGGTGGCGCGCGCCACCATCTTTTCCTGGGGTTCGACCTGCTCGATCATTTCGGCAACGCCGGCGAGCCAGGCGTCGTCGGGTGTCCTGGCCCGGCGGGCGGTCCTGGCGATCATCGCCGCGCCCTCCAGAAGATCGCTCGCCACATCCTGGCCGGCTTCGCTTTTCTTCAGCAGGTCCCGCTGCCACGAGGTAAAGTGATCGATCCAGGCCCGTACCGTATAAGAATAACTGCCGAGTTCCTCGACGGCAAACTCCCCCGTCCAGAGATCGTCCGGCTGGGAGGTCATCTCCACTTCTATCCAGTCGCCTTCGGCATGGCGGTACTGCAGCACGGCCTGCAGGAGATCGTGGCCGTCGGCAAAGATGTAGGCCGAAACCACCACCTTCTCGCCCACGGTCCTCTTGACGGGAAAGCGGCCGCAATCGATGCGCGGCCGGATCTTTTCGATGAAAACCCTCACGGCCTGCTCGGCCGGGAGCCGTTCGTGCTGGTACTGTGGCATATTGACCCCCTTTTCTGTCTGTTTTCGAGCTGTCATCGTGATCGCACCGCCACGATCCCGGTCTCGCGCCGTGGGATCGTGTCCGGTACGGCTGGATTTATTGCCATTATCAGACATTGCGGAGTGATCAGGCGTTTGCGCTTTCCGGATTCCGATACCTCTATCTGATCAATCGGTAGGGCAGTGCCCGACGGGCCCAGTCGCTGTCGGGAAAGCGGTCCTGCAGCTGCAGGTGGGCTTCCTTCAATGCTCCGGGCTGGCCGGTAATCTTGTATCGCGTCACTCCGAGCAGGTATAGGGCTTCGGGAGCCGATGGGCTGTGGGGATGGTTGCTCAGGATTCGGTTGAGATGATTCTGGCATTCATCCAGGCAATCCAGATCGAAGTCGACTTTGGCGAGACCCAGTTCCAGCGCCGGGATGAATTCCGCCGCAGGGAAGAAGCCGAGGGTCGACTGATGGCTCTTGCCGAACTGGTCGAGCACGAAAATTCTCGGGGTCCACTTTACGTTGAAGTCCTCGGCAAAGGGCTGCGTATCGGAGCTTATCCTCAAGGCGACGAAGTGATCGTCGACAAAGCTTGCCACGTTTTCGTTTGGATACGTAACTGCATCCATCTGTTGACAGCCCAGTCACTGGGGGTTGAAAAAATCGAGCAGCACCGCCTTTTTTTCGTTCCGCGCCTGATCGAGGGCTTCCTGAAAATCGGTCGTCCATTGTATCTTTTTCATGGCGTTACTCCTTTGCTGTCGGAGCGAATGGGGCTGATCCACTACATCCCGCATCCGTCCCCATTTGTTGGAAATGTAGCAATTGATATGCCATGCGCAACCCGTCCACCCTAACTTCCTGCCTGATGGCGGCATTCTTGCAAGGATACTGAAGCCGGGAAAAGAAAGCCGTCATTCCAATAGACGCTCGAGTGTCAGGGTGCACATCGTGCGCTGTCACGGAGTTTCCAGTGCACACAATGCACGCAGCCCGGCCAAGGAAAAACGACGAAAAAATTCCATGCGACGATATATATGGAGGTTTTGCCATGATATTGACGGATAAGAAATTTGTGATCTTTGTCGAGACCCTCTATAACGACCGGGAATTCTGGTATCCCTATTACCGGTTGAAGGAGGAAGGCGTCCAGGTCTCAGTGGTGGGGCCCGAAGCGGGCGGCCATTATTCCGGCCAGTACGGTATCCCGGTCAAGGCCGATAAGGGCATGAACGACATCAGCCCCGCCGAATTCCACGGCCTGGTCATTCCGGGAGGCTACGCTCCCGATCACATGCGCCGTCACCGGCAGATGGTCAAGCTGGTGCGGGATTTCCACGAAGCGGGCAAGATCGTGGCGGCTATCTGCCATGCCGGCTGGATGCTTGCATCCGCCGATATCCTCCGGGGCCGGAAAGTGACCGGCTTTTCCTCGATCAAGGACGATCTTATCCATGCCGGCGCAGAGTTCGTCGACGAGGAGGTGGTGGTCGACGGCAATCTGGTGACCAGCCGTAACCCCGACGATCTGCCGGCATTCATGAAGGCGATCATCAGAAAACTGTCCTTCTAACCTTACGGTTCGTAGCGGTTTCTGTTGCTTTATTCACCCCTGACATAAGGAGAGAATCATGTCCACACGCCAGGCGGAAGATGTATTGCGGCACACCTTCAGGCAGCTCGAGAAGATGTTGAAGGAAGTGGAGGGGCAGAAGACTGTTTTTCGACCGGAGGGGAAAAACGCCGGCAGGCGGGTGAAGGGTGGTCCGGGAAAAAAGCGGAAGTGATTCGGGGGCGGCCGACCACCGCACTACTCCTCGCCGATCGGCAGGAATACGGTGAAGGTGGAGCCTTCCCCCGGTTTGCTCTCGACCCGGATCTCTCCCTCATGCTCCTTCACAATGCTGTAGCAAATAGAAAGTCCCAGGCCTGTTCCCTTTGATTCCAGCTTCGTTGAATAGAAGGGCTGGAAAATCAGCTCTATCTTGTCCGATTCGATGCCGATGCCGTTGTCGGTAACGGCCACGGCGATGCGGCGGTCGCCTTCCTGCCAGGTACGGATGGCTATGCTGCCGCCGGCCGGGCAGGCGTCGGCCGCATTGGTCAGGAGATTGAGCAGGACCTGTTTGATCTGATCGGCAACCGCCGAAATCTCCGGCAGCGTTTCGGCAAGATCGAGGGCAACATTCAGTTTTTTTCTGCGAAAATCGCTCTTCAACAGCAGAAGGGTGAAGCGAAGGGCGGAATGGACATCCAGCGCGGTCTTCCTGCCCGTGGTCGGCCGGTTGAACTCCCTGAGGTTCCGGATGAGGTTTTTCAACCGTTCGCTTTCGCTGGTGGCCAGATCCAGCATCTCCCTGTCCTCCGGGCTCAGCTGGGCGTTTCGCAGACCCCTGAGAAAAATGTTTATGCTCATCAGGGGGTTGTTGACCTCGTGGGCGATGGAGGCCGCGAGCTTGCCGATTGCCGACAGCTTTTCGGCATGCAGGAATTTGACCTGAGTTTGCTGGAGTTCCCGGGTGCGGGTCTCGACCCGTTTTTCCAATTCCTCGTTCAGCTTCCGAAGCTTCTCCTCAAATTGCCTGCGGGCTGTGATGTCTTCGGTGAAGACCACGATGCCGCCGACCTCTTTTCTATAATCGTACCAGGGATGTATCTTCCAGCGCATGAACCGGACCTGGCCGTCGGGCCGCCTGTAGCGGTCCTCTTCCTCCCCGAGCACCTCGCCGGTCAGCCCTCGTCGAATAGCCTCTTTCCATCTCTTGGGTAAATCGTGAAGCTCGAATGCCGAATGCCCGACAAGGTTATGGTTATACATGCCGAGATCTCTCGCCCAGCGGTGGCTGGCGCTCAGATAGCGCATTTCGCGGTCGAACATGGCCAGCGCCACCGGGGCATGCTCTATAAACAGCCGCAATCGTTGCTCGCTCTCATAGAGGGCCCGTTCCACCCGCTTGAGTTCGGTGATGTCCTGGGTCGCCACTGCGCCGCCGATGATGTTGCCTTCGCCGTCGTATATGGGGGATGCGCTGTTCAGGATATACCGTTCGGCGCCATCGAAAGCCTGAATTCGAATGATCTGCCCGATGGTCGTCTCTCCCTTCAGGGCGCGGGCGGCCGCCCACTGGTCTGGGGTCACCGGGGTATCCGAGTCGCCCCACCATGCCTTGTAGTGCACGTAGTCCTTGACGGAGCGCGATTGCGGCAGCGGTTTTCCCCAGATCTTTTCAAAGGCGTGATTGGTAAGGGTGATGGCACCCGAGCCGTCGTTGATGGCCACACCGGTCGGCAGTGCATTCATAATGGCCGCCAGCAGGCGCTTCTCGCTTGCCAGTTCGGCTGTTCTCCGAACGAGATCCTGATTGGCAAAGGTCAAATCCTCTTCCACCCGTTTGCATTCCTTCCAGGCCTGCATCACTTCCTGGTTTTGCCGCTGAAGTTCCTCGTTGACCTCCCTGAGACGGGCCTCGTTCCGCCGCAACGCCTCTTCCGCCAGCTTTCGACCGGTGATGTCATGAACGATCAGATAGAGCAGCTCGTTGCCCGCGGTCTCGATTCTGTTGCAGAATACCTCCACATCCCGGATGCTGCCGTCCGCTCTCCGGTGACGGAATTCCCCGCTGTCTTTCAGCTCCACTTCAACCGAATGCGAAGGCAGCTCGACGATATCCTTGATGTAGAACGCTGTAAACACTTCTCTGGGCCAGCCGTAATACTGCAGGGCCGCATGATTGGCATCGATGATCCGGCCGCTTTTCTCATCGAGGATCAGCTTGACGGCGGAATGCCTTTCAAACAGTTTTCGGAACCGATCCTCGCTTTTTTGCAGGGTGCTCAATTCCTTTTCCGTTTGCTTGTCCTTGGTCATTTCGATGAGTCGGGCCCGACAGAGTTCCTGATGCTGCCCCTCGAGTTCCGTCCGCATTTCACGGACCAGCCGCCTTGTCTTCTCGAGCCCGAGTCTTTCGATTTCGATGTCCTGCAAAGAACGTAGTATCTCTTCCGTTCTGCTGCACAATTTGGGAAGCAATTCCTCTGAAGGCAGCCTGACGATGTCATTTTCCGGTTGCTCTGGGACGTACATGTTCAAACACCTCCCCACTGATCCGCCCGGTTCATCGGGCGGCGGGTCAGTTGCATCCAATGGGCGATGGGACGAAAAATGGTGATTCTATTGCTCGATCGGCCATAATGGTACAGGCATAGAGTGGTACAGGCGTAGAGCTTCCGGCCTGTACCAATCAATGTAAGCACAATGTAAGCAGTCTTGGCCGCTGAGGTAATCGGCTATGCGAGTCAACCTGCTGTTTTTTGGCTCGAATACTTAGCCGATCATGGAAAAAATCCTTCGGCTGGTAATTGCGGTGCTTCGGTTCCATCCCGACAAGGTTTTTTTCGGTCAAAGCCGGTTCCAGCGCCTTCTGAACGGGAACTCGCCGTTCGAAAAGATCGTGTGATGCTACAACTCCGACTGATGCTGTAACCTGTTCTTCCTTTTCAGCCTGATGCCCAGGAAGATGAGCGAAAACCCGAAGATAAGGGCATAGGCGCCGAGCAGCCAGATCAGGGCGATTGCCCCGACACCCGGATTGAAGAAGAGGATCAATCCGAAAAGGATAGAGAGAATCCCCCCCAGGGCCAGCAGCCATTCCCCTTTGATTTCATGGCGCAGCCGGACTGCGGCGAAGATCTCCAGAACACCGGTGGCCAGGGCCCAGGCGCCGATAAAATAGACTATGACCAGCAGAGTGAGTCCCGGCCAGAAGATGGTGACGGTGCCGATGGCGACCCCGGCAACTCCCTGGAGCATGAGCAGCCACCAGCGAGGCTCCAGGGCTCGGCCCTTGAGGGCGGCAAAGAGTGAAAAGGCGCCGTCCATGAAGAGGAAGGCGGCAACCAGAATGGCGATGGCCCCAAGGGTGGGTACCGGTAGAAAGATGGCAATGACGCCGAAGATGGCGGCAAGAATACCCCTGAATAAAAATGACCACCAGTATGTGCGGTAAAAGTTCAACATAATGGCCTCTTTCCGGGTTAGGGTGGGGGACCGGCGTGGATTGCCTGGGGGAGCTGGTAAGGTCTTTGAGAAGGAACCGTTTTTTTCGAGAGGGGCGGATCGGAGGGGTGGACTGAGGTCCGGGTCTCCGATCCTGTCGAAGGTCAGGGTATGTCAGGCGGCGAGCTTCAGGCCGATTTTGGCCACGTGAGCGCCTTGGAAATAGGCCCCGGCTAAATCGATCTCAGTCGGCTTGAGACTGCCGTCGCCCCCGGCGATGGTCGAGGCGCCATAGGGCGAGCAGCCGATTATCCTGCTGACGTCGTTCTGAGCCGTGAAGGTGTACGGCAGGCCGACCACCACCATGCCCTGATGCAGCAGCAGTGTATGGAAATTGATAATGGTCGATTCCTGACCCCCGTGCTGGGTGGCGGAACTGGTGAAGACGCTGCCGGGTTTTCCGACCAGGGCACCCTTTACCCACAAGCTGCCCGTGGCATCGAGAAATTGCTTCATCTGGCCGCACATGACCCCGAAACGGGTGGGAGTCCCGAAGATGACTCCATCGGCCTCCCCGAGTTCCTCGACCGTGGCGATTTTTACATCCTGCTGCGGCTTTTGCGCCTCGATGGCCCCCATTTTTTCCAGTACCTCCCGTGGCAGGGTCTCCGGCACCCGGCGCAACTCGACCTTGACACCCTCCACCGACTTGGCTCCGGCCATCACGCTTTTGGCCATTTCGAAAATATGACCGTACATCGAATAATAGACGACGAGCAATTTCATTGTCTGTTCTCCTTCTCAGATGTTTTTGTTCCAGGTTCCGGTCCAGTGATTAAAAGCGTAATTTCTACCCAGATCGACTCCCCTTTTGGAAGTGGTTCTCAGCAAGAATAATCATTAATTGTTAAACGGTAGGTAAAAAAAAAGCTGTCGTCGTTCAGCTTCGGCACGAATCAATCGCGCCAGCACGGACTGCAGCTGACGGCTGAACGCTGACAGTTGAACGCTGGAAAACATCCGTCCGACGCTGGAGGACATCGTCCTCCCGGGCAGGATATCCGGCCGATTCCGGGTGGTTGGAACAATTTATTCGGCTTTATCAGCCTTGCCAGTAATAGGGCAAGCCGTAGAGATCGAAAATTTTTTTCTCGTACTCCCGGTCGATCGGTCGGTCATGGTCATACTCCGGGCTCTCCCTGAGCCGTGTGCCGGCGATCTTCATGATGATGGCGCTGCGCGCCCAATCAACCCTCTCCACCCAGGCGGTGGGGACGATCACCCGCTTGCTGCCCGGCAGCCAGTTGCTGGTGTCGACGATGAGGTACCTGATGATCCAGGTCTCTTCTTCGACGACGAAGTCCTCGAGATGGCCGATATCGGTGTCGGTGGCGAGAATCTGGTAACCGGTCACCTCCTCCACGGACTTGAGATGGGTTTTTTCCTCCGGCAGTTCGCCGAGTTCATCAATAAGCTCGCCATTCGGCTGCTGCAGCAGCTGGGGGTAGGGATGGACACCCCAGGCCAGGTCCCCGTCCCAGTAATGCGACCAGGCGTAATAGCGGTTGAACAAAATCTCGTACCGGCGGGAAACCGGCGCATCGGAATCGAGCGGCGGTGAATCCCGGATCTGATCCTTGGTCAGGCTGATCTGCAGGGTGTGGGTCGATTTATCCGCGGAGCCGATGGCGATCGGCGAAATGAGGACCTTGCGGCCGGGCAGCCACTTTCTGGTGTCGGCGACGATATAACGGATCACCCAACTGGTGTCGTCGAAGAGGAAATCGTAGCATTCGCCGATCCTGCCGTCCTCGGCGCCAAGGTCGTACCCGAGAATCTCCTTTGCTCTCTTCAATGCTGCCTCCATAACGACCTCCTAAAAAAGCGAGTACTGAGGACTGAGCGATGAGTACTGAGAACATTTGCTTCGCAAGTTGTATTTTCACTCAGTACTCAGCACTCATCGCTCAGTCCTGAAATAATGCGGCGTTGTCAATGCCTTCTTTCATGGTAATTATTATGAAGAAAAAGAAAATGGGCCATGGGCGGCGGCGGGCGGTTCATAAAAAACCGAAGGAGAAGTTATGACCGAAGATTTTGTAAGCCGTTTGGAAAATGAAATAGACGATCGCAAGACCGATGTTTTCCACCTGCGCGTCATTGCCGAACGCACCTACAACGATCCGGACAAGCAAAACGAATACTACCGGATAATAGAGGAGATAGTCGCGAAAAAGAATCTGGTTCGGGAAAGACTCGCCGAGTTTTCTACTGCCGAGCCCGAAGTACGGCCGCTCCTGCGGAAGGAAATCGAGGACCTCTGGAAAGCGACAAAAGAGGCCATCGAAGTCGCCAAAGCGAAATTTCTGGAATACTGACCAACGTTCCGGGGATCTGCCATGCTCAAACGATTGCTTCCCTGGAGATATCTGCTGCAGCTTGCGGCCAGGCGGTTCGAGATCGTCGATCCGCTTTCGGTTGCGGCCCGAATCAGGGGCTTCGCCCAGCCTTCCGAGGTGCAGGAACCCATCGAGCTCCTCCGGGCGGGCATCGTCTTTCACGCCCGGGGGCTGATCAACACCAAGGCAATTCAGCACAACCTCGACTGGATCTGGCCGTACTGGGTGGAGCGGCAGTTCAACCCCCGCGACCTCTCCTTCATTCCGCGGGCTTTCTCCTTTTCCCATATCAACCTCACGCACCGCAACTGGACCGCGGTGGGCAAGCCGGACCTGCCGATCTATCCCATCGTCGACCCCCACGGGCTGGTGACGCCGCTCTACGACGGCTGGTCCATCGACTGCTGGTTCCTCGACGACGATGGCAACATCCTCTGCCCATCCCGGCTGAAGAACGTCCAGCAGCGGCTGGTGGACGACACCAACCGCCGCGTTGTCACTCGCTGCGCCAGCGAGGTGGCGAAGTTGACCAGCGAGGCCGCCATGGATGAGGACATCCCCGAGCCGGTGCTCAAGGTCGCCGCCCGGGCCGACGCCACCAGGGGCGGCTGGCTGATTTTCGCCCTGCGCCCCTACAATCCCGAAGGGGTGCAGTTCATCGAGAAGCTGGAACTCGTGGCGGGCGGCTCCGGCTGGCTGGTGAACGGCACGACCAGGGTGGTCTTCGCCGAAGTTCCGGACAAGATGCTCTTTTCCAACTACGGCGAGGGCGATGTCCATTTTCGCCTCCAGGAAGCCCAGCAGGCCAGGGAAAAGACCTGCCGGATCGGCATGATCACGGCGGCCGCCATGCACCGGGTCGAGGCTCACGAAGGGGAGAAGTCTTTTTCGCTCTCCGTCCCCCTGCCGCCCGCGAAAGGCTTCCCCGCCCTGACCGGATCGGCGAGCTGGCCGGAGGCGGAGAGGGAAGCGGCCGAACTGCAGGTGCCGGACAGCGACATTCAGTTTCTCTACGATACCGCAACCCGGACCCTGATCCACCTCACCGCCGGCGACGTCATCCCCGGACCCTATACCTACAACCGCTTCTGGTTCCGGGATGCCTGCATCATGCTTCACGTCCTCCTGGCGATCGGCCTGAAGGACCGCTGCCTGCGCCACCTCAACACCTTCGCCGGGCGGCAGACCATGGAGGGGTACTTCCATTCCCAGGACGGCGAGTGGGACTCCAACGGGCAGGTGCTCTGGCTGTTCAACCGTTACCGGCTGCTGTCCGGCGGCGATTTTAATCCCGATTGGCTCAAGCCGATCGTCAATGGCGCCGAGTGGATCGCCAAGAAGCGGGTGTTCAACACGGACAACAAGAAGATCGTGGGGCTCCTGCCGCCCGGCTTTTCCGCCGAGCACTTCGGGCCCAACGACAACTATTACTGGGACGACTTCTGGGCGGTGGCCGGCCTCTACGGGGCCGCTGACATCATGGCTTCCCGGGGGCTGGTGAAAGAAGAGGAGTCCATACGCACGACGGCTCGGGAGATGGAAAAGGATCTCTTCCGCAGCATCGCCATGGTCGCTGAGGAAAAGGATACCCTGGCCATCCCGACTTCCCCCAACCGCCGCCTCGATTCCGGTGCCATCGGCTCGATCGTCGCCGATTATCCGCTGCAGCTCCTGCCGCCGGGCGACAAGCGGATGCTTGCCACCGCCGGTTTTTTGATGAATAATTGCCTGCAGAAGGGCTGCTTCTTCCAGGACATGATCCATTCCGGCATCAATGTCTACATGACTCTCGAACTGGCCCAGGTCTACCTGCGGGCGGGGGATTCCCGCTTCCGTTCGCTGCTCGCGGCCGCGGCCTCGTTCGCCTCGCCCACCGGTCAGTGGCCGGAGGCCATCCATCCGCTCACCGACGGCGGCTGCATGGGTGACGGCCAGCACGGCTGGGCGGTGGCGGAATGGCTGATGCTGATCCGCAACATGTTCGTCATGGACGAAAAGGACTCGCTTGTCATCGGCCGCGGCATCCTGCCAGAGTGGGTGCAGCGCAAGAAGAAACTCGCCTATGGCCCTACGCTCACCCCGTTCGGCCGGGTCAGCGTGGAGATCAACTGCCGGCACAGCCGTCCGGCGGTCCATCTCAAAGCGGACTGGTATGACCGGCGACCCGACAGGATCGTCGTCCTTCTGCCGGGATACAAGCCAAACCTCATAAAGGAGCCCGACTACTCCTGCGTTGTCGAGGAGGAAGAATGAATATCGCGATGTTCACCAACACGTATCTTCCCCATGTCGGCGGCGTGGCTCGATCGGTCTCGACCTTTGCCGAAGACCTGCGGAGGGCCGGCCATCGCGTGCGGATCGTCGCCCCGGCCTATTCGGAAAGCTCTGAAGAGACGGACCCGGATATCGTCAGGGTGCCGGCCATCCAGAATTTCAACGGCAGCGACTTCTCGGTGCGGCTGCCCCTGCCGGGCACCATCAACAAGGCCCTCACCGCGTTCGCCCCGGACATCATCCACAGTCACCATCCCTTCCTCCTGGGGGACACGGCGCTCAGGACCGCCCGGTCGCTCGACCTGCCTCTGGTCTTCACCCATCACACCCTGTACGAGAAATACACCCACTACGTGCCCTTCGACTCCGATGCCCTGAAGCGCTTCGTCATCAAGCTGGCAACCGAATACGCCAATCTCTGCCACCGGGTGATCGCCCCCAGCACCGGCGTCAAGAACCTGCTGGTGGCCAGAGGGGTCCAGTCGGCGGTCGAGGTGCTGCCGACCGGCGTCGATCTCGCTTTCTTCCGGCGGGGTGATGGCGGGCGGTTTCGCCGGGAATTCGGCATTCCTCAAAACTCGCCGGTCATCGGCCATGTCGGACGTCTGGCGAGGGAAAAGAACCTGCCATTTCTCGTCCGGGCGGTGGCCCATGCCCTCGGCACGCACCCCACGGCCTGCTTTTTGGTTGCCGGTTCCGGTGATGCTGAGGAGCAAATGCGGGAGATTTTTGCGGTCCGGGGCCTTGAGCGGCGGGTTTTCATGGTCGGCAGCATCACCGGCCGGCGCCTGGCCGACTGTTACGCCGCCATCGATCTCTTCGCCTTTTCCTCCCGGTCGGAAACCCAGGGGCTGGTGCTGGCCGAGGCCATGGCCGCCGCCACCCCGGTGGTCGCGCTCAGCGCCTCGGGGGTGAAGGACGTGCTGGAGGACGGCAGGACGGGTGTGCTCCTGCCGGACGACATCTCCGTCGACGCCTTCGGCACGGTTCTGGCGGCAACGCTGGCCGACCGCGAGCGTCTCGCCTTCTTCAGCCGCAACGCCCTTGCCGCGGCGGAGGATTTTTCGCGGGAGAAGAGTGCCGAAAGGCTCATCGGCTTCTATCGGAAGACCATCGTCGGCACACCCCATAAGACGGCCATCGACATGCTGGACAGCGCCATCCTCGCCATCAGGGCGGAGTGGGAGCTTCTCCAGCAGAAGACCGCGGCGGCGATCAACACCTTCGCCGAGGATGGGGATGCATTATAGAATCTTCCCCTTTTGGACCATTTCGACTCCACCAAGAGTGTCACCAGGAGATCGGCTGGTGCTCGCGGAAGAAGCCGCCGGTGGGGCCGTCGTCCGGCAGGGTCGCCAGCCAGACCGGTGTTTCCGCGGCCTCTTCGGGAAGGATGGGCGCACGGGGGCCGCCCAGGTCGGTTCGCACCCAGCCGGGGCAGACGGAGTTGACCAGGATGTTGCTGCCGCGCAGTTCCTGGGCGAGCAGGGCGGTGATGCCGTTCAGCATGACTTTCGACAGCCGGTAGGCCGGCGACAGCAGTTCCCGGTACATCGATGCCGGGTTGGCGATCTCCGCCAGGGACCCCAGGGTGCTGGAGAGGTTGACGATCCGGCCGTAGTTGTGCCGGCGCATGAGCGGCACGCAGGCCTGGCTGAGAAGCAGCGGGCCGAAGGTGTTGATTTCGAGCGTTTTCTGCAGCAGGCCGAGGGACAGCTCGAGGATGCCGGTTTCCGTGTCGATCATGATTCCGGCGTTGTTGACCAAAACGTCCAGGCGGCCGAAGAGATCGTCGATCCTGCCGACGGCGGCGACAATCGAGGTGGGGTTGCCCACGTCGAGGAGGGTGAAGTGGGCGTCGAGGCCGTGGTCGGTCAACCGTTTCTGGGCCTCCATGCCGCTTTTCTCCTCTCGCGCGCCGATGACGACGGTAAGGCCCACGCGGGCCAGCCGGGTGGCGATGGCCAGGCCGATGCCTCTGTTGGCGCCGGTTACCAGGGCCACGCGCTTGTTTCTTGCCGGCATGCTCCCCTCATCCACATCTATTTCGACTACCGGTGTCATAAGCTTCTCCTTCAGCCGCCCAGGATAATCTCATCCAGGGCGCTGTCGATTTCGCCGTAGCTGAACAAAAACCCTGCCTTTTGCAGCACCGCCGGCTGGACCCGCTGACTGCACACGAGGGCCCGGCCGAAGTCACCCAGTACATTTTTCATCACGAATTCGGGCACCGGCAGCATTGCCGGCCGTTTCAGTCTGCGTGCCAGCCGCTCGGTCAAGTCCCGGTTGCGGACCGGGTGCGGTGCGCACCAGTTGACGGGTCCTGCAATCTCCGGATGGTCGAGGACGAAGAGATAGGCATCGATCAGGTCGTCCAGGTGAATCCAGGGAAACCACTGGCGGCCGGTGCCCAGGCGTCCGCCGAGGCAGAGCTTGAAGGCGGGTATCATGTTGGCCATGGCGCCGCCGCTGCCGGCCAGCACGATGCCGAACCGGGTCAGCACCACGCGGACCCCGGCCGATTGCGCCTTCCGGGCCTCGCGTTCCCAGTCGACACTCAGCCTGGCGAGAAAATCGTCGCCGGGAGGCTCGGTCTCGGCGAGAACATCTTCGCCCCGATCGCCGTAGTAGCCGACTGCGGAGGTGCTGAAGAAGACGGTTTTGCCTGAGGAATTGGCCAGGGCTTCGGCGATATTGCGGGTGGTTTGGATGCGGCTGTCATAGATCTGCCGTTTGGCCTGCTCCGTCCAAACGGTGAAGATCGATTTGCCGGCCAGATTGATGACGATCTCATGATCGGCCAAGCTTTTTTGCCAGTCCCCCGGTACGGTGGTGTCCCCCCGCAGGTAACTGAACCCGGGGTGGTCGATCTTTTCCCGCGGATGAGCTGTTCGACCGACGGCGGTTACCCGGTGGCCGAGGGCCAGAAGTGTCGATGAGAGATGGCGGCCGACAAATCCCAGTCCGCCCGTGATGAAGATATCCATGCCGTCTCCTTGATAAGTACCTTGCAGACCGTTCCATTCCGCGTATTGTTCAGGGGCGGGTGAACGTTACCTCTTTAATATGGTAATCCCGTGCAATAATTCAACTCTGCGCTTATCGATTCCTACCAGGCCAGATGAGCGAGCGTCAGGGCCAGGAGCAGACAGGGGTAATAGCTCGCCCGATTAAACAGTGCGGAGGCGTCCGCCCTCGCCCAAGTCTTGAACAGGCGCATGGCCGGGAGAATGAGCAGGTAGGCTCCGGCGAGGAGAACCATCGCGTAGAGGAGCGGGGGCATCTTGAGCGGCGCAGTCCAGAACAGTACGCCACTCAGCATGACGCTCGCACCGAGGGTCGCAATCACGATGCAGCTGGCCGCCTGAGGTCCCAGGGTCGCCGGCGTGGTTTTTGCTTTGAGAGATATATCTTCCTGCAGGTCATGCCAGTCGGCCGGAACGTTCTGCCCGCCGATTTCCCAGAGAAAAAGCCAGGAAAAGAGCAGCAGTAATTGATAAATGTCCGGGGCCGCATCGACCGCAAAGATGGCCGCCAGGCCTCCGAGGGTCTTGACGATGCCGCTCACCAGGGTCCGCAGGGGACTGATCTGGAACATCCGGCAGTAGAGAACTTCCAGAAGACAGCCGGAAATCAGTATCAGAGCGCAGACCGGGTTGAGCAGCCAGGCGCTCGCCAGGGAAACGGCCATCCAGCCACCTGCCCAGACGACCGCCTCCGGCATGGATAAAAAACCGTGGGCCAGGGGGTGGCGGATGAAGGCGCCGTCGAGATAACCGGAATCATGGAAAGCGTCCGCCTGGGCGATCTTCTTGCGGTCGTTGTCGTAGTCGACGATATCGTTGAGGGCGTAGACCGCCGTATAACCGGCAAAGGCGGCGAGCATGCCCAGGACCAGGATCCGCTGGTCCGGCGCATGGCCCAGCCACAGCAGGGCCGCCAGCAGGGGGGTGCACATGTCCAGCAGTCCGTGAGGGGTCCTGGACAGCGCGAGAAACAGCTTGATTCTGTTCACTCCTTGCACTTCGGCGAGATTCATAGTGACCTCCGGTTGACCATAATTTCCTGCGGCTCCGGCAACACCCTTCAGGGAGCAGGGTAATCATTCGCCGGAGAATATCCATTCCTGCGGAACAAGATTCGTTCCGATTGGACGGGACCGCAGAGCGGTGGACGCAAGAGAGTTCCCCGGCCGGCGGTGGTGGGGCCGGGAGAAGGGAATTCCTTTTCGATTTGAAGGGGTATTTAAAAGCAAGAATTGTGCCATATTTCCGGAGACTTGAGATGGGAAGACGAGGGCCGGAGGCGGGAAGAGGCGGGGTTTACCGGAAAAACTTGTTGGCATGGTTATTGTAACCCTCACTTTTTAACCCATTGAGAAGGGTTTACAGACTGAATTCAACAGTAAGCCGTTGTACACAACAAAGTAATACATCATGTGGCGGTAACGGCACAAGGGGCCGAAATGAAATGGACTAGTTTGATCCAGCTATTTGTGAAGGCCCCTTAACTTCAAAATTGGAGGACGTATTATGGGATCAATAGCAAAGATAATCGAACTGAGTGCGGACTCGGAAAAAAGCTTTGATGATGCCCTGCAGGAAGGAATCATACGAGCCAATGAGTCGCTTCGGAATGTCCGGGGGGTATGGATCAAGGATCATGAGGTCATTGTCGAGCAGGGAAGACCCAAGGTATACCGGCTTCATCTCAAGGTCACCTTTCAGGTTGAGAGATAATGCCCATGAAGAAAGACCCTTAACCAACCTGCCCGGCCCCACGGCAAGAGGTGAGCCGACTTTGGTGACGAACCCCAGGCAGATTGTTTTTGCCTTCACCCCGTTTCTCTGCCGATTTCCTCTTGCGCGGTTTGCCGGCAGGTTTCACCGGTCCTGCCGGGCGGGACCTCAATAAAGCACATTGGTCACTATGGAAAAAATTGGAAAACCGGAGATTGAAACTCTCATCCAGGTTCAGCAATGGCCGGCTATATCCATCTACATGCCGGTCAGTAGGATCGGGGATCCGCAGGATTCGCTCCGCTATAAGAACTTTGTCACGCAGATGGAAGCAAGACTGATCCACCAGGGCATGCGGTCCACGGAGGCCCGCAATCTGCTCGAGTCGGAACTGTATCTTGCCAAGGACGCCAGCTATTGGAAACATCTCGGGGCGGATGGGCTGGCGGTATTTCTCTCCCCCGAAGCCCTCTTCCGTCATCCGCTGCCGAATCCGGTGAGTGAACGGATGCTGGTGGGCCGGCGTTTTCACGTCCGCCCTCTTTTGCCGCTTCTGAAGGTTTGCAGGCACATGCTTCTCGGCCTCAGCCGAAAGCAGTTGCAGCTCTTCGAGGGCGATCGCTATCGGTTCAGGGAGATCGAGTTGCCGGAAGGGACGCCGACCAGCATGGACGCGGCCCTGAAATACGAGCGGGAGCGTTCGCTGCAGTATCACTCCAAGACTGCTTCCGCCAGCGCCGTCGGCGGCAGAAGAGCCGCAATGTTCCATGGACACGGTGCGGGGGTCGACGACCTGGAGGAAAACCTTGGACGGTACTACCAGATCGTGGACCGATGCCTCTTCCCCGTGCTGGAAGACCCCGATTGCCCGTTCCTGCTCGCCGGAACCGAAGAGCAGCATGCCATCTACCGGCGCGTCACCCGAAGCCGCACCATCCTGCCCAGGGGGATAGCGGGCAATGTGAGTGAGTTTTCCAACGATGACCTCAGAGCCAAGGCGTGGGAGATCGCGGAAGAATACCACTCTCGGGAGGTCCGGGAGGTCTTGGACGATTATCGGGACAACCAGGGCGGCGCCAGAGTGGTGGAGGATCTGCCGTCGGTGCTGACTGCCGCCCATGACGGTCGGGTTGAAACTCTTTTCGTGGCGGAAAATGAAATGGTCTTCGGCCTGTTCGATGCCGACCGGCGGGAGGTGACCGTAAAAGAACAAGAATACGGCAAGGTGATCGAGCTGCTCGACGAGGCCGTTTTCTGGACCTTGCTGCAAAAAGGCGCGGTCTACGTTCGCAAGCGCAGCGAAATGCCGGTGGACACGGCCATCTGTGCCCGCCTGCGGTATTGAGAACGAGAAAACGCCATGCGTTACCTCGCCAACATATTCCTGAAGGGGCTTGGCGCCGCTCTGCCCATCGCCCTGACCTTCTACCTGATCTTCTGGCTCGGCAGTCTGCTCGAGAGATCCCTGCGGCCGGCCATCGAGCTGGCCCTGTCGAAGGAGGGTTATATACCCGGCATGGGCTTTCTCGCCGGGCTGGTGCTGATATTTCTCTTCGGTCTGATGATCGAGGCCTGGGTGGTCCGCCGTACCCTCCAGATGGCTGAAAATTTCATCATCCGGATTCCGCTGATCAAAACGATCTATGGCGGATTGCGGGATTTTATGGACTATTTTTCCAAGATGCAGAAGAGCAAAGAGATGAAGAAGGTGGTATCCGTTTCCATCGGCGGCACGCAACTGATCGGGTTTCTTACTGCCGAGACCGACGAGAACCTGCCGGGAGAGAGTTCCCTGCAGGGCCTGGTTTCGGTGTACCTGCCGATGAGCTACCAGATCGGTGGTTTTACCGTTTATGTGCCCAGGGATGCCATTTCCCCCATCGACCTGCCCGTGGAAGATGCCATGCGGCTGGTGCTGACGGCCGGCCTGTCCTCGAGTACGACCCTCACCGGGAAAGAGCAGATCGATGACCGGGCAGTACCGCAGAAAGCGAAATCGCTATCGACATCGGAATCAAACCTTGGATCGAGGTGAAGAGGCTCGATTTTCGATAGCGATCCGATCTCGATTTCGGTTCATCCGTCAATGACGATGATCCCTTCAACGAATTCCAGGTACTACTCATGAAATTAATCGGATGGATTATATCCATTGTTTCACACGGAGAGGGTGCCTGGCACAATAATTGCTCGTGATTTTGCTGTTTGAGATTCGGCTGCAGTGGTATTATAACTTGTGATACTTTCTGGAAAGTCTGTTGCACGGGTGAAAATACAACGAAAACTTGTGGCGTCTTGCAGGGAAAACGAATTCAGCAATTTGGTGGAGAATGAGAATCGATCATCGCCTTTTTTTGACGAGGAGGTCGTCCTTCGTCTTGCCGGCCGACCGTGCGGGAGGTTGCCATGCGCAAGCTTGAGCAGCAGTTCAGCATCCGGCACTCCTTTCCGGTGTACTTTTCAAGAAATGTGCTGCGGGTGGAGGATCCCCTGCTGGCCGAGGTGCTTCTGCGTGGGGGTAAAAAAATCCATAAGGTCCTCTGCTTTGCGGATTCCGGCGTCCTGGCCGGCTATCCCACCCTCGGCCGCCGGCTCGAGGAATACGCCAAGGCGCACGGGGAGATCATGGAGCTGTGCGGACCGGTGATCCCTGTCTCCGGCGGGGAGAAATGCAAATCGGAGCAGGGAGTGGTCGAGAACATCCTGAGGCTCATCCAGGAGCACCGTCTCTGCAGGCATTCCTTCGTGCTGGCCATCGGAGGCGGAGCGGTTCTCGATGCCGTCGGCTATGCCACGGCGGTCGCCCACCGGGGGCTGCGGCTGATCCGCATGCCCACCACGGTCCTTGGCCAGAACGATGTGGGGGTCGGGGTCAAGAACGGCATCAACGCCTTCGGCCGTAAAAACTTCGTCGGCACCTTTGCCCCGCCGTTCGCCGTGATCAACGACTTCGACTTCCTCGACAACCTGCCGCCCCAGGAATTGCGGGCCGGCATGGCAGAAGCGGTGAAGGTGGCCCTGATCATGGACCGGCGGTTCTTCGACTCCCTCTTCAACCAGCGGTCGGAGCTCGCCTCCTTCCAGAGGCAGCCGATGGAGGAGATGATCATCGGTTGCGCCGGCCTGCACATGCAGCACATCGGCACGGGTGGAGACCCCTTCGAGACGGGTTCTGCCCGGCCATTGGATTTCGGTCACTGGTCGGCCCACAAGCTCGAGGAGATCACCGGGGGAATGGTCGGTCACGGCGAGGCGGTGGCCATCGGCATTGCCCTCGACAGCCTGTACTCCCGCCATCTCGGCATGATCACGGAGGAGGAACACGATCGGATCATGGCGCTGCTCACCGACCTGGGGCTGCCCGTCTTCCACCCGGCCCTGACCGCGCTCGATATCGGCGGGGCCTTGAGCGAGTTCCGCGAGCATCTGGGTGGGGAGCCGGCGATAACGCTCTTGACCGGGATCGGCGGGAAAAAGGAGGTGGACCGGATAGATACGGCCTTGATGGAGCGCTGCATCGACGAACTTCGGCAACTCGCGGGAGTGAAAAATCTCTCTCCCGTACCGGAGGATAGGGAAGCGACCGGACCTGGCGCTCTCTACGGTGAAGTCAATTGATGCGGACTATGGATACCCACAGCAGGCGCGAGAGGGATGTCGTCGGCAACGGAACGGGTGCCGGGAAGCCGAACTGCGTATCGTCGCTCACCTACTGCACCAACATCCATCCGGGGGAGAGCTGGCGGGAGATCTTCCGAGCGATCCGCGAGCATGCGCCGGCGGTGAAGGCGAAGGTGTCGCCGGACCGTCCCTTTCCCATCGGTCTGCGGTTATCCGGCGGGGCCGTCCGGGAAATGGGTCCGGCCGATGCCGCAGATTTTCGGAGCTGGTGCCGGGAAGGGGGGTTCTATGTCGCCACCATCAACGGCTTCCCTTACGGCACCTTCCATCACCGGCCCATCAAGCAGGGGGTGTACCTGCCGGACTGGCGGTTCGCCGAGCGTCTCGACTATACGAGAAAACTGGCGGACCTCCTGGCCCTGTGGCTGCCGGAGGCAATGACCGGCTCCATCTCGTCGGTGCCGGTCGGCTTCCGCTCCGCCATCGCCCCGGAAGACTTTCCCCGGGTGCGCAGGCATCTGCTCCTGGCCCTCGAACACCTGGAGCGGCTGGCCCGCCGGACAGGCCGGAAAATCGTGCTCGCCCTCGAACCGGAACCCGGCTGCGTCGCCGAGACAACGCAGGATGTGGTCGACCTTTTCGCCCGTCTCGATCTGCCCGCGTCGCTGCGGCCGTTTCTCGCGGTCTGCTACGACTGCTGCCATCAGGCCCTGCAGTTCGAGGACCCGGCGGCCTCCCTGCAGCTGCTTGCCGACCACGACATCGCCATAGGCCATGTCCAGGTCTCGTCGGCTCTGCGCCTCACCGACTCGCGGATCGGTCTGCTCGGCCGCTTTCGGGAACCGTGCTATCTGCACCAGACGGTGGGCAGGAAGAAGAGCGGCACGCTGCTGCGTTACGAAGATCTCGATCTCGCCATCGCAGCGGCTCCCGAGGAGGTCGAGGAGTGGCGCGTCCATTTTCACGTCCCGGTATTTCTCGAAAGGGCGGGGGAGTGCGCCACCACCCGATCCTTTTTGGAGAAGATCCTGCCGCTTCTGGCCGAAAATGGAGCAAAGCTCGAAGTGGAAACCTATACCTGGTCCATCCTCCCCCCCGAACTGCAGTGCGGCACGGTTACCGAATGCCTGGTCAGGGAGATCGAGTGGGTGGCCGCAAACCTAGTGTCATGTCAAGTATCAGATGTTGCAAAATCGCTCAGCAATTTTGGTTTGCTGCGAGGCACGACTGAGGGCGCATAGCAGCGCTATGAAACCGAAGGAGTAACGAAGTCAGCAAGCCAAAAGGGCAGGTAAGCGGAGCGTAGCGGAGACTCCGAGCGAGATGCAACATCTGAGGGTTGACATGGCACTTAACCGGAGAAATGGAAAAAAATACATGAAAGACACCGCCGTACGCAACATGTTCGAAACCATCGCCTGGGGCTACGACTTCCAGAACAGCTTCCTCTCCCTGCGCCGGGATGTATACTGGCGGCGGGCCCTGGCGGAGCGGCTGCAGCTGAAGGACGGCGGCACCGTCCTCGACGTGGCCGTCGGCACCGCCGAGACGGCCCTCGCCATCAGCAAAAGATACCCGGCCGCGCGGGTGGTGGGTGTCGATTTCTCCCCGGCCATGCTGGCGGTGGGTCGGAAGAAGATCGTCGGCCGCGGGAGCGAGGCGAAGATCCATCTCTCGGCAGGCGACGGCCGGCAACTGCCGATCCGGAGCGGATCGGCCGAGGCGGTGACCATCACCTTCGGCCTCCGCAACATCGAGGAGCGCGGCGTCGCCCTGGCGGAATTCCACCGGGTCCTGAAGCCGGGAGGCAGGCTCTTCGTCATGGAGTTCTCCTATCCGGACCATCCGCTCCTGTACCGGTTGTACCGGTTCTACTTCGACCACATCCTGCCGCCGCTCGGCAATCTCATCTCCCGCACCAACTATGCCTACAGCTACCTGGCCGAATCGGTTGACGATTGGCCTCGGGACGGGGTCTTTCTCGCCGAGATCGCGGCGGCGGGGTTCAGCGATCTGCGGGTGCAGAAACTCACCTTCGGCATAGCCAAGATTTATGAGGGCAGGAAAATAACCGGGGAGGCAGCGCAATGATAGTCAACTGGCCGGAGCGGCTATGGGTGAACAGCCCCGTGCGGCGGTATGTTCAGCAGCAGGAAAGCATCTTTTTCAGCAAGGCGGGCAGGCTCGCCCCCGGTGGCAAGTGCCTGGAGATCGGTTGCGGCTGCGGGGTCGGCGCCCGGCTGATCGGCCGGTATTTCGCACCCGCCGAAATTCATGCCCTGGATATCGACCCGGAGATGCTGCGCGCCGCCCGGAAAAAGCGGGCGAAGTGGAACGGCCTGCCTCTGCAGCTCCTCGCCGGTGACGCGCAGGAGCTGCCCTATCCCGACCGCTGCTTCGACGCGGTGTTCAACTTCGGCATCATTCATCACCTGGAGGACTGGCGCAGGGGAGTGTCCGAGATCGCCAGGGTCCTGAAGGAAGGCGGGGTGTTCTTCTTCGAGGAGATTTATCCGCCCCTCTACGCCAACCCGCTCTTCCGCCGGATTCTCGATCACCCGCGGGAAGACCGCTTCCATGGCCCCGATTTCCGGGCGTCGCTCGCCGCGGCGGGGCTGCGGCTTCTGGATGGGTACAAGGAGTCGCGGTTTGCGATACTTGGAGTTGCGGTATCAGAAGCCAGAAGCCAGAGGACAGAGGACAGAAAGCGGGGTGAATAGGCACGCAAAGCGCGAGAGGCGGGAGTAGGGGCGATCCTTGTGATCGCCCGTGGCAGTCGCACTTCGTCATCTGCGGGCGAATACAAGATTCGCCTCCTACAGCGCCCGAATTGAATTTGCTTGTTGGTTTTTGATAAAAGCCGACAGCTGATCGCTGACAGCTAAAAAGATAGAAAAACGATGGCTTGGGAGGCATTGCTCATGGAATTCTTGCAGGACTACGTTTTCCTTTCCCGGATGCATTTCGCCTTTACCGCGATGTTCCATATCCTGTTCCCGGTGCTGACCATAGGGCTCAGCATCTTCCTGGTGTGGGTGGAGGCCAAGTGGCTGCTGACCCGCCAGGAAGTCTACTACCACCAGGCCCGGTTCTGGATGCGCCTCTTCCTGCTCAATTTCGCCGTGGGCGTGGTGAGCGGCATCCCCATGGAATTCCAGTTCGGCACCAACTGGAGCGCCTTTTCCCGGGCGGGCGGCGACATCTTCGGCCACCTCCTCGGCTTCGAGGCGTCTACAGCCTTCATGCTCGAATCGGCCTTCCTGGGCATCATGGTTTTCGGCTGGCGACGGGTGTCGCCCGGCCTGCACTTCTTCGCCACCTGCATGGTCGCCTTCGGCGGGTCGCTGTCCGCCTTCTGGATCATGGCCGCCAACTCCTGGATGCAGACCCCGGTGGGGGGCGACTTCGTCGGCAACCGTTTCATCCTGACCGACGCCTTCGCCGCCATCCTCAACCCCGACGCCGTCTGGGGCATCAGCCATATGTGGCTGGCCTGCCTGGAAATTTCGATCTTCGTCATAGGCGGCATCAGCGCCTGGTATCTGGTGCGAGGCCGGGACACCGAGTTTTTTCTCATATCCTTCAAGGCGATGGTAGTCGCGGCGATCGCGGTGACCATCCTCCAGGTGGCGAGCGGCGACGGGGCGGGCAAGTCCATCCTGGCGGCCCAGCCGGCGAAGCTCGCGGGGATAGAAGCCCACTGGGAAACCAATCCGGAGGGCATAGGCGCCGGCTGGAAGATCCTGGCCTGGCCTGACAGGGAACTGCAGGCCAATGCCTGGGAGATCGAGGTGCCGAACGTCCTCAGCCTCATTGCCACCTCTTCGTCGACCGGCAGGGTTTTAGGCCTCAAGGAGTTCCCGGTGGAAGACCAGCCGCCGCTCCTGTTGCCCTTTTATAGCTTTAGAATCATGGTGGTGATCGGCATGTTGCTCGTCGCGCTGATGGTCTGGTCCGTCTGGGTCTGGAAAATGGGATCGCTGACGGCGGAGCGGGTCGGCCGGCAGAAATGGCTGCTCTATTCATGGATGGCGGCGATTCCCTTGAGCTACCTGGCGATGGAGACCGGCTGGATCGTCAGGGAGGTTGGCCGGCAGCCCTGGGTGATCCAGGGAGTCCTGAGAACGGAGGAGGGGGTGAGCCCGCTTCCATACACATCGGTGGCAGGATCTTTTATCGGATTTGTAGCCATTTACGCCTTGCTCTTCATCCTCTTTCTCTGGTTTGCGCGGCGCATTCTGAGAAAGGGTCCGGATCTTTCCGGGTTGCCTGCGGAGAGAACCGGCTTCCATCGGGATGTCAACCGATTCTTGTCCAAAAAACACATCGGCAGGTACAAATGAAATGGAAGCAATAAACGCCAACCTCCCGACAATCTGGCTGGTGCTCGTCGGTTTTTTCCTGCTCTACTATGTGCTCACCGACGGCGCGGATCTGGGCATCGGCATGCTGACCCTGTTCACCAGCGAGCCTGCGGAGAAGAAGTTGATGATGAACTCCATCCACTCCTTCTGGCACGGCAACCAGACCTGGCTCGTCATCCTGGGCGGCATGCTGTTCGGGGCTTTCCCGCTTTTCTATTCCATCGTGCTCTCGGCCCTTTACATACCTTTGATCCTGATGTTGTTCGGCTTCATCTTCCGCGGCGTGGCCTTCGAGTTTTACGACAATGCCGTCTGGAAGCCTATCTGGCTGGTCTCCTTCGGGGTCGGCAGCGTGCTCGCCACCCTCGGTCAGGGCTTCGCCCTGGGCGGGTTGCTGGGCGGCATCACCGTCCGGATGGAAACCTTCGCAGGTCGACCGGACGACTGGTTGAACTGGTATTCCCTGGTCGCCACGGCGGGTGTGGTCGCGGGGTATCTCATGCTCGGCGCCTCCTTTCTCATCATCAGGACCGAAGGGCCGCTGCAGGAGCGCGGTTATCGCATCGCCTCGGTCGCCGGCCTCGTTACCGCCGTCGTCTCGGCCCTGATCTACATTGCCACGACTCTCATCCACCCGGCCATGGCGGCAAGATGGCTGTTTCTCGGGGAGAGCGTCTGGCCGTCAATCCTGCTCTACCTTTTCCTGATTCTGGCCATCGGCGCCTTTGCCATGTACTTCCGGTCCATTCGCAGGAAATTCCAGATAACTCCATTCTTCTGGAACTGCCTGATCGTCATCTTCTCCTTCATCGGGCTGTCCTTCGGCCTCTATCCGGCGATGATCCCGAGCGTCGAGTCTGCCGCCCTGACCGTCGACCAGGTCGCCGCCAGCCCCACAACCCTCCGCTTCATGCTGGTGGTGACGCTCATCCTTCTGCCGATCATTCTCGTCTACACCACCTACACCTACTGGATTTTCCGAGGCAAGGTCACAGAGGAAGATGATTACGGGTAGCCAGAAGCCGGAAAGCCAGAAACCAGAAAGCCAGAATGAGATGTCGCCTTCGGCGACCAGTGGCAGCTCGTAATCATGGAGGGGCGAAAATTTTTGCTTCTTAGCATGGCGGTCGCGGCAGGTGCAAAATTCTTGGCAATAGTCAGGTTTTCCGGAAGAATATTCCGGAAAACTGGAGAATAAGCGCCGCCTGAGACCGGCACCTCCATCCGCCCGCGCCGGACGGCTGTCCTGTCGCATAAGACAAAAACCAGAGGGCTGAAGCCGGATAGTTTGGTCGCCGAAGGCGACATTCTATTTCTGTCTTCTGTCTTCTGTCCTCTGGCTTCTGAATCACATCAACCGGTAGTTCAGGTGCCACATGATCCACAGCGAGCCGCCGACGAAGAGCGCGATGAGCATAATTGTGAAGATCAGCCACTGCAGGTTCCAGCGAGAATCCGAGGAGGTATCGAGGTGGAGAAAGTAGTGCAGATGCACAAGGACCTGGAGGATGGCAGCGCTGAAAATGACGGTAAGTATGGCCGCCCTGGACACTCCCCCGATCATCACCGCGCCGAAGGCTGCCACTGTCAGAATCACCGAAAGAATGAAGCCGGTAAAGTAGGTTTTCAAACTTCCATGGCTTGCCCCGCTGCTGTCGACATTCCCTTTCATATCAATACTCCCAGCAGATAGACGATGGTGAAGACCGCTACCCAGACGATGTCGAGGAAGTGCCAGAACATGCTGAGCCGCATCAGGCGGCTCCGGACCGGCTCGGTCAGACCCTTGGCGATCACCTGCCCCATCATGACCGCCATCCACAGCAGTCCCGAGGCGACATGGAGGCCGTGGGTGCCGACCAGGGTGAAGAAGGCCGTCAGGAAGGCGCTGCGCTGCGGCCCGTTACCCTCCTCTACGAGGGCATGGAATTCGTGCAGTTCCATGGCGATGAAGCCCGATCCGAAGAGAAAGGTGACCCCCAGCCAGACGAGGAGCCCCTGCCGCCTGCCGTCATGCATGGCCAGCATCGCCAGACCGCAGGTCGCGCTGCTCAGGAGCAGCAGCATGGTCTCGACCAGTACGAACGACAGGTCGAAGAGGTCGCGTCCGGTCGGCCCGCCAGCATAGCTTTTCTGAAGGACGACGAAGGTGGCGAAGAGTACGCCGAAGATCACCAGGTCTGACATCAGGTAGAGCCAGAAGCCCAGGGACTGGTTGACGGTCGCCTCGTGTTCGTGGTGGGCAAGGATGTCGCCGTGAGCGGCGGAGACAGGGATAGCCTCTGGGGTCATGGTCATATCCTCGGGGAGGTTGAAACTGCCGGATGCCCTGATGCGGCAAGTGCTCGAAATCGTTCGTTCTCACTCTTCTCGACTTCGGCGGCCGGCAGAATATAAGTAGTGTCGTCATCCAGGGCCCGGTAGATGAGGATCGCCAGCATGGCCAGCAAACTCGCGATCACGAGCCACCAGATGTACCAGACCAGGGCGAAGCCGAGGACGAAAGCCGCCATGCCTAGAAGAAAGCCGCAACCGGTGTTTTTCGGCATGAGGATATCCTCGTATTTCTCCGGCCGCCGGAAAGCCGTGCCCTCTTCCTTCATGATCGTAAAGGCGTCGAGGGAGCGGACTTCCGGGGTTTTGGCGAAGTTGTAGACGGGCGGCGGGGAGGAGGTTGCCCACTCCAGGGTCCGTCCGTTCCAGGGGTCGCCGCTGAGATCGCGGCTCAGGTGGCGATTCCTGACGCTGACGGCGACCTGGATGACCTGGCTGAAGAGCCCGAAGACGATGGCCGCGGTCCCCACCGTGGCGATGAGCAGCAGCGGACGCCAGGCCTCGTTGTCATAGTAGGCCAGGCGTCGGGGCATACCCATGAAGCCAAGAAAATAGACGGGCATCCATGCCAGGTAAAAGCCGATCAGCCAGCCCCAGAAGGCCCGTTTTCCCCACTTCTCATTGAGGGTGAAGCCCATAGCCTTGGGGAACCAGTAGGTGAAGCCGGCAAAATAGCCGAAGAGGGCTCCGGAGATGAGCACGTTATGGAAATGGGCGGTCACGAACAGGCTGTTGTGCAGCACGAAGTCGGCGGGAGGCGCGCCCAGCATGACGCCCGTCATCCCGCCGATAGCAAACGTGGTGATGAAGCCGACGGCCCAGTACATCGGCGAATCGAACCGGACCATGCCGCGGTACATGGTGAACAGCCAATTGAAGATCTTCACCCCGGTGGGCACCGCGATGATCATGGTGGCGATGCCGAAGAAGAGATTCACGTGCGGTCCCGCCCCCATGGTGAAGAAATGGTGGACCCAGACGATAAAGGAGAGGAAGGTGATGACGATGGTGGACCATACCATGGAGGTGTAGCCGAACAGCGGCTTGCCGGAATAGGTGGCGGTAATTTCTGAAAAGACGGCGAAGGCCGGTAGGATGACGATATAGACCTCCGGGTGGCCCCACATCCAGAAGAGGTTCACGTACATCATGGTGTTGGCGCCGTGGGTGGTGCCGAAGAAATGCATGCCGAGATAGCGATCGAGCGAGAGCATGGCGAGCGCCGCGGTCAGCACCGGAAAGGCGAGAAGGATGAGCACCGAGGTGCACAGGGAGTTCCAGACGAAGAGCGGCATGTGCATGAGCTTCATGCCTGGGGCCCGCATCTTCATGATGGTCACGATGAAGTTGATGCTTGTCAGCAGCGAGCCGAGCCCCGCGATCTGGAAAGCCCACAGCCAGTAGTCGACCCCCGTCCCCGGGCTGAACTGCTTCTCCGTCAAGGGGGTGTAGCCGGACCAGCCGGCCTTGGAGAATTCTCCCATCCCCAGCGACACCATGACCAGCAGGGCGCCGGCCGCTGTCAGCCAGAAGCTCAGGGAATTGAGGAAGGGAAAGGCCACGTCCCGGGCGCCGATCTGGGTCGGTACGACGATGTTCATCAGGCCGGACAGGAAGGGCATGGCGACGAAAATGATCATGATCGTGCCGTGGGCGCTGAAGATTTGGTTGTAATGGTCCGGCGGCAGAAAACCCTGGGAGGCGCCGAAGGCGACGGCCTGCTGGCCCCGCATCAGAACGGCGTCGGAGATACCCCGCAGGAGCATAACGGCGGCCACGATGATGTACATGATGCCGATCCGCTTGTGATCGACACTGGTCAGCCACTCGGTCCACAGGTAGCCCCATTTGCGTCTGTACGTGATGTACATCAGGACCGCCAGGCCCAGCAGGACCGAGCCCACCACGGCGCTCATCGCTATCGGATCGTGGTAAGGCACTTCGCGCAAACTCAGTTTTCCGAACATATCGTTTCTCCCTTGGTGCATCCCATGCCCGGGACAACGTCGGGCAGCGAACATTACTGTGTCAGCGTATATTCCTCGCGCAGGGCGCCACCACGATCCTCGGGCTGGTGATGGCGCCGGATCGGTGGCTGGGCCTTCCTGTCATGCGGCGTGCCGTCATGGGGGCCGTGTTTGTCGATGATATGATCGAACAGACCGGGCGCGACCGATGAGAAATAGGTCACGGGGTAGCCCTGGCTGGGCTTTGCCAGTTTCTGGTAACGATTCAGATCGAGGGTTTCCGGCGCCTCCCGCAGTTTTTCCAGCCAGACGGAATACTCTTCCGGAGAAGTTGCGGTCGCTTTGAAGGTCATGCTGGAGTAGCCGCTGCCGCTGAATTGCTGGTTATGGCCGAAAAAGGTTCCCGGTTCATTTGCCATGAGGTGGAGTCTGGACTGCATCCCGGCCATGGCGTAGATCTGGCTACCCAGCTGGGGGATGAAAAACGAGGTCATGACCGAATCCGAGGTGAGCCGGAAGGCGAGGGGAACGTCGGCTGGAAAGACGATTTCGCCCACCACGGCGACGTTTTCCTCGGGATAGATGAAGAGCCACTTCCAGTCGAGGGACACCACCTCGATAGTGACGGGTTGCCTGGAGGAGGGGATGGGATTCATGGGGTCGAGCCGGAAGGTGTTGTTCCAGATCAGAACCGTGAGCGCCGTGACGATGATCGCCGGGACCACCCAGATGGAAATCTCGATGGTGCGGGAATAGCTCCACTTTGGTGCGTAATCGTGGTCCTTCCGGCTGCCGGCCCGGTATCGCCAGGCAAACCACAGGGTCATGAGAATAACCGGCACCACGACGAGCAGCATGAGCGCGAATGCCGTAAGGATGATGAACCGCTCGACCTCGCCGATGGGTCCCTTGGGGTTGAAGAGGACCATTTCGCTGCAACCGCCGAGAAGTATGGCGATACCTGCGAGGCTCGCGGCAAAAAAAAGCTCTCGCAACAGCCTGCCATGCAGGACTCGTCCAGCCGTTCTTTTCCCGCACCACCTGCCGTCTTTCTGCTTCATGGGCTTTGGACCTGGTAGAGTTGATAGATCGGATGAACCGGCGCTTTTCAAATGAAGAGCATGAAGCAAAAAGAGTGCCATGGGCCTGATGATTGTCAGGAAATGGCCGGAGGGGAGACAATTGCGGCCTTGCCGGAGAGCCAAGCTGCTCGAGGCGCAAAACAGAGAGCGAAAAGCTGCTGTGCGGTTGTGGCATTTTTTGAAAGCAGCCACTTGAAAAGTAAATCGAACGGCATATTGTTTGCTTGTTTTTATCCCTAACCACAGAGTAGAAATATCCTAGAGTCTGTCGGATTATGCTATTATCCACAGCTCCTGGCAGGACCGACATCTTCACGTGAAAAAGCGATTTTCTTTTTTTCGAGCAAATGAGCAAAGTTATGATCTGAGTGCGCCTTGGGGGCAGAGATCGGACAAACTCAAGGGAGCCTCAAACACTCCTTGAAGGTGGCACTATGCTTGGAATCAGGCTCTCAACTGTTTTCTTCATGGTTTCTCTGCCTGTCGCAGCTTACGGAGCAGGCTTTCAGATCCCCAACCAGTCGGTAACCGCGGTAGGCATAGCAGGGGCGCACGTCGCCTTCACCCCCGGGCCCGATTCGTCCTATTACAACCCGGCCAATATGAACTTCCTGGACGACTCCTGGCAGATGGAGGCGAGCTTGACGTCCTTGTATCTCCCATCCATCGAGTATGCCGACAGCCGGTCGCCCCTCCTTGACGGATCGTCCGACTCGGAGCTGTTCTTTCTTCCGTTGATCCACGTGAGCTCCAAGGAATACAGGGACTTTCGGTTCGGCTTTTCCTTGACCTTCCCGTACGGACTCGCCAAAAGCTGGGACCAGCCGTTCCCCGCCGCGACAACCAGGAAATTCTCGCTTACCGTGGTCGAGGCCAACCCGACGCTTTCCTATTCGGTTGTCGACAACTTCAGTATCGGCGGCGGAATCCGTATCGTCTACGGAGACGGTGAAGTCAACAGTATTGCCACCTCGCCTCCATTCGATCAGTTGACGCCGCTCACCTCCCTGTCCCGTGATTTGGATGGGGACGATGCGGGGTTCGGCTACAATCTCGCTGCAACGGTGCGTCCCACCGGGAACTGGGCGGTGGCAGCTACCTACAGGTCGGAGGTCGACCTGGAGCTCGAAGGCGATGCAAGCCTTCAGGCCCTTGCCGGCGAGGCGGCGATACTGAGTTACCTCGGGTCGGGAAAGCTGGACGTCAGTCTTCCCGCGGTATTCAGCTTGGCGACATCCTACAGTCTTGACGCACTCACCCTGGAAATTACCTGGAACCGCACCTTCTGGTCTTCTTTCGGTGAACTTGATTTTCAATACGATCGGTCCTTCATCGGAACCGTCTTCGATGCGTTCGATCGACCGCTCGCAAGAAACTGGGATGACAGCGATGCCATACGTTTTGGCGCCACCCTTGCCGTGACGGAGCAACTGACAACTACGCTCGGTTTTGCTTTCGACGAAACCCCGGTCCCGGACAGGACACTCGGCTTCGAGCTGCCCGACTCGGATGCCCTCATGTATACCGGCGGGATTCGCTATCAGCAGAGCCAAAATCTGCAACTCGCCTTATCCTATATGTACCAGTACAATACTTCACGGACCGTATCCAACCTCACAGGTGCAGGACTTGCGGGGGTGGATGGCAAATTTACCGAAGGAGGTGCCCACGCAGTAACAGCAGGTTTGATGTACAACTTCTAATTCCAAGTCGCCTTCAAAGGAAGGGTTTCCGGTAGGCTGCACTCCAATATCACTGACTCAGGAATGCACCCTGATAGGCGAGGGGTCAGTGCACCAGGTGCATGGAATGCACTCAGTTGATGACACTGGGGTGCACACTTAACGCACCAAAAGAAAATCACTTCGAAGCTTCTTGGAACAGCACGCCAGTTCCCATGCGGCAGCTACTCATGAGGAATCAGCAGTCCTTCGCACATCCCGCCCTTCTCGTTTCCCTCCTGGAGACAGCTGACATACGAGTGGCATAGAAGTTTAGAAGCTGGCTTCATTGTTGTCTTTTACCAATTGTAATCTCGATCTTTTTTGTTTCATTCAAGAGATGGAGTTTCCCATGCAAAACACCTTGACACCAACTCAGGTCGTCCAGACACCGGACAACCTTCTCGAAGAAGTCTTGAAGTATATACAGCTGCGGTTTTTTTCCCCGAGGGAAAAGATCCTCTCCCCGTCCAATGACCCCCACATCTTCTATTATCTGCGCAATGGAACTGTGGAGGTGAGCTATTGCCACCAGAATGACACACAGATAACGGTCGCCCTGATCGGCGCCGGAGAGTTCTTCGGCGAGATCGGTTTTTTTGACGGTGAAACGAGGGTGCGGGATATCATGGCCACCGGTGACGTGGAGGTCGGGGTATTCACCACCGAAACCATGAACAGGATGCGCGAGGCCGATCCTGCCCTCTACATCAATTTCATCATGTACCTCGCCCAGAGGATCTGCCTGAAATTCAGAAGGGTTGCCGGGGAAAGGGAGCCACTGGCGGCATACGCCGAGTCTCTGCCTTCGAAACGTTCGAGCGTCTACACGGTTTCGAAGCCCCTGCCCGCCTCACTGCTCAATTCCTCTCCCTGGCATTTTATCAGCGGCCGGATGGAGAAATTCAAAAACGAGCTTTTCGATCTCTCGCACCAGCTGCAGAGAAACGAAGCCACCGGCATACCCGATGAAAAAAATGAAGAGCGCTGCCGGGAAGTGCTCGGCGAGTTGAACGTCTCGCTTTGCGAGTTCAAGCAGACCATGGCGGGGACCGGCTATGAAGAGGTCATGTGGGGCCATATATTCATGGAGGTCTTCCCGTATTTCATGCGCAGCAGTTTTGCGGAGCGGGCCTATTTCAAACCGAAGGGATACGCCGGTGACTTCCTCATGATGGAGCACATCTATGCCAATGAACCCAAAGGGGAAGGGAAGCTCGGTGAAATCGTGGACAGTTTCTGCCTGGGAAGGCCCGGGTCGCTTGCCATACGTGGGCGGCGAAAACTCCTCAGGGAAGAGATCTCCCGTCTCAGCTCCGAGCGCGCCGCGCAAGGGAAAAATACCCGGATCATGAATCTCGCCTGCGGTCCGAACAGGGAGCTTTTCGATTTTCTCCATGATTGCGACTTCAGCGGCAGGATCGAAGCGCTCTGCGTCGATGTCGATTCGGAGGCCCTGCAGTACACCAATCAATTCGTCAATATTTTCCCTCACTCCGCTTCCATACGTCTCATGAGCGAGAACGTCATCAAATGGGCCATCGGCCGGACCTCGCAACAGTTCGGGACATTCGACATCATCTACTCCGCGGGCCTGTGCGACTACCTGGACGACAGATTGTTCCGCGCGCTGATCACCCAGTGCCATGCCCATCTCAATCCGGGCGGCACGGTCATTCTCGGGAACTTCGCGGATTATCCGGATTCGATTTTTCTCGACAAGTTGCTGAAATGGGAACTCATTTACCGGAGCGAGGACGATCTGAAGGAACTCTTTTCTGCAACTCCTTTCAAGGAAGACGTACTTGTCATCTCTGAGAAAGAGAATGTCAATCTTTTTGCCGTCGCAACAAAAAGTTAGCAATGGAAGTAACACAAAGAAATGGAATAGCCGGTTTCGGCGATGAAATTCGTCAGCTCTTTTACCAGCGGACCATCATCTGCCTGTGGCTCGGGATAGTATTCTTTTCCCTGTTTTCCATCCTCGATTATTTATGCTGCAAGGAAAATTTCGGCGTTTTTCTGGTTTACCGACTGGTTTTCTTGGCAGTGCTGACGGTCTCGCTCGGCCTGCTGCGGTTTCCAGCGATCGCGCGGCATGCCCCGGTCTTGATGTATCTCGTGCTGCTTCTCGGGACCTTGAACATATCGGTCATGACCCTGCAGCTGGGAGGCTTCACTTCGGGCTACTACGTCGGAATACTGCTGATGGTGGCGGGTGGCCTCTCGGTGTTGCCCTTGGGGGCCACCCAGGCGCTGTTCATAGGGCTTTCCATGTACGCGGTGTATCTTCTCACTATTCTCCTGGGAAACGGTCTGAACCCGCAGAACGCGGTTTACGGTATTTCCAATTCTTTTTTCTTCCTCGCAATCGTCGCCGGAACCGCGATCCAGAGCCTGGACGATATGCAGCTGAGACTCAGATCGTTCCGCGCCAAGAACAGTATCAGGAAAATCTCCTGTGAGCTTACCAACTATACCGACAATCTGGAACACCTGATCGAGCAAAGGATGGCCGAACAGGAGGAATCGGATCTCAAGTTTCGCGATCTTTACAACAATCTTATGGATTTGGCGGTCCTGGTCGACAGAAGGGGCGTTGTCCGGATGGCGAACGAACATAGCCTGGCTCTTCTAGGCCTTTCGCCGGAAGCGCTCAAGGATGTCAATATTCAGGAATATTTGCTTTCAGAGGATCCCGACGCGGATATCTTCACGGAGATCACCGATAGAATTTACAAGGATCAGGATCTCCATGACCTGCAGCTGCAACTGAAAAGTAAACACGGGCCTCCCATAGATGTGGAAGTCAGCGGGAATCTTGTCGTGATGGAGAAAAATTCCGTCTCTTTTCAGCTCATCTTTCGCGATATCTCGCTGACCAAACGCATGGAACGGCAGATTCTCGAATCGGAGAGGCTGATCGACACCTCCCGCCAGGCAACGATTTTCGGTCTGGCCAAACTCGCCGAAGCCAGGGACGACGACACGGGCGCCCACCTCGACCGTATCCGTCTGTATGTCTATATCCTCGCCAAAGAGCTGAAAAAGAAACCGGAGCTGAACAGCATCATTACCAAGGATTTCACCGAAGATATCTTCCACTCCTCCGTTCTCCATGATATCGGCAAGGTCGGCATACCGGACAGCATCCTGCTCAAACCGGGCAAACTCGACAAGGATGAATTCGACATCATGAAGAAGCATTGCATCGTCGGCAGCACTACCCTGCGGGAAGCTGAAACAGGCCCCGAGAAGACCTCTTTCTTGAAAATGGGCCAGGAGATCACCCTGTATCACCATGAAAAGTGGAATGGCTCCGGGTATCCGGAAGGACTTGCGGGAGAGGCGATTCCGCTGTCGGCAAGGATTGTCGCGCTGGCGGATGTCTACGACGCCCTGACAACGCGCAGGGTATACAAGCCGGAATTCGACCATGAACGTTCAAAAAGAATCATCATCCAGGGAAGCGGCGAGCATTTCGATCCCGCTGTCGTCGACGCCTTTCTTCTGGGTGAGAGGGAATTCAAGAAGACAAAAGACAATACGCATTAGGGGCTATGATGTTCGCAACCTACCTGGAGGAACTCAAAGATCTCCGTCATCGCCGCGCCTACCATATCACAGCGGTCGGCGGCTCTCTGACCGTCTTGTTCGGGGTTCTCGACTACATCATTCTTCCGGAATATTTTCAGGAATTTGTCGGTTACAGGTTCGCTGTCGCCTTTTTCAGCCTCATTCTGCTCATCGCCAATTATCTCGACAGCAACAAAAAGAAAGCCGCACTCATCGGCTTCACCGAATACCTGCTGATATCCTTCATTCTTCTGGTCATGATTTATCGAATGGGTGGGGAGGATTCCCATTATTATGTCGGGCTGATAGTGGCAATGAGCATCTATTCGACGCTTGCGAGCCTCACCGCCGTTCAAAGCATCCTCAGCGGGTTGTTCATAGTCTGCTGCTACGCTTTCACCGTACTGCTTGCCGAGGATCCGGGGTTTTCCATCGGGGTATTCAATAACCTGTTTTTCATGATCTGCTTTGTCTTCATCATCGCAACGCAGAGCTGGGCGGAGAGCAAGGCGCGGCGAAAGGAATTCCTTTTGCGGCAGCAGGAACTCGAGGCCAACAGGGAACTTTCCGGTCACGTCGTAAGGCTGGAAGAGGAGGTGCATAGAAGGACTCTCCTGCAGGCCGCGACCGAAGAGCGGTATCGTCTGCTTTTTGATCGAATAGCCGACGATGTGGTCGTGCTCATGCCGGATGGCGTAATCATTATGTCCAATCAGTCGTTTACAAACAATTTCCTGGCAGACCGTGTCGATAACGTGACTTCGTTTCTGCAAGTTGTCTCCAATGACGACAGGATAACCTTGACAAACCTGATGACAAACGCCCTGGCCTTAGGAAAACCTCTGCGATCCTGCGGTCTCACCCTGATTCGGTCGGACGGCTCCACCTGCCAGACCGAGATAAACATCAGCCTGGTAGAAAGGAGAGGCGAAAGCCTTGGGATCTTGCTGGTCATCAGGGACATCGGCACCAGATGCGAGCTCGAGAAACGGTTGTTCGAAACCCTGGAGCTGAAGAAGCAAACTGAAAACGCCGCGATCATGGCATTGGCGAAACTCTCGGAATACAGGGATTTCACCCCAAGAAACCATCTTGAACGAATACGGGAGTACTGCAGGATTCTCGCGCTTCAGCTCTCCCGGCAACGGGAATTCATGAAAACCATTTCGCCCGACTTCATTCAGGATATTTATCATGCCGCGATCCTCCACGATATCGGCAAAGTTTCCATTCCAGACGCCCTTTGGGAAAAATGCCTGCCCCTGACGGAACAGGAAGAGGCAAAAATCCGCAGCCACACCTTGATCGGGGGCAACGTCATCGCGCAGATGGAAGGCGAAGGCCGGGAGAATAGTTTCTTGTCAATGGCAAAAAATATTGCCTACTTCCACCATGAACGGTGGGATGGAAAGGGCTATCCTTACGGCTTGAAGAAGGATCAAATACCCATCGAGGCCAGGATCATGGCCGTCGCCGATGCCTATGAGGAGCTGACCTCCGACTGCAGTTTGCAAGAACGGGATTGTCATGAGAAGGCCACCGCAGAGATCATGAAAGCCATGAAATCCCGATTCGACCCGAAAATCGCCGAAGCCCTCTTTCTTCGACAGGAAGAGTTCAGGTTCATCAGTAAAAAGTTCGCGGCCGTTTGATACCCGGGGGCTCTTTGTAGAAATCCATCATGGAAGCAATCGAAATCGAAATCGGGATCGCTATCGAAATCGACCTTAACAGGCCACGCCGGACTTCGCCGTTCCAGTACTCCATTTTCAGGAACCATTTACGCTGGTAGAGCGGCCTTACGCCGGTCGAGCGGGCTTCACCCAGCCACCAAGAAGCAAGGCGGCCAGAGCCGCACACGCCGCGGAGAAGGAAAATGCCGCCGACGGCGAAAAACGCTGGTAGATCCAGCCGAAGACCACCGAGGCCGGCAGCAGCATGATGCCCGCGATCAAATTGAACCAGCCGAAGGCCTTGCCCTCGAGCCCTTCCGGGGCGAGATCGGCGACCAGGGCCTTTTCCACCCCTTCGGTGGCAGCCAGGAAAATGCCGTAGAAGGCGAAAAGGCTGAAGAGGAGCAGGCCGCTCCCGGCGATCCCGCCCATGAAGAAATAGAACATCCCATACGCCAGGTAACCGGCGACAAGGAGGCGGACCCGGCCCCATTTATCCGACAGGGCAGACAGCGGCGTCGAGAAGAGCATCGCCACCACCGATACCGTCGCCCAGAGGAGCGGAATGTGCGCCTGCGCCACCCCCAGCTCCGTGGCTCGCAGCAGCAAGAACATGTTGGAGGAATTGCCCAGGGTGAAGATGGCGACGACCAGGAGATAACGCTTGAAGGCCGGCGGCATTCCGGAGAGGCTGAAACTGAGATCTTTCACGGGTGGTCCGGCCCCGTTGTCAGGCTCGCGGAGGGAGAGGGAGAAACCAAGGCAGAGCAGGGCGGGCACGATCGACCACAGGAACACCTCCTTGAGCGATAAGCCGGCGGCCAGGAGCAGGGATGCGATGAAGGGTCCCACCACCGCTCCGCCGTTGTCCATCGCCCGGTGCAGTCCGAAGGCCAGCCCCCGCATCTCCACGCCGGCGCTGGAGGCGAGCAGGGCATCACGGGGCGAGGTCCTGAGCCCCTTGCCCACACGGTCGGCGAAGCGGATAGCCAGCAGAAACGGCCAGCTGGTCACGAAAGCGATCAGCGGTCGGCCAAAGCCCGCGAGACTGTAACCGAAGACGATCCAGGGCTTGGCCTTCTGGGTGCGATCGAAGAGCACTCCGGAAAAAAGCTTCAGGAGGCTCGAGGTGGCCTCGGCGATGCCCTCGATGATGCCCAGGGCCCTGGGGCCGGCCATCAGCACCGAGGAGAGATAGAGCGGGATCAGCGGGTAGAGCATGTCTGAGGCCGCATCGTTGATCATGCTGATCAGGCCGATCAGCCAGACGGTTCGCGGCAGACTGCGCACCGCTGCCATCATGGCAGCTCACCGGTCATGCCGAATTCGATGGGGGCCTTGACGAAGAAGATATTGATCGCCTCATCCCTCAATCGCGCAAAGAGCCTCTCCGCATCCGCCTCGCTGACCGCCATGGTCACCTCCACCGGCTGTCCGGCCAGCTCGAAGAAGTGGGCGGAGCGGATCTTCCGGTCATGGCCGAAACCTTCCGCCGCCGGAATGAGCGTCGCCCCGCCGATCCCCATGCTGCGCGCCTCCTCGATCAGCCACTGGCCGAGCGGCAGGCCGTGGTGCTTGCGGTCCTGCTGGGTGAAAAAGGTCAATTGATAACCGTGCATAATCCCTCCTTTCAACTGCGTTGGATCAGGGCAACCGTCGCGAGCCCGAGCATGGTCATGACCAGCGACCCTACCACATGAGCCGAGATCGCCAGGCCCGCCCAGAGGACCCGCCCCTGCTCGAGCAGGACCGTCACCTCCGCCGAGAAGGTGGAAAAGGTGGTCAGGCCCCCCAGGAAGCCGGTGATGACCAGCAGACGCCATTCCGGCGCAAGTTCGGGATGGCCGGCAAAAACGGCGACGGCCAGGCCGATCAGATACCCGCCGATCAGATTGGCGGCCAGCGTCCCCGGCGGGATCGACGGAAACAGCGAATTGAGCGACAGGCCGAGCAGCCACCGCAACACCGCCCCCGCCGATGCGCCGATGCTGATTGCCACAATGGATTGGATCATCGAACCGTCCTTTTGATAATTGCTGGGAAGGAAAAAAGGGAAAGGCACCTTTGCCGGGCGGAGCATCCAAATCGGTATCGAAATCAGGTCCGGGCTCGAATAAAAAATTGCCTTTCATAGGCGGGACTTTAGCAACGGGAGCAGGGGAAATCAAGATCGTTTGACATCAAAGCCCGGGTGGAGAGGTCGAGGCTGGAAAATCCTTGGTTCTCGGAATTATTGTCAGGCGAGGCGGCTGGATCCTGATCTAGCCGCCCCCATATAACTCTTCCCAGTATACCCGGAACTTTTTCTTAAAACTGTCGGCAGATTCCCATGGAAATGGATATCCTTCGGGAGCGACAAAAGTAAAAGGGCTGTCCAGGTCTGGCTTGTCCGTAAGACGCTGTTTTTCAAACTTCTCTAACCATACGTCATAATGCTCAATGAGCCTCCCTGCGTCCTCGAGCAGTTCAGGAGGGATCAGGTGGCCTTTTGTCAATAGAAGGTTACGGACGGTCTGGTTGCCCTCCTTAATTACTTTTGCCTCAAGGTACAAATTCTTGGAATTCCATCGGTCATATGCCCGTTTTGTCCGATCAAGCTGCATGTTCACCGGACCTAGCAAACTGGAAACCGATTGCTCCTTCCACGTGCGCTGAGACTTTATCTCTTGCTCGATACGTGTAACGTATCTGTGGAAGGTAACGCCTATTATGGACGATGCTACTGCACCGCTGAGCAGTGCGGCTAGAACTAACTGCAAGACCCACTTCGCGTCCATTATCCTCCTCTCGTACCAATCACGACGATCAGCTTATCCGGTTGACTTTGAAGGTAGCGGAAAAGCCAGCCCGAGTTGAAGCTGTTGTCGGCCCTTTACTTTTGGATGGATCCAAGCTCAGTCCAACTCATCTTTTCAATGCCGAAAACGAGGTTCATTTCCTTCCGGAAGCTTTCGTTCAGTTCTAGGAATTCGCGACCAAGTCTTGATACTTCGTCGGGGTCATTTGCATTACCGAACGTTAGCAGATTGTCTGCCTCTTTGCTGAGGAGTTCGTAGAATCCTTCCTTGAGAAGGAAGCGCTTAGCCTGTAGCTCAATGTAAACTTCTGATAGCGGTACAATGTCTTTACCTTTCATCAACCCTTCCACCTTGATACCGCTACGCATTCTATTAATGTCAGCACCAATGCTGGCAAGCTTTAATTGAAGCTTTGCCACAGCCTCGTACTGGTCAAGAAGCACTTTCTCCTCAAATTTGGAACGTCTCTCCAATAGCAGCTCCAAGCGTTTTTGTCTCTTCTCGAATTGATTATCCACTGCCTTTTCAACAACGTGGCGTAAGACGAAGACTAACGCAGCACCGCAAGCCAAAAGGATAACTACCGGAATCGAATACTGTCTTATCCAGTTTATAAGTTCATTCACAATGTCTCCTTTTTGCATCGAGATAGGACGGCCAATTACCCGATCGCCCCCTCATAGATACTTTACGGATGAACAAAGGAACAGCCTCGTTATTAAAATGATTTATTCATTTTTAATATTATGTTACCTATCAAAAAAAACACCGGTTATTCGGTGCATTTTCTGATTTTAGACAAGTACCTTTTTGGGAATTAATATTCGTGTTGTGTTTATCATGATTTATCTCAGCTATTAATCCGCTAACCGCATTATAGCCCGCAATTCCCAAGTATTATTTCAGAAGATAAATAGATATCACTGATTAACCTCATTCTCTATCGTCTCTCATTATATTAGCATCCTTCCAAGTCGATAGAATGAATCTTTAAAGCTGCCGAATTGATGTCATCAAATACGGCGTATATGTCAATCGTGTCATTCAAATAGATCTATTGAATCATAGACCTCGATTGATATTCTTTAATTATATCAATTAGCTTGTTCTCACTGTTTTGCTCATCAAAATAGCTTTGCGATTCTTTCGATACGTCTTTTACACAATCAATCCTCCCATTGGCATATGTCACCTCGACAAGAATTTGTATGTCGTCGAAAGAACCGTAGGATGTGAAATCGCTATATCTGCGATCAATGTACCATCCTGCTCCCCAGGTTCCTAATCCTCTGATCCCAGCAAAAAAATATTCTTTGAGGCTTCCCTTCGTCATGGGGAGGTTGCTATCGACTGAAAACCTGGCAATGATACCGTAGTCTTTTGCTATGATGTTGCGAAGTTTTCCCGACCAATGTAAGGGAGCTGTTCCCACTGCAATTTCTCTTTGCAATGCGAGGTATCGTCCCAATGGTGAAATAACCTCAGTAGAGGTAGTTGCAGAGGGGGCGCGCCAATGTATCATGCCTGGCATATCAGGGCTATTTTGAACCATTTTAAATAGGCATTGGTGTCTGTAATTTTGAAGGGCATGCTGTGCGGCTCTGTTTCTTGGTAGGCAAAGCCATACCCTGTTATGGTATTTAAAATCATCAGGTATATCAGTACAGTTGTAATATTTAAAAGACCGGAGGCCGATGAGCCGAAATGTCTTGTCTAGTTTCTGGATAGCTTTCGAATCCTCGAAAACAATGTTTGGCACGAGTCGTCGACTCCAATATTCTGCAGCTGGTATTGGGTCATCGACTCCAGGATAAATAATGTCAAGGCGGAGTTGATGGCCTTCAGCAATTCCGAGATTCCAAAAAGAACTTAGGGCTCGGTGTTTAAAGGTTGAGTGTCGAAATCGGATAATGCTCTTGTAGAGGGCGTGTGTTAGCTTAAGCTGAAATTCTTCTAAGGTGTTATATTCGACGGGGAGCACACGAGCTTCCTCGGCCAACCGATGTTTTAAACCTTCAACTTTTTGTCTTTCGCTGCCAGGATCATCGTTTGCTTCAAGTTTTTTAAAGAAAGCGATTATCTGTGGTTTTGGTCGCCCCTCTTTTTGGAACGATTTGGTGTTCAGTCTAATAGCTAGATTCGCTTCGCTTTCAGTGTTGCCTTTACCATATTTACGCCCTACAATCAGTACTACAATATCGCTGTTTTCGAGTTTTTCATTGAATATGTGCTGAGGATCAGATCCTCCAAGAGGAGAAAGTGGGGTTTCATGATGCCAAACGTAAGGAAGCAAGATGATTTGCATCGGCTCCTCAGTGACGGTAGAAATTTCGTGGATAATGTTTTGGGCGGCAGTCTGTTCCTTTTGAACATCACTTGCTCCGGCAATGAATATCTTTTGGACTGAATAAGATGTCATAATTCCCCCTTAATTGTTTAATAATGTCCATATGAAACAGAATAGTTGTCGGGCACAAACTATAACAGTGGATTATGTTCACCTAACCCAATTTATGGTTTATATTAATACCGAGGGAGTAGCTTTTGAGCGCAGTATAAAATTTGACCAATTATTATCTTTATCTTATGCATTATTTACAGCTAACGAGTCTGTAAGAAAAGGCAGATTTCAAAAATCCAGTATTTGTCAAAATATTAGTTCGCCATCCCTAACCGATATTAGCTTCATTATTTTATGAGAAATACTCTCAATTATGGCCTTGGTATATCAACTGACCCTAAAAAAAGTTTTGTTGCTTTTGTTTTTATAAGTTTACTTTTATTTCTTTTTAAGCCGATAGGCTTTCACGTTCACAACGACCTGCATCAACAGCGGCACGCCCAAGAACATCGCATCAGCTAGGCGCGCTTCTTGCAGTATGGTGAATGCAATGTTTAGCAATTTAGTTTTTTATTAACCTTCTTTATTATTTTACAGAACTCAGCCATTTCTTCCTCAGTATAGTCAATATGTTTCTTGAACTCTTCTAGCACTAGTTTCTTGAGATTATCTTTAGCAGTTTTTCTTTCATCGGCTACAGCTGAGCTAAGAGCCAAAGCAAGGTCCCCAGTCATTACATTTTCAATAATTCTTTGTGGTACAATCCCCTCTATGCAGTCTTTTCCTGGCCTTGAAACACCAATTGGGCAAAAATCTTTCAAATGATTTAGTCCCAATCTCTCTAGGCAACGCACAGAGTCTACCTCTGCGTCTTTGTCAAATGTTACATAAACAGAATCAAAACTATTCAGTACGAATTTGACCAATAAAGTGTTTTTAAAAACTCCTTTACCACCATATGGTACAATGTCTATATCGGATTGCAAATTGGGAGCAGTTAATTTGTGATCACGAATGTGATTGAAATACTCGACATCTAGATCCCCTTCTACCAGCAGCACTTTTGCTTTTTTTGCAGTAAAAGCTGCGCCCCATGGCTCAAACTCTTTAGCAGACATTCCTAGGTGCTCCGCAAAAGGAGCCATCCATTTCTCGCCCGTTGTGTCGACTTGAAAAGTAGATGTAGTTTTTTGGCTTTCATGTTTTCTAGCCAAAAGTATGTTCGCAGCTGGTTGCTCATGGTTGAGCATGTGCGGATTGTGAGTAGTAACAATTATTTGTATACCTAATTCCGCACTGAGGATACGCAATAACTTGCCAAATTCAGATTGAGCCGATGGGTGTAGAAAACTTTCGGGTTCTTCAACTATTACAATAGGGGTAATTTTATCCTTTGGGTCTCCCTGCTCTTTTATGCTTTTTGCTTGGAGTATCGACATTAATATTTGAGTACGATTTTGCGTTCCACTGCCCCATTCTGTTAGTGGAATTTGAACTTTTTTATCTTTCAGGTTGATAATAAATGGCACATGTTTTGACGAAAATGACTCTATGCTCGAAAATTCAACATCATATTTTTCACTTAATCGCCCAAGCAATGATGACAAGTCACTCTTATGATGCTTAGCAAGTTGCTGCACTTTTTGAGCAACAGTTTTCCTTGCAGAATATAAAGATTTTTGCTCTTCATCTGACAACATTACTTGGTAAAAAGATCTAAGACGACCTCTTGATACAAAATAGTTATCGTCTGAAGACATTGTAGAATTGTGTAAAAATAGCAACTTTGATGTTTTTAATTTATTTGCAATCTCCCTCGCAGCTTGTTCTTCGATGCGAATCTTTTGTATGGTTGCTTCAATGTTTTTGCTCCCTGTTGAATCGATAATGTATTTTATACATATACTTTCATTATCACTGAGTGAAATATTTGCAATTTTTTCAATAAACAATACTAAAGACGGATCATCATTTTTTGATATATCTAGACAGTATTCAACTGATATTTCTTCCTAGTCACACCATTGTGTTTTATCCTCTATAAAATCAAAACCTTCATAATCAGAAGCCCAAGGTCTCTCACCGCTGTATAATAGATTCAAAATCAATTTTATGAGAGAAGATTTCCCTGAGTTATTAATCCCTGAGATCGCACAATAGTTGTTCTCAAACTTTATTGAAATGTCTTCTAATGTTTTAAAGTTCTTTGCTGTCAATGCGGTAATGCGCATATTGTCACCTTAGATTTGCTAACGTTCCGCCTCACCGGACCGCGCTGTTTGCGGGGTCCGCGTGGAGGCGGTTGTTAGCTTATTTTTATTGTCTTTAAACAAAATACTCGTTCATATAAATGAAGCCAATTAACATTGAGAAGATATGGCAAAATGCCAAAAAAGAAAAAGCGTTTTTCAAATACTTTGTATTGAAAGTGAAATACAAGACTATCCCGTAGAGTATATATTGGAAAAACATTATGATTATAAATGGACTTCTTATGTCTTCGTAAAAAACGGTTGATAACATTGTGTAAGGAAAAAAAACTCTAAATGGTATATAAGTTCCATGCCCTCCTGCAGCAAATAAATTTGTTATTATTATAGCCGCTATTTGGATCAGCAGAGAATATATAATGATTTTAATTCTAGTCATTTTTATAAATAGCTAACGTCCGGCTCACCGGACCCGCGCTGTTTGCGGGGTCCGAGTGTAGCCGGTGGTTAAATTAATTTATCTCCAATCCTTATTTTTAGAAGGCAGATACTTGTAGTTTTGAAAATATATAGCGAAAGCTATTTGCTCTGCTAGTCTGCTGAATTCCTGTGGATATACTGGGATTAAACAAACATTTCTCGCGTTTTCTTTCCAATCAGTTTTATATAAATGTTGAATTACTCGATGGCCCATTGTTCCCCCATCTTCTGTCTTTTTGCTTTTCCCGCCTGCACCTATATACAAAATATCATCTTCAGTTCCAATTATATATAATCCGGCTTTGTGAATAACTCCGCTTTCAATTCCTGTTTTAATATCTTCGTTCAATTCTTCAAGATTGTTTCCTTTAAAGAAAATTTCTTTTTCTAATGAAATATTTATAGAAAAAAATTCATTGATTGTTTTCTTGACGAGTTCAACTAAGTCTATTGTTTTCATATAATCTTTGTTTTTAATCTAAAATTTAACGTTTAATAGGCCGCAGAGGATTTTCGGGATGAATAATCACCACATTGTGGCATTACACACCCTTTTTCCTAGAACCGATTTGAATCTTGTTCTAGAGCATTCATCCGTTGTTGTTTATTCTTGGCTTTCCTATGTAATAGAAATGTAAGAACTTCATGGCATGATAGACGAGTTCCCACCCTTTGACAAGCGAATTGCCATGCCGGATTTTGATGCGGCTTTTGAGTGTTATTCCTGTTAGTTCGTGGGGCCTAAGTGGAAATTTTACTTAGTATTATAACGGTATTCGGATGAGGAAATCTGTGTTTCAGACCACCTCGATGCACGATTTCTGGGGAAAATCGCCTGTTATGCGACTGCGGCACTAAGTATTAATTAACTGCATGAGTGGTAATATCTGTTGAAATTTCGGCAATTTCACATCGATGTTTTTTGGGTGTTGGAAGTTTTCTCTGATTGACAAGGAGTATTTATTCACGGAAGCTCAGGAAGGCAAACCTTCCAACTTAGAGGCGTTCCAGCTTATCGGTTACTGCCAAGATAAGGCTTGCGGTGAGCTTGTTGCGCTCGACCGTGCCGATGAAGTGTTGTTGCTCGTTTATTACCGGGAGGATATCGGTATTGAGTTCCTCCATGCGTGCAAGGGCATCGCGCTTTGAAGTGGTTGGGGTGGTCGCATGGTCGGCGCTCACAAAGCCCGGCAGTTTTGCCAGCTCTGCCCGATCCGCCTCGCTGCCGTTGTTCAGGAGCTGTTGGAATAGGTCGTAGCCCTGGTCGCCTGCAACTCGCAGGTATCCGAGCAGGTCGGCTGCGTTATACATGCCGAATAACCTGCCATCCGGTTTATTCACCACGACGACACGGAGGGAGGAGCTCCCTGACAGCGCATCGAAGTAGTTTTTGATTGCCGGCCCGTAGTAACCGCCATGGCCGAGCTTGAACTCGAGCGCCTGGATCTTGCGCTCGATCAACTGCCGCAGCTCCTGGCTGCCGCCTTTTGACCCCATCCCCAGCATCTGCATGGCATCCTGGATGGTCGCGGAACCTTCCGGCGCCACCTGGCCCTCGATTTTGGTCTGCGCCGCTGCCGCCCACAGCTCGGAGAGATCCGCCTTCACGCCGAAGAGATCGATCCCCTTGAGCCTGCCTGTGGCTAATGCCATCACCAGCAGGGGGATAACGAGGAAGACCAGGTCGATGGTCTTGATCTCGTATTTGCCACCGGAGAGGACTCGAAGCAGCAGCGAGCCGAGCACCAGCGCTCCTCCAAGAGCCAACATGATGATGACTGTCGAGGGTTTCATCGGTGTCCTCCTATTCGGATAAACTCCATCTTTTCAAAGATGATTATTTCCATCCGGGACTATGGCTTCTTAAGTATAAGTGCGCATATGTTAAAATGTTAGGTCAAATTACAAATAAACGGTGCGGTATCGAGTTGGAGGAGCGGAATCAGACAGTGCGAATAAGAAACTGCCAAGTGAGGAGTGACCATGGACAATGAGAATGCAAATGACGAATTGGTTTCCTTAGAAAGCACCGATCTCGAAGCGCTGAGACGCTCCTTACGGGAAATCGTCGATATTCGGGATCGTCAGTACGGCTTCCCGCCAAAGAGCTATGCGAGTTGCTTTGTCGGCCGCGAGGCGGTCGCCAAGCTGATCGAGAAGGGCCTGGCGGCAAGCGTGGACGATGCCGTCCGCCTGGGCAATGTCATGCTGCATGCGGGGATATTTCATCATGTGCAGCGCGCTCACGCCTTTAAGAACGAGTACCTCTTTTATCGTTTTGCTTCCGACGAGGACCATGGCAGTATTCCGGATGCCGTGGCCGACGGGAGCGCGGTGAAGTGGTCGGACTTTCTCGACATGCTCAACGGGGCGAAAGGCGCGGAAGGCTCGCTGCAGCCGACCCTGCCGGAGCCCGATGCCGACCTGGCGAATATGGATAGAATCGATCTCGAGGCGATCGGCGTCTCTCCCCTCGATGAGCATAACGCCAGGCTCCTCGATAATGTCCATCCCAAAAGATGGCTGGACCCGCAACCGAAACACTACAACCTGGTGGTGATCGGCGCCGGGGCGGGCGGCCTGGTCTCGGCTGCCGGGGCGGCCGGGGTCGGCGCACGCGTGGCCCTGGTTGAGTCGCATCTGCTTGGGGGAGATTGCCTCAATGTCGGCTGCGTTCCGTCCAAGGCGCTGTTGCGTTGCGCAAAAGCGGCTGCCGCGGTGCGCGATGCCGGACGGTTCGGGGTGCGGGTCGAGGGGAAGGTTGCCGTCGACTTCGGTTATGTGATGGAGCGGATGCGCCGTCTGCGGGCGGAGATCTCGCCGGTCGATTCGGCCAAGAGATACTCGGGGCAGCTCGGCGTCGATCTCTTCATGGGCCGAGGTGTTTTCACCGGGAAGAACAGTATCGAGGTGAACGGCAAGACGCTCACCTTCGCCAAAGCGGTGATCGCCACAGGCGGGACCGCCGCCATTCCCAAAATTCCGGGGTTGGCCGATGTCCCGTATCTCACCAACAGCTCGATCTTCAATCTGACGGAGCTGCCGAGGCGCTTCGGCGTGATCGGCGCTGGACCGATCGGCGTGGAATTGGCCCAGGCCTTTCAACGCCTGGGGGCGCAGGTGACGGTGTTCTCGCGCGACGAGCGGATTCTGCCGAAGGAAGAACCGGAAGCGGTTGAAAAAGTTAAAGAGTCACTGCAGAAGGATGGCGTGCTCTTCGCCTTCAACTCCCAGTACAAGCGCATCGAAGGCAAGGGCGGGGGACCGATCCGGGTGATTCTCGATGAAGGCGGCACGGAAAAGTACTTCGAATTCGATGCCCTGCTGGTCGCCACCGGCCGAAAACCGGCGGTCGACGGTCTCGGCCTGGAACGGGCGGGGGTGGAGTTCGACGCCCGGCTCGGTGTGACCGTCAACGACAGGCTGCAGACGACCAATCCCGACATCTACGCGGTGGGGGATGTCGCCGGCAGGTATCAATTCACCCACATGGCCGATTTCATGGCCCGTCTGGTCATAAAAAACGCCCTGTTCTTGGGGCGGGACAAGGTGTCGGACCTGCTGGTCCCCTGGGCGACCTACACCGACCCGGAGGTCGCCCATGTCGGGCTGTACGAGAGAGATCTCGAGGAACGCAATATCCCCTTCGCCACCTTCAAGCGTGAATTCCGCGACCTTGACAGAAGCATCGTCGACGGCGCGACCACCGGCTATGTCAAAATTCATGTGGCAAAGGGCGGGGATCGGATCCTGGGGTCGACCTTCGTCGGCAGCCATGCCGGCGATATGATCAGCGAGATTACAGTGGCGATGCAGGCCGGAATGGGGCTTGGCCGCCTCGCCGGGGTCATCCATCCCTATCCGACCGCCGCCGAGGCCATCCGGCAATGCGGCGATGCCTACAACCGTGCGCGTCTCACCCCGACCGTCAGAGGGATATTCCATAATCTCATGGCCTTGAGGAGGTGATTTGCTTACGGCAACAGACGCTTAAACAGGAGGATGACGAAGCAAAAACGGCGGAGCACGATTCTGCAGGGTACATTCCATGCACCAGGTGCATGGAATACAGCTACGGTCTTAAGCTCGATCGTTACCACGCTCCAGCGTCCCGAGTCGACGGCAAACGCACATGGCCGAAAGCCACTATGTGATCATGAAGAGGGACAACCGGGGCTGATCGGGATCGATTTGTGGCTCTAACGAATCGGGGACGCGGGAGCGTCCAAGGTGAGTTCCCACGCTGGAGCGTGGGAACGATCAAATATGGAATGCACCCTGCGGCGCATTGCTTTTTCAAGCCCCAAACGGCTGGAATGAAGAGGGCAAAGAAGGGGAGGCACGATGCAAACTGCGGAGCACGAGCGACTTCAAGAGCATTGTGAGCGAAAAGCAAACTGGAAGAAATGGGGGCCGTACCTCAGCGAGCGCTCCTGGGGGACCGTGCGGGAGGATTACAGCCCTGCCGGCAACCCCTGGGAGTATTTGCCGCACGACCACGCCCGCAGCCGGGCCTACCGCTGGGGCGAGGACGGCATTGCCGGCATTTCTGACCGGTATCAGTATATCTGCTTTGCCCTGGCCCTGTGGAATCACCGCGATCCGATCCTCAAGGAACGGCTCTTCGGCCTGACGGGAACTGAGGGCAACCACGGCGAGGATGTCAAGGAGTACTACTTTTACCTCGACGCCACGCCGACGCACAGCTATCTGAAAATGCTCTATAAATATCCCCAGGCCGCCTATCCCTACGCCGAGCTGGTGGCGGAAAACGGCGCCCGCGGATTTGACGACTTCGAGTACGAGCTGGCGGATACGGGTGTCTTTACCGAAAGCCGCTATTTCGATGTCTTCGTGGAATACGCGAAAGCCTCGTCCGACGATATCCTGATCCGGATAACCGCCCATAACCGCGGGCCCGATGGGGCACCGCTCGATCTGCTGCCGACGGCCTGGTTCCGCAACACCTGGAGTTTCGGCTATGAAGCCGGGCCTATGGGAGATGTGCCGTGTCGCCCGGTGCTGAAGCGGATAGACGATCCGGATGGTACTGCAACCGTACATCTTTCCCACCCGGCTGCCGGCGAATATTTCCTCTATGCCGGCAAAGCGGACGGCTCAGGTCCACCGGAGCTGCTCTTCACCGAAAACGAGACCAACACCGCGAGGCTGTTCGGGCGGCCGAATGTGAGTGGCTACGTCAAGGATGCCTTCCACCGCCATGTGGTCGGTGGGGAACTCCATGCCGTCAATCCGGCGGGTGAGGGCACGAAAGCCGCCGCCTGGTATCGCTGCCGGATTCCCTCCCAGGGGGCGTGCACCTTGCTTCTACGGCTTGCCTCGATCCCGCTTGAGAAACCTTTTGAAGATTTCGATCTGCATTTCGACCGGCGGATGGACGAGGCCGATGCCTTTTACGCGGCGATCCAGCGCGATGTCGGGCCCGAGCAGCAGGCGATTCAGCGCCAGGCGCTGGCGGGGATGATCTGGACCAAGCAGTTTTTCTATTACAACGTTGAGCAGTGGCTGCACGGCGACCCTGTGCAGGCGGACCTGCCGGTGTCGCGGTCGGCCGGGCGCAACCACCAGTGGGAGCATCTCAACAATTTCGACATCATCTCCATGCCCGACAAGTGGGAGTATCCCTGGTACGCCGCCTGGGACCTGGCCTTCCATGCCATCCCTCTGGCCCTGGTGGATGCGGAATTCGCCAAACGCCAGCTCAACCTGATGGCCCGCGAATGGTACATGCATCCGAACGGGGCGCTGCCGGCCTATGAGTGGCACTTCGGCGATGTCAATCCGCCGGTGCACGCCTGGGGCGCCTGGCGGGTCTATAAGATCGATGCCAAGCAGGCCGGCAGGGCCGATACCCATTTCCTGGAAGGGATCTTCCATAAGCTGCTGATGAACTTCACCTGGTGGGTGAACAAAAAAGACCGTGACGGGCGAAACGTCTTCCAAGGCGGGTTCCTCGGCCTGGACAACATCAGCGTGTTCGACCGCAGCAAGCCGTTGCCCACCGGCGGCCACATCGATCAATCAGACGGCACGGCCTGGATGGGCTTCTACTCCCTGGCGCTGCTCAAGATAGCCCTCGAACTGGCGCGGACCGATCCCGTCTATCAGGATACCGCCAGTAAATTTTTCGAGCATTTCCTGCGCATAGCCAGGGCCATGAGCGGCGCTTACCGCGGCGGCGTGAGCCTTTGGAGCGAGGAAGACGGCTTCTTTTACGACACCATGCACATGCCGGACGGCAGCGTGATTCCGCTCAAGGTCCGCTCGCTGGTGGGCTTGATGCCGCTTCTCGCGGTCGAAACGCTGGAACACGATCTGGTCGAAAGCCTGCCGGTTTTCAAACGGAGAATGAACTGGTTCTTCGACAACCGGATTTACCTGCGCGACCAGGGCAATGTCGCCTGCGTCAAGTCGCCGGGCAAGAATGCGCGGCGGCTGCTGTCGGTCGTCAACCGTGACCGGTTGGTGAAGGTGTTGCGGATCATGCTGGATGAAAACGAGTTCCTGTCTCCCTACGGCATCCGCTCGCTTTCCAGGCTGCATCTCGAACACCCCTTCACCTTATGGGCGGACGGGCAGGCCCATACCATCGACTACCAGCCGGCCGAGTCGCGCAGCGGGATGTTCGGCGGCAATTCCAACTGGCGCGGCCCCGTCTGGTTCCCCATCAATTACCTGCTGATCGAGTCCCTGCAGAAGTATCACCATTTTTATGGGGATTCCCTGCAGGTGGAGTGCCCCACCGGCTCGGGACGGATGATGACTCTCGGCGAGGTGGCGACCGACCTGTCCCGCCGCCTGATCGGATTATTCCTGCGCAACGGACGGGGCGAGCGCCCGATTTACGGGGGGAATCGCCTCTTTCAGGACGACCCTCACTTTCGGGACTGCATCCTGTTCAACGAGTACTTCCACGGGGACAATGGCGCCGGCCTGGGCGCGGGCCACCAGACCGGCTGGACCGGGCTGGTGGCGAAATTGATACAGCAATCGGGAGGATGGAAAGATTGATTCCACGTACAGCGCAAATCGATCTTTTTTTGTAGGGTGCATTCCATGCACCTGGTGCACGGAGTGCACCCTACCCGGAAGAATCACACTGAAAAGTTCTAGGAGGCAACGTTATGGTCACGGATTCATTACCGAAGGTTGAAATGCCGCGCTGCCATGCGGTGAGTTTTTTGACCGGGCAGAAGGCGCTGGTCACCGGCGGGAGCTCGGGCATCGGCAGAGCCGTGGCCATCGAGCTGGCGAAGGCCGGGGCCGAGGTGGTGGTCAACTTCGCCCGTGAGGAGGACAAGGCCGAAGAGGTGGTTGCCGAGATCGAAAGAAGCGGCGGCCGGGCCTACGCACACCGGGCCGATGTCTCCAGGGAAGATGAGGTCCTGGCGATGTTTGCCCGGATGAAGGCCGAGATGGGCACGATCGACATCCTGATCAATAACGCCGGGATGCAGCGGGACGCGCCTCTTGAGGAGATGACGCTGGCCGAGTGGAACATGGTCATCGGTGTCAACCTGACCGGCCAGTTTCTCTGCGCCCGCGAGGCGGTGCGCGAATTCAAGCGCCGCGGGGTTGTGCCGGAAATCTCCTGTGCGGCGGGAAAGATCATCTGCATGAGTTCGGTGCACGAGACCATTCCCTGGGCCGGGCATGTCAACTATGCCGCCAGCAAGGGCGGGGTCATGCTGATGATGAAGTCGATCGCCCAGGAGGTGGCGCCGTACCGCATCCGGGTCAACAGCATCGCCCCCGGCGCCATCCGCACCCCGATCAACACCGGCGCATGGCAGACTCCGGAAGCCTATGAGGCCCTCATGAAACTCATACCCTACAACCGGATCGGCGAACCCGAGGAAATCGGCAGGGCCGCGGCATGGCTGGCATCCGACCAGGCGGATTATATCAACGGCATCAGCCTGTTTGTCGACGGCGGCATGACCTTGTACCCCGGTTTCACCTCGGGCGGGTGAGGGGAAATCGTCTTTCTTCCCGGAGAAGGAATCCTGTTTACAACTCTTCTCGAGGCCCCCGGAATTCCGCTCGAAGTCCGTGACTTCGGGATTCCCTATGGTTCCGGCATGGCTCTGTACTCCGCTTTCAATCAGCCGCTGCAAATCGATATGCCCGGCAGTATCTTTGCCTTCGGGTTCCATCTCGGCGACCTGGGAGGAAAACAGGGTTGTCAGTGGTTTCTTTAAATTTTTCGGGTGAAGCCTTGTCAAATCTACAGGGGAGAACGACCGGACCAATGCATATCCCATTAAATTTCGCCAAGTTGCACGAAATGGAGAATATTACCTAGTAAAATATTGGTATTTTCACCAATTCCCTATCTCTTCTGCACTCTTTATACTAGTTTCATCAATACTTCTTTTCGGGGGGAAAGAATATGCTGGAATTCATGGATGACGAATTGGCATGGGTAGATTCGTCCGATGTAGTGAAAGCCTTTGTCGATTACGCGGCAAAACGGTATGTGGATCGCGATTGTCTGCCTGAACCGGCTTCGCCCATTGTCGAGAGGCCGGTTGCCGGCGGGCGGCTCTGTTTTGTAATCACCAGAAATAAAGCCTCTTCCTGGGTGGAAGATCTCTCGGAGATGATGAGCATCGAAGAGCGTACCCGCGTGTACAACTGAAAATTTTCTTACATCCTGCCTGAGCGGAAAATGGCGATGATCAGCCATAGTCCAAGGACCGTGGCGATCGTGTAGCCGGCAAGGCCGAGCAGGGTGGTAAGGGAGACGGTTGCACCGCCTATGCTGATTTCCATGAGCTTGATCGGGGAGTCGAGCAGAAGCGAGCCGGCGATGGTCGAGGCGGCGATGAGCAGGCTGACGATAGCCCGGTTGAGGCCCCGTTCGAACCTGCCGGCGATGGGCTCGAGACCGCTGTGGAGAATTTCCAGGCGATGCCGGCCTTGGGCTGTCCGCTCGAGGATGGCCTGCACCTGCCGGGGCGTCGTCGAGAGGAGCGAGCCCAGGCCCTTGGCGTCCCGGCCGAGACCTTTGAGGAAGTTGCGGGCGTCGTAGCCTCGCTGGACCAGCTTCGTCGCATAGGGTTTGGTCACTTCGAGGATGCTCGCGTCGCTGCCGAGGATCTTGCCCAGGGCCTCGGTCTGGACAAAGGTCTTGAAAAGCAGGAGGAGGTTCCTCGGGAAGCGGATTCTGTACTTGTAGGCCAGTTGCATGACCTGCTCGTAGACGTCCTTGACGGCGATGGTCTGCAGGGACCGGCCGTAGAAGGGTTCGCTCATGTCCTTCAGGTCGGCGCGGAAGCGTTTGAGATCGATGGTTTGCTCGTCGATGATGCCCGCATCCCTGAAGGCGTCCATGACCAGGCCGTAGTCGTGCTCGGCGTAGCCGAGAAAGATGTTCGCCACCTGCATCATAGTCTCTTCGTCCAGATAGCCGATGATTCCGAAATCGACCAGGCTGACCCGGCCGTCGTACATGACGATGGTGTTGCCGGGGTGGGGATCGGCGTGGAAAAAGCCGAAGTCCATGAGTTGACGCGAAAACGACCGCAGGCCGATCATGGCGACTTCCTTGGGGGCGATGCCCGCCCGGCGGATCTTCTCCACCTCGTCCATCTTGATGCCGTCGATGAACTCCATGACGAGGACCGACCTCGTGGTGTACGCCCAGTATACCTTGGCTGTGTAGATCTCCGTGCTGCCGGCGAAGTTGGCGGCGAACTTCTCGATATTGCCCGCTTCGATATACATGTCCAACTCGCGGAAAACCGTCCGCTCGAACTCCTTCACCAGATTGACTGCCCCGAGAATCCGGGCGAACTCGAAAAGCTTTTCCAGCCGCTCTGCGAAAAAGAGCATGACGCGGATGTCATCGCGGATCTTGCGTTCGATGCCTGGGCGGATAACCTTGACCGCCACCCGCTCGCCGCTTTTCAGCCGGGCTTCGTGAACCTGGGCGACCGAAGCGGCGGCCAGCGATTCCTCTGAAAATTCGGCAAAAATCTCCTCTATGGGTGCTCCCAGTTCGGTTTCCATCACCGCCTTGACGGCCGAGAAAGGGACCGGCGGGACGCTGTCCTGGAGCTTCTTGAACTCCTCGGTGTACTCGGGCGGGAAGAGATCGGCCCGGACGCTCATCAGTTGGCCGAGTTTGATGAAGCTCGGTCCCAGCTCCTCGAGCATCAGGCGGAGGCGCCTGGGTGAGTGGAATGACGGCCGCTGGGCCTGCTCCTCTATGTCGGAGGTCTCGTCCGGCGATCGTTGCCTGACCAGACGTTCCATCAAATTGCCGTAGCCATGCCTGGCCAACACCCGGGCGATGGCCCCGAAGCGGCGGATTCCTTTCATGGTGCTCTTCGTCGGTTTTTTATGAGCGGGGGTATTCTGGGCTCCCGTATTTGCTATACCTTCATTCTTGCGGACACTAGCAACAGGTCAGGGTTAAAGCAAGCAAATCCTGTAGTGAAAATAGGGAACACTTCCCTGTTATTCGGGAATCTGTAATAGGACAAATCGAGACGTGTTCAAGGAGTCTTGTGGGAGTGTTGTGGGAAAAAGCTGAGAAAAGAGTAATATTGAACTAATTTCGGAGCGTGGCGCAAGGCTCGCCCGAACCTGGAGAGCAAGCCTTGCAAGCCGGCGTACTGTCACCTGATCGAGAAAAGGGGGATAGCCTATGGATCTTGTCGAAGCCATAAAGACTCGAAGAAGCATCAGAGATTTCAAATCGGAACCGGTTCCCCAAGAGGTCATCCGGGAATTGCTGGAAGTCGCCTGTAGGGCGCCGTCGGCGATGAACACCCAGCCTTGGGAATTCACCGTGGTGGCGGGCGAGGTACTGGACTCCATCAGACGGGCCTTTGTCGCAAAGCTGCAGGCAGGTGAGAAACCGCATTCGGAGCATTCCGTGGTCGGGTGGCCGGTGGAGAGCGTATATCGCCGGCGGCAGGTGGAACTGGCGAAACAGCTTTTCCGGCTCATGGATATTCCGCGGGACGACGCCGATAAACGCGCGCAATGGCTGGAGCGGGGTTTTCGCTTCTTCGATGCGCCGGCGGTGATCGTTATCTGTGTCGATCGTATGCTGGCCGAGGGTACGCCGATTTTCGATATCGGCGCGGTGACCCAGAATATCTGCCTGGCGGCCCTGCATTTCGGATTGGGCACCTGCATCGAGGACCAGGGGGTGATGTATCCCGAGGTCCTGCGGGAATATTGCTCAATCCCCGCATCGAAACTGATCGTCATCGCCGTCGCCCTCGGCTACCCCAACTGGGATTTCCCGGCCAACCGCCTGGAATCCCCCCGGGAACCTGTCGATGCGATCACCACCTGGTGCGGGTTCTAGCTAATGGCGCCTTCGGCGCAATAAAATCTGGTTTCTGTCCTCTGGTTTCTGACTTCTGCTCTACAGGCACCGGACACCGCCGAGGCACCACATGCAGTGGCCGCAGGGGACGGTGATGCCGTAGCAGTCGTTGGTGAAGGGGTAGCTCTCGTTGGTGACGTCTGGGCAGGGGCCGAGGGCGCAGCTGCGGCAGAAGGGGAAATCGTAACGGCCGGCCTCGTCCCGGAAGGTCTGGGCCGCCTCGGCGTTCCAAATTTGCTCCAGCGGCCGATCATTGATATTACCCAGGCTTCTCGCGGCGACGCGTTTCTCTTCGCCGTCCATGTAGCAGGAGTAGCTGTGCCAGAGGGCATGGCAGGGCATGACATCACCGTCCGGGGTAACGAATGCCGCCCCGTCATCGAGAAACGGGCAACTCCTGGCCTCCAGGGCCTGATGGGCGGGCAACTCAAGCCGAACTCCGCGTTCTTCGGCTATGGCAATGGCCTTCCCGCAGGATGTCTCGAGCCGGCTGAGGTCACGGCCATGCCACTCCGCCAGGGATCTGAGGTGCAGAGGGATATTCCTTTCCCTCGCCTCTCCCGTCAGTTGCCGCAGAATCTCACAAATACGGAGGGACTTGTCGCCCTTCGGGTTGCTCCACAGCGGCGGGATGTCATTTACCAGCGACACTCCCTGCAATACGGCCCGTTCCTGATATTCGGCAAAGAGTTCGGTGGCGCTCTCGACATTCGGATTGAAGAGGCACTGTTCCTCCATTTCCGCCTGATAGGCGAGAAGATGACTGGCGAGGATGAAATCGGCGCCGTGGTCGGCGGCTTGGGTGACCAGCTCCGGCAGCAGCGCGATGTTGTCCTTCATCAGGACGATTTCAATGCCCAGCTGAAAGTCGGCCGGGGAGCTGTTCTCTCTCGCCCTTGCCAGCGCCGCCAGGGCCCGGAAGACCGCCGATGGCTGATGCATGCCATGGCCGTTGTCGCCGGCCCGGTCTCCCGCCGGGGCATCGAGGGAAAGGCAGAGCCGGTTCAGACCGGCCTGCAGCAGTTTCCCCGCCGTGTTCTCGTCGAGCAGAAGACCGTTGGTCTGCAGGCCGATCCAGGACTGATGCGGCATGAGGCCGCGCGCAAGAGACACCATCTCCGTCAGGTCGCCGTTCAGGAGCGGTTCCCCGATGCCGTTCAGCACCAGGGCCTCGACATGGCGCAGCGACTCCGCCAGGCGGCCGAAGGTGGACAGGGACATGCTGCTCTCGGTGATCATGCCGCCCGGCGTCCACTTGACGCACATCGGACAGCGTAGGTTGCAGTAAGTTGTGGTTTCGGCGTAAATTTTTCGAGGTTGTGAATTCATGGTACTGGCGGGATAAGAGCACTCATTGGGAATGGTTCTCGAAAGCTGGTTCGACATGGTAGCATGAACGGGCAGACAATGAAAGCTCTTTAAGCCGCCAATTTTCTTGCACCTCAGGGATGAATATGGAACGCTCGGTATGGCCGGCCTCGTCATAGCTCTACTGCTGCTTTTCGTCCTTTCGGCAGGATCGGGTGCGCTACGATGCCCTGGTCTTCTGGCGCCGGACGACACCCCTGCAACAGATGGTCTTGCCGTGAAAATGACACACTCCGGGGCTGCCCTGTTCCCTCATCTCGATTCGATAGCGATTCCGATTTCGACTCCTTTATCAGAGGAGGGATCTCTTCAAAGAGGAGCCATATACTCATTTATCGCGGCCATTTTAAAAATCGCTTGATTTGACGAGTGATTCTTCTTATATATTTTCATCCACTTACTTGGGCGATTAACTCAGCGGGAGAGTGCCACCTTCACACGGTGGAAGTCACAGGTTCAAATCCTGTATCGCCCACCAAATGACTTGATCGAGGTTCTTGATGTATTCAAGAACCTTTTTTCAAGATATTTCACATCCTTTCAGCCAGATCCTTCCCATATAACTTGCTCCGAGCACTCTGCCGGGAAAGAATACAAGATTTGCCCCTACGCGCCAACCGCCTGAACGGTTACGAACACTCCCCTGCCCGCCGAGCATTACTTTCAAATCGTCTTCACTGCGTAACGTCGTCCTGACGCCACCGTAAATACAGTGGATATGTTTATCGAAGCAGGTCCCAACGCTTGAAGTTGGGCTGGAAAGCTTGACTAAGATATGATATTCAAAGAAAATATCTTACGTCGGAGCTTTCGCAAAAGGGTCTCTTTGCCCAACCTCCCCGGTTCTTTATGCTATTAAACTATAAATTTTCGCATGCCTCGATCTTGAACAAAATCCTCATCTTGCAATAGGCTCGTCATAATGGAAAACGACTTTGAAAGTCGCTGAGGAGATTTCATGGTTACTTCAAAAATTTCAACCCGGATCCTCCTTTGTGCGTTCTTCTGCGTGTGCGGCTTCCTGGGGAACTTGTCCAGGGTCAATCTCTTCTTCAATGTCGATTTCCTTTTCGGCTCGTTCTTCTCGATGCTTGCCATCATGGTGCTCGGGAGAGCCTGTGGCGTCGTCGCTGCCTTTGTCGCGGGAACCTGTACCTATTTTCTCTGGAACCACCCCTGGAGCGTCCTCATCTTCACGATCGAGGCGGTAGTCGTCTCGTGGCTCTATTTCAAACGCAAAGGCGATCTGGTCATCTACGATCTCCTCTTCTGGATGTGCCTTGGGATGCCTATGGCCTACCTGATCCATCATCACGTCATGGGCGTTGCCTTGCAGGGCACTCTGGTTATCATGCTCAAGCAGTCGATCAACGGCATAACCAATGCCCTGCTGGCAACCATCGCATTCATAATAATAAAATCCTCAAAGCGTGAAAAATCCCGCACGGCATATTCGGAATTGCTGTTCGCGGTGATGCTCGCCTTTGCTCTTTTGCCGACCATAATCCTATCAGTTTCGGCGATCAGGACATACCAGGAGAACAGGATGGAATCGCTCAAATCGAGAATTTCCTCCGTATCGGAAACGGCCAGGAACAGCCTGGCGGGCTGGATATCCGAACATCACAAAAACGTTCAGATCCTGTCCTCTCTTGTTGGAGACCCGAACAGCAGTTCTTTTGAGGAAATGCAGCACTATGTCGAGATTCTCAATGCTGCCACACCTGCCTTCAAAAGCATGGGGGTATTCAACGATAAATCCATCTCGGTCAGCTACTCTCCTCTGGAGCAGGACGGTAAATCCACTTTGGGTGTCGATATGTCATCTCGCTCGCATGTCGCCATCATGAGAAATGACAAAAAGCCCTATATTACGGATGTGCTCATGAGCAAGCTCGGGGAACCTTCTCCGATTGTGGTACTCCTGGCCCCCGTCATCATATCCGGAGAATACAAAGGCTATTGTTCCGGGGTTGTCGAAATTTCCGAGGTGTCCGGCATCCTGGCGAATATGAAGGAGCGGGACCTCCATATCACGCTGGTCGATGGGCAGGGCAGGGTGATCGTCAGCACCATCCCCGATTTCAAGACTATGGTCCCTTTTACTCGGCCCTATCTCTACATAGGCGCAACGACGAATTCCCAAACACTGCTCTGGAAACCTGATGCCGGGCCGAACACCAGCTTGATGCAGCAATGGAGGGACGCTTTTTTATTTCATGCGGCACCCATCTCGGAAAGCGCCCACTGGAGGATCATCGTCGAAGCCCCTTTGCTGCCGATTGCCGAGGAAATTTCGCGGTATAGTCTCACCTGGCTCACCTTGCAGGGCCTGTTGATCGTCGCCGCAATCGTCCTCTCCTCCCTGCTGAGCAACCGGTTCATCGCCAACGTGAAAAAACTGCAGGTGCTGACCCGGTCGGTGCCGCAGAGGCTGGATGATGCGAGCCGGATTGAGTGGCCCCACAGCGCCATCGAAGAACTGGCAGAGCTTTCAAACAATTTCCGGCAGATGACTTCCATCTTGCTGGAACATATTGCCGGCCAGAAGACGAACGAGCAGCGCATAACCCATATCAACCGGGTGCTTGATTCCATTCGGTTGATCAATAAGCTCATCGTCTATGAAAAAGACCGTCAGTCTTTGCTTCAGCGTGCCTGCAACCTGCTGATCGAGACGAGGGGATTCCGGGCAGCCTGGGCTGCCCTGTACGATGAGCGGGGCCGGCTGGCCGTATCCGCCGAGACGGGAATCGGTGAGAACTTCAAGAATCTGGTCTCCGAAATGGAGTGCGGTAAAATGCCGTACTGCTACTGCCGGATGAAGGAACACAAGAGCAGCGTCTTCTCCTTTCGTGACGTTGCGACGATGTGTTCCACATGCCCGCTGGCTTCCCGTTATCCGGACAGCGCCGCTTTGGTCGGCGCCCTTCGGCATAACGAACGGGAGTACGGCATCCTCGCGGTGGCGCTGCCCGTTGGGATGGTTGACGACGAAAACGAACTTTCCCTGTTTGGGGAATTGACCGGCGACCTGGGCTATGCCCTGTATAGCCTGGAACAAGAAGAGAAGCGCAGGCAGGCTGAGGAACTGTATGGTCTGTTATTCAATACCAGCAGGGACGGCATCTTGATTGCCGAGGCCGAAACGAAGCGATTTCGGTTTGCAAATCCGGCCATCTGCAGATTTTTAGGCTATACGCCGGGCGAAATCCTCTCCCTTGACGTCTCCACGATTCATCCGCAGGAGAATCTGCCGGAGATTCTCGCTGGCTTCGGAGGCCATGCGGGTGGCGAGGGGATGCTCACGGCCGATGTTGCTTTCCGGCGAAAAGACGGCTCGATAGTTTATGCCGACGTGAATGCCGTGCCCATTGTTATCGAGGGAACTCGCTGCTTGGCCGGTTTCTTCCGGGATATAACAGCTCGCAAAATTGCGGAAGAGGAAAGGGAAAGGCTGGAAAAACAGCTGCTGCAGGCCCAGAAAATGGAGTCCGTGGGCAGGCTGGCTGGAGGAGTCGCCCATGACTACAACAATATGCTGAACGTCATTCTCGGTTATACCGAAATGGCCCTGGAGGAGATTGATCCGGACCAACCTCTGCATGAGAAAATGAAGGAAGTCTATAACGCCGCTCAACGCTCTGCCGAGATCACCCGGCAACTACTGGCCTTCGCTCGCAAGCAGACAATCGCTCCGGTGGTGCTCGACCTCAACGACACCATCAACCGCATGCTGAAAATGTTGCAACGGCTGCTGGGCGAAAACATCAGCCTGAGCTGGAACCCGAAACCCGAGTTATGGCAGGTCAAAATGGATCCCTCCCAGATCGACCGGATCCTGGCCAATCTTTGTGTCAATGCCAGGGACGCCATCGCGGATGTGGGGAGGATCACGATCGAGACGGATAATGTCATCCTTGATGAATATTATTGTGGCAACCATGCCGATTGTATGGCCGGGGAACATGTGATGCTTGCAGTGAGCGATACAGGCTGCGGCATTGATAAGGAAAACCTGGAGAGGATCTATGAACCGTTTTACACCACTAAGGAAGTCGGCAGGGGAACCGGTTTGGGAATGTCCACCGTATATGGCATCGTCAGGCAGAACAGCGGTTCGATAAACATCTACAGCGAGCCGGGAAAAGGAACTACCATTAGAATCTATATACCACGTTACCATGGCGACCAGAGGGCTGCCATCACCGGGACAACGCCTCAAGTGTTGAAAGGAAACGGGGGATTGCTGCTGTTGGTCGAGGACGAACCCATGGTGAGAAAGATGGGCATGACCATGCTGGAGAGATCCGGTTATGCTGTGCTCGCCGCGGCCTCTCCGAGTGAGGCTTTAGCTGTTGCCAAAGAGCATGCCGGTAAAATCGATTTAATGATAACCGATGTTGTGATGCCTGAGATGAACGGCAAGGAACTGGCAAAAATAATTCAAGAACTGTATCCGCAGATCAAGGTCCTGTTCATGTCGGGATATACAGCAAACGCCATTGCCCACCACGGCGTGCTTGATGACGGTATGAACTTTATTCAAAAACCGTTCTCCTACAAAGACTTAACCGACAAAATTCATGCGGCGCTGAGACTCTGAGACAAGCAATGATGCGCTGATACAAACCGCATTGTCGGATACGGCATCAGACGGTCTGTTCATTGTGGACTGCTCGTCTCCTTCCTCCCGGAAAATTGGATACGCAGCGGCAAGGTGAATCGAATCTGGAAGCCTTTATTAGATTGTTCCTGAATCCAGCAAAGCTTTTGCTCATGGTGCATAAATTTGACAGGTATCCCCTTGTATAAGGCGGAATGCAGCATACAATCCCATTGTGTGCTGGGAATGTTGTCGGGCGCCAACCTGCACATGCCTGAATATCCACCTCAACCAAGAGGAGCACCTGCCATGAAAACGGAAAAATTAATAATACTGAGAAGTAAAAGTCTCGCAAGACCCACATTGGACAATGTCGGTCCAGTTGCCCGGGCCACCGGAGCGATGCCGGTTCCGGAAACCGTAAAGATCGAAGAAGCGGAGCTTACCAAAAAGGAACGGTTCGATCTGCGGCGCGACCCGGAAATTCGCGCCGTGGCGCCGGCTATGCCGATGAAACTTATCGAGCCGCTCGATTCAAAGCAGGTTGATGCCGCAGCAGCTGCTGCCTGGGGAATCAAAGCCGTCAAGGCCGATCAATCCCCCTATGACGGTAAAAATATTACCGTAGCGGTGCTCGATACAGGCATCGATCCCTCTCACCCGGCCTTTAGCGGCATCAACTTGGTGCAGAAGAACTTCACCAGCGAAAGCGATAATGATTTACACGGCCATGGCACCCACTGCGCCGGGACGATCTTCGGCAAAGATGTCAACGGCGTTCGCATAGGTATTGCCAGAAATGTCTCCAAAGCCATGATCGGCAAAGTCTTGGGTCAGGGCGGCGGTTCCTCGGCAACCATAGCCCGGGCTATCGAATGGGCCGTAGACGGTGGGGCGAATGTCATCTCCATGTCATTGGGGATCGATTTTCCGGGTTATGTCGATTGGCTTGTCAACAGCTTCGGCATGAACATCAATCCCGCCACATCCAGGGCATTGGAGGGGTACAGGGCCAACGTCAACCTCTTCACCGAGTTGGCCCGCTACGTGGAGATGCAGGACAGTTTCGGCCAGGGGACGCTAATCATTGCCGCCTCGGGCAACGAGAGCAAGCGGCCGGAATACGAAATAGCCGTGGCCCCGCCGGCTGCCGGCACCGGAATTGTATCGGTCGGTGCTCTGCAGCAAGCAAACGGCGGTCTGAAGATTGCCTTCTTCTCGAACAATCAGGTGGATATTGCCGCACCGGGTGTCGACATCACTTCCGCTAAGCGTGGAGGAGGTCTTGTGAATATGAGCGGCACCAGCATGGCCACTCCCCATGTCGCCGGGATCGCTGTCTTGTGGGCCCAGCGGCAACTGGAAAAGGTCGGCAGGGTCGAACACTCGCCAATGCTGGTGCGGCTTTTGGCCAGCGGTGTCACCACCGGACTGGCGAGCGGAATCGAGGAAGAGGATGTCGGTACGGGTATTGTTCAGGCCCCTTTGGATTAGTACCTTAGAAATTTCTTGTTTTTTGTTTGAGAAACGAATTTCGTGAAGGTACTTATACCCCTCAAGGGGGTACTGAAAAGAGTCCCCTCCGCAGTGGGAGGGGATAACAGCCCCTTGGGTTGCGGGCGTCAGCCCGCATGAGTACCTCTCAAGAAACTGCAGAGGTGAGTTGTTTGCCGTCGCTGGCATAGGTCGGATTCGGTATCGCTATCGGGATCGGTATCGGTATCGAATCCCGATCCCGATCCCGATCCCGATAGCGCTTTTGATGAATCACCCCCTGTTTTAGAATACACCTCCGGTTCTTGCCCGGATCGGAGTACCAAAGGTTGCATTCACGGCATAACCTGATAATTAATAGGTATGCCGTTTTTTCACATCTCGTTCCTGTTTCTTTTCGAAAGAATGCCTTGGCTCACGACTCCAATCATACACCTCGTGGAGGTATGAAAAGACAATGACCACTTCCATTAGCTTACCGAATATATTAGAAGATCTTTGCCTCAGCCAGCCGCTCGCCGTGCTCGCCACCGCCGATAGTTCCGCGCCGTATGCCAATTTGGTGGCTGTTGCCTTCACACTCGACTTGAACCATCTTTTCTTCGCCACCTCCCGCGCCACCAGAAAATGGCAAAATCTCTCTCGCAATCCGCAGGTATCGTTGCTCTTGGACAACCGAAGCAACCAGGTTTCAGATTTCAGCAAGGCCGTCGCGGCAACAATCATCGGTACGGCAGAGGAAATGACCGGAGAGGATCGTGAAAGGGGAGAGAAACTCTATCTGGCCAAGCACCCGAATCTAAGAGATTTTTTAACTGAGCCTGAATGCGCGCTCTTCAAGGTGACGATCGGGAAGATCTACCTGGTAACCCACTTTCAGAAAGTCATGGAATTTGATTTTCCATCATGATCTCAATTTGCGTGGCCAAACCGACAATACCTGGGGCAGAGACCCATCAGCTTGCTTGGGAGAATCACATCGGCTATCGAGAAAGAGACCCTCATCACGTTGCAGGGTTGACACCCGGCGAGAGACACCTTTGCCAAAATACTTTTTGCGGTATTAGCCCTCCACAGCATGTCTTTTGGGCTTCCCGGTCTCCGGTAGTGAAGCAATTTCCGGAATAGCCAACGCCAAAGCCCCCGATTCGCAGAATCGGGGGCTTGAAACCATCAGATCCTCATGGTGAGGCTGAGGGAATTACCAGCGGTCCGTGCCGATAAAATCGTTGGTGTTGACACAAGTCTCCCTTTCGCTTTCGCTCAGCGAGTCATAGTCCCTTTTCTCGTCGCTATTACCGCCAATGGTGCATACATATTCATGCCCTTCCTTATCATTGACCCATACCAGGGAATTGAAATCACCTTTCATATCGCACCTCGCAAATATTTTTATGTTTATGCTGTCATTGGAGAGACAGTTACTTACTCCCTGCTCCCTTTGCCTACAATATAGGTCCGGATTGAACAGCTTCAATAGGTGATAAACAATAGTAAATTGGGAGTAACAACTACCATCTATGAGGTGGAAGGAGACGACCTCGGTATCAACTTCCAAGCCAAAGAGGGAAGGAATCAATGATGGACTCGTAAAAAGTCCGATCTACTTCGTTGTAGGTCTGAAACGGCGCTTTGTTGTGCCATATGTACTACCAAAGCAGTTTCAGACACTACGCCTCGTATATCAAACTTTTTCCAGAGTCCATCTTTACGACTTTATCATCAATGACAATCTTCAAGCCGCAGTGGAACTCGAACTGCATGAAGAAATCAGTCCAGCGAAAGGAGGTAAGAGCGCAGGTTTGTTGAGTCGTTGGTGAGGCCGAGTTTGCGGCGCAGGCTCTTGCGATGGAAATCGACGCCGCTCACCGACAAATTGAGCACTTCGGCGATTTCCTTGCTTGAGCGGCCGCTCCGCACCATCCCGGCCACTTCGATTTCCTGCGGGGTGAGGATCACTTTGAGGTTGCTGAGGGAATGGAGAAAGGGCGCCGTGATCTCGCGAAGGTTGGTGTCGATGATCTCCGCCAGCGTTTGCTGGGCAGCAGACAGCCTGCCCTGTTTCAACCGCTCGACATAAGGGAGCACGAGGCGATCCACATTGGCATAGATGGTCTCCTCGATGCGGCTCTTGTCCTCATCCCTCTGCCGCAGCAGCACCTTAAGGGCGATATTGGTTTCCTCGAGCCGCTCGGCCTGGCTGCGGATTTGCTCCTCCTTGCGGACCAGTTCCTCCTGGACCAGCATGATCGGCGTGATGTTCTCGTGGGTGACGATCACCCGGTGGACCTGCTTGTCCCTGTAGGGTACCACCCGAACGGCATACCACCGTTTTTCATCGGGGGAGTGGCAGGGATACTGGTGGAGAAATTCGTCCATCACGCCTTGCATGACCTGCCTGATGCCGAGGGCCACCCGGCCGGCATCGTCGTCCGGATGGAGGCTCGCCGCCTGGCAGATCGCGAAATAGTTGAGGCCGACGCAATCGTAGCCATCCTCCATGCCATTGTTCCTGGCGTATTTTTGCCAGGCGTCGTTGGTCTCGAGGATCACCCCCTGCTCGTCGAGAATCGCCACATGGGCCGACAGGGAATCAACCACCACTTTGTACAGGTCTTCACGCGGCATTTCGTTAGCTCCAGGCATTGAAAGTCATTCCTCCTGATTTTTTATGGTATGTCGCCCTGCCTGTCAAGGGATAGGCCAGGCTTCAGAGCTTCCTGGCGTCCTGCAAGAGACATGACCAGGGGCCATAAGACTGCCCAGACCACCGCCAGCACAAGCAGCGAATATTCCGGCGACAGGGGGAAGGACGCCGCGCCGAGTTTTATCCCGCCCCAGTAGGCCAGGGGCCCGCCGATAGCGCCGAAGAGGATATTGACGAAAATGCGGGACCGCATCCACCACAGGCTATGGTGCGGGAGGGTGGCAAGTCCGAGCCAGATCGTCCCCAGCCAGAGCGGGATCGGCCAGCCCCAGCCGCTCAGGGCAAGAACCCCGGCCGCCCGCAGGCTGCCGTCGATGATGAAGCCCATGGTGCCGAGAATCACCATCATCCTCGCATCCGCCGCCCTCTTGTCCGAGAAAACGAAGTGCAGGGCCAGCAGAGGCAGGCTGAGCAGAGCCCCGAGGTTGCCGAGCAGCACGCAGAGAAACCAGATCGCCTGGTATATGACGATGTTCAGCAGCAGGCTCATGGCGTGCACCTTGTTCCCGGACGTTCGGCGACCACATGGACCACGCTGATCGATCTCTCGAGAAAGCCGCCCTCGCAGTAGGAGAAGTAAAAGTTCCACAGCCGCCGAAACCTCTCGTCGTATCCTCGAACTTTCAAATCGGCGAAGGCAGCGTTGAAGCGCCTTTTCCACTCACCGATCGTTTTTGCATAGTCGAGGCCGAAATCCTCTATATGGCGGATCACCATATCGGTTTTCTCGGCGAACAGTTCGGCCATCCGGGCATTGGAAGGCAGACATCCGCCGGGAAAGATATGCTTCTGGATGAAATCGACATTCCCTATATACGACCGATACTGCTGATCCCTGATGGTGATCGCCTGGAGCAGCATCCGGCCGTTTTCCTTCAGCAGCGAACCGCACTTGGCAAAAAAATCGGGCAGGAAGGAATGCCCCACCGCCTCGATCATCTCGATCGACACCAGCTTGTCGTAGCTGCCCTGCAGGTCGCGGTAATCGGTCTGCAGCAGGGTGATCCTGTCGCCGAGCCCCGCCGCCTCGATGCGCCGCTTCGCCTCACGGTACTGGGCGTCCGAGATGGTGGTGGTCGTCACCCGGCAGCCGTAGCGGCCGGCGGCGTAAATGGCGAACCCGCCCCAGCCGCTGCCGATCTCGATCACATGGTCGGTCGGCTGCAGGTCGAGCTTGCGGCAGATGACTTCGAGTTTATGGAGTGACGCCTCTTCAAGACTTGCCTCGGGATGAGGAAAGATGGCCGCTGAATACATCATGGTCGGATCGAGGAAGGCGGCGTACATCTCGTTGCCGAGGTCGTAATGGGACAGAATGTTCTGCTTTGACCCGCTTCTGCTGTTGCGCCTGAGCAGGTGGCCAAGTCTCTGCCACGGTCTTTGCAGCAGGGCGAAACCTTTCTCCATGGTATCCACTGCTGCCATATTGGCCGCCATGATTCGCATCAGAACCGTCAGGTCGTCGGCATCCCAGAGTTGCTCGATATAGGCTTCGCCTGCGCCGATGGAGCCGCCGAAGAGGATCCTGCGGTACGCCTGCGGGTCATGGATGCGCATGCGCGCCTGCAGCGGGCTCTGGCCATCGCCGAAAGAGCAGCTGTGGCCGTCCTCCTCGACGACAAGCCGGCCGTGGCGGATGCTGCCAAGCACGTTCAAGACAGCCTTTCTCGCCAGCCGATCGATAAAGGAAGTGGGGCGGACCGCAAGGGTACAGGTCTGGGTGGTGGTCGCGGTGTTCATATGGTCTCCTTGACGTAGGGGACATAAGGTATGCCCTTGAGGTAGAGTTTCATGGCCTGCCAGTAGATGCCCGCCACGATGAATGCGGTCATCGCCGGTTTTTTCAGCAGCTGCTTTCCTATCTCGCGGGCGGTCAGCGGACGGCGGCGGAGTTCCAGTTCGGCCGTAAAGATATGGCCCCGCGCGTCGTGGACTTCAAGGCCGACCCCCACCGTCTCGCCCGGCACGGTGAGCCGCCATCGGTACTGCTGATCGAGGGGATTGAAGGGCGAGACGTGAAAGGCCTTGGCATGGCTGTGGTACGACGCGCCGTCCGCCCCTCCTGGCAGAAGATGGGCGTACTGGTGCCGTTCATTCCAGGGGATATTCGACACCTCCGCCAGAAAGTGACTGCAGCGATTCTCGCGGTCGAAGCCGTAATAAAAATTCACCGGGCTGAAATAGAGGCCAAGAGTCCGCAGGTTGAGCAGTCCGTAGATCCTGCCCTCCACCCTCTCTCCGGTCAGTTCGGCCATGCGGTCGCGGATGGCCTTGGCCAGAGGAACTTTTGCATCGCCGTAGTAGTCGGGACGATAAAAGCGGCTGAAGGCCGCCCCTGTCGTGGAGAACCAGGGGGAAAGCGCAGGCAGGCGATCGATTTCATCCAGATCGAGATACCACATGAAAAAATCGTAGGCAAAACGATGCCCTTTGGGGACGAACCGCCGGTGCCCGATCCTGCCCACGTAGAGTGCCGAATTCATGGCTTCGCCTCAATTGCTTCAACAACCCGCAGGGCGCTGACGACGCCATCCTCGTGGAAGCCGTTGCGCCAGTAGGCGCCGCAGAAATGGACGCCGAACTTCCCGGAAACCGTCGACCACCGCTCCTGAGCCGCTGTTGCCGCCAGGCTGTACACCGGATGGCTGTAGGTGAACCTGGCGAGCACATGTTTCGCATCGATCTCCTGATTGAGGGTGACCAGATAGGTGTGCCGCCTGTCGAGCCGCTGCAGGATATTCATGTTGTAGGTGAGGACGGTCTGTGATCTCGCGCTGTCGACCATCCGGTAATTCCAGCTGGCCCAGGCCCGCCTGCTCCTCGGCAGATGAGAGATGTCGGTATGGAGCACCACCTCGTTGTCCACAAAACGGAAGGCACCGAGCACCTCCTCTTCCTCCGGGGTCGGCTCGGCCAGGAGGCGAAGCGCTTGGTCGCCATGGCAGGCCATGATCACCTCGTCGAAAGGCTCCCGGCCGCCCGCGGTCTGCACCAGCAGTTCCTCGCCCCGGCGCAGGACGCCGGTCACCGGAGTGCTGAGGCGGATCCGGTCGGCAAAGCCGCGGGTGAGCGGTGCGACATAGCTGCTCGAGCCTCCCGCGATGGTGCGCCACTGTGGGCGATCGGTCAGGTCGAGCAGGCCGTGGTTGTCGAAGAACCGGACGAAGAGCGAGAGTGGGAAGTCCTGGCAATCGTCAAGCCCCATCGACCAGATCGCCGACACCATGGCAAGGAGGTAGTTTTCGACAAACATCTCGCTGTACCGCGAACCGTTCAAAAACTCGCCCAGGGTGCGGTGACTGCCCCTTGCCGCCGCCCGCCGCACGTCCTGGTTGAACCTGGCTATATCGTAGAGCATCTTGATAAATTGAAGGTTCAATGCGTTTTTGCGCTGGGCGAAGAGCCCGTCGATGGTGCCGCCGTTGTATTCAAGGCCGAGCTGATCGTTGCGCACCGAAAAACTCATCTCGGTGGGCTGGCCGGCAACGCCGATTTCGTCCATCAGGCGGATGAAGTTGGGGTAGGTGCGATCGTTGAAGACGATGAAACCGGTGTCGATGCGCGAACGCTCACCTTCTTTTTCCACCTCGACGGTGTGGGTGTGGCCGCCGATATAATCGGCCGCCTCGAACACGGTGACCCGGTGGTTGCGGCTGAGGTAATACCCGCAGGTCAGACCGGCGATGCCGGTGCCTATAATGGCGATATTTTTAGGAGTCATGGCTTCACCATATTTTGGGCCAGGCGGCTCCACAGGGTCCGGGGCAGCCAGGAGAGGATTTTCATCGGCAAGGTGAATCTTCGCGGAAAATGAATTTCGGAGCGCCGCCTGGCGATCCCTCGCCGGATCGCCACGCTTGCCTCCTCGACAGTTACAAGAAAGGGCATCGGGAAATCATTGCGATCGGTCAGCGGGGTCTTGACAAACCCGGGCGAAACCAGGCTGACGTCGATACCTTCGCGCTGCAGATCGACGCGCAGGGTGTCGATCAGGTAAGCAACCGCCGCCTTCGACGCGCCGTAGGCCTCGGCCCTTGGCAGAGGCAGATATGCGGCCGAAGAGCCAATACCCACCAGATGCGGGTTTACGCCCTTGCGCAACAGTGGCAGGACCCCTTCGATGCTGACCGCCATCGTTTCGACATTGGCACGCAGAACCCGGCTTACCAACCTGCTGTCGAAGTCCGGCAAGTCGATGTACTCGCAGGTTCCGGCGTTCAGGATGGCCAGATCGAGCGAAGTGAGGCCCGCGAACCAGGCAAGGCTTGCCTCGCGGTCGGTCAGATCCACTTTCGCGGCATGCAGCCCCAGGCTCGCCAGTTCGGCTAACTGGCTTTCATTGCGGCCGATGGCCCACACTTCATTCCCGAGAGTTTGGTAATCAACGGCAAGTTGCCTGCCGATCCCCGATGTCGCCCCCGTTACCAGTATCTTCATTGTCCCAGTCTCCTTTTCAAAGCTACGACGACCGTGCCGATGACGGGCAGGTGTTCGTAGAGCATCGCCCCAAGATCGAAATAATCCCGGTGGAAAGAAACCTTGCCGATGACGTCGAACTGCAGATAGCTAGCCCCTTCGACCTTGACGGGCCGGCCGCCCTCGAGGCGCCTGTGCGAAAAGGCCATCCGCCACTGGACATAGCCTTCGTCCCCCAGACGCATTTCGTGGAGGAATTTGAATTCGATTGAGGTGAGGTTAGCGTACAAACCTGCGAAATATTCCCTGAGCCGGTCAAGACCGACAATCTCGTGAGCCGGATCGACAAAGCGGACATGGTCGCTGTATATGGTGTCGAGCAGATCGAGGTTTCGGGCATTCAGCCGCTTGTAGGTTTCGAGGAAGTGTTCCATGGTGTCTCTCCTTAACGGCTGCCCAAAAGATCATTTCTCAGGCGATGATCCAGCGGTTTCTCCGGTCCAAGCCAAATGCCGAAATACAGCGAGGCGAATTCCGCTGAGGGCACCGCAACCTGTTCCACGCCATTCAGCGACAGTCTCGTCGTCTGGTCTATGGCCGAGTAGCACATGGTGTACACATCGCCGGCATTCACATCGGTGTACGCCCGGTGCAGCCGCTCGATGTCCTTTTTCAACCGGGACAAGGTATCCGCACCGTGTTGCCTCGCCAGCACGGTATCGGCAGCCAGCACGAAGTCCTTGGCCTTGACGGAAACCTTGTACTGCAGCTTCAGGCAACGAGAGGTGGACGGACTGAGAACGGCCGCCTCCTCCATGTCCGCACCGGCAAGAAGGGTGGCCCGGTAGACGGTGATGAATCCCAAGTATTTGGCAATTCCATTCCCTACCGGAACCATGTCGTCGCCCTTCGCCCACCCTGACAGTGGTGCAGAGATAATGAAGAATATCAGTATGATGGCTGTACCGAACATGGCATTACTCCTCGATTTTATTGAACACTATGGTGACGTCACCCAAATGGAAGCCGAATTTGCTGAGTTTCGTGCGGTTGATCAGGACATCGTCTGGTTGCAGGAACATCCAATCGTCAAGAGCAACCTCCCACTTGCGGCCGTCGACCTCAAGGAGCAGCACATACTTCCAGTTCACTGCATTGCCTGCCGCCTGACCTAAGGCTGTGCCAACCACGTCGCCGGCGTTGCCCTCATATCGATTCCCTGACGGGGATCGAATGAACCAGGTCCTCGTTGACCGCTCCCCGTCATTCCATTGAAATTGCTCAGATAGGGTCAATTGACCGCTGGCGTCGACAGCACCGTCGATGGTCACCACAAATTGTCTGTTCAGTCGGCCTGCTCTGTCCTGAACAATTCCCCACCCCTTGGTTGTGCCCTGGAAGTAGGAAAAAAAGTCCAGTTGGGGCCTGTTGGCCGCATATTGCCCAATGTCTTTTGTCGAGCATCCTGTGGTGGCAGCAAACAGTATGGCAATCAGCAGTAATGGTCTCATGTTCAACCTCCTATGATCTTTGTATGACTCAAAATTAAGAAGAATTCAGAGATGATCAATGAGAGAATAATTGCAGTAAAATGGTAGTATTTACTATTAACTCAGAGGCTGGCAAAGCGAATGAGCGCGTCCAAAGACAACTCATTCGTATGTTGCCTAGAGAAGCGGGAATAAACACTGCTGTTTAGGCGTTCGAAGACAGCAGGTGAGATAATCGTCAGAGTTGCTCGTTGGGGTGGGTGATAATCCGGAAAAGGATAATGGCAGGAGCAAGGAGAAGCCTGCATCTTCGGGTGCGCCCGCGCATGGCAACTCAGTCGAATCTTCATTGCAGATGGCAACCCTTCCTCTTTCTTGAAAAGGGCATATTTTATAAACGTTCTGCACGTTGATGGAACGAATCCAGATCTCAATGGAATCGCCATCGAAGGCGTAAAAGCGCATTGAAAACCGAAATGCCACGGTACGCCGGGTCGAGAAAGACACTCCATATGAAACAATCAAGAATGACGAAGAACGATGATAACGATAAGCGACAAAGCAAAACATATGTTGAAGAAGCGTGGGGATGGCAAGGAGCTGTTTCTGCTGATACGGGTAAAATCGGGCGGCTGCGCCGGGATGACCTATGATGCCGAACTGGTCGGCGCACCCAGGGGGGATGAGCAGGTGATATGCCGTGAGGAGGATATCGCGGTAGTTACCGACAAAGGGAGTCTCGGCTTCATGGACGGGCTATGCATCGACTATTCCGATGACCTCATTTCGGCGGGATTCCGTTTCTGCAACAGCAGCAATGAGACTTCCTGCGGCTGCGGCGCCAGTTTTGCCCTTTCAGGATTTCCAACCCTGACCAAGGGAGGTGCGACCAGTGGCTCATGATCCCATACCATTGCTGGGCGGAAAGTCAGTGCATTGTATAAACGAGCAGCAGATGCAGGAGGCAGTCAGGCTCGCCGAGTCGGATGCGTCCTCCTCCCCGAGAATCCAGGAGAGGCTCAAGCGTCTTGAAGCCGATCTTACCCGGAACGAGCTGGCCGCCCTGGCCTTTGTCATCATCAAGAGATTGAAAGACTCAGCTTGAGCAGTTCTGAAAAACTCCCGGCACTATTGCCGGCAGGCGAGAAAAGTTACTTTTCACAGAAGCCTAACCGATTCGCGAGGATAAGATATCAGTTGGTACTTGCCCGCGGTTCGTGAGGCCCGGGGACTCTAAAACCCGGTGAAATCTCGCACGAAATGTTTTACGAGATGCGGCTTCACCAATCCAGTGCGCGCCTTCCGGCCTTGCGCTGCTGCTGGGGGTCGCGATTATCTACCGCTTGGACCTGACGTGGAGCATTACAGCCCGAAAGGCAAGAAGGCGAAAAGAAGGAGGATGAGCGACCGGGGGGGCGAAACGCTGAGGCTGTTATAAACCCGGCTATTCCTCGCAACCCTGCCCGCCGCCTTCATACATGTCCCGCAGGACAATGGCCGTCGATACCGTCCTGTCTTCCCGTCGCACCTTGATCTCGACCTTGGTGCCGACTGCGCTCCTCAGCAATTCCCGCAGGGGGAGGACCGGATGGCCGGGATCGATTTTTTTCCCCGCCATCTCGACGATGAGATCGCCCTCCATCAGCCCGGCCTCGACGGCCGGGCTGTCTTTTGCCAGGAAGGAGACCATCGGCTGTTCGAGTCCCGATCTGCCGATGAGCAGGCCGGAGCGGTCCGGCGGGAAAGCTCGGTTGAAATAGTCGCCCTTCTCGATGATCAGCTTCTGCTCCGGGTAGTGCAGGAAGAGGCGGAAATTCCTGAGGGTGGAGTTGCCGAGATTGCCGCCAACTTCGCCCAGCGCGGTGGCCCCCTTGCCCTTTTCCTTGGGGATGGCGACGATCGGTTGGTCAAGGCGGAACGGACCGATAGCCAGGCAGTCGAACCGGACATTGTTCTCGTGGGAGAGCCCGGCCATGCCCTGGCTGACGATATCGACCCCCTTCCGTTCAAGAAGGCCGTGCTTTTCCGCGAAGGGATAGTGGACGGAACTGTGGTAGGAGCCGAGATCGACGGTCCACAGGCTCTCGTGCGAGCCATCCAGGGTCACCGGCAGGCTGAAGGTACGGTACTTGAGGGGGGCGTCGATAATCGCCCCGGGGCCCTTGTACCGAAAAAATTCCGGATCGTGAAACGTTGCCTTCTGCCGGTCGTAGTCGATCTCCACCACGAATCGCGACAGGAAGTCATAACCCAGGATACCCAAGATCTGCGGTTCGTAGCTCCGGGCGGTAAGCCCGCGGGACACGTAGAATTTCTGGCTGCCGAAGCGGATGGGGCCAACCTGGTGCTCGGGGATGTTGACGAAGTTCAGCTCGAAAAGATCGCCGAAGCCGTAGCCCTTGATGCTGCCCTGGATTTCGAGCCCCAGCTTCCTGGCGTACTCGGCATCGATGAGCGACATGGAGGCGCCGCTGTCGAGCACCCAGTAACCGGTGTCGCCCGCCACCGTCACCGGCAGGTACATGAGGTTCTCCATGAGCTGGAAGGGCACCGAGGCTGAGGCGCCGCCTCCCAGAAAGGTGTAGTCCTTTTTTGCTGACGGCGGCTGGAAGCGCTCCGGCGCCACAGGCTCGTCCAGGGTCTGGTGGGTCACCCAGGTCTCCTCTTCCTTCTCCCAGGGAAGGAAGCGGGAGTGCTGGTAGAAGGGGAGCATCAGCCCCTGCACCTCCCGATAGTCGTCGTAGGTGCTGTGGATCTCCATGTCTGGCTGTTTGTGGATCGATTTCGCCATGTACATGGTCTCGGCGTCGTAGAAGAAATGGCCGACGTCGCTGTTGATGGTGTTGGTGAGCACCAGTTCGTAGCTGGTCCTGCCGTCGATGTCGGCCGTTCCGGCGAACCGGACCTCGAAGTAGGGGGAGTGAGGGTCGAGATGCTCATAGCGGTCGAGCCGCAGGGCGATCTGGCGGCGTTTGAGAGTGGCCTCGTCCCGCAGCACCATGAGCTGGCCGTTGGTGTCGAAAAACCAGGTGAATTCGCCGGAGTCGCCCTCGATTTGAGAGATGACCGAGTAGTCTTCCTCGGTGCGGTACTGCAACGGCCGGGCATCCCAGTGTTTGAAGGTGCCCTCCAGGCCGTCGTAGCGCACCCGGCCCTCGCTGCGGCTGGAGACCAGTTTCTGCAGGCGGTCCAGGCCGCCGACCGCCTCATAATGGCTATGCAGGATCTGATAGGGATCGGTCAGCTCGGCAGCTGAACCCGGCCGCAACAGCGGCAGGGAAAAAAGGAGGACCAGAAGCAGGCGCATGTTGACGGCCGCTGGAGCCTTGCGCATGACAGCCTCCTTGGAGGCTGTCGGATTATAGCAATTTTTTCTCAGATCAAGGCATTTTTGAAAATTAAGCGCAGCCATATAAGTAATATTGCGAGCATTAATTTTCGTAAATAACGCAGAGATGGGGAAAAAGTGCATAATCCGACAGCCTCCTAGCGGACCACGACCTCTACGCGGCGGTTTCTCGGCTCCGCCACCCCGCCGGCCGTCGGGATCAGGGGATTGCCCTCGCCGTGGTAGAGAATGGTCATCTCCTCCCCGTTGATGTTCTGCTCGCGGAGGAGGTCGTAGACGACCTGGGCCCGTTCCATGGTCAGGATACGATTGTAGCTGTCCTCTCCCATCCGGTCGGTATTGCCGATGATGAAGATGTCGCCGGACTGCCGCTGTCGCACTTCCTCCACGATGGCCGGGATGAGCTGCTCAGAGCCTTCGGTCAACTGCTCGGAGTCGTGTTTGAAGTAGAGGATGAATCTCTTCGGTCTCAGGGGCAGGATCTGCAGGGCCTCTCGGAAGTGGGCCCGGGTCTCGGTGGGATTGACGGCGGTCGGCTCGGAAGGGATCGATTTACGGCTGCTGATGAAAATAGCCTTGTCCTGTTCGTCGAGGACCGCCGATCCTTTCTCCGTCTCGATTTCCAGAGCTCCGACCTGTCCGTCACCGGAGGGACTGAGGATGACGAAATTATCTTTCGAGCCGCAACCGATCGTCAGAAGGGGAAAGTACAACAGCACGAATGCGATCTTCCAGTTCATTTGATGCTCCATGGCGTGGGACGAGGTTAGTCGGTGAATTTTGCTCTGAAGTCGGTATCTTTCAGCATGCTGATCCGTCCGACCGGGGTGTCGAGCTCGACCGCGTGGGGGGCGAGCTTGCCGAGCAGTCCGGACTGGTAGACGAAGGTGCCCTGCATCATGTCCAGGTGCAGTTCGTATTCGTTCTTGGCCGGGGCGAACCTGAACTTGTTCAATGCCAGCCGGCCGGCAGGGCCCATCGAGATGAGAGTGTTGTCCTCGAGCAGGATGCCGACGGCCCCGTCCGAGCCGGTGAGGATCGTATCGCTCTGGTAAATCTTGTCGTTGGGGAAAGTCGGCTTGGTCTTGCCGTCCCGCATGATGCTCACCACGCCGCGCGTGCCCTTGACCTTGCCTATCTCCCGCAGTTCGGCGAGGGCGGCGAGTGGGGAGACGACAAGCAGCAGGGCAAGACAGCCAACAACAGTTTTTTTCATGTGTTTCTCCCAAGCCATTCGCAAAATGGTCTTTTCGCTCATCTCTGCGTTATGCTTAAAATTTCGTAACTATTCAGCACCCATTTCAGCTACAGCCGAATCCATGAATGCCGGCCATTTGCCTTGGAATAATAGACGCAGTGCTTCCGTAGCCGACACATCCTGCTTTCTGCAGGTCGTCAGGTAG
>JAEYNP010000077.1 GCA_023412495.1 Pseudomonadota bacterium
CTTCCACCGCTTGGCCGCCATAGTCTTTAAAACTGCTGAAAAAAGCATATTCCTCCGTGGGGGTGAAGTTGTAGCGCGCAGGGTGCGCCATCACCGCCACCCCGTGCGCTTGCACAATCCATTGCACCGCTTCTTGCAAGCTGGCCCAGCGCTGGGGCACATAGCCTGGTTTGCCTTCCACCAAGTAATGCCGAAAGACTTCATAGGTGTCTTTGCAAGCCCCAATCTCCACCAAATATCGCGCAAAGTGGGTGCGAGAGATCAAGGCTGGGTTGCCTACATATTTCAGTGCCCCCTCGTAAGCCCCATCAATTCCGGCCGCTTGCAGCCCCCGGGCCATCTCTTGTGCACGAGGTCCTCGGCTGTTGCGTACGCTGTGCAAGCCTTGCTGCAGTGCGGCGTTGCCAGCATCAAAGCCAAGTCCCACGATATGCACCGTGGTGTGCGCAAAGCTCACCGAAATTTCAACCCCCGTCAAAAAGTCCAAACCCTGCTGTTGTGCGGCCATCTGCGCCTGTGGCAGCCCAGCAATCTCGTCGTGGTCAGTTAGCGCCCATAGCGACACACCGCAGTTGCCTGCACGCTGCGCCAATTCAGATGGGGTCAGCGTGCCATCTGAAAACGTGGAATGGCAGTGCAAATCAGCGTGGAAGGCAATCGGCATGAATAAAGAGCGCAAGTCAGTGCGCAGGGTGGTTATCAGGGGGGGATTGATTCTGCATAAATTGCGTCCCAAGCAACAGACCATCATCAGGGTTATCGAGATCTACCTGTAACAGAGTGCAATGGAAAAGAATGGCACTGTGCAGCCAAGTGCACAACTGACAGCTGTGCAGGCGGTTAGCTTGGGGTCGTGATGAGCGGCAAAACAAAGAATTTGAGGGGGAGCGCATGCGTTTAAATAACCTGCCCGTTGCATACAAACTCTGGGGTGTGGTGCTCGGTTCCATGGCATCGATGCTGACTTTGGCGGTGTTTCTGACCTATATGGCAGAGCAGCGTGCTGCTGCTATCAACCTCAAAACACAGCAGGCCGATCAACGCATCTCGGCCACTATGCGCTGGATGGCTTTGACAGAGCTGACTGTGGAGCGCATCGTGGTCAGCTCCATGTCTTCGGAAGCCATGCTGGTCAATGAAATGAGAGAGCTGGGTGCCAAAGGCATTGCCGGGGTGACCGAGCTGCAAAAACAGGTCGAGTCATTGGCCGAAACCGACGAAGAAAAAAGCCAATTAGCAACGGTGGCTAAAAATCGTGCCAAGGCACTACAGGCCGTCGCTGCGATCAACACCGCACGTGAGGACGGCGACTTGATTCGTGCCATGGATGCTGCGGCACAGCAGTTGCGCCCCGCTGTAGCTGATTATGTGAAATCCCAATCTGAACTCTTGCAGTTGCAAGAGCGCCTGCGCACTGAGATGCGAGAGCAGGCAGTCGTAGACCGCCAGCAAGCGTATTGGTGGATTGGCGGTGTATGCACGGTCGTGGTGCTTGTGGGTGTGGCGCTGGCAGGCGCAATCGTGCGCTCTATTACCCAGCCACTCGATAGAGCGGTGAAGCTTGCAGACACCATTGCCAGCGGCGATTTGACGGCAGACGTGCACGATGACCGCAAAGATGAGCTGGGTCATTTGCTGCGCAGCCTCCATGAAATGACCAATAAACTGCGCACCGTGGTAGGCGAAGTGCGTGCAGGCGTGGAGTCGGTTTCGTCTGCGGCCAGCCAAATTGCTACTGGTAACCAAGACCTGTCGTCGCGCACCGAACAAACAGCAGCCAACCTGGAGGAAACCGCTTCTAGCTTGGAAGAGTTGACAGCCACAGTCACCCACTCTGCCGATACCTCGCGCCAAGCCAATCAATTGGCCAGTACGGCGGTGCAAGCGGCCGAGCAAGGCGGCCAAGTGGTGGAGCAGGTGGTGCACAGCATGGAGCAAATCAACCAGTCCAGCCGCAAGATCAGCGACATCATTGGCGTGATTGATGGCATCGCCTTCCAAACCAACATCTTGGCTTTGAATGCGGCGGTAGAAGCGGCGCGTGCGGGTGAACAAGGCAGAGGCTTTGCTGTGGTTGCCGCTGAAGTGCGCTCTTTGGCGCAGCGCAGTGCGGAGGCAGCCAAAGAAATTAAAGGCTTGATTACCGCCAGTGTCACCAGTGTGGATTTAGGAGCGGCCCAAGTGAGCCAAGCGGGTGAGAGCATGGAGAAAATCGTCACCAGTGTGCGCCGGGTGACGGATTTGATTGCCGAGCTGAGCGCTGCCTCCAGTGAGCAGCACGATGGTTTCGCGCAGGTCAATCAAGCGGTCAGCAACCTTGACCAGATGACCCAGCAAAACGCGGCCTTGGTGGAAGAGTCCAGTGCGGCAGCCGTGGCTATGAATGAGCAAGCCCAGCGATTGGCACAAGTGGTGGCTGTATTTAAGGTGGGGCCTGACACAGCAGTGGCACGCGCCACTGCCAGCATCAAGCACAACGTGCCAGCGCCAAGGCCGCAGCCTCAAGCCAAGCTGCAAGAAGCAGCGCATCCTACGCATCCAACCATGCCGCGCCAGAAAGCACCGGCCAAATTGAATGCCCCAGCGGCAGCCGCAGCCAAGTCGCCAGCGGAGCAAGAAGAGGAGTGGGAAAGCTTTTAACGCTCAAAAATAATTGGATGTGGGGCAAATTAACCCCGCATCACACCAACCCGTAACAGGTGCACCAAGCGTTTGTAGAGCATTGCCTATCTGAACGCAGGGTTGGGATGCAGCCATAGTTGCGGCATTTGTACGAATGCGACGCTGTGGATTGAAATTTTTTCACTTATTTGCGTTGCCGCAAACTGCCCTTATGCAGGGCATACCACTCTTCTGTGCTTTTCCCATACTTGCTTTCATATGGGTTAGGTCGTTGTTTCTATTTGCAAACTTCGGCAATCAAAAACACAGGGGAGCGAAATGCAATTCAAAAATTTGGCGGTCTCCAAAAAAATCTGGGCGCTGCTGATCGTAGTGATGGTGCTGACCTTGACGGCGGGGTTCAGCATGACCAACTACATCAACCAAGTTGAATCCCACCTGCGTGCTGAACTGCAAGAGTACGAAAAACGTATTCGTATGGCGGTGCAGTGGCGAGGCGTGACAGACTACGCGGTCGCGCACGTGGTGATGAGTGCCATGAGCACGGAAGAAGAGCTCAACCGCCATGCACAGACGCAGATTCAAAAAGGTGTGGCTGATGCCTCGGCACTGCAAAAACAACTAGAAGCGGTGTTGACCAGCCCTGAAGGCAAGCAACAGTTGGCGCAAATTGCGCAGGCCAGAGCCAAGGTGCTGGACATAACCCAAGCAATCAACACGACGCGCAACGCGATGGCATATAGCAATGCGCGGGAGATGCTCAACACACAGTTGTTGCCAGCAGTGGCGGTTTACAGCCAAGCCCAACAAGGCTTGATTGAATTGCAGGAGCGTATGCGTGATGCGGTGCTGGTTGACGGAGCTCAAGAGCGCGAACAAGCCATGCTGATTGGCAGTGCTGCCTTGGCTGGTGTGGTGGTGCTGGGGCTGTTTTTCTCCATGTTTGTGGTGCGCCAAATTACGCAGCCGCTCGATGAGGCCGTCAACTTGGCGGACACCATTGCATCAGGTGACCTGACGGCCGATGTTCACGATGAGCGCAAAGATGAGCTGGGCCATTTGCTGCGCAGCCTGAATGTCATGACCCAGCGCTTGCGCAGTGTGGTGAGCGAGGTACGCAGCGGCGTGGAGTCGGTGTCGTCCGCGGCTTCGCAAATTGCAACCGGCAACCAAGACCTGTCTGGCCGCACCGAACAAACAGCGGCGAACTTGGAAGAAACCGCTGCCAGCATTGAAGAGTTGACGGCCACCGTTGCGCAATCGGCAGATACGGCGCGTCAGGCCAACCAGTTGGCATCTACCGCGGTGCAAGCGGCCGAGCGTGGCGGCAGCGTAGTGGAGCAGGTGGTCACCAGCATGCAGCAAATCACCAGCAGCAGCCACAAGATTGCTGACATCATTGGCGTGATTGATGGCATTGCCTTCCAAACCAACATCTTGGCTTTGAATGCAGCGGTGGAGGCAGCGCGTGCCGGTGAACAAGGCCGTGGCTTTGCGGTGGTGGCCGGTGAGGTACGCTCGCTGGCCCAGCGCAGTGCAGAGGCCGCCAAAGAGATCAAATCACTCATCACCGCCAGCGTGCAGAACGTGGACACCGGCTCCAGCCAAGTGGCACAAGCGGGTGAAAGCATGCAGGAAATTGTGGCCAGCGTGCGCCGCGTGACGGATTTGATTGCCGAGATCAGCGCTGCTGCCAATGAGCAGCAAGATGGCTTTGCGCAAGTCAATCAAGCGGTCAGCAACTTGGATCAGAT
>JAEYNP010000114.1 GCA_023412495.1 Pseudomonadota bacterium
TCCTCAGTCCTCAGTCCTCAGTCCTCAGTCCTCAGTCCTCAGTCCTCAGTCCTCAGTCCTCAGTCCTCAGTCCTCAGTCCTCAGTCCTATTCTTAGTCGGACAGCAGTCTGCTCCAGGGGAGATTCATGAAGCTTTCGTGCAGCATATGGTCGTCGTCCTCGAGGCGGATCTCCAGATCGGCAAAGGTCGCTTTGGCGAGTGGCAGGACATGATCGGGCGGCGTCACCGTGTCGTTCTTGCCGATCACCAGCAGGCACGGGGTGGAGAGCCTCTTTGCCGGCGGCCGGAATTCCGGGAAATTGAGCGCCGGGGCCAGCAGGATCAGCCGCTCCAACTTGTCCGGTTTGCCGGCGGCATAGGCGGTTGCCATGAGGCCGCCGAAGCTTGAGCCGATGAGGATGAGGCGCTGCCGGTCGCGGCAGATTTCCGCGAGATGGGCGAGCCGCTGGGTAAGTGTTCCTGTGAAGTCGGGCCGGTGGATATGGGGAAAGTGCTCCTCGAAATAGCGTCCCTTGGTGCCCCGCCCGGAGGAATCGAGGCCGTGCAGGAAGAAGATGCCATCAGGGGGCGGATAAGCTTCCCCTTGGAGTTTTTCCAGGATCCTCAGGCCGTCGGGGGTGAACGTTTCTCTCGAGCTGAGCCTCAGGGCTTCGTCGACCGGCATGAATATTCCGCTTTCCACCTCTGCCTCCTGGAGAATGAAAGGTCCGTTGTGACGGCACCTGTAGACACGGCCCCAGACCCGGTTGGCGCGGTCTTCATAGTAGTGGTCAAAGAGAAAGTGAAGAGGGACATTCGCAATTCCCAACTCTTCCGCCAACTCCCTCGCTGCCGATTCCTCGTAGGACTCGCCTGCAAGCACTACCCCGCCGGCCGCCACATCCCAGTAGCCCGGATAGATATCCTTGCTGCGGGTCCTCTTTTGCAGAAAGAGCTCCCCCTTCTCGTTGAAGACCAGGATGTAGCTCGCCCGGTGAATGAGCCGCTCCCGGCGCATGATACTGCGGGGCAGCTGCAGGGTTTTCCGGTTCTCCTCGTCGACTATCTGGACCGTCTCGTCTTTCTTGGTGGTCATGGCGCTCCCGTGGGAAGAGTTGATCATGAGGCTGTATCCTACCGTAACCGGCGAAATCCGCAAGCGAAGAGCCGGTGCTGTCGGAAGCACTCATTTTTTGCCCGAAAACCCGGATGAGCTTATTTCAGGGGTTTATCTCCGGTGCGGAAATGGTAACATTGGAGAACGCCTTGGAGATAAGGAAATATTATCCAATAGAAATTGAACAGAAGGTAATTTACGGAAAACGCTGGTTCTATGAAAAAAAAGGACAATCCATTCGTTCACCTGGAGTTTTCGGAGGAGGTTACGGCCGACTTGCGCGGGCGGCAGTCGGTCCGGACGACTTTCAAGCTGACGGAACGCTCCATCGATGCCCTCAGCATTCTGGCGGGACAGCTGGGAATTAAGCAGAAATCTCTTTTCGATCATTTGATCGAGGATACCCAGGCCTTGAAAACGATAGCCGGCGAGGTCGAATCGTTCGGTCGGGAAACCCGGAGGATCGCCAAAACCTACGTGATATCCAGGAAGACTCTGGAGAGTCTTGAAAGAGTGTCTCTGCAGTACAACGCCCCCAGGGACGCCTTGGTGGAATACTCGATCGAACGGATATTGCCACTGCTTTTGCGCGAAAAGAAGCGCCACGGCAAGCGAAAGATGCTGCTGGAGGAACTGCGCACATACCTGCAGGAGGGGGCGGCTATCCTCGCCAAGGCCGAGCGGGAACTCGGGAATGATGATCCTGTCTTCCTGGAAGTCGCGAGTATGATGCGGGGCATTACCAGCTGTTGTCAGGAGGTCGAGCTGTGTGTGGCCAAGGGAAATAAGATCGAAGATTTTTAATGCCTATAGATTATTCGTTGAGAACAAACAAAATAATAATCTGCGCAAGGCACTTATCCCAATGTGGGGTTAGTAACTTAGACAGTTCTTGTTTTCTAGAAACAAACATCGTGAAGCTCTTACCCAGCTCAGCTGGTGAGACCTGAAAGATGCCTCCTCTTTTTCTTTTTCCGCAGTTTGTGGTACATCAGAAGATAGAAAAGGCGATGCGGCAATCGTATATCGAACTTTTTCCAGAGTCCATCTCCACGGGTTGGAGCACTTTTTACGGCTTGATCAAATCATAATGCTTGATTTCTTCCCAAAAACAACTCCCGGCGATATCTGGAGAAAGTTCCTGATTTACTTTCCGGCCGGCCTGCTTGCCGTTCTGATGGTTTTCTGGATGATCGCCCGCCTTGAAAACAAACAGATCCCGCTGATGATGGTGGATCACGAGCGCAGCCACCTGCTGCAGGCACAGAACCTCATCAGCCGTCAACTGGGCATGCTCACTGCCGAGCTGTTGGCTCTTGCCGAGAGCGGTAACCTGAAAAAGCATCTGTCTTTTTCGTCTCTGGAGAATTTGACGGAGGATTTGTATACCATAGCCGAAGATAAAAAGGCCTACGACCGGATGTCCTATCTCGACCAGACAGGAAGGGTGCTCGCTGTCTTCGACCGCCACATTCAGGAAACGGGGGATGACCGGCAGCAAGGACAGTATCGGGACCTCATGCGGGAGGCACCGCCCCTTGCTCAGGGGGAAATTGCAGTTGCGGTGACAACCGGTGGGGAAGAAGGGAGTCCGGACATCCCCGACCGTCATGTCCTGCACCTCTCTACCCCTGTTTTCGACGACCTCGGACAACGACGGGGCATACTCGTGCTGGACTGCCGCACCAACCGTCTCATGGACCGAGTCTTTGAATCTTTCCCCGCACAGGAAGGCGAGAGGTTTCTGGTCATCGACAATGGCGGCCGGCAACTCAGAACCCTACCTGCCGGTAAAGATAACGGTGATCTGTTTCTCGCGGCGGGCCGGTCGGATCTTTGGCGGGCTATGCAGAACAGTCCCACCGGACACATCCGGACAAAGGACGGCCTGTTCTCTTTTACCAGCTTTTCGCCCGCCATGGAAATGCGCAAAGCGGCCGGGGCGGCTCGGCAGGGAAATGCGGGGCAGGATGCTCCGCGGACGACGGACGAGTATGCCTGGCACATAGTATTGTTTACCCCCTTGCTGAAGCGTTCTCTGCTCGATATCGTCAGCCGGGAAGCAAACCTGTGGTTACTCGCCTTCGGCCTGGCCGCCCTGGCGACGGGATCGCTGCACCTGGCCATAAACCGGGCCAACAAGGAGAGGAGCGACAGGGCGGTTGCGCTGCTGTCGACTGCGATTGAGCAGAGCCCTGCGGCAGCGGTCATCACCGACAAAAACGGCCTCATCAGGTATGCCAATCCGAAATTTGTGGCCATGAGCGGCTACCGGCGCGAAGAGATTGCCGGGCAGAACCCGAGGATATTCAAGTCGGGTGAAACGCCGGAAGATGTTTACCGGAATCTCTGGCAGACCATTTCGGTCGGTCGGGTGTGGACCGGTGAGTTCCGGAACAGGAGAAAGGATGGGTCCCTTTACATCGTTTCGGCCAAGATCTCGCCGATTCTTCAAAAAACGGGGACGATCAGCGGCTATCTGGCCATCCAGGAAGACATCACCGAGAACCGGCGGTTGCAGCAGCAGCTCGAACGTCTGGCGACGATAGACGGCCTCACCGGCACCTATAACCGCTGTCATTTCCTTCAGCTGTTCAGCCAGGAATTGAAAAGGGAAGAGCGGTACGGCATGCCGCTCTGCCTGTTGATCTTCGACCTGGATCACTTCAAGGCGATCAATGATACCTACGGTCATCAGATCGGCGACAAAGTTCTCGAAGAATGCGCCCGAGTCGTCGACTCCACCCTTCGCGAGACCGATATCTTCGGGCGGCTGGGCGGCGAGGAGTTCGGCGTCGTCCTGTTGCAGACCGACCTCGACGGGGCAAGGCTGCTTGCGGAGAGGCTGCGGTCTGCAATCGAGACTATGCGGGTTGACTGCGAGGGCGGCACCATCCGAGTGACGGTCAGTATCGGCGGCACCCAGTGGGACCGGAATGACCGAAAGGTCGAGGTCATCATGAACCGCGCCGACAATGCCCTGTATGAGGCCAAGAGAAGAGGACGGAACCAGGTCTGCTTCATGGGCGCCTCCGAAGACGGGGACAGAAATCAGGTGGAAAACCTGAACCAACACCGGAACGCCTGAGGATCCTGTCGGAACGGAATCTTCGGTCCGACCGGCCGCCATTGCCTCGCCAATGTCGGTCAGGACTGGACTTTTTCCTCCAAATCGTTATTTTTAGCTGGCTCTGTCTCCGAGAATCGGCGGCGAGGTAATTATTTTTTAGATATTCAAGAGCAGGACAGGGAGCAAGCGTTCCGAGCGATCATGAAAAGGTATGCAACATGCAGGTTGAACTAAGTCAGTGGCTGAGTCAGGTGGCCGGGCTGTTGCCCTTTGGCTATTCCTTCGGGGCTGGAATGGTATCGGCGGTGAATCCCTGCGGTTTCGCCTTGCTCCCGGTCTACCTGTCGCTCTATCTGGGCGGCAAGGAGCACGATTTCCACCAGCGGTCCCTCTTCTTTCGGCTGATCAAGGCGTTCTGGATAGCGCTGGTGGTCACCGCCGGATTCGCCCTGCTTTTCGGCCTGGTGGGGGCGGTTGTTTCGGCGGGGGGCACCTTTCTGATGGGGGCGATGCCCTGGCTGGCGGTTGTCGTCGGCCTGGCCCTGTTCGTCTTCGGGATATGGATTCTGCTGGGCCATACCATAACGGTTTACGCCATCCAGAACCTGGCGAATAAGCTCGGCGATCCCCGGGAGATTTCCGTACTCGGCTATTTTCTCTTCGGCCTGGCCTTCGGAGCCACTTCGCTGGGCTGCACTTTGCCGATATTTCTCATGGTGGTCGGCAGTTCCGTGGCTTCCGGGAATTTTTCCGAGGGTTTTATGCAGTTTGCCGGGTATATTCTCGGCATGGGTGCCGTCATGCAACTCCTGACGCTCGGCATCGCTCTGGTGAAGGAGCGGCTGGTGGTCGGAACCCTGCGCCGGCTCCTGCCTTATGTGCAGAAGCTCTCGGGGGTGTTCCTGCTCGTCGCCGGCGGTTATATCGTCTACTACTGGTTTTCCAGCGGAATTCTTCTGGGTTGATACCTCTTCCCGCCTTCCAATAATTTCTCCGGGCCTGCCGCCCGGACTCCGAGAAAAAGAGATGAGCAACTACTACGGAATTCTGGCCGCCGCCGGCGCCTTTCTCCTCTGGGGAGTGCTGCCGGCTTACTGGAAGCTCCTCATATCCGTTCCCGCCACGGAGATCCTCTGCCACCGGATGGTCTGGTCGCTCGTTCTGACTCTGGGACTCGTCTATTTTTTCGGCAGACAGGCGGCCCTGCGGCAGGCGGTACGGGATCGCCGGACCCTCGTCTTCTTTACCGGCACGGCGCTTCTGCTCGCGTTCAACTGGCTGCTCTACATCTGGTCGGTCAATGCCGGTTTCATCGTCGAGGCGAGCCTCGGCTACTTCATCAATCCGCTGATCAGCGTGCTGTTCGGCATGATCTTCTTTCGGGAAAGGATGAGGGCGGTACAGTGGCTTGCCCTGCTGCTGGCCGCCCTGGGGGTGCTGTATCTGACGCTGTATTATGGTCGATTTCCCTGGATTTCCCTTTCTCTGGCAGTGACTTTTGCGACCTACGGTCTGCTCCACAAGAAGACGGCGCTGGCCGCCCTGGACGGGCTGTGCCTGGAAACGGCGGTAGTGTTCCTCCCGGCCATGCTCTTTCTGGTGGGAGTAGAGGCAGGAACGGGTGGCTCCTTCGGCCACATGGGACTTGCCGGCTCTCTGCTCCTGGCCGGCTCCGGGATCGTGACCACCGTACCCCTGCTGCTCTTTGGCTACGCCGCGCAAAAGATTGCCCTTTCTTCTCTCGGGCTGATACAGTATCTCGCGCCGTCCATCAGTCTGGTCATCGGTGTCTGGGTCTACGGCGAGGACTTTTCCAAGCCGCGACTGATCGGCTTTTGCATTATTTGGCTGGCCCTGGGACTCTATATGACGGAGAACATCGTCAGGCGTCTCAGGTACGAAAAAAAGATGTTGTAAATGGGCCGAGTCGGCAGAGTCTATTCAGCCTGGAATTGTCAAGGTCCCCCCTCCTTTTTCCGCAGGGACAGAGCGATCCGGTTTCTTTGCCGGTCGATTTCCAGTACCCGAACCTCGACCTTCTGTCCGACTTTAACCACCTCGGCGGGCTCCTTGACGAATCGGTCGGCAAGCTGGCTGATATGGATGAGGCCGTTCTGCTTGATGCCGATATCGGCGAAGGCCCCGAATTTAGTGACATTGGTGATGATGGCCGGCAGCCGCATCCCCTCGCGCAAATCCTCAATGGTGTGGACGCCCTCGGCGAAACGGAACTGTTCGAAGGTCCTGCGCGGGTCCCTGCCAGGCTTGGCCAACTCAGCCATGATGTCGGTCAGCGTCGGCAGGCCGACCGTTTCGTCCACATAGCGGCGAACATCGATCTTCTGCCGCGCCGTTTCCGACTGCAGCAGGGTGTCCGGCGTCACGCCTGCGTCCTCGGCCATTCTTTTCACCAGGGAGTACCGTTCGGGATGGACGCCGCTGGCGTCGAGCGGATTTCGGCCGTCGCGGATGCGCAGGAAGCCGGCGCACTGCTCGAAGGCCTTCGGGCCGAGTCTGGGGATCTTGAGGAGTTCACGGCGATCAGCGAAGGGACCATTTTCGTCGCGGTGGGCGACAATATTGGCGGCAAGGGTAGGGCCAAGCCCCGAAACGTAGGTCAGCAGCTCGCGGCTGGCGCTATTCAATTCAACCCCGACGCTGTTGACGCAACTCTCCACCACCTCCTGGAGGCCTTTTTTCATCTCCGCCTGGTTCACGTCGTGCTGGTACTGGCCGACACCGATCGATTTGGGATCGATCTTCACCAGTTCGGCGAGCGGGTCCTGCAGGCGCCGGCCGATCGAGACGGCGCCCCGGACGGTGATATCCTGATCGGGGAATTCGGCGCGGGCGATTTCGGAGGCCGAGTAGATCGAGGCCCCGTCCTCGTTGACGAGGGTGATGACGATCTGCGGGGCAAGGCCCAGTCCCCGGATAAAGGCTTCCGTCTCACGGCCGGCCGTGCCGTTGCCGATGGCGATGGCCTCGATCCGATGTCTGGCGACTAGGCCTGTGACGATCCTTGCCGCCTCTTCCAGTTGACGGCCGCCGTGGGTGGGGAAGACGGTGGCGGTGTCGAGGAGCTTGCCCTGGGCGTCGAGGCAGACGACTTTCGCCCCCGTGCGGTAGCCGGGATCGAGGGCCAAGACCCGCAGCTGACCGAGGGGCGGGGCGAGCAGCAGCTCCCGGAGATTGTCGGCGAAGACCTTGATGGCTTCGGCATCCGCCCGGGTCTTCAATTCGCCCGCCAGCTCGTTTTCCAGCGACGGGGCGAGAAGCCGCTGGTAGCTGTCCTCGATCGCCCGGCTCAGCTCCTCCTGCCAGGGGCCTGACTGCAGGTGGCGTTTGCGCAAAAGGCGCAGGGCGCTTTCCTCGGGCGGCCGGATCACGATTTTGATGACCTTTTCCTGCTCACCGCGAAACATGGCGAGCAGACGATGGCTTGGGGCCTTGGCTGCCGGCTCCTGCCAGTCGAAGTAGTCCCTGAACTTTTCCCCCTGGGTCATATTCTTCTTCACGGCCTTGGACACGATGATGGCCTGATCCTGAAAGAGGCGGCGCAGTTCCGTCCTGGTCGGCAGGTCTTCGCTGATGTCCTCGGCAATGATGTCCCTCGCCCCGGCGAGAGCGTCCTCCTCGGTGACCACACCTTTGTCCGGGGCGATGAAACGGTCGAGCTGAAGGTTACGGGCGCCCTCAACGAGCATTGCGGCAAGGGGCGCAAGACCCCGTTCCCGGGCGGCAAGACCTCGAGTCTTCCGCTTGGGTCGAAACGGCAGGTAGATATCCTCCAACTCGGCCAGCGTTCCGGCACCGTTCAGCCGGCCGCCAAGTTTGGCGTCGAGCAAGTCGTTTTTTGCGAGGGTCTCGAGAATGGCTTCCCGCCGCCTGTCGATTTCCACCAGCTTGCGATGCTGCTCCCGAATGGCGGTTACCGCCACTTCATCCAGGGAGCCGGTATGCTCCTTGCGATACCTGGCGATAAAGGGCACCGTCCCGCCTTCTTCGAGCAAGTCGAGGGTGTTGTCCACCTGTTCCACACGAAGGTTGAGCAGGATGGCGATCTGGTGCGCGTAGGGAGCTGGAGGGGTGGCTGTGGAGGTCATTTCTTAATTTGAATCGTGTAGAGAAAATGGTTTGATAAGCGGGTATTGAAAACAGGCGAAAAATCATCGCCCTCACCTCTGCTGTCACATTCGAACAGAATCATGTACTGCACGAAAACACTGTACATTTCTTTTCCCGGAATATCCCCGGAAACTGGTTTGATTTTCGATTATGAAAAAGATATGCTGGCGGACATAGGTCTGGCGTAAGGCGGTTACCGTAAACAATTATAAAATAGGCCGGAAATGGACGACAAGCTGACGATTCTGAAGGAAAGTCTGCCCAAGGCGATGTTGCAGGCGCTCAATCCCGAGACAAAAAATGCAGTGCCTCAAGCACTCCTGCGCGGCGACCTGGTGGTGATCAGCCGGTTTCCTTTCAAAGTCGGCAGGGAATCGAGGGTAGTCATGATCGACAGCAAACTCGAACGCGTTGAACGTCACAAAAAAGATGACACCCCGCCGAATAACGACCTCTACCTGATGGATCGCTGCCAACGCTTGAACATTTCCCGGGAACACTTTCAGATCGAGAAGAACGCCGCCGGCTACCGGCTGGTGGACCGTGGCAGTGCCTGCGGCACCAAGGTGGAAGGCGTCAAGGTCGGCGGCGGGAACAACGGTGGATCGGTGGAACTGCAGGACGGTGATGTGATCGCGGTGGGTGCCGCCGGCACCCCTTATCTCTTCCGGTTTATCACCTTCGATGAATACTGCCTGGTTCGCCGGGACGCGTCGTAGATCCTGCCTGGGTTGCCGGGGTGGGATTCTAGAAATAATCCTGCCTTAGTCCGCCTTTCGCAGCGCCTCGGCGATCAGCAGGGCCTGCCGGGTCGCGGCCACATTGTGAACCCTGACGATGGCCATCCCGCCGAGGCAGAATGCCGCCGCCACCCCGGTCACTGCGTCCCGTTCCGCTTCCACGGGGATCCCGGCGATCTCCCCCAGGAATCGCTTCCGACTGTGGCCGAGCAGCACCGGCAGCCCGAAAATGGATAATCTATTCAGGTGCTTCAGAATCGACAGATTATGGGCGATGGTTTTGCCGAAGCCGATGCCGGGGTCGACGATCAGCCGGCTCCTCTCCACTCCGTTGGCGGTGATCCAGTCGATCCGCTCCCGGAAGAAATCGAGGATATCCTCGACGACATCCCTGTACTGCGGCTTGATCTGCATATCGGCAGGAGTACCCTTCATATGCATGATGATGATCGGGACGTCGGTCTCCCTTGCCACCGTGATCATCTCCGGATCGTGACGCAGGGCCGAGATATCGTTGATGATGCCCGCTCCTGCCCGGAGGGCGGCTCTCGCCACCGCCGCCTTGGTGGTGTCGATGGAGATGAGGATGTCATGTTTCCGGCGAACCGCCTCGATGACCGGAATGACCCGCCCCAGTTCCTCTTCCAGGGAAACCGGGGCGGCAAAGGGACGGGTGGATTCGCCGCCGACGTCGAGGATATCGGCGCCGTCGGCGATCAGGCGGTCGGCCTGGGCGACGGCTGCCTCAAAGGAGGCAAAGTTGCCGCCGTCGGAAAAGGAGTCGGGCGTCACGTTGAGTATGCCCATTATCCGGAGGCCCGTTTTCGTCATCAGACCTGGCCGGCTCCTTCGGAACCGTCATCGGCCTCCGGTGCCGGTCCTTTGGCGGGAGGTTCGGGATCAGGGGACTCCTTGGCGGGCTGTTCCTGTTCCCGCAGGACGGCATCGCCGACCGGCATCGCCGGCTTCTTCTTGGTCGCGAGCCTGCGATCCTGCTTGTCCTTCTCGATCCTCGCCGTGTATTTTCCCGGCCTCAATTCCTCGATGATCCGTTCCATATCCGACAGGACGATGGTCTCCTTCTCCAGCAGCTCCTCGCTCATCCGATTGAGGATGTCGCGATGCTCGTCCAGCAGCATGGTGACCTTGGCCATGGCGCTGTCGATGATCTTCTTCACCGCGATGTCGATCAGCCGGGCCGTCTCCTCGCTGAAATCGCGGTGCTGGCCGATCTCCCGGCCGAGGAAGATCTGCTCTTCCTTCTTGCCGTAGGTGAGCGCTCCGAGTTCTTCGCTCATACCCCATTCGCAGACCATCTTCCGGGCGAGAGCCGAAGCCCGCTCGATGTCGTTGCCGGCCCCGGTGGTGATCTCGTTGAAGACCAGTTTCTCGGCCAGCCGTCCGCCGTAGAGGATACAGATGGTATTCTCCAGGTAGGTCTTGGAGTGGGTGTACTTGTCATCGGTGGGCAACTGCATGGTGAGCCCCAGGGCGCGGCCGCGCGGGATGATCGTCACCTTGTGGATCGGATCGGTGTCGGCCAGCAGCCAAGCCACCAGGGCGTGACCCGCCTCATGGTAGGCGGTGACGGTTTTCTCTTTCTCGCTGATGATCATCGACCGCCTTTCGGCGCCCATCATGATCTTGTCCTTGGCCTTGTCGAGCAACTCCAGGGTGATCTCCTTTGCGCCCGAGCGGGCGGCCATCAGCGCCGCCTCGTTCACCAGGTTTTCCAGGTCGGCGCCGGAAAAGCCCGGGGTGCCGCGGGCCAGGATCTCCAGATCAACATCCGCGGCCATCTTGGTTTTCTTGGCATAGATCTCGAGGATTTTCTGCCGGCCGCCGACATCGGGTACGGGCACCACTACCTGCCGGTCGAATCGCCCCGGGCGCAGCAGAGCAGGGTCGAGTACGTCGGGGCGGTTGGTGGCCGCGACGATGATGACCCCGTCGTTGCTTTCAAAGCCGTCCATTTCCACGAGGAGCTGGTTGAGAGTCTGCTCCCGCTCGTCGTGACCACCGCCGAGTCCGGCTCCGCGATGGCGGCCGACGGCGTCGATCTCGTCGATGAAGATGATGCACGGGGCATTCTTCTTGCCCTGGGCGAACATGTCGCGAACACGTGAGGCGCCGACGCCGACGAACATCTCGACGAAATCGGAGCCGGAGATGGAGAAGAAGGGTACGTCGGCCTCGCCGGCGATGGCCTTGGCCAGCAGCGTCTTGCCGGTACCCGGCGCGCCGGCCAGCAGCACGCCCGTCGGGATACGGCCGCCGAGGGCGGTGAATTTACCGGGATCTTTCAGGAAATCGACGATCTCTTCCAATTCTTCCTTGGCCTCGTCGATTCCGGCGACATCAGCGAAGGTGACCTTGTTGCTGCTCTGTTCCATCAGGCGGGCCCGGTTTTTGCCGAAAGATAATGCTCCACCCTTGCCCCCGCCCTGCATCTGGCGCATGAAGAATACCCAGACCCCGATGAGCAGCAGCATGGGGAACCATGACACGAAAATGGTCATCAGCCAGGAATCCTTCTGGGTTTCCTTGACCGCGATATCCACCCCCTGGCGGCGCAGAATGGGGATGAGTTCCTGGTCGTTCATCGGATAGATGGTCTGGAAGGGCTTGCCGTCCTGCAGGGTCCCGGTGATGACATCGCCGCTGATGGTGACCCGGGTGATGGCCTTGTTCTCGATGCTCGACATGAACTCGCTATAGGTGAGCGAAGTCTGGTTGCCCTGGGGCTTATTGAACAGGTTGAAGAGGAGGATCATGGTCAATCCAATCACCAGCCACATGCTCAAGTTCTTATAAAAGGTATTCAAAGAGGTCTCCGGTGCTCCTGTTTTGGTTAATTTCGCCCATGCTCCTCAACGACTACTATCGTAACTCTCTTCATGAGCTGCGATATCCATCATCGGCAATCGTATGTCCCTAGGATCGTTGTTAAAATACATGGGCACTGGCAACTGTTGGTATCTGTAATCACAGGCTAAAGATAACTCTGAAAACGAGAATGTCGAGCCTGCGATCTTTTTATCTTAACCTGTCACATGTTTTATGTAAAGTACTGGACCGGTTGCACTCCCGGCTGATTTCTGCGCATTTCCCGGATGCCCTTGACGAGGGCCGCCGCCCCGCTGACGGTTGTCGTATAGGGGATGTGGTAGTCGAGGGCTGCTCGGCGTATTCTGTAGGAATCTTCAGTGGTTCTCCGACCAAGCGAGGTGTTGACCATCCACGAGATCTCGCCGTCCTGGACCTTGTCGAGGATATGCGGCCGACCCTGGGAGATCTTGTTGACGATCTGGCAGGGGACTCCCGCCTCCTCGAGGCAGGCGGCGGTGCCGGTGGTGGCGAAGATGGTGAAATCGAGCTCCACCAGATCCCTGGCCACGGCGACCACGGCCGCCTTGTCGCCGTCCCGGACGCTGATGAAGACATTGCCCGCCTGGGGCACTTTGGAGCCGGCGGCCAGTTGGGCCTTGGCGATGGCCAGCCCCAGGTTGTCGTCGATACCCATCACCTCGCCGGTGGATTTCATCTCCGGACCGAGCAGGGTGTCGACCTTCTCGAAGCGGTCGAAGGGAAAGACCGCCTCCTTGACCGCCCAATGTTTGATGGCGACTTCGGTAGTCAGACCCAGTTCTTCCAGGGTCGCGCCCATCATCACCTTGGTGGCGAGCTTGGCGAGCGGTACCCCGGTCGCCTTGCTGACGAAGGGGATGGTTCGGGAGGCGCGGGGGTTGACCTCCAGGATGTAGAGCATGTTGTCCTTCACCGCGTACTGGACATTCATCAGGCCGATTACCCCGAGTTCCGCCGCCATGGCCCTGGTGGCCCTCTTGATCTCTTCGATGAGGTCTTCGGACAGGGTGTGGGGTGGGAGTACGCAGCAGGAGTCTCCCGAGTGGATGCCGGCCTCCTCGATATGCTCCATGATGCCGCCGATGACCGTTCGGTTGCCGTCACTGATGGCATCCACGTCGATTTCGATGGCGTCCTTCAGGAACTTGTCGATGAGCACCGGGTGCTCGAGTCCCGCCCCGCCGATGATCGCCATGAAATTCCTGATGCCCTGTTCGTTGTAGACGATCCGCATGTCCCGACCGCCGAGAACGTAGGAGGGCCGCACCACCACCGGATAGCCGATCCGTTCTGCTGCGGCCAGCGCCTCGTCCAGGGTTCTCGCGGTGTCGTTGTCAGGCTGGCGCAGCCCCAGTTTCTGCAGGAACTGCTGGAAGCGCTTGCGATCTTCGGCCCGGTCGATGGCATCAGGCTGGGTGCCGATGATTCGGACCCCCATCTCGGCGAGCGGCACCGCCAGATTGAGCGGCGTCTGGCCGCCGAACTGGACGATCACCCCATCCGGCTGCTCCTGGTCGATGATGTTCAGGACGTCCTCACGGGTGAGCGGCTCGAAGAAGAGCTTATCGGAGGTGTCGTAATCTGTGGAGACCGTCTCCGGGTTGGAGTTGATCATGATCGACTCGATGCCGATCTCCTTCAGGGCAAACGCCGCGTGGACGCAGCAGTAGTCGAATTCGATGCCCTGGCCGATGCGGTTGGGGCCGCCCCCCAGGATGACGATCTTCTTGCGGTCGGTCTTGATCGCCTCGTTTTCCTGCTCGTAGGTCGAGTAGTAGTAGGGTGTGTAGGATTCGAACTCGGCGGCGCAGGTGTCGACCAGCTTGTAGACCGGCAGGATGGACCGTTGTTTGCGAAGGTCGCGGATGTCGTTCTCCGTGGTGCCGGTCAAAAACGCCAGCTGCTGGTCGGAGAAGCCGCGCTCCTTGCAGTGCCGGAGGAAATCTTCATTCAGGCCCTGGAAGCCGCGGGCCAGGATTTCGTTTTCGGTCTCGACGATCTGCTTGAAATTGTAGAGGAACCACCGGTCGATTTTGGTCAGCGCATAGAGTTCGTCGAGGTCCATGCCCCGTTTCAAGGCTTCATGGATATGAGCGATGCGCCGCGAGTTGGGTACGCTCAGGCCGTGCTCCAGGTCTTCCCGGTCGAGGAGGGAGAGAATCTGCTTTCCGTCGCCGCCAAAGCCGAAACGGCCGGTCTCCAGCGAGCGCATGGCCTTCTGGAAGGCCTCCTTGAAGGTCCGGCCGATGGACATGGTCTCGCCCACCGATTTCATGGCGGTGGTGAGGATGTCGTCCGCCTCCGGGAATTTCTCGAAGGTCCAGCGGGGGATCTTCACCACGCAGTAGTCGATGGACGGCTCAAACGCGGCAAGGGTCTCGCGGGTGATGTCATTTTTCAATTCGTCGAGGGTGTAGCCGATGGCGAGTTTCGCGGCGATCTTGGCGATGGGAAAACCCGTGGCCTTGGAGGCCAGCGCCGAACTCCTCGACACCCGCGGGTTCATTTCGATCACCATCATTTCCCCGTCTTCAGGGTTGACGGCGAACTGGACGTTCGAGCCGCCAGTCTCGACCCCGATCTCCCGGATTATGGCGATGGCCGCATCGCGCATCTCCTGGTACTCGCGGTCGGTCAGCGTCTGGATTGGGGCCACGGTGATGGAGTCGCCGGTGTGCACGCCCATGGCGTCGACATTTTCGATGGAGCAGATGATGACCACGTTATCGTTCCTGTCGCGCATCACCTCGAGTTCGTACTCCTTCCAGCCGAGCAGGCTCCGCTCCAGCATGACCTCGTTGGTCATGGAGAGGTCGAGCCCGGCGGTGCAGAGGCTCTCCAACTCCTGGCGGTTGTAGGCGACGCCGCCGCCGGTGCCGCCGAGGGTGAAGCTCGGCCGGACGATGAGCGGGAAGCCGATCTCGTCGCCAGCGGCCATGGCCGCTTCAAGGGTCTGGACGATGATCGATTCGGGCACCTTCAGGCCGATCTTGCGCATGGCGTCGCGGAACTCCTCCCGGCCTTCCGCCTTCCTGATGACATCGATGTTGGCGGCAAGCAACTCAACCTTGTACTTGTCGAGGACCCCCATCTCGGCCACCTTGATCGCGGTATTCAAGGCTGTCTGGCCGCCGAGCGTCGGTAAGAGCGCGTCGGGGCGCTCCTTCTCGATGACCTTGGCCACGAACTCAGGGGTGATCGGCTCGATATAGGTGGAGTCGGCCAACTCCGGGTCGGTCATTATGGTTGCCGGGTTGGAATTGATCAGGACTACTTCGTAACCTTCCTCCTTCAGGGCCTTCACCGCCTGGGCGCCGGAGTAGTCGAATTCGCAGGCCTGGCTGATGATGATGGGGCCGGAGCCGATAATGAGGATTTTTTTGATGTCAGTTCGTTTCGGCATAGGTCTGTCAGTGTGTCTTGTCGTTTTTAAGTTGTCCCGATCAGGGTGAGATTTTTGGCCAGATGGCTCGGCTATTTCTTGCGCATCATATCGATGAAGCGGTCGAAGAGGTAGATCGCGTCATGGGGGCCGGGGGCGAATTCCGGATGATACTGCACGGAAAAGGCCGGGTATTTGGTATGCCGCATGCCTTCGAGGCTGTTGTCGTTCAAGTTGATATGGGTGATCTCCACGTCGCCGGGCGGAAGCGTTTTGATGTCGATACAGAAGCCGTGGTTCTGGGAGGTGATTTCCACATGGCCGGTGGTCAGGTCCTTGACCGGCTGGTTCCCGCCGCGGTGGCCGAATTTTAGCTTGTAGGCCCGCCCGCCGTAGGCGAGGCCGAGGATCTGGTGGCCGAGGCAGATGCCGAAGATGGGCACGCGGCCGAGCAGGGCCCGCACCGTCTCCACCACGCCCTCGACGCCCTCCGGGTCGCCGGGGCCGTTGCTGAGGAAGACCCCGTCCGGGTTCATCGCCAGGACCTCGGCGGCGCTGGTCCCCGCCGGCACGACCTGGACCTGGCAGCCCTTCTCGGTCAAGAGGCGGAGCTGATTGAATTTGATGCCGAAATCGAAAGCGACCACCCGCAGCGGATTGACCATTCCCGGCTGTGCGGTGCTGAAGTTGGTGCCCGGCACAGGACAGTTGTCGGCCCAGCCGTAGGGTTCCTTGCAGGTGATGTCCCGCACCAGATCCTGGCCGATGAAGCCCGGCCATTCATTTGCGCGTCTGACCAGAGACTCCCGGTCGAGATCCAGAGTCGAGACGATGCCCTTCATCGCCCCTTTGGAGCGGATGTGCCGGACGAGGGCCCTGGTGTCGAAGCCTTCCACCCCGAGCACCCCGAATTTCTGGAGAAACTCGGCGAGCGACAGTCTGGAGCGATGGTTCGATGGGTAGGCGTTATATTCCTTGATGAGGAAGGCTCTGGGATAGATAGCCGCCGATTCCATATCCTCGGGATTGATCCCGTAGTTGCCGATGAGCGGGTAGGTCATGGTCACGATCTGCCCGGTGTAGGATGGATCGGTGAGAACTTCCTGATATCCGCTGAGGGAGGTATTGAAGACAATCTCTCCGACCGCTTCACCTGGGCCGGTAAAGGATTGCCCCGCAAAGACAGTCCCATCTTCCAGAGCGATAAGTGCTTTCATGGTGTTCCTCTATGTGCGACGATTTCGGTGCAGAGCGAAAAGTCTTTCGCGCCTTTGGAAAGGAGGGTCGTTCGTGCTCTTTCCGGTGTTGCTGCGATTTCTGTCCATTGATAATGCGCTGCGGGGCCTGGCAGGGCATCCGGCGAGTGGAAGGGAAATTTTTTTGTCCCTCTTGAATCTGCAGACAAAACTGCAATATATAACCTGATAAGGCTGGCTACGTCAACCGTAATGCGGGCTGTCGCCCGCAACCCAAGGGTTGTGATCCCCTCCCACAGCAGAGGGGACTCTTTTCAGTACCCCCTTGAGGGGTATTAGTACCTTAGGAAATCGTTTCTAAAAAACAAGAAACGATTTCCTAAGGTACTAATTCGGCTGGCAGGGGCCGCAGCGGGAATTCCACGAGAATGTAATCATCAGCTAATTTCTTGCGGATTTTTTCCTGCGAATTTGTTAAAGATGTCGTTTCCTGCTCAGTAATCCTGATTGATTTGACAAGTAAAACTGATTAGCGTCATTGGACGCCGCAGGCAGTCGAACCGGTTTTGCCGGTTGGAAGAGGAATTGAAGGGTGCCGGGTTGCCCGGTTCCCTTTGTGGGGGGTAAGTAACGATTGAAGGAGGATCCGGTAGAACAACCGGATAAGGAGTTCCATTGAAAAAGAGAATTCTAGTTGCAAACCGTGGCGAAATCGCCATCCGCCTGATCAGGGCCATCCAGGAAATGGGATACGAGGCGATCGCCGTGTATGAAACTCCAGACGAGATGTCCCGGCACATCCGCATCGCCGATGAGGCCGTCCTGCTGGGGGATGGCCCGCGCAGCGACTATCTGAACATCGAGAAGGTCATCCGCGCCGCCAAACGGTCCGAAGCCTGCGCCATCCACCCGGGTTACGGCTTTCTCGCTGAAAATCCCTATTTCGCCAAGGCCTGCGAAAAGACCGACATCATCTTCATCGGCCCCACTTCGGACATCATCGCCAACCTCGGCAACAAGGTGGTGGCCCGAAAAATCATGGCGGAGGCGGGAATCCCCATGGTCCCCGGCACCTCCACCCTTAAACAGGGCAAGGAGGGCGTGGCCGAGGCGCTGGAGTTCGCCGCCCGTTACGGCTATCCGATTATGCTCAAAGCCACCTCCGGCGGCGGGGGACGGGGGATCCGGCGGATCGAATCGGATATCGAGATGAAAGAGCAGATCCCAATCGCCCGGGCCGAGGCGCTGGCCTCCTTCAACGACGACTCCGTATATCTCGAGAAGGTGATCGTCAACCCGAAACACGTCGAGGTCCAGATCCTGGCCGACAGCCACGGCAACACGGTTCACCTCGGCACCCGCGACTGCTCGATCCAGCGGCGCAACCAGAAGCTCATCGAGATCGCCCCGTCGATGATCAAGGACAAGAAGCTGATCGACGAGATCTGCGAGACGGCGGTGCGCGCCGCCAGGGCCGCCAACTACTTGAACGCCGGGACGGTGGAGTTTTTGATCGATCAGGATATGAACTACTATTTCATGGAGATCAACACCCGGGTCCAGGTGGAGCACACCGTGACCGAGATGATCACCGGCATCGATATCGTCCGCAACCAGATCAACATCGCCTTCGGCAAGCCGCTCTCATTCACCCAGGACGACGTGCAGATCCGCGGCCATGCCATCGAGGTGCGGATCAACGCCGAGGACCCGAAGAACGACTTCATGCCGGAAGGCGGCAAGAAGGTCTCGGTCTACCGGTCCACCGGCGGTTTCGGGGTTCGCCTCGACGGTTTCGTCTACCAGGGCTATATCATCCCGGAAGTATATGACTCCCTGCTGGTCAAGCTGACGGTGCACGGCTTCACCTGGGACGAGACGGTCGGCCGCCTCAAGCGTTGCCTGCAGAACTTTGCCATCAGGGGACCGAAGACGACCATCCCCTTCTATCTGAACATCGCCGATGAGAAGGATTTTCTGAGCGGCAATTTCGACACCTCCTACATCGAGACGCACCCGCATATCTTCCACTACGATGAGGATTCGAGCGAGGTCGGCAAGCTTTCGCGCTTCATCGCCCAACTCCAGTACCGCCGGGAGAACCCGTTCGCTAAATAAGATTGACTGCCGCAACCATTCAAAATCTCTAGAACCTTCCGGAAAGGATTTGCATATGACGCGTATCATCCAGGGAACTCCCGTCAAGGACATTATCAACACCCTGCGCTCGGCGAAAGGGTATTACATCACCAACACCGCTCGCGACCAGTCCCAGTCCGACTTCAAAAACCGGGTTTTGCTGCACACCGATCTCCTGGCCGCCGAAAATCGGGAAAAAGTCGGCTATTTTTCCCTCGAGATCACCGGCGGCGCCTCGATCCACGTGGACATCCTGCGCAAGCAGGTCGATCCTTTCCTCAAGCTGAAGAAGCTGCGGGAAGAGATGCCGCACACCATGTTCCAGACCCTCTGCCGGGGGGTGAATCTCTTCGGCTACCGCCCGTATCCCCAGAACATCATTCGGTTCACGGTACGGGAATTCGCCAAGTATGTGGATGTGTGGCGGACCTTCGACTTCCTCAACCATGTACCGAACATGCTCGCGGTTTTCGAGGAGGTCGGCCGCGCGGGCAAGCTCAACGAGCCCTGCATCTGCTTTTCCACCGGCCCCGAGCATACCAATGAGTTCTATGTCGGCAAGGCTGAGGAAATCATCGCGATAACGGGACAGGACATCACCCTCTGCATCAAGAACCACGGCGGACTCGGCACCCCCAAGAGGATCGGCGAACTGGTCGACGCCTTGAAGCAGCGCTTCCCCGACGTCCCCATCCACTACCACGGCCACAACACCGACGGCAACGATGTCGGCAGGATCGTCGAGGCGGTGCGCAGCGGGGCCACCATTGTCGATGCGGCCGATTCCGCCTTCAGCGGCTTTTATGGACCTCCGCCGGTGCTCACCGTGGTGCAGACCCTGAGGGAGTACGGCTACGAGCCGGTGGGGCTCGACGAGGAGGCGGTGATAGCCACCTCAGAGGTCATCCGCGACCAGCGGAAGTACTACGAGCAGTTCGAATCGCAGATCAAGGGCTTCCAGCCCACCGTCCAGATTCACAAGCTGCCGGGCGGGGCCATGGGCTCGAGCCTCGAGCAGGCGGCCAAGGGCGGCTTTCTCGACAAGATGCCGGACATCCTGCACAAGGAGCTGCCCCGGGTCCAGAAGGAACTGGGGAATTACTGGTCGGTGACACCCGGCTCGCAGATCCTCTGGACCACCGCGGTGGCTAACGTCCTGGGCGGCGAGCGCTACGGCAACCCATCCGGCGACCTGCGTAACCTGCTGTTGGGAAAATACGGGCCCTTTCCCTTCTATCAGCCGGAGGAATGGATCTACCAGAAGGTGCTCGGCGACGACTGGCGCAGGGTGCTGGAAGAGGAGGGCGGTGCGGAGGCGATCCCCGACATGGATCTTGCCCATGAACGGTACGCCCTGTCCGAACTCATCGGCGGCGAGCCAACCGACGAACAGCTCGTCCTCTACCTTCAGCATCCGAACGATGCTGTGGAGTTTTTCAAGTTCACCGAAAAGTACGGCCAGGTCCATGTGCTGCCGCCGTCGATCTTTTTCCATCGCGGCGGCTTTGCCATCGGAGAAAAGCTGCCCTTCCGGGACCATTACGGCAAGCAGCACATGATCGAGATAGGTCCGACTACCAAAACAGACTCGGGCGAGACAACCATATACCTCAATATCGACCACCACCCGTCGATTTTCAATTTCAAAGAGAAGCCGGCGGGCCAGCAGCCGGGCGAGGCCCTGATTCTCAGCAAGGAGGAGATCCTCGATCTCGCCAAGGCGGGTGACGTCCGTTCGCCGTTTTCCGGCACCATAGTGGAAATTTCCGTGGAAGAAGGACAGGAGGTCCTGGCCGGAGACCGGGTGGCGATCATGGAGGCCATGAAGATGCAGACTCCCATTCTCTCGGAAATGGACGGCATCGTCACCTCGGTCTTCGCCAAAAAGGGCGACAGCCTGAAACCCGGCGGCAAGATCCTGAAAATCGACAAGAACGAATAGACCCGCCTCATTGTCGCCGGAGGTTGAAGGTTCCCCTCCGGCGGCTCCGCCATCAGCGGCTGCCAGGAGGCTGTCGGATTATGGCAATTTTTCTACGGGTGGACAGGGTGGACCAAGTGGACTGAGTTGATCGCTTGGCAGCCGGTTGTCATGTCCACAATGTCCATCCTGTCCATCCGCTCTCGGATATTACAGAAAGTGCATAATCCGACAGTCTCCTACCTCAAAAACGCCGAGCTCAGGCCGTTTGCGCATGACCAGAGCAGGCTCAGCAGGGTGACGGCCACGCACAGCAAGGCCAAGACCTTGTGGTTGAAGTTCTCCTCCCTCCGTTCCCGGTAACCGAGGAGATAGGCGAGCAGCGCTCCGCAAAGCATCCCGCCGCCGTGGGCCCAGTTATTGATTCCCGGCACCAGAAAACCGAAAATGAAGATGCCCAGAGCCCAGCCCCCGATCTGGCCGAAGACCGCTTCCCCGTAAACCCCGCCGCGGCTCTTGCCGTAGTAGAGCAGGGCGCCGATCAGGCTGCAGATGGCGGCCGAGGCGCCGAGGGTAAAGGGAATGCCGGCGAGGGTGGAAACCACAAAACCTCCAACGCTTCCCAAGGTGTAGAGGACGATCGTTCTGTTCAGGCCGTATTCCAGGATAACGAGAGGCGCGAGCTGCCGGAATGCGAGCATGTTGAAGAGGATGTGCAGCAGCCCGCCATGCAGGTAGCCGGCCGTTATCAACGACCACCAGTGACCTCTATAGAAGAGGGGAATGACTCCCGTCGCCCCGAGCTCGATGAGGCTTCCGCTGCTGGGGGAAAGAAATGCCAGTGGGTTGAAACTGAGGTTGGCGGAGCGAAAACCCAGGGCGAGCGACAACAGGAACATGAAGACGTTCATGACGATCAGGGCGGTAACCAGCCGGTCGGAAGCGCCGGGACCGGAGAAGAGCAGGGTACTTTTCCATTTCGCCCCCGGTTTTTTCAAGCCGCAGTGGGGACAATTGGGGGCCGAACTGCTGACCAGTTTTCTACAGTTGGGGCAAAGCAGAGCCCTGGAGGTTTTGTTCGCCGACATGCTTTCTCCTGTAAAATTGAAGCGAAGGCAGGATTGGGGAAAGTTCTTCGCTGACACTCTATTCTTTTACACTCACTCTGTCGAGAAAACTCCTCCGGCGATGGTGAGTGAGGGGGAGAAGGAGGGTAACAGTCGGGGGAATTGCATCAGGAATGATGGGATTCTTTTTTCGCCTGAGTTTTTTCCATACGTTCCTTCAGCCGGGCATTGCGCTCGGCAACTTCCGGATTACCCTCGTACCAGGGAGGGATATCGTCGTAATCGGGGATGCCGTCATCTATCATATAGCGGGAATTGGGGTTGTGCGGATAGCCGGAGGCCACTCCGCCGGCGCAGACCACCAGGAGCCCTTCCCCATGCGCCTTGAGGGCCCGCCGTGCCACGGGCGATACACGCACCGCATCTCCCTTGGTCAGCTCCAGCAGTTCGTCGTCGACCAGGATAAGGCCGCTGCCCTCCATGACCAGATAGACTTCTTCCTGCTCACGATGGCGATGGGTGAAGGTATAGCCTTCATCGGGCGGCAGCTTGATCAGGCCGAGGGCGACACTCTGCAGTTCCAGTTGATGCCGGGGGCTGGTGAGCCAGGGAAGACTGTCGAAATCGAAATGACATTTGGTGTAGTTCATAGCCACGTCCGGAGGTGGGGAGAAGAAAACCTATCCGTAAGGATAAGCGAAAACCTTGCCGGAGTCAACGGACAGCGAAATATCGAAGAGAGGCGCTCAGACCATTTGCTGAACAACCGGATCGTATGAATGGACGTTTATCGGAGAGGTGGTGGGGGGGATTTTTTCACCCCCCACATAATGGCGACCAGCATGCTCAGTTTATTCTACTACCAGATTTCATATTCCCCAGAGGTTGAGCACTCGCATTCGGCATTAAGGAATTTTACCGAGTAGCCCGCTTCTTTCAGCATCTTGTAGCCGATTTCCCCACGCCCGCCCGTTTTGCAGTGGACGACTATGAATTTGTCGATGGGAATTTCGGCCATACGGCTTTTCATCTGTTCCAGCGGGATGTTGATCGCATTGGGAAAATGGCCGGACTCATATTCCACCGGAGTGCGGGCGTCGACAATAAAGATCAGATCGGACTGCAGCGACTTGGTGAAATCGGAGACGCTGATTTCTCCGGGACCGAGCTTCTTCTGCCACTTGATGGGGTTGTCCTCGGTAGCGACGGGGATGGACCCGCTTTGCAGCTGCTTCTCGGCCTTTGTCCAGATAGCCAGGGCATTGTGAAAGCCGGTGACATTCTTGTATCCCCAATCCGTCAAAATTGTCTTGGCCGCAGCTATATCGGCGTCCTTGTCGGAATAGAGGTAGATCGGCGCACCCTTGCCTTTCGGAAAGGCCTCCTCGGCATCCTCCATCTCGTTCAAGGGGATGGAATAGGCCCGGGGAATGTATCCTTTCTCGGCCACGGCTTTGTCCCGCAGATCGATCAGGACGATATTGCCTTCGGCTATATAATCGATTGCGGGGGCAAGGTGTTTGCCGGCCTTTTTCCAGGCGGGAAGCCCGTCGACATAGACCAGCGGATTCTTGTGCCCCCATTTTTTCGCCAGACCGGCGGATTTGGGACTCATCGTTCAGGTGGAGCCGCCGCAGTAGAAGACGAGCTGTCTGTCCTGATACGGGGCCAGCAGCTTGGCCCCTTCCTCGCCCGCGGCCATGAGCTTGGCAAGAGGGATGGAAATCGCGCCGGGGATATGGCCCTCGTCGTACTTCGGCGCAGGGCGGGAGTCAACGATGATCGCCTTGCCTTCTCCTACAAGTTTGGCCAATGCTTCCGTTTTAATTTCCTCGACTCCTTCCGGCAACTTGATCAAATCCTTCTCGATCGAGGTGGCGATATTTTCACCTCCTGTCACTGTATATTTGGCGATTATGGCCTCGTCCTCCTTGAAGTCCGTCGCTTCTCCGCTGAAGGTGGTGGCATCTGTGAATTTCAGCAGGAAAAACTGACCATCGGCGGTGGCCAGGGCGATCGATTTGGCCTTCTGGGAGATATTGGAGATTTTTCCTTGGATAGTAGTCGTTTCCGCGGCTGCGGTGGTCTTTGCCGGCTCCGCTGCCAGAGCCGGCTTTGTGCCGGCTGGCAATGTCTCGCCCGGAATCCAAGCATTGGCGGCCAGCAGGGCGGCAAGACCGATTTTCAGGATTGTTTTTTTCATGGATGACCTCCATTTTCGATTTTTCGGTGCCCAAACCAGACCCTTCAACCGGTGCAGGGACCTGTCTGAAGTGGTGAATATTCCACTATAATGCAGCCTGCAGCGGTGATTCCGGGCAAGGTAAGATAAAGTAATTAATAATTTAATTATATTATTCTGGGGTGAAAATCAAGGGATTTGTCAACCGGGCAAAGAAAAGGGCGGAAAACCGACTGGGGAGGGAGGATGAATGGCAAGAGGGCGGAGAAATTCCGCCCCCCAGCGATTGGAGACTTTACTTTTTCTCGCCAAACGAGACCTCGAATAGCTTTTCGATGGCCTCGCGTCCGGCATCGCTCAGGTAGCGGGTGCCGCTGCCGACGAAGGTGTCGTATTCGATGCGGGGAGAATCCTCCTGCCAGCCGTTTTTCCAGGTGAACCACTTTTTCTGCGGCTGGTCGAATACATGCAGGGGACGATTGAACATCTTGGCGAGTTCCACCGCCCAGCCGGTACCGCCCTTCACCGAATTGTCCTCTTGGATGGTGCCGATGACAAAGACCTGATGGCCGCTGTTGACCATGTGGAAGATAGTCTGCAGGACTTTTCTGATCTTGTCCGTTTCATAATAGGTGCGGTTCAGCATGCGGGAGGCCAGTTCCATGCTGATATCACCCCGTTCGAGCTGCTCCTTGCCGAGAATGACCACATTCTTGTCGCGGGTGAGCTTGTGGCCCTCGAAGGAGTAGACCACCTCCTTGACGCCCAGCTTTTCCGCGGTTTCACCGAAATATGCTTCGGCACCTTTGAGACCGCTGCTGAAAAGGGTGTAATCGGATAATTTCATCGAATGACTCCTCATAAGAAAAACGATAGTTTAACATGGAAAATTTGCTTAAGTGTAATCCCAGTGATGCGGAAAGGCAATATCTCACAATTTTTTTGCCGCGATTGAATCAGGCCTTCTTCTCCGCCCTGGCAAATATACGCCAGGGCGCCGGGTATCCTTCCACGGTCTGGGTCGGATCGTCTCCGTCAATATAATCGGCAAAGGATTCGAAGGTCATCCACGGGGTCTGACGCTGTTCCGAAGATGACATGGGATGGCTGCAGAAGAGATCGATGCCGACGTAGCCAGCCTTCTTCAGCCAGTTGGACAGGCATGCTCCGGTCGGCACGAAGTAGGTGCCGGGCACCTTGGCGTAGGTCTCGTCGGGAAAGAGGGCAACCGGCTGATCGCCGGGAATGGCCTGCGATTCGAGTATGAGGCTTCCGCCCGGTTTCAAGGCCGTGAGGATGTCCCGCAAAGTGTCGATGGGAGATGGGCGGTGGTAGATGACCCCCATCAGGAAGATCACATCGAAGCATTCCCGGAACAAAGGGAGGTGTTCGACGCCCAGAAGATCGACGTGCAGGAAAGGGTTTCGGGCCATCCCGTTCAGCGCCTGGAAACAGTAGTAGTGCTGTACGGAGGGTTCGAAACCCAGGACCAGCCGCGGGCGGGCGGCCGACATGCGGAACATGTAGTAACCGTTGTTGCAGCCGATATCGGCGACGACCTTGCCGGCCAGGTCGGGGAGCGTCGGGAGGAGCCGCTGCCACTTCCGCTCGCTGCGCCACTCTGCGTCGATGTCGATGCCGAACACGGAGAAAGGTCCTTTGCGCCAGGGCATGAAGGCCCTGAGCTGTTCTTCGATCCTCAGGCGATCGTGGTCATCCACTTCGTCCGCCCGGCCGATGATCACCGTGTCCTTTGAGCAGTCGACATGGACCGCATTATACCGGGCCAGTTCCAAGGCCGGCCGGCGGTAGCGCAGGAAGCCCTTTTTGTCCTGATTGACCCAGGCCTGGAGTTTGCGGTGGGCAATGGCGATCGCGGTCGAATCCGCCGAGGCGGGAAGATGATCGAGATAATGCATGACAGTGAATCAGGATGGTTTTACCGCGACAAAAGAGGCGAAGTTGAACCAGCGGAAGTAGGTTTCGACCGGCGTGAAACCCGTGGTGCTCAGCATGGCGAGATTTTCCGCCACCGAGAACGGGATGAGGACATTTTCCAGGGCCTCGCGCTTCTTGGCGATTTCGAGCTCCGAGTATCCCCGCGCTATTTTGAAGCGATGGTAGATGTCGATGTAGTCCCGGTTGAGCCGGGGATCGTGGTTGATCACCTTTTCACTGACCAGGAGGATTCCGCCCGGCCTCAGGTTGTCGAAAACATTCTTGAGAAACGGTTCCCTCTGCAGGGGCCGGATAAACTGGAGGGTGTAGTTGAGAATCACTCCTCCGGCCCCCGGATGGTTGAAGGTGGTAATGTCCTCGAAGGAAAAGGATGTCCGGTCCTGCTTGCGGTACAATTCCGCCTTGAGCCGGGCCTTGTCGAGCATTGCCTGCGAATTGTCGATACCAACGAAGGATAAATTTATATGCTGCAGCAGTCGGCTGAATTCGAGAAGGCTGGTGCCGTTGGCGCAGCCCAGATCGTAGACGGTATCGCCCGGGATCAGGAATTTGTCGAGCAGCCGCGCGGACGCCTCGATCACCTCCCGGTAGAAGGGGATGGATCGATCGAGCATGTCGTCGAAAACCTCGACCACCCGCTCATTGAAAACAAAGTCTTCGGGAATCGAATCGACCTGGAAGAGGGTATCTCTTTGGGCGTCGGTCATTGTCTTATTTCCGATACCAGGTGTTGTCGGCTTTCTGCAGCCATTGGCCGCTTGTCCCGTTTCCGGCGATCATTTCAGCCCGAATTTTTCCGACCAGGACGGTGTCCACTCCCTGACTCTTGCCGATGGCCTCGTATACCGCCAGGCGATCCCGGTTTTCTGCGTTCACCAGTGGCCGGTGTGTTTCGTCCGCGACCAGTAACTCCAGAAAACCCAGGTTATCTTCACCTGCCAGTCCGCTGTCCTTAAGGGCCTTGACTTCATGGCTGCGGGCTGCCATGTCGTCTCTGATTGATGCCGAATGGACGGTGGAGACAATGAACAAGGTGCAAGCAATAAACACATACAGAAACGACATGAAAAAGATGTTTTTCGGCATGGTACTCCTTGTGAGGAATTTACTATTCTTTCTGGGAATCTATGTCATCGAAGAAATCATGCAGGACTGCCTCGACCTTCGCCCTGGTGCCGTCGGCGGAGTGAGCCTGTTCTCCGGAGAGTTGGCTGATATTTTGGTTATGGTTGTTACAAGCGGCGAGAGTCAGGAAAACGAAAACCGTGCAGGCGCCGGAAACAAGTCTTTGAGTCTGCATGTTGAGCCACATTTTGTCAGGTGCCGGACTACATGGGATTACGCGTACTTCCGCGACCAGGTTGGGGGTGCAAGGTGAATATACCACTCTTGCAGGACCTGGAAAATAGAAAATTCCGGTCTTTGTGGCAGGAAGGTGCCATTTTGGGCGATCCGCACGATCCAGCGGTCCGGCAAACCAAGGGAGGCGGGCCGGGCATGAAAAAATTGGCCTTGCCTTGCGCAGCGACTGCCAGTATAAACGTATGCCCAGAGACTTGGCCCTCATAGGGTGGAATTTATCGATCGGAGTTTTCGCCTTCGGTCGGAGAAGATAAAGAAACGGGTTCTTATGGCTAACGAAATAGATTTCGACGAGTTGTTGAGCAAATATAAATCGGATCCCTACGATTACGTGGATGTCCTGGCGGTTCACACCGGGCGGGTGTTGTTCAAGGTAGTCGAAGGTCAGGAGGTGTCGGTGGCCGCCGGCGAGTGGCTGCAGATCCCCGGTACGACTCTTTACGAGATCGACCGTGAGCGTAATCTGAAGGCGATTCCCGCGCAGACCAATGGAATCGTCGACCAGATCAATAGTGAGTTGGACGGGCAGTTTGTCGAGGCCGGGGAGAAGCTCATGACGATCAAACACCCTCTCAAAAAGAAGGAGATCATCGAGAACATCCTGAAAGAGGTGCTGTCCCTCTTCCACGCCCCGGAAACGGCCAAGTATTTTTTCGCCCTTGATATCCAGTCACGCATCGACAAAAAAAGCGCCAGGGAGGTCACCATCGATCCCGGCGATGAGATCCTGACCATGTCCCTCATGAAGCGGGATACGCCTATCTATTACAAGGGAGAGCGGGGCGTGATCCACTCCGTTTACTTTAAGCCCGGGGTCTCGGTCGAGCAGGGAGCTCCGCTGATCGGCGTTTGCGCTCCGGAGAAACTGCCCCTGATCCAGAAGATCATCACCCGCGTCAAGGCGGACTGGGACAGCGAACATTGATGGACTTGTAAAAAGTCCGCTCTACTTCGTTGTAGGTCTGAAACGGCGCTTCGCTGTACCATATGTACTACCAGAGCGCAGTTTCAGGCACTACCTCGTATATCGAACTTTTTCCAGAGTCCATCTCCACGGTTGGAGCACTTTTTACGGCTTTATCTCCCAGGAAACTTTGAAGAACGTGGAAAACAAACCTACGCCGGAGATGGTCCTGCGCCATCTGCAGCGTGAGATGACAAGACCGAAGGCCGCTCGGCTCGATGCTGCGGCGGTTGTCCGCTACGGTTCGACAGTCGGCTCAGTGATCGAATGTCATGCCTCCCTGCCGAGGGCGATGGAGCATGCCCGCCGGCTCATTGCCGCTTCAGCCGCCTCAGGGAAATCCTTCGCCAGCGGCACGGTCATCCTGGCCGATACTATGACACATTGCCGGGGACGATTCGCCAGGACGTGGCATGCCCCACTGGGGGGCGTGTGGGGGTGCATGGCGTTTGCAAATACGCTTCTGCCCCGGTCGCGGAACTTCATCCCCCTGGCTGCCGGAGTAGCCTGCTGCCAGGCGGTGCGTGAATGCGGAGGGACGGGCAGCGTTATTCGCTGGGTCAACGATGTCCTGCATGACGGGAGAAAACTCGCCGGCTTTTTGGTGGAAGGGTATGTCGAACCCGTTCACGGGGAGGAGTTCGCCCTGATCGGCTTCGGCATCAATGTCAACAACACCTCCTTCCCCGCCGAACTTGCCGACACGGCGACGAGCCTCAGGCAAGTGCTTGGTAAAGAGACGGACCTCGTAGAATTCACCGCCATCTTTCTCGCGAGACTGGCCTGGAATTTCGGCATCCTCTCCTATGAAGAAGCGCGGGAACTGGGCGGGGAGCCGTTGTCCGGCCAAGACGGCCGGCATCTCCTGCTCGAAGAGTGGCTGGGGCTCTCCGACACCATCGGCCGGCGGGTCGTCTACGGCTTCGATGTGTTGACCGCTCCCCAATATCAGGCCGAAGTGCTGAGCATCGATTCCGACGGCGGCCTTTTTCTCCGTCTTGATGATGGCTTTGTAAGAGTCGAGCTGAGCGGAGAGGTTCGTTACCTGGATTAACCTCAGTACCTTAGAAATTTATTTCTTGTTGTTTTTGAAGAATGAATACCTTCTGCAGTGGGAAGGGATAATACACTTGGGTCGCGGGCGGCTAGCCCGCATCAGAAAGTCATTTTCTGTTTTTCAAACGTTCTCCTGCGGTCCTCCCGCCTTTCTTGGGTCAGCCGCCTATATATTTTTGCATCGTCTTCCATGAAATGATTTCCCTCTGAAAAAGTATCCTGCCGTACTGGTGGAGCAAATAAAGCGCTTCCGAGAGGACAGGACCGGTCAGTTTCAGGCGATGCAGGCGCTCCAGCGGGCAATCCTGCGCAGCCTTGAGAATCTTGATGGTGCCGTGGGATATTTCCCTGCCCCAGGACGCGGTGTCTCTGTTGCATGACGAGCAGGTGATCCGTCCATTGCCGGAGTGGAAGGTGTACTTTTTCCGTGACGTGACCGGGGTCCCGCAGACCATGCAGGCATTCAGATCCGGGCGGTATCCGAGGTAATCGAAGTAGCGGATGAGAAAAAGGGCGAGGACGGCCCTGGGTTGGTTCCTGCGGTCGAGGTGATGCAAAGCCCAGAGAACGAGGCGAAAGGTTTGTTCCTCGGGTTCGCCTTCGCTGACGCCGAGTCGAAGGAACTCGCCGACTATCGAGGCAAGCGCATACAGTTCCAGATCCCGGCGAATATTGATAAAACTCGCAAAAAGATCGGCTTCGGCGAGAAATGCCAGGCTGCGGTTGTTTTTTTGGTTGTAGGAGATGTGAAGGAAGCTGAAGGGTTCCAGCTTGTTGACAAATCGTTTGAGACTCTTTTTGGCGTTTTTAGCGATCGCGGTGAGCTTGCCGACATCTCGACAGAAGAGTGTTACGATGACGTCCGCCTCGCCATGATCGCTGCAATCGAGGACAATGGCCTCGGTTTCCATGGTTGGAACAGCGGCTAGTTCGGATTTCCCATGAATACTGATTTGGTTGCCCAGAACTGGTTTGCGATGCAATGGGTTGAACTCACTTCTTTTCTCTGATGGACTCGTAAAAAGTCCGATCTACGACTCGTATATCGAACTTTTTCTCCATCTCCACGGGTTGGAGCACTTTTTACGACTTTATCATCTCTGAATAGATACAAAATGTTTCACGTAGAGTCCCGAAAGAGTTCTCTGAAGGTCTCCCGAAGAAATCGTTCACCTTTCTTGTGAAAGAGCTTTCATTGCGGCGGGTCGTCGATCACCAGTTGTGCCAATCCGATTTTCTCCGAGAGCATCCGGAGCTTCCGTAAAATTTTCAGGTCGAGTGGTAGCGGCAGTCACCGGCGAGGGCGAGAACAGGCTGAGGGGATCCGATTTTCTTGATATCTCGGACATTTCGGTCGTGCCGGGAATATCCTGCTCTGGCTCGTCGCTGTGCACCTGTTCCTGTCGCTGCGGGTCTTCCAGGCTCCTCAGTTTTTCGCTGAGGTAGGAGGCGGGATTCCAGCCGAAATACCAGCAGAGAAAGGCGCCGAACAGCAGGAAGATGAAGATTATCAAACCGATAGAAGAAGATGGTGGGGAAGTGGGACGTTCGGCAAGACTTGCCATGTTCTGGGCCAATCGGTTGGGAGGAGGGGTCGGACGGGCCGCGGTCTTTGGTGACTCTCTCCTCTCTCGGCCATACATTTCCAGTACTTCGCCCGGATCAAGAGCAAGCATTCTGGCATACATGCTGTAATATCCCCGGGCATATACCTCCGCAGGCAGGGAGGCAAGATCCCCGTCTTCCATCGCCAGGAGGTGCTTCGGGGAAATCTTCGTTTCCTCGGCCACCGTCTCCAATTCCAGACCGCGTTTCATGCGTGTTTCGCGGAGGATTTCACCGACGGTGGAGCTTTCTGAATCGGCAGCGTAAAAGGTCATGCTTATATCCTGAACTGTCTGGTGGTGTTGCTAGGGGTCTGTCGGATTATGCCTTTCCCCCATCTCTCTTCGTATGCCTCGATCTGAGGAAAAATGGTCCGGACAGGCCCTATAACTTTTGAATGAAGGCATCCTCTTTCAGTTTTCTTACCCACTCCGCATAGGCTGCTTTCATTTTTTCATCGTAGAGTTTTTCCCTGATTTCCTCCTTCACTGCTTCGAAAGAAGCGGAAGAGGCCGTTTCTTTCTCTTTGCCTGAAAGAACTTTGTAAAATTGGAAGCTGTCGGCCGTCTCTATAATATCGGTCAATTCCCCTGGTTCTAAAACGGAAATCGCTTCTCGCATGGCCGGAGCCATGTCCTCGAGACCCATGACACCGATATCGCCGCCGTCGCTTGCCGATGGCAGATCGGAGAATTCTTTGGCAAGAGCCTTGAAATCTTTGCCGCTGCGAACCTGGGCGAGGATTCGCTCCGCCTTTTTTCTGGCCTCCTTCTTGGCCGCCTCGTCAGGAGAATCGGTCTTCCAGGTAACACCCATCTGCAGCAGGTAGTAACTTCCCTTCTCCTGGTTTGCGGAATAGTGCTCATTGAAATAGCTCTTCAACATCTCTTCGGTGATCACTACCTTTGCCCGAACATCGTAACTGACCAGCTTGCTTTGCAAGATTTGATCTCTCAACTGTTTACGGTAGAGGTCTTCCGTGAGCCCCGAGGCTGCGAGTTTTTCCCGGAATTGAGCGGGATCGAGGTTGAGGCGGTTCCGGGTATTTTCGTAGGCTGTAGTTATTTCTTCTTCCGTAACGGTGGTGTTGGTCTGCCTTGCCTTCTGGTTGATAAGTCGGCGGTCGATCATGGAATCGAGGATCTCTTGCTTTGCTTCTTCCAAGGACTCGGTCAGATTCTTCCCCGAGTACTCTTTGGCAAGGGATTTATAGGCCCTGGTGGCTTCTTCTTCGACCTCCGATAGGGTGATGATCTCGTCATTTACCACGGCGACGACCCTGTCGACCAGTTCAGCGCCTCCCGAACCGGGAAACAACTGGATGCATAGGACTACTATGAGCATCTGCCGGAAGAGATGCCGGGGGATCAACAGCAAAAAGGGAACTTTCATCGGAATCCTGGCAATTTTAAGATCAGAGAACTGTCATTGGATGACCGGGGCGACAATGACCGCATATAATAGCCTCCGGTCATGGCAGAAGGCAATCAATATATGCATTTTCCTCCCGACTGCGTGGCGGTTGACTTTCAAGGATAGTGGAATATACTCTCGCGAGAGTATATCATAGAAGCATCATTATTGAAATCTTCCCCGGAGCCGCCATATGAAAATACCTGGACATCTTTTCAAAACCATACTTGTGCTTGCCGTGTTGGTGTCAGCCGCTCTCTACGCGGCTCAAAGCCGGGCAGCTACCAAGATGCCTTCCTTTGCCCTGCAGGATGTCCGGGACGGAAAGATAGTCGATTCAGATTCGTTGAAAGGCAAGGTCCTCTTGCTGACATTTTTTGCGACATGGTGTCCGCCGTGTCTTGAAGAGGTGCCTGTTCTGGTAAAATTGCACAAGGAAATGGAAGGGGCCGGTTTTTCGGTGATCGGCATGTCGGTCGATCAGCAGGACCCGGCCGCCATCGCCAAGTTCGTTGAAAAGAAAGCGATCAATTATCCCGTTCTTCTGGCCGAATCGAAAACCACCCTGGACTTCGGCGGCATCTATGGCATTCCCGTGGCCTTTCTGGTCAATAAGGCAGGAAATGTCGTAAAAAAATACAGTGGTTATGTAGACCACGCCATTCTCGAAAAGGATATCCGCGGTCTTCTCTGAAGCGATCGATCCGGGGTTGCATTTAACCTCAAAGTAAAATACAATGGGTTAGTTTGGTAATTACATCAAGCAGTTGTGATACAATGTAGGAGTTCGACTCCATCAACCCACAGAAAAAAAGGAGAAATGCAATGAACAAGAAGATTGCGGCTTGTGTGGTGGCGAGTGCTTTTGCGCTGGGTATTGCGGGATTCGGTTACGCCGCCAAGGTCGATTGCGAAGTAACCGCCGTGGAAGGTGAAAAGGTCACCATGACCTGCAAGGACGCAGGCAAGCTGGCTCCTGGTGAAAAGGTCAAGGTAGCGACAGCCAAGAAAGGTGCAGTTGAGGGTTGTTGATTGACATAGGATTCTTTTTTCAGTATTTTTCGAGGGTCAGTCGATCGTTCGGATCGGCTGGCCCTTTTTTTTGGAAGGGAGAGTGTGTTTTCCCCTGCCTGGGAGTACAGGATTTTTGCAATTGTTCCGCTGCCTGATATAATTCAGCAAAAAGATTGGTACGTATTACGCCACTTCTGTTTCTCTCGCCGGTTATCACCCCCCTTTGCAACTCATGTGTTTTAATCTTATTTGATGAGCTTTGGGCTCATGTGGATCAGTACTACATGGATATTCGCAAACTTCCCGAACGGGAACGGCAGATTTACAACCGCATCCGCGCACAATACAGCTTGACCTTCGATCGCCTGAGAGTCGGGCAAAAGGATCTGAGGCTTTTGAAAATTGCCGATCTTGCGGAATTCCTGGGTGATAAAGACCCTTTTGCCAATGTCTCGGAGTTTCCTTTTTGGGTTCGCCTGTGGGATGCGGCGATGATTCTCGCCTATGTGCTCGGCAGTCAGAAGGATGTCGCGGGGAAGAAGCTGCTGGAACTCGGCGCCGGTCTCGGAGCGCCGGGTCTTGCCGCCGCCGCCGCCGGATACGAGGTCACCATCAGCGATTACGAAGATATAATTATGGACTTCCAGCGGGTAAGTGCGGCCGCCTCCGGACTGGAAGGCATCGAGTTTATCCACCTCGACTGGCTGAATCCGCCGGACCTGGCTCCTTTCGATGTGGTGGTCGGGGCCGAGATACTCTTCCGCGAGACATTCTTCCAGCCGCTCTTGTCTCTATTCAAGCGGTATCTGAAAGGGGACGGCATGATTATTCTTGCCCATGATGCGACCCGGCAGAGCCTCGCCAAGTTCTTGAAACTTGCTCAGAACGATTTCGAGATTTCCTTGAAAAAGCAGACGCTCACGCGGGATGGCAAAGAGAGAACCATTATCATCAACAGGCTGCGCCATAAAAAATTGCCTCAAAAATAATTACGCCGACCATCATGTCTTATTATCCCATCAACATACGCATCGCCGACCGGTTGTGTCTGGTGATAGGCGGCGGGCCCGTGGCGCTGCGGAAGGTCAAGGGGCTGCTGCAGGGCGGGGCCCGCGTCCGGGTAATCAGTCCGGAAGTGGAGCCGGAGCTGCGCCGATTGAGCGAGTTGCAGGAGATAGAGTGGTTGGCGCGGGAATATGTCGAAGGAGACCTGGGGAGCGCCTTTCTCGCCTTCGCGGTCACAGATAACCGCTCGGTGCAGGATATGATCGTGAGAGAGGCGGAAAGATCAGGGATCCTCCTGAACAGCGCCGACGATCCGCAGCGGAGCGACTTTCATGTTCCAGCCCATTTCCGGCGCGGCAAGATGCTGATCACGGTCTCCACAGGCGGTGGCAGCCCCGCCCTGGCGAAACGAATCAGGGAACAGCTGGAAGACAATATTGTGCCGGAATACGAGGCGGTTGTGGATCTGCTCTCGCTGATCAGACAACAGGTGGTCGGCAGGAACGATGATTCCGCCAACCACGCCGAGCTGTTTCGCCGGCTGCTGCACGCGGGTGTCGTCGATTTGCTCCTCGAGGCCAAATGGTTTGAACTGCAGATGCTGCTGTTGCGTGAGCTGCCTGAGGATATCGATGCGGTGGACTTGATGCGGCAATTTCTGGAGAAGCATGACAAGACCGGATTAGGATAGTTGTTGCAGCGTTCTTCTTGTTTGTTAACGGAATACAAAATTTTCGGATACCCGTCATGGAAGGAATAAATACACTCCTCTTCTCGGCCGTGCTTGGGGCAACCTTCCTGGCGGCAGCGGCATATGTGGTTTTTTTTGTGAATCAGGGCAAGGAAATACGTAAAGCTGCCCGATCCATCTTTCTCATCTCGGGAATCCTGCAGACCGCGTACATCGTGTTGCGTTACGTTCAGGCCGGCCATACCCCCATCACATCGCAGCATGAAGCGGTAGTATTTTTCGCCTGGGCCACCACCTGGGCCTACCTCTCCTTTCGGTGGCGTTATACGGTCAAGAATTTCGGCACCTTCGTTTCGATCAATGTCTTGGCCTTGCTGCTTATATCAGCCTTGTCGTCTCGGGAAGTAGCCCCGTTGCTGCCGGCCCTGAAGAGCGCCTGGCTGCCGATTCATGGCGGTGTGTCGCTCATTGCCTACGGCTTTTTGTCCCTGGCCTTCTGCGGAGGCCTCATGTATCTACTGCTCGAGAGAGAGCTGAAACGAAAACGGTTTGGTTATATTTTCGAGCGATTTCCATCCCTTGATTCGCTCGATCAATTGAACAGCCATTGTCTGACCGCCGGTTTCGTCTTTTTGACCCTCGGCATCGTCACCGGTTCGATCTGGGCACGACAGGCCTGGGGGGCGTACTGGCAGTGGGACCCGAAAGAAACCTGGTCGCTGATTACCTGGTTCTTGTATCTCGTCCAGCTTCACCAGCGATTCACGGTCGGCTGGCGCGGCAAGAAGGCGGCGGTGATGGCCGTCATAGGTTTCGGATCAGTCGTCTTCACCCTGTGGGGCGTGACCTACCTGTTGGGAGGAATTCACAGTTATGCCGGATGAGAAGATCCTCTTGCTGGGAGTGAACCACAAAACCACTCCGGTCGAGATTCGGGAAAAGATAGCCTTGACGAACGGCTACCAGGAGCCGCTCGCGGCGCTCAAGAATTTCGCAGGACTGCGCGAGTGTTATCTCCTTTCCACCTGCAACAGGGTGGAACTCCTGCTCGTCGCCGAACCGGAAATCTCCATTGAAGAGGATATTTTTCAATTCCTGTTCAGCGGCCGGGTCGACAGCGAGGAGTGGCGTCGGTACCTCTATGTTTTTTCCGGGCAGGCGGCGGTCCGGCATCTCTTCATGGTCGCGTCCAGCCTCGATTCGATGGTGGTGGGCGAGGCCCAGATTCTCGGCCAGTTGAAAGAAGCCTATCGGCATGCCGCCAAGTTGGGATGTACCGGTCCGTTCCTCAATAAGCTGCTGCATAAATCCTTTTCCGTTGCCAAACGGGTACGCACGGAGACGGCCATCGGTTCCTCCGCCGTCTCGATCAGCTATGCCGCCGTTCAGCTGGCCAAGAAGATATTCGGCAATCTCAAGGGTAAAAAGGTCCTGCTGGTGGGCGCCGGGGAAATGGCCGAGCTTGCAGCCGAACATCTGGTCGGGCAAGGGGTCGGCGAGGTGGTTGTTGCCAATCGAACGCTTGCCCGCGCGGTTGATCTGGCCAAGCGTTTCAGGGGCCGTGCCGTTTCCATCCAAGAGCTGGTGCAGCAACTCGAACATGTCGATATCATAATCAGTTCGACCGGGGCAACCGATGTCATTCTCGCAAAGGATCAGGTCAGGCCGGTGATGCGGGCCCGCATGAACAGACCTCTCTTTTTTATCGATATCGCCGTTCCACGGGACCTCGATCCCCGGCTTATCGAGATCGACAATGTGTATCTCTACGATATCGACGATCTCAACAATGTCGTGGAAATCAATAGGGCTGACCGCGATCGCGAAGCGGTGAAGGCGGCACGTATCGTCGAAGAGGAAGCGCTCAAGTTCCAGAAATGGTACCAAGGAGCGGCAGTTACACCGACCATTGTCGCCCTGAAAGACAAACTCGAAGAGATCGGGCGGGGCGAGTTGGACAGGACGTTGGCCAAAATGCCGCAACTTGGTGAAATCGAAAGAAAAAATGTGGAGAAGATGATTGCCGCAATCATCGCCAAGATCCTTCACGATCCGCTCACGTACCTGAAGGGCGAATCGTGCGCCGGGCGTGACAACAGCGACCTCAAGATCACTCTTGTCAGGGAGCTTTTTGGCTTGAGCAATGGAGACAGTGAGCGATAAGTTGGACGGGTTCCTGGAGGACGAGTGGTATATTGTCAGGAATTCCGGTGAGACGCCGGAGATTGCATTGCATTCCGCCCTCTATTATCTTACCGTATCCAAGGACGGTCCGGGGCTGAATCTGAGTGACGAGCAGATCGCCTGGCTGCGGCAGGCGGCGGTCGATCGATTTCACGAGATAATCGTTCGCGATCTCCGGCACGCCAACTATGGGACATCCGAATACCGGGGCGTAGATCGGTCGATAATCAATTACCGGCGATTTTGCACCTTTTGCGACCGACAGAAGATCAGCAAATCCATCCTGAGGGAATCGACCGCGGCAGCTCTTCTCAATTTTTTGGAAACTGAGGTGGCGGAGGTCGGTCAGCGACGAAGACCCACCATCCTGACTTGTTCATACGGGACATTAAAATCCTTTGCGGCAGACCTTGGCATCGATACCGACTCCAGATTTCCGGAACTCGGCTCACTCTGTTTCTCTGCGAAGTAAGTGCCCTTTACTTTCCTCGAATTTTTCTTGATCGTGGATTTGTCTGGCCGTTCTGCTATTTCTTCATTACTATTCCATGAGTACGAAATCGTAATTCCAATTTTATTGATAACCTGAATATATCAATATGAAAAACATACAAAAAATTCTCATTGCTTTTCTTTCTCTGGTGGTCTTTTTCACTGCGGCCTTCAGCATGGCCGAGGAATCGGTGGAATTCGACCCCAAGAGAAACAGGTTTATCGGCTATTTGCTGAGCAAGCAATTGCCGTCCCTTCACTTCAGCGATAAAGTCGTCAACGATGAGTTGGCTATGGCCGCTTTCAATCTTTATATAAAACAGCTGGATTACCAGAAGCGGTTTCTGCTGAATAAAGACGTCGAGCAGCTCAGGGCTTTTGCCCCATACATTGACGACAATCTGGCCAATGGCAGAATTTCTTTGCCCGATACCGGTTTCGATATCCTGACCGAGAAGATATCCCTGGTCGAGAAGATGGTTGAAACCATGCTGAGCGACGACAAGATCAAAATGGCTCCCCGCAAGAGTACGGTAAAGAGCGGCGCTTCGGCATCCGGAGAGCAAGTGTTGATGGTCGGCAATTTCGATGTCCGCCAGAATGAGGCGTATGAGACGGATCCGGAAAAGGCGGAGTTCGTCGAAAATCTGACCGATCTCAAGGATCGATGGCGCAAGGTTTTGAAAGCCCAGATCATTTCCCAGTATCTGGATTTGAGCGAAGAGCAGCAAAGGGCCGGAGAACAGAAGGGCAAGGACAGGGAGAAGCCGATTCAGGTAAGAAGTGAGGAAGAACTCTGGAAGGAAGCCCTCTCCAAAGTCAGCAAGAGGAACAAAACGTTTTTCCAGCGCCTTCGCCAGGACACGCTTCAGGACCACTACGATCGGTTCTTCAACTGCATCACCAGGGCCTTCGATCCCCACACCAACTATATCCCCCCCGCCGGCAAGGAGCAGTTCGACATAAACATGAAAGGCAGCCTGGAAGGGATCGGCGCGCTGCTTCGGGAAGACGACGGCTTCATCAAGGTTATCAGGATCATACCCGGCAGCGCCTCTGCCATTCAAGGCCGGCTCAAGGCCGAGGATATCATCCTGCAGGTTGCTCAGGAGGGCGGGGAACCCGTCGATGTCACCGATATGCGGCTGCGCGATGCCGTGCGTCTGATCCGCGGCCCCAAAGGTGATGCGGTCACCCTGACGGTGAAAAAGCCCGAGGGCAGCACGGAAGTCATCAAGATCGTCCGGGATGTGGTGCAGATCGAAGAGACCTTCGTCAAGAGCACCGTCTTCACCTCTGCCGACGGGCGAAAGACCGGCTATATCTACATTCCCAGCTTTTACAGGGATTTTGAGGGGACGAGGAACGGATCCAAGGGAAGGAACTCCACCGACGACACCCTGCAGGAAATCGAGAACCTGAAGAAACTGAATGTCGCAGGTATCGTGCTCGATCTCCGCGATGACGGCGGAGGCGCCCTGGTCGATGCCGTCGATATCGCCGGCCTTTTCATCAAGAGCGGTCCGATCGTGCAGGTAAAGAACAGTTTCGGCGACAAGCGGATCCTCAGCGATACCGACGAGAAGATCAACTACGACGGCCCCCTGGTTGTTTTGGTCAACAAATTTTCCGCATCGGCTTCGGAAATCGTCGCGGCTGCCCTGCAGGACTATAAACGGGCGGTGATCGTCGGCGGTAAGCATACCCACGGCAAAGGCACGGTTCAGACCATCATCGACCTCAACGAGAACATCCCGCTGCTTCACCTCAAGAAATACGATGATCTCGGGGCACTGAAGGTCATGATCCAGAAGTTTTACCGGGTCACCGGAGGATCGAACCAGTGGAAGGGGGTGGAATCGGATATTGTGCTGCCGAATCTTTTCGAGCACATCAAATCCGGGGAACGCTACCTCGATTACTCTCTGCCCTGGGATTCCATCGAGCCGGTGGCCTTTCCTCCCTGGACTGACAAACCGTTTGATCTCGATCTGCTCCGGAAAAAGAGCGCCGAAAGGGTGGCAAATGATGAAGCGTTTAAAATTATCGCCGAAGAAGCGGTGAAGGCTGCAGAGAGAGCGGAAAACACTGTTGTTTCCATCGCTCTCGAAGATATGAGCGAAAAACGCGAAGAAGCGCGTATCGTGCGGGAAAAGGTGGGAGCTCATTACCGCAAATACAGAGAGGAACAGGGTGAAGACGGTGAATTTCTTGAATCCGAGGACGACAAGGCCGACCCCAAGGAGGTCTGGCTGAAGAATGTCCAACAGGATCCTTATATCCGGGAAGCAGTCAACATCGTCGGTGACCTGATTCAGAACTCCAAGTCATAAGTCGGGATATCGTCGATCATGTCCTTTTCTTGGAGTCGCCGCCGCTAGGCATGACCTATCAAGGCGTGAGAGGTTATCACGGGAAATACCCGTGAAACCTCTTTTTTGCGCCCTTCTTGAGCCTACTGTGCTGAAGAAAAATGTTCTTGAAAAAGAGGGGAAAAGGTGCTAGAGATTTGTCTATTTTGATGAATGGTCATTCACCCGTATCTTCTCCGTGTATCTCTTTCTCTCGTGATGAAATTGTAATATTTTGAAGGTAGTAGTTTATGGATCTTGCTGAAGGTTTTAGGAACCACAGAGAAAAAATCGTCAATAAGTGGGTGGAATATACCCTTTCAACATATCTTTCCTCCGGTTTCTTCATTAAAGAAAACGACAAGTTCGCCAACCCGGTGGGCGGCAATGTTCGAGAGGCTTTGAGCCTTCTCTTCTTGCTGCTCGCAAAAGGTGCCGACCCCAAGGAGTTTGTCTCCCCACTCGAACAGATAATCAGTATTCGGGCGGTGCAGGAATTCACGCCGTCGCAGGCAGTCTCGCCGCTCCATGCGGTGAAGCATATCACCCGGGAAATTTTTGCTGCCGATAAGGAGCGAAGCCACCTGGTGAGCGAGCTGTACGATTTTGAGTTTGCCGTCGATCTGGCAGTGCTGGCGGCATTCGATATCTATATGCAGTACCGGGAGCGGCTGTATCAGGTCCGCATCAACGAGATCCGGACCGGAAACCATATATTGACCGAGAGCAGATGCCCTTCGCAGATGCTCTCTGATGGAATACAAGGTTTGCAAAAGGGTTAGCGGTTTTTTTAACTGGTTTCCGGCGGAGGCGGTTTGGCGGACTGCCGCTTTTCGTGTGGTTTCCAAAACAGTTCAACTGAAGCGAGGTAAGAAATGAAGTATGCCTTCTCATTCCTGGCAGTCATTGCATTGATATTGATTGCAGGGCTCGGATCTCAGATTCCGGGAATGCCATACCTGTTTGGTGTGGCTTTCCCGTATCTGGCCATGATGATCTTCCTTGGCGGGTGCGTCTATAAAGTGGTGCAGTGGGCTAAATCCCCCGTGCCGTTTTCGATCCAGACCACCTGCGGCCAAGGAAAATCACTCGACTTTATCAAGCATGACAAGCTTGAGGCCCCCCACACGACCGCCGAGGTCGTGGCGAGAATGTTTCTTGAGATCGTCACTTTCCGGTCTCTGTTCAGAAACACCAAATCGGAGATTCATGACGGTCCGCATCTCACTTACGAGTCATCGAAATGGCTTTGGATGTTCGCCCTGATCTTCCACTACTCCTTCCTGGTCGTCATCATCCGGCATATGCGCTTGTTCCTGGACCCGGTCCCGTTTTTCGTCGACTGGCTGGAGTTCATCGACGGGATCTTCCAGGTTGGCGCTCCCAATTGGTACATTACGGATGTGGGGCTTCTGCTCGGCTGCGTGCTTCTTTTCAGCAGGCGTCTGATCACCCGCCATGTTCGTTTCATCTCGCTCGTCAATGATTACTTCCCGCTGGTCCTCATCTTTGCCATCGCCTTGACCGGGGTCCTGATGCGCTATTTCCTGCGGACCGACATCGATATCGTCAACATCAAGCAGCTGCTGGTCGGATTGGTCACCTTTTCGCCCACCATCGGCGCCGAGATCGGGGCAATTTTCTACATCCACCTGTTTCTTGTCTGCGTCTTGCTCGCCTACTTCCCATTCAGCAAGCTCGTGCACTTCGCCGGGGTATTTCTCAGCCCGACCAGAAACATGAAAAACAACAGCCGTGCCGTGCGGCATATCAATCCTTGGAATCCGAGAATCCTTCCCCATTCCTATGCAGGATATGAGGATGAATTCCGCGAATATATGGTAAATGCGGGAATTCCGGTCGAAAAGGAGCTGTCTCCGGCAAAGGCTGAAGAGATTAATTGACCAATACTAGCTTAATAAGGACGAGTTAACGATGGCAGTTCCAAAATTACAACAATTAGCGAAAAGTGTAGTGCAGGGACCATCCTTGGCCACGGGTGCGATACCTACCAGGGACTGGATGGAAGTCCCGGTGGTTTTCAAGGCCGGGAATTATGCCTATCCTGCCAAAAAGGAAAAAGTCGAATATCTTAACAGCCAGTCCGGCCTGCATTTCCCCAATGCCAGGGAATGGTCGCCGGAAGACGACGACTGGAAATTGCCGGAAGACTGGAAGGAGATCATCCTGAAAGGCTTGAAGGAACGTCTGGATAAATTCCGGTCCCTGAAGATTTTCATGGATTGCTGCGTTCGCTGCGGCGCCTGCGCGGACAAGTGTCATTTCTTCCTGGGCACCGGCGACCCGAAAAACATGCCTGTCCTCCGGGCCGAACTGCTCCGGTCGGTCTACCGCAACGATTTCACTCTGGCCGGCAAGATTCTCGGCAAGATGGCCGGCGCCAGGGAGATGACGGTCGGCGTGCTCAAGGAATGGTTCATGTATTCCTACCAGTGTACCGAATGTCGGCGATGCTCTGTCTTCTGTCCCTACGGCATCGATACCGCCGAGGTGACCATGATGCTCCGTGAGCTTCTCCACCTTGTCGGTGTCGGCATCAACTGGATCCTTGAGCCGGCCTCCAACTCCAACCGGACCGGCAACCACATGGGGTTGCAGCCCCATACCTTCAAGGACAACGTCGAGTTCCTCCTCGACGATGTGGAAAACCTGACCGGCATCCGGCCGAACATCAGCTTCAACCGGAAGGGAGCGGAGATCCTCTTCATTACCCCCTCCGCCGACGTCTTTGCCGAACCCGGCCTCTACACCGCCATGGGCTATCTGCTGCTCTTCGAGGCGATCGGACTCGACTACACCTGGTCCACCTATGCCTCAGAGGGCGGCAACTTCGGCCTGTTCACCAACAACGAGACCATGAAGAAGCTGAACGCCAAGATGTACGCCGAGGCCAAACGCCTTGGTGTCAAGTACATTCTCGGCGGTGAGTGCGGCCATATGTGGCGTGTTCTCCACCAGTACATGGATACCATGAACGGACCGGCGGACTTCCTGGAGAAACCGGTTTCCCCGATCACCGGGACGGTCTTCGAGAACGCCGCATCCACCAAGATGGTCCATATCAGCGAGTTCACCGCCGACCTTATCAAACATGGCAAGTTAAAATTCGATAAAAGCCGCAACAGTCATGTGAAGGCAACCTTCCATGACTCGTGCAACACCTCCAGGGCCATGGGACTTCTGGATGAGCCCCGTTATATCCTGGATCATGTGGTCGACTGGGTGGAGATGCCGGAGAACACCATCCGCGAGCAGACCTTCTGCTGCGGTTCGGGCACCGGGCTCAATACCGACGAAATCATGGAGCTGAGGATGCGTTCAGGACTGCCGCGCGCCAACGCCGTCAAGTACGTTCGCGAAAAACATGACGTGAACATGCTGGCGTGTGTCTGCGCGATCGACAGGGCCACACTGACCTCTCTGATGAACTACTGGAATCCGGAAGTTTCCGTCTGCGGACTCACCGAGCTGGTTGCCAACGCGCTGGTGGTGGAAGGTGAGAACCGAGGTGAGCTTACCGAAGGCCTCCGTACGATCCTTTAGAAAATCCTGAACAGAACAAGGAGTTAAGGTAATGTATAATAAAGGAACTATAATACCGGGGCTGATAATATTCGTCCTGCTGGTGACTTTCCCGCTCTGGTTCAATGCATTTTCCACGGCCAGCGATTTGCCGAAGCCCGAATTGCCTCCGGGTGGCGAGAAAGAGTGTGTCGCCCCTGCAGTAGAGATGCGCGCCAGTCACATGGTCATGCTGAACGAGTGGCGTGACGAGGTGTTGCGTGACGGTGAGCGTAATACGGTAACTGTAGGCGGTAAGGAATATCGTAGAGGGTTGCAGATGGCCTGCATGGAGTGTCACACCAACAAAGAGAAATTCTGTGACTCCTGTCATGAGTACACTTCTGTCAAGCCCTACTGCTGGGATTGCCATTTGACCCCTGACCAGGCTAAGAAGAAGGAGACACACTAATGGATAAGCAAAGAAGGAAATTTCTGAAGATCGCCGGCGCGACAGCGCTGGCCGGCATCGGTGCGCCGGCTGTCGTCAAACTGACTGCGTCTCCGGTACTGGCTTCGGCGGATGCTGGTAAGGCCGAGGCCCATGGAGCTCATGGCGGTCATGGGGCTGAGGCAGCCCGCAAAGGCGTGCGTCTTGGGTTGGTCATCGACATGCGCAAGCTCTACGGCCGTCCCGACCTTCTCGACAAGGCTACAGCCGCGTGCAACAAAGTGCACAATATTCCGGCTATAGACAGTAAGAAGAGTGAAATCAAGTGGATCTGGAAGACCCCTTATGCCAATGCCTTCATAGACCAGGCTGTCTATCACGCCTCGAAAGAGACCAAAGAGAACGACTTTCTGGTACTCTGTAACCACTGCGACCAACCGCCCTGTGTTAGGGTTTGCCCGACCAAGGCCACCTACGTCGAGAAGAATACCGGCATCGTATCAATGGATTATCACCGTTGCATCGGTTGCCGTTTCTGCATGATGGGCTGTCCCTATGGTGCACGAAGCTTTAACTGGTTCGATCCACGTCCTTATATCAAAGAATTAAACCCGGATTTCCCCACCAGGATGCGTGGTGTTGTCGAAAAATGCAACTTCTGCGGGGAACGTCTTGCGCTAGGTCAGGAACCTGCGTGTGTAGAGGCAGTCAAGGAAGTAGGCGCGATCGTCTTCGGAGATCTCAATGATCCCGATTCTGAGATTCGCCGGATTCTTGACAAGGAACATACCATCCAGAGGCAGGCAGCCCTTGGAACCAAACCTTCAGTCTTTTACATAGTGTGAGGATGTCATGATCGAAAAAGCGCTAAGAGGAAACTCTAACTACTGGATGTGGCTGGCGTTCCTGACCGCATTCATCGCAGTCGGAGGGATCTGTTACATCAGACAGTACCTCTTTGGTATGGGATTGACAGGGATGGGCCGAGATTTGTCGTGGGGGCTCTACATCTCTCAGTTTACCTTCCTGGTCGGCGTTGCCGCGGGGGGTCTGATGCTTGTTCTTCCCTATTATATCCACAACTACAAGGCCTTCGGCCGGATCACCATTCTCGGTGAGTTTCTTGCCATTGCCTCCATCGTCATGTGTCTCATGTTCATCATGGCCGATATCGGCCAGCCGATCCGCGGTCTGAACATGATCCTGCATCCCACTCCCAATTCCATGCTGTTTTGGGACATGGTTGTTCTTCTTGGTTATCTGACCTTGAACATCATCTGCGGCTGGGTCATTCTGACCGCGGAGCGCAAGCAGGTCAAGCCGCCGAAGTGGGTGTACATCTTCGTTTACATTTCCATCCCCTTCGCCGTCTCCATCCATACGGTCACCGCCATGCTGTACTGCGGTCTGCCGGGAAGGCACTTCTGGTTGTCGGCCATCACCGCCCCGCGCTTCCTGGCCTCGGCGTTTGCGGCCGGCCCCGCTCTGATCGTCATCGCCTGTCTGATCATGAAGCGCATCGCCAACTTCGATGCGGGCAAAGAGGCGATCAACAAGATCACCACCATCATCATGTATGCGGCGATCATCAATGCCTTCTTCGTGTGCCTCGAGTTCTTCGTCGGCTGGTACTCGAATATCCCCGGTCACAAGCACTCCCTGGAGTATTTGTTTTTCGGGCTCGAGCATCACGGCCATGTGTATGACAATCTCGTACCCTTCATGTGGACTTCAGTAATCTTCTGTTTTGCCGGTCTCGGGATCTTTGGCTACATGAAGATTACGAAAACAGGCACAGATCTGATGATCGGCGTCGCCTGTGCGTTGACTTTCATTGCTCTCTGGCTGGATAAGGGGCTCGGCTTTGTCATGGGCGGTCTGGTGGTCAATCCCCTGGACGAGATAGTCGAGTACTATCCGACTGCCAACGAAATCGCGATCTCCCTGGGGATCTGGGCAACGGGAATTTTTCTGGTTACCGTTCTCTACAAGATTGCAGTAAAAGTTGAACACGAAGTGGAAGGTCATTGAGCTTCGGAACATACTGAATATAGATGAGAAAAGGCCTCCGACTTGTCGGGGGCCTTTTTTTTTGTTAAAAGAAGGTCATGTGGAATCGGGCAATAATAAAAGGAACAGGGAAAGGGAAGCGATTTGCCGAAAAAGAGAGTACTCATAATCTTCTACTCATTCACCCAGCAGACCAAATTGCAGTTGAAGCAATTTGCGGCAGGACTGGAGAGCTGCGATGTTGAGGTGACCCAGGAGCGAATCGAACCCATTCATCCGTACGAATTCCCTTTCAGGACGAATCTCCGCCTTGCTGCGGCGATGGTCGAAACCTTTTTTCGCAAGAAAATGCAGATACTGCCGATATCGGCACAGTGCTCAGGCGACTGGGATAGAATAATCCTGGCCGGACCTACCTGGTCATATCACCCGAGCGGTCCCATGCTCGAATTTCTCGACCGGTACGGCCGGGAAGTCTGCGCCGGTAAAAAGGTGATCCCTTTTATTTCCTGCCGTTGCTATTGGCGCTGGCATTACAGGAAACTGCAAACGCAGTTGCAGGCCATAGGCGCCTCGGTGGAGGAACCTATAGTCTTTACCCACCCGACTTCAGAGCCATGGAGGTTTATCGGGCTGCTCCTGCAACTGAGAGGGAAGATGATCAGAAAGTCATGGTTCAGGAAACGCTATCCAGGCTACGGGCACAATAAGGAGCAGGGAGTGGAGGCAATGCGCAGGGGCAGAGAGATAGCCTGTAAATTGTTGAATGAAGCTTGAAGGAGCGGTTTCCCCTTCCTTTTGCACAATCAAGGCCATTGACCGGTGGCATAGAGGTGATAAAAGTAGAGAATTTCCCGTGAAAAGAAAGTATACAGCAGAGCTGCCAGGGAGAGAAAAGGCCCGAAGGGAATGCGGGTCTGTCCCCCCTTTTTTTGGCTGCGCATGGCGATAAGACCGGCAATCGACCCCGTTGCCGAACTCACCAGGATGACGAATGGAAGAGATTGCCAGCCCAGCCAGGCACCGATCATGGCCAAGAGTTTGATGTCCCCCCCTCCCATCCCGTCGATTTTGCGGAGCAAGGCGTAGGACAACGCCACGGCATAAAGTACGCCGCCCCCGAAAAAAAGGCCGATGAGTGAACTCTGCCAGGTGACGGTATCGCTCACCAGCGAAAAAAGAAAGCCCGCGATTATCCCCGGAAGACTGATGACATCGGGGATGATCTGATGGTGGATATCTATGAAGATGATCACCAGGAGTGCGGCGCAGAACAGAAAATAGCCTGCGGCCGTAACCGTCAGGCCAAACCTGTAGTAGAGGCCGGCAGAGAGCATGGCCATGAGTATCTCGACCACGGGATACTGGATCGAGATGCTTGTCCGGCAGTGACGGCACTTGCCGCGGAGAACAATAAAACTCAGGATGGGTATATTTTCATACCAGGCAAGGGAAGTGTTGCATTGCGGGCAATGGGACGCGGGGAAGATTATGGATTGGTCGTCATGGGGAAGCCGCAGTATGACGACGTTGAGAAAACTTCCGACGACAGCGCCGAACAGAGCGGCGGCAATGAAAAGGTACAATTCCGGGAGCATGATCCTAGGTAGGTAAGATAGAAATAATCAACAGGAACACAATCCTCATCAGTGTATAGGTAAGTATGTCACAATACCAGGAAAAAGCGACGGTTGTCCGGGTTGAAAGGTTTTCGGAGACTCATTTCCGGCTGACACTCGATTGCCCGCTCATCGCCCGGAGTGCCAAGCCGGGACAATTCGTCATGATCCGGACCGCGGTCGGCAAGGATCCACTGCTGCGCCGTCCATTCTCCATCCACCAGACCAGCGAAGGCGGTACAATACAAATATATTTCAAGGTGGTCGGCAGGGGGACAGAGATCCTGGCCCATGTGCAAATGGGGGAGGAGATCTCCGTCTTTGGTCCGCTGGGCAAGGGCTTTCGCCTCGACTCCCATGCCCCGGCGATCATCGTCGGAGGAGGGCTGGGCATTGCCCCGATGCTGTTCTTGGCCAAGGAAAACAGCCGATTGAAAAAGAGTTGCGATGACGACCTGATCATACTCGGCGCCCGCGGCAAAGAAGAGATCGCCCCGCTGCTCGATGATTTCCGGCAGTTCTGCAAAAAACTCCTCACGGCCACCGACGACGGAACCCTGGGGCATCATGGCTTTGTCACCGAGGTGCTGCAGTCGGTCGAGCTGCCGGCAGGCAGTAAAGTCTACGCCTGCGGCCCGGAAGCGATGATGGCCGGAGTGAATGAAATATGCCGGTTTCAAGGCATCCCCTGCCAGGTATCGGTCGAGAGTGTCATGGCCTGCGGGATGGGGGCTTGCCTCGGCTGCAGCAGGCCGGCCAAAAACGGGACCTACACCCATGTGTGCGTCAACGGACCGGTGTACGATGCGGAGGAACTGATATGGAATATCTGATCCCAACAGACGAGACTCTGCCCGATCTGCGGGTCAATATCGGCTCACTGGAGATCGCCAACCCGGTGATGACGGCCTCCGGCACCTTCGGCTACGCCAGGGAGTTTGAAAACCTGATGAATCTCCATCGCCTGGGCGCCGTCATCGTCAAAGGCATTTCACTGCATCCCCGGGTCGGCAACCCGCCTCCGCGGATCGTTGAGACCGCTTGCGGCATGCTGAATGCAATCGGTCTGCAGAACGTCGGGGTGGATCGCTTCATTGCAGAAAAGATGATGTATCTGGCAGGACTGAATGTACCGGTCATCGTCAATATCCTTGGCGACTCACTGACCGAGTACATGGAGATCACGGAAAGGCTGAAGGGGGTTGCAGGCGTTGCCGGTATCGAGGTGAACATCTCCTGCCCCAATGTCAAGAAAGGCGGTGTGGCCTTCGGCACCGAGCCGGCGATGGCCGCATCGGTCACCGCGGCCGTAAAGAAAGTGGCCGATGTTCCGGTCATGATCAAGTTGTCACCCAATGTCACCGATATTGCCGCCGTCGCCAGGGCCGTGGAGGATGCCGGGGCGGATTCGCTGTCCCTCATCAATACCCTGATCGGCATGGCCATCGATCTCAAGACGAGGCGGCCGGCCCTTGCCAATGTCTTCGGCGGTCTCTCCGGTCCTGCCATCAAACCGGTAGCTTTGCGGATGGTCTACCAGGTTGCCCAGGCAGTGAAAATACCGGTAATAGGTATTGGCGGCATCGAAACCACGGAAGACGCCCTGGAATTCATGCTGGCCGGGGCGACCGCCGTGCAGGTGGGCACTGCCAATTTCATCAATCCGCGGGTAACCGAAGAGATTGTCGAAGGCATGTATGCCTATGCCCAGGCGGAAAAGCTGTTGGCAATACGCTCAATTATCGGCGGCCTCCAAGTCAAGGCCGCTCCCGTAAACCCATTCGAACAACTTCCTTCTTGTTGATACGACGATGATAGAAATACAACCAGTTGCCAAAGTGGATGCAGCAATTGAGGTGCCCGGCTCAAAGAGCCTCACCCAGAGAGCACTCATCGCCGCCGCCTTGGCCAAAGGAGAGAGCAGACTGATCGGCCCCCTGGAGAGCGACGACACCGCCTATTCGGCGAAGGCCCTGACGCAGATGGGTGTCAGCGTGGAAAAGGAAAAGGACTGGCGGATTATCGGCAACGGCGGTCAGATAAAGGCCTCCGATACCCCGATCTACCTCGGCAACAACGGCACTGCCACCAGATTTTTGACCTCGGTTGCCGCCCTCGGCCAGTCGACGTTTACCATTGATGGCGATACCCGTATGCATCAACGGCCGATCGGCCCGCTGATCGCCGCCCTGCAGGGGTGGGGAGTGGACATCGTTTCCACCAGGGGAACCGGCTGCCCTCCTCTGCGGATCAACGCTCGCGGCCTGGCGGGAGGGACGACCGTCCTGCCCGAAGGCAAAAGCAGTCAATATCTTTCTTCGCTTCTGCTGGTGGCGCCCTACGCCGAGAGGCCGGCGACCCTGAAGGTGGAAGGGGAGGTGCTCTCCAAGCCCTATGTGGCCATGACCCTGGCGGTTATGTCCGAATTTGGCGTAGAGGTTTCGGCCGCCCGAGACTTCAGTTCATTTACCATTCCCCAGGGTTGTTATCAGGCAAGGGATTATCGTATAGAAGGCGATGCCTCGAACGCCTCGTATTTCTGGGCCGCCGCCGCAGTCACCGGGGGCCGGGTGACGGTGACCAACGTGCCGGTGCCGTCCCTGCAGGGGGATGCTCTGCTGGTGCCGCTTCTCGGTCGGATGGGCTGCGAGGTTTCGAAAACGGGGCACGCGATAACCCTGCGGGGGCCCGAAAAACTTGCGGGCATCACCGTCAACATGGGCGATATGCCCGATGTGGTGCCAACTTTGGCCGTTGTTGCAGCGTTTGCCGAGGGCACGACGGTCATAGAGAACATTGCCCACCTCCGCATCAAGGAGTGCGACCGGCTCTCCGCGGTGGTCACTGAGTTGACCAAACTGGGCGTCGAAGTCGAAGAGCGCGAGGCGGCCATGATCATTCATGGCCGCGGAGGGGAGGGTCTGCACGGTGCCGAGATCGAGACCTATGAAGACCACAGGATGGCGATGAGCCTGGCTGTGGCGGGCCTGAAGATTCCCGGAGTGAAGATTACCGGCGAGATGTGCGTCGGCAAATCCTTTCCCGATTTCTGGCAGCGATTCGCTCGACTGACCGGACGATAGTTCAATTCGCCGCTTGCGGCACTTCATCGAAAAAAGAGCGGCTGTGTCAATTGCCCGCACAGCCGCTTTTTTTCATCGTCGATGGCCGTGATATCAAGCTATTTCTGCTGATCAACCTTGGCTACCGCATCCTGGGTCAGACGCTGGCGCACGCTGTCGAGGGTGACCAGCAAGCGAAAAGAGGAAGTGCCTTTTGCTAACGCAGTGACAGGCAGACGGGCGCGCCGACGGCAATGTCCAGTTCCTGTGCGGCATCGCCCTGGTTGACGGCAATCTCGACTCGGTCGTGGCTGTCATAGAGTGCCAGTAGTCGGCCCCTATCCTGGTCGGCATAGGAATGGCAGAAGGGGATGGAAAGATCTGCGACTCTAACGATGACCTCCCGACCGGCGGCAAAATTTGCCACATCCTCCTTCGAGATGCTGGTGCACAGATTGCCGAAGCGGTCGATATAGGTGATTTCTCCCCGCAGTATCTCGCCTTCCCGAATTACCTCGATATGCCGGAGATGCAGGCAATCGCGCACAGCAATGCGAGGCCCCACCTGGCCGAGGGCTGCAAGACCTGCGGCCAGGTGGGCGGCTATCGGCGCCATGATATCGCGACCGTGAAAGGTCTTGCCAACACTGCCGAGAAACAGATGGGAGGCGGTTACCCGATGTACGGCAAGGGAGGCTGCCTTCAGGAAAACCGGGGTAAATATGCCGTTGTCCGGGCCGACGAAGAACTGCCCGTCGGCAGCAACGGCCAGGATGGATCGGGATGAGCCGACCCCCGGGTCGACTACAGCGAGGTGCACGGTTCCCGCTGGAAAGTAGGGATAGGCTCTCTTGAGCAGGTGAGAGGCGGCCTCAATGTTCTGGGGTGGAACGAGGTGGCTGATGTCGACGATGCGTACGTTCGGAGCCAGGGACAAAATGACACCCTTCAACACCCCCACATATTCATCATTCAGGCCAAAGTCGGTAAGCAGGGTGATAAGAGGAATTTTCTGTCGCCAGGCGTGTTTCTTCCGTCGGTTCATGGGCAGGTCCTGTTTTGAGAGACTCAGTTTTGCTTGGCCGAGATATTTTTTTCACCAGAAAATAAAGCTCGCCTGCTTCCTTCATATGGTTGGCCGCCGTTTCCGCATACTCGCCATGGCCAAGGAAAAGGTCGACGCGGCCAGTACCTTTGATCGCCGCCCCGGAATCCTGGGGAAGAACGAAGCGGGTCAGGTTTTCCCAACCGCTTATCCGGCCGTCCTCCCCGAGGAAAGGTTTTCTGCATACGAGATAACCAAGGCTTCCCTCTGGCAGGACCGAGCCGTCGATGGCAATTGAACGGCCGGCAGTGAGTATTTCGCCGCTGCTCCCCCGCGCCCCCAAGGTATCGCCCCAGGCGAAGAATATGAAACGGGGGTTGTGGTGGAGAATGCGCCGGCGTTGCTCGGGATGTTGGTCGAGATAAGTCCGGATTGCGGGCACGGTCACCTCCTCGAGTGCCATTTTCTTCTCATCGACCAGAAGCTTGCCGATGCTTTTATACTCCAAGCCGTTGGAGCCGGCGAAACGCACGGTCCTTATCGAATGATCAGGCAGTCGAATCCTCCCGGATCCCTGGACATGGAGGAGAAAGGCATCGAAGGGATCTTTCAGGTACACCAGTTCGTCTCCGGCTAGCATCCTGCCGGACTCGATCTCGGCTCGACTCCAGAAATTGATGAGCGTATTGTTGCCGTCGTAGCGGCCGATATAAGCGTCACCTTCCTGGCCTTTAACCGTGACCAGAGACTTCGGTGGCGCATAGAGCGGCGTGAGAAACGGCGGCTCGGCAGTGAGACTGCCGTCGAAGATCGGTTCGTAATAACCGGTGACCAGCATCTTCCTGCCTCGCTTGCCCTTTCTTCCTCCTGCCTGGTAGAAATGGTAATGCTGGCGCAGGAATTGTTCGAGGTCCGCGGGATCGGGCCCAGTTAAAAGTTTTGCCAGGAATTCCTCCTGGGAGAGCAGGAGCCACCGGACGTCATAGCTGTCTTCGCCGAAGGCAACGGTCTTTGCCGGATCCTGCTTTTTCAGGAAGGCGATCTGGCGGCGGACGCATTCGATCAGTGAGTCCGTGTCCAGATCGTCGGCAATTTCCGGGAGAGCACCGGAATCTAAACGATGCATGGGCTTGTAGCCCTCGTGGAAGAATGTCAGGTAAAGGAGCAGGGCGACGGCAAAGAGCAGGAGGAAAGCGGCTGGAAAACTGCGGGGAATGGATCCTGCCATCTTGTTCTTTTTCAATGCTTGATGGCTTCAGCCATTTCCGTCACAGCCATGGCATATTTCCCGCTGTGGTTGTACGCGGTGATGGCCTGGAAGTTGGGATAGCCGGCGACAAACCGCACCCCCCCGCCTTCTTGTGGCGACAGCTCGAGGCCGATGATGTTCAGCTGACCTTGATCAGGGGGGAGAGGGATGGGAATCTGCTGGGTCCTTGCCAGGACGTCCCATTCGACCAGGGCCTTGCGGCCGTTGTTGTAGGCGGCGGTAAGCTCCTCCGACTTCAGGCTGCCACCGATATCCGCATAAACGGGAGCATTGAGCTTCCAGCCGAACTTCTTCAGATAATTGGCGATGGAGGCAAAAATGTCCGGCATAGAGTTAATGAGATCACGCTTGTTGTCCCCGTCGAAATCCACGCCATATTCGTTGAAGCTTGAAGGCATGAACTGTGCCTGGCCAAAGGCCCCGGCATAAGATCCTTTCACGCTTTTCGGTTCCATATCGTTATCCCGGCAGAGAATGAGGAAGTTGATGAGCTCGGTGCGGAAAAACTCGGAACGCCTGGGATAGGCGGCAAAAAAGGTGTTCAAGGTCTGGAAGATCTCGAAGTTGCCCTGATTCATGCCGAACCTGGATTCGATTCCCCAAATGGCTACTATGAATTCCCGGTCAACCCCATATTCTTTTTCGATGCGATCGAAGATTGTCCGGTACATGGTGAGGCTTTGTTTGCCTAAGGCAATAGTGGCCGGGGTGATATAAAGCGGCCGGTAGAGATAGTAAGGTTTGGCCTCCGCCTGACGGTCCATAAGCTGAAGGACCTTACGGTCGATGCGCATGCCGGTGAAGAGCTTTTTAAGCTGCTGTCTGGGAAAGTGGTGGACTTCTTCCAGTTCCCGAAAGAGGTCTTGATATTCTTTTGAGCTGACATCGATTGGTTGGTTATCGATGACCAGATCGGCTGCTGCTGGTTGATCCGCGGCGGCACAGATGGCTGCGCCCAGTCCAGATAAAAGAAGGAAAAGCCCTGCCAGGCTGGCACCGGCAAAAAGGAATTTATGGGTTTTCTGCAAAATATGAACAAGCTGTATATTCATTATCAAGTGTAGAAAGATTGGAATGTGTCTATAAACCGGTCAAGCATCTCGGTAGGCAGGCTGTTGATCCCCGCAGCAGCTGCTCTCCCCCCCCCGGTTGGAAAAAGGCGGCAAAGGCGATCTGCATGCCGTTGATTGGCAAGGGGGGCCCGCACGCTGACACGCAGGGTTCCGTCGCTGTTTTCGGTGACCACTGCGTGGGCCGAGTCTGGCTGTTCCTTGGCCCTGAGGTTAGAGAAGACCCCCACGACCCGACGGGCCCAGGGTGCGTCGGGAAGTCGATAAATCCTGTTTTTTCCCGAGGTTTTCAACTCCGGCAGCTGCCTTGCCAAGGCAATATCTTCATGATAACCGGTGCGGAGGGTGACGAGTTCGGTCGAGGTATCGATGAAATCAAAGGGATTGGCGAACTGCTGAATCGCCTGATAGAGCCTCTGCGGGTGGTAATGGAGATCGTCAAGGCAATAGCCGTATCCATTGTAATTAAACAATTCGCCGAGTTCCTGCAAGCGAAGGATGTCCGGAGCGGAGAGGTTTCGGCTTTTTGCAAGTTCGGTCGCCTGGCGGTGGAGGTTATCGCCGAAGGCGCCGCAGGCGGCCCAGAGAACGGATCTGCCGCTCAGCTGACCATTGACGATCAGGGAGGTGCAGATCCCGGGCGAGGCATCGATATGAGCGGAAAGAGCAGGGGTAACCGGAAGGTCTCCGGCATAATGATGGTCGAAATAGCTGATGGTATTGCCGTGTTGCAGTAACTGGAGAAGAGCGCCGCGGTTGCTGTCGAGCGAGATGTCGAAAACAGCCAGGTTGCAGTTGCAGACATCCCGGACCCGTTCGAGCAGTTGGATATCCCTTTTTACACCGGTGACGAGCCGGGCGTGGGGCAGAGGATTTTCGAGACGATACTGATGGAGGGCAAATATACCATCAGCATCGCCGTTAAAAATGTCGTAATGCATGGGAAGGTCTCCTTCTGCCGACCATTTCCCGGAAAAGGTGAATAATGACCCGCTCCTTTGTTTTTGTTTATAAGCTCACCCCGAACGGTGCACCGATGTTGGCGAGGCTGAACATCACGAGATAGGTGGTATCGATCGGAGTGTACCTCGTCTCAAACTGCACCGACCAGCAGAGAGCCTGATAAATAAGTGAGCCTGTTGCTTTGTTCGTTTCATCATGGGCTATGGAATGCTGCACCTCGCCGCCGGCGAACCAACGGTTCCAGATCTGCGCTCGACCTCGGGCGTTGATTTGTTCTATATCTTGCTGTTCATTGAAGCTGTATTCGAGGCCTATGCGATCGCCCCGACTGTTGCCGTACTCGCCGGAGAACGAATGGGTGGTGAAGTCCCCATCATAAACATCATAAAATGTCTTGTAATTGAGAGCTGTCCATGCCATGGGGTTCCAGACCAGCTTGGCGAAGATCGGTCCGAAAGGCTCATCCGACGCTTCATCCCGCAAATCGAAAATCTGCTCGATTTTCAAAGAAGCGGCCTGACGGGTATCATCGAGGTCCGGGCCGGAATTTTTGTACACGTTGAAGAAATTGTCAAAGCCGTAAGTAATGGAATTCCTGTCAGAGATCCTGTCGACGGAATCGAAGCTCGGCAAATCCTCCTGGTCGACATCAGGAATGTAGCCATATTTCACATACGGCCTGATCTGGTGGGCGAAGCTGCGGAGTTCATCGCCGCCAAGGTAATAATCTCTCTCCAGGGTGGTAGCCACCTCTGTTTCGAATTCCGGAAGGAATCTGTTCTGGGTGTCGCTCTCATCCCAATCGGCATCGCCGTAGGTCTCAACGGAATAGAATGTGTCCCTAACGGCTACCTCGGCGCGTGATTCAAGATACGGGCTGAGGCGGACAGGGGCGGAGATTGCCGGTCGGAGATCGACGCGATGCCCCCCCACGCCGTCTTCCCGCCAGTAGTTGACGTAGTCGCCATTCCAGTCGGCGGTAAAGATGGATTCGCCGATCGGCAGGGCTCCCGAATAAATGATGTTCGGCAGTTTCCACAGCGGCGTATTGGTGTCGCTGGCATTGGACCTGGCGTCGTTTATCGCCAAGAGGTTGGCTTGCAGGGATTGACCGCTCCAGCTACGCAGGGTTTTCAGAGAGTTCTCACGGAAAACCGAGGTGTCGTTTTGGAACCCTCTGCCGAAGGTCTTGAGGTATCTGGTATAGGTGTTATCGAACCCGGTGACGCCTGAGTCGAAATCGCGCAGGTAGTCTTCGTCGGAGACTATGTCGATATCGAGACGGGTCTGCCATTCGCCGGCGAAGAGTTGATCGGCTTTACCCCGCAGCCAGTAACGCTCGCTGTCGCCGTCGAAACCGGATTCGGAGGGTTCGGACGAGCTGTCATCGAGATAACTCCCCGTAAACATGCCTTTGTCTCTGGCATCCAGGACATAGCGGTACTCGGCGCCGGGCATGAAGCCTCGATCGAAGTAATATTCAGGGAAGAGGGTGAGGTCGGTGGAATCGGAGATGTTAACGAAAAACGGTAAATTTATGCCGAATCCGCCGTCCTCCGATGTCTTGAATTCCGGAAAGAGAAAACCCGTCTGGCGGGTATTTTTAGCCGGAACGATCATATAGGGAAGATAGAATACCGGCACGTCCTTGATTCTGAAGGTGGCATGGCGCAGTTCCGCGTAGCCGCCCTGCTTTATGTCGGTATCGGCACTGGCGAGACTCCAGGGCGGCGTCTCTCCTTCTTCCACTTTACAGGTGATGACCCAGCCGTCGATGACCCGATAGGTGTTGAAGCCGGTTTTCTCGATGGTCTGTCCTTCCAGATGCATGCTGAGTTCCTTGCGGACGACGGTGGCATCGGTGAACTTCCCGGTTTCATCGGTGAGATTCAAGGTGGCTTCCTTGGCGTACAGCTGGTCTTCGTTGGTGATTATTTTTACATTGCCTTTGGCCTTGATGGATTGGAGTTCCACGTCGTAGACGACCCAATCGGCACTGATGGTGACCGTGGTGCGATATTTAGGCCCAACCTCCTTCTCGATTTCTTCCGCCGCTTTTTCAGGTTCCTCCACGTCCTCTTCCAGCAGTTCTGTCCAGGAGGTTTTTTTCAACCCTGCCGCCGGTTTTGGCGTGAACTGTTCCTTTTTTTCGAGAATAACATTGCCTTGGGCGACAATACTATTGGGATCCTCGTAGCGCATCAGTTTATCGGCGGAGATGTCCCATTTCTGGGTGGAGACCTTTTCCGCGAGAGCATAATCGGCAATGCCATTGATCTGAAGGCAGCACAGAACAGCGAAGGCAAGACGCTGACGGAACATTCGAAACGGGCAGAGAGACACTGTTAACTCCTTGGGAGAGAATGTTGTCGGGGTTGAAGTATAATTTTCTTTTCTGCGGAAAAAAATACCATGACTCCTTTGATGCGGTAAAGTCCCATGCAAGAGGTTCCGGATAATTAATTGCTCGAATGTAACGGCCCTCGGTAGACACTGTCAAGTTTAAAGTCATTGCACTGAGGAAGCCAAAACCAATTATCTTTCTTATATAATTAAGGAAATGGAGGGTGTAGCGCTTGCCCGGACACCAATGCAGGTGCTGCCTCCGATGTCAGACGTTCAGTGTCGTGTACAAATTTTATTTGTCTTTCGGTACAATAGACAGTACTAGTTTTTCCGAATGTAATATATTTCAATTATGACAGATTCATTATGGTGAATCCTGTTGCAGCTTGGAAGACTCTTGTCCTGAGAAGTTGGAATCAGAAGAGATTTCGCATGATCGATGGACAGAGTGACAAATGATGTGAGGCTTTCGAGTATGCCGGTGAAACGGACGCCTAGAGACCCCAGTCCGTTTCATATTCCAGTGAAGGTGCGGGTTCAGTAAGTTCAATCGTCTCCGTGCGGACAACAGCCTGGTTTACGAGCGGCGATATCCATCTTGGATGATGCCGCGCAGTGTTCGGAGATGATCTTCCTGAATGTGCGCCGATCGACGTAATGGCGTTAAACAAAATGGGGATTGCTGTGTTTGCCGGCTTATGTCCGGCGAGGCGGCAACCCAGGAACTTGCCTGATGTCCGGACGAAGGTTTTAGGGCATTCGGATGAAGAGGATTGCTTATGGTTGCAAAAACAGAAGATGATGCTGAAAAAAAGGTGGTTCAAGTAAAGGCGAAGACCGGAGCTTGGTGGAAGAGTACAGAAAAGACGGAGGCCGCGTCCGATGGCGAGCCTGTAGCGCCGGCCGGGGAACCGGAGAAAAAGAAACCGAAGAGATCGCCCAGAAAAGCTGCCAAAAAGAAAGCGGCGGAGCCGGTTTTAGACGCAACGATTGCCGAAACGGTCGAGGCCGCACCCGGCGAGAGTGCGGAAGGCATCGCTCAGAATCGGCAGGCCGCAGAGAAGGCCGGCAGGAAGAGACCTCCACGCAATCGGAAAGGGTCGCGGAGGAAGGAGGCGAAGCCGGCCGCGGATCAGGCTTTTGAGGAGGCAAAGCCGGCAGAGGTTCGTGCTGTCGCCGAGGTGAAAACCGCTGAGGACCGGATTTCCGGGGAAACGAAACCGCCGAAGGAACAGGTTGTGGCGGCGCCGGCTGCTTTCACCCCCAAGGATTTGCCGGTTGGCGAGCTTTCGGAGTCCGCGGTTCCGGAGGCTCAGGCTGTCGAACAGATCCCTGCTCCGGAGGACGATAAAAACCTTCGTGAAAGACGAAAGGGCAGGGGCAGCAGGGGACGGCGCGGGAAGAGGGGAGGCAAGAAGCAATCTTCAGGCGAGGAGGTGCTTGTCAAAAGTGATTCCGTGGAGTCGGTGCCGGTTGAGTCGGAAGCGTTTCCGGATCGACCGCTGCCGGCAAGGGCGGAGGAAGATGAAGATTTCGGCGACTACTTTCATGAGGAAGATCTGCCGGAAGAGCTCGAGGAAGAGGAAGCGGTAGAGGTCGAAGAGCCGCAGCCGGAAGTGAAAAGGGTCTGCAAGCTGCTGATCAACGCTGAGGAGCCGGAGGAGTGCCGGCTGGCCCTGCTCGAGGACGGTCGGCTGGAATCCATTCATGTCTCGACCATCTCCCGGACCCAGACCAAGAATAACATCTACAAAGCCAAGATCGTCGCGATCGAACCGAGCCTCCAGGCTGCCTTCGTCGATTATGGGACGGAGAAGAACGGCTTTCTTCCATTCAGCGAGATCCATCCGGAATACTACAAGCAGGATTTGAGCAGCGAGGTCCGCCATTTGGTGGAAACTCACCAGTGGAAGAAGCTTTCGATCACGGATGTGATCGAGAGGGGGCAGGAGGTGCTCGCCCAGGTGGTGAAAGAGGAGGTCGGCAAGAAGGGGGCCAACATGACCACCTACCTGTCTATTCCCGGAAGGTGTGTGGTTCTCATGCCGGGCTCCGATTCCTCGGGCATTTCCCGAAAGATCTCGGGAGAGGAGCGGCGGTCGCAGCTGCGCGGGGCCATGGCCTCCATCGACATGCCGGAAGGGATCGGCTGGATTGTCCGTACCGCGAGCGTCGATATCAATGAAGAAGTGCTCAGCCGGGACGTCAATTACCTGCTGAGCCTGTGGGAGGAGATAAAGCGCAAGGGCCAGGAGATGGATGGCTTCGGCCTTGTGTATGAGGATCAGGAGAGCGTTTTGAGGTTTCTCCGGGAGCATTTCGATCCTTCCATCCAGGAGATTCTGGTCGACGATCGGACCGCCCTCGAGCAGGTGAAGAAGTTTGTCGACCTTTTGCCGGAAAACCAGCGCAACGTCAAGGTTCGCCTGCATCAGGGAGCCAGGCCGATCTTCAACCAGTACAGCATCGAAGACCAGATCGAATCCATTTACCAGCCGCAGGTCAACCTTCCTTCGGGCGGATCGATCGTCATCAGCCCGACCGAGGCGCTGGTCGCCATCGATGTCAACTCCGGCTCCACTTCACGGGGCAAGAATTTCGAGGCCTCGATCTTCCAGGCGAACATGGAGGCGGCCTCGGAACTGGCGCGACAACTCCGCCTCAGGGACCTGGGAGGCTTGATCGTCGTCGATTTTATCGATATGCGTAATCGCAAGCATATACAGGCCGTAGAGAAAAAGGTGCGGGAGGCCATGAAGAAAGACAAGGCCAAAGTCGATTTCAGCCGCATCTCAAAGTTCGGCCTCATGCAGATCTCGCGGCAAAAACTCGGCGCCCCGATCGAAGCCGGCAATTACCGCCAGTGCGAACACTGTAAGGGCAGGGGCACGGTCAGATCGGTGGAGACCCTTTCCCTCTACTATCTGCGACGCATTCAGACCGGAGCGAGCCGCAAGGTGGTCGGTCGTGTTGAGTGCCATTTTCCCATCGATGTGGCATCCTATCTGCAAAACAACAAGAGGGCCGAGCTCTACGAAATGGAAAAACGGTACAATGCTGAGATCTCCATTTACGCTGAACCCGACATGAAACCGATGGACAACGAACTCATTTTCCATAAGGGGGAAAAAGAGGAAAGCCCCAAAAAACAGGCTTGAGTTAGCTCTCGATCTGGGGTATATAGCAACTCTCCAAGCACCAGTAGCTCAGCTGGATAGAGTACCTGACTACGAATCAGGGGGTCACAGGTTCGAATCCTGTCTGGTGTACCAAGGACAAATCAAGGGACTTGCAGCATCTTGCTGTAAGTCCCTTTTTTTATTGTTACATGTGTAGTTTCCCGGTGCCGGTAGTGATTTCTTTTAATCCGGTGTCGTTGGTGAATCGGCGTGACACCCGGATTTCCTGACAACGGTCTTGTCGTCCTCTGCTAGGAGGACGTCCAGCCTTTCCGGAGGCGCCACATATTCTCTCAAGTTTCTCTTTCAATCCGGCCAAACCTCTGCAGAAGGAGTGCTGTCAGCCAGCAGAGCAGAGACCAGGAGGAACCGGCTGTCCAGCCGGCCAGTACGTCGGTCGGCCAATGGACGCCAAGATAGACCCGGCTGCAGCCAACTATAAAAGTTGCCAGAATCGACAATATCAATATATACGATTTCAGACGCAAAACTTTTGTGTGGCGGGCCAGCAGCCCACCTAATGTAAGGAAAACGACGGCAGAAAGCATGGAATGGCCGCTGGGGAAACTGGCGCTCATTACATAGGTTTCATGGGGGACGAGGTCGGGACGAGGCCGATTGAAACCGTGTTTGAGGGCGGTGCTGAGCAAGAGCCCGCCGGAAACCGAAGCAACCATGAACAGAGCCAACTTCTTCTTGTTTTGCAGAAGCAGAAAACCCACCACGACAAGACTCAGTGCCGTCAGAACGGCAATACCGCCCAGTGCGGAGAAATCGCGAATACCTTCCTCGAACCATTCTGGCCCCTTCGGATCCGACGGGTCGACCGGATTGCGCATTACCAGAAAAATCCATTCATCGATATGACGCGTTTCCCCCTCCCTCACCTCATCGGCCAGTTCAATGAACCCCCAGATTCCTCCGGCCGCCAGGAGCGATGTCAGAAGCAATACCAATTCAAGACGTGATATCTGGGATAGAATGTATCTCATGTAAAAAGCATTGTGGAAAATTACCTGAGAGGATGATGAACAGCCTACAGACGGGAGGCTATTCTTTCTTCAATTCGGAACAGATTCTGACTGGCTGCGGGTCTCCTCCGGTCATGTCAAAAAATAAAGCAACGGCACCTTGACAACCAGGGCGGAGTTTTTGGGATGACGGTAGCATGCCCTCTCGCTGCCGCAGCCGATAAGCAGTCGTTCGGGGAGATGGAGCGGATGTGAACTGCTGCAGCCGGATCGCATTTCATCCTGTGGGAACATCGGGTGAATTACTTTTGCCATAGAAATTGAGGACGAAATGCCGGCTGGGCTCTGGCTCTACCGAGGAAGGCACGTTGTATTGTAATTTTGTTAAAAAGCAGGCCCCGTTATCTTTTTCCTAACATTTCTTCTAATCTTTATCAAACAAATAACGCGGGAAAGGCGTTCGAATTCCGGCAGCGACAGCCTGATCCGCTTTTGCCGGGTTATCGGCTCTTATGATGTCATCTATGTTTGCGTGAAGTTTCGCTAGGACCACCATCTCTTCCCTCGTCTTTCAGGTGATGAGGTGGTAGGCAACCAAGCCGATGATGATAATCGTGGCGGCAAAGGCAAACAGGGCGAGGAAGCCGTCGTGAGCGATCAGCGATAAACCGAAGGCGGTAAAAACGAGGCCGGTGCCGGAGGCGGAGAAGGGTATGAGTTCCATGAACGGCATGCCAAAGGTAAAAACCAGACAGATGATAGCGATGAAATACATGCTCGGCCCGCGAAGAAGAACGGTCAGGCGCGGGCGAAGCAGCCCGTCGATGAAACGGGCCGGTGGCATAAGCGATTTCAGAGCCTTTACCATCCTTGCCTGCTGAACCGAACGCTTGAGCAGCCACTGCGGCAGCCAGAAGTACTCTCTGCGCAAAAGGAGTTGCACGGCGATCAACAGCACGAAGAATCCCATGGTGGTGGGGAAGCCAGGGATGCCGCTCAGTGGTGAGATCAAAATGAACCCGACAAGGAGCAGTAAAGGGCCAAAAGATCTTGTCCCGACAGCCCTGACCATCACTTCCAGGGAGACATTGTCCCGGCCATCGGCGGCCTGGCCGAGCCGCAAAAGCAGCTGTTCGAGGTTTTTGAGGTCCTGAGGCATACTACCTTTCCCTAAATATGGACCGCCAGATACATGTGAACATCATTTTAAGATGTAACTCGAAGTGGTGAAGTTTCCATTGCTTTTTTTAAACGATGCAACAGGGAACAAGGGTAGTCAACATGTCAGGATTCAGGGATTGCGATGCCGAATGGTTCGAACGGTCCTGCAGCACGACGACGGGAAAAGGTGCGCGAACTGTCTCGACAGTTGCAAGAAAAAACATTTCATTTCAATAAGTAGCATTCATCATATAGTGTTGGCACAACCCGGCAATAAATTGTCTGCAAGAAAATTCATATTTTCCAATAATGTGGCAAGGCTAAACCGACTGCCTGAAAGACGCCGCAGGATTCAACACAAGCGGTACTATCGTTTTTCACTTTTTTCTGTCCAACAGCGGCATAGTGCGGTAGTGTGGTGCGAACGCTCCGCCGCATCTTCGGTTTTTTTCTCGGCTGTTATATCGTCCAACGCGGCGGGATCGCACCTTCATCTGCTGTTTTTTGGGGTAGTAGTAAGCTACTAAAGCGATAGGGTCTTGATTGTGATTTTGTTAGGAATAGGTTAGAATTGTCTCGCATCTCTCCTCATCCCATGCGGCGAGTGGATGATTCCGCTCCGATCGTAGCCGCAGTGGTACACATTGATGAAATGTTGCCGTTATGGGATAATGTTCGTCGGGAATGGGGAGACCGCTGGAAGTGGCGGTGGATGTTCGACTTTTTGGCGAAGGGTAAGTATGGCGGTTTTTGAGTATCGGGCTCTGGATGCAAGGGGCAAAAAACAAAAAGGGATAATAGACGCGAACAGTGAGGTCCAGGCTCGGACGAAGCTTCGCTCGATGGGGAAATTTCCGGTCTCGATCACTTTGACGAGCAAGGAACTGAGCAAGAGCGACGGTCAACGCAGGAGACTGATTCTTTTCAGGCGCGTCAAGTCCCAGGAAGTGACGCTGATGACCAGGCAACTGGCAACCTTGCTGGGAGCCGGTATCCCTCTGGTTCAGGCACTCGACTCTCTGATGGCGCAGACCCGGAACTCCATGTTGAAAAAGGTCATAGCCCAGATCAAGGGGGCAGTGAACGAAGGTAACAGTCTTACCAACGCCCTTGGGGAACACCCCCGAATTTTTTCCTCCGTTTTTATCAATATGGTGCGCGCCGGGGAGGCGTCAGGAACGCTGGATATCGTCCTCGAGCGGCTTGCCGATTTTTCGGAGAAAAGGGATGAATTGCAGGGACGATTCCGGGCGGCGCTCGTTTACCCCATTTTCATGGCGGTCATCGGCGCCGCCATTCTCTTTATTCTCATTACCTATATCGTTCCCAACATCACCCAGGTATTTGCCGATATGAACAGGGTGCTGCCGCTGCCGACGCTCTTTCTCATCGCCCTGAGCGATGTCCTGAAAAATTACTGGTGGGTCGTTCTCCTGCTTTTCGGCATAATTATGGCCGGATTGCGTTTTATAATCAGAAAACCGTCAGGAAAGAAGGCATGGGATTATGTGAAACTGAAATCATTCATCCTCGGGCCTGTGCATCAGAAGGTCGTTCTGTCGAGGTTTTCCTCGACCTTGGGCAGTCTGCTGGAGAGCGGTGTCGGTCTCATGATGTCCATGCAGATCGTTCAGGCCCTGGTTGATAATGTGCATATATCGAAGGTCATTGACGAGGCAATGGAACAGATCCGCAAGGGGCAGAGCATGACGGTGGCGCTCTCCGCATCCGAATGGTTTCCGCCGATGTTCATTCAGATGATTGCCGTGGGCGAACAGAGCGGAAACCTGGAAGCGATGCTGAAAAAAGTGTCGAAGGCATATGAGCGTGAGGTTGAAACTGCCATTCTCGGCATGACAGCCTTGATCGAACCGCTCATGATCGTTGCCATGGGGCTGGCCGTAGGTTTCATCGTTCTCTCCATTTTGCTGCCCATTTTTGAAATGAATCAGCTGGTGGGATAAAAAATGCTTTACTTTTGGATGGATATACGAGGTACAATAGACTGAGGCACTGATGAGGGGCTGGAAGGAAGTGAATCCTGAAAAATTCAACGATAAGGGTGAAACAATGAAACAGACACGGCAGGGATTGGTGTGGCTGGTTGTTTTTTTCCTTGTTATATGGATGGGTGTAGCTGCAGGTAAGGCGGCACTCCGGCTCGATGCCGGTTTCGGCCAGAGCGGCTTTGTCGTCAAGGACTTCGGCAGTGGCGAGGATGAGATATTCGCGATCGCCCCGCAAGCCGACGGCAAGATCGTGGTCGTCGGTCAGTACGACAACGGAGCGGTGAAAAATCTCGCTGTGGCCCGCTATCTGCAGACAGGTGAACTCGATATCTCCTTCAACGACGATGGCATCTTCACCCACAGCATCGGCTCGGCGGATACCCGGGCGAGAAGTCTGGCGATCCAGGGCGACGGGAAAATAGTCGTTGCCGGGGCCGCCAACGATGGCTCGGAAAATATCGTGCTGATCCGGCTCACGGCGGACGGCTTCCTGGACAACTCCTTTGCCTCCAATGGGCAATATCTCCTGCCTGTTCCTGATGGGCAAGCGGAGGCTTACGCCGTGCAGGTCGCCGGCACCGGGGAAATTCTGGTAGCCGGTACGGTCGCCGGGGAGGCGGGAACCTACGGCATAATAGCGAAAGTGACTGCGGATGGCGAGCTGGTTGACGATTTCGGTGAGGCCGGGGTGATGCCGATCCAATATGAATACGATGCCGAAATACGCTCAATGATCCTGCAGGATGACGGGAAGGTGGTGGTGGCAGGATCCTTTACCCCGGATGGGACAACGGCCCAGGCAGGCCTGCTGCGTATTGATCAGAATGGCAGCATCGACGAGGAATACGCTGAAAACGGCCGGCTCCTGCTGACCCTGGAGGGCAGCGGTTCGATCATTCACGACGTCGCCCTCGATCCGGGGGGGCTCCTGTATGCGGTCGGAGAGAACACCGGCACCTTCCCCGAAACCTTTGTGGCGGCTATCACATCGGATGGCGAGCTCGATCGGAGCTTTGCCGATTCCGGCATTTATCGGGGCACACTCACCGCCGAGAATGTGGGACAGGCGATTGCCGTAGACGTTGCGGGCAATCTGCTGGTTACCGGCTTTGCCCAAACCGAAAAGGGCAAAGACGTTTTTTTGCTGACTATACAGACCGGGACCTCGGAGAGTACCGAGCCGGGGAGTACCGAGCCGGAAAGTACTACTTCCGGCGAGAGCGGCGGCGCCGTCACGGGCAATACAGTTTTTGGCGGTACCGCTGCAGATGACACTGCAGGAGACGGCAATACGTCTGCCGGGAATATCTTCTCGAGTGGTATCACCGCCGCGGGCAATGGCGGGCTTTCGGTCGCTTTTCAAACCGCCGATCTCGCCAATACCACAGATCTCGGTAACGCTCTGGCCGTCATGCCGGACGGGACTGTTTATGTCGTCGGGGCGACGGGAGTGGACGCCAATCGGGATTTCGCCCTGCTGCGATTCACGACCGAAGAAACCCGTGCCTCGGGCGGGACGACTTCGGACGGGGAAGGAGTAACCACCGCCGGCTACAGAATTGTGACACGGCAGGTCACGGATATAACCAGGGTAGGGGCAAAATCAGGGGGCACCATCACCGATGTCGGCACTCAGCAATGCACCAATACCTGCACCGCAACCTGCAGATCGGCTGCCGACCCGACTACATGCTTCAATACCTGCTTTACCGCATGCCAACCAGCCACCGTCACCCAGCGCGGGGTGGTGTTCGGGATAGTCTCCAAGCCGGTTCTCAGAGATGACAGTACAGATGACGGTACCGATGACGGTACTGATGACGGTACCGATGATGGTACTGATGATGGTACTGATGATGACGGTACTGATGGCGACCCTACCCTCCAGGTAACCTTTCCCGAGAGCGAAGATTTCACGTTCAATATTGTCGAAGCCGGCCAGACGGAGGATGGCAGCGGCACCGGCTCCTTCGGCAGTGTTATCCAGGGCATAACTCCCAATACCGTCTATTTTGTTCGTGCCTATGCCCTGCTCTCCGACGGTACCGTCATATACGGCAACGAACACGTCTTCAGAACCGACGATGCCTGCTTTATCGCCACGGCGGCCTTCGGTTCCATACTCGATAACCATGTCCGTGTGCTGAGGGAGTTCCGGGACAAAGTGTTGATGACCGGCGGCTTCGGCCGGAGCATAGTAGGCACTTACTATCAAATTTCTCCCCGGATAGCGGACTTAATTGAAAAATATGAGGTGTTGCGTTTGATAGTACGTGTTATGCTGCTCCCGTTTGTATTCATGGCCTATTTCATCCTGAAAACGGGCCTTGTCGCCAAGGTCTGCGTGCTGACGGCTCTCGTCGGTCTCTGGCCTCTGAGATCTCGAATAATCTAACATAAGGAACTGGTGTTTGTTGTATGAACAGGGAACGAGAATGGTCTCTCCAGGAGATCAGGAAAAGACGGGAAGAAGGTTTTACTCTCATCGAGCTTTTGGTGGTACTGGTCATCATCGGTATTCTCGCAGGATATATAGGCCCGAAAATAATGGGGCATCCGGAGGAAGCGAAGAGGACTAAGGCGACCATCCAGGTCCAAGCCTTTGACACCGCACTGAAAACCTATAAGCTCGATAACGGCATATATCCTTCCACCGAACAGGGGCTGCAGGCGCTGATCGCCCCTCCCGCCACCGGGAAACTGCCCGCTAAATGGCGTGACGGCGGCTATCTGGATAAAAGTAAGCTGCCGCTCGATCCCTGGGGTAACAATTATGTGTATATAAGTCCCGGGGTAAACGGCGAATTTGATCTCAGTTCCTATGGCGCGGACGGGGAGGCCGGCGGGGAAGGCAACGCACGGGATGTCAATAGCTGGGAAATCGAATGACGGCGGAATGACCTTCAGGATGTTCGGAGTCCCGATGGGAGAAGCCGGCCGTGTTCCGAAGGGAGAGAAGGGTTTTACGCTTCTGGAACTGATCGTGGTCTGTACCCTGATCGGCCTCATGCTTTCCTTCAGCGTGCCGTCGCTGCGCACGGCCCTGTTCTCGGATCCCTTGAAAAGCGCGGCACGCAACCTCATAGGTTTGAGTAACGGAGTCAGGCAACTGGCTATTCGCCAGCAGGAGCCGTATCTGCTTCATATCGATGAGTCTGAAAAGCGAATCTGGTTCGAGAAGGAAACGAAGAGCGAGGCGGAAAAGATTGCCGGTGAAGAAGAACTCCCCCGGGGAAAACAACTGCGCTTGCCTGATACGGTGAGCATCACCGGCGTCTGGGTCGGTGAAAGCAAACGGGCGGAGGATCAGACGGCGCTGTGGATCAGCAGACAGGGGTACATTGAGCGAACCCGGGTAGGGCTCGAAGACGAGAACGGGAACCGCCTGGTGGTCCATTTTTTCCCGTTTCTCGATGCCGCCACGGTAACCGATGATGATCAGTAGTTATTGCCGATCCCCTCGGAAAACCAGAGCGGCAGGCTTTTCCCGGGCAAGCATGGAGATTGGCTTCAAAAGGCGCCGCAGCGAGTGGTCAGAGTGGGCTGAGGGGTCGATTGTCCGTTGTCAGCTGGCTTTCACCCTCCTCGAGGTGATGGTTGCCGTTGCCATTATCGCCATGGCCCTGGTCACCCTCTTCGGTTCCCAGTCCAGGAGCCTGTCGTATGCGACGGAGGCTCAGTTCAATATCGTCGCTCCGATGCTGGCTTCATGGAAACTGGCGGAGGTAGAACGGGAAGTCGTGTCTCTGTCCGATGGTGAAGGTGATTTCGGCGAGGAATTCGGGGGATACAGTTGGAAAATGGAGGTGGAGGAGGCCAACCTCGAGTTGGAGACACCGGTGGAGTTGAGCAACCCGCTGCAGAAGATTGAACTCACCGTCCAATGGAGCGGGTCTCCTTTCAGTTATACCCTCACCTCATACGGCCCCAGGCCAGGCGATAATGGCAGGTAGCAAGATTCCCGACCGGGGCTTTACGCTCATCGAGCTGTTGATCGCCATGTTTATTTTCGCGATCGTCGTTTCTACCGTTTATGGGTCATACAGGGCGACCTTTACGGTCATACACGGGTCCGAGGCCCGGATGGAGCTGTCCCGCAGCGGCCAGGTGGCGATGGAGAGAATATGCGACGATCTCCGTTCCCTGGTGGCCGGCCCGGGCGGGGAGATGCGCGGGGAACGGCATGATGTTTCCGGTTTCCGCGGCGATCGTCTGACCTTCGTCTCCTCCTCCCATCTGGCCCTGAACAGAAAAGATACCCAGGCCGGCCGCGCGCTTATCGGTTATTCCGCCGAACCCGATGACACGAGCGGCCTTTTGACTCTGTATCGCCTGGATCGGGTGCTGCTGCCCGGCATGGAAAGAGAGGAAAGCGAAACGCCGGGCGAGATCTTGGCCAAGGGGCTGAAGGAAGTACGCTTTTCCTATGTCGATGCCGACGGCAGGGAAGTGGACGAATGGGACAGCGACGAGGGGGATCGTAACCGGGAAGAAAATCAGCAACCGAAAGAGCCGGTGCTGCCGGTGCTGGTTTATGTCGATCTGGTTTTTGCCCGTTCTGCCGGAGACGTTGACGAAGCGGAGCAGAGCGAAGGCGGAGTGAGTTTCAAGACCGCCGTGGCGATGCCGCTGAAGGCCCGGGACAAAGGGTAGGAAGTGCAGGCAATGAGAAGGATGAAGAGGATGGCGGCACGGACGCCGGATCTGCGGAGCGAGCAGGGCATGGCGCTTCTCATCACGATCATGACCGTCGCCCTGCTTGTTGCGGTAACGCTCCAGTATCATAAGACGACATGGGATAAATATCTGGCTTCACGCAACTATATGTCCGGAACGCAACTGACGGCAATAGCCGAATCGGGAATAAATATTGCAATGGCGGTTCTGCAAGAAGATGATAGAGAAGCCGATTCTCTGCACGACGGCTGGGCAATGCTGGAAAAGGAACCGTTTCGCGAGCTGTTTTCGACCGGGACCCTCAAAATCAAGATAGAAGATCTCTCCGGGCGATTCCCGATCAACAATATCGCGGCACGTGCCGGCAGCGGCGGTCAGGGTGGCGTCAATGCGGTTACTGCCGGCAAGAATCGAGAAATACTGACAAAACTGCTGTCCTCCGGGGCCTTCCCCAAGGTAGAGGACGAGACGATGGCCAAGCAGATCGTGGATGCCGTAACAGACTGGATAGACGAGAACGATGAGGAATCCGATTTCGGTGCCGAAAACGGCTATTATCAGTCTCTTGCCAAACCCTACAGTTGTAAAAACAAGCCATTGGAATATATCGAAGAACTGCTCCTGGTCCGAGGCATGACACCTGCTCTGCTCTTCGGTTCGGGCGAGAACCCCGGGCTGGCGGATTTTCTCACCGTCCACGCCGCCCAGGATGGCAACATCAACCTCAACACGGCTCCGCTCCTGCTTATCCAGTGCCTGATGGATCCGCCGGTCGACGATCAGATGATCCAGGATCTCGGCGAGTACCGCAAGGCCAAAGAAAAAGAAGAGGAGCTGAAGACTCCCAGCTGGTACAGAAACGTTGCCGGCTGGAGTGATATTACCCTCCAGAACATCACAACCAAAAGTACGTTCTTTCAGGTCACTTCTACGGGAACTCTCGAGACGCTCTCGCGCCGGATAGTGGCAAGCGTCGAGCGTGCAGATCCTGACGAGGTTAATCTGCTTGGGAGAAGGATGGAGTAGCGATGGCAGATACCTTGTTATGTCTTGATATTCACAAAGATACGGTAGCGGCTGTGCTTATTGACCGCGGCGACCGGAAGAATCAGGTGATCGGCTGCAGTGTCGTGGAAATCGGCGACCAGAGCTTTGGCGCGGTCATAGACCGGATCAGGGAAGAGACCGGCTTTATCGCCGGCGCATGCGTCGCCACCATTGGCGCCGAACTCCTCTCCTTCAGAAACATTACTCTGCCATTTACCGACCGTAAGAAGATCGAGCAGGTACTGCCTTTCGAACTGGAGGACCGACTGCCTACCGAGATGAAGAGCATGATCGTCGATTTCGCCGTGGTAAGGGAGGAGCCGCAGGGGGCGGATCTGCTGGCGGCCCTCGTCAGTCGGCAGTATCTCGGCGAAAAACTGGCAGATCTCGGAGTCAGGGGAATCAATCCCGACATCGTCGGCATCAGCGGCATGGCGACAGGCATGCGAATAGCCGAAGAAGGCGGGCCGGAGCGGTTCATCGTGCTGGATGTGGGCGACAGCTGGGCGACCATTTTCGTCTTCATCAACCGCAAAATCGCCCTCATACGCTCCCTTCCCCTCGCCAGGGGGCATGAGGGCCTGGAGAAAAGATTCCTGCTCGGCATCAGGCAGACTCTGCTTGCCAGCCGGCTGGTGGACCTGGATGACCCCGATTTTCCCCTGTACCACATCGGTGTCCAATGGCTTGACCCGGATGTCCTGTCTCGGGGGCTGGGCGGTATTGAGGTCCACAAGTATGACCTGTACACCCGCCGGTTCGTCCAATTGCCCGACGACGTCCGCAGCCGGTATCAACCGGAAGCTATGGACCGGGCCCTGGCATCGGCAGGCGAGAGCATACTCAAGGGCCGCGGCTTCAACTTTCGGAAGGAAGAATTCAAGAAACGGAGGACGCCGGAGGAGTATCGCCGCTTGCTGATGAAGACTGCCGTCCCCGTGACCGTCATGCTCGCGGCGATAATCGGCTATCTTACGTACGACTATCGGAACCTGCTGGCCCAACAGGAAGAGCTGCGCCGGCAGGTCACCGAGGTATTCCGGGAGACGGTCCCGGAAGTGACGACCATCGTCAATCCCCTTCAGCAGCTGCAGGCCATCAATAACCAGATCAGGGAAACCTACAAGCCCGGGGGCAAGGATCGCTCGGGATTCACCGTCATAGATCTTCTCGCCGAGCTGTCGTCGCGCATCCCCGAGTCTTATACGGTGAAGGTCGTGCGAATGGTTGCGGATGCCGAAACGGTCCGGCTGAAAGCGATCACCGGTGATTTCAATACCGTCGATAATATCCAGAAAGAACTGGAAAAATCACCGTATTTCAAGGCAGTCGTCATCAGTTCGGCGAATCAGTCGACCAAGGGTGACGAAATCAATTTCGAACTGAAACTGGAACTGGCAAAGAAATAGTTATGTCTTCCTTGATAGATCAGAGAATCCCGCGTCTGTTGTGGGAAAAATCAGGAATCGAAAGTCTCAGCTCCCGTGAAAGATGGGTGATTGGGGGAGGGTTGGCCTTTGTCGTCTGTTTTCTCATCCTGCAGCTGGGGATCGTCCCGTTCCTGGATGCCCGCAGCGATCTTCGCAGCTCCATAGACAGAAGAACGAAGGACCTGACGACGATCAAGGAACTGCAGCTGGAACACCGCGACCTGAAGAACGAGGAAGGGACTATCCAGACGAGAATCCAGCAGCGGGAAACCGGCTTTACCCTCTTCACCTTTCTCGACCAGCAGGCGGAAAAGGCCGAGGTAAAAAAACAGATCATGTACATGAAACCCTCCACGACCGAAGGCGACGGCGGCTATGTCGAAACTATGGTGGAGATGAAGCTGCAGCAGGTATCCCTGGCCTCCCTGGTGAATTTTCTGCAGCTCATCGAATCCGAGAAGTACGTTGTCTTCATCAGGAGGTTTTCCATCCAGGAAAGCGGTAACGTGCAGGGGGAGCTCGATTCGATCCTGCAGGTCGTGACGTTTGAGAAAAGGGCATAGGTATGGACGGATTCGTGCGCTTGCGGACTCTTTTTTACCTGATTTATGCAGTCGTCCTCACGGCGGCTCTGCTTTACCTCCGGTTCCCGACGGAAAAATTCAGAATGTACTCTGAAAACAAAGTGGAATCCGTCCTTGCCGGCAGCGAATGCAATATCGAGCGCATCGCCTACCGTCCGCCCTTTTCCGTCGTTGTCACAAATCTGCAGATCGATCGTGAAACCCAGGGCAATCGTACCGCCCTGAGGATTGACCGCCTGGCGGTGACACCTGATCTTCAGAGTCTTTTCAAGTCGTTTCAGGTAAGCGGAAACTTGTACGAGGGGCAATTTTCCATGAAGATGGCTGTCAATGACCGGGAGGAAAATTTCGCGCTGAACGAGGTGTCTTTGACCGGGATGAATATGGAGAAGTGGGCAAGCGATTCCAACCTCCTCGATCGCAAGGTCTCCGGGAAAGCCTCAGTCACCGGCAGCTACCAGGCAAGCTTTGGCGCGCCCCTGGAAGGGACGGGCAAGGGGGAGCTGAACGCCGAAGACGGCAGCATAGAGCTGCTTCAGCCCATCCTCTCGCTCAAGAACCTGCCTTTTGACAAGCTCAGGATCGACCTGGCCCACGACAAAGAGATGCTCAAGTTCGTCAAGGGAGAGATATCCGGCAAGGAACTCGGCGCCGAATTCACCGGGGAAATGCGTCTGGCCACACCGCTGCCGAACAGCATCGTCATCATGAGCGGCCAACTTACCCCAAAGGAGAGTTTTCTGGCGGCCCATCCCGGAGAAAAGAGGCTTGTAGAACAACTTCTGCGACGCTATAAGACGCCTGCCCTGCCATTCAAGGTGGGGGGTACGGTGCGACGGCCAACTTTCAGGTTCAGCCTGTAACCGCCATGACGACGTCCCGAATTTCCGGCATCATACCTTTGCTTTTCATCACGCTGCTCTGCGTCGGTATTGTGGAATGCGGGTACCTGATGTTCGAACATTTTGTGCTCGACCCGGTTCCCCGGGATCAGATGGGGACGTCCGATACCCCGGAGGAAAAGTTTGAGGTGAAGCAATTGGCCCGGAAGACAGCCGGTTACGAGGTGATATTGAAAAGAAACCTCTTCGGGGCTTCGGCAGGTGACAAGCCGGCCCCGCCTCCCGTTCCGGAAAAAACGGAGGTGTTGATGCCGACGAGTCTGCAGATTGTCCTGGTGGGAACCATCACCGGCAGCGAAGGGGACGAACGGGCCATCATTCTCGACAAGACGAAAAGGAAGCAGGACATCTATACCAGGGGAGACGAGATCCAGGGCGCCCTGGTCAAAGAGATCCGCCGGGGCAAGGTCATCCTGGCGCAAAACGGCCGGGAAGAAATGCTCGATATAAGTGAAGCGGCGAAGATGCGGCCAAGGGTTCCACAGCCGGTCGCCCCGGCGCCTTCTCCCGTCGCTCCGGTAATGGAACCGACTCGACCCGAAACAAACATGCACCCACAGGAAACGGCTCCGCAGCAGCCGCCTGAACCGGCGGTGGACAATATCGAAGAAGGAATAGACCCCAACGCAACACAAATACGCCTGTCTCGCGTCAGCCACGCCGCCCGCGGCCGACAGCCAGGTAAGGACAATCTGAGATCAAACGCCACACAGCAGCAAGGGAACCTCAATGAGTAGAATGCGTCATTCTATAATCAGTGCCTTAATATGTCTGGTAGTAGCAGGAGTCAGCCTTGGATACGCGCAGGACGAGGAATTGCCTCGTCCGTTGACGGACGCGGGTTCGGGAGCGGGGGCAAATGACCGGTTCATCACGATCGACTTCGATAATGTCGATATTCAATTATTTATCAAATATATCAGTGAACTGACCGGTAGAAACTTCGTGGTCGACAAGGTGGTGCAGGGTAATGTCACCATCATCTCGCCGACCAAAATTTCGGTTGCGGATGCCTACAAGGTTTTTCAGTCCGTGCTGGAGGTGCATGGTTTTACCACGGTTGACGCTGGTTCGGTGACCAAGATCCTGCCGTCCGCCCGGGCCCGGTCCCAGAATGTGGAAATGGTGCATGTGGGGGCGGCGCCCCCTCCTCCGGAAGACAAGGTGGTGACCCAACTGGTCCAGCTCAAGTTCACATCGCCGGAAGAGATCCAGAAGGTGCTGACGCCGCTGGTCTCGCAGACTGCGGTCATGATTTCCCATACGCCTTCGGGCATGTTGATAATCACCGAGACGCTGTCAAATATCCAGAAACTGCTTCGCATCATCGAGACCCTGGACGTCGAGTCGCGTGAAGACGAAGTCGCCGTCATCCCCCTCCAGTTTGCCTCGGCCGCATCCCTTGCGAAGATTCTCGGCACGATCTATCAAGGATCCGTCGCCGCGGCGGGGAGAAGGCCGGCCGAGGCCGCGCGACTCAGGGACAACATCCAGATCGTGCCCTATGAGCGGGCAAATGCGCTGATTGTGCTGGCCAATGCCAGCGATATGCGCCGGGTCCGCAACCTCATCGCCGTGCTCGACACGGAGGTGCAGCGGATGGAAGGCAATATCCATGTCTATTATCTGCAGAACGCCACCGCGGTGGAGATGGCGAAAGTACTGAATGTACTGCCGGAGAGACAGCCCCAGGGCGAGGAAGCCGCGGCCGCGAGACCAGCGGCAATCTCCAGGAATGTCCAGGTTATGGCCGACGAGGAAACCAACTCCCTCATCGTCATCGCCAGCAGGGAGGAATACCTGGTGCTGGAGGAGGTGATCAGGAAGCTGGATATCCCCAGGCGCATGGTTTACCTGGAAGCCCTGATCATGGAAGTGGATGCCGACAAGACACTCGATATCGGGGTCGAGTGGGCGGGAGCCGGCCAGTTCTCGGATGAGACGGGCATCTTGGCTACGGGCTTTTCCGGCCCGGAGGGTTTCAACCTCATTCAGGGCCTCGACCCCGAAGATCCTGAATTGCCGCCGGGCTATTCCTTTGGCGTGCTGAAGCAGGGGATCAGGATCGGCGACGTGGTCTTCCCCAACATTGCCGCGGTGCTCCGCGCGGTGAAGACCGATTCCGATGTCAATATCATCGCCACGCCGCAGATCCTGACCACGGACAACAAGAAGGCCGAGATCTCAGTCGGCGAGAATCTGCCGTTCATCACCAGCCAGAATACCACCGCCAGCGAGCAGGATTATACGCAGTATGAATACCGGGATGTGGCGACGAAACTGGAGATAACTCCCCATATCAATCAGTCCAACACCCTGCGCCTGGAAATTTATACGGAAGTGGTTCGGTTGCAGGCCGATTCGGAACAGAACACCCCGAGCACCTTCAAGAGGACGGCGAATACCACGGTCATCCTCAATGACAACGACACCGTGGTCATCGGCGGCATCATCGGTCAGGATGCCACCGAGGGCGAGTGGAAGATTCCGCTGCTCGGCGATATCCCGGTACTCGGCTGGCTGTTCAAGACCCACAGCAGCACCGACCGCAGGACCAACATGTTCATCTTCATAACCCCGCGCATCATCCGCAATCCGACGGACGCCTTGTCGGTGACCGTGGAGAAGGACGTGGAGATGGACAAACTCAGAGCCGGGACCCCGATGAAAGAACAGGAGACGAGGGACCGCAAGATCAATTCCATGATGCTCACCGAGAGAGGTTACGAGAGGCTGCAGGCGGGCGATCTGGAGAGCGCCAAGCGCCTGTTCCGGAGGGCTTTGGAGCTCGATTCCGCCAATCCTTACGCTGCCATGGATATGGGCGTGGTCTACGAAAAGGAAGGGGAAAATCAACTGGCTATCGAGATGTACCAATCGGTCATTGCGAGCGGTACCGAGGCGGTGGCCAATGTATCCAGCGATCCCGATCGTACGGGCATTCCCCTGGTGCAGATCGCGAGAGAAAACATCGAACGGCTCATGAAGAATGAAGCAGGTCGATAGATCGGAGAGATGACACTTCCTTGGGAAGGCTTTGTACATTTTAATTTAAGGGATCGGCATAAGGGGCCGTAACGAAATTGGAACGATTTTCAGTTATTTCGTAACGGCTCCTAAGTACGGGAAGTATGGAAAAAATAGGCACATTATTGGCAAAAGAGGCCGGTATATCCGGAGCGGTGCTCGACTCCGCCCTCGAGGCCCAGACGGCGAGCGGAGAGATGCTCGGGGATATTCTGGTCAAGAACATGGTGGTCGATGAGATCGACATCCTGGGGGCCCTGGGGCGACAGTACGGCATGGAGGTCCGCAAGTTTCTGCCGGCGGAGATCAAGACCGATTTCACCGAGCGGGTATCCATCAGTTTTTTGAAGCAGCACAAGATGGTGCCCATCGTCACGGGGGAAGAACAATTCATCGCGATCAATGACCCGAGCGTCTTTCAGCCCCTCGACGATCTGCGGGAAATCATGGCGCCGATGGTTTTAGATACCGTGCTCGCGCCGTCCCAGCAGATCATCAATGCCATCAACTTCGCCTACGACATGACCCAGACAACGGCGGACGAGGTCATGCAGGATATCGACGAGGAGGATCCCGAGCGGCTCTTCTCGGAGATCGAGGAGGTCGGGGATCTGCTCGACGACACCAGCGACTCTCCGGTCATCCGCCTGGTCAACCTGATGTTTTCCCAGGCGGTACGCGACAACGCCTCGGACATCCATATCGAGCCCTACCAGAACAGCCTAAAGATCCGCCAGCGGCTGGACGGCATGCTGTATGACATGCTCAGTCCGCCCAAGCACGTCCAGTCGGCCCTGGTCTCGCGCGTCAAGATCATGGCGAAGCTCAATATTGCCGAAAAGCGCCTTCCCCAGGACGGGCGAATCGAGCTGAAGGTCGCCGACCGGGAGATCGATGTCCGCGTCTCCACCCTTCCCACCGCCTTCGGCGAACGGGTGGTGCTGCGTCTCTTGCGCAAGTCGTCGGTGCTGCTCTCGCTCACCGATCTCGGCATGCCGGAAGACCGTTTCGTGCCGTTCAGCAAAGAGATCCGCTCCCCCAACGGTATCGTGCTGGTCACCGGCCCTACCGGTTCCGGCAAAACCACCACCCTCTATGCCGCGCTTTCCGCCATCAACAACACCGACATCAATATCATCACCATCGAAGACCCCATCGAATACCGGATCAGCGGGATCGGTCAGGTGCAGGTCAATCCCAAGATCGACCTGACCTTCGCCTCGGGCCTGAGATCAATCGTCCGCCAGGACCCGGACGTCATCCTGGTGGGCGAGATCCGCGACACGGAGACCGCAGAGATCGCCATTCAGTCGGCCTTGACCGGCCATCTGGTGTTTTCCACGCTTCATACCAACGATTCGGCCGGGGCCATCACCCGCCTCAGGGATATGGGCATCGAGGCCTTCCTGATCGCCTCCTCCGTCAACGCGGTGCTTGCCCAGCGCCTGGTCCGGATCATCTGCCCCAACTGCAAGACGGAATACGACGCAGCTGCGGAAATGCTGGAGATGATCGGCGTTCCCCCCGAAGAGTCGCACAACCGCAAGGCCTACCGGGGCAAGGGCTGCGTCCAGTGCCACCATACCGGCTACAAGGGCCGTTGCGGCATCTATGAGCTGATGCTCATGACTCCGGACATGAAGGATCTTATCCTCCATACCTCCGACGCCAACCAGATCAAACGCCGCGCCGTCGAAAACGGCATGATCACCCTGCAGCGGGACGGGGCCATGAAGGTCCTCCAGGGGGTGACGACCATTGAGGAAGTATACCGGGTCTCGCAATCGTGATCAGAAACCCGAAACCAGATGACAGTATCCTAGCTGAAGTCTGTTACGATCGTTCCCGCGCTCCAGCGTGGGAACGCAGCCTGGGACGCTCCTGCTTCCCGAGTTGACGGAAAACCCGATTAGCCCCATTTTGTCTTGCCTAACCGATATTTTACTGAAACACACTGGATTTCCGCGATCAACGGTATTAAGGGTTTTGAGAAGGGGACTCGAACAGCTTGTTCCTATCCGAAGGAGGATGTGTTCGTGGAAGGTGTAATATTCGGAGAGGGGAGCGTATGGTTTATGAAAATCGCACATATGAGCTGCCGGTCTTGCCCGTCAAAAACGCAGTAGTTTTTCCGTATATCGTCATTCCGTATGTCACCGATCTGCCGAGGTCGATTGCGGCCATCGATTATGCGCTGAATCGGGAGGACACTACGCTCGCCATCTTTGCCCAGCGCAATCCGCAAACCAACAATCCCGGATGGCATGACCTCTATTCGGTGGGCACCTCGGCGATCGTCCGGCTGTTTGCCCGGTCCGAAACCGCGGTTCAGGTGTTTCTGCAGGGAGTCGAGCGAATCGAGATAACCGATCTTTTCTTCAGGAACGCCTTTCTCGTGGCCCGGGTCCGGAGTATTCCGATGACGCATGACAGGGGTATCGAGACGGAGGCCAGGGAAAGAGAAATCCTCGACCTGGCGAAGCGATACTTCACCCTCACCCATCCCGATCATGAAGTAAAGATTCCCCATGTGACTCCTGCCGGAGACTTCATGCAGGTTCTCTATCCGCTGGGGCAATTGCTGAATCTGCCGGTGGAGCGCAGCCAGATTCTTCTCGAGTCCTCCAGCCTCAATGAAGCTCTGAGGTTAATGGGGGATCATCTCCAGCACGAGGTGCAGATTCTCGAAGTGCGCAAGAAAATATCCGATCAGGCCCAGTCCAAGATGACGAAAAACCAGCGGGAATACATCCTGCGCGAGCAACTGGAGGCGATCCAGAAGGAGCTGGGCGAATCGGTTTCCTCGGAAAACGATCTGGCCGATCTGAAATCCAAATTTGACAGCTGCAAGCTCCCGGACTCCGTCTACCAGGAAGTGAAGAGGGAATTCCAGCGTCTGCAGCGGATTCCGGCGATGTCCCCCGAATACCAGGTCGCCCGCTCGCACATGGAATTGGTCCTCGATATGCCCTGGAGCACCGTAACTGACGACAATCTTGACCTGAATCATGCCCGGAGGGTGCTGGATGAGGATCACTACGGCCTCAAGGACATCAAGGAACGAATAATCGAACAGCTGGCGGTCATGAAGTTGAATCCCGGCGCCAAGTCGCCGATACTCTGCTTCGTCGGGCCGCCGGGGGTAGGGAAGACCTCCCTCGGCCAGTCCATCGCCCGGTCGCTCGGTCGCAAATTCGAGCGCTTCAGCCTGGGCGGCATGTCCGACGAAGCCGAGTTGCGCGGGCATCGGCGCACCTACATCGGCGCCATGCCGGGCCGCATTATCCAGGCCCTGCGCCGCAGCGGCGTCCGAAACCCATTGATAATGCTCGATGAAGTGGACAAGCTGGGCCGCGACTTCCGCGGCGATCCGGCCGCCGCTTTGATGGAAATTCTCGATCCGGCGCAGAACTTCGCCTTCCGCGACAACTACCTCGACCTGCCGTTCGATCTCTCGAAGGTCTTTTTCATCGTCACCGCCAATACCGCCGATACCATTTCCAAACCCCTGCTCGACCGGATGGAGGTGCTGCACATCTCCGGCTACGGCGAAGAGGAGAAGAGGCAGATCGCGATCCGCTACCTGATCCCCCGTCAGCGAGCCGAGGCGGGGCTCTCGGATGAGCAATTTCACGTGGCCGACGGCGCTCTCGTCAATATCATCCATCGCTATACCCGTGAGGCGGGTGTCCGGGAATTGGAAAGAATGATCGGCAAGATGGTCCGCAAGGCGGCGATCAACTTTGCCGAGCAGGCTACGGAGCCGGTTGTCGTCGAGGCGAAAGACCTGCCGGAAATGCTGGGGCCGGAACGGTTTTTCATCGAAAAGCTCCGGAAATCGTTGCCGCCGGGGGTGGCGACGGGACTTGCCTGGACCGAGGCGGGAGGCGACGTTCTGTATGTCGAGGCGATCAACCTGCCACATAAGGAAAACATCACCCTCACCGGACATCTGGGCGAGGTGATGAAGGAATCGGCGATTGCCGCCGCCAGCTTTCTGGATTCCGAGAGCAAGCATCTGCACATTGACATCCCCAAGGGGGCGGTGCATATCCATGTTCCGGCCGGTGCCATACCCAAGGACGGCCCCTCCGCCGGCCTTACCATTGCCGCGGCGCTGGCATCCCTGTACAGCGGGCTCTCGACCCGGAGCGACACCGCCATGACCGGGGAGATAACCTTGAGCGGACTGGTCCTGCCTGTCGGCGGAATAAAAGAAAAGATCCTGGCCGCCAGGCGAGCCGATATCTATCGCGTCATCCTGCCGGAGGGCAATGAAAAAGATCTGCAGCAACTGCCCGACAATGTTCGTGCCGAGATGGAGTTCGTCGTCGTCGCCAGAATCCGGGATGCCCTGACGGCGGCCATTCCCGGGCTGGCCGCGGATTAGCCCTGTCCTCGCGGGAGGAGTCCGCCGTTTCCATTTTTGCCTGATTACTGTATATGTTCGCCGATAAAACCGCTTAATTTCCACCCCCGGAAATCTGCAACACATCAACGGTCCTATTTTAGCCCGTATCGACATGACTTCTCAGCTTTCCCGTATACTCCCTTTGCTGTTTATCACCGTTTTCTGTATCGGAGCGGTGGAAGTTGGTTATTCCCTGTTGGAGCATTTTCTGTTTAGCCGGCCGGAGGCGGTGGACTCATTCTCCGCGACTCCGATCGGGAGCGGCAAGGAGGGGCCGGTCCCTGCCGGGACAGGTCGTGATTCCAGCATTATTTTGAATAGAAATTTGTTCGGAACGCGCCTCAAGACTGAGACTGCCCCTCCGGCTCCGGCGGTCGATGTGGCGGCGAACCTGGACAAGAGCGAGCTGGACATCGTGCTGGTAGGAACCATCGGAGGCAGCGGAGGGACCCAAAGGGCGTTCATCCTCGACAAAAAAAACCGCAAACAGGACTTGTACAGCGAGGGGGACGAGATCAAGGGCGCCAATATCAAGCAGATCCTGCGCGGCAAGGTGATTCTCGAAGTCGAGGGCAGGGAAGAATTTCTGGATATGAGTGAGGCGGCATCAGTCCGACCGGTGGTGAAAGTGCCGCAGGTACCGATCGTGCCGCAGGAACCCCCGCTCATGCCCCAGCCGCAGGAGCCTGCATTGGACCAACCGGAGGTGGCGACGCCTTCCTATGAGGCAGGGGTGGGCGAATCCGGGGTGGGGGGTGAGCCCGGGACGCTGGAGGCGGAGCAGGGTGGAACATTTCCCGAGGAGGCCGCCCCCGAATCCTCACCGGAAGAGCTTGCGCCGGAGGTAGTTCCCGAAGCCGCTCCCGAGGTTTCCCCCGAAGTTCAACCTGAAGCCGCGCCACGACCAGAAGGGGGACAGCCCCCCGAGACAAGGATTGTCCGGCCGCGGATCATCAGACCGTATCGTTCTTCGTGAGGATATAGAAATTACCAGCAGCTCCTGATCAATTCAATCACCCTCGCCTGTTCGTCTGCTGACATGATGGTGCCGGAGGGCAGACAGATTCCGTTCTGAAACAATCTTTCGGAAACCTGCCCCCCTATCACTTCACAACCCTGATATAACGGTTGAAGATGCATCGGCTTCCATGTCGGTCGAGACTCTATGTTATTGTCTTCAAGTTTTCGAATGATTACATCCCTGTCGATCCCTGCCAGTGCAGGATCGATAGTCATGCAGGTGAGCCAGCGGCTGGAGCGGCAAAAATCCGGTTCAGGCATAAAACAGATACCTGGCAAGTCTTCCAATGCCCTCGTATATCGGGCAAAGATCCGGCGCTTTTCCTCTACCCGTAAAGGTAAAACCTGTAACTGCCCCCGGCCGATCGCCGCCAGTATGTTGCTCATACGATAATTGTAGCCTAGCTCGCTGTGCTGGTAATGAACAGCTACATCTCGTGCCTGTGTTGCCAGAAAGCGCACCTTATTGACGATGCTCTCATCGTCGGAAACCAACATTCCTCCACCGGAAGTTGTTATGATTTTATTGCCATTGAAGGAATATACACCGATTCTCCCCATGGTGCCGGCCGCCTTGTTCTTGTACGTCGAACCTAGGGCCTCGGCCGCGTCCTCTACCACTGGAATATCATATTCCCGGCATATTTCGGCAATGGCCTCGATATCTGCCGGCTGCCCATAGAGATGCACCAATACCACAGCCTTTGGCAGACTCTTCTTTTCTTTTCGTTGCCGCAGAAGATCGGCGAGCAACCCAGGATCCATGTTCCATGTTTTTTCATCCGAATCGATAAAAATCGGTGTCGCCCCCTGGTAGGCAATCGCGTTGGCTGAGGCAACAAAGGTGAAGGTAGAGCAAGCTACCTCATCGCCCGGTTCTACCCCAAGGGTTCGCAGAGCGAGATGCAACGCGGCAGTACCCGAGCTGAGAGCGACGGCGTACCCCATCCCGACAAATTCGGAAAATTCCCGCTCAAATTGGTCTACCTGCGGTCCGAGCGGTGCAATATAGTTCGAAGCGAAGGCCTCGTGGATAAAATCAAGTTCCCGTCCGCCCATATGGGGAGGTGAGAGAAATATTCGCTGAGCCACTTTTTATCCTCATCACAGGAAAAATTCTAAAAATACAACCTATTGCAACTTCAGTTTTTCCAGCAAATGAATGTGTTTTTCCTTATGAAGGCAAAAAACGTTTCCTGTCAAATCGTTCCATCTTTCGAGCCTGATGCGATCATCGCTAAACAACATATAACCGCAACGCTGAAACCATTCGAAAATTTCCCTTTGGTTGGCCTGGATCTCAACCATCAGGCCAGGCCTGTTTCTTTGTATGAGATCAGAAGCTCCCTGCAAGGCAAACCATTCATATCCCTCGATGTCAATTTTTATGAAATCTATTGTATCGTTGCTAAAGTAGCTATCGAGGGAAATAAGCTTCACCTCCCTTTCGTAGATACTCGACTCAACATATGAGCGCGCTCGGTTTCTCTTCAGCCCTTGAAAATCAGCTATCACGGAGTTGTTTTGTCCGGTCAGGGACTCTTCGAAAAATGCGACGGTACCATTTCGTTCGCCGACCGCAGCTTCTATCAGTATGATTTGCCCCAATGACTTTCCATCGGATTGGGACAAGTTATGCTTAATATAAGGAAGATTATTTATACCAGGTTCAAACACGAAAACCTTTCCCCCTCTTCCGACTAAGGACGCCAGGTAGAGACTGATAAAACCGATATGTCCGCCGGCTTCTACGACGGTAAAACCAGGCTGTACCAGCAATCCGAACAACAACATCGAAGAGTGTTCACGGCTTTTGCCATGATACCAGTAGCCTTTGTGTTGAAATGAATTCAGCTTAACTTTTACACCGCGCACCCAGGGATGGCTGATTTCAATATCAAAATCGAACCGCTGCAGTATCGGTAAAATGAATTTCCTGAGTAACGAGATTCTGTACAACGATGTCATAAAAATCCTCAGACCGGTTCTATCAGTTCCTCAATATTGTCAATCCAGCGAGAAGGCATATACACACTCGGCAGATCTTCTATCCGCTGACGATGAATATTCCGCCCATCATCTCGTAAACCGATGGTTATCCATCCCAGCGAATTGGGAGCGACGAAATCTTTGGCCGGATTGTCAGCAACATAGACATATCTCGACGAGGGAATGTCTCTCATAATTGTTTCAAACCTCAGGGGATCCGGCTTTTGCGATTCATGTTCCTCGGAGATGTAAACAGGTAGATAATCCAGCTCCAATGCTTTAAGTTTCAACCTTTGCGTGACAGAACGACCATCGGTCAAGATCGCGACCTTGGAGATAACTTCGAGATGCTTCAAAACCTTTATCGTCGATTCATGCAGATGAATGTCGGGTGTATGCAACCTGTAAATCCAGAGGAGGCTCTCTTTAACGCATATAGGTAAGCCTGCCAGTCGACATATGGCGGTGAGGAAATCATGATCGCTTTGTCTGGAAAGAGATTGTAATTCGGTTTCGACCAATTTCCCGTAAAACTTCTCAACCCATGAACAGACTTCCCGGATCCCCGACGCCCGATAATCCGCTTCTTTGTAAAGCGTGTCATCCAGGTCAAAGATATATACGGATCTTGTCGTCTCACTCGACTTCATGAAGCAGCACCTTGGCATCATAACGCAGCATCAACAGGTTCTGTTCCCAGGCGTCGAAAAAGGGAATGCTCCGCTGCAGGAAGTATTCATCGATCAACCAGCCGGGATAGTTTGCGCCGGCGCTGTAGGACAAGGGAAAGCCGCCTCCAAACCTGGGATTGATTTCCAAGGCGATCACTCTCTCGTTAGTTGTATTCGCAAAAAACTGAAGTGTGAGGCAGCCGCGGGCTCCCTGTAAAGTCGAAAGCTTAGGCAACAGAAAATCATACAGAAAGTGGCGACGGGTTGCACCTTTACTCACTTCACCGCCGCGCACCTCGATCCGCTGGCGCGGTACTAAGCATCGCAGTATACCCTGGCGATCGTAATAAGCATCGACTGTGAACTCAGAGTAGGAGCTATCTATGAACTCCATAAAAAGCATCTTTTCGTCTGAAAGAATGACATCGGACAACTCTGTCGGGTTCCTGATCACCGATGCGTTCTTGCTGCAGCTGCCATCGTATGGTTTTGCAAAGCAGGGAAATTCTATCGCATCTCGTGGGAATATATGAGGAGTGTCGATTCCCATCTCTCGGAACAACTCGGATGTTATCCGTTTATCTCGACAAGCCTTGACCAAAATTGGATCGGAGATAATCAGGTGGATACCACGAGCCTCGAATTCATCCCTCAATCCGGCCAGTAGCAACAGCTCGGTATCGATGCAGGGAATTACCAGCGATACATGGTTATTTATGCAGGTGTCAAAAAGAAAATCGGGATATGCCGCGTCTGTCACCAATGGCGCTTTAAAATAACGATCGACAACCTGACAGGCCGCAGAAAGACCTGGTTGAAAATCTGTGGCATAAATACGCGCATTTAAACCTTTTGACGTTATTTCAGACCGAAAACCTTGAACCAGTTCGACTCTACGGCCGGCAGACAGCAGGAGTATATTTTTCATTATTTCGCAACCATAATTTCAATCAACTGCCTCCTTCAAATTTTGGCATAGTAGCATTCCCATTGGCACTGATACCACGTCGTCTGAAAACGGTTGAGAAGGTAAGAAAAAGTATTTTTAGATCCAAGAGAAAAGATTGATGCTCCACATACCAGACATCTAAGCGAAACTTCTCCTCCCAACTCAACGCATTTCTGCCGTTAATTTGGGCCCAGCCTGTAATGCCTGGTTTGACCTCGTGCCTTCTGGCTTGTTCCAAATTATATTTATCCAAATACTCAACGAGCAATGGCCTTGGCCCCACAAGGCTCATATCCCCTTTGAGTACGTTGTACAGTTCCGGTAATTCATCAAGGCTAGTACTCCTCAGAAATTGCCCAAATCTGCTCAACCTCTCGGAATCGGGCAGGAATTCCATGTTTGCCCCATAGGTATTGGACATAGTACGGAATTTGTGAATCGTAAATATCTTTCCGTGTAAACCGGGGCGCTGCTGGCTGAAGAGAACCGGTTTACCGAGAAAAAAACTGACGAACAATGCGATAACAATCAAGATTGGGAGCAGTAAAAGTATACAGGGGATTACTATGGTTAAATCAAAACAACGTTTTCCCACATTATTATAGAATGATTTGCTAAATTTCTTCATCGTCGCAATCTATCTCAGTGTTTCAAAAAAAAATGGAAATAATCACAAGCCCATTTCCTGCAACAAAATGCTATTAATTTTGTTAACAGCATATTTTTCTTCCGCAAATTTTCTGGAACTCTCCCCCATCCTCTCGCGCAAAGACGGGCTTATTATAAGCTGTTCCATAGCCTGTGCCAGTTTTTCCACATCTTTTACCGGAACAAGAAATCCATTCTCTCCTTTTATTACTTCTGCTGATTTCCTATCAAGTACTGTTCCGGCGGGCATAGCTATCGTCTCTCGGCAACCTGGGGTATTGCTGACTATAACTGGGCGGCCCATAGCCATGGCTTCAAGTACGCTTCGCGGGGTACCTTCTCTATATGAAGGGAGCACAAGCACAGCTGCTTCGGCAATTACTGGCCGAACATCCTTCTCATAGCCGCAGTATTCGATATAGCCTTCTTCCCGCCACTTGGACAGTTCTTCTATTCCGATGGAGCTTGGATTAGAATCCAGATCGCCAACGAGAAGGCATTTCAATGCTGGAAACTTTTTCTTCAGGTGCTTTGCAGCATCGACATATTCCCTTACCCCCTTTTCTTTCAATAACCTTGCAACTAAAACAAATACAGGATCACTCGGCAGGGGCACTGCGAAATAATGCCTCAAATCCACACCGCTGCCATTTGTGAGCACCACCCTTCGTCGATCTGTAATCCGCAAGGTAATGAATTCATCGATATCGTCAGGATTCTGGAAAAAAATTTTTTTGCTGAATCGTAAACTGAACGTGTACAACAATCTGACCACATTCCTTAATATTCTCTGGCGAAGAGCAGGCACATCAATAAAAGCATGGCCCAGTCCGGTTATAATAGAATAAATACTGGGAATTTTGCAGAACCGAGCAGCCAACCCTCCATAGATTACCGGTTTGACAGTATAGGATAAAACAATATGTGGCCTTGTCTTCCTCAACAACTTGACAAGTTGCAGAAACGTTGCGATATCTGCCATGGGGTTGATACCGGCTCGATCTACTTCTACATGGCAATACTTTACTCCCATGGAAGCCAGTTCCATTTCAACTTCGGGATCACTGCCATTGGAACAGGCCCATACGGAATGACCTTTTGACACAATGGTTCGAAGTAAGTGGCCACGAAAGGCAATAAGTGATTTGGGCAGGGAGCCAATAACAAGAATACGCATTTCTGCTATTATATCTTTAAAAATAAATAAAAAAATGAGCTTGGGTTCATTCCTTTAGTCACGCAATGCATGATTTCCAGTGAGAGTGTAGAAAATTGAAAAAAAACTTAACTGCAATTCGATTTTACGTAAGCAGCAAATTTTGACCAAAAAATGTTTCTTTTATCGTGAAGAGCATCATATTCAAATTCTTTTGCCTTGCTGAAATTTCGCTGCGCCTGTTCTTTCATTTGCTTTCCGTTGGCCACAAGCTTTTTCATTACATTTGCCAACGATCTGAAATCGCGTCGTGGCACCAAAAAGGATGCATCGAGCAATTCTGTAATTCCACCTGTTGCAACTCCTACTGCCGGGCATCCCCGACTCATTGCTTCTACCAAAGCACGGGGCAAACCCTCTTGTAGGCTAGGGATAGTATACACATCAATGTTATCCAGCCATTCGTATACCTGTTGCCCTGAATGCTTTATTCCATCAAATTGAACTTTGTCACCGACGCCTTTTCTTTCTGCAAACTTGTGCCAGCGATTAGGATTCCCGGATCCAAGAAACCGAAGACGAAAATCAGGTATCTGGTCATGTATCATCGCGAGCGCCCTTATTGCTGTTTCATGCCCCTTGTATCCGACATCAAGCGATCCTATAAGTCCAAAGTTAATCGGTCTTTCTTTAAAACCATCGTCAATACGCTCCAATCGCCTTTGCAATATCCTATCTTCCACAGAAGCAATAGAAACATCGGAGCACGCACCTATAAAACCGTTGCAAGGATATCGCTGCTGCAAAAAATTCTGCGAAACATAGAGTGAAAATGGGGCTTTTTTCACATAATGCTTTTGAATTATCAAAGAAGGCAATGCAGCTATTTTTCCTTGGACATTCCCATAGTTGAACAAAGAGTCCCAAGAGCAACCGACAACTTCCGCAGCCCACGGCTTCCCTGACCGCATAACAAGATGAGAAGCTAAAAATCCGATAAAACTTGGTAATCTTACAATGACGCAATCTACATGAGCGATAATATTTGAAATCTGTAGTGATATATCGAGCCAGTCTGCTAGTATACCCCCTCGCTTTGTCGTTATCGGTCGAAATGTAACGCGCTCACCCCCAGAAATGGACAAACCTTTTTTCACATTCTCTGCCACTTCATCAATAGAACGCATCCTAGTCGATACAACAAGTGCATCAAAATGCCTAAGATATCTTTCCCACAGCGAATAAGGGTAATTTAATGATAAGACTTGACCACTTTTGTCCTGGTAAAGTCTGGAGTCGTGGAAAAAAGCAGCTTTGACCATCAATCACCGCAATAATGAGTTTGCATAATAAAAAAATATATTGCATTAAAACATGAAAAAGCAAATCGGCTCAAATATTAAGAAAATAATTCCTGCTCAAAAATAAAATACTGAATACATCTCTGTAAAATACACCATACCAATAGTTGTAACCTCCAAAGTTTGCCCACTGAAACAAGATTCCGTAACATATTGTAATCAACAACAAAAGCATAGTTAACCAAAACAACACACTGGATTTATTCTGTCTCTTCAAATAAACAGAAAGAATGGAGACCCCAAATAGAGGTAAATAGAAGGTTAACCTTTGAAATACTATTGCATTATGGAAAAACAACAATGAAACTCCGAAGAAAACGATAGAGAATCGTACTTCGAGTGAATTCTTTACCAGTATCCAATAATTGCTTATCCTTATCTGAAAAAACAGCAGGAGAAATGTACAAGCATTCAAATATGATAACAGAAGAAACTTCCAGAATACTTCAAAAGTATATTCATCAGTATCTTTTGCATTTTCATATAAGGATAATTTGTCTTCAATGCCAAAATTATAGCCAAGGAAGTTTAAGAAATTGTAATCAAGAAAGTACAAAATTAGGAGAGCTGAAAATAAAATCAAGCATGAAAAAAATAAATCTTTGTAAGTTTTATTCATCCAGAAATAGGCGATAAAGAAACACGCTGCCATTAGAGCGCCGGTCACGTGCAATAACGATGCTGCCAGCAATAAAAGGGAAAACAATGGCATATTCATGTGTCTCTTCTGTAGAAAGTAGAACACCAATGACACAGCCAGAGGTTGCCTCAGATTTGTTGAGATAAAGGGATATGACAACGAAGAAAAGACCCATGCAAAAGCAACGAAAATTACAAATTTATCGTGAATGTGATGGTTTTCAAATACATTTTTGATTCCAATTAAGTAAAAACCATAGGCCATTGTTACCATTACAAGAGGCATCAAATTAAATATATCTAAAGTCCCTGCGGAATAAGCAATGAGATAAAAAAGTGCTGGACCGCCAATAAATTGGAGTAAGTATACAAGAAGTTCGGATCCATATATATTTAAGTCCCTAACCAGGAGATAGTGACGGTAAATATCTTTTGACTCATCTGGAATATAAGCATATGATAAAAGTCCCAATGCCAGAGCAACGCAAAGCAGAGGAATGTTTTCTCTAAAACGCTGGTTAATAGATAAAAAAACCAAGAATGGCATCGATAATATTGGAAAAAAGACAAAAAATGAAACGGCAAGTATATTCATTTATGGCTGGAAATACTGAATACTGATTTAATTGCAAATTTTGAAATTTCGAATCATTCAGGACATAAGGATAAATTACAGAAGCCGCAACGTCAACCACGCGCACATGAATACAAACTACATAAATTATTCACACTTTCCTGAATATTAAAATCACTTTGGATCATCCTTGCCAAAGCACTTTTTTGGTCATAATTTCCCAGCGTTTTCATTAAAATCAAATCAGCCCATTTCTCCGAAGAATTGCTTAATGACATTCGAGTAATGAGTTCTGGAACGACATCGGCCTCACTGGAAATGATATCTGATATAACACATGGCAGACCAGCTGCCTGTGCCTCAAGCAAAACCAACGGCAAGCCCTCATAGTGTGAAGGCATCAGAAATACATCCATCGCTCCTCTCATTATACGAGGGATATCGGAACGAGTACCTGCGAATATTATTTGCTTTTCAATACCAAGTCGTTGAGCTTGTTCAACTAAGTCCGATTTCAAGGGACCATCGCCTACAAGCAATCCATAAAACTTCGGGTTTCGAGCGACAGCTTCAGCAATAATATCTAATAAAAAAGAATGGTTCTTGAATTCTACGAATCTGCCGACATGCCCAATTACAACAGCATCAGAATGAATACCAAGTTCCGAACGGATTCCAGTTGTTGACACAGATTGATCGAATGGCGAAAGATCAATGCCACAATGCAGCAAATGCCAGCGCTGATCTCTTTGCCACTTATCTCCAAATAGAGATATTGCGGCTTTTCCACTGCATGCCACTCCATGGGTGGCATGATACTTAATAAGTTTTTTCATAAATCGAAGATATATTCCTCTAACGAATCCGGCTCTGGCATCTGCTAACGATGTGTCCAGATGGCTGTGCGCAATCCTCATGCGTACCCCTGAATAGCGTGCCAACCAGCAGATCAAACCACTAAAATGATGGACGTGGCTATGGATTACATCGTATGGTCCGAATTTTTTCAATGATCCCAAAAAACTCTTGGAGAATTGGAATGGACGATGCGGTCGAAGACATGGGATTATCCGGCAACCCATTTTTTGCAATTCTTCATCGTACGCGCAATGTTCGGTTGTGAATGTCAAAAAGTCAAATCTGAATCGGTCTCTATCAAGATTCTTCAGAACGTGGACCAACCATGTTTCAACACCTCCCTTATCCATCCCTCTTACAACATGCAGTATTCTATATGTTGTCTTCATTAAATCGTTATTTTTAAATCATTAATCAGACAGAGAATGGCTAGCATCAATGCTTGTCAAATCTTTGGATACTCAAGAACAGGACAATCCCCCCTACGAGAAGACTGACTACTTGGGACAGAACAATTGCCATAGCTGCACCGGAGAGTCCATGGGATATTACAAAACTGCTACAAGAAAAAAACAGCACGATAAGTGACGTGGAGGCGATAAAAAATTGTACGCGGAAAATTCTCATTGCCGTCAGAGGTACACCTATGACCCAGGTGAAATACGAGAATGCCGCTGCTGTCATCAGCCATATGAAGAGATCCGCCCTCTCCGAATATTCCACGCCATAGATAAACTGCAGGATCTGGCTCCCGAAAAGTGAAGCGACAATTACTCCTGCTAGTCCAAGGGAAAATGCAACAAGAAACAGAGAGTAAAACAGTCGGAGAAAAGGCTTTTTCTTTTTACTCGCCCAATATGAAGCAAGTCGTGGGGCGGCCGACTGACTTAAAGCGTTCATAACTTGGGATCCCACCTGCATCAGGTAGGCTATTGCAGCAAAAATACCGAGGCTGGCTTCTCCGTAATGCGTCTCAATAAAATACCTGGGGATATTGGTATTCAGAGAGAGCAAGGTCATTACCAGCCCCAAAGGAAAAGCGAGCCACACCAGTTCCCGCATTTTTTGATAATCAAAGCGTGGCGCAATTTTCCTCCAATCCGATTTAAGACCGTCGGGATTCCCGGCTACCTGCACAGTCGTTGCGTTTTTCAGATCAAATTTCAAAAGAACGACAACACCGACGGCAGCCATTCCAAGCACACCCCAGAAAACATCTCTTGTCAGGGAAACAGCCAAAGCCATAACGGCCAGTGACATCGCCCCTTTCAGTATTCTTGACTGGGCGATTCGATCCATGCGCTCATGTCGCTGCATGAGGCCGTGGAAAATATCGGCTATAGACTCAAATCCCTTGGCAAGGCCGACACCCAAAATGACAAAGGCGGTTTCCCTTCCGTAGCCGCCCGTCGCGGCATAACCTGCAATGGCTGCTAAGGCGAGGGCGATCATGATCAGGCGGACCGCCAGATAATGACCGAAGTCAAAATCTCCTTTGGCATCCGTTGCCTGCACCCCGCGCAACTGAAGCTCACTCAACAGCACGATTGGCGCGGTTATGGCCAGTCCCAGTGCAAAGCGGCCGACCATTTCAGGAGAGGTCAGTTTCGCCATAACCACCAAAATGCCCCACTGACACCCCGCGTACACTACATTTCCGATGAAGTTCCACGAGAAGTTCTTCCGCATCGAAAGCGGTCCCGGAATTTTACTATTGGCAAACCGTAGTTGAGGTTGAGTCATCTGAAACGCTGTATGGACCGATTTATAGGTATCTAACGGCGCTGCGGGTCATGTTCCGTAAATGAGGTCGAACAAAGGCATAATCAAGTGCAAATTGCAGCAATATTTTTAGGGGTTGTCTCTTTCCTGGCCAATTCCGCAATCGACCCAGCCTTGAAATCAGGTACATATTCCGGAATAATCTGATGAAGAATTTGTTTTATGCCGACGGCGTCGTGTGATTCGGCCTTGATGGCAAGTTCATGTAACTGTCTCTCCAACTCATCATTTGAGAGACCGTTGCCGTTCCCGTACAACACCATGATTTTTTGGTGTTCTGTTTTGATAATACCCTCCCCTTCGGTGATGAGTTCTTCATAGAGTTTCTCGCCGGGACGTAATCCCGTATACTCGATTTTTATATCGGTCTCAGGTTCGTGGCCCATGAGTTTGATCAAATCCCGGGCAAGACTATCTATCTTGATCGGATCCCCCATCTTCAAGAGAAAAATCTCCCCCCTGCCGCCCATGGACCCGGCCTGCAGGATGAGTTGGGCCGCCTCCTCGATCGACATAAAATAACGGGTTATTTCGGGGTGAGTCACGGTCACCGGACCACCTTTTTGGATCTGTCTCTTGAAAAGAGGTATAACCGAACCGGAAGAGCCAAGGACATTGCCGAATCGTACCGCCATGCAGGCCATCCGGCATCGGCCGGGCTGTGCCTGACCGCCTCCCTCTGGTGGAATGAATGCACTTTGTTTCTGCGAATACAAAAGCATGATCAGTTCCGTTAAACGCTTCGATGCTCCCATGACATTGGTCGGCCTGACCGCCTTGTCGGTGGAGACCAGAACAAATCGGCTGGTTTTATGGGCGATAGCGGTATCCATCAAGCGTTGTACGGCAAGCACATTGTTTGAAACAGCCTCCCAGGGATTCAGTTCGACGAGAGGAACATGTTTGTAGGCGGCGGCGTGAAATACCACTTCGGGTTTGTATTGGCAGAAAACCCTGTCCAGCAGCCGACTGTCCTGAACCTGACCGAGGACCGTGACGTATTTTTTAAAGGAGAACCCATGCTCGAGTTCCATCTGGATGTTGTAGAGATTCTCCTCGTTGGCATCGAACAGAATCAGAAATTCCGGTTGAAAGCGCAGCAGCTGACGGCAGAGTTCGGAGCCGATGGAACCGCCGGCGCCGGTTACCAGCACTCTTTTGCCGGTTATGTAGCCTCCGATCTGGTTCTGGTCGAGCTTTACCTCGTCCCTGCCGAGAAGATCGCAATAAGATATTTTTCGCATGGCAGTGACGGATAGCTTGCCTTCGATCAATTCTCCGAAGCCCGGCAGCACCTTGAAGGACAACCCTGTCTGCTGGCAGAGTTCGACAATGCGTTTCATCGGTCCGCCATTCATGTTCACGATGGTAATGAGCAGTTCTTCGGCACGGGTTTCATTGGCGATCTCGCAGAGGTTCTCGGTCCTTCCCAGAACGGGGATGCCATGAATACGCATACCGATCGTTCCGGGGTTATTGTCGACGAAGCCTATTATCTCATAGGGCAGGGCAGGGTTGTCGGACACTTCGCGCACCACTTTCTCTGCCGCGTCGCCTGCGCCGATGAGGAGAAGCCGTTTCTTGCTCTTCGGCCGTTCCTTCTGCCAGGCACGGGTTTGCTGCAGGAGATAGCGTATGGAGATCCGTGTGGTGCAGAGAAGAAGCAGACAGATGATGGCATCCATGACAAAGACCGCCCTGGAAAAACCCTGGAAGCGGTTGATGAAGAGCATCACCGAAATGATCGTGGTCTCAGACAGCACAACTGCCTTGATGATATTTTGGAGATCCCGGAGGCCAGTGTAGCGCCACATGCCGTCATAGAGACCCATGATATAGAAGACCGGCAGTTTGATCCCGAAGATGATTGCCAATGTTCCGGCATAGTAGAACTGGCGTTCGTGGATCAGGAAGGCTTCGAAACGCAGTGCGTAGGCCAGCATATAAGCAAGCAGGATACAGACGGCGTCGCAGGACAGCATTGTCCAGAATTTGACGCTTGCGCTCTTCTTCCTCAAGCTCAGGATGTAATTTTTGAGAGAGTACCGGAGGTAGGACTTAAGCCCGGAGAATCTCTGCCAGGATGAGATTTCTCCCATCATCCCTGGATTATTCACTCTCTTGCTGATCATGGGGGAGCAATTATTTTTCATTGTCGAATGGACCTCGTACTTCTTCATGGCGCAGCCATAATACGAGACGACTCCAAATGCCGCCAAAATTATTATATCAAATAACCGTTTGTCTTATGAAGGAAAATCCAACGCTCCAGCGTTAAACATCAGCTCGGATCATCGAGGGGGAAAGAACTGTAATGGCTATTCTTTTACTCCGAGTCTGAGTGAAAGACGTAATCCATTTTCCGTATCAGCATTTCACTGCCATTTTCCGCAAGAAGAAAATGGATTGGCCCGGAGCCCGTCACTTTCCGGTTGTCCGCATATTCCAGGAATACCTTGAACCGTCCATCGACTTTCACCACTCCATCAACCAAGCGATGGGACCTTTCTTCGACCCGCAGACTTATTTTCTTGGTAGTGGTAAAAAGATCCAGATAGGTGGGCATAATAGATGAGAAAGCTTTGCCGTTCTCTTCCGCCTTCCTCTCGAAAAATCTGGCAAAGAGGAACAGATCTCGTTGTTCGTAAGCGTCAATGTAGCGGGCAAAAAAACTATCCAGCCTCGCTTGCAGGTTGTCTCTTTCCCGACTTTGTTCCTCTTCGGCGGGGGGTGTTGCTACCTGAAGGTTCTCTTCGGTGGCGGCTGCCTGGGTGATCTCAACGGTTACAGCGGGGGGGTGAACAATCTTCCCGACGGTTGCAACGGCTAATTCGCTTTTATCCTCTGGGGGAGCTTCGGTTATCCGAGTGTCGCTGTGCGGCCTTGCCTTGGCGAATACGGCATCAGGATCCATGGCATCGGCAGGATCTTGGCGGACAGGGGCAATCGCCGCCGCTGGAACTGCAACCTGTCGCCTGTCTACTTTCTTCTCGCCGACTGTAGCACCAATGCCGCTGCCGCCCTCCCGGTTTTGTGCAGTTGAGCCGGCACCGGGCTTGCCTGGCTTATTACCGACCTTTTCGTCCGCCCTGGCAGTCAGGTCGACCCCTGTCTCCGGAGTTCGTTTCGGAGTCTTTTCCGGCATTACTTTGGCGAGACCGGCCGGCGCCGGCTCGTAGACCTCGCTTTTCCGCTTCTTCACAGAGGAGGCTGCGGGGATATGGACCGGAATTGGGTCAGTAGCCGGCTTGATGTCATTTTGTTTTCCGTGAGGGGGAAGGCCTGCGACATCCGACTCGCCCGCAGTCCGTTGAACCGCTTTTGGACTCTCCTCAACGGTAACCACAGGGCTTGACGACGCTGCCTTCGTTATTGCGGGTTCATTCCCGGTTGACTCCTGCTGCAGGTTCGGGGGAATTTCTGTAGCCGCCTCGGACCCAGCTTTGTTCTCGGTCACCTGGGGTGGATCGGTTGCCGCCACATCTACCACAGGCTTTTCCACCAGAGGTTCTTCAGCCTTCTCCTTTTCGGGGGAGGTACCACCGGATGCTTTTCCCGCAGGCGGAATAAAGGCGCCGCGGCTCTCCTGCAGGCCTGCCAGCATGGCTCGTTTCTGATAATTTATCGAGGCGATGACCGAGATGACGACCAGTACGATCAACATCCCTGAAACCCAGGTGAATGCCTTTTTTCGCTGATCCGGAGAGACCGTCCGCTTTTTCTTTATCCGCCAGTGCTCTCCTTGAGGAGCTTTTTTATTCTGTGGGGCCTTATCCTCGTTCATCAAGGCGTTATAAGCCCGGTTTATGGCGACAAACATCTCGGGATTGTCCCGGTACGGCGGCAGTGCGGTATCCGGATGATAGCGTCGGCTGAGGGTGCGGTAGGCATGTTTTATTTCATCGAGGCCGGCATCCGTGGAAACGCCAAGAATCGCATGGGGGGCTTCAACGTCGGGGCTTGGCTTGAACAGAGCCACTATCTTTCGCACTTCCAGCACAAACGGCTGGAGCAACACATCTTCCTGGGAACATTCCTGCTGAAGCCATTCGCTGTCGGCGGAACCTTCGGCATCCAGGCTGTGCAGCATCGCCTGGCACGCCGACAGCAGGCCGTCGGTTCCCGCCACGAAAGCGATAAGAGATTCCGTGCCGCTGCCGGAATACTCCCTGACCAGTCCCATTATCTTTTTTTTCTGATCGGAGTTCATGGCTGAGATGCTTCCGGAAAAGGGGGAACCCCGGGTGATGCAGCAATAGCAATGTTTCTCAGCCATAATTGGCCGGAAATTTTGCTGTCGATATGATTGCTTTCTTTCCTGCGCAGGCGAACCACCACGCCATGGCAATCTTCCGGTACGTCCACCGACACCTGATACCTCGTCCAATCCTTGTCGGATGCAACCATCTCGGAGCCTGCCGCGGGCATTTTACACTTATATCCCGACACCTCGAGGAAGGGGCGCTGGTCGGTGGTCAGTTTCTGGGATTTCATCTCGGCAGACAGGGTGTAAGCCTTGCCGCCCTCGATCGGGACGATTTGGGAGAGATGCGTGAAGTTGATGTTTTCCCAGCCCTTGAAGCGATAATGAGCCATCCCGGCTGTCGCGTCTTCCGGGCTCCTGGCGACAGACATCTCGAAATTCTGACTCTTTCCGGTCTTCCAGCCGAAGGCTCGTTCCAGCAGGGGCTGGGAAAAATCGCCGTTGAAGATGATCGTTTCGGGATTGAAGTGCTGCCGCCATATCCCGGCAGCCGTCTGTACTTCGCCCTCCCGGAGAAGCATATCGAGCAGGGCCAGCACATCTTTCTGCTCCCACTCAACTCCCTTGGACTCTATACTCCGCCAGAAGTACAGGGCCGTTTGCGGCAGGTTTTTGCCTACGGCAAAGCCTAAAAGATGGATGATATTCTCATGCCCCATCCTGTCCAGAAGCTCGGCCGGCTCCTCCCAAAGGGTAAAAGCCAGCTGCAGGGCGTCGTTTCTGTCTTTTCCTCCGATTTCCCGGACGATATACCGCAGTTCACCGGGCAGCATCTCGAGCCTGCCCAATTGGTACGCCGTCAGGGCCTTGTCCCATCGCCAGCGTCTCAAACCGTCGGTGAGCAGATCGGCATGCCGGAGAATCGCATACGCTTTTTCCTTTCGGCCCAAATCGTTGTTGACTTCGGCAAGGCTCAGCCATGCAGGGACATAGGATGGGTTGACGGTCAACGCCTGCCGCAGCAAGGACATCGCTCCATCGAGATCCGCCTCGAGCATGTATTTCTGCTTTGCATTATGGGTGAGAGAGTGATAGTTGCGGGTATGCGGCGACAGATTCTCCGACCCTTCGCTGAAATCCCGCTGCTCCCGATAGGCGAACAGAATCTGCCACAACGCGCAGGCCAGAAGTATCGTGATGGCGCAAACCTTAAAGGCTATGCTCTGGTAGCCGGACATTGACATGATCGAGTTCAGTTCTCTGATTCTTTGCCGTAGTCGTAATTGTACGAATAGTACTTATAGCCGCTATAGGAGGTGTAGCCTGATTTCCTCCCGCTCTTGTTGATGATGGTCCCGAGAATTCTCCCACCCACATTGGTGACAGACCGCCGGAAATGCTTCACCCCTTCCCGCGGGGTGCTGCCTTCGGCCGATATCAGGATTACCCCGTCGACCATGTTCGACAGCACGAGTACTTCGGCAAAGCCCTGGTAAGGCGGGCCGTCGAGGATGACCCGATCGTAATCGGCCGCGACAGTCGACAGCAACTGCCGCATGCGCTTGGAGGACAGCAGCTCGGCAGGATTCGGAGGCAGCGGCCCGCTGCTGATGAAGTCCAGTCCCGGATAATCGGTCGGCATGATTACCTCCCCTAACTGCGACATGCCGCTCAGGACGGAAGACAGGCCTTTGCCCTTCATCCCTTCTTTGAACACATGGTGCAGACTGGGCTTGCGCAGATCGACGTCGATCAGCAGGCATCGCTCATCCTCCGCCAGATAGGACAGGCAGGCATTGCAGGCGAGCGAGCTTTTGCCTGCTCCGGGCAGGATACTGGTCAGCAGAATCGTTTTCGGGGGGTTGTCGGCCACCGAAAGCCGCACCGAAGTCATGGTGGTTCGAAATGCCTCCGCGACCGGCGATCGCGGTTCGGTATAGAATTTCAAGGCCATAAGTTTCCGGTTGTCTACGACTTGCTTGTCATACGGAATAAGGCCGAGCACCGGGATGCCGAAGCGCTCGGCCATCTCGTCGGGGTTTTTGATGGTATTGTCGAAGAATTCGAGCACGAAGGCGAGACCGATGCCACCGAACAGACCCAAGACGAGTCCCAGTGCCAGGTTGAGCACCACCCGCGGTTTGTATGGATAGAGTGGCGGACGCGCGCTGTCGACAACCTGGATGTTGGTGACCGAGGCGCCGACCGTCGCCTCGATTTCTTTCGAGCGCTGGAGGAGGCTGTTATAGATCGATTTGTTGGTCTCTACCTCGCGATCCAGGATTTTGTATTGAGTGGCCTTCTCCTCCAGCTCCATCGCTTTTCCCTTCTGCTCCTCGGTTCGACTCGCGAGATAATTTTCAGTTTTGAGTGCCGTCTCGTAGTCGTTCTTTATGGAATCGATGATTGCCTGTTTTTCAGCACGAATCTGAGTCTCGATTTCCTCCATCCGCGCCTTCAGCTGCAGCATTTTGGGATAGCCCGGCTTGAATGTAGTGCTGAGCTGCTGATACTCGGAAAGCAGGGCGACATGCTGGTTCCTGAGGTTCTGGATGAGCTCGTTTTCCACCATCTTGAAGAGGCTGCCCGAGTCGACGCTCAAATTCTGCTGATACCGCGCTTCCTGGGCAATACGGTGGGCTCGGGCCTTGGCCAGGGCATCGTTCAATTCCTCCAGCTGGCGCATTATCGGGTTCGACTTGGGATCGAGGGAGACGATACCTATTTTTTTGGCGAATTCCTGTAGTTCAAGCTCGGACTTCTCGAGTTTGATCTTTGCCGACTCAATCTGTTTGTCCAAAAACTTGCCGGCGTCGCTGCTCGATTTGAGCCTGCTGTCCATATGCATGTTTATGAACTCATCCATCACCGTATTGGTGACCTCGGCGGCCAATACCGGCGAAATGGTACTGAAGGTGACCTCGATGAGCTCGCTGTTACGGACCGGAATAACAGTAAACAATTTTTTGAAACGCTCGAGGGACTGATCCACGATGATCTGGTTCTGGGCTTCTTCGTTCAGGATACTCAAAGCGTCCTTGTCTTGTTCCGGTCTGACGAAGGTCTTGAGTGTGTCGAAAAGACCTTGCGCGTACGCTTCGCCGGAGTTCTTGCCGGAGATACGGTTGAAGGCGGGGTTGTTGGAAAGATCCATTCGGGCTATAACCCTGGAGGCCAGCTGTTCGCTTTGCAGGAGTTTGACTTGGGTCTGCTGGAACTCCAGGGTTTTCAAGGCCGTCGACTCCACCCCGTCGAATTTCGTCAGATTGTCGGATTGTGCCGATACCTTGAGGACGCCCCTCGCCTTGAACTGGGGGGTGACCGTAAAGGTATAGAGAGCCACGATGGAAAAACACAAGAGCAGACAGGCGACAACCGCCGTTTTTCGCCTGATGAGCGTATCAAGCAGGTCCCGCAGATCGATCTCGCTCCTGAACTCGGGAATGACTTCCCGCACCTCGGTACTTGGAAGATATTGCCCGCCTTGTTCGCGGATCATCAGCTGATTATTCATTTCCTGTTGATTGTAATGTTTTTTTTGCATTGTCTTTTCTGAAGATTATAAAAGGTAATGCGGGCTGACGCCCGCAACCTAAAGGGTTGTCATCCCCTCCGACAGCAGAGGGGATAAGTACCTTCACGAAATTCGTTTCAAAAAAACAAGAAACGAATTTCTAAGGTACTAATCAGCTGTTTCGGCTTAACCGAGACACATCTCGCGGTCGAGTCGGAAGATTTCGGAAATATTGCGGTTGACCGATATCATGAGTTCCTTGCAGCCGGGGGCGGCAAGGAAATGCTCCCATTCTGCTGCACCGAGAGGACGCCGCCTGACGCTGTCGTGGGCGTCTGAAGCGATAAGGTGAATGCACCGATCCTGCCTCAACACCTCGCCCGCAGTCCTGCTTCTTGCGCCGAATTGACCGAGCAGGCTGCCGGCGGTCACTTGAATGCGCAGCCCGCTGTCTACAAGTTCCTGCAGCACCTGAGGCGTCCGCTGGAAAAAATCGACCCTTTCCGGATGGGCGAGGATGAGCTTATGGCCCTTATCCAACAGTGAACGCAGGCACATCAGCAGTTCTTCCTGTCCTCCATGCAACGACGGTTCGATAAGGTAATAACCGCTCCTGCCCAAGGGAAGAACACGCTCGGCCAGGAGGCGCTCTTCGAGCTTCCGATGATATGCTATCTCCATTCCCGGCAGAACCGTGAGATCGATATTCGCCTTGTCCAACTCGGCCTGAAGAACCTGCACGGCTTCCAGCACTCGTTCTCTGGGGGTGGCCCAGGCAGTTCCGGGAATGAAATGCGGGGTCGCCACGAGTGTTTTAACTCCGGCGCTCTCATAGCAGCGGGCCATGGAGAGGCTCTCTGCCATGTCTTTGGAACCATCATCGAGACCTGGCAGGATATGCGTATGCATATCTACAAAATCAACGAATGAGAATGTCATCTTCCGCTCCTTTCGATTGGTTCATTCGCGAATGGGGATTGCATGCTGCAGACACACATGGCGAGGAGTGTCGCACAGTAGACGAGGTTGGCCGGCAATCTCCAGCCGAAATCGGCAAAACCATGCACCAGGAACCCGACCAGACCGCAGAAGGCAGCGGCGCCGATTACCTGCCGCTCAAGGTCTATTTCTCGCTTCCCCCACACAAAACCGGCCAGCAGCTTCGTCATTCCCGCAAAAATCCAGGTAAACAGGAGGACTGCCGCTGGAACGCCCAGTTCGATGATCAGTTCGAGGTATTCGTTATGCACCCTGTCGAACAGGGTGCTTGCCGGAAAACCTTTGAGATAGACGGGTGACAACAACGCATACGACCCCATGCCGATACCGGTGAGCCAGTGATCCCATAGCATCGGCAGTGAGGCGAGATACAGTGACAGGCGATTGGCTCCGGAACTATCGAGCGTATCGAAGCGAGAGGCTATCGTGTCAAAGCCCAGCAGAGCCACATAAGCCCCGAGGAGGCAGAGGAATACCGACAAACCGGCTATTTTCCCCGAACGTCTGAAGGGCAGCATGACCAGCAGAAGGAAGCCGACCAGACCCATCGCCAGTATACCGCCACGCGAGAGGGAGAAGAGGACGGCCAGAATCATCATGCCGGCAGCAAACATCATCAGGGGAGTCAAGGTGTTGGCCGTCGACAGGTCGTCTACGGCAGCCATCAGTCTGCGACCGAGGCTCTGCTCCCGACCAGTTTTCCGCCTGACGGCATAGGCAAGCACGCCGCTCGCCAGGGCCATCGGCCATATCAGATTGAGCATCGAGGCATACTGGTTTTTATAGATAATCGTGCCATGTGCAGCTCTCCCCGGGGTCGGCAGCCACAGGATGCCGATCTGGGGATTGATAAACTGGACCAGGCCATACAGGGCCTCGAACGTTCCGACACCGACGAGACAATACAGGAGCGTCTTCTGAAAGTTTTTGTTGTCGCCGATCAATCGCTTGAGACTGTAATAGTACAGCATCATCGAAAACAGAAAAAAGGAGCGGTAAAACCCGGCCGGACCATTTTCATTGAGGGAGACATTCTGCAGCCCTGTCCCGGCCAATTCATTGACGGCCCGTACCCGTGCAGCCCGCTGCGGGGACAGCATTTCAACCCAATCCAGAGGAAGCGGGATGGACTGAAGGCTGAGATAGGCGATCAGGAGAGCAGGAACAACAGCCCAGATTGAGGGAAGAGGAAGGCTGCCTGGCCGGTGGTTCAGCAAGAGCCAGCTCCCCAGCCCGGTCAGTATAATATACACGTAGCATCCCTGCACTATCGGATGGACGGCCCCGAACAGTAGAGGAATGGTGGTGACAATTCCGTAGATGAGGTAAGTTACAGATCTCTGGAACAATAATGGGGAATTCACAACATTCTTCCAGGGAATAGACTATTATTGCTGAGGATCCTTGAAGCTTACTCCGGTTCCCATGAAGCCCAGTGTAAAACCTGCTCCTGAGAAGAGTTTACCGCTGGCGCTGGACTCGGCGTAGATTATGTCCTGGTCCTTGAGCACCAGAGTGTCGCCCAGGCCCGTCTGCAGATCGCTGTAGCTGAGACTCACCACTTGTCTCTCCTTGCCGCGCCCCATAAAACGCACCAGTTTGATGCTTTCATCATTGGCGTAACCGGCCAGTCCGCCGGCAAGCGCTATTGCCTCCGTTATCGTCATGTTGCTTTGCAGCGGATAGGTTCCGGGTTTGCGAACTGCGCCATCGACGAAGCATTGACCGGATTCGGGAATGAAGATGACGTCCCCACCCAGGATGACGTGATTGTGGGTCATATTACCGTTTTTAACCAGATCCTCCAGGTCGACGATATAGTTGGCGGATGTTCCGTTCTTTGGGTTCTTTCTAGTAATATAGGCAAAAGAACCTGCCTCCTTCTTCAATCCATTGCCCACAGCCAGAACATCGAGCAGTCTGCGCTGTGCCACGTAATCGTATGTCCCCGGCTTTTCAACCGCCCCGACAAGCGTAATCTGCTTGCTCATGCGCTCCTTGATATAGACGGAGACATGGGGATCGTGCATGTAATCCAGACCGTACAGCTCTTCGATTTTTCGTTCCGCTTCGCTTGCGGTCAGGTTGAGGACACTTACTTCGCCCAACAGCGGTACATTGATGCTCCCTTTCGAGGACACTCTGGCTTCGGTATCCAGGCTGCTCTCCTCCAGAACCTTGATCACCAGCAAATCACCACTGCCGAGCAGGTACTCGCCCCCTTCCTCACCCGCGTCGTCTGCCGGGGGCAGCATGTTGATCTTGTGGCTTTCCGCTTCCTGATTCTGCTGTTTGGCGTATATTTCCTGAAAATTCTCCAGACTCGTTGTTGCTTTGAATTTTTCGTCGCCTCCGCAACCGGCAAGAGCGAAAATCGAGATGAGAGCACAACAGAAGATATTGGAGAGATGGGATCGAAGAATTCGCATACAAATCACTTCAGAAGTATTTTCATCGAAGAGGGTCATTCCTCAGGCACGCCGAAAAAAACAATCCCTCTGTACTACTCACAAAAGAACAAACTCAATTGCTGGGACTTGCAGGAGTATCATTATTATCCCCGTTGTTTGCGAAAACTGCAACTCCTGTGCCCGCCGCGACTATTATTCCGCCAGGAATGAGAAACGGGGTCGCCGTTCCCGCTTGGCCACTCACTGCTTGCCCACCGGCCGGAGGAGCAACGGCAAGAATTATTTTTTGGTTCGCATTCACCGTTTTCATACCGTCAGCAGTGGCGAATACCATCCTTCCCTCGCTTACGGTGATTTCAGTTTTTCCGGTGCTATCCACCTCGACGGTGCCTCTTACGACACTCTGGCTGCCGGCATTGAAGATCACCTCGGCAACAGTATAGGTTCCCTGGGGAGTATAGAAAGAAATCGTTCTCACGTTGCTGCTGATGATATAATCAACTCTTCCCTCTTTTACATAGAGTTTGAAGGTATTGTCTTCGTTTGTTACCGCAACGCTCGATTCGTCGGTGGCGATCAATGAAATTCCCTCGGACTTGATCATGCATTTGCCGTCGCATACCAGGAGAGATCCATCTTCAATCGGGTTCTTGCCGATAAGCTTCGATACCAGCTGTCCATTTTTATAAACAGCGAGATTTCCATGAGCAATGCTACCGCCGGCGGCAAATCCTGCGTTCACAGTACATATTGACAAAATGGCAGCGAGTGTGGTTGCTCGCAGAATGCTCTTTTTCATTTTTCTCTCCTATTTTCAGTAAGTATTGGCGCTTAACATAAGATTGTTTCCCTATTGTCCGATACCTGTCGGAAATATCAAGAGCCATACTAAAATATGTAAGGCTTTATTGTCAAATTTTCTCCTTGTCTGGTAATTTGTTCATTTTTTTAATTACTTACACAACACCTCGAAGGTGTATCTCCGAGGTGTTTTTGTGGTTGAAGACTACATCGGTTTGTTGATCACGGTGTGACTGGTGCGGCATATATGCCGGCAAGAGTGCTGTAGGATGTATAACTATTATTGGGTTTGAACACCGTGACCGTCAAACCGGAGGCTTGTGCTGCGAGAGCGGAAGCCAGCATTGCATTGGCTTGTCCGGCAGAGTTATCCAAAAAGAAGAACTGCTGGGTTCCTTGTCCCCAGTTCCCGCAGTCGGCTCTAGTGTTTTTCAAAAGCACTACCTTGCCTAGATTATGAGCGCCGGCTTGGAGTACTTCAACACCGCTACAGAATCCGTTTTCAGCATTTGCGTGAGTTGCAGGGAAGGCCAACAGAGAACATAAACCCAAGCCCAATAATATTTTTTTTGCCATCATAACCTGTCCTCCTAGACGATTGTTGGTTGATTGAGTATAAGATTTCTCCTCATCTTATACGTGCTTAAATCCTCGGTGGTTATCCCTCGGAGATGTTGCCGCGTGTCTATTGGCCGAGTTTGGCCGTCTGCTGAGCGTTTTCGAGACTTGATTCTGGTATTATGAATTCCTCCTTAGCTTCCTTTTGTTCTTTGTCGCGTAGTGCAACTATTTCACTGAGTTTCATTCCGCTTAACGGTTCTACGGCATTTGGATCTGAAAGATATTGTTCATATTCTTTTTTCTCCTTTTCCTGTAAGGCGGCAATATCGGTAAGTTTCATACCCGTAAGCGGTTCAGTGGAACTCGGGTTGGATATATACTCCTCATAGGCTTTTTTATCAGCCGCCTGTCTTGCTGCAATTTCTCCAAGCTTCATTCCGGTCAACGGCTCAATTGAGTTCGGATTGGAAAAGTAAGCTTCATAGGAGCGCTGTTCCTCCAACATGAGAGCCTGAAGCCTTTTTTCACTTGCTGGATCAGGATTTGGTGTGATGGCCACCATGGCCTTCGGAGCCCCAAACGACCGTATGCTGATGCTCTTGGCTCCCTGATCGTAGAGCACGATGAGTGCCTCACCTCTTAAAGATCGTCGCAGGAAGGACTCCAAAGCTATTTTCTCGAAAGAACCTGAGACATGCCTGCCAACGAGTCGTTCATCGACAAGGATAGTCCATCCGGTTTGGCGGGATGCCTGGTTCAGGACGTCCCTCAGGGGAAGTTGTTTGGCATCGATGGACACGACCAGTGCAGATTCCTGAGAGTTGGTTGCATACACCGCTGTTGCTGAAACCATGGCAACTCCTAAAGACAATCCGAAAACTAGTTGTTTTATTCGTTGCATATCAGATGACCAGGTTGTGGTTTATTCAGTTGTTTCGTTTTTTGAGTCCATCTGAATCTAAATGAGATTCATTCTTAATTAATATATACTACCAAAAAAGAATTGCTGTCAAGGTTGTGGGGTGGACTTTCTCACAATTTTTTGGTCAACATTTTGCCTTAATTCTCCAGTAGCAGGGGTACGATCTGTGGAACAGCCGTCCCGGGCAGGCCAAGGCTGAATGGGTCGAGGTTCAGAAATGGACCCAGGGCCGGAAGATTCTCAGCCTGTCTGCCGGCGGCGCCTATTGCCGGAAGTACGCGGAACATATCTTTTGCCCGGACGAGGGTCTCCCCGCCGGATGGATCTTCCGGGTTTACGGTGACGGTTGTGACACTGAATTGATCCCCCTCTTGCCCATTCGGGATGATGAGTTCGGGGTGATCGAACGGCGCCTTTTCGTACTTCACGCGCTCATCGGTCAAAGCGAGTATGAAGGCAACCAATGCATCGATTTCCGCCTCCGTTAAATTCAGGGGAAGAATGGGTGGAGCCAGATTTGTACAGTGGCTCCCATCCCCGGCGTTCCCGAAACCCGAGGTGTCGATAACCCCGAAACAGCCGTCGACTCCGGTCACATCCCTGCGGTCTCCACCCCTGTCGTAAAATTCGACTACCTGCCTTAGGGTCGACAGGCCGCCGTTGTGCATGTAGGGCCCGGTCAACTCCGCATTGCGGACGGAAGGAGTTTTGAAGGCCCCGTCCACTCCTACGCGGGCATTCTCATAGAAATTGGGGAAAGGCAGAGAGAGATTCGGATCAATGATATCCCCGGCTGTCAGTTGGCGTGAAAAAGACAAGGTGTTGCCGAAAGGATCCTGGCCTCCTACGCCAAGGTCTTCAGTTGTAGGACGGGCCCCGATGTTGTAAAACCCGCCATCGTAGACAACCGCCCGAGCATCGGGGCCGGCCATAACTTCAACAGGTTCCGGCACCTCCAGCTCCCCATTCGGAAAAGTCCCACGCACACGAATAGAAGCGCTGGTGAACTCCGGCCCGAAGTGGCATTCGTAGCAACGGCCTTTGTTCAGAAAGACATCGAGGCCAAGAAGTTCCTTTTGACCGAAGCCGGGAACGGTGGTAACGGTGTCCCCCTGCTCGACGATGGTGCCGGCTCCGTTGTTGATAAGTGTCGGGTTTGCGGTGATGAACGTGTCATAAGCAGTTTGATTGGACACCAGCGTCGCTTCATAGAGCATTATGGATATTCCGAAGAACATCGAGAAGTTATGTTCTGCCTGGGTGTAACCCACCGCGGGATCGACATCGGTGTTTATTACCGGTCCGTTCCCCTTGTCGGCGATTTCAAATTTGGTGGTATTGTCCCCCCAGTACTTCACGTTGAAAGCCAGCTGGATCAATTCCATATAGGTCTTGTTCAAACCGAGACCCGTCTCATTACGGTAGCTGCTGGCATTGCCGAGCAGGCTGTCGGTGGGATGGACTGCCTGGAGAGCAAGAGCTCTCAATGCAAACATGCCTCGGCCCAGATCCTTGAAATCACGTCCCGAACATGCCATCTCAAAAGCGCTCAAGGGCGGTCCTACTGCCTGGGAAGCCAGGCTGGCGTTGGCGAGGCCCAAACGCTCCAGGCCCAGGCTTCCATTGGTAAGGACGACCACCCGGGCATTGCGGTCGCGGGGCCCGAAGGGATTCACGCCGTTGAAAATGTTGTTGGCACGACCGTCCCAGAAATTGCGGTGATTGAAGACGGCATTGATGGTTGTGGGAGTGTTCCGGGGTTCGACCTTGCGCACCGGAATTCCATCGACGGTAAAGGTAGTATCGTTGCCGCCGCAAAAATCGGGGAAACGGGCGATAGCGGGATCGGGGTCTTCCGAAAGGAGGAAACCACCGAAGGAACCCTGCGAGGAGGTCACGTCGTTGGTATCGCAGACAACCGGGCTGTTGCGGTCGTCCATATTCTGGAGGCGATGAAAGGGAAAATCGCGGGGTGTAAGGCTGTAGTTGGCGCCGGCAGTTTTGCCGGCGCCGGTCTTACCGGACGCATTGCCGAACGAGGTGTCGGGATTGCCTATACGAGACGGATTGGCCACCTGCAGCAGGCCGGGGCTGAGCTGATTCTTGCTGCGGTTGTCGGCCCCGGCGTGGAAATGACAGCTGGCGCAGGCGAGGTTGTCGCTGCCGAGCCTCATGTCCCAGAACAGGGCCTTGCCGAGAGCCTTCGCAGCCTCGGTATTGGTGACGATGCCGGTCAGATCGGGGAGCAGCACATCTTCTGCGGCCAGGGCTCTAGGCGGGTTCTGATTCAATGGTTCGGGGTCAATCTCAAGCTCGGCAGCCTGGGGAAATGGGGGCAGTATCCCGAAAAGCAACAGGAATAATGAGATTGAAAAAAGGGTAGCTTTTATGCTGACTCCCCTTGGCTGAACCTTGTGCATGTATTCCTCCTCGACGTATTTGCAACAATGGCGTTTAATCTTCCAATAAGAGCATCATGGCGGGAAAAAGGGGGGCTGTGCCTGTTGTTGCCCAATTTCTGCCATTGCCATGAATTTTGAGCTTCCATTCCGTAAAGGTGCCGGTATCCTGACCCCAGAGGTCTCGCACCGTAAGTGTCCAGGTTCCGCTGGACCGTTCGCCAAGATGGCGGGTCGAGCCGAATCTCCATTTGTCGTAGCTGTGTGTTCTGCCGGATGAATGATTTTGGGCGAGGACGCTCTCTGTGCCCGCGGGGGAGGTGAGAACGATCTCAAGATCTCCCCAGTGCGGGTGGTCCGGGGCGGAGAAGGTGATATCGACGAATTCGACGGTAAAGTCGTCGGCTATTTCCACGCTCGAAGTTATTCCCAGGGCGTCGTTGTCGGGGATGGCCGCGTTCGGCTGGCTCACAGCCTGTACGCCGAGGTCGGGGCCGACGCCGATAAAGCCCGCGCTCATGGTCACGGCCGCCAAAGCGTCGACGCGGCCAAACCCGTAACTGTGGTTCACTGCCAGTCCCGCCCCGTTCAGGTTCCAGTCCGGGTGCCCCGGATCGTTACGTTTGGCGGTGTGGGCGAGAATCCAGCGGACATCCCTCCAGGTGAGGTTCGAATTGGCCTCGAGCATCAGGGCGACGATGCCTGAAACCAGGGGAGCGGCCGCGGAAGTCCCGCCAAAGTTCGTTGTATAACTGGTAAGGGAATAGCCGGACTGGCCGGTGCGATCGGTAGTGGTTATTGCCGACAGGCCGCCGTTTGAAGGCGCGTTGACGAGAAGGTTGGCGCCCGGTTCGGAGTAGTCAGCCTGCTGTCCCTGGTCGGTCGTGGCGCCGACGGCCAGAGTCTCACGCAGGTTGGCATACCCGTCGTAATTGCTGTTGTCCATATTCTGCCGGCCGTTGCCGCCGGCCCAGACATAGATGTTTCCCTTGCCGCCCCTGCCGCTCACGGCGCCGTCCCGGATGGCCTGCAGGGTCATGAGACCCGGCCCTTCGAGCCGCATGCCGTCGTCCACCGGCCCCCAACTGTTGCTGTAGATCGAAACTGTTTCGCTGTGGTGGCTGAGGGCCTCAGCTTCGTGGAGATCGGTTTCAGCGCCCAGGAGGCGCAGACCGGCAAGACCCGCGGAGGGTGCTGCCCCGGCAATGCCGATCCCGTTGAAGCCCCTGGCCACGGCGATTCCGGCGCAGGCGGTTCCGTGGGCGTCGTCGGACGATCCGCTGGGATCGTCGTTTTCCTCCACGAAATTCCAGCTCAAGCCGGGCTGAACATTGTCCAGCAGATCCTCGTGACCGATCTCCAGTGCGCCGTCGACAACGGCGACGACCTGAGACGAGGAGCCTCGGTAGGTAGCCCAGACCGGTGCAACATTGGCATCCTCCCCGGGCAAACCGCCACCCTGGCCCGTGTTGACGAGGTGCCATTGCTGGCCGGCAAGGGGATCCTCGAACTGGCGCGTCGCCCTGGCTCTGTACCAGAGGGGTGTCGCTTCCCCGACCAGACCGGACTCGCAGAGAGCGTTTGCCGTCTCCAGGGACTGCAATGGATTGGCTGCCCGGTAAATGCGGGTCTTTGTGTTGACGGAGCGGGTCGGGGTCAGGCTGTAATTCTTCTCAATTGCCGCAAGTACATCCGCCTCCGGATCGGAGTCGAAGCGAACGACGATATCGCCGGTCAGGGCCATGCGGGTGGCAGGTATCTTTCGGCCCTGTGGATAGAAAATAGGACTGACGGGTCTTGCCGGAGAGTCGGGAGCGGCCTGGCGCAAAATATTGTCGACAGCCCGGGGAGAGGCGAACTGAACGGCATTGAGCTTCTGGTTCCGGATGACGGAAACATACGAATTTATGAACTGGATATCCTTCTCCGGTATGGACCTGTTGACGTCTTGCATAAACCTTGCGATTGCCGCCTTTCCCTTGACCTTGCCTCGAAACACCGCCACTTCGTCCGCGGCAAGCCAGGCCTGCCTGCGTACACCGTTTTCCTGCCAGTGGACGATTTTTGCTTTGTTCGGCAGTGCCTCACTGTCCTTGTCCTGGGCGTGGCCCAATGCAGGGCACAGCGAGAGAATCAAAAAACCGATAATTTGAATAACTGATTTCATTTCCAGTCAGCAAGCCAGGGTTCCAAAAGCAAGGTTGAAACCAGGGGGGAAGCTTTTGGAACCCTGGCAGACTTGCCAATTCAATGTTTCATTTTCGCTGGCCGCGTGCCCGATGGACACGCGGCCTGTCCCGCTATTCTTCCAGGAGCAGCAGGTTTACAGCCGGCAGGGCTCCGTTGTTCCTTTCAAAGAAAACCTGCCCCGTCACGTCGAACAGAGCAGTTTGCACATTGATTCCAGGTCCTTGTATTGTGACGATGTTCCCGTTGGCGCCGCCCTTGATGGCATGGGGTATGGCCGGGTCGCCGACGTATTGGAGCTTCGGCCCGGCAGGATTGGCCGGATTGTCCTTCTGAAGAAGCGGATCGTTCAGGGTTGGATTGGGATTGAAGGTATCCCAGGTCAGGAAGTTCGGCCCGACAATGCCGTACAACGCTCCATTGAAGACGGAGTCCGGGTCTGTGAGATCTGAGGAGCCGATATCCTGGGTATAGTTGATGCCGTCCGCCAGGGCCGCGGCGTCAACCTCGAAGGTATTGGACCCGTACGGATGAGTCACCGTATAGGTTCCGGCCGTGGGGGTGTCTATACGGATCCGCATCCGTGCGAAGGTCATCTGGAAGCCGTCCACGACCGACTCGTCACCGCCGAATGTTCCCTCCATGGCGAATTCAACGAGAGGATTAAGAGCGGCTGCAGCGGGAACCGCATCGAAGTTTGCCCCGGCAGACCAGTAAAAGGTTTCGCCGGCGGTGTTGAGGGGGTAGTCGCCGCCGTCATCGATCGGATCGGAAATACCCATCGGCGGGAAGGTGATGGTCAGTTTCAGGCCCGACTGATCCTGGTACCAAAGGGGATAGCCGATAGGATAACCCTCAGCAAGGGTCCCTGTGATGTTGGCGGTGCTCCCGGCGAAAAAGGGCGTTGCCCGGTTGACAGGTCCCACCGCGGCAAGATTCTGGGTCGGGATGTTGCCGAAGGTGGTTTTCTCCGTGATTTCATGTCCGTCGTATACCCGGCCGACGAGATCGAACAAGGTTGTTTCGCCAACAGTAACCCACGTATCCGGTCCTGTTTGCCGTTCAACGCGGAAGAAATTGTTGCCGGTGGGGCTGCCGACGATGGTGGTCGGTGCGGTCCCTGCTATATATTGCTTGCCATTGACCAGGAAGGCATTGGGATCGGCGGCGAATTCCGGCGAAGTGATGAAGGTGGTGGTCATATCGGGAGGAGGCAAAATCGAACCGACCGGGCTCATGATGGCGCTGTTCAGGGTGCCGCCGAAGGCGACTGCCACTGCCAGCGGGTTGGCCGCGCCGATGTCGGCGGTATAGTTGACGTCACGGACATCGCCGGTGCCGACGTTTTCGAAAACGATCTGTCCGTAGGGATGGGTTATGCGGTAGGTGCCGGCGGTATCGACATCCATCCGCACCCTGACACGGCCAAAAGAAACCTGGTTGCCATCCACTATCGACTCGTCGGCGCCATAGGCAGCTTCCAGAGCGAGAGTCAGCTCGGCTTCCACCAGACCGTTAGAGGGGGCTGGAACAGTATCCTCATCTATCGCGGCTCCGGCCAGCAGCCAGAAAGCCTCGGCACCAAAGCCGGTCAGCTCGGACCAGGCATTGCCCGCTTCAACGGGATCGTTGGCACAGCGGTTCAGGAGAGGATCCGGTTCCGGGTCGATACACAGTTCCAGTTTCAAGCCGTTGCTGTCGCTAAACCAGGCCGGGTAGCCATGGGGTTCTTCCGGAACACCCATGCCCTTAACATCCGCAGCCTTCGAGTCCAATGGGCTTGACATGATGGCCAGGGAAAACGCAATAGTCGATAAAATCTTCAGCGTGCTGTTCATATTTGCCTGTCCTTTATAATGGTTTAGTCTTTGACGGTGGTGTCGATCGGGATCCGGATTTCAGCCCGTTTACCGCCAGGTCGTCCTTTAATACTTGGAGGAATAGCTACTTCCGTCTTGCTCCATATTCTCCCCAATCCATAGTAGTTGAGTAGTTGACATATAATGGTATCAGGCGGCTGTCCAGGTACACCCAGCCGGGTAATAATCTATTCTCAGGGCCGGATTAGAAGAAGGCCCGGTCGTCAGTCAGCAAATCGTCGGAGGTACCGCCTATGGCAAAACGGCGTGTCCTGCCGTCGGTGAAGTTGTTGGTGGTGCGTATGTCCTTGACCCCTTCGATACTGTATGAGTGGCGATCATGACTTTCAGATCTAGGAAAAGGCAACCACTCTCTCACTACAAAGGCTGCCGTCCCGCAGGCTGCTTGTTTATTGAATTGACACCTATTCATACTATCCTCGAAACCCCTTTGGGGATGATCTTATGATGGACATGACGGCCATGTAATAATTTGTCTCATTTAAAATTTTGTACCACCGAGCAGTATAAAAAATCAAGGGCAGGTCCAAAAATTTTTCAGAATAAGCTGAAATAGCAGTTCTATACGCGATATACTCGCACGATGGTATTAATACCTATAAGAGCATTAACTCATTGTCGGCCATTTTATTTTTGAAGTCAAGAATAATTCTCAATTGAAAAATTTTATTAAAGTCATTTTAGCTCTGACAACTGCGAAAGGGAGGTTGACAAAGCTAAGCGAGAAATTAAGCCGCGAATTAAGCCTTTTTTCCCGTCAATTGGTGGGTTTTAGGATAGTAATGAAGAGGAGAAAGTTACTGGATTCTGGTCTGAAACAGAGTTCACCCGCCTGTTGATGCAGGTGAGGCAGAGGTCTGTGGATGGATTTTTGAATTGGGGTACTTTTTCTGGAAAGCGCGCGATGCCACATCAGGAAACTTGGATGCTTAAAAATAATTGTAGGAGTAAAAGCCTGGCAGTCGCCATTCCGGGAGGTGCTTTGGGTTTTTTTCGAGCTGGAATGTTGCATTATCACCTCGGCATGGTATCGGTAAAATATGCACGTTTAGATTGAAAATCGTTTTTTAACGAGGATACTGCAGCCAATGCCAATTTCACGAAAACCGCCCCTGACTCTCCTGGGGCTGATGGCGATGCTACTGTTTATGTCCCTTCCGCCCGGAGCTAGCTCAGATGTCCTCGGCATATACGGTGTGGAGAAGGAATTGCCGGTTTCCCTCCAAGATTCTTTGGAAGCTGTCTTTATCCCGGCCAAGGAAGAACTCGTTGCGGCGCATGTTCGGACTGGAAGAAGCGTTTTTCTGACCCTCAACGTGTTCGGGGGCAGCTCGGGCTGGCGGAATTATCCGGATGCGCGACCGGTCCGCGCAGACGGCGAATACCTTGACCCGGCCCTGGGAGGGATCTGCCCGACCCATGAAGGATGGCGCCGCAATCGGTTGGAACTTCTGAAGTCCTGGCTGGAAAAATACCGGGGGGACTCCGCCGTCGCCGGGATCTGGCTGGATTATATTCGTTATCCCGGACGGTGGGAGCAGAGGCACCCGGAAATACCGGATACCTGCTACTGTCCCAGGTGTCTTGATACATTTCAGGCGGATTCCGGTATTACTATCGGTTCCGAGGCGAAAACGGTGGCGGAAAAGGCGGGCTGGATTCGGGCCAACGCCCGGCTGCCCTGGATGGCGTGGAAGAAGGAGCAGGTTGTCTCCTTTGCCGGAGAGGTCAAGCGGCTGATGGGGCAGGCCGGCGAAGGCCGACTGCTTCTCGGGGCATTTGTCGTGCCCTGGAGAAAGTCCGATTATGAGGGCGCCATATCCTATCATCTGGCCCAGGATGCACAACTCCTGGCCGCTCATGTCGAGGTCTTCTCGCCCATGGTGTATCACCGGATGGTCGGGCGGCCGGTCTCCTGGATAGGCGAAGTAACTGATTATTATGCCGGGATGACGGGACGTGAGGTCTGGCCGATCATCCAGGCCGAGAAGGTTGAGGAAGAGGAGTTCGCCCGGGCTGTGCAGGACGTGTCGCGTCGATCGGCGCAGGGGATGCTGGTGTACAGGTTGAGCGACATGCAGGAGGAACACTGGCGACAGCTTGGGAAATACCGGGAGCCCCCAAACCTGTTGCCGAACCCGCGGCTGGAGAAGTTGGCCGGCAAGGCGGGAGAGTCGATTGCGGTACCGGAGTCGGATCGTCCTCTGGATTGGTTCTCCCCGCCTCTCGAAGACCTCGAGGACAGCAGATTCCTCTACGAGGATCGGGACGGCGGCAACGCGATCGGACTTGTCGCAGGCTCGGACCGCCGGGCCGTCTGGAGTGCTGAGCTGCCGGATTGCCGGCCGGGTGCTTCGTATCTTTTCTCCGCCGAATTTTTGCGCCCGGATCGCTTGGATGTCCTTGCGTATCCCGAGATCGAGCTGTGGGGGCGCAGCTATCGGTTGAATACCCATCGCATGACAGTGAATTTCCAGAAACTCCAGGCAATTGTTCAATGTCCAGAGCAGTATCGCCCGGATGAGCGGCTCTTCCGGTTCCGCAACGACTACCCCGGCAACACCTTTTGGATGAGGCTGCCGGTGCTCACGGAGATGCCCCCGAGTGCGCAAGGGGCAACAACCGCACCCGAGCCGGATTTTTTCCCCATAGGAGCGTACGGCGCGAACTCCGGGAATCTGAATGAAATACGAGGGCTCGGCATGAATACCGCGGTGATCGACATGACCGAGGACAATATCGATGCCTGTCTCGCCATCGGCCTGCGCTGCACCCTGGCCGTACCGCGCGACCCCGTAAAACTCATAGACGCCCTGGACCGCTTGAAGCCGAAGCTAACGCGGGGCCGTTTCTCGTTCTATGTGAACGACGAACCGGAAATTCACTCCTTCCCGGCAGCTGAGGCCGAGGATATTCAACAAATCATCAAGCAGAACTTCCCGGAGGCCGTCACCAATATGGCGATCGTCCGCCCGCAGGGGATCCCTTTTTACGAAAAAGCGGCGGACTTCTTCATGCTGGATCAGTATCCGGTGCCCAATATGCCGATGACCTGGCTGTCGGACTCTATGGACGAAGCTGCGGGGTATGTCGGCCGCGCCCGCCTGCAGTCGGTCATCCAGGCCTTCGGCGACGACAAGCATGCGCCGGGAGGATGGCCTAGGCTGCCGACTTTCGAGGAGATGCGCTGCCTGGCCTTTCTCTCGGTGGTGCACGGCAGCCGAGGGATCTACTTTTACACCTTCCCGAGCATCGCAGCGACTTCGCAGGGAAGGGAAGACCTTGCCCGCCTGGTCGGGCAGTTGAACAGCATCAAGCCTTGGCTGGATCACAACGAGGGGGAACCGGTCTCTCTGGAAATGACTTCGGAAAATCGTTTCGATCCGCGGGGCAACTCTGCGGTGCACTGTGCCGGAAAGGAGCGGCACAACACCCGGATGCTGATCTGCGTCAACACGATCGGCACCTACACCGAAGCGGAAATAGATATCCCGGCCGACAGGCAGAGGTACTGGCGGGACTACTTCAGCGACCGTCCATACATGGTCGTCGACGGCAATATCCTGTCACGTTTTGAGCCTTATGAGGTGAAGGTTCTGCTCGAGTCGAAATAGATGGGGTGGTGCCTCAAATTCAGAGCGTTCCCAGGATGACTTTGCACGTGTTTTTTGTGCCGTTCCGAGTGTATTCGAGGGTGATCTCCGATTTCGGCGCGGAGAGCGCGATTCTGTTGCGGAGATCGGAGGAGCCGGTGATCGACTCCTGGTTTATGGCCAGGATCAGATCGCCGGGCTGCAGTCCGGCCTGGCCGGCCGGTGAACCCTTGGTCACCTCGACGACCCTTGCCGCCCGGGTTGCCGGAGGAAGCCCTTGTTCCGTCAGTTGGGCGGCTTCAGGGTCCTTTAGGGCGACACCGAGCCAGGCGCGGCTCACCTGGCCTTCCTTGAGGAGATGTTCCGAGATCGTACGGGCCATGTTGATCGGAATGGCAAAGCCTATCCCCATATAGCCGCCCGTCTGGGTCAGGAAGGCGGTATTGATGCCGATCACTTGTCCCTCGATATCGAGCAAGGGGCCGCCGGAGTTGCCCGGGTTGATCGCCGCATCGGTTTGGATGAAATCTTCGTAATCGCTGATCCCCAGATTGCTGCGCCCGGTCGCGCTGACAATGCCCGCAGTCACCGTCTGGATGAACTCATACGGGGAACCGATGGCCAGCACCCAATGGCCGCTCTTGAGCTGCTCGGAGTCGCCCAGGGGAAGGGTCGGGAGATTCTTCTCGTCGATCTTCAGCAGGCCGATGTCGGTCTTGCGGTCTTCGCCGATGATTTTAGCCCGGACTTTTCTTCTGTCGGTCAGGGTGACCAGAATTTCCACAGCATCCCTGATAACGTGGCTGTTGGTCAGGATATAGCCGTCGGCGTTGAAGATGAAGCCCGAGCCGAAGCCGTAGCCGGTGTTGTCGGAGAACAAGGATTTGCCGTTTTCCCGGTAAAACTTGTCGCCGAGAAATTCCTTGAGGATCTTATCATTGGCCGATCCATCGGTAACGGACTCCGGGGGCGGCTGGTCCTTCTTTTCTTTCTTTACCTGGATGTAGACGACGGCAGGTTTTGCCTTCTCGATGATCATTGAGAAGCTTTCCCCTGTCTGCTTCATTTCCCGGAGGTCCAGCGCCGACACCCCGAGCGGGAAGAGCAAGGCGAGGCAGCAGGCGAGAACGAGGCGACTGAAGAATACTTTCATGAGCTTCACTTTCCCAGCAACCGGTCGAGAAAAACCCGGTAATGGTGCGGCATTGTCCGCTTCGGCGAGGTGACGACAAAAAAGGATCTGGTCATGGACCAGCCGGTTACTTCGATTTCCCGAACAGTGCCGGACTCCAGCTCGTCGCGCACCGCATGCCTGGAAATCACAGAAACCCCCAGGTCGGCCTTGACTGCCTCCTTGACTGCTGCACTGGACCCCAGGGTGGCGCAAATATTGAATTGATCGAGGGCATAGCGTTGTCTGGCGAGCAGCATTTCCAGGCTCTTCCGGGTGCCGGAGCCCCTCTCCCGGACAATGAAGGGAAGCCGGCAAAGTTCCTCCATGGTGATCCTCGAGGGCGTCGGATTGGCTGCGGCGGCGGCGAGGATGAGCTGGTCCTCGGCGAAGGGCTGGTAGTTCAGCTTCACCCCTGGCAGCTTGGCCCCGACGATGCCGAGCAAAAGCCCGTTGCCGGCCACCTCCTCGACGATTCGTGCCGAATCGTTGATCCTGATTTCAAAGGAGATGCCAGGGAACTCGTTTTTGAAAGAGGCCGCAATCTTCGGCAGGAGGTAGGCCCCGGGGATGGTGCTCGCGCCGATGATCAGCTCGCCCGAGACGGCGCCGCCGGTGGCGGTGATATCCTCCTCCAGGCGACGCAGTTCGTCGAGGATGGCCAGGGCACGGGGAAAGAGCAGGTCCGCTTCGGCCGTCGGCAGGATTTTGCGGCCGAGACGGTCGAAGAGCCGGCAGTTGAGCCGGGCCTCCAGGTTCTGTATGTGTTCGCTGACCGTGGGTTGGCTGGTGTAGAGCTGCTCCGCCGCCTTGGTAAAGCTTCTGGTCCGATAGACGGCAACAAAGATTTGCAGGTGACGCGTTTCGATGACGAATTCCTCCGGCTCGGATCAAATTTTTACTAATGCGGGCTGACGCCCGCAACCCAAGGGTTGTGATCCCCTCCCACAGCAGAGGGTATAAGTACCTTCACGAATTTCGTTCTTAAAAAGCAAGAAACGGATTTCTAAGGTACTAAAAGAAGAGTAATAAGCGGCTGAAGTATAGTGGGACCGCGGATCATTTGCCAGCGAAAATCATGGAAATACTCGTCGAAAAGGCGTCGACATCCGAACCTACTCGCGCAGCAGCGGGGTGCTGAGGTACCTCTCGCCGCTGTCCGGCAGGACCACCACTATAGTCTTGCCTTTATTTTCCGGCCGGACCGCCACCTGCATCGCCGCATAGGCCGCTGCGCCGCAGGAGATGCCGGCGAGGATGCCTTCCTCCGAGGCCAGGAGCCGGGCGGTTTCAAAGGCGTCGTCGTTGCTGACGGTCACGATCTCGTCGATGATCTCCCGGTTGAGGATGGCCGGAACGAAACCCGCGCCGATCCCCTGGATCTTGTGAGGGCCCGGCTTGCCGCCGGAGAGCACCGGAGAATCCTGGGGCTCCACCGCGATCGAGATCATCGACGGGTTCCTCTTCTTCAACACCTCGGAGACGCCTGTGATGGTACCCCCCGTGCCGACCCCGGCGACGAAGATGTCGATCTTGCCGTCGGTGTCCCGCCAGATCTCCTCGGCGGTGGTTCGGCGATGGATCTCCGGATTGGCGGGGTTGCCGAACTGGTCGGGGATGAAGCCGTTCGGCGTCTCGGCGAGAAGCTGCTGGGCACGGGCGATCGCCCCCTTCATCCCTTCCGCGGCCGGCGTCAGGACCAGTTCCGCCCCCAGGTGCTTGAGGAGCTTGCGCCGCTCGATGCTCATGGTCTCCGGCATGGTGAGGATCAGCTTGAGCTTCTTATGGGCGCAGACGAAGGCGAGGCCGATGCCGGTGTTGCCGCTGGTCGGTTCGATCACCGTGCTCTCTTTCGTGATCCGCCCGTCGCGCTCGGCGGCCTCGATCATCGCCACGGCGATGCGGCACTTGACGCTGCCGGCCGGATTGCGTGACTCCTGCTTGCCGAGCAGAGTGGCCCCGGCCCTTGCCGAAAATTGACCCAGCTTGAGGAGCGGGGTGTTGCCGATGGTTTCGAGTATTGTGCTAGCCATATGTAAGCCTCATGGGTCTAAAGGGAATTTGAGTAGATCAGCTCCGGCCGTTTCAGCAAGACCTTGGTGCCGGCCGGGACGCTCGCGGTCAGCCAGATATTGCCGCCGATGATCGAGCCTTCGCCGATGACGGTCTCGCCGCCGAGGATGGTGGTGTTGGAGTAGATGATGACGTTGTCCTCGATCGTCGGGTGCCGTTTCTTGTTGCGCATGGACTCGCCGGCATCACGGGGCAGCGACAGGGCCCCCAGGGTGACCCCCTGATAGATCCGCACATTCTTGCCGATGACTGTGGTCTCGCCGATGACCACCCCTGTGCCGTGGTCGATGAAGAAGCCCGGGCCGATGGTCGCCCCCGGATGGATGTCGATGCCGGTCTTGGAGTGGGCATACTCAGTCATGATCCGCGGGATGATCGGCACCTTGAGGCGATAGAGCTCGTGGGCGAGGCGGTAGACCAGGGTGGCGAAGAGCCCGGGATAGCAGAAGATGACCTCGTCCGGGCTCTTGGTCGCCGGGTCGCCTTCCAGGGCCGCGCGGATGTCGGTGGCGAGTATGGCCGCCACCCGCGGCATACACTCGATGAAAGCGAGCGCCATGCCGTGGCTCTTGGCTTCGCAGCTGGTGCATGGCAGGTTGTTGCGCCGGCAGTCGTGGCGGATGGCCATGGTGATCTGCTCGCTGACCTTGTCGTAGAGATCGGTGGTCTGCTCGCCGATGTAGTATTCGAGGTTCGAGGCGTGCAGCTTCGACTTGGTGAAATAGCCGGGGAAGAGGATGCAGCGGGCCTTCTCGACAATCTCGATGATCTCCCTCTGGGAGGGGATGGAGACCGGGCTTACATGCTCGAAGCACTCCTTGGTGGCCCAGGAGGAGAGCAGCTCCTTGACGATGCCCGGCACCTTGAAGTGCTGGCAGCAGTCGGTGACCTGGATATGATCGCAGATGGCGGCAATGGAACGGGTGTCGATGCAGGCTTTTTTTTCTGACATGTTAAGGTACCTGGGTGATTTATAAGTAATACATTAATTGCGATTCTTGCCGTTTCTGTTCTTCTCGATGATATAGATGCCGTAGGTGGCGCGCAAATCTTTCAAATACCGTACGACTTTGCCTTCGCTGCTCTCGGGGTTGGTGGTCACCGCGATCTCCTGGAGGATGTTGTAGCCCACGTCCCTGGCAAATTTCCGGAAATCCTGCAGGGTGATGACCCTGATGTTGGGGGTGTCGTACCAGGAATAGGGCAGCTGATCGTTTTTCGGTGCGACACCCCGCCAGAGGAGCTGCAGCCGGATCGAATAATGGCTGAAGTTCGGGAAGCTGACGATCACCCTGCGGCCGATCCGGGCAAGGGAATAGAGCAGCCTGGCGGGTTCGAGGACCTGCTGCAGGGTCTGGCTCAAGATCACGTAATCGAAGCTGCAGTCGGGGTAGTCGTCAACCTCCTCGTTCAAGTCGCCCTGAAGGACCGTCAATCCCCGGCCGATGCAGGAAGCGGCCTTCTTCTTGTCCAGCTCGATGCCGGTGCCGGCGACCTTCTTGTTGGCGGCGAGCCAGGCGAGCAGGTCGCCGTTGCCGCAGCCGAGGTCGAGTACCCGGCTGCCCTCCGGGATGGCCCGGGCGATGATCCGCAGGTCGAAGCGGATGTTTTGTACTCCTCCTCCCCCCGTCTCAGGCCAGACCATCGAAGAACCCCCTGATCAGTGTGGTGAGCCGTTCGTCCGGGATGAGGAAGGCGTCGTGGCCGCAGTCCGCCTCGATCTCGCAGAAGCTGACATCCTGGCCGGTCCGCTTGAGCGTCTGCACCAGCTCCTTCGACTGGTAGGTCGGGTAGAGCCAGTCCGAAGTGTAGGAGATCACCAGGTACTTGATCTTCCTGTCGCCGTTGCCGTGGAGCGGGCCGGACTTGCTCATGCGCTCGGAGATGTCGAAGTAGTCGGCGGCCTTGGTGATGTAGAGCACCGAATTGGCGTCGAAGCGGCCGACGAATTTGGTTCCCTGGTGGCGAAGGTAGCTCTCCACCTGGAAATCGCCGTCGAAGCCGAAGGAGAAGTTTTCTTTGTTCTGCAGCCGCCGGCCGAACTTGCGGTGCATGGCCTGGTCGGAGAGGTAGGTGACGTGGCCGACCATGCGGGCCACGGCGAGCCCCATTTCCGGTTTCGCGCCGCCGTAGTAGTTGCCCCGGTTCCAGTTGGGATCGGCCATGATAGACTGGCGGGCAATTTCGTTGAAGGCGATGGCCAGCGCGGAGTGGCGCATGGTGGTGGCGATGGGCACGGCCGAGCGTACCGCCTCCGGATATCGGGCGCACCATTCGAGCACCTGCATGCCCCCCACCGATCCGCCGATGACGCCGTGGAGCCGGGTAATCCCCAGGGCATCGATCAGCGCCTTCTGGGTCGCGACGATGTCGCCGATGGTCATCATCGGGAAGTCGAGGCCAAAGGGTCTGCCGGTCGCCGGATTGAGCGAGCAGGGGCCGGTCGAGCCCATGCAGCTGCCGAGGATGTTCGGGCAGATGACGAAATATCTGTCGGTATCGATGCCACGGCCAGGGCCAACCATGAAGTCCCACCAGCCGGGCTTCTCGCCCATAAGGTCGTTTGAATAGCGTCCGGCCACGTGGGAGTCGCCGGAGAAGGCGTGGCAGACCATGATGGCGTTGTCCTTCGCCGCATTCAGGTTGCCGAGGGTCTCGTAGGCAATGGTCACCGGCGAAAGCCTGGCCCCGCTCTCCAGCACCAATTCGGCGGGCGGCTCGGCGAACGTATAGAATTGCTTCTCCACGGTCAGGGCCGGCTCGCGGGTGGCTATATCCATGCTTATGCTTTTCAATAATCCCGGTTCGATCATTCCCACGCTCCAGCGTGGGAATGCAGCCATGGACGCTCCCGCGTCCCGTTTTCGTTCATAGCCACGAATCAATCCCAAGCAGCCGTCCTAGATAATTCCGGGCGCTGGAAATAGTTGCCTTCCGGCCATGCGCTTTCTCCGTCAACTCGGGACGCAGGAGCGTCCCAGGCTGGTTCCCACGCTGGAGCGTGGGAACGATCGATGTCCGGTCATTTTGGAAGTTTTTTTCATTACAATTCATTCCCCCACTTTACGCCGCAGCGGCCAGCGCCTGGTCGATGTCGGCAATGATGTCGTCGACATGCTCGAGGCCCACCGACAGCCGGACCATGCCCTCGTCGATGCCTCCCTCCCGCAGCTGTTCGACGGACAGCTGGGAATGGGTGGTCGAGGCCGGATGGATGGCGAGCGTCTTGGCGTCACCGACGTTGGCCAGGTGGGAGACGAGCTTCAGGCTGTCGATGAACTTTTTGCCGGCGGCGAGCCCCCCTTTGATGCCGAAGGCAATCATGCCGCCGAAGCCGTTTTTCAGGTACCTGGCGGCAATCTCGTGCCCTGGCGATCCGGGCCGCCCGGGATACTGGACCCAGGCAACGCGCGCGTGGCCGGCCAGATGTTCCGCCACCGTTTGCGCGTTCTCGCAGTGCCTGGCCATGCGGAGCGGCAGGGTCTCGATGCCCTGGAGGATGGCCCAGCAGTTGTCGGGGCTGATGCATGCCCCGAGATTCCTGAGCGGCACGAGACGCATCCGCAGGATGAAGGCCAGCGGGTTGAGCTCGCCCAGGTCGTGGGCGTAGCGCATGCCGTGGTAGGAGGGGTCGGGTTCGTTGTAGAGGGTGAATTTTTCGTCCTTCCAGTCGAAATTGCCGGCATCGACGACGATGCCGCCGATGGTCGTGCCGTGGCCGCCGAGCCATTTGGTGAGCGAGTGGATGACGACGTTGGCGCCGTGCTCTATGGGCCGCAGCAGGTAAGGCGTGGTAAAGGTCGAGTCGACGATGAGCGGCAGCTTGTGCGCCTGGGCGATCTTCGCCAGCATCTCGATATCTGTCATGTTGAGCGCCGGGTTGCCGATGGTCTCGCAGTAGATGGCCCGGGTTTTGCCGTTGATGGCCGCCTTCACCTTGTCCGGCTGTCCTGCGTCGACCAGGCGAACCTTGATCCCCAGCTGGGGCAGGATCGAGTCGAACTGGACGAAGGTCCCGCCGTAGAGGTTGTTGGCGGAAACGATCTCATCCCCCTGGCCGCAGATGTTGATGATGGTATAAAAAATCGCCGAGGTCCCGGAGGAGAGAGCCAGGGCCGCGGCACCGCCCTCGAGGCTTGCCATGCGTTGTTCGAGGACGTCCTGGGTAGGGTTTCCGATTCGGGTGTAGATATTGCCCAGTTCCTTGAGCCCGAAAAGATTGGCGGCGTGTTCGGTGTCCTTGAAGAGATAGGCGGCGGTACGGTAGACGGGCACGGCCCGCGAGAGGGTTGTCGGATCCACGGACTGGCCTGCGTGGAGGGCGAGTGTTTCAAATTTCATATGCATCTCCTCTTTATATGAATCAAGCGTGGACTAACCCCCCACAAGAGGGTCAAAGATACCCTTCACGAAATTCATTTCAAAATGCAAGAAACGGATTCTTGGCACTAATTTCTAAGATATTAATTGGTCGAGGCCTGTTCCTTCTTCAGTTTATCGATCACCTCGCGCATCGGTTCCCCTGTCCCGGCCTTGGCCTGCGGATCGATTTTAATCATCTCTTCCCAGGCGGCGATCGCGCCCCGCGGGTCATTCAGATCGTACATCAGGACGATGCCCTTGTTGTACCTGGACGGCAGATGGGTCGGATCTTCCCGCATGGCGCGGTCAAACATCTCAATCGCCTTCTGCGGCTGATTGGCCTGCCGATACATGACGCCGAGGTCGGTGATGATGTTGGCGTCACCCTTGTGCAGCTCGAGGGATTTGGTATAGGCCGCTATGGCTTTTTCCGGCTGGTGGGTATCGTAATAGAGGTTGCCGAGACGTGACCATGCCTGGTAGTTTTGTGGATTGGCGGTCACCTCCGCCTCCAGGTTGAGAATAGCCTGATGCATTTCCTCGTTGTGCGTCTGGCTCTGGGCCTGTTCCGCGCCGGTATGGGTTCCCGGGGACAGGATGTTGCCCTTGTAGACGGAAAAGGCCACGCCGCTCAAAAAGCCGATGAGGAAAATTATGCAGTAGACGATCAGCTGATTTTTGGGTCCCTGCTGGGCGGGTTTGTTGTCCCGGTGCTCTTGCCGCGAAGAGTTGCGATGGGTTCTCGTCATGGAGTTCCGTCTGCCGGTTGAGGTTCGTTTTTTAGGAGAGGGCTGAGAAGTTTTTAATACCACGCAGTGGCATGTGATTCAAGAAAAAATGAGAGCCGATGCTCCCGCACTTCCTGGCACCTTGTCAACTCCATGTTGCTGTATAATACCTTAAAGATTCATTCTGTTTTTTTGAATGAATTTAGTTGAAGGTACTTGTACCCCCTCAACGGGTACCGACCAGAGGCCCCTTGAGGGGATTGGAGTATTTTCAATGAAATAGATATATCCATTCCCGAGCTTTGTCCAGTGTAGGATCTCCACCGGTGAGGAGTACGATTCTCCGAAAAATGGTGCTGAATCCGCTCCTGGTTTGCAACTCTCGTTTTATTCCGATAAAACTAGGTTTAATGTATAGACTAAATGATTCAAGGTTCGGCAGGTTCCCCCGCCGGTCTTGTTCAATATATGAAATAAATTTCCTCAGGAGGAAGAGCACATGAAGGTGTTGGAACACGTTGAGACCGAAGCGGAGAAGACCAAGGACTGGCCTTCCGTCCCCCTGCCGTCGACCGTCAATACCATCAAGGAAAATATCATCCATCATCTGATGAGTTTTCAGGGCAGGGACCCGGAGCGTTCCGGGGCTCCCGACGTCTACAAGGCCTTGGCGTACACTCTGCGCGACATGATGGTCCAGAAATGGATCTCCACCCAGAAAACCTTTTACGCCAAAGAGAAGAAACGGGTTTATTACCTGTCGCTGGAGTTTCTCATCGGCCGATCCCTTGGCAGCAGCATGATCAATATGGGGATCATGGACGACGTCAGGCAGGCCGTCGAGGAACTGGGATTCGACCTCCCCGAGATCAGGAACCAGGAGGAGGACGCGGCGCTGGGCAACGGCGGTCTCGGGCGGCTGGCCGCCTGTTTCATGGATTCCATCGCCACGCTGAAGATCCCCGCCTACGGTTACGGGATTCGCTACGAATACGGGCTTTTCTATCAGCAGCTGATCGACGGCTATCAGGTCGAGGGGCCGGACAACTGGCTGCGCAACGGCACGCCCTGGGAGTTCGAACGGCAGCTGCCGATCTTCAAGGTCCAGTTTTTCGGCAACGTGGCGAGCTACATCGACGAGCGGGGCCGTTACCGGGCGAAGTGGGTCAACACCAAGGATGTCATGGCCAAGGCCAGCGACATTATGGTCCCCGGCTACAAGAACAACCATGTCATCAACATGCGGCTGTGGTCGGCCCATGCCTCCCGCGAACTCGATCTCACCGATTTCGGCCGGGGCGACTATATCAAGGCGGTGGAATCGAAGGTCAGCTCCGAGACGATATCGAAGGTCCTCTATCCACCCGACCACAACTACGCCGGCCAGGAGCTGCGGTTGAAGCAGCAGTACTTTTTCGTCGCCGCCACCTTTCAGGACATTATGCGGCGTTACACGAAAAAGCACCCGAACTTCGACAGGTTCCCCGACATGGTGGCGGTCCAGCTGAACGATACCCACCCCTCCATCGCCATTCCCGAGCTCATGCGCCTTTTGCTGGATGTCGAGGGCCTGGGCTGGGAGGAATCATGGGACATCTGCGTCAGGACCTTCGGTTTCACCAACCACACTTTGATGCCGGAGGCCCTGGAAAAATGGTCGGTGGACATGATGGGCCGGGTCTTGCCGCGGCACCTGGAGATCATCTTCGAGATCAACCGGCGGTTTTTGGACGAGGTGGCCCAGCGCTATCCGGGCAACGAGAAGAAGCTGCGCGACCTGTCGATCATCGAGGAAGGGCCGGTGAAGATGGTGCGGATGGCCCATCTGGCCATTGTCGGCAGCCATTCGGTCAACGGGGTGGCCGAGCTCCATTCCGACCTGTTGAAGACCCGGGTCTTTCCCGGCTTTCACCAGTTTTTCCCGGGCCGGTTCAACTCCAAGACCAACGGCATCACTCCGCGGCGCTGGCTGCTCGACATCAATCCGGAGCTCGCAAAACTGATTACCGACCGGATCGGCGCCGGCTGGATCACCAATCTCGACCTGTTGCGCGGCCTCGAGCCATTTGTCGACGATCCGGAGTTCAGGAGCGAGTGGCGGAGGATCAAGTTCAACAACAAGGTGCGTCTGGCGGAGTACATCAAGAAACACTGCCGGGGGCTGATCGTCGATCCCCAGTCGATGTTCGACATCCAGGTGAAGCGGATCCACGAATACAAGCGGCAGCTCCTGAACGCCCTGCATGTCATCCACCTCTACCACCGCATCATCCACGGTGAGGCGGAGAACGCGGCGCCGCGGACGGTGATCTTCGCCGGCAAGGCGGCGCCGTCCTACTGGCGGGCAAAGCTGATCATCAAGCTGATCACCTCGCTCGCCGACACGATAAATAAAGATCCCCGGGTGAGGGACCGGCTGAAGGTGGTCTTCCTGCCAAATTACAACGTCTCCCAGGCGGAGATCGTCATGCCCGCAGCCGATCTCTCCGAGCAGATTTCCACCGCCGGCACCGAAGCCTCGGGCACCGGCAATATGAAGTTCTCGCTCAACGGGGCGCTGACCATCGGCACGCTGGACGGCGCCAATATCGAGATACGCGAGGAGGTCGGCCACGAGAATTTCTTCATCTTCGGCATGACAGCAGAGGAGGCGGAATTCGAGCGGAAGAACATCAGCCGCACTCCCTGGCAGATCTGCCAGCAAAACGAAGGTATCAGGAACGTGATCGAGTCGATCGAGGACGGCTCGTTCAGCAACGGCGAAAAGGAACTGTTCAAGCCGCTGGTGGACAGCCTGATGAACAAGCATGATCCCTACCTGCTCATCCTCGATCTGGAGTCCTACATCGACTGCCAGAAGCGGGTCAATGACGCCTTCCTCGACCAGGAGAACTGGACTCGCAAGTCGATCCTCAATGTCGCGAGGATGGGCAAATTCTCCACCGATCGCTCCATCAAACAGTATTCGGAGGAAATCTGGGGGATAAAGGTCGAATAGCTTTTTCAATCCCCGAATTTGGGGGTGGTGGGTGTAGGGTGCGCTCCGCGCACCAGGTGCATGGAATGCACCCTACGGCAACTGCGGCGAAATCGGGATCGAAATCGAACGAGCTTGGCTTTCCGAACCGCTCTCGATTTCGTTTTAAGGGTAGAGGAAAAGGGTGTTATTAGTCCACTGAGTTAATGACATTTTGATCGATTGATCGTTCACACGCTCCAGCGTGGGAACGCAGCCTGGGACGCTCCAGCTCCCGCATGTCAAGAAGCCACCATGATCAGATTATTGTGCCGCAGGCGCCATTATAATCTGGTTTCTGGCTTCTGATCTCCGGCTTCTGTCTGAACCGCCGAACTTGACCTGAAAGGGATTTTCGGGTATCTACAGCCTGACTTGCCGGACGGCAAGGTTTTCAGCAGGGCAATGTGGCGGAAACGAAAAAAGGGATTACAGATTGCTGCAATCTGTAATCCCTTTGAAATTGCTGGAGGCGGCGATCGGAGTCGAACCGATGAATAACGGTTTTGCAGACCGCTGCCTTAGCCTCTTGGCTACGCCGCCTCTGTGAAGGAAATCTTTATACCATAGCAGAAAAATTAGACAAGGAAAATATTTAATAATGGGCAAGGACATTGATTCGCTGGTGCGGATCAACAAGGAAGAGCTGGCAAAGCTCGAGAAAACCATCGGCTACCGCTTTACCGATCTGCGCCTGCTGCAGACGGCGCTGGTGCATTCAAGCCACGCCTTCGAGCAGGCGCAGGGCGGCAACGATAATGAAAAACTGGAATTTCTGGGGGACGCGGTCCTTGACCTGGTGATCGGCCACATCCTCCTGCATCGCTACCGGAAGATGCGGGAGGGCGAGCTGACCCGGCTGCGCTCGTCGCTGGTCAATGAACACCACCTGGCCAAAATGGCGAGGTCGATCGAACTCGGCCGCTACCTGGCGTTGGGCAAGGGCGAGGAAAGTTCCCACGGGCGCAACAAGCCGTCGATCCTGTCCTGTGCCTTCGAGGCGGTGGTCGGGGCGATTTTCGAGGATGGCGGGTATTCGGCCGCCGAGGAGTTCATCGAGAACTTCTTCCTCCCCGACATCGAGAGCAAGAAGGAAGAATTGTTGATCGCCGACGCCAAGAGTCGGCTGCAGGAAGTCCTGCAGGAGAAATACAACGAGGCGCCGACCTACCGGATCGAAGGGGAGGAGGGGCCGTCCCACCAGAAGGTGTTCACCGTCTCGGTCTGGTTTCGCGATCAGGAGCTCGGTCTCGGCCAGGCTGGCTCGAAGAAGGAAGCGGAGCAGCGGGCAGCGGCGGCAGCGCTGGCCGCTCTCGCACCTCAGAACAACTAACCACCGATGCTGGTCATCCCCGTCTTCATTCCCCATCGCGGCTGTCCGCACCAGTGTTTGTTCTGCAATCAGGAGAAGATCTCGGGGACGGCGCGCGGCGAGCCTCTGCCGGCGGTGGAAGAGACCATCGAGGATTGGATCGAGCGCAGTCCCGGCAAGGGCGAGGTTCAGGTGGCCTTCTACGGCGGCTCTTTCACCTGTCTGCCGATGGATGATCAGCAGGCGATGCTGGCCGCAGTGCAGCCGTATATCCATCGAGGGCAGGTAGACATCATTCGCCTCTCGACCCGACCGGATTGCGTAAATGAGGAAATCTGCGTATTTTTGAAAAAATTTCGAGTGGGCGTGGTCGAGCTGGGGGTGCAGTCGCTGGATGACCGGGTCCTTGCGGCATGCCGGCGGGGGCATGACAGCGGGCAGGTTGGAAGGGCGATAGCGCTGCTGCGGGAGTCGGGATTCGCCGTGGGCGCTCAGCTCATGGTCGGGTTGCCGGGCGAGACGAGGCGGTCGTTCCTGGCGGGTATCGATCGGGTTATCGCCCTGCGGCCGGATTTCGTCCGCCTCTATCCGGTCCTGGTGGTAAAGGATTCGGGCCTGGAACGGCTGCACCTGGAGGGGATCTACCGGCCGCTCAGCCTGCACGGCGCGGTGGCGCTGTGCGCGAGGGGCTATACGAAGCTCGCCGAAGCAGGCATCCGGGTGGTGCGCATGGGCCTGCAGCCGTCGGAGTCCCTTGCCGCAAGCCTCATCGCCGGACCCTTCCATCCGGCCTTCGGCGAACTGGTGCAGTCGCGGCTCTGGCTGAAGAAGATCCGGGCCAGGCTTGCCCTCCTCGCGCCCGGCGAGCATCTGGCCATCCGCATCTCCCACCGGGACCGGTCCGCGGTGGCGGGAATGAAAAATCAGAATATCATCCGGCTCGAACAGCTGGGTTACGCCGGGAGATTCACCATCCTCCCGGAAAAAAGCATGGAACGGGGAAGCATCGATTATGTTGTCTGTTAATCACCTGGATATCCGCTACGGCGACAAACACCTCTTCAAGGACATTTCCGTGCAGGTCTACACCGGCAACCGGATCGGCCTGGTGGGCGTGAACGGGGCTGGGAAGACCACACTCCTGAAAATCATGGCCGGGGTCTCCGCCACCGACGACGGGGTGGTCAACCGGGCCAAAAGCTGGACGGTGGGCTATCTGCCCCAGGAGTCGAACGAAATTTTCTCGGAGCTCACCCTCTACGAGGAGGCGGAGACCGCCTTCGCCCCCTTGCTTGCCATGCAGGCCGAGGTCGCGGAACTTCACGACAGGATGGAGGGCATGGATCACCATTCCGAGGAGTTTCGGCAGCTGCTGGCCCGCCACGGCGAGCTGCAGCATAGACTCGACGGCAGCGATATCTATGCCATCGGCGGCAAGATCGAAAAGGTCCTGCTGGGCCTGGGTTTTCGGCGTGAGGACCTCGGCAAGAAGGTGTCGGCTTTTTCGGGCGGTTGGCAGATGCGGCTGAAGCTCGCCAAGATGCTGCTCGAGGCCCCGTCGCTCCTGCTCCTCGACGAGCCGACCAACCACCTCGACCTCGACTCCCTCACCTGGGTGGAGCAGTTCCTGAAAAACTACCAGGGGGCGATGGTGATCATCTCCCACGATCGCGCCTTCCTCGACAAGGTGACGGAGATCACCTGGGAGCTCTCCTTCGGCCGGATCGACACCTACAAGGGCAACTACAGCTACTACGTGGAGGAGAAGGCCGAGCGTCGGGCAATCGAGAAGGGGGCCTACGACAACCAGCAGGCCAAGATCCGGCAGACCATGCGCTTCGTCGAGCGCTTCCGGGCCAAGGCCACCAAGGCCCGCCAGGCACAGAGCCGGCTCAAGCAGCTGGAGAAGATGGAGCTGATCGAACTCTCCGACGACGAACAGCAGATCCGCTTCACCTTCCCCCCGGCCCCGGAGTCGGGCCGGGACGTGCTGCGGGTGGAGGGCTTGAGCAAGAGCTACGGGGACCTGCGCGTCTTCAGCGACGTCGAACTCCAGCTCGGACGGGGCGACAAGGTGGCGGTGGTCGGGGTGAACGGGGCCGGCAAATCGACCTTCGTCAAGATCCTCGCCGGCCAGATACCCTGCGATGCCGGCGCCATCCGCCTGGGCACCGGGGTCAAGGTCTCGTATTTCGGCCAGCATCAGGCGGCGGAGCTGTCGCCGCAGCTCACGGTGCTCGATACCATGAATCTCGCCGGCGGCGACCTCACCGTGACCCGGACCCGCTCGTTGCTCGGCGCCTTCCTCTTTCGCGGGGACGACGTGGAGAAGAAGGTCGCGGTGCTCTCCGGCGGGGAAAAGAGCCGGCTGGCGCTGGCCAAGATGATCGCCATGCCGGCCAATCTCATGCTTCTCGACGAGCCGACCAACCACCTCGACATGAGTTCACAGGAGGTCCTGCAGGAGGCGATGGCCCAGTACGACGGCACCATCGTCGTGGTCTCCCACAACCGCTACTTCCTCGACACCTTCATCAACAAGGTCCTGGAGGTGAAGGACGGCCGTATCACCCTCTACGAGGGTAACGTGGAGGAATACCTTGCCAAGATGGAGGCCCTGCGGGAGCTGGAGGCGCAGCGGGAGATTGCGGCTCACCGCGCTCCGATCGCAAAAGCCGCGGCCCAACCCTCCGAAACCCAGGATAGCCGTAAGGAGCGCAAGCGCCAGGAGGCCCAGCTCCGCCAGGAGCGCAGCCGCCGGGCCGGGCCCTTCCTTGCGCAGCTCGAGGAGGCGGAAAAGCAGATCGAGGCCTGCGAGCAGAAAAAGGAAGACCTGGAAGCCCTCATGGCCGACCCCGACCTCTACAGGAACGAAAAGGACTGGGCCGCAACCAGCAAGGAGTACGAAGACTGCAAGCGGCGCCTTGACCGCTGGTACGCCAAATGGGAAACGGCCCAGGAGAAGATCGACGAGATCGACGCCCAACTGAAGATTATGACAGATTAAGATATGGGCGAGATGGAGGCGGCTTAATTGGCATCGAGAAAATGGTGCTGCTCGGTAAGTGGAATGAACTCTCCCTTAATCTTCACATAGGTTCGTTTCTTCTGATCCACATATGTCTGAGTGAGTATGCGACCGACTATCCCTTCCGTCTGACTCACTATGAATCCTTTTCCGGCCGGACGAAATTGAAGACTATCAGGTTTCTCGTTCATGATGTTATTACCTCTTCAATGATTTGAAACTGTCCCATTCTTAGTACCTTAGAAATTCATTTCGTGTTTTTTGAAATGAATTTCGTGAAGGTACTTATACCCCTCAAGGGTACTGAAAAGAGTCCCTCTGCTGTGGGAGGGGATCACAACCCTTGGGTTGCGGGCGTCAGCCCGCATTAGATGAGCAGCTATGCTTATCTGCATGAAAAAATTGCAGTAAACGTGCCAGCAATGCTGAATGATGGTGACAGCAACCTTTGATAAAATTGCATGTAATTGAAACTTTGATGTTTTCTTATGGTAAAATTGAGACAACCTTAGCTGTGATGTGCTCGATGCAAAGGAGAATCCATTGCTACAAAGCAGGGCAAAGGGGGAAATGGAAACAGCGTTAACACAAGGCTATCTGTTGACAATAATAGATATACAGGTTGTTGGCGTATCAATGGATAACAAACGTCACCAAATCGGTTAATTAAGCTGATCAAAAGATCAATTCAACCTCTTGATCCCGATAGAAGAGATCTCCGGACAATGGCTGGTTGAAGCTTGAATAACAGTTTGAATATTAAAGACATTATCTGAATTATCAGCTCGGTCGGCTTAACGGCTGCGATGTTGTAAACATCGTTTACATTATGACAAACACTGCTCATCACGTATCCACATCGAAATCATACCTTGCCCTGTTGAAACAAAAGCTTTCCCAATTAGGGGGGGCCTGGACCATTGAAGACTACCATGGCTTAATCACCTTTTATTCCTCCTTCGTCCCTTCCTTGATGAAGGTGGAGCGTTGCACCGTCTATATTATGGAGCTGGGCAGCAAAGAGATTTGTTCCATTTTTGGAACCGGCCTTATGCACCATAAAATCAGACCGCCAATCAAGGGAAGCATAGTTGGCAGTGTCATCGAATCCGGCAAAGGATGCCTGATAAATGATTTCCAGGATCACACGGAGTACCGCTCGCTTATTGAAGAACAAACCGGTTTCACCACTCGCAACCTGATATGTGCCCCAATAAAAAGTACTACTGGAAACAGCGTTACCGGTGCGGTGCAGCTTCTCAACAAAATCGGCAATCAGCTTTTTACTGAAGACGATCTGGCCCGTCTCGAAGAAATCTCACATTTCCTGTCTCTTTCGATCGAGTCTCTCGTACTCAACAAGGAGATACTCAGGATCGCCACATCCCTTAGAAAAGAGGCTGAGCGTCTTGAAAAAGAATCGGTCAACGGAATAACCCTGATTGCTGAAAGTCCGGCTATGAGAGAAGTGTTGAATCTGGTTCGGACTGTCAGCCGAACTCCTGTCAACGTTTTGATCCAGGGTGAAAATGGAACCGGCAAGGAGCTTATTGCCCGCATGATTCACCAGCATGGAGACCGCAGGAATAAACCATTCCTGCCGGTTAACTGCGCCAGTATCCCCAAAGATCTCATGGAAAGCCAGTTCTTTGGCCACGAAAAGGGGGCATTCACGGGTGCCGATTCTACCAGAAAAGGGTTGTTCGAGGAGGCCAGCGGCGGCACCCTGTTTTTAGATGAAATTGGGGAGATGCCCCTGGCCATTCAACCCAAAGTCCTCCGGGCGGTACAAGAGGAGGAAGGGCAACGCGTCGGAAGCAATGTCTGCGTCAAGTATGATCTGCGGCTCATCAGCGCCACCAACCGTGACCTGTCTAAAGAGGTGGCTCAGGGTCGCTTCAGAGAGGATCTTTTTTTTCGTCTCTTCTCCGTGGAAATCACTTTGCCGCCGCTGAGGGACCGAAAGGAGGATATCCTGCCTCTCTCACTGCATTTTCTAAAGCTGACCACTGAGCGTTTTGGCAAAGACATCCCGGGATTTTCGTCTGACGTGCTCAATTTGTTCGAGAATTACGGTTGGCCCGGAAATGTCAGGCAGCTTCAGAAAGAAATTGAACGGTTGGTCGCCCTTACCGACGATGGCAAGCTCATCCAGGCGGGTCAACTTTCCAGGGATCTTCATTCCTTATATTCGAGTCAAAAGAACAGCTCCGACGAGAGCTCCGACGGCTACCTTGCCCTTCCCGAACAAACCAGACGGTTAGAAATCATCCTGATCAAAAAAGCCATGCGGCGTACCAATGGCAACAAGACCAAAGCCGCAAAGCTTCTCGCAATTACCCGTCAGGGCCTGGATAAAAAAATCAAAAGGCACAACCTGTTGTTCTGAAGTCCGTGACCACTCACACATCATTGCAAGGCAGGGAGGATCTCGCCTGTCACCTCGCCGAAGCCGACACGATACCCACGACCCTGGCACCATCCGGTGAGCGTCACGGTATCGCCGTCCTGGAGAAATTTCCGCTGCTCACCGTTTTCGAGCCGTATCGGTTTCGTCCCTTTCCAGGACAACTCCAATAAGCTGCCGTAGCCACCTTCCCCCGGCGCGCTGATGGTCCCGGATGCCATCAGGTCGCCCGGCATCACATTGCAGCCGGTGATGGTGTGATGGGCCAGCTGTTGGTGAATGCTCCAGTACATGTATTTGAAATTGCTGCTGGAAATACGGGTATTCTGCAAATAGGCCTCCAGCCTGATGTCGTAGGCCATATCGCCCTTGGTCCGCAAGTAGGGCAGAGGGGGCGGTGCCTGTTCCGGACCCTTGCAGCGGAACGGTTCGAGGGCGTCGAGCGGAACCACCCAGGGCGAGATGGAGGTTGCGAAGTTCTTGGCGGTAAAAGGACCGAGCGGCTGGTATTCCCATTTCTGGATATCTCTCGCGGACCAGTCGTTGACGAGCACCATGCCGAAAATATGATCGGCCGCGGATTGCACGGGGACAGGGTGGCCGAGCTCGGAGCCGGGTCCGATGAAAAAGCCCATCTCCAGCTCGAAATCGAGGAGCCTGCTGGCGGTGAAGACAGGATTGTCCCGGCCCTCGACCAATACCTGGCCCCTTGGCCTTCGTATCGGCGTGCCGCTCAGGACCACCGAGCTTGCCCGGCCATGGTAGGCAACCGGCAGGTGCAGCCAGTTCGGCATGAGGGAGTTCTCTTTTCCTCTGAACATGGTCCCGACGTTGGTGGCATGCTCCCTGGAGGAATAAAAATCGGTGTAATCGCCTATGGCCACCGGCAGATGCATGGTTACCTTCCCCACCGGGATCAGGGCTTTGTCTCTCAGCTCCGAATTGTCGCGAAGTTCGGCCTCGTCGGCTCTCAGCAGGCGCGAAACGGTCTGGCGAACTTCGGTCCATACCGGACGCCCCATGGCCAGGAACGGGTTGAGTGTGGGTGTACTGAAAAGTTTGGGCAGAGATGGAAAAAAACCGCATTTCTCCAGCAGCGCCAGATCCAGCACCATATCGCCTATCCGGATTCCGGCCCTGATCTTTCCCTGCTCCTCGAAGATCCCGTAGGGAAGATTCTGGATCGGGAAATGAGAGTCTTCCGGGTATTCGACAAAAGACCTGAGATTGGGATCCGTGGTTGAGTGCATGTTTCAGGCTCCGGCGTTGGCAAGGAATCCCAGAGAGCGCAGGCCCTCGACAGGTTCGGTGAAGGAGCAGCTGCCAAAACTTATCGCTCGGATCCGGCGCAATCTTTCTACCTCGCTCGCGGTAATCGTTTTCTCCTGCCAGGAAAAACCCTCTTCCGTGAATTGAAAGTTGTGCGCAGCCTCATCGCCAAGACATTGTGCCGTTTCCTCGATGGAAAGGTTGCAGCCCCAGCACAGCAGGGTCGCGCCGAAAATGTTGAGGAAGCCGTGCTGCATGACTCCTGTTTCAGGGGAGTAATTGCGCAGAGGATGGTGCATGCCCGCGGTGAATTTCATCGGTAGGTCGCGGCCGCGACAGATGGAGATTACCTCGGCCACTCTTTCAGGTGTCGGGAAGGCCTGTCTTTCCAGGCCGCCGCAGCGGAGCTTGTATCCGACGCTCCTGATGACCTCTTCCCCGCTGCCACGGATGTTGAAGTCGGCAATGGCTGCGGCCGCTGAGGTTGCACTCTCCGTTTCCACGAACAGCTGTACACCCCGTAGACCTGCTTGGTCGAGCCTGGTCTTCAATTGCAGCAACTGGGCTGAGATTTGCTCAGGCGAGCCGGCGATATCCCCAAGGCGCGTCTCCACCGTTTCCACCCGCCCCGTAAATGCGCGGAGCCGATCGAACTCTTCTTGCGAAACGTCAGGGCTGACGACGACCGAACAGCGCAATCCGGAAAAAGCGACCACACGATGAAGCTGGGCGGCGGGCAGAACACACCTGCCAAGCATCCAGCCATCTTCCCTCTCGAGATAACCGGCGTAATTGCCCAAAGCCGTTTCGACATCGAGACCGGCAGGCGGAAAGACCCCAGCGTAGTCGATGAGGCCGGCCATGAAATTCCTGAAAGAAGCCTTCATCACGGCTACTCCAGCCAGGATGTCTGGTAACCCGTGTCTTCGCAGGCCAGTGCTGTCTTGGCCACATACAGCGGCTTGAAGCTGTCCACCATGACCGCCGTCTCCTTGGTCTCCTTCAGCCCGATCGAAGCCTCCGCCTTGCCTGGGTGCGGGCCGTGGGGCATGCCGTCCGGGTGGTGGGTTATCGATCCGCGTTCGATTCCCTTTCTGCTCATGAACTCTTCGCTGCAGTAATAGAGGATCTCGTCGGAGCCGATATTCGAGTGGTTGTACGGGACGGGGATCGCGTCCGGATAATAATCAAAGAGCCGGGGCACGAACGAACAGACCACGAAACCATCGCCTTCAAAAGTCTGATGGACCGGCGGCGGCATATGGACGCGACCGGTAATCGGCTCGAATTCGGCAATGTTGAAGGCCCACGGATAATAATAACCGTCCCAGCCGACCGTATCGAAGGGATGGTGGGCAAGGGTCATGCGATGCAGGGCACTCCTGCTCTTCACCACAATGGGAAACTCGCCGACTGCATCCCGGGTGACCAGTCGTGACGGAGGCCGGATGTCCCTTTCGGAGTAAGGGCTGTGCTCCAGCAGCTGTCCGTGCATGTTTCTGTACCGGCTGGGGGTCCGCACATAGCCCCTGCTCTCGATGATAAAGAAAATATTCTGCCCGGCCGCAAAGCGGTAACGATGGATGATGCCCCTGGGGATGATCAGGTAATCGCCCGAGCGGAAGTCGATTTCCCCCATCTGCGATTCGAGCACCCCCTCGCCCTCGGTCACGAACACGATCTCGTCCCCCTGGCCGTTGCGATAGAAGAAGTCATCGTCGGCCGATGGGCGCGCAAGAGATATGCCGATATCGTCGTTGAAGAAAAGCGGCGTCCTGTCCAGCACCGGGCTCGGGCCCGCAGCCGGCAGTCTGTGGCTGCGCAGATGCCGCAGATGCAGGGTCGGGTCGGAATCGGCTTCCCAGGCGAGTTCCTTGATCCGTACCACCTCCTTGAGCTCGGTTGGAGGGCGCAGGGTATAGATCAGGGACTTGATGCCGCTGAAACCGAGGTTGCCCATCAGATGCTCTTGATGGATGCCGCCGCCTTGCTTGCGAAATGCCGTGTGCCGCTTGTGGGGAATCTCACCCAGCCTGTGGTAAAAGACCATTGTGCTCTCCCGGTTTTCGTTGATGGATGTCTAGTGTCCTGTCAAGCATCGTCTGTTGTATCTTGCTTGGCATCCGGCAGACTCTTAGGAGCCTGTCGGATTATAGCAATTTTTTCTCAGATCAAGGCAAGCTCGAAAAAATTACCGGAGGCATAGACATAATATTCCGAGGATAATTTTTTGGAGTTTAACGAAGATATGAGGAAAAAGGGCATAATCCGACAGGCTCCTAGAGATTTCCCCTGTGTCTCTGCTCGAGTTCGACGGCCTCGAACAGCGCCTTGAAATTGCCTTTGCCGAAGCTCTCGCAGCCCGCCCGCTGGATGACCTCCAGAAACAGCGTAGGCCTGTCCTGCACCGGCTTGGTGAAGATCTGCAGGAGGTAGCCTTTTTCGTCCCTGTCCACGAGGATATTGTATTTTTGTATCAGTTCCCGATCTTCTTTTATCTCCCCAACCCGGTCCCAGACGGTTTCGTAGTAGCTCTCGGGAATGGAGAGGAATTTCAGCCCGTTTTCCCTCAGCATCCCGACCGTGGTCAGGATATCCGGGGTGTACAGGGCGATGTGCTGCACACCGGCGCTGTAGTTGAAGTCGATATACTCCTGGATTTGGCTCTTTCTCTTGCCCGCAGCCGGCTCGTTGATGGGAAACTTGATGTTTCGCCTATCGCTTGCCATGACTTTGGAGCGCAAGGCCGAGTATTCTGTTGAAATATCCTTGTCGTCATAGGAGACGAACTGGTGGAAGCCGAAGACCTTGGCGTAGTAGTCGCACCATCTGTCCATCTGCCGGTCCTCGGTGTTGGCCACAACATGATCGACACGGGTTAACCCTGTTGGCACACCCTCGATCCGGGCGGGCTGGTAGCCCGGCAGAAAAACGCCTGCGTATCCCTGATCCGCGATAAACGTATGGATCACATCGCCATAGGTGCGGACAGCCGCCCGGCGGACTCTGCCGTCAGTATCCTCGAGGTCTTCCGGCTCCATGGCGGAGACGGCGCCCCTTCGCAGCGCCTCCTTGTAGACCTCATCCACATCATCCACCTCAAAAGAGATGTCCTTGACGCTGTCCCCGTGCAGAAGGAGAAATACATTTCTCGGGTCCTGATAACCGAGCGGCGTGGTGAAAACCAGCCGGATACGGCCCTGCTGCAGGACGTATGAGGCGCAATCACGGTGCCCGGTTTCCGGTCCGAGATACCCTATCTGGTCAAAGCCCAGTGTCTTTCGAAAGAAAAATGCGGCCTGCAGGGCATTGCCGACAATGAATTCGATGTGGTGTATCCGCTTGACAGGTAAATTTTTTTCCATGCCGAATCACGAGTATTTGGGTGGTATTAAATTCCGATCATTCAGATGGAATCAACATAAATCATCTTATTCACCTCCGCCAGCCCTATCGGATTCCTTTACCGGATGAACCCAATGAATTAATACAAAGAGATCCATGGCCCGAAGAGATCCACCTTTGCGGGTATGGTTTGCAAAGGCTCAGCTTTTAAGAAATTCCATCCGACTGCCGCCTGGAACGAGAACTCACCAGGATGATGCGAGAGCAGAGTTTGCGACTGCATTCGGATTGCCTGGTAAGTATAGATTTTGGTCAAGTACTCCTGCGCAAGCAACAATGAAACTACAAGATCATCAAAATAAAAAGTCCCCTGTGCCCACCAGGAACCGCATTCTCACTTGGTTGTGGGGCAGTGCTGCAATTCTGTTGCTCCTGATGGCGGCTGCAATGCTGATCGTGCCGCGGCTCATCGATTTCGCCTCGGTCAAACAAAAAATCCGGACAGCAGTGACCGAACGGACGGGTGGTAAGATTGATTATCAGGGGATTGGTCTTTCCTATTTCCCTCGGCTGTCTGTCGAACTGCGTCAGGCAACCCTGGTCATTCCGGAACTGGCAGAAGCCAGAGTTGCAGCCTTGCGTATTTCTCCGGAATTTTTTCCTCTGCTGATCGGCGAGCTGCGTCTCGCCCGGATCGAGCTGGACACCCCGCAGTTAAGCCTGCAGTTTCCTTATACAAAATTAAAAGATCCCACCGCTCGGCCTTCCACGTTGACCGATATGGCAAAGAGTCTGGCTGTGGCAGTTGCACCGGTCGGCCAGTCGATCAGGGGCCTGGAGCTGCAGGTTGACAACGGCCAGCTGACGGTCGCTCGGAGTACACAAAAGCTGGTCGAAATTGAAGGTCTGAGCCTGCAATCTGAAAGGTCGCTGGCCAATCCCCACTCTGTCGAGGCGAGCCTGCAAGCGAAATGCGCTGAACTGAAAATCTATCGCAACGGCCACCCGGAGACGGCAAAAGATATCAGTTTGAGCAGCAACGTCGAAATGGCGGGCGGCAGGTTGACCGTCAAATTTGATCGACTGTCTCTCGCGGAACCGGCTCTGGCCTTGACCGGAGACCTGAGCCTGGCGCCGACCACGCCGGCAATCGCGCTGAACCTGTCCGGGACCGATATCAATGTCGATGCGACTCGCAAAACCGCGCTGGCCCTGGCAGGCGATATTACCCCCATCAAGCAGATCTTCGACTACCTGCGCGGCGGTCAGGTGCCACAGATCAGCCTCACCTCCCACGGCGGAACCCTGTCTGAATTGGCCGACCTGAAGAACATCCTGATCAAGGGGAAATTGCAGGACGGCGAGGTCTCAGTGCCGGGGATCAGTCTCGATCTGACCGGGGTCTTCGGCGATGTGGTCATCGATAAGGGCGTACTGCAGGGTACTGGGCTGACAGCCAGTCTGGGTGCATCTACCGGCCGGGACGGTTCGTTGAAAATCGGTCTGACTCGAGGGAACGACCTGTTTGAGTTGGATCTGATGTTGAGCGCCGACCTGGCGGAGACCCGGTCGATCCTTCATCGCCTGATCAAGGCCCCGGCTTTCACCGCCGAACTGGAAAAGATCGCCAACCTGCGGGGCACCGGACAGGGAAAACTGACCCTTGGCGACAGTCTGCACGACATCGAGGCCAGAATCGAGGTCAGTGATCTCAAGCTGTCCGCCGACTATCAGAGGGTGCCCTTGCCTATCAAGGTAGAACAGGGGCGGTTCACCTTCGGGAAAAGACGGCTCGATATTGCTCAGTTCAGCGGCTCTTTGGGGAAGTCGCGCTTTGCCGATATCTCCGGTCGACTCCTCTGGGAAAATGATCCTTCCATCGAGATCAGTTCCGGCCGGTTGGATTCGGACATGGCGGAACTCTATCCCTGGCTGGCCTCACTGGAAGGTCTGCGCGATACGCTGCAAGAGCTGAAAAAGGTGACCGGCCGACTGGCATTGTCCACCCTGTTTCTAAAAGCCGAGGCCGCCAGGCCCTCCGCATTGCAGTTCGCCTCGACCGGCACCTTGCAAGACCTATCAATCGAGACGGAGGCCTTCCCGGATAGCATCAACGTTGCAAGCGGTGGATTTATCGTCGATAGGCAGCAACTGAGCTTTGCAGAACTCCGTGCTTCCGGCCAGGATGCAGCACTCACCCTGTCCGGCAGTATCAAAGGCTTTCCCCGGCGACTTGAGCAAATCGAACTCTCGCTGGATGGCTACATGGGACCAGAGTCGCTCGAATGGCTCTCGGACAGGCTTAAGGTGCCCGAGTCCTACGCGATCCGTGGTCCGCTCAGTATCAGCCAGGCCCGGATCTTCTGGCAGCCGGACTCCATGGCGTCATTCAATGGTTTGGTGACTCTCGCCAAAGGTCCTGCGATCACCGCCGATGTCGACTATGGGCTGGAACAATTGCAGGTCAACCGGCTGCATATCAAGGATCAGTATTCCGATGCCGAGATAATCCTTGGCCTCGATAAGGAGCAACACGACTTCAAGTATGTCGGCAAACTGCGGTATGAAACCCTGCAGAACATATTTGTCGGCAGTCAATTCGGCAGTGGCAGGCTGGAGGGGGATTTTTCGGTGACAGTACCGCAAAGCGGACAAGCCGAGGTCACCACCACGGGACATCTGACCGGAGAGCAACTGCCGATTCCCTTGTCGCCCGACGATAAAGCGAACATTGAGCAGATCAAACTGGAAGCAGACGGGTCGCAGGTCGCATTCCAAATAACGAAATTCACAAGGAAAAACCACACCTGGGAACCTGTCGAGGGTACTGTAACCTTCGATCGCCACAGAACCGAAATCAGGCTTGCGGGAGCCAAATTATGCGGCATAAACTCACCGGGCCGGTTTTCCTTTTCCGGCGACGAGCTTTCTCTCGATTTCGATTTCGATGGCAAAGGACTCGACGTTGCCACCAGCTACACCTGCCTGACCGAGGGCAGGTTCAGGGCAACCGGCAGCCTCGATTTCTCCAGCAAGCTCACCGCCAAGGGGAAAATGGACGAACTGGTCAAGAACCTGAAAGGCCCTTTGCAGCTGACCCTCAGCAACGGCGTGATCAAGCAGGACAAATGGGTCTCCAGGACTCTGGAGGTGCTCAATGTTACCGAGATCGTCAAGGGCAGACTTCCGGACCTTCGCACCAAAGGCTTTGCATATACGACCATGTCTTTGCAGGGCGAGTTTAAAAACGGCAAACTGATCATCCACAAACTTTTCATGGATGGAGAAACCCTCGAACTGGTCGGCTCCGGTGAAATCCATCTGGAGGATAAAACTCTCGAAGTCCAACTGCTGGCCGCGCCTCTCAAAACCATCGACACCGTCGTAAAATACATCCCCGGGGTCAACTACCTCCTGGGCGGAAGTCTCGTGGCAATTCCAGTCAGCATCACCGGAACCCTGGACGATCCGCAGGTCAGGGTTATGTCAGCCTCCGCTGTCAGCTCAAGTCTTTACAATCTGGCTAAACGGACGATCGCATCACCCTTTAAACTGTTTGAACAAATCAATCCGTGGAATAACGAGTAATCTTAACGGCTGTATCCCGTGACATTACCACCTCTACTGCATGCCGGGGAACGGCCCGTACCCTAGGAATGCACCGAGTCGATAAGGTAAATTTGGGCTCGTGCTTAAAATTAAACTCTCGACCAAATAGATCATCGCACCGTCTATAAACTCATCGGACAACGAACGTTCATCTTTCTGATCTTTCTGCCTCACGCAGTCCAAGACCAGGCGGTGTTCAGGAAGAAGGTAAACTCGACGGGATTTAAAGTTACTAATCCTTGGCAGAGCAAATATTTGGATATCAAACTGAAGGAGTTATTGCAAATCTAACGGAAACATTGAGGAAGGGTGCCGATGGCAGTCGAAGAAAGACGGCCGCAAGACGTGCAAAGCTGTCAAGATTTCACTGTATCTTATCAGGATCGGAACTATTGATGGGCAACAAAACGGTAAAGGTCGCCCCTTCCCCTGGCTTGCTTGTTACCAGAATTTCTCCTCCATGGTTTTTCACAATCCCATAGCTTACTGACAACCCCAAACCCGTTCCTTTGACTTCTGATTTTGTGGTGTAGAAGGGCCGAAAGAGCTGATCCATCTGTTCAGGCTTAATACCAATTCCGGTATCCTTGATAGCCACCGCCACCTTATCTCCCTGCCTACGAGTTCTGATCGTTATCACTCCACCATGAGAAGAAGAACAGGCCTCCGCCGCATTGACCAGCAGATTAAGAAAAACCTGCTTAATCTGGTCGGAAACCGCAGATATCATCGGCAGCCGATCCTGGTAGTCGAGTTTTACGGCCACTTGCCTTCTTTTGAAGTCGCTTTTGTGGAGCAGTAGCAGCAAGTCTAAGGTGCTGTTTACATCCAGCAAAGTCTTTCTTCGTAAGGAAGGACGATAGAAATCCTGAAGACTTCTGATCAGCCCTTTGATGCGATATCCTTCACCGATGGCCAGATCAATATTTAGAATCCACTTCCGGCAAATTTGCTTGTTTACTCAAGCCCTTTAGGACGGTCAGAATGGACTGCAAAGGGTTATTCACTTCATGGGCAATTGATGCGGAGAGTTGACCTATCGCCGCAAGTTTTTCAGCATGCAAGAACTGGTGCTGAGTTTCGATCAACTCTCTAGTTCGCTCTCTAACTTTTTGTTCCAGCTCATTATTTAAATTCTTGAGTTGCACTTCCTGTTGTTTACGCTCTGTGATATCTTCTGTGAAAATTACTATTCCGCCAATTTCACCGGAAATATTGTACCACGGACGAATCTCCCAACGATTCCACTTGGACGATCCGTCAGCTCGCTCATAAAGATCGGCTTCTTCCCTCAACACCTCACCAGCCAACCCTCGACGATGCACTTCCTTCCACCGCTCGGGCAAATCTGGAAAAACCTCGTAGTGCAGCATCCCAGTTAAGTCACGATCTCCTAAATTATAGTCTTTCAACCAGCGACGACTGGCACTGAGATATCGCATCTCGTGGTCAAACATCGCGAGTGCCGCAGGAGCATGCTCTATGAATAACTGCAGACGTTGTTCACTCTCCAGGAGTTTATCATTTGTTGCCTGTAAACGAGCTTCGTTCTGTCGCAACGCATCCTCCGCAGCCTTACGGTCAGTGATATCATGGATAACAACAAAATCGAACCGTCTTTTCTGAATCGGGATAGGCGACAAATAAACCTCGACCGTACGGACCGACCCATCGGCCAGCCGGTGAGGGGTTACGAAATAATCTAGCTTCTGTTCCTCTATTTGTTTTGCTAATTCGGAGAATTCATTCGGGGGGGCACAATTAATAGAGTCAATTTTCATAGTCCGCAATCTGCTCCGGGAGTAGCCGTAGAATTTGGATGCGGCCGGATTGGCATCCAAAATAACCAGACTTACCGGATCTATTAGGAGCATCGTTGCACTATGTTTTTCAAATAAACGGCGAAATTTCCTTTCACTGGACTTAAGAGCCTTTTCCGCCCTTTTTCGACCGGTAGTTTCGTAAAGGGAAAAAACCAGGCCGTTTACTTTGCCATTATCATCAGTTACTGGAGAGAGCGTCCAATCCCAGAAGGTGATGCCTCGTTCCGGCTGGTCCGGAAATTGGAACGGTTTGTCCTTAACTTCATACGGCTCCCCGGTATCTCGAACCCTGGCGAAGATGGCTTCGTTCTCGGCGTGAGGATAGAGGTCAAAATGATTTTTGCCGATCATTTCTTCGGGCTGGTACCCGCAAGTTGTTGCATAGGTCTCATTGACACGTACGAAATTGAAGTCGCGATCGAGATAAACAAGATGCGAGTTTTTCGCACCATTCATTACCGACTGGAGCACATTGCGCTCACGGAGCAGCGTTTCCTCGGCTTGCTTGCGCTCGGTAATGTCTCGAACGATGGCCCACATCGCGGATGGTTTGCCCTCATCGTCACGGATAAGTATTGTCCGCAATTCCACTGGGAAGACCGTTCCATCTTTTCGGCGATATTCCTTTTCGTATATATCAGAGTATCCTCGGGGCATGACCTGGTCGCTAACGATGGCTGCCTCCATATCATGCCAACGCTCCGGTGTTATCTGAATGTACGTCAGGAGACGAATTTCCTCGGTTGAATACCCCAACATTCGAGAGTAGACCTCATTGCAGTCGATGATTCTTCCGTCCATCGTAACCTGGACGAACCCGTCGCGCAGACTCTCGTGCAGCAACCGATAGCGCCCTTCGCTCCTTCGTAACTCCGCCTCGGCCTGTTTTCGTGTACTGATATCGGTGGCTACACCGATTACCCGCTTCAGCCTTCCGTCGACATCGAACTGGGCCATGGCGGTTTCTTCTAATACAATTATAGCGCCGTCTCCGCGCCTGACTCGGAATTCTGTAGAGTAGTTGGCATTTTCAGGTGTCAACGCGTGTAGAATCTGCACGAAACGGTCGCGGTCGTCTGGGTGAATACGCTGAAAGAAATCCTGGCCGGTGTTGCGGATAGCGACCTCGCTTGCGAGGCCGAGGATTGGCAAGCAGCTGTCTGAACGCTGCACTTGGTCCGTGGTTGGATTCCAGTCGAAGGTGAATGAATGACCGGCTAGCAGTGCCTGCTGCATGCTCCATTCCGCAAGCGCCATGGCGGCTCCGGTCTCTTCGGCGAGAGCCTTTCCATTGCTGCAAGGGGGGCTCTTAATCTCAGGGGACAGTCTGGATTTTAAACGAGCAATTTCCTCATCCTTCGCCTTCAATTGAGCCTGTAGTTCCTCAATTAGATTCTTGAACTCACTGTCGAAGTTTCCAGTAGGCATTTCCCCACCCATAGAATGAGATCGTCACCAGCCTCGGCATAGCGGCGGGTGTGACGATCCTTATGCTACCAAATCTTCACCATGATTTCCCGTTCTTCTTCATTTCTGCTGCAAACATTGATCAGCCTTGAGAGATGTGCACAGTGAGGCGGGACTATAGGGGTTCTGGACGAGTGACCTCATCGAAAATCCTGTAGAAGTTCTGCGTGAACTGCTTGTAACCTTCTCAGGCTCACAATGAAACGATTCTCGAAAATCTTCACCATGTTTGTCGTCACGGAAGATTGAGCCAATCACTTCTTCTGGGAGAGGTTTGGCTGGAGCGTTGTGTGGCTCTGATCCTACTCATGCAGTTGGGCACTCTTCTGCTCGTATAAATGCTTTGGCGGGATGATTCGCGGGCGGGGCAGGTAGAAAAATGCCATGGCCTCATGGCGGAAGATCCGCCGGTTGCTTAATGGTAACTCATGAAGACCAATGCCAGATCGGATCGGGCATCGAAAACAACCAGGCAACTCATCACCAAGGGAGATCATATGAGTCAGCTTCTCGCCGCTCGAACTGCGTGCTTTTATTATTTTGACCAAAGGGGAAAAAACGAAAGAACCGAACACCGCCGCGGCCATCGCCACCGGGATAACGAGACCTTGCGAAAATCGACTGAACATTACTGAAGAAAATTTTGCTTGGTTCCCTTTAATAGGGAGCCTGAGCAAGCCCCCACATACAAGCGGACTAAATGTTATGATTGGCAACGCTTATATCTTTCATGCCTTGCCACTCCCAAGCTGAAGATGTCTACTGTTGCCCAAAAGAGGGCGAGGAAACGGCCTCGCCCTCTTGAGGCGGTCTATCCATAAAGAGTCTCGATCCACCGGATTGCTTCGGTGTCATTCACCTTACCGAGGTACCGCTGCGTAGTTGAGAGGTCAGCATGGCGCAGAATGACTTTGCTGACGATTTCAATGGGAGTACCAGACCTTGAAGCATATGTGGCTGCATGCCGGCGAAGATCATGCGGCCGCAGTTCGATATCAACCATTTTTCCTGCCTTGCTCACCATCGACCAGGCGGCAACATAGGAAATAGGAAAGATTTTGTCATTCTTACCGATATTTCTATCCCTTACATAGCCGGTTAACCTTACCATTATTTTTCGTGGAACATAAACCGTCTCTTCGGCACGCCCGCTTTTGGGGTTCTGGATGGTCAGGCTTCTCTCTTGGATATCCGCCGGGGTCAAGTTCAGGACTTCGCCGACTCTCATGCCACCCCTGGCCATCAATTCCAGCATCAATCTGTTTCTGGTGTTTGCCGTACTGAAGATGATCTCATCAATCGTCTCCTTATCGACGATGTTCCACGGGCGCTTGAAGATTTTTCTGATGACGGACGTGTTGCAGGGATTGGTAAGCGCCGGCAGGGCGGTGTTGATGCTGAAATTTTAGAAGGCTGCCAGAACAGAATATCGATTACGCTTTGTGGCTTGCTTGTTGTCTTTTGTCAGCGAAAGCAGAAACTCCAGTACCTCTTCCTGAGAAATGCTGGCCAGATCACGTTTACCAAATTTCGCCGTGAACCTGGAGAGGACGAACTCACAGGTTTTGACGGTATTTTTTTTTGGAATTGGCTCGGTGATACTGCAGATGGAAATCGACTGCCTGTGATACTTTCATGGTGCACCTCCTGTCGTTGAGATTGTTGGCGAAATATGCCATGAGACAAGTATACCTCATGGACATGACAGGAGGGGCGACAGATTCTTGAAATTTCTACTCAGCTCGTTCTTGCCAGTGAACATTATTTTTGTGATGGAATCTGCTTGATCTATCCTTCCCAGGTTTTTATTATAGGATATGGCAGAAATGTAAAATAAGAACAGATTTTATTTTAGTTTCAAGGCAGACAGGATGAAGCGAGAACTCCAGGGCAGATACGTAACCATTTCGACAGTGGGAGAGAAGGCTCAAGCCTTCGTGCCCTCTTCGCTACCGCCACGTCCAGCCATCGACTGGACGCCGGAGCTGCGCAGTAAGTTCGATCAGGCTCTACTGGCGCTCGGGAGACTGGATAGCGTCTCGACCCTGCTGCCGGACACCTCCCTTTTCCTCTATATGTACATACGCAAGGAGGCAGTCCTCTCATCCATGATCGAGGGAACCCAGTCTTCGTTGTCGGACTTGCTGTTGTTCGAACTGGATCAGGAACCGGGCGTGCCGCTGGATGACGTTCGGGAAGTCAGCAACTATGTCGCCGCCCTCGACCACGGCCTGCACCTGATGGAAGAGGGTCTACCGCTGTCGCTTCGGCTGCTCCGCGAGATCCACGGAGTGCTGCTGATCAAGGGCAGGGGCAGTAATCAAACTCCGGGTGAGTTTCGGCGTAGCCAGAACTGGATCGGCGGTACCCGGCCGGGCAACGCTGCTTTTGTTCCGCCGCCTGCTGAAGAGGTGCTTGAGTGCATGAGCAAGCTAGAACTCTTCCTCCATGACCAGCCGGAACCGACTCCGGTGTTGCTCAAAGCAGCGTTGGCACATGTGCAGTTCGAGGCCATCCACCCATTCCTGGATGGTAATGGTCGTCTTGGCCGTCTGCTGATCACGTTGCTTTTGTGCGAGCAGAAGGTGCTGCGGGAACCGATGCTCTATCTGAGCCTCTACTTCAAGACACACCGGCAGTATTATTACGAATTGCTCAATAATGTCCGCCTGACAGGTGATTGGGAAGCTTGGCTCGATTTCTTCGCCGAGGCGGTCATCGTCACCGCCACCCAAGCAGTGGAAACGTCGCAGCAGCTTCTGGCCCTCTCCGTACAGGACCGCGACAAAATAAACGGCCTTGGCCGGGCTGCAACATCGACTCTACAGGTACACAGGGCACTAATGGAACATCCCATCGCCACATCAGGTTCACTGGTAAAGAAGACCGGCATAACCCCGGCAACTGTCAACAAGGCGCTCGGCCATCTGGAAAAACTTGGCATAGTAAAGGAGCTGACCGCGCAGAAACGTAATCGCTTGTTTAGCTATGCGGGGTATATCGAGATCATGAGTCGAGGCACGGAACTGTCGGCTAGGTAAAGGGCAAATCGATTCTTTTTTAGCGATTTGAAGCAGATTGCCATTTTTCAAGCTCAGGAAACATCCTTATCAGGAGCAACGTGTATAAACATAAGGCTGCCAGTACAAATCCAAACGTTATTCGGTTGCCGGGGCTGGAGAAACAGCCGTGCAAAGGGTATAGCTTGTACTTCTTCCGCCGTCGGGAGTTTTTTGCATTACTCCTTTTTTAACAAGATCTGCCAAGTCTCGGCTTGCGGTGACCTTGCTGCATTGAGTCATGCCCACATATTTTCTGGTGGTCATGTTGCCGATGAATTGTCCACCAGCATCAAGTAGTCGGTTGATCACTTTTTGCTGTCTTTCATTGAAGGAGGTATCCCTGTGCATTTGCCAGAAGCTGGTTTTCCGCAGCACGGTATCAACTACCCACTGCGCCTCCTGCATTGCGGTGATGGCCGCCTGTAGAAACCAGTTGAGCCAGACAGTAATGTCCATTCCACCTTTGCCTGCCAGTTCCAATGCCGCGTAATACCCTTTTCTATCATGGCTAAACTGTTTGGAAAAAGAGATGAGCCGCATAAGCCTGGGGTAATGTACGGCCATGAGATGATCGATGATGGCCCTTCCGACCCGGCCATTTCCATCATCAAAGGGGTGAATCATGATGAACCATAGATGGGCAATTCCCGCCTTGAGGAGTGGCGGATGCTCCCTGTTTGTGTTCAGCCACCCGAGAAACTGTTCCATTTCGACTTCCAGCCTGCTATGCGGCAGGGCGATGTAATGAATAGTCTCTTTACCCAGCGGCCCGGAAACGATCTGCATTTCTTCCGGACCTCTGTATTCACCAACACGAATTTTTTTCAGCCCCGAATAGCCTGTGGGGAAGAGTGCTGCATGCCAGCCCAATATTCTTGCAGGAGTAAGCGGTTCTTGTATCTGGATTCTGGCGTCAAATAACATGGCAACGAGACCATCTGTCCGTACGTCTTGGTCATCCTGATCGATAGGTAATCCCAGTTTTTTACGGATTGAGCATCTTACGGAACTGCGACGGAGAGTTTCTCCTTCGATTGCCGATGTTTCCATGGCATCATCAGATAACACGCGCTCAAGCGCCGCTGTGTTTTCCTGATCACTTATTGATCGGCTTATTGTTTCCAGTGCACCAATCATCTTCGAAGCTTCCACCAGATCGGTCAGGAGGTGGTCAGCCTGAAAAGAAAAATGTGGCCAGTTGCGATGTTGCCAGATCCATTGATGTGTTTGCATGGTTGAATCGTATCACGAATGATGCGATTAGGGAACAGAAACATATCACGCGCCCTCAGGGGGGAAAGAAGGAGGAGCCAGTCTCACCCGGGAAAACAGATGAACACGCAATGCCGAGGTCGACAACCATCGAGTTACAGTGCAGATCTCAGGGGTCTAGCGTGGCCGAGTCTCGCGCCCAGCCACGTATCACAGCAATCTCGTCTTCGGAAATGTGCAAATGCTCAAGAAAGAGTCTGTGCTTTTCAGGGTCGGCTCGTTCAAACACGATATGCCACTCCCGCATATCCTGCTCGGTAAAGCCTGCCTGCATTAGAAGCGAGGTCCACAATTCCTTGGTCATAGCTCTAGAGAGAGTTAGTACTTCTGGGTGCTTGAGGAGTCCCGCTATGATTCTCTGCTGGTCATAGAGTTTGCGGATCTCATGGTTGAGTTCAGCAAATCGCTGTTCGAGAATGGTAGTGACGGAGGTTTCGGGAGAATTGAGGATTATCTGAATGTCCTTCAGAGGAATTCCGGCTTCCCGGTATTTACAGATCTGGGCCAGGCGCTTCTCATCTTCCTGATTGTAAAAGCGATATTCCCCTTTACTATGGTGAGACGCGGTGAATAAACCGATGGCGTCGTAATAGAGAAGCGTCGACCGTGCAAGTCCATACTTTTTCGCCATTTTGCCTATTGTCATCGCCATTGTCCCACCTGCTATCAACATTTAAGGTACTGCACCAAAAGTCCTTCAAGATTGTGCATCGTGGCGGCAAACTCTGAAGGCGATTCCGCCGATATCAACTCGCATCCCTTGCTGTCAAGACCTGTTATTACCTGGCTCCAAATAAGACGTGTCCCCTTCTTTGAAGGAGTAAGGGTGATTTCATAGTACGTTACGCGACGCGGACCGGTTCGGACAAAGGCAATTTTGCGATCCTTCTCGTGACAAATAACCAGCCAAGTCTCCGTCCCATAGCGGTCGTCCAGTTCTGTTTGAAAGACGCATCCAAGTTCTGCAAATCCAGAAGCGCTGTACAACATCCTGCAGCGCCAGTGAGGTATCCAGTCGTATTCACGAACCGGACACAACAGCGGAAATATCTCCTTGGCTTCAGCATTAATTTCCATGCAGTATTCCCGGGTAATGCGAGTTCCAGCCTGAGTATTCATGATTCTGCTCCTTTGAATTTCAAAGTTATTTGCAGTAATCATACACTGTGAAGCTATAGTCAGGTCAACTCACATTCCAGGAAAGTTGCCTGTTTAAATGCTTTCATTTTGGTCGCCTCTGTCTTTGCCAGTTTCAGCGCTCTGATCGCCTACTTTGAATGATCGGGTCGCAAGCCGAAAAGCTTCAATGCTACAAAGAGCATCATGGTAGACCTCCTGTCGTTTTGGTTGTTGGCAACACATGCCATGAGACATCACTTGACAGGAGGGGCGACAGGACAGGAAGCATCTAAATTTTCACATGTTCATTGATATTCGATTTGCCAGGGGAAAAGTACACGAAGCATAGTGTGGAGTGCCTGTGTCTAAACCGGGTGTGCAGTCCCAGTCGCTAAATCTTCGAACTCTCCCCAACAATGGGTAGCAGAACTGTGAAGGTCGAGCCTTTACCTGGCTCACTCTCAACACGAATTTCTCCTTGATGATTCTCGATAATGCCGTGGCAGATAGATAGTCCTAGACCTGTTCCCTTTACCTCCGGTTTTGTTGTATAAAATGGCTGAAAAATTTGAGTGAACCTGTCAGGGGCTATGCCTATCCCATTGTCTTTTATTGCCACAGCTATCCTTTCACCTATGTGGCTGGTGCTTATCGTGATTGCGCCATTACTTCCATTGCAGGCATCAGCCGCATTTTGCAAAAGGTTGAGGATGACCTGCTTGATTTGGTCTGGAATAGCCAAAATCTGCGGCAACGTCTTGTCGTAGTTTAAGACCGTTCTAATCCCTCTGCGCCTCAAATCACTTTTACTCAATAGCATCAACGAATCTATCGTCGCATGCACGTCCATGAAAACTTTTCTGCCTGCAGAAGGACGATTAAAATCCTGAAGGCTACGAACGAGATATTTGATTCGCTCACATTCGCTGAACGCCAAGTCGAGAAGAATCTTATCCTGTTTTTCCAGTGCCAATGTTTTCTGAAATCCCTTGAGTATAGTCATAATCCCCTGGAGAGGGTTGTTGAACTCATGGGCGATAGAGGCGGACAGTCTGCCTATAGCCGATAGTTTTTCAGCGTGTAGAAGGTGGGACTGGGTCTTTTGAAGCTCATGCGTACGGAGTTCAACCCGACGTTCCAATTCATCATTAAGCGTTTTCAGTTCCTCCTCATATTTTCTGCGCTCGGAAATGTCGCGATAGATCGACTGATAGGTGCCGTTCGGCATCTTTTTGGAATGCATTTCCACCGGCAGGCTTGTCCCATCGGAGCAGCGCAGGTTACGTTCATTCACCAACGGCTGTGCCAAGTTTAACAGGTCGAATCTCAGAGGCTTGGCCTCGAGTTCTTCGGGATCGAACAACTCGCTGACGTGCAAGCCGAGAAGTTGCTCTAAAGGTCTGCCAAGCCACTTTTGCATTTGTGAATTGGCTCCAATGATTTTCCCGTCGGCAGAGCCCAACAGGATTCCATCCACAGCGAACTCCACAGTATCCCGATACCGCTCTTCGCTCTCCCGCAGCGCCTCCTCGGCCCGTTTCACCACGTCAATGTCCTGAACAACGGTGATCGCCCCCACAATCTCTCCCGATGTGCCTCGAAATGGTACCGCCGAAACCCGGTGCCAAACCTCCCGCCCGTTCGCCTCTACAAACAGGACCTCCATTCCCGGCACTACCATCTCTCCCTGCAGCGCCCTCGCACCCGGCCAATTGACAGGCTCCACAGGTCTGCCTTCCGCATCCCACATGCGCCACCGATGCTGTCTTTCTGGATCGCAAGATGGTATACGCTGCGGCACCATTTGCCGAAAGGCCTCGTTGCCCAGCCGTATCTGACCTTGCGTATCGATCAGTGCCGTCCCCACCGGTAGCTGTTCCAGGAACTCTCGCAGCAGCCGGTCACTCTCCCTCAGCGCTTCTTCTGTCTGTTTTCGTTTAGTAATGTCTTGAATAATGATGAAGGATCGAGGAGGTTCGCCGGGCAGGATGACAGAATCCACCTCTCCCAGAAATCGTTCGCCGTTCTTTTTCACAAAACAAAGCTCGGCCTTGGTGACTTTTCCAGTGAGTTTCCGTTCTTCAATAGCCGCTAAGTGTCGAGGGTCGTCAGGGGCTACCAAACCATTGCGCCCAGCCTTGCGAATTTCTTCTTCGGACATCCCGAACATAGCGCGGGCAGCGGGATTGGCGGATACGACTCCTCCATCGGGAATGGTGAGGAATATAGCATCGGGACTGTTCTCGAAAAGAGATCGGTATCTTTCCTCGCTCTCCTGCCGAAAGGTGTCAGCCATGTGTTTGGAAAAGCTGAGGCTGACATAGGCGGCGAGATCCTCAAGCTGAACGATCAGCTCCGGGGTGAAACGACCCGGTGCCTTGTCGTTCAGCTGCAGCAGGCCATATACCTCTTCGCGCAGGCGGAAAGGGATGAGAGCCACCGACTCGTAACCCTCGCCGTTGCATCGGTTGCGTGTGCGAGCCTGGCGATCGCTTTCGGTGGTCCGGGCCAGCAGCCCGGTGGTGCTGTTGGTCCAGAAACTGCCTCTATCAGTGAAGAAGGGCAGGGAGGAATCGAAGCGGCCGCGCAGGATGTTGCCGCACATGCATTCCAGCACCGGTTTGCCGGCGCCGTCGCGAAAGATGCCGCCTTCCGGAGTACGTTCACAGAGAAAGTTTTCGGCGCGGATGAAATACGGGCGAAAACCGCAGCTCTCATAATAGGGGTAGTCCTCTCCCTGACGCAGCCGGATGCCGACCGCCTGGCAATCTGTCATTTCCTTGAAAAAGGCGATGAGATTGCCGATCAGTTCCCGAAGATCAACGGCTAGGTGACAGATTCGAAGCAGCCGGCGCTCCGCTTCCCGCCTGGCTTCTTCCGCCCGATGGGCGGTGGTGTCACGGAAAATGCAGTGCGTCGGCTGAAAGCGGCCATCGGGGTTGGTGCCGATTTTGCCGTCGAAGGCGACGAGCATGGATTGCCCGTCCTTGCGGCGCATCATAAACTCCAAACCGATGATTTCGCCGACGGCCTTGAAGCGGGGGAAGTTTTCGCGGAAGCGATCCTGCCATTCGGGGTGGAGAAAATCGGCAAAACTACGGCCTATAACCTCATCCCACCGATATCCCAGAATATCCAGCCAGGCCTTATTGACGCTGAGGAAGCAGCCGTTTTCATCGAGCCACTGGTAGCCGAGCGGTGCCTTGTCACATAACTGCTGCAAACGATCATAATCGGCCTGCAGCTTGGCCTTCTGCAATTCGAGGCCAGCGATCTCCGCACGAAGCTCTTTAACTTTCAGCATCTTACCTATCTGCTCATTGCATATGCACTCGATGCTCTTTTCAGTATCTTGATTTTCGTCTGTCATGGATTCGGTTGCCCCTCCCCCACCTCTTCACACCGCAGGTCTGGCCGTCAACGTAAATTTTCGTAAAACTGTAACAAATAGCCCTTCTTGGTCAACGAAAATGTTGTTTTTCGAAATTGAATAGATGCGAAGACTTGTCGAGGCCCTGGCGGTTGAAACGCTTGAAAACCTGAAAGAAAAAGCTTGACAGAGGTCTGTGGGATGCTTCGACAGGAGGTAAAGGCAACCGCCGGATTCCGGAATGGTTGGATCCTTGCCAGCTTGCAGTCGTAGTCCATCAGGCTCCTCGCTTTGATTTTCTAAGTTTTCGGAAGAGCTACTCTGTCACTTGTGGCAACCAGACCCTATAGAACTATATTTTATAAATTTCCGTTTGATCTCATGAAAATCATGTGAGACAATTTCCTTCTCATACTTCATCCGGTTTTATCTCAGTTTTGTTGCGGGAGGAGAACAAAAGGGTTGACCAATAGATTTGGCCAGAATTCGCTCGCCTGAAAAAAATGTCATTAGTACCTTAGAAATTCATTTCGTGTTTTTTGAAATGAATTTCTAAGGTACTAATACCCCTCAAGGGGGTACTGAAAAGAGTCCCTCTGCTGTGGGGGGGATCACAACCCCTGGGTTGCGGGCGTCGGCCCGCATTAGAATGCCTAATGCTGACTTATCTGCCATGTCAACCATATGATAAAGTGGGGGATGAACAGGAACCGGGCCGTGTTCTCGGTGTGGCGAGTAGTGGCGACCATTTTCTCCTGGGGAGTCAATGATGAATCGCTTGCACCCTCTAACCTGGCTGATTCGAACACATCTCCTGATCATTGTCCTGCTGCTGACTGCCTGCATGGTCGGTTGGACCGTCTCCGTCAATAAAACAGTGGAGCGGTTGACGCTTGCCCGGGCAACCGATGCGGTTCACGAGCGTAGCGCCAGGATCACTGAGCGCTATTTTGCCATCAGCCGGGAAACACAACAGGTGTTGACCGCCCTGTCCTCCAGCGAAGCGGTACGGACTGGTGATTTTCAGGCCATCACCGCGCTCCTCGAGAAGAGTCACACCGCCATGCCGCATTATTCGACCATGGTCGCCGCCTCACCTGACGGTTTTGTCCAGGCCTGTTCGATTCCTGCCACTCTTCCCCTTGATGTGCGTCAGCGCCAGTGGTTCAAGCGGATCATGGAGAGTAAAGCCTTCGTTGTCGACGAGTTCATAATCAGCAAGTCTGCCGGCACCGCCTCCCTGCCTTATGCCCTGCCGGTGCTCAACCAGGAAGGGGAGGTGCGGCTGATTCTCGGCGCCGCCCTGAAACTGTCGTTTTTTGAGGAGCTCTTCTCCGAAAAATTGACCGCTCCTGGAGGTGAAATTTATCTTCTCGATCATGATGATACCGTTCTTTTTGCCGCCGAAAAACCGCAATTGATCGGTCTTGCCGGCAAAGATTGTTTGCCACCGCAGCTTTCCTTGCGCGGGCCGGGGTTGCAGGAATTAGCCGTGGCAGGTGGTGATAAGGAGGGCAGTGTCTATGTGATCGTGCCGATCACTATCGGACAGCAGGAAAGCCGTTTTACCCTGGTGGTCGGACTGAACAAAAGGGAGTTGTACGCCGGCGCGAAGCGGCAGATGACGGTCAATCTCCTCCTTCTTTGCGGATGCGCGACCGGCTTCGCCGTTTTTCTCTTTGCCTATGGTCGGAGGGTGATCGCCGAGCCACTGCAACGCCTTCTCGCCACTACCAGGGAGGTGTCTTCAGGCAACTTCTCCGCCCGCACCGGACTCTCCTATCAATTATCGGAGTTCGGAGTGCTAGCCAGGGCGATTGATAGCATGGTCGCCGCTCTCGAGACCGATGTCAGCCGTCGCCAAGAGCAGGAGAAGGCCCTGCGCGAGAGCGAGGCGCGCTTCAAGGCGCTGGTGAACAATGCCGCCGACGCCATCTATCTTGCCGATACGGGCGGTCACCTGCTCGACGTTAACGCCGAGGCTGAGCGTCAAACCGGCTATTCCCGGGAGGAGTTGCTCCGAATGAGCATTGCCGATATCGATGCCCGGGCCCATGCCGACGCCGCCATGCTTGCCTCCTATATCGAGCATCTGGCAAAGGAGGGGAAAACCACTCTGGATACCGCCCATCGCAACAAGGACGGCACAATTTTTCCAGTGGAGGTGCGCGTTGTCTATCTGCCCTCGGCGACTGTGCCAATGGTGCTCGGCGTGGCCCGTGATATAACCGAGCGTCGCCGAGCCGAGGAGAAGCAGGCTCGGCTCGAGGCACAGTTGCGGCAATCTCAGAGAATGGAAGCTGTCGGTCAGCTTGCGGGAGGTGTGGCACACGATTTCAACAACATGCTTGGGGTGATTATTGGCTACTCTGAAATCATTCTCGATCAGGTAGGCCCGTCTCAGAGTTTCCATGCCGAGTTGGAGGAAATACAGAAAGCTGCCATGCGCTCCGCAGACTTGACCCGACAACTGTTGACCTTTGCCCGCAAACAGACAGTAACACCCCGAGTACTTGATCTGAATCAGACCATAGAAGGGATGCTCAAAATGTTGAGACGCCTCATCGGTGAAAACATCAGTCTCATTTGGATGCCGGGAAACAGTCTCTGGCCAATCAACATGGACCCGTCGCAAATAGACCAGGTTCTCGCCAATCTCTGTGTCAATGCCCGCGACGCTATCGCCGGTGTCGGCAAACTAACGGTTGAAACGGAAAACGCGACCTTGGATAAGGATTATTGCGCTACACACGTAGGGGCTCTGCCGGGGGAGTATGTGCGGATTACCGTAAGCGATACCGGTAGTGGCATGGATAAGGAGACATTGGCTCATATCTTCGAACCGTTCTTTACAACCAAAAACGTGGGCGAGGGAACCGGCCTTGGTCTCGCCACGGTGTACGGGGCGGTTAAGCAGAACAACGGCTTCATCAATGTCGACAGTGAACATGGACAGGGAACAACCTTTACCATCTACCTCCCCCGGCATGTCGAGACGACCACAGAGATGCGGGCAACTGCATCGAGTGAATCTGTTTCACCTGGAGATGAAATCGTCATGTTGGTGGAGGATGAACCGTCGCTTTTACAAATGAGTAAGATGATGCTCGAACGCCTGGGCTATACCGTATTGGCAGCAGGTACTCCGGGCGAGGCAATTCGCCTGGCCGGTGAGTATTCCGGTCAGATACACCTGCTTGCAACTGACGTGATCATGCCCGAAATGAACGGCCGTGAATTGTCAGTACGATTGATGGAGAGCCGGCCTGAGATGAAATGTCTGTTCATGTCAGGCTATACGGCCAATATCATTACTAACCAAGGGATGCTTAAAGAAGAAGTGTCATGCATCCAGAAACCTTTCTCTAAAAATGAACTGGCCGAAAAGGTTAGGGAAGCACTCGATTGAGTCGCGGATAGCATTTCATCCGAGTTCGTCTAGTACAAATCCAACATTCAAAGTTTATTTGACTCTAATGCGGGCTGCCGCCCGCAACCCAAAGGGTTGTCATCCCCTCCGACAGCAGAGGGACTCTTTTCAGTACCCCCTTGAGGGGTATAAGTACCTTCACGAAATTTGTTTCAAAAAACACGAAATGAATTTCTAAGGTACTAAATGAGAGCTCTTCGTAGGTGCGGAGGCTTCTTTTGCACCTACTGTTTTCTTATCTCGCTTATGCCGCTAACTTACATCTTCCGCAGCAATTCGATCGTCTCCTCTATCTCCTCACTGGTAACCGTACGGCGGATCTCCTCCATCTCCTCCATCTTCCTTGCAAAGCGGATGCCTTCGGCGGCGCTGATCCATTCCAACTGCAGGCGTTCGGGGCGGATACCCATCTTTTCCATTTTCTTGCGGATACGGGTGACGCGCTTTTCGGTCCAGTGGTTGGCGTCGATATAGTGGCAGTCGCCGATATGACAGCCGCTGACCAGCACCACGGGGGCGCCGCGGCGAAAGCCGTCCCAGACGAATTTCTCATCCACCCGGCCCGAGCACATGACCCGCACCAGGTGCGCGTTGGCCGGATACTGAAGGCGTGAGACGCCGGCGTAGTCGGCTCCCGCGTAGGAGCACCAGTTACAGGCAAAGACCAGGATCTTGGACTCCGGCGCCGTCTGCAGCATGGCATCCACCTGTCCCAGGATCTGTTGATCGGTGTAATGGTTCATGCTGATGGCGTCGTCGCGGCATTCGGCGGCGCAGGTCCCGCAGCCGGCACAGGCGGCCGAATTTACCGAGGCCGGCTGTTTGTTCTTCTTGTCCACGGTGATGGCATTATAGGGGCAGACCTGGGCGCAGATGCCGCAGGATGTGCACTTCTCTGCTATGACCTCAGCGGTGATCGGCTCGGTGGTGATCTCTCCCCTGTGCATTAGCCGGATGGCCCGCACCGCCGCAGCCGAGGCCTGGGTGACGCTTTCCTTGATATCCTTGGGGCCTTCCGCGCAGCCGGCATAAAAGACGCCGCGGGTGGCGGCGTCCACCGGCTGGAGTTTCGGGTGGGCCTCGAGGTAGAAGCCGTCGGGCGTCAGCTGCAGCCCCATCATCTCCTGGAGACGCTGAGTGGAGGGGGCCGGCTGCATGCCCTGGGCCAGGACCAGCATATCCAGCTCATGGAACTCCAGGGAGCTCGCGCTGTTTTCCACCGCCACCCGCAGCCCCTTGTCGGCCGTCTCCTCCACCGAGCCCGGCAGGCCGCGGATAAACTGCACACCAAGTCTTCGGCTGCGGGCATACAACTCCTCGAAGCCTTTGCCGAAGGCTCTGATATCGATGTAGAACACCTTCACTTCCATGTCCGGGTAGTGCTCCTTGAGCACCAGGGTGGACTTGATGGTGTTCATGCAGCAGATGTTCGAGCAGTAACTGCCGCCCTTGCGCGAGGAGCGGGAGCCGACGCACTGGATATAACCGACCGACTTCGGATGCCGCCTGTCGGTCGGCCGCACCAGTTCGCCCCTGGACGGGCCGCCGGCGTTCACCAGCCGCTCGAACTCAAGGCTGGTCAGCACGTTTTCAAAGCGAGTGTAGCCGTACTCGTCGAGTTCCGTCGGGTCGTAGGGCTTGAGGCCGGTGGCCACGATGATGGTGCCCACCCGCTCGACAATCTCCTCGTCCGACATGTGGAAGTTGATGCACTTCTTGTCGCAGACGTCGACACACTTGGAGCAGACGGCGGGGTTATGGCCCAGACACTCCTTGATGTTGATCAGGTACGATGAGGGGACGGCCTGCGGGAACGGGCTGTAGATCGCCCGGCGCGAGCCCAGTCCCATATTGAATTCATCGGGGCGCACCACCGGGCACACCTTGGCGCATTCGCCGCAGGAGGTGCAGGCGGACTCGTCGACATATTTGGCCCGTTTGATAATCTTGACGTCGAAATTGCCCACATAGCCTTTGACGTCCACGACCTCGCTCAAGGTCAGCAGCTTGATCCGGGGATGCCGACCGGCATCCGTCATTTTCGGACCGAGTATTCAGATCGAGCAGTCCATGGTTGGAAAGGTCTTGTCCAGCTGCGCCATTATTCCGCCGATGGAGGGTTGTTTCTCGACGAGCGTCACATCATAGCCGCTGTCCGCCAGATCGAGAGCCGCCTGGATGCCGGCCACACCGCCGCCGATGACCACCGTCTTTTTGGTGAGCGGCAGGGTGTCCTCGGTGAGCGGCATAAGGTAGCGAACTCGCGATATAGCCATATCCACCAGGGTTTCCGCCTTGCGGGTGGCGCTGTCATGGTCGTTCATGTGTACCCAGCTGCACTGTTCGCGCAGGTTGGCCATCTCCATCATGTAGGGATTGAGGCCGGCGGATTGCACCATCTGCTTGAAGGTCGGTTCGTGCAGACGTGGAGAGCAGGAGGCGATAACCACCCGGTCAAGCCGGTTGTCGAGGATATCTTGTTTGATCTGCTGCTGCCCCGGCTCCGAGCAGGCATAGGGGATGTCCTTGGACAGGACCACGCCGTCGGCACCGGCCGCCTTTTCCGCAACCTGCCGGCAGTTCACTGACTGGGCGATGTTCAAGCCACAGTGGCAGACATAGACGCCGATTCGTGGATCGCTGCCGTCCCCGCCGGATTTTTGGGTGACACTCTGTGTTGTCATGTTAATTTTCTCCGATCTATTTCCAGCGTATAGTCTCAGCTATAACACTCGTCAAATCAGCCATTTCGATCTGCAGCTCGTCGCCGCGGAAGGGATCCTGCATTGCGCACTGCAAATGGATCTGGCATTTCGGGCAGGAGGTGATCAGCAGGTCCGCCCCGGTCTCCCTGGCTTGTTGCAACCGTTTGACCTGCATCGCTTTTGAATACGCGTCACATCCCATCCAGGCGGTATTGCCGCAGCACATTGCCGCGTTGCCCGTCTCGCGCATTTCAGAGAACCGGGATGGCTGCAGCCGGCTCAAAAGCTGGCGCGGCAGCTCGGCCCGACCTTCAAGCCGGCAAAGCCGGCAGGAATCCTGAAAGGTGACGGCTCGGTCGAGCGCTGAAAACTCCACGGCTCCGCGATCGATCTCCTGCTCGAGGAAGTCATAGAGATGCACGACATCGAAATTGAGCTGCAGTCCCCGGCTCGGGTAGGTGGTTTTAAAGGTCATATAACACTCCGGGCAGGCTGTGATCATGGTTTTGATGCCCAGACTGTTGAGCCGCTCCACATTGAGGCGGCCAACTTCTTTAAAATACTCCTGTTCCCCGGACCAGAGCAGATCGTGCCCGCAGCAGCGCTCATCACCCAGCAGCCGCGGAGAGACGTCAAAGAAATTGAGCAGCCGGATCCCGTCCAAGAGAATCTTCTCGGTGTGTACATCAAGGTGCTTGCCGAAAAAGATATCGAAATACGGCGCACACCCACCATAGAACAGTACAGGGGACTCCTGGTCTATCTGCAGGTCGTCCGGCAGGTTCCGCCACCGGTTCGGGGTCATGTCCCCGGATGCCATGGAGCGCAACAGGGAATGGAGAAAGCCGCCATGCGCTTCATCGCCCTGGATGGTGTTTTTCCGGTACAGGTTGCGCAAGTCCTTGATGAAGGCAGGAAAGTCGACCGCCGACGGGCACCGTTCATAGCAGAGGCCGCAGGTCAGGCAGGACCAGACATTTTCCTGCACGCCTGGTTTATAGAGATCGTTGTTGATCACGGCCGAGGCGATGCCGCGGGCGGAAAAAGGTTTGCCGACGAGAGCCAGCGGACAGGCGGATGAGCATTTTCCGCAGTCCTGGCAGGCGTGGATATCATATTTCGCGACCAGGCCGGCGACTTCCTCACGGGGTAGTGCCTTCCGGCCGACAGCTGCCTGCGCTGTCGGCAAGGCGGTGATTGTTGTCGGCCCCATCTTTTTGATGTCGTCTAAAAAGTCGTGCAGAAATTCGAGAAGTTGATCAGCCTGTTCGGGCAGGAAGGTGGCAAGGCGAAGCCGCTGATGGCCGATACCCATCAGATCCATGATCTTGGCTGTATCCATGGTGTTGCGGGCGGCTGTCCGGGTTCCCGAGCCGTAACGGCAGGTCCCTGCCGAGCAACCCACTAGGGCGACGCCGTCCGCTCCCATGGCAAAAGCCTTGATCAGCAGGGCACGATCGATCCTGCCTGTGCAGGGAACACGCACCATGAGAACTTCCTCGGGAATGTCCCGCTTTTCATCCTGCAGGCTGAGAAAGGCCGCATGAGGCCCCCAGTTGCAGAGAAAGAGCATTATTTTGTTCGGGCGATTCATTGTCATTGCACTATCGTTGGGCTGCATCATTCTGGAGTATTTCCTCAAGGGCCTGTGCGAGATATTCCGTGTTTCTGTATGGGCTGTCGGCGGCTCCCGTCGGACAGACGGAGATACAGTTGCCGCACCCTTTGCAGATGGCTTCATCGACCTGGGCCTGCCAGCCGCCTACCTGGTTGGCCGTAAAGGTCACGGCATGATACGGGCAGACACCTGCACAGCGGCCGCAGCCCCGGCAGCGCTTTGCGGCTATGGTCACGGTGAAGCCCTTGCTTTGCCGCGGACCTCGGGGCAGGGCCGCGGCGGCCATGATGGCCGCGGCGGCGCCTTTCTTAAGATTAGAGACATTGAGTCCCGAGGGCTGGGCGAGAAAGAGCCCGGGAACTGCGGTGGCGCAAGGGTAGGTGAAGGGAATGTCGGTAACGCCTTTTTGCTGGAGGACGGGTTCAACATACTTGTCGGGCAAGCCCTCCTGGTAGCTGTAGGGAACACGCCGACGGGCATTTTCACCCATGATCACCGTGCCGGCTCGGATCACTTGGCGGTCTTCGCCGGATTTGACCAGAATCTGGAAATCGCCGATGGTGCCGCGCAGGGCGACCACGTTCCAGCCCGTGAAACTATGGATGTTGGCGTGGTCCGGGCCATCGGTGACAGGCTGTTGCTCGGTGCCGAAATGAAAGACATCGTGGTCCATTTCAGCCAGATGCATGGCGCTGTTCAGTGTTGCCTGGGAGTTGCCGATGACCGCGGCGGTAAAATTGTAGTTGCGGTCAACGGCGGGGAGCGGCTTGAGGTTCTTGACCCGTTCGATGGATCGGTGCAGCAGTCCCTTGAAGCGCTGCATGGCCAGCTGCGGGTTGCTCTCCACCAGTCGCAGTATTTCTCCGCGCAGGTTGCACGTCTCGACCATGGAACGACTGATGCCCGTGCCATGAAAAAGGCGGTCCTTCAGACGGCTTCTCTGGTCGGTGCACGCCGAGCAGACGAAGTTGAGCGGACAGCAGACGCAGGAGGCGAGCACGATTCTGGTGAGCCCTTTTTCCCTGGCGGTCTTGATGATGGTTTCGGTATTCTCGCTGATGCAGGCGGCGCCTACGGTTTCGACATGGACAATGGCCGGCTCCTGTTCTTCCCGCTCTTTGAGGAATTCGGTCATGCCGTCAAGCCAGCCCAGCGAGTCGTTGCAGCGACAGGCAAAGACGCCGATGCGAATCTCGGAGGAGAGCCCGGCGTCCGGCACCGAGAAGGCCATGCCGTGTCCCTTGGTGCGATGGGCGGAGCCGCCCAGCAGAAGCATGGCTTTAGCCGCGGCGTCGAAGCCGCGGACAATCATGTCATTCACATCGGTCCGCGCGGCTTTGGGGCCATACGCCCGGATGATGTCTTCACCGCGGATGGCGGGAGCCATGTCGGGATCGGCGATGATGATGACACCAGCATGTTCGACAGTCTCCGCGGTACACTGCTGATGCTTGATGGCGCCGACGGCGCCGCAGGCATCGGTGCATTGCAGGCATTCCGAACAGACGCCGCACTGCAGACACCGGCTCGCTTCGGCGAAAATCTGCTGTTCGGAGAGTCCCAGGGCGACTTCATGGAAACTGCGCAACCGCTCCGCAGGTTGACGTTCGGGCATTTCGCTGCGTTTCTGTCTGGGGATTCCCTGTGGGATCGGGGTGAAGTCCCGGTGAAGCGGCCGGGTCTCTGTCGTTCGTACACGCTCTCCGCTCAGATCTCCGTGGATAGTTGCGGCCGCCTGTATGCCGGAAGCCATGGCGTGGACCACGGTGGATGGGCCGGTGACCGCATCGCCTGCCGCGTAGAGTCCCGGCATGGTGGTCCGCAGCGCATCGGTTGCGATACAACCCCGTTCGGACACGGCAAACGGTGTCGTACCGGGGCTGAAGCTGCCCACCTGGCCGATGGCGACAAAGGCGAGATCAAAATCCATGGTACATGGCGCCGCCTTCTCATCGACAACCGGCCAGGCGATGCCCTTGGCGTCCGGGGTGCCGGCTTTTGTCGCCCTGCATTCAAGAGAGGTTAATCGGCCGCCCCGGCCCTGAAAGGCGGTGACCTGGGTCCGGTCCCTGATGGTGATGCCCTCTTCGAGAGCTTCGCGAATTTCGTCTTTGTCGGCCGGGATCTCCTCCTTGCTGAACCAGGAAAGCATGGTCACCTCTGCGCCGAGACGGGCGAGGGTCCTGGCCAGGTCGAAGGCCGAGTTGCCGTCGCCGATGACCGCGACCTTCTTCTTCAGCCCGGTGATGTCTTGCCACTGTTTGCGGGTGAGAAAGGAAAGGCATCCCTCGACACCGTCGAGATCCTCGCCGGGGACGCCGAGTTTGCGGTCGGTCCAGCCGCCGACGGTCAACAGGGTGGCATCGTGGCTTCTCTTGAGTTCGACGAGTCCCTCGGCAAGGTCGATGTGCTTGCCGCATACAAAGGTAACACCCAGGTTCTCTATCGCCCGCAGTTCCCGGTCAAGCACCGCTTCAGGGAGCCGGTGGCGGCCGATACCGTAACGGAGCAGTCCCCCGGGCTTGTCCCGGCGGTCGCACACGGTGACGCCGGACCCC
>JAEYNP010000117.1 GCA_023412495.1 Pseudomonadota bacterium
ATCGACCACGCTATAACTTCGACTCTTCCACCGAGTATGAGCGAAGGCTGGATTGGATTCGCGACCAACAAAAGAAGATGCTGTCCGGCAAAATTGCCTGCGTTTGTTCCACCGAATGGACGGTGGACGGAGATCGCCGCGCCGGGCAAAAGATGGTGGACAAACAGATCAAGCTCATGCTGCGAGCTTTCAACGGCGAATGCGACGCCGCCGTCGGTAAAGTGCGCTACAACAACGTCGTGTCTCTGGAAAACCGCATCCAGAAAGCTTACGACCAAATCAACAAGCTCGGCGAAAGCCAACGCACCAACATTGTGCCCGCCTTCCGTGACCTGAAACTCGAGGAACTCCATCTGGCGCACGAATTCCAACGCAAGAAGGAAGACGAGAAGGAAGCCCAGCGCCAGCTTCGCGAGCAGATGAGGGAAGAAGAGAAGGTCGCAAAGGAAATCGAGCGAGCGCTAAGCGAAGCGGAAAAAGAAGAAGAGTTGGCGGAACGCGCGCTGATCAAAGCTCGCGCGGAGTTGCAACTCAAGGAGGGACAGCAGGCCGCCAGACTGGAGGCGCTCGTCGCTCGCCTGGAAAACGAGCTGCATGAAGCGCTGGACCGCAAAGCAAAAGCGATCGCCCGGGCCCAATTGACCAAGTCGGGGCACGTTTACGTTCTTTCGAACATCGGTACGTTCGGCGAAGGCGTCTACAAGATCGGTATGTCGCGCCGTCTGGAACCGTTGGAGCGAGTCGCCGAACTCGGTGGCGCCTCGGTGCCCTTCCCGTTCGACGTTCACGCGATGATCTACTGTGACGACGCGCCGAGACTCGAGTCGGCGTTGCATCGGCATTTCGCCGAACGGCGGGTCAACATGGTCAACCTTCGTCGAGAGTTTTTCCAAGTAACGCTCGACGAAATCCGCGCCGCAGTCGCCGAACATCATGGACATATTACGTTCGTGACGGTGCCAGAAGCGGCCCAATACCGCGAGACTCTCGCTCTCCGCAAGGAACGCGATCGATCGACCGCTCAACTGCAAATCGCCTAGCCACCGACTCAATGAGCCGGAGCGTAACCACGCTCCGGAGAACAGCGAGACGGGCAGCTATCCCGAACGGCTCTCAACGATCCTGGCCATGCCGGTTCGACATGGCGGAGTCCTTCGGCCGTTTTCCGGCGGGTGTGACCCGCCGGCTATTGGGGGTGGGGGAGCGAATGGCAGGTCGGGCAGCACGCCATGCCCCGTCTCGCTCGTTCCTCCTTCGCGACTTTGCGCCTTGGCGGCTTTGCGTCCCCCAAGCAACCAGCTTCATTACTCAGTTGACGTCGATTGTTTTGCAACGCCAAGGCGCCAAGTCGCGAAGTCGCAAAGCATGCGGCGAGCGGGAGACGTGAGTCTCCCGGTTGAACTCGCTCGCAGTTCGACGTGCGGTCGCGGTAGGACCGGGACGCTCACGCGTCCCGCTCGCCCTCCACTGGTCTGCGGCGGACGCCCTGCCCAAGGACGTCAACGATCGAACCTTAGCAAAGTGATGGATTCATCACTCCCTAAAAGTAGCTGTCGCGGTTGGAGCCATCAAAACAAGCCTTTCCTCAGGCAGCACTTTTTGAAGCGCCTGCCGCTGCCGCAGGGGCAGAGATCGTTGCGGCCTAGCTTCTCTTCGAGCAGCTTGTCGCCGTGAACGATCCGTACGCCGCGTTTCACCTTCGTCTCCGAAGGATAGCCCCGCCGGCGTTTACGCATCGGCCTGAAAGGAGTGGTTTTCGAACGGGTCGTGCTCGTGTGCGTGCATGGTACACCTCCGTTTCCAGGAATTGAGGAACGGCGGTGAGACACCCACGATGGGCCACAGGTTCGCTGCGATGGGATAATTCGAACTGCGGTTGTTTTCGAACGCAAAGGCGCCAAGTCGCGAAGTCGCAAAGCATGCGGCGAGCGGGAGACGTGAGTCTCCCGGTTGAACTCGCTCGCGGTTCGACGTGCGGTCGCGGTAGGACCGGGACGCTTATGCGTCCCGCTCGCCTGAGACGGCGACTTGGCAGTTGTGGCGTTTCGGCTGGCATCTGGATGCGAATTCGATAGATTGCTGGCATGATTCAGCCTCTCTTTTCTGTCCGCGGATCGTGGGTTCTCGTCCTCGCAGTGCTGGCCTCGCTCTCGGCTGGCTGTCGGCCGGAGGAGGACGCTTCGAGTTCGGTCCCGCAGGGTCCTGCCATCGGTATGACCGCGGAAGACCCGTCGCTCGATCCGCTACTGCGGCGGTTGTTTGCCGGACCGGACGATTACGACCTGGTCGAAGGCGTTTATCAGCGGCTGGTCCAGAAAGTCGACAACGTGTCGTATTCGGGACGGCGGAACACCTCCAGCCTGACGCCCGAGCAGCGCGTCGTTTACGACGTCTGGTACGTCTACTCGCTGCTGAGCAACGACAACACGTTTAAGGACTTGCTGGCCGCGGACGGCGAAGTGCTGCCGACGCTCCCCGATTCGCTCGAAGCGATCGGCGCGTCCGAAGAAGCCCGCATCACGCGCGAGGCTCAAACCGTGGTCCCGCCGGGCACATTAC
>JAEYNP010000123.1 GCA_023412495.1 Pseudomonadota bacterium
TGCCTGGTGACAATATCCGGGCAACGGTTGAACTGATTACCCCTATTGCCGCCGATGTCGGTCTCCGCTTCGCTATCCGTGAGGGTGGGCGTACTGTTGGCGCCGGCGTTGTAAGCGAAATTATAGCTTAATCTGCTGGGGACAGTGAAATCGCCCTATACTCCTCTCAGGGAGTGTAGGGCTATTTTTCATATGGAAAGGGACAATGAGAGATATAGTTACCCTTGCATGCGGGACATGCAAACGTCGAAATTACACGACGACCAAAAACAAAAAGAACACACCAAATAAAATGGAGTTCAGCAAGTACTGTCCATTTTGTAAGGTGCATACGCCGCACAAAGAAACGAAATAGAAGTATACGCTTTCTCGCAGGCCAGTAGCTCTAACGGTAGAGCACCGGACTCCAAATCCGGGGGTTGGGGGTTCGAATCCCTCCTGGCCTGCCACATTTGTTGATCTGATTTGCCTTTTACTCCATCATCATCGGGTAAAATTGAACGGTTAAAGGCGGGGGAGGTAGTTGTAGTTATGGCTACGAACATGAAATCGAAAAAGACAAACGCTTTGAAGACAGAAGAGCCTTCACCTTTCTCACCAGCTCAAATCAAAAAATTTGTTGAAGAGGTGAAGGCGGAGTTTTTAAAGATAGTCTGGCCCGATAAGAAAATGACACTCGGCCTTACTGGAATTGTAGTGGTTCTCACTGTTGTTTTATCACTCTACCTTGGGTCTGTTGACCTTCTTCTAGGGAAAATTCTCGCTATTTTTTTGAGATAGACTGCTGTACCGTCGCGCCTTAAATTAATGGGGTGTGGAGGTTGTATTTACTATCCAAAAACTACGTACAGGTCATATGGCTAGACAATGGTATATACTTCAAGTTCATTCGGGCTTTGAAGAAAAAGTGAAAGCAACCCTTGAGGAACGCATAAAGAAGGAAGGTCTTGAAGAACAGTTCGGCGAGATCCTTGTACCGACCGAACAGGTTGTTGAAATGATTAAGGGATCTCGGAAAACTTCCTCGCGCCGATTTTTTCCTGGTTATATGCTGGTGAGCATGGACCTCAACGATCGAACATGGCACACGATTCACGACAATATGCCGAGAGTCGTAGGATTTGTAGGCGACGATCGGGCACCCATGCCCTTATCCGATGCTGATGCCGCAAAAATCATTGGCAGAATTCAGGATGGGTCTGAAAGGCCTAGGCCCAAAGTCGTTTTCGATGTTGGAGAAGTCGTGCGGGTTATAGATGGTCCTTTTGCGAATTTCCAGGGAGTTGTCGATGAAGTATTTCCTGAGAAAGGCCGAGTGCGAGTGATGGTATCGATATTTGGCCGAGAGACTCCGGTGGAACTTGAATTTGTCCAGGTGTCCAACACGTAGACAGGATGCTGTCGTAAAAATTGCGGAAGCGATTCAAGGATATTCGGACACGAGGGATGGTTTACAGGTCTCTCCCAGCAAATCAGAAGTGAATGTTGTCTCTTCCGGTGGTCCTGATTTTTTCTAGCCGGAAATAAGTAAAAAATCGTCATTTGGAGTAGATACAATGGCCAAAAAAGAAACAGCCTATGTTAAGCTGCAGATTCCTGCCGGGAAGGCAAACCCATCACCGCCCGTAGGTCCGGCTCTGGGACAGCACGGCGTGAACATTATGGAATTCTGCAAGAGCTTCAATGCTCGAACTCAGTCGATGGGCGATACAATTATTCCTGTCGTCATCACCGTCTACCAGGACAGATCATTCAGTTTCATCACTAAAACTCCGCCGGCTTCCGTTCTTTTGCTTAAAGCAGCAGGCCTGCAAAAGGGTTCAAGCAACCCGAAGATCGATCGCGTAGCTGAAATAGGCAGGGATAAGATCAGGGAGATAGCTGAACTGAAGATGCCGGACCTTAATGCCTACGATGTGGAAAGTGCTATGCGAATAATTGAAGGCACTGCCCGAAGCGCCGGCATTACCGTCATTGATTGAAAAGAACTTAAGACGACTGCTGTTAGGAAGTAGTTGAACCTAAACAAGTAGGAGGCAACATGCCGAAACACGGGAAAACTTATAGAAACAAGCTGGCTGCGGTGGATAGAACGATCCTTCACGGTGTCGATGAAGGTATCGAGTTGGTCTTGAAATCCACCTATGCAAAATTTGACGAAACCTTCGACATTGCGATGAAACTGGGCGTAGATCCCCGTCACGCCGATCAGATGATTCGATCCTCTGTAACCTTGCCGCATGGGACAGGAAAGGTGACCAGGGTCCTTGTTTTCGCTAAAGGACCGAAAGAGTCAGAGGCTCTGGAAGCCGGTGCAGATTATGTAGGCGGCGATGATCTCGTGGAGAAGATCAAGGAAGGCTGGCTGGAATTTGATAAAACCGTGGCCACTCCCGATATGATGGGAGTCGTCGGAAAAATTGGTCGGATTCTCGGACCCCGCAATCTCATGCCGAATGCAAAACTTGGCACTGTCACCTTTGATGTCGGCAATGTTGTCAGAGACATAAAAGCCGGCAAAGTGGACTTCAGGGTAGACAAAGGCGGCATCATCCACAGTGGGATCGGGAAGGTCTCCTTCGGCAAGGAAAAACTTAAAGATAATCTTGTAGCATTCGTACAAAAAATTATCCAACTCAAGCCGTCGACCAGTAAAGGTATTTATTTACGATCGATTGCCGTATCATCTACGATGGGGCCGGGGGTGAAACTGGACCCGATCGCAGTAAGATCTCTTATTAGTTGAAATTGAGCAATACCGGAGCATCATAGCTTGATGCTTCAATGGCGTGTAAGTCGAAGACAGCAGGTACTACCAAGTTTAATCGTGTACTGCGACCTGCCGAGACGATAAGGGCTGGAATTATGAGTATGGAATTATTCATTTCTGCCTTGGATACGTTGTAACTGCTGTTTTCGAAAAATCCGATAAACTTTAACCGAGGAGGAGTGCTTTGAATCGTGATGACAAAGTGACAATTGTCTCGGATTTGAACGATTCGTTCAACCGAGCTAAATTGACGATTGTCGCTGACTATTGTGGTTTGAAGGTTTCTGATTTTCGCAAAATTCGAGTTGAGTTGAAGAAGTGCGATTCAGAAATTCGCGTTGCCAAAAATACTCTCCTGAAAAGAGCAGTTACGGACACCAGTAATAGTGCATTGGGGTCAGATTTCGCCGGGACCACTGCCGTAGTCATGGCCTATGCCGATCCTGTCGCACCTGCCAAGGCAGTGACAAAATTTGCTGATGAAAACGAAAAATTCAAGATCCGTGCTGCTGTCTTGGAGGGCGAAAAAATCGGGGTTGAGAAGCTGATAGCGCTCTCGAAACTTCCGACCAGAGAAGTGCTGCTTGGACAACTTCTGTCCACCTGGAACAGTGTACCCACCGGTCTTGTTCAGGTTCTCAGTGGGGTTCCACGTACCTTCGTTTATGCACTGCAGGCTATAAAGGATCAGAAAGAAGCGGCAGGTAATTAACAAGGCATCTTGTGAAGATGATATAATTCTACCCAAAAATGAGGAAAAACCATGGCTGTTACCAAAGAGGAAGTAATTGATTTCATTGCCAATATGTCCGTTCTTGAGCTTTCACAGCTCATCAAGGATTTTGAAGAGAAGTTTGGAGTCTCTGCTGCCGCTCCCGTTGCAGTAGCCGCCGCCGGACCTGCCGCCGCCGCCGCTCCCGTTGAGGAGAAAACCGAGTTTGATGTCATCCTCGCCTCCGTCGGAGCTGAAAAGATCAAAGTCATTAAGGAAGTTCGTGCCGTAACCGGCCTTGGCCTGAAAGAGGCGAAAGAACTTGTCGAATCTGCTCCTGCTCCCTTGAAAGAAGGCACCACCAAGGAAGACGCCGCCGATATCAAGGCGAAAATCGAGGCTGTTGGAGCAAAAGTAGAGATCAAGTAGTCGAAAATACCCAAGTTGTTGGCGGCAACAACAGCAGCTTGATTTACAACACGCTACGAGCTTTGTTCGTGGCGTGTTGTGCTTTATGGATATGGGGAAGTATTAATATAATCTCAGAAATGCGGTGGTTTTGCAGCAGGTGGGGATGAAATCATAAATTTCGCTAAAACAGCAAAAGGGACACTACCATGCTCGAAAACAATGCTTATTTTCTTTCAGGATCTGTTCTCTACGTTGCTATTCACTCTCTGTCAGTAACATCCACGTGCAGCACATTGGTGCAAGTCCCCGGTTTTCTATTCTGACTGCATAGGACGCTGTACCCTGCCAGTCTAAAAACTATAGTACGATTCAAAGGCAATTTCGAGGAAAAATATGGAACGAGTGAGAAAGAATTTTGCTACGGCAGAAGCTATCCTGGAACCGCCGCACCTTATATCCATGCAACGGCTTTCTTATGAAAAATTCCTGCAAATGGATCGTGAACCTGATGAACGTGAGGATTATGGTCTCCAAGCTATCCTGAAAAGTGTATTTCCCATCAACGATTTCAATGGGCTCTGTTCTTTGGAATTCGTCAAATATAAGTTTGGAGAACCCAAATATACAGTGCAGGAATGCCTTCAGCGGGGCATGACTTATGAAATCCCTCTGAAGATCGTTGTACGTCTCATCACCTTTGATGTCGACGAGGAAACCGGCGTCCAGTCGATTCGTGATATCAAGGAACAGGAAGTGTTTTTAGGATCTCTTCCCTTGATGACCGGCGATGGAGTCTTCGTGATCAACGGCACAGAGAGGGTGATCGTATCTCAATTGCAGCGCTCGCCAGGGCTTTTTTACACACACGACAACGGCAAAAGCCATTCCAGTGGCAAACTCCTCTACTCCGCAAGGATCATCCCGGTGCGTGGCTCCTGGATCGACTTGGAATTCGATATAAAGGATTATCTCCACGTACGCATCGACCGGAGAAGAAAATTTCCGGTGACGACCCTCCTGAAGGCACTAGGATACTCAGGGGAGGAGTTGCTGCAGGAATTTTACCCCACTACCTTCGTCGCTCGCGATGGCGAGAATTACAAGATGAGCTTCGATGCCGAGTTGGTGAAAGGCCAGCGACTCGAATTCGACATCGTCAATCCAGCCGATGGTGAAGTTCTAGCCAGGAAAGGTAAAAAAGTATCGAAAGTGCTTTGTAAGAAGCTGGAGTCGCTAGGAATCCATTACTTGCCGGTCTCCCCTGAATCGCTGGTCGGCGAGATCCTTGCACGCACGATCGTCGATCCTCAGACATCAGAGGTAATTGTTGCATGCAATACCGAGATTACTGAATCCTTGCTCGAGACCTTGGACTCCAACGGAATCAAGGAGTTCAGCATTCTCCACATCGATGGTGTGAAATATTCCGATTCTTTCAGTAGGACGCTCGCACTCGACAAGGCCAAAAATTCCGAAGATGCACTCATAGAAATATACAGGAGGCTCAGACCCTCCAGTCCTCCGACGGCTGAGGTTGCTGAGTCTTTCTTCTACAATCTTTTCTTCAATCAGGATCTGTACGATCTTTCAGAGGTTGGACGGTATAAGATCAATGCCAAGCTTGGTCTCGATATAGATATTTCCCACAGGGCTCTCACCAAGGAAGATATCGTCCATGCGGTCAGACATCTCGTCCGTCTGAAAGATACCCAGGGAGGCGTTGACGACATCGACCATCTTGGCAACAGGCGGGTCCGCACAGTAGGCGAACTGGTTGAGAACCAGTACCGTATGGGCCTTGTCCGGATGGAACGCGCCATAAAAGAGAGGATGACGCTTCAGGACGTTGAGACACTCATGCCCCATGATTTGGTAAATCCGAAACCCATTTCGGCGGCTATAAAGGAGTTTTTCGGTACCAGCCAGTTGTCGCAGTTTATGGATCAAACCAATCCACTTTCCGAGGTGACTCACAAGCGGCGGCTCAGTGCCCTTGGGCCGGGTGGTTTGTCGCGTGAGAGGGCCGGCTTTGAGGTCCGGGACGTTCATCCAACCCACTACGGCCGGATCTGCCCTGTCGAGACTCCCGAAGGTCCGAACATCGGCCTGATTGTCAGTCTGGCAACCTATGCGCAGATAAACCCCTACGGTTTTATCGAAACACCTTATAGGAAGGTAAATGACAGGATTGTCTGCTCGGATGTGAAGTACCTCAGCGCCTTGCAGGAGCAGCACCAATTCATAGCCCCGGCGCTCACCAAGGTGGACAGACAAAACCGCATAATCAGCGACAATCTCATTGTCCGTGAAGATGGGGAGGTTATTACAGCTCCAGCCGAAAATGTCACCTACCTCGACATCGCACCTAATCAGATGATCAGCATTGCGGCATCGCTGGTACCCTTCCTCGAAAACGACGACGCCAACCGTGCCCTGATGGGTTCGAACATGCAGCGTCAGGCAGTCCCTCTCATGGTTACCTCGGCGCCGCTGGTCGGAACGGGCATGGAGCGATATGTCGCTCGTGACTCAGGTGCATGTCTGTTGGCGGCTGGCGAAGGAGTGGTCGAGGAATCCGATGCCAACCGGATTGTCGTCAGATACGACGAGCCGGGCACCGACGGCTACGATACCGGAGTTGCGGTTTACCGATTGGAGAAATACAAAAAATCGAATCAGAACACCTGTTTCAATCAACGACCCATCGTTTTGCCGGGCACCAAAGTGAAGAAAGGGATGGTGCTTGCGGATGGTCCTTCCTGCGAAACAGGGGAACTGGCGATCGGGAAAAACGTGACTATCGCCTTTATGCCCTGGAGGGGGTTCAATTTCGAGGACTCCATCCTCATCAACGAGAAACTGCTGAAGGAAGATACCTTTACCTCGGTGCACATCGAGGTTTTCGAGACGATGGCCCGGGATACCAAACTCGGCAAAGAGGAAATCACCCGAGACATTCCAAATGTCAGTGAAGAGACGCTGCGAAATCTCGACGATTCCGGGATTGTCCGAATCGGCGCCGAAGTGAAGGCCGGCGACACGCTTGTCGGCAAAGTTACGCCCAAGGGTGAAACGGTATTGTCTCCGGAGGAGAAACTCCTGCGAGCGATTTTCGGAGAGAAGGCCCAGGATGTCAAGGATAGTTCCCTGCGCGTTCCTCCCGGCATCAGCGGTGTCGTCATCGATGCCAAGGTTTTTTCCAGGAAGGGAGTCGACAAAGATGAGCGGTCACTGCTCATTGAAGATTTGGAGATTGAAAAACTCAATCAGGACAAGGTCGATGAACTGCGTAGCCTTAAACGCGGCGTCTGCAGGGAAATAGGCAGGATCCTCGAAGGAAGGACCGCAAAGGCCGACATCATAGATAAAGCCGGTGAGGTCCTCGTCAAACTCGGCAAGAAAATTACCGCGGAGCAGGTAGAAGAGATCGGCTTCGACAAGATCAGGGATATCGAGTTCTCAGAGAAAGCGAAATATATCGATTTGATCGACGCTGTATACGAACGTTACTCTAAGCAGGCCCGGCTGATAACCGAGAGATACGATGGTATTATCGATCGGATGCGAAAAGGGGATGATCTGCCTCCCGGGGTGGTGAAAATGGTCAAGGTCTATGTTGCGACCAAACGCAAACTGTCTGTCGGGGATAAGATGGCAGGCCGGCACGGCAACAAGGGTGTGGTATCCCGTCTGTTGCCTGAGGAGGATATGCCATTTTTCGAGGACGGCACTGCCGTTGATCTGGTGCTCAATCCTCTTGGCGTACCTTCTCGTATGAATGTGGGCCAGGTTCTCGAAGTTCATCTTGGCTTTGCCGCCAAAAAGCTTGGCGAACAGCTTGAAACCCTGGCCAATCGTGAGGCGGTGGCAGAAATCAGAAGGAAACTCCGGAATATCTATTCGGATGACGAAGTCGCTGCAATCACCGAGGGCAAAAGCGACCGGGACATTATCGAGTGGGCCAGGGCGCACAAAAGAGGACTGCACATGACCACTCCGGTATTTGACGGGGCCCCCGAGGAATCCATTCGGAAACTACTGGTGGAAGCAGGACTCGATGAGGTCGGTCAGGTGCAACTGCATGACGGGCTTACCGGCGAGCCTTTTGCCAACAAGGTAACCGTCGGGGTCATGTACATGTTGAAGCTGCACCATCTGGTAGATAACAAGATCCATGCCCGGTCGACCGGTCCTTACTCCCTCGTGACTCAGCAACCGTTGGGCGGCAAGGCGCAATTCGGCGGCCAGCGACTGGGTGAGATGGAGGTATGGGCCATGGAAGCCTATGGTGCCGCATATACTCTCAAGGAGTTCCTGACCGCGAAGTCGGATGACGTCGAGGGTCGAACCGCGATGTATGAGCGCATTGTCAAGGGCAATAACTTCTTGACAACAGGGCTGCCGGAATCATTCAACGTACTCGTCAAAGAACTGCAGGCCCTGTGTCTGAACATGGAACTCATTGAAGAATAGGGAAGGGAGCATCTGTTTTCTGCAGCTCGACGTAAGCCGATGCCTAAGTTGATTCGATATCGGGAAAAGTCCTTTAATATATTTGGGGAGAGGTGATTTCGTGGAAGAATTGTTCAATTTTTTTCAAAAACCGAAAGCTCCAGTAAAGTTCAAGAGCGTCAAAATATCTCTGGCTTCTCCTGAGAAGATCATGGATTGGTCTCATGGTGAGGTAAAAAAACCTGAGACCATCAATTACCGGACCTTCAAGCCCGAACGGGATGGGCTGTTTTGTGCAAAGATTTTCGGGCCAGTCAAGGACTTCGAATGCAATTGCGGCAAATACAAGCGCATGAAACATCGCGGCGTGGTCTGCGAGAAGTGCGGCGTGGAGGTAATCCAGTCGAAGGTACGTCGCGAACGTCTCGGTCACATCAAGCTTGCCGCGCCGGTAGCCCATATCTGGTTTCTGAAAAGTCTGCCCAGCAAGATCGGAGCAGTCCTCGACATGACCCTCAAACAACTCGAAAAGATCCTCTATTTCGAGCAATACGCTGTGGTGCACTCGGAAGTTGACGGCCTTCCCGTGGGCTCTCTTCTTACGGAAGAGAAGTACCGTCAGGCCATGGAGGAACATCCCAACAAGTTCCGGGTCGGCATCGGTGCAGAAGCCATTCGGGAGCTTCTTGCCAGTCAGGATCTGGTCAAGCTTTCCGAGCAGCTGCGTGAGGAGATGTTGGCCACCAATTCCCAGACCAAGCGGCAGAAGCTCGGCAAAAGGTTGTTCGTCATCGAGGCCTTCAGGGATTCCGGCAACAAACCGGAATGGATGATTCTCGAAGTCATCCCCGTGCTGCCACCCGACCTCCGGCCCCTTGTCCCTCTGGAAGGTGGAAGGTTCGCGACCTCCGATCTCAACGACCTCTACAGGCGGGTCATCAACAGGAACAATCGACTGAAGCGGCTGCTCGAGCTGGATGCACCCGACATCATCATCCGCAACGAAAAGAGGATGCTGCAGGAGGCGGTGGATGTCCTCTTCGACAACGGACGTCGGGGCCGGGTTATCACCGGCGGAAACAAGCGGCCCCTCAAGTCGCTCTCAGATATGCTCAAGGGCAAGCAGGGCCGCTTCCGCCAGAACCTCCTCGGCAAGCGTGTCGACTACTCCGGACGTTCGGTAATCGTGGTGGGCCCGCATCTTCGTCTGCATCAGTGCGGCATTCCGAAGAAAATGGCGCTCGAGCTGTTCAAACCGTTCATTTACAACAAGCTCGAGAGCAAAGGCTATGTCACCACCATCAAGAGTGCCAGGAAAATGGTGGAGAAAGAGGTGAAGGAGGTGTGGGACGTTCTGGAAGAGGTGGTCACCGAATATCCGGTTATCCTGAACCGCGCCCCGACCCTGCATCGCCTTGGCATGCAGGCCTTCGAAGCCCTGCTCATCGAAGGAAAGGCGATCCAGCTTCATCCGCTGGTCTGTATGGCCTTCAACGCCGACTTCGACGGGGACCAGATGGCGGTTCATGTGCCTCTTTCCGTTGAGGCGCAGGTGGAAGCCAGGGTGTTGATGATGTCAACCAACAACATTCTTTCTCCCGCCAACGGTGAGCCGATCATCATTCCTTCCCAAGATATAGTTCTCGGTCTCTACTACATGAGCCGTGACAGGATAAATGTGCCCGGCGAAGGAAAAGTCTTCGCCAGTGTTGAAGAAGCGATAATCGCCTACGATTACGGCCAGGTGCATCTTCAGGCCAAAGTGAAGGTGAGAAAGAACGGGGAACTGGTGGAGACGACCATGGGCCGTATCCTGCTCGGCGAGCTGCTGCCCCCGGCTGTGAAGTTCGAGGAGGTGAACAAGGTTCTGACCAAAAAGGCTTTGGCCAAGCTCATCGATCATACCTACCGCAATGCCGGCACCAAGGAAACCGTCATTCTCGCCGACCGGCTGAAGGATACCGGCTATGAGTACGCAACCCGGGCGGGCATATCCATCTGCATCAACGACATGAAGATTCCTCTGAGCAAGGAAGAGTTCGTCGAAAAGGCGGAGACGGACGTTCTCGACGTCGAGCAGCAGTACACGGATGGATTGATAACCTCGGGCGAGAAGTATAATAAGGTGGTGGATATCTGGTCGAAGGTAACGGAAGATGTTGCCAACGCCATGATGGATGAAATCAAGGTGGACTATTTCCTCGATAAGGAAGGGAAGCGAGTTGAGGCGCCGAGCTTCAACTCGATCTTCATCATGGCCGACTCCGGAGCGAGGGGGTCGCGCGATCAGATCCGTCAGTTGGCCGGCATGCGCGGCCTGATGGCCAAACCGAGTGGCGCGATCATCGAGACCCCTATCAAGGCCAATTTCCGCGAGGGCCTCGGGGTGCTCGAGTATTTCATCTCCACCCACGGTGCCCGCAAGGGCCTTGCCGATACCGCGCTCAAGACCGCCAACTCCGGTTATCTCACCAGGCGGCTGGTCGATGTGGCACAGGAATCGACCATCGTCGAGGCTGATTGCCTTACCTTGGACGGCATTATCGCCGAACCGCTCATGGATGGCGGCGAGATCATTGTCCCATTGGGGGATCGTATCCTGGGCCGAGTGGCTCTGGATGACGTAGAAGATCCCTTCAACAATGAACTCATTGTCGGGGCAGGCGAAGAAATCACTGAGGATGTCGTCGAAAAGATCACCGTTGCCGGCATCGATCGGGTGGCGATACGGTCCGTGCTCAGCTGCCGCGCGAAGCGCGGTGTTTGCGCGGCCTGCTACGGACGCGATCTCGGGCGCGGCCATATGGTCAATACCGGCGAGGCCATTGGGGTGATAGCCGCGCAGTCGATCGGCGAGCCCGGCACCCAGCTGACCATGCGTACCTTCCATGTCGGTGGTACGGCAAGCCGTGCGGTCGAGCAGGCGGAACTGCGTACCAATATCGGCGGTACCGTGGCCTTCCACAATCTCCACTCGGTTACCAACGCCGAGGGAACCAAGATCGTTATGAATCGTAACGCGGTTATTGCGATCAAAGACGAACTGGAGCGCGAGCGCGAGCGGTTCAAGGTAAACTACGGTGCTCAGCTTCTCGTCAAGGAGGGCCAGGCGGTCGAGAGGGATACCATCCTGGCCGACTGGGATGCCTATACCATTCCTATCGTGGCCGAGGTTGGCGGCACCATCAAGTATGGCGACATCATCGAAGGTGTTACCATGCAGGAGAAGGTCGACCCGGTGACCGGACGGTCCTCTCTGGTGATTATCCATACCGCGGCGGGCGGCCAGTTGAATCCGCGTATTTCGGTGAAGAACGAGCGCGGCAAGACCGTGAAGATGCCGGATTCCGAAACCTATGCCCGTTACAGCCTGCCGGTCGGCTCAATTATCTCGGTCAACGAGGGCGACTCGATTCAGCCAGGAACCATCGTCGGCAAGATTCCACGGGAAACAACCAAGACCAAAGACATTACCGGCGGCCTGCCGCGGGTGGCCGAGCTGTTCGAAGTGCGGAAACCGAAGGACCCTGCCATCATTTCCAAGATCGACGGCAAGGTGAGTTTTGGCAAGGAGCTCAAAGGCAAGCGAAGAGTCATCATTACCCCGGAATACGGCGAGCCGCAGGAATACCTGATTCCCAAGTCGAAACACGTCATCGTCCATGAGGGCGATTACGTCCAGGCCGGTGAGGCGCTCATGGAAGGGACCATCGTCCCCAACGATATCCTCTCGGTTCTCGGTGTCAAGGAACTCGCCAAGTTCCTGGTGAACGAGATCCAGGAAGTGTATCGGCTGCAGGGCGTCAAGATCAACGATAAGCACATCGAAGTAATAGTACGGCAAATGTTGAAGCGGGTTATGATCACCAATTCCGGCGATTCGAAATTTATGATCGGCGAGCAGGTCGAGTGGTGGAAGTTCGAAGAGGAGAGAGACCGTCTCATTGCCGAGGGGAAAAGACCGGCAGTCGCCGAACCCCTTCTGCTGGGCGTTACCAAGGCTTCTCTGTCCACCGAGAGCTTCATCTCGGCGGCTTCGTTCCAAGAGACGACCAAGGTGCTGACCAATGCGGCGGTTGCCGGCAGGATCGATGAACTTGCGGGACTCAAGGAAAATGTCATCATGGGCCGGCTGATCTCCGCGGGCACAGGTCTGGAGGCAAACCAGTAGAAGTGTGCTGTGGAGTCGATTGGATTTTTTCCTTGACACTATTTCGCCGTCAGGGTAAATATGCTCACTTTCGTGTTTAAATCGAGTGCGCAGTTTTGCAGCTGATATTTGATTTTCCATAAACGGGTCTGTAAACAGGAGCGGTTAACGCAATGCCAACAATCAACCAGTTAGTACGAATCGGGAGAAAACAGTCCGTCAAGAAGACGACTACTCCTGCCTTGAAGGGATCGCCTCAAAAACGAGGCGTATGCGTGAGAGTGTATACCACGACACCCAAAAAGCCGAACTCCGCTCTCCGGAAAGTGGCGAGGGTGCGCCTGACAAATGGAATAGAGGTCACGTCCTATATTCCCGGTATTGGTCACAATCTTCAGGAGCACTCGGTAGTGTTGATCCGTGGTGGCAGGGTGAAAGACCTTCCCGGTGTTCGCTATCATATCATTCGTGGCACCTTGGACACGTTGGGCGTTTCCAACAGGAAGCAAGGTCGTTCAAAATATGGTGCAAAGAGATCCTCGAAATGAGGACGTTGCTATAAGAGGTTAAGAGATGTCACGTAGAAGAACTATTGAAAGGCGACCTATCGATCCGGATCCTCGTTACAACAGCGTTCTGGTGGCCAAGTTCACCAATGGACTGATGGAGAGAGGCAAGAAGACCGTTGCGCAGCGGATCTTTTATGAGGCAATGGATACCGTTCAAGAGAAGATCAAGGACGAGGATCCTCTGAGCGTTTTCGAGGGAGCCATGGAAAATGTCAGGCCCCGCGTCGAGGTAAAATCCCGGCGCGTCGGCGGCGCGACATACCAGGTTCCCATGGAGGTGCGTCAGACTCGGAGAAACGCTCTGGCGATCCGCTGGATCATCAACTTTTCCAAGTCCAGATCCGGTAAATCCATGTCGGAGAAACTTGCGGCAGAACTGGTCGATGCTTACAACAATCGCGGCTCCGCAGTGAAGAAGAAAGACGACACTCATCGGATGGCCGAGGCCAACAAGGCCTTCGCACATTACCGCTGGTAGTCGGTTCGGTTGCACGGTCGAGGAACTCGACCGAAAGGGGCTGGCGAGGCGGTAATACCCTATAACGAAATAAAGTTATGACAGCCCTAAAAGAATTAACCGATGTGCGCAATATCGGCATAATGGCCCATATTGACGCAGGAAAAACAACAACTACTGAAAGAATACTCTTTTACACCGGTCGGTCATACAAGATGGGTGAAGTCCATGATGGTACCGCCGTCATGGACTGGATGGAGCAGGAGCAGGAAAGAGGGATCACAATTACCTCAGCTGCAACGACCTGCTTCTGGAAAGGGAAAAAGATCAATATAATTGACACTCCTGGACATGTCGACTTCACTATCGAAGTTGAAAGGTCACTGCGGGTGTTGGATGGAGCCATAGCAGTCTTCTGCGCTGTCGGCGGAGTGGAGCCGCAGTCGGAGACAGTATGGCGACAGGCGGATAAGTATCATATTCCGCGCATAGCTTTCGTCAACAAGATGGACCGAAGCGGAGCCAATTTCGAGCGTTGCGTTTCGATGATCACCAAGCGGTTGGGGGCCAATCCGCTGCCCATCCAACTGCCGGTTGGCAAGGAAGCTGAATTTGAGGGCATAATAGACCTCATTGAAGAAAAGATGCTCGTCTTCGACGAGGAGTCTTTAGGCCAGGAGGTTCTCGAGAGAGAAATTCCCGGCAGCTACAAAGAGAAATTCACGGCCGCACGTATGATGCTCCTGGAGAAGTTGGCCGACTTCGATGAGGGCATCATGGAAAAATACCTGAACGATACAACGGTATCTGCGCCTGAGATATACAGTGCTCTCAGGAAGGCGACAATTTCGTTGAAAATTGTGCCTGTTCTTTGCGGGAGCGCTTTTAAAAACAAGGGTGTACAACCTTTGCTTGACAGTGTTGTTGAACTTCTTCCCTCGCCTCTGGATGTAAAAGACATCGAGGGTCAGGGTTCGCAGGGAGAAATGATCAGCAGGAAGTCTGATCCCCGAGAGAAGCTTACCGCACTCGTCTTCAAGCTGATGAGCGACGCCTTTGTCGAGAACCTAGCTTTTGTCAGGATCTATTCCGGCAAAATCTCGGTTGGCGACAAGGTGTACAATCCTGTGAAACAGAAACAGGAAAAGATATCGAAGCTCATGAAGCTGCATGCGAACAAGCGGGAAGAGGTAAATGAGATCTCCGCAGGAGACATCGGCGCGATAGTGGGGCTGAAATTCAGCACCACCGGCGACACACTGTGCGAAAAGGGTGATCACATCGTGCTTGAAAGCATGGATTTCCCAGAGCCTGTGATCGGTGTAGCGATAGAGCCGAAGAGTAAGGCCGACGAAAAGAAACTGGCCGAGACACTAGCAAAAATTGCTCTAGAGGACCCATCCTTCACAGTCTCTGCGGATGCGGAAACGGGTCAGACGATCATTTCGGGAATGGGCGAACTCCACCTGGAAATCATCGTCGATCGGTTGCTGAATGATTTCAAGGTTTCCGCCAATGTGGGCAAACCTCAGGTTGCCTACAAGGAGACAATCGAGAAGGCGTATCGAGCGGAAGGCAAATTCGATCAGATGACAGGCGCCAAGGGTCAGTACGGCCATGTCATCATCGAAGTTGAGCCTCTGGAGCGTGGAGCCGGAATAGTCTTCGAGAATTCGGTTGATAAGGAACTCATACCGGAGCAGTTTCTGGCCTCGATCAAGAGAGGAATCGTCGATACGCTGGATTCGGGACCATTGATAGGGTATCCGGTAACGGATATAAGGATAACCTTGGTCGGCGGATCGTATCACGAGGAAGAGTCTACCGAAATGGCTTTCGGCGTGGCTGCGGCAATGGCAATCAGAAGGGCCACGGCCGAGGCCGGATCGAAGCTGCTCGAACCGATAATGGATCTCGAGATCACAACACCGGAAGAATATCTCGGAGACGCAATCGCCGATATAAACACCAAAAGAGGAAAGATTGTCGGCGTCTCGGCTGACGGCCACCTGCAGATCGTCAAGGCCCATGTGCCGCTGGCCGAGCTGTTCGGATATTCAACCTCGTTGAGGTCGGCAACCCAAGGCAGAGCGAATTTTACCATGCAATTTTTGCAGTACGATGTGGTACCCACTGCACGAGCAGAGGCAATAGTCAGGAAAATCAGGGGGATTTAAGTCCAAAGCATATTGAGGAAGAATCATGTCAAAGAAAAAATTTGAAAGGACAAAACCGCACGTCAACGTAGGGACGGTAGGACATATAGACCATGGCAAGACCACATTGACCGCTGCTATCACTCGTGTTCTATCTTTGAAAGGTCAGGCTA
>JAEYNP010000058.1 GCA_023412495.1 Pseudomonadota bacterium
GCGCATCTAGCTCGATCAGTCTGTCGGCTTCACCCCGGACGGGGTGCCAGCGATCGGTGATGACCCAGACCGGCGACTTGGTAGGGCTCGCATCCGCCAGCGTACCGGCCGAAGTCAGGGCCAGCGGTAATAGCCCAAGATAAACGTGCGAAAGAAGAAGGCGAAGCATGGCGCGGCACTCGGAAGCTCTTCACCCCCGTAGTGCAACGCAGGATGGGGTGAACTGGCGACCGCGAATAGGAAGCATGGGGGCTCCGGATTCGCTTGGCTCCTGTCAAAATCGAGCCAGGTTTAGCAGGCATCGCGCCGACATATGCCAATAGAGACCTTCGTGACCGGCTGCTTTCGGCCAGAAACAGACCTTCAAGCACTACCTTGAGTTATCAAGAGGTACGTTCCTGAAGCTGAAAGGCCCTCGGATGTGGACCTTTTCATTGCTGCTGATTACTTGCTGAGCGCCAGTAAACGCTCAACCCCTACAGGTTCCTCCGCCATGAGCGGAATGACTGCATAGCGCTGCGCATGCTCGGTCGCGACACGCTTGATGTCCTTCAGCTCATTGACTGCCCGCTTATGCAGAAGCGGGGATTCAGTCTTGGCGGCTGCCACACTGTTGTTGATCACCCATGCCCAAGGCTCAATGCCTGCACGACGCAGATCCGCCTGCAAGCCAGCGGCCTCCAGCACGGGAGTGGTTTCAGCCAGGGTCACTAGCAGCACCTTGGTCTGCCTGGGATCCTGAAGCTGCATCATCGGCGTGGTAAAACGCATGTTGCTGCCCGACATCTGCCGGGTGATGTCGCGGTGATAAGCGCCCGTGGCATCCAGCAGCAGCAAGGTGTGGCCGGTTGGGGCTGTGTCCATCACCACGAACTTCTTTCCGCCTTCACGGATGATTCGCGAGAATGCCTGGAACACCGCGATCTCCTCGGTGCAGGGTGAGCGCAGATCCTCGGCAAGCAGTGCCCGAGCCTCATCATCAAGATCTGCCCCCTTGGTTGCCATGACGTGATCCCGATAACGCTGGGTCTCCACCTGCGGGTCGATTCGGCTCAGCGTCAGGTGCTCAAGTGTTCCTTCCAGTGTCTCTGCAAGGTGGGCGGCAGGATCAGAGGTGGTCAGGTGCACAGGCAGTCCACGCCTGGCCAATTCAACCGCAACCGCTGCGGCCAGTGTGGTTTTCCCGACACCGCCTTTACCCATCACCATGATCAGGCCATGACCATCGGCGGCGATCTCGTCGACCAGGGACTTGAGTCGTGGCGCGTTCAGTTCAACCGGCGCACTGGCAGATGTCTGCGTGCCCTCATCTGAGCCCTCAACCAGAAGCTGTCGCAGGGCATCCAGCCCCACCAGGTTGAAGGCTTTCAACGGCAACAGATCGAGCGGCAGTGCTCGTAGCGCGGGAGGCATGGCGGCGACTGCTGCCTGTTCGCGCTTGTAGACCGCGGCAGCCAATTCATCCTTCTGTGCTTCGCTCTCTGGCAAAACCCCGTTAATCACCAGGTACTGCTCTTGCAATCCAATGGCTGCCAGCTCCTCACGGGTGCGTGCCGCCTCGCGCAGCGTGGCAGCCTGCGCTCTGGCGACCAGAACCAGACGGGTTTTGGAAGGATCAGACAGTGCCTCTACAGCCTCGTGATACTGGTCTCTCTGTTTATCTAGGCCAGCGAGCGGGCCAAGGCAGGAGGCATTACCTTGGCCGGCTTCCAGGAAGCCGCTCCAGGCACCCGGCAGTTGCAGTAGCCGAATCGTGTGGCCGGTCGGCGCCGTGTCAAAAATGATGTGATCGAAACGGGCTTTCAGCTCATCGCTGACCAGTAGCGAGGTGAACTCATCAAAGGCAGCAATCTCGGTCGTGCAGGCCCCCGACAACTGCTCTTCCATGCCTTTGACTACGTCCTCAGGCATGACGCCTTTAGCAGGCCCGACAATGCGATCCCGATAAGCCTGGGCGGCACCCTGTGGATCGATCTCCAGGGCCGACAGGTTTTCCACGGCGGGCACGGCAGTAATGTGATTGCCGATCCGCAGGCCGAATACCTGACCCACATTGGAGGCCGGATCGGTACTCACCAGCAGCACTCGCTTGCCCTTACGGGACAGCTCCAGGGCCGTCGCGCAGGCAATGGACGTCTTTCCGACCCCGCCCTTGCCGGTGAAAAACAGGAAGCGCGGTGCATTGTCGATAAAGCGCATGCTGACCCCTTAACGGTGGTTGAGGCTGGTCTCGTACCAATTGCGGGTGTTGTTGACCATACGTACCAGCCAGAGCATCACCGGCACTTCGATCAGCACACCGACCACTGTTGCCAGAGCGGCACCCGAGTTGAAGCCATACAAGACAATCGCCACGGCCACAGCCAGCTCGAAGAAGTTCGAGGCGCCGATCATGGTGGCCGGGCCTGCCACGTCATGGCGCACTTTCAGTGCATGGCAAAGCCAGTAACCCAGAGCTGCGATGAACAGAGTTTGCACCAGCAGAGGAATGGCGATGATGCCGATGACCAGGGGCTGCTCGACAGTCGACTCTCCCTGGAAGGAGAACAGCAGCACTAGGGTCGCCAGCAAAGCCAGAATGGAGAACGGCGAGATCCTGGCCAGTGCTTTCTGAAAGTTCGCCTCACCACGTCTCATCAAACGAGCTCGCAAAAACTGAGCAATGGCCAGCGGGATGACGATGTACATCACCACGGAAAGCAGCAGGGTGTCCCAAGGAACAGGAATTGATGAAACCCCGAGTAGCAGGGCCACGATGGGCGCAAAGGCAAACACCATGACCAGATCGTTGAGGGCGACCTGGGTCAGGGTGAAGTTGGCATTACCCTTACACAAATTGCTCCAGACGAACACCATCGCTGTACAGGGTGCCGCACCGAGCAGAATCAGCCCGGCCATGTAGCTATCCAGCTCCTCAGCAGGCAGCCAGGGTGCAAACACCTGCTTGATGAAGAACCAGCCAATCAGCGCCATGGAAAAGGGCTTGACCGCCCAGTTGACGAACAGGGTGACGAACATGCCGTTCTTCTGTTGGCGCACTTCACTGATTGCGCTGAAGTCGATCTTCATCAGCATCGGGATGATCATCACCCAGATCAGCAGACCGACCGGGATATTGACCTTGGCGACTTCCAGGGCGCCTACGGCCTGGGCCGCTTGCGGAACAACCAGGCCAAGGATGGTGCCCGCCACGATGCACAGGAACACCCACAGGGTCAGGTAACGCTCAAAGACACCTAATGGAGCCCCGGATGCCTGTTTCAGGGCGACTTCACACGCGTTTGTCATCTTGGCTGCCTATCCTCGTTCGCCTGCGCTCACTGAGCTGAATATTCACTTTGCCATATATTCGGTAAAAGTAATATATTGGCTCTTATGCATCTTTGATAGGGATCGGCATGGGCCAGATAAAGCCAAATAAAGCCCCCGATGGCAGCCACCTCATATCGCCAATCGAGGTATTCAAATGCCTGTCCGATGAGACGCGGGCGCGCATTGTTTTTCTGGTGACTCACGAGCAGGAGCTGTGTGTCTGTGAGCTGACCTCGGCACTGGAAGCGGCA
>JAEYNP010000121.1 GCA_023412495.1 Pseudomonadota bacterium
GCGCTGCTGCACGCCTACCGGCAGGTCTTTAATGTAGCTGTTGGGGTTAACTTCCAGGTTATATTGTTCCGAAATGCGCATAACCCGTTCGGCGGCGTTTTTGCGGTCCAGCAAGCCGCCCGGGCGAGTCGATTCCTCGCCCAGCATCACGTTCTCCGTCACGGTGAAAACCGGGATGAGCATGAAGTGCTGGTGAACCATGCCGATACCGCTGGCGATGGCGTCGCTCGGTGAATATACCTTAATCGGCTTGCCCCGGACGACGATTTCGCCTTCGTCCGGCTGGTACAACCCGTAGAGGATATTCATCAACGTGGTTTTTCCGGCCCCATTTTCCCCGAGCAGGGCGTGGATTTCGCCCTCTTTCAGGACCAAATCAATGTGATCATTGGCGAGTACGCCGGGAAACCGCTTGGTGATTCCGCGTAATTCCAGTACAGGAGTCATGCGTTTGCTCCATTGCGGTCAAGGATTTCAAAAATTGTACCATAAGGTCGCTGGCGCTCACAGTTATTTTGGAGGGCCGTTTCGCGGGCCGGCGAGCACGCGCATATAAAAACCCCCTCTCCAGGCGAGAGGGGGTTTCCGTTCGTCTTGTGCAGATTACTTGACGCTGATGCTGCCGTCGATGATGCCCTGGCGGATCTCTTCGATCTCAGCCAGCAGTTCGGCGGGGACGCTGTCGGGGGTGGTGCCCAGGCCAACGCCGTTATTCTCGAGCGTGCCGGTGTAGGTGCCGCCCTCGAAATTGCCGTCCTGAACGGCCTTGATCGCATCGAACACGGCCACGTCCATCTTCTTGGTGACCGAGGTCAGGACGATGTCCTTATACTGTTCGGCGCTGACGGTCCAGTCGGTGTCGACGCCAATGACCCAGGCGTTGCCGGCAGTGGCAACCGCTTCAGCCGTGCCGAGGCCAACCGGGCCGGCCACGGGCATGATGATGTCGGCGCCTTCGCCCATCAGGGTCTGGCCGAGCGTGCGGCCGTCATCGGTGCTCTCGAAGTTGCCAGCGAACAGGCCGTTCTGGGCGGCGGGATCCCAGCCCAGCACCTCGACGTTGGTGCCCTTCTGTTCGTTGTAGTAGGCGACGCCGCGAGCGTAGCCGTCCATGAAGATCGTCACGGTCGGGATGGCGATGCCGCCAAAGGTGCCGACCTTGCCGGTCTGGGTCATGCCGGCGGCCAGGTAGCCGGCCAGGAAGGCGGCTTCATCGGTCGAGAAGCCCAGGCCCAGGACGTTGGAGATCGCCGGGTCGTAGGTCACGTCGACGATCGCGAAGTTCGCATCGGGGTTCGCTTCGGCGGCGGCGGCGGTGGAGTCGGCCAGCAGGAAGCCCACGGGAACGATCAGGTCGCAGCCTTCTTCAATGAAGGCGTTGATGTTCTTCTCGTAGTCGGTCTGCTGCTGGGATTCGAGATATTTGCCCTCGATGTCGAGTTCTTCCATGGCGCGCTCGACGCCGGCCCAGGCGGTGGCGTTAAAGGATTTGTCATCGATGCCGCCGGTGTCGGTTACCTGGCAGGCCTTTACGGAATCTCCGGCGCCCTGCTGCCCGCCAGGCTGGCAGGCGGAGAGAACCAACGAGGCAATCACAACGATTGCTAGAAGCAGGGAAAGCTTCTTGGACATTTTTCTTCTCCTAAGTGGTGAGAAATGTAGGGGTTACACGCGCCAGGGCTACTTCCGCCCAGCCCTGGTAGCCATTAGTATAACCTTCTTTGACATTCGGTGCAAGTAAAAAATGACTTAAGGGGTCTTTGTACCAAATAGTAGGGTTTGTGATCGGAATACTGGTGCTGCGCGAAACCCTCCATCGGACCGGCCAATTGGTTTTATAATTCAGACCGCCGGTTCATCGCCGGCGCACCAAACATCAAGGAGAAAAAAACCTATGGTTCGCAAATCCATTGCCTGGAAGATTCTGCCTAAGCTTCTGCCGCTCCTGCTGGCGGCGGCTGTGCTGGCCGGCTGCGGCGCTGGCCCAACGGTCGCGCCGACCTTCACCCAGGCGCCCACCACTGACCCGCGCCCCACCTTCGACGCGATCGCCTCGCAGGCCGCGCAGACGGTGATCGCCGAGCTGACGGTCAACGCCCCGCCGACCAATACCCCCGTGCCGCCCACCGAGACGCCGGTTCCCCCCACCGCCACCCCCGCGGTGACCGACACACCCGCGCCTACCTCTACCCCCACGCGCGTCTTTATCCCCTGGACGCTGACGCCTACCGCCACGCAACCCGCCTACGGCTGCACCGTCACCAACGTCACGCCCAAGTCGAGCGATACGATCAAGGTCGACCAGGAATTTGACGCGGCCTGGACGGTGCAGAACACCGGCACTCAGCCCTGGCTGGCCGGCAACACCGACATCGCCTTTGTCGGCGGCGCGGCCCTGCACGACCGCCCCTCCGATTCATCCGACCTGCGCGACCTTACGTCCGATGTGGCCCCCAACGGCACCTATACCGTGACCATCGACATGCAGGCGCCCTCCGGCGACGGCACGCACACCACCAGCTGGGCGATCCAGCTCGAAGGCGGAGCGACCTGCCAGCTCAATCTCACCATTAATGTGACCCGCTAGCCGGCCCGCTGCCGCGAGAACCCGGCAGTCTTTAGCAGCCGTTTCGTGCCGCGCACGAAATGGCTGCCGCTGTTTAATCGCCGCTGGCGACCGGCTTAACCTCCGCCTGGTTCCCGGCAGGGTTGTCCGTCTCCAGAATGCGCAGCGCTTCGGCGGCGCGGCCCTCGTCGGTGAGCACGCGCACCAGCACGTTGCCCTGCTTGAGGATATCCTTGTAATCGTAGCGGTCGCCTTCCGAGATCGACGAGCCGATAAACACCGCCAGCACCCCGCCGATCAACGCCCCCACGGCGGTGAAGAACAGCCATGCCAGCAGCCAGGTCAGCAGCAGGCTGGCGAATGGCGATTCCGCGGGCAGGGTAGAC
>JAEYNP010000102.1 GCA_023412495.1 Pseudomonadota bacterium
ACGGTTTGTAATCGAAGAGAAGAAAAAATCATCAGGGAGTGCAGAACCCAGTGAGGTCACCCTTTTGATGGACAATGAAGAATATCGATTCACTGTAAAACCGGGCAGGACCATCCTTGAATCAGCACTGGATAACGATATAGATATGCCATATTCCTGCCAAAGCGGCATTTGCTCCACTTGCAGATGCTTAAAATTGGAGGGGGAAATAAAAATGGATGAAGATGAAGGATTAAGTGATCAGGAAATTGCCGATGGTTATGTGTTGGTATGTGTAGGCCACCCATTAACTCCCAAAGTAAAGCTGAAACATGAATAAGGAATAAAGGATTCCTGATTACGGTCTCTTCTGTTTAAATTTTTCTGATTTTAAAATCTGATTACGCTCAGTGCTTCAGTGATAATAAATCCACTATTTGCACCATAATCTTACTTATTACATTCTTTTATACTATCATGTACATGTTGTATGAGAAGATGATTTTGCCCTCCACTCTATTAGACAACATTTTGACATATATTTTAACGGTTACTATCTTCTGCTTTATTTTATATCGACCTATTTGGCCATCTTCCCCAATGTTAGATTTATTTCTAATCATATCTATTGCAAATTTAACCTTACATATACCAATAATTTTTAGTCATTAAATTTGAATTTAAATTTTTTAATGTTATATTGTACAATCAAATTCATTTCTTTAAAATATAATGTTATGAGAACAACATCAATTAGACTAATCGGATTATTATTTCTGATGATCTCTACAAATCTTCATGCCCAATTCTACAATGAAAAAATTAAAATGAAGTATGGTAAAGTGAGTATGGATGAATTGAAAATGAAAAGCTATGAAAAAGATACTGGAGCTGTTGCAGTGGTTCTAGCTGATATTGGCAACACCTACTTTGACTACAATCAGACTAAGGGTTTCCAGATCATATTTGAAAGACATTGTCGGATTAAAATCCTGAGGAGCAGTGGTTATGAGTATGCGAATATCGAGATCCCGATATATACTTCGGGATCTACAAAAGAATTCGTTACTAATCTCAAAGCATCTACCTATAACCTTGAGAACGGGAAAATTATAGAAAGTAAAATTTCCAAAAAGGATATATATGAGGACAAACGCTCAGAATATAAGAGTGTTCAAAAATTTTCCCTTCCCAATGTAGAAGTAGGGAGTGTTTTGGAATTTTCTTATAAGATTACATCGGATTTTAGAGAAATCAGAGAGTGGTATTTCCAGGGTTCAATTCCAGTAGCCTGGAGTGAGTATACTTTGAGTGTTCCTCAATATTATTATTTCCACAAATTCAGCCAGGGGTATGAACCTTTTTATATTTATGATACAAAGAAGGAATCAGCATCCATTAAAATACCGATGAACAATGGACAAATCCATTCTGAATTATACACTAACGATATTCATTTTTGGGCTGTAAAAGATGCTCCGGGCATGGCTTCTGAAAAATATATCACCACTCAGGAAGATTTCCTGACCAAAGTGGAATTTCAAATAGCCACGATCAATATGCCTTATAGCCGCATAGAAAATATATTAGCAGACTGGCCAGAGGTACAGAAAAAACTTCTGGAACATGAAAAATTTGGCTTACAAATTAATAAGTCCGGATTTATGAAAGAAGAGTTATATGCTCTGGTAAGTGATTGTTCTGACAATAACTGTAAAATAGCAAAGGTATATACCTTCATCCAACAGAATATGGAATGGAATGAAAAAAGAAGCTTTTTATGTGAGTCGAATGTAAGAAAAGCGTTTAATGATAAAGTAGGTAATTCTGCCGAGATCAATCTCATGCTGGTGTCAGCTTTAAGGGAAATTGGATTAGAAGCCAATCCAGTAATACTAAGTACCCGTGACAATGGTCGGATACATCCGGTTTATCCCATCATAAATAAGTTCAATTATGTTATTGCAGCTGTGGAGCTGGATGGCAAATACCTTTTGTTGGATGCCACAGAAAAGTACATAGTGCCGGGTCAGCTACCAGCAAGATGTTTAAATCACTTAGGCAGAATAATTTCAGAGACAGGAGAATTCATTGATATAGAAAGTACAACGGGAAGTACAAGCATGTTTACTGCAGATATGGCCATACAAGAAGATGGTTTGTTGGTAGGTAAAATTATGCATGTATTCAGTGGATATGATGCGGTTAACAAACGTAAACAGATCCTGTATAGTCAGGATGATTATATAAAATCATTAAAAGACGAAAAGAAACACTGGGAGATCATGTCCCATCAGTTTGAGAATCTGGAAAACCTTGGAGAAAAGCTCACAACAACTTATGATATCCAAATTGTTGATGCTGCTATACCAGCTGGAAATACCATATTTATTCACCCTTTGCTATCCGAAGGTTTAAAGGAGAATCCTTTCAAACAGGAAACAAGAAAATATCCAATAGATTATGTTTATCCGGTTACTAACCTGTATCAAATCAATTTGAAAGTTCCGGAAGGATATGAAGTTGAAGAATTGCCCGAAAGTGCATTATGGGCTCTACCGAACGATGGAGGGCGGTTTTCATATAATATATTGAACCTGGGTTCCACAATCAAATTAACGGTGAATTATAATATAAAAAAATCAATGTTTTTGGCAGACCTATTTCCGGCATTGAAAGAATTTCACAATTTGATTGTGGCTAAATGTGCTGAACAAATAGTGTTGAAAAAGAAATCCTGAAACAATGAAAAAGTTATTTGGAATCATTTGTCTCCTATCTTTTACCACACTGGTTTTTGCAGCGGATAAACCTCAGTATGCAGTTTCAAATATTCCTGAGGAATTGGTAAAGGATGTGGATTATGTGGTAAGGGAGAGTAGTGTGCAATTTAAAATTATTTCTCCAGGAAAAGCGACTACCTCTTATAAAATTGTATACACGATTTTTAAAAGGCAGGCTTCTCATTTAGGTACATTGGTAATTCATTATGACAAGATAAGAAAGGTAAAGAGTATTAAGGGAGCTACATACAACCAATTTGGCAAACAACAAGAAACACTAAAATCAGGTAAAATCATTGACCGGAGCTATACTCCTGACGGAACATTTGTTGATGATGTCAGATTAAAATATGCAGAATTGTCTGTTCCCACTTACCCATTTACCATTGAATATGAATATGAAATAGAAACATCTGGAATAGTAACTTATCCTGACTGGTCTCCAAGAAACGGAACCAAATCTTCGATTCAGAAAGCCGAATACTCAATTATGGCTCCGGCAGATCTTCCTATCCGGTATAAGGAATTATATCTTGATTGTAAAGTGAGTGAATCTGTAAACAAAGGTGTTAAAACGTATAAGTGGTCACTTGAAAATCTTCCAGTGATTAGGGAATCTGAACCATTCAGATGTGGGTATTCGCCCTATAATCCCACTTTATTGGTGGCTCCTGTTGAATTCGAATACGAAGGATATAAAGGCAATATGAAGTCATGGGAAAGCTTTGGAAGCTGGATAAATCAATTGAACAAGGGAAGGGATGAATTGCCAGAAGCCACCATTAACCATCTCCAACAGCTTACAGCTGGTATTTCTGATTACGAGAAGACAAAAAAAATATATAAGCACATGCAATCAAAAACCCGCTATGTAGGCATACAACTTGGTATTGGCGGGATGCAGCCTATTGAAGCTTCTTTTGTTGATAAAGTAGGATATGGTGATTGCAAAGGATTGGTCAATTACACCAAAGCCATGCTGAAGGCTGTGGGGGTTTCATCCTATTATACCCTGGTGAATGCTGGCAGAACAGATCCGGATATTGTTACAGATTTTGTGGATGATCAGTTTAACCATGTCATTTTGTGCGTGCCAATTGCCGAAGATACTGTTTGGTTGGAATGTACTAATCAGAATCAATCTTTTGGGTTTTTGGGTACTTTCACTGCCAATAGGCATGCCCTTTTGATATCAGATGAAGGAGGTAGATTGGTAAAAACCCAGACATTTTGCAATGCTATGAATCTTCAGTCGAGATACGGTGAAGTCAATTTGGATGTTTCGGGAGATGCAAAAGTAAACATTGAAACTGTGTATAGAGGTTATCAAAGTGACATTTACAATGACCTTAAATCTCTGAGTTATGAGGAACAGAAGAAATGGTATTACGAACAAATTGCTCTGAATGGATTGGAAATAAAAAATTTCGCTTTTGAGGTGAAAGATGATCCGAATGGAGAATCAAATGAAAAGCTGAATCTTACTGTAAAGCGGTATGCTTCTATCAGTGGAAAGCGGATTTTCTTTTCTCCCAATCTTATGAGCCGGACGGAGATTAAACTGAAGGATCTGGAAAATAGGTTGAGCGAAATTGAAATGAGATATCCATACGAAGATGCAGACACAGTAAAGATTTTCCTGCCGGAGTCATTTTACCCAGAGTTTATTCCTGAGGAAAGGCATTTAAAATATGATTTTGGCGAATATTTTTCCAAAGTTATTCCTGGAGAAAGGCACATTACCTATATCCGGGTTATGAAAATATTTGGAGGAATTTACCCCAAAGAAAGATACAAAGAGCTGCAAGAATTTTATAAAGAAATAGATA
>JAEYNP010000115.1 GCA_023412495.1 Pseudomonadota bacterium
GACGATAAACGGCCTCGGCAAAGCCGTAGTGATCCGGCGTCGTGGGCCGTGGCGCGTGGGCCGTGGCGCACCCTGGAAGCCGCCGAGTTCGCGGACTTATGTAGCACCCGCGACCGCCTGCTCCTGCCGCGTCACCGCCCTGCCAGCTACCCTGTCGCCCTGAAGCCGAACAGGAGGAGCATGGAGTATGGGCGAGCCGCACGTCGTCCGCGCCTTGCGGGAGAAGCGGGCCGAGATCTCCGGGGCAATCCTTGAGCTTGAGAAGCGGATGTCTCAGCACCGGGCCGACCTGGTGCACCTGGACGCCACCTTGCGGCTGTTTGCCCCGGAGCTGGAGCCGGAGAGCATCGCGCCGAAGAAGCCGCTGGCGGCGCGCTCCCACGACTTCGCCACCGGCGAACTGACGCGCCGCTGCCTGGAGGCGCTGCGCATGGCAGAGGGATGTGTCGTTGCCGCTGAGGAGATCGCCGGCGCCGCCATGCGCGACAAGGGGCTCGATCCGCAAGACCCGCTCCGACTTCATCCCGCGCGTGCTCAACACTCTGACCGCCCAGAAAGGCAAGGGCACGGTGGAGAAGATCGGCAATGGTCTGGGCGCCCGCTGGCGCCTTCCGGCCGAACCCGCCGATCACGCCGCGTGAGCGCGCTGCCAGTAGCCGCAGAAGTCGACCGACGGGCCGGTCTTCGTCACCAGCCCGACCACGATGCGGAACTGCTCGCCGTTGCTGGTCCGGCGATGATCCTCTCGGAAGGCGGCTTCCTGGGTGTCAATCGGCTTCGGACATGGACCCCGGATCGGCGTCCAATAGTGACCCCCTGAGTTTGTGAAGCAGGTCGTCCAGGTAGTCCACAGGAGGGTCCCGCGCGCGCCGCGGAGTGCTTCCCCATCCAGCGACGCAGCGGCGCGCGTGGGAGGTACCTGTGGGCTCACCCGGGCGAGCTGTGGGGGATGTCAGGCGCGGTTCTTGAACCGCCAACTCTCGTTGCCAGTCTCGATGATGTCGCAGTGGTGCGTCAGCCGGTCGAGCAGCGCCGTGGTCATCTTGGCGTCCCCAAACACGCTCGGCCATTCGGCGAAGGCCAGGTTGGTGGTGACGATCACCGAGGTCTTCTCGTACAGCCGACTGATCAGATGAAACAGAAGCTGGCCGCCGGTCTGGGCGAACGGCAGGTAGCCCAGTTCATCCAGGACGACGAGATCAAGCCGAGCGAGGTGGTCGGCGATGCGGCCCTGCCGCCCGCCGCGCGCTTCCGCTTCGAGACGGTTCACCAGATCGACGACGGTGAAAAAGCGCGCCCGGGCGCCGTCGCGGATGCAACTGCGAGCGATGGCGATCGCCAAGTGACTCTTGCCGGTGCCCGTTCCGCCGACCAGCACGACATTGCGCTGCTCCGCCAGAAACGCTCCGGTGGCCAATTCCCGCACCAGGGTCTCGTTGACCGGAGTGTCGGCGAAGGCGAACTGGGGGAGGTCCTTGGCCAGCGGCAGCCGGGCGATGGTCAGCTGGTACTTGATCGAGCGCGCCTGCTTTTCGGCGATCTCCGCCCGCAGCAGGTTGCCGACAATCCGCTGCACCGGGTGCTGGCGCTTCACCCCGTCGCTCAGCACCTCGTCAAAGGCGGCCCGCATGCCGGTGAGCTTCAGGGCTCCCATCATCTCCAGGATCTCGTGGCGTTCCATCGACCGATCTCCGCAGGCTGTCGTAGCGCGAGCAGTCCGCCGCCGGCTCGTGCCGGAGTTGGAGGGCTGCCGGGGTGAGGATCGTCTCAGGCCGCGGCGGTTCGCGCCGGCGGGCCAGGATGTTGAGGACGACGTCGCTGGAATGCACGCCTTGGCTCAGCGCCTCCAAACACGCGCCCTCCACCGCCGGCAGGCCGTCGCTCAGCGCAGCGGTCAGGATATCGACCATCTGCCGGTCGCCGTCGGGCGCGGTCGCCAGCTTGGCCCGGATACGGCCGAGGCCGCCCGGCAAGGGCCAATCCTTGAACGGGGCGCCGTTGCGCAGCGCCCCGGGCTTGCGGGCCAGCACCGGCACGTAGTGCCAAGGATCGTAGACCGTCTCACCGCGCCCGAAGCGGCGGGCGTGTTCGCCGACCAGCACGCCGTTCTGGCGGATGAGGATGCGCTCGGCATAGGCGTGGACCTCCACCGGACGACCGACCGCCGTGGCCGAGACCGAATACTTGTTGTTGTCGAAGCGCACCAGGCAGGTCTTCGACACCGAGGCCGGCGTGGCATGGAAGCCGTCGAACCGCCCCGGGTAGGGCACCAGTCGCGGCCGCTCCGCCTCGAAGACCTGCCACACGGTCTGCTCCGCAAACTCCGGGTGGCGATGGGCTTTGGCGTAAGCGACGCAGCGGTCCAGCAACCAAGCGTTCATCTCCTCGTAGGTCTTGAAGCGCAGCCGCGGCGTGAAGAAGCGCTCGCGCACCAGCCCGACCTGGTTCTCCACCTGGCCCTTCTCCCACCCCGCCCCCGGCGTGCAGGCGACGGGCTCGACCAGGTAGTGGGCGCACATCTGAGCAAAGCGGCGGTTGAAGGCCCGCTCCTTGCCGACAAACACCGCCTCCACGGCGGTCTTCATGTTGTCGTAGATGCCGCGTGTGCAGGCGCCGCGAAGAAAGGCGAAGGCGCGGTCGTGGGCGTCGAAGAGCATCTCCTGGCTCTCGCGCGGGTAAGCCCGCACGAACAGCATGCGGCTGTGGCAGAGCCGCAGGTGGGCCACCTTCACCGTGGTGGTGGCGCCGTTCAGCACAACGATCTCATGACTCCAATCGAACTGGTAGGCCTCCCCGGGAGCGAAGGTCAGCGGCACATGGGCATCGGCCGCCAGAGCCGGCCGGCCCTCGCGCCAGTGCCGGGCGTAGCGGCGGACTGTGTCGTAGCCGCCGGTGAAACCATGCTCGCGCAGCGTCTCGAAGATGCGGATCAGCGTCAGCCGCTCGCGGGCGGTCTTGGTCGCGTTCTCCTCCAGCAGGGCGTCCAGCTCAGCGGTCCACGCCCCCAGCTTGGGTCTCGGCTGGATTTCGCGCTCGTATGCGAACGCCGTGGCGCCGGAGCGCAGTACCTTACGTACCGTGTTGCGCGATATCCGCAGGTCGCGGGCGATCTCCTTGATCCCCTTGCCCTTGACGAAGAACTCCCGCCGGATCCGCCCGATCGTTTCCACCGTCAGCATCCCCCGCCCGCCCGTTCCGTCCACGATCCGGGCAGCCTGATCCTTCTCGAAGGCAGAGGGTCAGGATTGGACGCCGATCATCCCTTTGCCGGGGTCAACGTTGCACGCCGAAACACAGACCTGCCGCTCCAGCTTCGTCACCGATCTGCCGGTCAGCCGCGCCAGCGTGGCCGACTTGGCCGCCTGTGGCCGAGCACGGGGAAGATCGAGAACGAGACCTTCAACGTTCTGAAGACCGGCGGTT
>JAEYNP010000130.1 GCA_023412495.1 Pseudomonadota bacterium
GATTCAATGTCAGGAGATGTGCCATTCTTTTGTAAATCATATGTCATACCTACCTTACTAATGGGATTCATATTGTACTCATCTTCCCATTTAAGGAATTTCTCATCTGAACAAGCTAAATAATATCTTGGAATATATCCGTATAGTTTTTCTCCCTGGTAATAGAAGGAAATATACTCCCATACTTCTCCTAATTCCATATCAACATATATGTCCAAAATTTCAACCTGTTGTCCACTTGGAACTATGGCAACTGTTTGGCTATCATAGGATGGGTTATACCGTATGGGATATTCATCACTTAAATAAACCAAAGCCATAATGTTTCCTTGGCTCAATAATTCTGTTAATTCTTGTTTTGCTTCCTCTGTATAAGGTCCAATGAATGGCGCTTCATTATTGTCCTGTAAAATATTGTTTGCTTGTACCGGTATTGCACAGGCTATCAATAGAATAAACGCCAGTATCAAGGACACAAATTTACTTGGTTTCTTAATCAATACTTTGTTTCGCATACTTCCTCCTTTATGTAATGTACTTAGATGGCATCTGCCAATCTTTCCATTTGCACTCAGATTCCATGAACAATCAAATCTACATGATCCGACCGTATCTCCTATATTATACAAAACACAAATCCCTGTTTTCTAGTGGTGATATATGGTAACACATAATAAAAAAGTACTCCAAACACTGATATATTCAATGTTTGAAGCACTATTGTTAACTGTTCTTGTGATTATGATAAGTTAAATCAAAATTCAAATTTGTGACCGCGTTTGCCAACAAATACTTTCAGCCCATTCAAATGCGGCATCTTTGATCCGCTTTGGCTGCGTTGTAAAAAATTCTACAATCGGTTCACTTTTTTTGATGTTCCAAAGCCCCGCCACTTGACCGTTTATGGCTATAGTCGGTAAGCTTATACCCGATTTCGTAACCACCAAACTTTTATATTCCGGTGGCTGTACCGCGCTCCGATCCATATAAGACACAATAAGTGGATCGAACCCCGACAACAACGTCAATTCTGGGATTTCATTCATATCTGCATTATCATCTATGTAATAGTAGACATTCTTATTATATAAAAAATGCGAATATTCTTCTAAATCCAAAGCAAACAATTGCTTTTTTCTCTCTTTTTGCAGGCCAAAGAACCATGCCGCATCTGCCAGTGTGGCAGGGCCGTAGGCCGTGAGGAATCTTCGGAACAGCTCGGGCAAGACTTCTTCAAATGTTTGAGTAGGTTCGGCGTCTATCAAATCGAAATCGCGGCTGGTCATATCGCGGAAAGCGACCTTGCCTAGCCTCGCCAATTCACAAAAAACACCACCCCAGGGGGATAATGCATTGTCGATTGTTTGCCAATCATATTCATCCGCAAAGATACGACGCATTTCGGCACGTGAATATACACCATCTTCCATAAGGCTTATAACCTTGTCGGCGATTTCTTTATATTGATCTCCCCAGCGCCATTCGCCCGAATTTAATGCAAGTAGTGTGGGCAAGTCCTCAAGAGTTACACCATGCAATGCGTGGTGAATCCATGTTTTAGTGAGCGTAGTCTTCCAGCCTATCAAACTGGCACCGCGAATCAATGCGGAAAAGGCCACGTTGCGGTGAAACCAGCAATGTAATCCTAAAAGCTCATGGGAAAGTTCGGTAATATCATCACACTTGCGTGATAAATATAAACCGTGCATACGCCGTCGTAAGATTTGTTCAGTAACTTTGTCCATAAACCATTCCTCAAACATTTTCGTATTACTACATTTCTGGTCGTCAAATGCGATGTTAACGAGGACTCCTTTTCATATAATAATGCTCACGTCTTCCTCCATCGACTGTAGAAGTGGGAACATATTCATTCTTGGTAAGCGCATTTACCCTATGTAACGCTTCCGGTATTGCTTTAGTAATAAACATTTTCGTATTGAAATCATAAAAGAATAAATCGGAAATTTTCAGAAGTTCGGTAAGGGCTTCTTCATTTTCATAATCACTCCTGACATCAATACGCAAAACTCCATATTCAGTACAGTTTCCACCGCGATCACCGCCGAAGATTTCAACTGTGCCGATTACGTTATTGGTATTCTTATGGATGATACTGTAACGAATATAGCACTTGTTTTTGTACGCATCAAGCCAATCTTCCACGCATGCATTCATTTGTTCAATAGTAGAAAATTTAAAATCGCTGGTGCAGTTATCTGCATTGAAGATCTTCTGTGCTTTTGGATCACTGTAGCATAAAAACAATTCTTCAACATCGTCAATAGATACAAGGCGTAAAGTAAAATTCTTGCTTTCATATTCCGGGCATTTATCAAACGGGTTAGGCTTACCATTCTTCAATAGCGCAATCACTTCCTGCTCTGTCTTGCACTTATCATAATCGCCAGACAATCCATCTGCTTTGTGATAGAAAATACCACGATCAAGGTTTTTATATAGATATTCCGCCAGCTTGTTCAACCCTTCCGTTTTGGCGATTGAGTTAAACGCTCTTATGCGTATACCCTTGTGTATATTTATATCACATGGCCATTCATCGCATAGATAACAATAAGACAATCCTTTCCCTTGACAGCAGTTTTTTACCTCACAGTCGCCTTCTTTACATTGGCAGCCCGCACAATTTGAATTGTAGCTACAGAGGGAACATACTAACCCACAAATCCCATAGCTTTTTTCGATATCTTTTTTTGTCATGCCGTTTCCTCCACTATTTTGTTTATCATTAATATAACAGGGGATTCACGACAACAGTGTGTCACTAATTATCATAAAGCGACAAAATATTTTCCGCCGTTTTCATTACCCGTATCTTTACTTCCTCCGGTTCTAGTACCTTGACCGTATTGCCGAAGCT
>JAEYNP010000083.1 GCA_023412495.1 Pseudomonadota bacterium
GCCATTTTAAAAAGGTAGTAATCCGACCCTGGCGGTGGCCAATTGTACGCGGAAACGAAGTCAAGGCCTTCCCAAAAGCACCTTGCCCGCCCTTACCTCTTGCCGAAGGCAACAAGCCAGTCTGTCCTCTGTCCTCTGTCCTCTGTCCTCTGTCCTCTGGCTCTGGTTTCTGGCTTCTGACTCAGCCCCCTCCTCTTTCCCCTTTCATCTCATAGATTTTCTAGGAGAAAGCTCAAATTTCTGCTATATTCCTTGATTACAAGGAATAATTGTTACCGGCAAGCTCGTTGATTCGGAATATTTTAGGTTAGGCATTATTAGCTTTTAAGGCGAAAATGACCATTGGTGGCGAAATGACTCCGAGTATAAAAAACTTTGACAGTAGTCCAGTGAGGAAATTCGGCATCAGCGAGATTGACAAGCTGTCGAACAGACTTTTGGACATCGAATTCGAACTCAATTCGAATATTCCAACAACTCTTTGGATAAGTGACCTGCATGGTGAAGGCGATAGGTTCAAGTCCATCCTCAGAGGAAGGTTCGGCATGCTGTACCAGACCTGCAAGGAGGCCCTTCCCAATACGGTAAGTTCAGAGAAAATTCAGTATCTGACCAAGATCATCCGAAAGCAGACCTACTTCCAGGATGACGACATTCAGATGGATATGCAGGATGTCATCCTCTGCCTGGTCGATGTCCTGAAATACAAACTGACCAACATCCGCTCGCACGGCGGAGAAATCTTCCGCCCCGAATTCCGTGACGTGATCAGCAGACTCCTCTCCGGATTGCCTGTGCCCGACCCGATATTCGAAGAAAGCATCATCTCTCACCGACTCATCGCCCATCTTTCCTATACGATCCGCCAGGTGCTCCTCGACCGCATTCAGGTGCTTGGCGACGTTTTCGACCGCGGACCTCAGCCCGACAAGATCCTCAGGATCCTTTCCTCCCACTTTTACCGTGGTATGGTCGACTATGTCTTCGGCAATCACGACATCCTGTGGATGGGCGCTGCATCAGGCAATCGCTCGCTCATCGCCGAGGCGCTGCGCATCACTTGCCGCTACGACCATTTCGAGTTTCTCGACCGGCTGCGCTTCGACTTCACAAGACTGGCCGAGTTTGCCGAGAAGACATATCCGGTCGAACTGGTGACTGGCAACTTCAAGGCAAAAACCAATAAGGGGCGCTCCATGGAGAAGGCCCTGGCAATAATCCAGTTCAAGCTCGAGGAGCAGACCGTAAAGGACTTCCCGCAGTATAACATGGAATCCCGCCTGTGGCTGGACCGCCTGGCCAGGATGCTGCAATCAGGCGAGACCGAATCCTTGAACGACTGTCATTTTCCGACCCTGGATCCGGACAATCCCGGCAAACTGACACCCGAAGAACAGCTGCTTATCGAAGATCTCACCCGGCAGTTCACCACCAACCGGCATTTAAAGCGGCTCCTCCGATTCCTTTTCACCAAAGGCAAGACCTACCATATCCAGAACAATTTTCTCAATATCCACGCACTGGTGCCGTCCACCGCAGACGGGGAGTTCGAGGAATTCCTTGGGCACCGCGGTAAGAACCTGCTCGATTTCATCCACGACACAGTTGTCCGGGTGGGTGAAAATTACCTGGAGGACAAACCTCAGAGAATCGAGGACCAGGCCCTCTTTTTCTATTTGTGGTGCGGCCCCAAATCACCCTTCTTCGGCAAGCATGCCATGAAGACCTTCGAGCGGTATTTCCTCAAAGACAAGGAAACCCACGTCGAAAAAAGCCTGTACTGGAAGGACAACATGCAGTCCAGCGTCTTCAAGAAGAAGATGCAGCAGGAATTCGGAGTCCTCAGGGTCATCTACGGGCATACCCCAGTGAACTACAAGAAAGGCCTGCAGATGGCCAGCGAGGACGGCGTCGCCATCAATGTCGACGGCGGCTTTGCTGCCGCCTACTACAACCGCGGACATTCCCTTGTCCATACGCCACACCAGCTTTACGGCATCATCCTTCCGACCCCGAACGAAATAAAGGAGGCCGAAAGAAAACTCGAGTCGGCGCCCCTCGATATAGAACTGATCGATGAGTTTCCCCAGCCCATGAAGGTAAAGGACACGATTGCCGGCAAGAAACTCATGGAAGACCGCAACAGGATCATGCAACTTCTACTGCAATATGCGGAACAGAACGGCTTTCATTCCTCTTCTATTCAATCCTTTCAATAAGTGCGGCCATGGACACCAACTACGGAATGGAAATAGTACGGGCGACCGAAATCGCAGCCTTGACCGCCGCCCGCCTTCAAGGATTGGGAGATCATCGCGGCATCCTGAACCAGACCAGGAAAGCCATCAACAAGACGCTCAACCGCCTCGCCATCGAAGGCGTCCTGATCAACGACCGCTTCGCCAACCGCCCCGAGATCTATCAACTACCTGAGACCCTCGGCAAGGGCGGCGAAAGGACGGATCTCATGACCATCGCCCTGGAGGCCTATCATTCCGCTGCCGACGGTAAGAACAACTCCACATCTTTTGCGGTGATCGCCAAAGCTGGATCCATACAGTCGGTGCCCAATCTCAATATGTACAAGATCGTTGTTGGCCCGAAGGTCGGCGAGGTGATCGACATCAACCAGCCCCCGGTCGTCAACGTCAAGCGGGTGGCGCGGGCCCTCAGGAAATACACGGAAAATGTCACGGTGTGCATCCTCAATCAGACCCGGCACACCCAGTTGATCAATGAGGTGAGAAGCTGCGGGGCCCGGATCAAGCTCATTGACGAAGGCGAGGTTTCCGGTTGTCTCGCCTCCATTACCGGTGAAAAAGCCGATATCTACATAGGCTACGGCTACGCCCCGGAAGCGGTTCTGGTTGCCGCCGGCATCAGTTGCCTTGGCGGCTACTTCGAGGGAAAGATTTTTTACGAAAACGACCGCGACAAACAGGAGGCTTTCAAGCACGGCATCCGCGACTTCGAGAAGATTTTCCGAGTTCAGGACCTCGTTCGCAGCAAAGAAGTCGCCATCGCCGCAACCGGAGTGACCGACGGCGAATTCCTGGAAGGTGTTCGTTTCACCGCAAACGGCGCCATCACCAGCTCGTTTGTCGCCCGGGGCGAGACCCACACCTATAGGAAACTTCAAACACATCACTTTTTTGATTTCAAACCGATATTTTAAGGCAGAATCGGAGAATCAGTAACGAAAACCTTAATCAGGAGCATCCATGCAAGTAACCCCGCCGCACGGCGCCATTCTTCAACGCGACAAGACCACCTACGCCATCGTCCCCAGAATACCCGGCGGACTCCTCAGCGCCGAGCATCTCGAATCGCTCACCAGGGTGGTCAGGAAATACAATATTCCTATCGTCAAGATCACCTCCGGCCAGAGAATCGTCCTGGTCGGCCTGCAGGAAAAGGATATCCTGCCGGTGTATGAGGACCTCAAGATGGACCCCGGTAAGGCCATAGAGCTTTGTCTCCATTATGTCCAGGCCTGCCCCGGCACCGAGGTGTGCAAATTCGGCGTCCAGGATTCCCTAGGTTTCGGAATTCGCCTGGAAAGTACGCTGGCGGGCAAGGACCTGCCGGCCAAACTGAAGATCGGCGTATCCGGCTGCCCCTTCTGCTGCGGCGAAAGTTTTGTAAGGGATATCGGCCTTGTAGGAAAAAAGAGCGGCTGGACCGTCTCATTCGGCGGACATTCCGGCAATCGTCCGCGGGTGGGCGATATTCTGGCGGAAGATCTTTCCGAGGCGGATGCCGTCGATCTGATCAACAGATGTTTTAACTTTTACCAGGCCAATGCCAGGAAAAAGGAAAGAACCGCCCGATTTATCGAGCGAATCGGCCTGGAGGAATTCAAGAAAAACGTTTTGTGACAGCACCTCTGCCGAAACCGCTGCCTGGAAAACCCGCTCCGTCACATTCTTCTACAGATATTGGCGTAATTTGCCGATAAGAAGATAAACATTCGTGGTATCTCAGCAGAAGAACAAACAAGGCAGCGGCTGCCCCCATGCCCGCTCGGCGAAGCCGGCGGGCTGCTTAAAATCATGACTGATAGTTCACAGCCAATCACCCATACGGATCCCGCTTCCCTGGATGAAGGTTTTATGGAAATAGCCGATTTCCCGGCAAACATCGCCAGGAACCGGCTCGCTTCCCGCTTTGTCCGAGTCGAAAGACGATCGCACAGCAACTCCATGTTGCTGGTCGACGAGGTCACCTTGTCCTCCAACATGCCGCGGCCATCCCATTGGTCCGTAGCCTGGTCCGACCTGATGATGACCATGTTTGTTCTATTTCTGGTCATGTTTGTCTATCAGACGGCCCATGAGGATTTCCTCAAGGAAAAGAAACCGGAGATCGTCGGCGGCGATACCACCGAGGCCCTGCAGACCCTCGATTCGAGCGGCCCCTCGTTTCCTTTTGCGCCGATCCACCCCGGCTTGCCACTCATGACTGGAGGAACAATTAAGAAAGTCGAGCCGGTCCGGGAATATGACCCGTTTGACAACAATGCTCAACCACCGGCAGCAGAACTCACCGCCCCCCAGCCACAGCAGGCAGCTGAACCCTCCACAAGAGCTGTCGTCCAGCCCGAAGTTAAAGATGATATCCCCCCTCCTCTCACCGCTACCTCGGGTCCCGGTCCGACTGAGGAGGCAGCCCCCCTTCCCCTTGTTCCGGAAGAGAAGTCCGTGCCTCCCGCCGATAATTTCCAGGAAATGTACACGCTGAGCAAGGACGCCCTCGATAACAACGATCTCGACCGATTTGCCTCCATAGATATCGTGCCAGACAAAACCATGCGGATCATCCTGACAGGCGACCTGATGTTCGACCTCGGCCAGAGCGATCTCTCCGAGGAGGCAAGGGATTCGCTCCTGCAAGTCGCCTCGGTAATCCGCAATACACCCTATATGATCAACGTCGTCGGCCATACCGACAATACGCCTATGCGATCGAGCCGGTTCAACAGCAATTGGGAGCTGTCGCTTGCCCGCGCGAGCACCGTGGCCCGTTACCTGATCGAGGAGGTCGGCATGGACCCCAACCAGTTCGTGGTCAGCGGATACTCCTCCTACAGGCCGGTGCAACCGAACACCACGGCGGAAAACCGGGCGAAAAACCGCCGGGTGGAGATCATCATTTCTAAACGGCTTCCTTCACCCGTACCCGCTACCGCGGAAAACCTGAACTGATACAGACTTCATGCTCAACAAGAACTTCCTCGGACTCCTGCTCAGCAGCACTCTCTTTGTCGTAGGCTTCGTCATCAACGGCAATATCGGTTTGTATTTCAACCTCTCCGGGATCTTGATCGTGATTGGCGGCACCTTTGCCGCAGCCATGGTCAGTTTCAAGGTCGAACAGTTGTGCAACGTCGTCAGGGTTCTCTTCACCGCCTATCGCCGCCCCCTCACCAAAGAGACGGACGTCATCAATATTCTCATCGACCTCTCGATCCGCTCGAGAATGGAAGGCATTATCACCCTGCAGAATATGGAAAACGAGACCACCGTCCTCTTCCTGAGAAGGGCCCTGGCCTGCCTGGTGGACGGCTACAAGATCGACCAGATCCGGGATATCCTCAATACCGAAATGTATTTCTTCCGGCTGAGGCGAGAGGACTCCGAGCGGATCATCCGGGGGATAGCAGATTATTTCCCGGCCTTCGGCATCATCGGCTCGGTGGTCGGGCTCATCACCATGCTGGGCGGCATCGGCGATACCTCGGTGATCTTGAAGTCGATTCCGATCGCCCTGACTTCCACCCTGTACGGACTGATTTTTTCGAACTTTTTCTTCCTGCCCTTTGCCGCGACGGTACGGGAGAGGACGAATCAGGAACTCCTGCTGCAAAAGATCATCATGGAAGGGGTGATCGCGATCAATTCCGAAATAAACCCGATCATTCTCAAGACCAAACTTGAGTCCTTCCTTACCCCGTCGGAACGGGAGACCAAAATCCTGTCATACGCAAAACTCAAGGAGCGGTTCAATATAGAAAGGGAACTGCGGAAAGAGACACAAAAGGAAGTAATCCTCTCCGAAAATGTCGCTCCTCCTGAAACATCCATCCCTTATTCCATACCCATCGACAAACTCTGAATTACTGTGCAAAATCAGGCAGTGTATGCTAATACTTTAACCCGAGACATTGATAACGTTTCTCAAATATTCTCATAGCAGGGGGCTCTCCCGGAGCCATCCCTGACAGCATACCACGACCTGAGACAGCGCAATGAGTGCAGGATTCACCCATCTTCACGTTCATACCCAGTACAGTCTTCTGGACGGCGCCATCCGCATCGGCGACCTCCTGGAAAAATGCAAAGAATACGGCATGGACAGTTGCGCCATCACCGACCATGGCGCCATGTTCGGGGCCCTGGAGTTTTACTCCAAGGCCAAGAAAGCGGGGATCAAGCCGATCATCGGCTGCGAGCTCTACATCGCCCCCGGCGACATGCGGGAGAAGAAGGCGATTGACGGCAACATCGCCTTCCATATCGTGCTGCTGGCCATGGACCACACCGGCTACCAGAATCTCATGAAGCTCGCCAGCATCGCCCAGTTCGAGGGGTTCTACTACAAGCCCCGAATCGACATGGCGGTGCTGAAGGAGAACAGCGAGGGGATCATAGCCCTCACCGCCTGTCTCCACGGCCAGGTGCCCTATCTGATAGGCAAGAACGACTACGAGGGGGCAAAGAAAAAGGCCCTGGAACTCTACGAGATCTTCGGCGACCGCCTCTATTTCGAGATCCAGGAGAACGGGCTCGCCGAGCAGAAGATCGTCAACGAGGGCCTCATGAAACTCGGGGCGGAACTGGGCATCAAGCTGGTGGCGACCAACGACTGCCACTACCTCAACCGGGACGAGGCCCACGCCCACGAAATCCTGCTCTGCATCCAGACCGGCAAGACCATCAACGACCAGAACCGCTTCAAGTTCTCCACCGACGAACTGTACTTCAAGTCGCCGGAGACCATGAAGAAGAGCTTCGCCTACTGCCCGGAGGCCATCACCACCACCCAGGAGATCGCCGAGCGCTGCAACTTGAAGATCAACTTCGGGGATTACTATTTCCCGAAGTTTCCGGTGCCGGAAGGGGAGACGCTGGAGTCGATGTTCACCAAGGCCTGCTGGGACGGCCTGAAAGCCCGCTTCAACGACATGCGCAAACAGGGCACCTTCACTCCTGAGGTGGAGAAGACTTACACCGAGCGGCTGAAAGTCGAGATCGACGTCATCGTCGCCATGGGCTTCCCAGCCTACTTCCTCATCGTCGCCGACTTCATCAACTGGGCCAAGGACCGCGACATCCCGGTCGGCCCCGGCCGAGGCTCGGGGGCGGGGAGCCTGGCTGCCTACGCCATGCGCATCACCAACATCGATCCCATCCCCTACGGCCTTATCTTCGAGCGCTTTTTGAACATCGAGCGCAAGTCGATGCCCGACTTCGACATCGATTTCTGCCAGGAGCGGCGGGGAGAGGTCATCGACTACGTCCGCCAGAAATACGGCGGCGCCGAGCACGTGGCCCAGATCGTCACCTACGGTTCGATGAAGGCCCGCGGGGTCATCCGCGACGTGGGCCGGGCGCTGGACATCCCCTACGGCGAGGTCGACAAGGTGGCGAAGCTCGTCCCCGAGCAGCTCAAGATGACCATCAAGAAGGCCATGGCGGAGGAGCCGAAACTGCAGGAAATGGCAGCGCAGGATCCCCGCTACGCTGAACTTCTCACCGTATCCAAGACCCTCGAGGGCCTCGCCCGCCACACCTCCACCCACGCCGCGGGCGTGGTGGTGTCGCCCGAGCCGATGACCTGCTACCTGCCGACCTGCCGAGGCTCCAACGAGGAGACGCTCACCCAGTACGACATGAAGCACACCGAGATGACCGGGCTGATAAAGTTCGATTTTCTCGGGCTGAAGACGCTCACGGTCATCGACAAGGCCCTCAAGCACATCAAGAAGGACATCGGCATCGACCTGGACATCGACGCCATCCCCATGGACGATGCCAAGACCTTCGACCTCCTCTGCCGGGGCGACGCCCAGGGGGTGTTCCAGCTGGAGAGTTCTGGCATGCGCGAACTTTTGGTGAAGCTTGCCCCGGAGCAGTTCAGCGACCTTATCGCCCTCGTCGCCCTCTATCGGCCGGGGCCGCTCGATTCCGGCATGGTCGACGACTTCGTCGAGACCAAGCACGGACGCAAACCACCGAACTATCCTCTGCCGGAGATTAAGTCGGTGCTGGAGGAGACTTATGGGGTCATAGTCTATCAGGAACAGGTGATGAAGATCGCCAACATCCTGGCCAGCTATTCACTGGGCGACGCCGACATCCTGCGCCGGGCGATGGGCAAGAAGATCCCCGAGGTCATGAACGAGGAGAAGGAGAAATTCATGACCGGCGCGATCAAGAACGGCCATCCGCCCGAGAAGGCGGAATACATCTTCGATCTCATGGCCAAGTTCGCCGGCTACGGTTTCAACAAGTCGCATTCCGCCGCCTACGCGCTGGTCGCCTACCAGACGGCCTACCTGAAGGCCCACTACATGCCCCAGTTCATGGCCGCCCTGCTCTCCTGCGACATGACCAACACCGACAAGGTGGTGCTCTACATCAACGAGTGCAAGGAGCATGACATCGAGGTGCTGCCGCCCGACATCAACGAGAGCGAGAAGGACTTCAGCGTCATCAAGGACCGGGTCCGCTTCGGACTGGCCGCAGTGAAGAACGTCGGCGAATCGGCCCTCGACTCGGTGATCGAAGAGCGGGAGAAGAACGGCCCCTACACCTCCATTGGCGACTTCTGCAACCGGATCGACTCGCGGCGGGTGAACAGCCGGGTGATCGAGAGCCTCATCAAATCCGGGTCCTTTGACTCCCTGGGCTTCAAGCGCTCCCAGTATATGGCCGTCCTGGACAAGGCCCTGGAGCAGGCCAAGGCCGTCCAGCGGGATGCCCAGAGCGGGCAGATGTCGCTATTTTCGGTTGCTCCGCAGACTCAGAAAAAGGCGGAAGGCGCCATGATCCCCATGCCGGACATTCCGGAGTGGGACGACCGCAAGAAATTGGCCTTCGAGAAGGAGACCGTCGGCTTCTACATCACCGGCCACCCGCTCGATGTCGCCATCCCGGAGATCAACACTATCATCGACAGCACCATCCAGAACCTGGCCGAAATGGGTGACGATCAGCCGGTACGGATCGGCGGCCTGATCCGCTCCTGCAAGAAACACAAGAGCAAGCGCGGCGATCCGATGGCCTTTCTCACCGTGGAGGACATCTACGAATCGGTGGAGGTGGTGGTCTTTCCCGACGCCTACGCCGGCTGCGAGGGCATCCTGTCCTCGACCGATCCGGTGATCGTCCAGGGGACCGTGAAGAAGGACGAGCGGGGCCCGAAAATCATCGCCGACAGCATTGACCTGCTGCCGGCGGCACGGGAAAAGTACACGGAGTCGGCCCGAATCCGCCTGGAGACCGACCGGCTGTCCCGGCAGCAGATGGAGTCGATCAAGAAAGCCCTCTTTCAGTACCACGGAGATTGTCCGGTGCTCGTTACCCTGCACTTCCCCGGCCGCGGCGAAGTGGATATCGAGGTCATGAAAGATCTGACCATCCTGCCCTGCCGGCCGCTCACCGACGCCATCGAGCAGATCCTGCATTACAAGGCGGTAACCTTCACCAAGAAGCCGATCGCGCTGGCCCAGAGAAAGAAGCGCTGGGACAACCAGAAGTCGAAACCAAATTGATTAAAAGGGATAGGGAAATAGGCTCCGACTCGTAGGGGCGAACCTTGTGTTCGCCCGAAGGAACATTCTTAAGGGGTAAAAGGATCGGTTGCGGGCGAAAACGAGGTTCGCCCGTACGCTACTACACTGCGACCCTGCAAGGAACGGAACACCACCTTTGCTTCCAATAGTACATTCATGTCCCTCGAATTGCCGGAAACCCGGTTACTCAAAGGACAGCCCGCAGTCCGGACAAGCACCCACGGTGGGCGAGAAGCGGCAGCCGCAGGCGGGACAGACGGTCTCCGTAGCCTTATGGTCGAAGACGGCCTGGGCGGTTGACAAGTCGTGGCTGTCGAGGGCCGTGCTCCTGACGAAATCCCTGGCCAGGATCTTCAGCGCTTCGTCGACGTCCGATCTTTTTATCTGCAGAAGCAGCTCGGGGCCGCAGCAGCCCCGGCCGCAAGTCTCGTCGCCGGCGATCAGCGAGGGAATCCGCTCCTCGGCCAGCACCTTGCGCAGATACTTCATGTCATGCAGGGAACCCTTGCGGATATTGACCAGGTCGTCTTCCGCAGAGATGTCCATGCTGCGCGAGGCAATACCCTCCCGTTTGGAGAGAAACCGGGCAAGCTGTTCCTCGCCGCTCACCAGCGGCACCTTGCAGCTTGCACACTCGGCAATACCGGGGCGATACTCGTCGCTGCAGGACGGGCAGTAAAACATCTCCCGGTCGATATTATGCACCAGCCTGGCATTTCCCTTCTCCTCATTGGCCGATTTTTTCCGTAAGAACTTCAAGAACATTTTCGCACCAACCCTACAGGATATACCGGCTGAGATCGTGATCCTTGACGATACCCGACAGCTGCTGGCGTACATATTCCGCCGTCACCACGAACTTCTGCTCGGGCAGTTCGGAGGCGTCGAAAGACAATTTATCCAGTACCCGCTCCATCACCGTATGCAGACGGCGGGCCCCGATCTCCTCGGTGGTCTCGTTGACCTCGACGGCGATGGCGGCAATCTCCTCGACCGCCCCTTGGGTAAACTCCAGATCCACACCTTCGGTCTTCATCAACGCCACATACTGCTTCACCAGGGCGTTTTCCGGCTCGGTGAGGATGCGGATGAAGTCCTCCTTGCTGAGAGACTGCAGCTCCACCCGGATCGGGAAACGGCCCTGAAGCTCGGGGATGAGATCGGAGGGCTTGCTCATGTGGAAGGCCCCGCTGGCGATGAAGAGAATATGATCGGTCTTCACCATGCCATGCTTGGTACTGACGGTTGCCCCTTCGACGATCGGCAGAAGATCGCGCTGCACGCCTTCCCGCGAGACTTCCGGGCCGTGACCGGTGCCGCCGCCTCGGGAGGCTATCTTGTCGATCTCGTCGAGGAAGATGATGCCGGTCTCCTCCGTGCGACGCAGCGCCTCCTTGATCACCCTGTCCATATCGACCAATTTTTCCATCTCTTCCTTCTTGGTCGCCTCCAGGGCCTCGGGCACCTTCATCTTCCGTTTTTTCTGCTTCCTCGGAAAAATCTTGCTGAAGGCGTCCTGGAGGCTCGACTGCATGTCCTCAAGGCCCGAGGTGGTCATGATCTCGACCATCGGCATCGATTTCGACTCGGTCAGTGAGACCTCGAGTTCCCGCTCGTCAAGCTTGCCGTCCCGCAGCATCTTCCGGAATTTTTCCCTGGTCGAAGACTCTGCATGCTCCTCTTTTCGGATGGGCAGATTGGGGCCGTGAATGGTGAACGACTTGCCACCCTCCGGACCAATACCGGACAGCGAGCCCGGCCCTGGCGGGAGCAGAAGATCGAGGATGCGGTCTTCGGCATTGGCTTCGGCCAGGCCCTCGATCCGGGCCTTCTCTTCCTCTTTCACCATATTGATGGCCAGGTCGACGAGATCCCTGACCATCGACTCCACATCGCGGCCGACATAACCCACCTCCGTGTATTTCGAGGCCTCGACTTTTATGAAAGGAGACTGGGCCAGCGTCGCAAGGCGCCGGGCGATCTCGGTCTTGCCCACCCCTGTGGGGCCGATCATGATGATATTTTTCGGGGCAATCTCCTCTCGCAGGGGCGAAGGAACCTGCCGCCTGCGCCAGCGATTGCGCAGGGCGATCGCCACGGAACGCTTGGCATCCGCCTGCCCGACAATATACTTGTCAAGTTCCGCCAGCGTCTCTTTCGGTGTAAGTGAAGGAATTGTCATTATATTTTTTCAACGATAATTGAATTGTTGGTAAATACGCAGATATTCGCCGCAATCTCCATGGCCGCCCGACAGATGGACTCGGCATCGAGATCGCTGTGCTCGATGAGGGCCATGGCCGCGGCCTGGGCGAAGGGCCCGCCCGAGCCGATGGCGAGGATACCCTTGTCCGCTTCGATCACGTCGCCGGTGCCGGACAGGAGCAGCGAATGCTCCTTGTCGACGGCGATCAGCATGGCCTCGAGCCGCCGCAGATACTTGTCTGTCCGCCAGTCCTTGGCGAGTTCCACCGAGGCCCGCATAAGGTTGCCGCTGTACTGTTCCAGTTTCTGTTCCAGCTTATCATAGAGGGTGAAGGCATCGGCGGTGGCCCCGGCAAAGCCGGTGATCACCCGGTTCTGATACAGCCTGCGCACCTTCCGCGCCTGGTGTTTCAACACGGTGTTGCCGAAGGAAACCTGCCCGTCTCCGGCCAGCGCCACCTGCCCCTTGTGCCGCACGGCGATAATTGTGGTAGATCGTATTTTCATTCCTTCACTCTTTTCTTTTCATATTTCTTTCAAACCTCTCCCTTCCGCCAGTCAAGCCCCTCGTCCTGTTGCGACAGGGGATGGGCCTTGTCGTATACACTTGCCAAATGATCGAGCGTCAAATGCGTGTACCGCTGGGTCGTCGACAAACTGGCATGTCCCAGCAGTTCTTGAACGGACCGGAGATCGGCGCCCATTTCCAGCAGGTGGGTGGCAAAGGAATGTCGAAGGGCATGAGGCGTAACTATCTGGGGGATTCCCGCCCGCTCGCCGTAGGCCTTGACCAGCCGTTCCACGCTTCGGGCAGTAAGGCGGCTACCTCTGCCGTTCAGGAACATCGCATTCTCCTCGACGATCCGCCCCCGGCCGGCCCGCTCCTGCAGCAACTGAAAGCGCTGGGGCAACCAGCCGCGAACCCCCTCCATGGCGGGGCGCCCGACAGGCACCAACCTCTCCTTGTTTCCTTTGCCCCGTACCCTAAGCACTTCCTCGGTGAAATCAAGGTCGTCCAGGTTTCGCGATACCAGCTCGGAAACCCGCATCCCGGTTGAGTAGAGGAGTTCCAGAATGGCCCGGTCCCGGTGCATGTAGGTATCCGTCGCCCCTGGCGCTTCGAGCAGGGCGAAGGTCTCGTCCACGGTGAGAAATACCGGAATATACCTACCGATCTTGGGGCCGGTAATGCCTGTGAGCGGATTGTTTTGAACGATGCCGCGCCGCATGCCGAAACGGAAAAAGGTGCGCAGCGCCGAAAGTTTTCTGGCCACCGTGGCGCTGCAGTTATGACGGTGCAGACTCACCACGAACGACCGCACCTGACCGACTGTCACCGTCCCCGCGGAGCAGCCTTCGCCAATGTGGCTGCCGAATTCCAGCAGATCACGGCGGTAGCCGTTCACCGTATGCTCGGAATACCCCTTCTCCGTTTCGAGCCAGTCGATGAATTCCCCTATCGTCTTGTTCATAAATTGTGGTAAGTGCTTAGGGTGGAGCGAAACTTCATAAAAATAGCGAGATACCGCCATTTTCTCCTCGACTTCTTACCGTGAGAGAAATATATACGGTGATTTTTTCTTCCAATTATGATTTCTTTGTAACTTAGAAATACCTTGAAAAAGAATTTCTTGAAGTTATTACTAACCCCCCATTTTTTTTGGGGGTTGGCCTTTCTGTGAACCGATGCCGGATGCGTCGACCTAGTTCTATCCGGAAAAAAAGAACCAAGCAACTGAGTTTTTGACACGGCAGCCTTCGCAGCGCCCGTTTTCATTATGGCAAGAAAAAATTTTGAACAGGCTCTGGCACGGCTTGAGCAGATCACCGAGGAACTCGCGGACGGCGAGTTGAGCCTGGAGTCCAGCCTGAAAAAATTCGACGAAGGCATAAAACTGGCGAGTTTCTGCAACGAGCAATTGAATGAGGCCCGGGCAAAGATCGAACTCCTCTTGAGCAAGGACGGCAAGCTGGAAGGCGTCCCCTTCGAAGACGAACAGGAAAATGGACATCAAGACCTACCTGAGTGAGAAAAAAAGGTTGGTGGAAAATGGCCTCGAAGCCCTGATGCTTAAGTCGGACGGGCCATTCGCCGATCACATCGAGGCGATGCGCTACAGCCTGTTCGTCGGCGGCAAGCGCGTCCGCCCCATCCTCTGCCTGGCGGCCGGGGAGGCTATCGAAGGTTCCGCGGAAACGATGGAGCGTCTTCTGCCGGTGGCTTGCGCACTGGAGTGCATCCATACTTACTCGCTGATCCACGACGACCTGCCGGCCATGGATGACGACGACCTGCGGCGTGGCAAGCCGACCAACCACACCCTCTTCGGCGAAGCCGGGGCGATCCTGGCGGGGGACGGTCTGCTGACCCTGGCCTTCGATCTGTTGAGCGACCCGCGTTACAACTCAATCCCGGCAGAAAACCGCCTCAGCATCATCCATATCATTGCCCGGGCAGCCGGCTCCCTGGGTATGGTCGGTGGTCAGTCCCTCGATATCGCGAGCGAAAATTCAACGTTTCCCTTTACAACCCTGCAGACCATTCACAGGAGCAAAACCGGGGCTTTGATCACGGCCTCAGTCCTGGCCGGAGCGATCGGAGCCGGCGCTTCGCCCGAACAGCTCACGCGTCTGACCGGATACGGCGACAAGATCGGCCTTGCCTTTCAGATCGTCGACGACCTGCTCAATGCCACCTCGACCACCGAACAGCTCGGCAAGGCCGCCGGCTCCGATGCCGACCGCGGCAAGGCCACCTACCCCGCCTACTTCGGCGTCGAAGAGACCAGGGTAAAGGCCCGGGAGGCCGTCGCCGAGGCCGTTGCGGCGCTCGGCGATTTCGACGAAAAGGCCGATCCGCTGCGGGAGATTGCCAGGTATATCTTCACCAGGAGCCACTGATCTTTGCTCGAAGCATCGTTTTGATGTTATCAGGCGAAATTTCGTAGAAAGTTATGTCCATACCACCGCCATCCCCCTTCACCCTGCTCGCCAAAGTCGATTCTCCGGCCGATATCCGGACGTTCTCCTTCCCCGAACTCAAGAATCTTGCCCATGAGATCCGCGAGTTGATCGTCCAGACGGTATCCAAAACGGGCGGGCACCTCGCACCGAGCCTCGGCGTGGTGGAACTGACCATCGCCTTGCACTTCATCTTCGAGACGCCCGCCGACAAGATCATCTGGGATGTCGGCCATCAATCCTATGCCCATAAGATCCTCACCGGGCGGCGGGAGCAGTTCGCCACCCTGCGGCAATATAAGGGGATGAGCGGCTTTCCCAAGTTCAAGGAGAGCGTCTACGACGCCTTCGAGACCGGGCACAGCTCCACATCCATCTCCGCCGCGCTGGGCATGACCCTGGCCAAGGATTTAAAGAAAGTGAATAACCGGGTCATTGCCGTGATCGGCGACGGCTCGATGACCGCGGGTCTCGCCTTCGAGGCGTTGAACCACGCCGGTCATCTCGACAAGAACCTCATCGTCATCCTCAACGACAACGAGATGTCGATCTCCCCTAATGTCGGTGCGCTTTCGAGCTTTCTGAGCCGCAAGCTCACAGGCAGGACCATGAGTCGGGTCAAGGCCCATCTGGTCGAAAAACTGCAGATTTCCGACGTTGGCGAGAACATCCTCAACATCCTCAGGAAGAGCGAAGAGAGCTTCAAGAGTTTTTTTACTCCCGGCATGCTCTTCGAGGCCTTCAAATTCAACTATATCGGCCCAATCGACGGCCATAACCTGGAAGATCTGCTTGAAACCCTGGAGACGGTGCGGGACAACTCCCAGGGGCCGATGCTTATCCATGTCCTGACCAAGAAGGGCAAAGGCTACGAGCCGGCGGAGAAAAACCCCGATATCTTCCACGGCATCGGCCCCTTCGATATCGTCAGCGGCACGCCGCATGCCGACAAGGGCATACCTACCTACACCCAGGTTTTCGGCGATACCCTCACCGAGATGGCTGCAAAGGATGACAAAATAGTCGCCATTACCGCGGCTATGGTCTCGGGCACGGGCCTGAAAAAATTCGCCTCAACATTTCCCGACCGCTTCTTCGATGTGGGCATCGCCGAACAGCATGCTCTGACCTTCGCCGCGGGACTCGCCGTGGAAGGGATGCGGCCGGTTGTTGCCGTCTACTCCACATTCATGCAGCGGGCAATCGACCAGATAATCCACGATATCTGCATCCCCAACCTGCCGGTGACGCTTGCCGTGGACCGGGCGGGCGTGGTCGGCGACGACGGCCCCACTCATCACGGCGTCTTCGACCTCTCACTGTTCCGGGCCATCCCCAACATGGTCATAATGGCCCCCAGGGACGAGGAGGAACTGCGGCACATGCTTTTCACCGCCGTTTCCCACAACGGGCCGGTGGCGGTCCGCTATCCGCGGGGCAAGGGCTACAGTGTGCCGCAGGCGGAGAACCTGCAGCTCCTGGAGATCGGCACGGGGGAGCTGCTGCGGGAAGGCGGGGACGTTCTGCTGCTGCCGGTCGGCAACCGGGTGAATCCCGCACTGGAAGCAGCCGAGGAGCTGGAAAAGGAAGGTATCGCCGTGGCGGTGATAAATCCGCGCTTCATCAAGCCCCTCGACGCGGAGCTGATCTGCCGGTGGGCCGAGCGGACCGGCAAGATCGTGACCATCGAGGACAACGCCCGCCAAGGCGGCTTCGGCAGCTCCATTCTTGAACTCCTCAGCCGGCGCGGATTCTACAACGTCCGCACCTGTATGCTCGGCCATCCGGATCACTTCATCGAACACGGACCGCAGAAAACCCTGTGGAAGAACAGTCACATCGACGTTTTCTCGATCATCCGCGCCGCCCGTAAGATGCTGGGCAGAGGGGTGGAGGAATAGAAACAGCCCTCAGCCCGTCGGCAGCTTGATGATGAATTCCGTACCGATCCCCTGGGTTGAGGAAACCCGGATCGAGCCGCCGTGATTGTCGACGATGATGCCGTGGGCGACAGACAGGCCCTGGCCGCTGCCCCGCCCCACGGGCTTCGTGGTAAAAAAGGGATCGAAAATCCGGGGCACGATATCGACCGGCATGCCACAACCGGTATCCGCCAGCCGTAACTCGACGTGGTCGCCGGCCCGACGGGTGGAGATGCTGATTCTGCCCTTCCGGCGAGGCGGATCGCCATACTTTTCCATCAGGGCGTAAACTGCGTTGAGCAGCATGTCGAGCAGCACCTGCTTGATACGCCCGGCCAGGAGAGGCACGACGGGCAGGCCGGGATCGAGGTGCAGCTCCATCTCGGCCACATCCTGCCAGCGGCTGCGGGAAACAGCGACCGTAATCTCCACGATATCGTTCAGGTCCTCCGGGACCTTGTCCAAGCTGCCCGGATGGGCGAAGTCCTTCATGGCCTTGACGATAGCCGAGATTCGTCGAGTACCCCAAGCGTCTGATCGATGGCCTTGCCGGCCTCTTCTTTGAGGAAGCCGGAGTCCACTTCCTCCTCGATGCTCCTGATCGCCTCGACCTCCTCGCCGAAACTGCCCGCCGCTGCCACTCTTTCCGCCAATTTTTCATAAGATTTCAGCAGTAAAATGAAGTCTCCTAGCGCCTCCTTCAGGAACTGCGCGTTGCCAAGGACGTATTGAATAGGGGTGTTGATCTCGTGGGCAACCCCGGCCGCAAGCGTGCCGATTGATTCCAGCCGCTGCGCCTGCCGGAGCTGGTTTTCCAACTCGATTTCCTTTGTTCTGTCGCGCATGACTGCGACAAAGTTGATAATTTTTCCCTGCTCGTCCTTCACCGGGGATATGGTTGAATCATCTTGGTAGATCGTCCCGTCCTTTTTCCTGTTGACGATTCGGCCTGCCCATACCTGGCCGGAGGCAATGGTCTCCCAGAGGTTACGATAAAAGCTGGCGTCATGGTAGCCGCTCTTCAGGATCCTGGGGTTCCGGCCGAGAACTTCCTGCGGCAAGTAGCCGGTAAGCCGGGTGAAAGCCGGATTGACATAGATGATCTTGCCGCTACGACCGGTGATGATAATAGACTCTGCGGCATTTTCGATGGCGGTAATAAGACGGTTCTGCCGGCGCTGGATTCTGTTCTTCCGGGAAATCTCCATGATCAGCCGGTCGTTGGCTTCACTGAGGGCCGCGGTGCGCTGCTCCACCAGCATTTCCAGCTCAGCCTGGTACATTTCCAGCTGTTCCTTTGTTCCCTTGAGTTCCTGCGTCTGTTGCCGCTGAACGAGATTCTGATAGCCCATCGCCGAAATTTCTCCGGCCATGATCTCAAGGAACATCAACTTGTTCTCGAACTCCTTCATGGTCAGTTTAGGCATGTCGAGAAATGCCCGGACCATTTCCTCCGGATCGGCGCCGATCTCCAGCGCATACTGGCGCACCCGCGATTTATCGACCTCGCCCACCTGGTACTGGCCGATCAGCCAGTTGGCGATATGCCGGCCGTTGACGACGATTGGTGCGGCGGCATCGGTGAAGCCTATGCTGTAACAACGCTGGTGAATGGGACGCTGTTTTTCTCGGGCCAGGCGGCCCAGCTGTTTACCCGAGAAAACGCAATTGGCCGTTCCCTTCTCCGTCTCCCGAATCATGGTGCAGACCCGGCAATGGTTGCTCGGCGCGGTGATCGCCACCCCCTGCGGGTCGGTGAGCGTCGAGGCAATGTTGTTGGCGCTGGCGAAGGCATCCTGGATCCGCTGCAGCTTCTCCAAGGGGATGAGGTCGAGGAGGGAATAGTCGGAGGCTGCGGTAGGTGACTGCTGGCTGGGCATCGCGGAAACTCCGTTTGGGTACGGAAATTTTAATCTTGCAAAATTGTATCACACCTTCTCGAAAAGAAGCATCACCTTCCCTCGCAATTTTCAAAATGTAGCTCCGATTACTGCTCCGATCTTTAAACATCGAATTAGTGCTTATATTGTCCCTGTCACATGATACGGCTCAGGACAAACCGGCTACATTCCAACCTAATAAGAGGAAAAAAGATGCGTATCGGCATACCGAGAGAGATCCATCCAGGAGAAAAACGTGTAGCAACCACCCCCGAGGCGGCCAGTCAATTGCAGAAACTCGGATTCGAGATATTGATCGAATCAGGTGCGGGGTTCGCCGCCAAATTTACGGACGAAGCGTACCGGGATGCCGGCGTTGCGGTGGCACCGGACGCGCAGACAGTCTACCGCGAGTCCGACATCATCCTTAAGGTCCGCGCGCCGGAGTACGATCAAGAGCACGGCTTCCATGAAATCGAATCTTTTCGAGAGGGCCAGACCCTGATCAGCTTTCTGCAGCCGGCGCAGAACCAGGACTTGCTGAAGGATCTGGCGGGCAGGAAGCTCTCGGTGCTGGCTATGGATTCCATCCCGCGCATCTCCAGGGCCCAGAAGATGGACGCCCTGAGCTCGATGGCCAACATCGCCGGCTATCGGGCCGTGGTCGAGGCCGCCCAACATTTCGGCCGGTTTTTCACCGGCCAGATCACCGCCGCGGGCAAGATCCCCCCGGCCAAGGTGCTGGTGATCGGGGCCGGGGTTGCCGGACTTTCGGCCATCGGCGCCGCCAAGAGCATGGGGGCCATCGTCCGGGCCTTCGACACCCGGCTCGAGGTCAAGGAGCAGGTCGAGAGTATGGATGCCGAGTTCCTGGTCCTCGATTTTGCCGAGGAGGGCGCGGGCGTCGGCGGCTACGCCAAGGTCATGAGCGATGCCTTCATCAAGGCCGAGATGGAGCTGTTCGCCCGCCAGGCGAGAGAAGTAGACATCATCATCACCACCGCCCTCATTCCGGGCAAACCCGCCCCGGAACTCATCACCGAAGAGATGGTGAAGGCCATGCGGGAGGGCAGCGTCATCGTCGATCTCGCGGCGGAAATGGGCGGCAACTGCAAGCTCACCGAGGCCGACAAGGTCGTGGTAAAGCACGGGGTGACCATCATCGGCTACACCGACCTGCCCTCGCGCCTGGCCACGCAGTCCAGCCAGCTCTACGCCACCAACCTCCGCCATCTCCTGTCCGACCTGACTCCGCAGAAGGACGGCCGGGTCATCATCAACATGGAGGACGAGATCATTCGCGGGGCAACCGTGGTGAACGAAGGCGAGATCACCTGGCCGCCGCCTCCACCGAAACTCTCCGCCGCCCCGAAGGCGGCTCCGGCCGCGCAACCCCACCCGGTTGCAGCAGTGCCGAAGAAAGGCCCGGTGAACATATATCTGCTCTTCCTCATCGGCGCCATCCTCCTGCTGGGACTCGGAAGCGTCGCGCCTCCCGAGTTCATGTCCCACTTCACCGTATTTGTTCTGGCCTGTTTTGTGGGCTATATGGTCATCTGGAACGTGACCCCGTCCCTGCACACACCGCTGATGAGCGTGACCAACGCTATCAGCAGCATCATCATTATCGGGGCGCTTCTCCAGATTTCCTCGTCGAGTGCATTGATCGTGATTTTGGCGGGTGCGGCGATCCTGATGACCAGCGTCAATATCTTCGGCGGATTTGCGGTCACCCATCGGATGCTGTCCATGTTCAAGCGATAGGAGGGACATATGTCGCAAGGCGTCATTACCGCAGCGTATATCGGGGCAACCATCCTTTTCATTCTGTCGCTCGGCGGCCTCAGCCGGCCGGAAACCTCCCGGCGCGGCAACCTGTTCGGCGTAATCGGCATGGGACTGGCGCTTGCCGCCACCATTCTCGGCATCGTTTCCGACAACTATTTCATTCTCTTCGGCGGGGTCATTATCGGCGGCTCCATCGGTCTCAGACTCGCCAGGAAAGTGGCGATGACCCAGATGCCGGAACTGGTGGCAATCCTGCACAGCCTGGTCGGGATGGCGGCGGTGCTGGTCGGCTTTGCCAACTTCCTCGATCACGACAGCTCCTTCGTCGGCGCAGACAAGACTATTCATGACATCGAGACGTGTCTCGGTATCGCCATCGGCGCCCTCACCTTCTCCGGCTCGGTCGTGGCCTTCCTGAAGCTGAGCGCCAGGATCAGCGGGCGGCCGGTGCTCCTTCCCGCCCGGCACTGGCTGAATCTCGGCCTCCTGATTGGCGCAATCTGGTCCGGCGCGATTTTTCTTCAGCAGTCGGCGGCAGGCGCCGGCGCACTGCCCCTGCTCGTGCTGACCGTCATCGCCCTCGCCTTCGGCGTACATATGGTCATGGCTATCGGCGGAGCCGATATGCCGGTGGTGGTCTCCATGCTCAACAGCTATTCGGGCTGGGCGGCAGCGGCGACCGGCTTCATGCTGAACAACGACCTGCTCATCGTGGTCGGGGCCCTCGTCGGCAGCAGCGGCGCCATCCTCAGCTACATCATGTGCCGGGCCATGAACCGGAAATTCATCGCCGTCATTGCAGGCGGCTTCGGCACGACCGAGGCTGTCGGGCCAGTGACGGCCGGCGAGGCGGGCGAGGTCGCGGCCGTCGAGGCTGCGGAAGCGGCGGACCTGTTAGCCAACGCGCGGGAGGTAATCATCATTCCTGGCTACGGCATGGCGGTGGCCCAGGCCCAGCATGTGGTCCACGAGATCACCAGGAAACTGCTGGACAAGAAGGTCAAGGTCCGCTTCGCCATCCACCCGGTCGCCGGACGCATGCCCGGCCATATGAACGTCCTGCTCGCCGAGGCCCACGTCCCTTACGATATCGTCTTCGAGCTGGACGAGATCAACCCCGACTTCCCCAAGGTGGACGTTTCGGTGGTCATCGGCGCCAACGATATCGTCAACCCCGCGGCCCAGGAGGTGCCGAACAGCCCTATCGCCGGCATGCCGGTGCTGGAATGCTGGAAGGGCAGGAACACCATCGTCCTCAAGCGCTCCATGGCCACCGGCTACGCAGGGGTGGACAACCCGCTCTTTTATAAGGAGAACACCAGGATGCTTTTTGGCGATGCGCGGAGCAGTCTTGAGGGGATTTTAAAAAATCTGGAGTAGGAAGGGACCCAGCGGAAGCCGGAAAGACGCTCCGGCTTCCTGATTTCTTATTCTTCCTTGAGCGCAGCAATGAATCGATCGGCCTCGGCGATGGCCGCATTCATATCGCGGATGAGGCTGTCGACGTTGGTCTGCACGCTGCCGAGTTCGTCCTGCAGCCCGGCGATGGCCTGGGCATTCAGGTTATGCTTCAGGTACAGCACCTGGTCCCGTAGCGGCACGAGTGCCGGGTCCAGCCTGGCCTCGGCCTTTTTCATGGCGCCGATCAGCATCTTGTATCTCTGCAGAGTAGAATCGTACTTCTGCTGACTCGACCGACGGAGCGTGTCGCTGGAATACTGCTTGATCTCACCTCGCCATTCCCTGAAGAGCGCCTCCGAGACATCCTCCACGGCATCGATGCGGTCCCGCACCGCCGCGGCCTTTGACTCACTCTCCTGCAGGGTGGCGTTGAATCTGTTGTATTCCCTCTCCAGGTTGCCGCCCTTGAAGTCGACCACGCTCCTGAACTGCTCCATGGCCGTCAGGAACTGCTTCTTCGCCTCATCCTGCGAATCCCGCGCCTCCTTGACGCGGTCGACCATGATCTCGCGCTTGTGTACCCCTACTTTTTCCATGGTCTCGTAGTACATGGTCTGGCATCCGCCGAGTCCGAAAAAAATGGCGACCAGAACGAGAAGTCCGGTTTTCATGATCCCCCCTTTCCTTGCAGCATCAGCAGTTGAAATAACTTCGATACCACTCCACGAATTTGCCGATCCCGTACTCCAGGGTGGTGCCCGGCTTATATTGGAAGTCCTTCGCCAGGTCGTCCACATCGGCGTAGGTGGCGGGGACGTCACCGGGCTGCATCGGCAGGAAATTCTTTTCCGCCTTCTTGCCGAGGCAGTCTTCCAGGACTTCGATGTAGCGGAGCAGCTTCTCCTTGTTGTTGTTGCCGATGTTGTAGACCCGGTAGGGACAGTAGGAGGTGGCAGGGTCGGGGCGGTCGCTTGACCAGTCTTTAGTACCCTCGGGAATCTTGTGGATGACTCGGTAGACGCCCTCGACGATATCGTCGATGTAGGTGAAATCTCGCTCCATATTGCCGTTGTTGAAAACGTCGATGGGCCGGTTTTCGAGGATCGCCCGGGTGAAGAGGAAGAGCGCCATATCCGGCCGGCCCCAGGGGCCGTAGACGGTGAAGAACCTCAGGCCGGTGGTGGGCAGGCCGAAGAGATGACTGTAGGTGTGGGCCATCAGCTCGTTGGCCTTTTTCGATGCGGCATAGAGCGAAACCGGATGGTCGACATTGTCGTGGACGGAAAAAGGCATCCGGGTGTTCGCCCCGTAGACCGAACTGGACGAGGCGTAGACCAGGTGCTTGACCCCCGAGTGTCGGCAACCCTCCAGGATGTTGACGAAACCAACCAGGTTGGTGTCCACGTAGGAGTGGGGATTGATCAGCGAGTAACGCACCCCGGCCTGGGCAGCGAGGTTCACCACCGCATCGAATTGGTGTTCCCGAAACAGCCCGGCCATCGCCTCCCGGTCGGCCAGCTCGATATTGACGTGGCGGAAGGCGGGACCGGCCGCAAGCGCGGCCATGCGGTCCCGTTTCAGCTTTGGATCGTAATAATCGTTGAGATTATCGAGGCCGACAATCTCCGCGCCGCCGACAATGAGTTTTTGGGCCAGATGGGCGCCAATAAAGCCGGCAGCGCCGGTAATCAGGATTTTTTTCATATCGTAAAGAGACAATTGACCCTGCATTCAAGATGATAAATGTTCACTGGTGCGCCTGGTGGATTGTTGTCGGCCTCGACGTCCATCAATCTTCGAAATCGCCCTCCGGCCCCTTGTCGCTGGTGAGCGTCTTGGCCCGCTTGACGATCTCCTCCCTGGTCCACTCGGCGGGATTTTCGATTCTCCCCGCCTTCGGCCCCAGATCATATGAGCCCGCTCTCAGAATGGCCTCCTTGGCGAGGCTGGCCGTACCTTCCGCGTTGAAGACCTTGGTCAGCATGTTATAGACGAAGTCCTCGACGCCCTTGGCCATACGGTCCCGAATAGGTTTTTCCTGGGCGAGCAGCTGCATCTCGAAGGGCAGGTTGAGGTTCTTGTAGTTGCCGCCCTTCCAGCCGTTCTTGGCGGCATGGTCCACCATCTTCCGCCACATCTCCTCGCTCATGCCCTGGCCTTCCAACTTCTTGAAATTGCCTTCGCTGTCCAGGATGGCGTTGCCGTAGTCGTTGACCTCAACGCCCCAGGCGACCATCTGCAGAGCAGTTGCCACATTGGCCTTGGTGGTGTTGGTCTCCCTGGCAATGGCCCGAAGTTTTTCGGAACTATTGCCGGAGGTGCCGTGCTGGGCGCCGGATACCCCATAGGGCTTGATGGCCTTGTGGATCTCCGCCGTCAGCTCCACCTGGATACCCAAGCCGCTCGCCTCTAGACCATGGGTAGTACCGTTGTTCAGAGCGATCCAGTCGGGATGGATGCCGTGGGCGTTGAGCCCCTTGATGAGAAAGGAAGCATCCTCAACCGTCGACAACCCCATATCGCCCTTGATTTCGCCTACTTCGGTTTCCAGGCCTGCCCAGGCGGGGATGTATTTGTTCAGATCGATATTGGCCAGGAGATTCAGATCGTCCGGCATATGCGAGGCGTCGACAGCGATCGAGGTGATCCCCGCGTCGAACATCGAGGGTATCTCCATCCTGGCAAAGGGCAGGTCCGCCTCGCTCTTGATGCCGTAGTGATCGGCGTGGATGGCGACCGGCACGGTGATTCCCAACTCGTTGCAGAGGCTGTCCACGTGCATGGCGATGTTGTAGAAGTTCACCGGGCAGTATTTACTCTCGGAGCGGGCGATCTCGATGATCAGCGCCGCATCGGCCCGCTGGGCGGCCAGCAGAGCGCCCTTTATGATAAAGGAATTGCGGCCGTTGGCCGCCATGGTCATCGCCCGGCCTTTCGCCAGGAGGGCCCGATCGATCACCTTGCCGCTGACGATCAGGGCTTTGGAGTGGGGGAAACGACGGGTTATGTTCGGGGGTCTGCCAATCTGAATCAGCCTTTCGTATTCTGCATTCATAGTCATGAAGCACCTCCTGTATTAATCCTGATTTCCCTTGTCCGGCGCCTGGCGTAGGAGCAAGGGATACTTGTAAAAACGATTTTGCCCCCCACAAGGGGGGATAAATACCTTCACGAAATTCTTTTAAAAGAAAGAATTTCTAAGGTTCTAAAAACTCCTTTCTTTATAATCCAAGAAAGGCAAGAAATCCAGTTAGGACTCCTTTTCCGGGACTTCTTTCCCCTCCTCGATCACGGGAGTGGAAAAACCCGCGAAACCCTTGCGCCCGAACAGCCAGACCGCCACCACGCTGATCTCGTAGAGCACCATGAGGGGCACGGCCATCATCAGCTGGTTGACCACATCGGGCGTGGGCGTGAGGATGGCGGCCACTATAAAATCGATGAGGATGGCGTACTTGCGGTTGCGGTTCAAAAAGCCCACGTCGATCAGGCCAGCCTTGGCCAGGAAGACCATGAAGATCGGCATCTCGAAGATTACCCCGAAGGCCAGCAGGAGCCGCGTGGCGAGGCTGAAATACTCGCTCACCGCCGGCAGTGAGGTGAGAAATTCGTTGCTGTACCCAACTAGGAACTTGAATGCGGGAGGAAAAACCACGAAATAACCGAAAGCCGCGCCGCCCACGAAACAGCAGGTGGAGAGGATCGAAAAGGGGATCAGCACCCGTTTTTCATGGCTGTACAGTCCTGGCGCCACGAAGCGCCAGATCTGCGAGAAGATCACCGGGCTCGCGAGCAATACGCCGCAGACCAGCGCGAGCTTTAGATAAAAAAAAACCCTTCCTGGTAGGATGTGAAGATGAGGGAAGTGTCTGCCGGCAGCACCTCGGTGAGAGGCTTGAAGAACCAGGTACCGATCGGCTGGATCACCGCATACGAGGCGCAGAAGCCGATAAAGACCGCGACGAACGAGACGATGAGACAGGAACGGAGTTCCCTCAGGTGCTCCGTCAGCGCCTGCTTCTCGAAATTATCGCTTTGCTCTTCAGTGCTCATATGGCATATACCTTGAAAAATGCTCCAAATAGCTCCGCAAGGGGACTCTTTTCAGTGCCCCCTTGCGAGGCACTTAGGTTCTTGTTTAAGTACCTTGACGAAACCCTGAAAATTTATGAGGCACAGAACGGGTTCGGAATTGTCCTCAATACCATCTGTGGACATTTTTGACAAGACGTTGTAAGGCCTTACCCATTCGGATCACATTTCACCCACACGCCGCGACGGAGAAAATCCTTGTCCACACCAAACTGGTTTGTCTATATCCTCCGCTGCCGGGACGGAACCTACTACACCGGCATCACCACCGACCTTACGAGACGGCTCACGGAGCATAACGCCGGTTTGGGGGCGAAATACACCCGGCCCCGCCGACCCATAGCCCTGGTCTACAGCGAGCCCACCATCTCCCGCTCGGCGGCAGCCAGGCGGGAGTATCAGATCAAGAGGTTGACTCCGGCCGGCAAGAAAAAACTGATCGAGGATAACCCGGCTGCCCCTGCAGACAATTCTATTTTCTTGCTCGAAGCGTCACCCGCCGAGTCCCGATCAGGCAAATGAGCCCCGAATCTTTTCCGAGACTTCCCTTGTCAACTCCAGGACCTTCTCCGCCTGGGCCCGCGACACCGCACCGGTCCCGCAGCTCGGGGTGATGAGGGTCTGGGCGAAGACCCGCTCCCGGTCGATGCCGATGGCCTGCAGCTGCTCGGTCTGCCAAAACCATTTAGCTACCAGCGAATCGGTGGTCTCCATATCGATGTATTCCGGCGCCGTCGGCACGATGCCGCTTGCCAGAACCCCGCCCCTCGCAAAGAATTGAACCAGATGGTCCTTATACAATACCAGCTTATCGAAGAAGGAATAAGCGTCGTAGCTGACAATATCGACCCCGGAATCAAAGATCACCGGCCACTCGGTGTTGGCGCAGACGTGCACGCCGGTGAGGCCGTTCTCCTCCCGCACCGCGGCAAAGACCTCGGCAAAGCAGGTGAGGATATCCTCGGTGGTTATGGTGATAAATGCGGAAGAACCCAGGCCGGCGAGCCCCGGCTCATCGAAAAAGACCAAGGATCTCTCACAGATTTCCGTCATTTTTCGGGCCTGCCACCTGGCCTTCAGGGCAAGATGCTTGACAGCCGCATCCCGCAGTTGGTCGTTGTAAAAAATCGCCCGGCCCGACTGGTCGACCAGGCTGGTGCAGAAGGTGATTGGCCCGGTAATCTGGCCCTTCAGGCCGATCGGGTTGCCCCTCTTGTCGGCCAACTCCAAGAAGGCATAGAAGCCACGGGCGACCTCGCGAGGCAGTAGAAAGCGCGAGGTCTCGAGAGGCGCCGCGCCCTCGGTCACCATAAGGTACTCTTCATAGAAGGCCAGGACTTCTTCCTCGAAATGCGGACTCTCCGTGTCGACGAAGACCTTGCCGTCCTGTTCCCTCACACCGGGCAGCCCCTGCAGAAACTGCAGAAGCATTCCCTCCTCGCGATAGGCCGGCAGCTGCGGCCAGATGGGCAAGTCCGGGGTGTACTTGAAAATCAGTTCGGCCGCTTCGGCATGGTCGGTCAGCGGCAGACTGCCTATGAGCAGGGGAAGGCAATTCGGTGTGAACGGGAGCATGAACGGGTACCTTGCATAAGCTGTTGAAAAAAGAAAGTGGTTCGGAGAGCCAACAAAGTAATACCAATGGCGAAAATGTCACTGTTCTTTTTCGTGCGATCGCTTGTCGCAGGGAACGCTTATCCGGATTGGTCGTCATCCGAGGGGGAGAAAGCGGGTTACCTGTTCACTAGATGGCTTACGGCTTTCTCCAGCCCGTCCAGGGAGAGTTCGAACATCGGGAAGACCGTGCGGATGACATTGATAGTATGGGTATAGGACCAGTGGCCTTCGGGGATGGGGTTCAGCCAGATGGTGTGGCTGAAGATCGCGGCGAGAAAGCGGAGCTGCTCGATGGAGGGTCTGCCGCTGCGCTCAAAGGCGTAGATGGAACCGTCGGTGGCCATCAGTTCGTAGGGGGCCATGCTGGCGTCGCCGACGATGATCAGCCGGGTATCCGGGTCGAGTTTGACGAAATTCTTGATCGGCTCCGGGCGCTTGTAGCGGGCCGGGTCCTCCCACAGCAGATCGTAGATGGTGTTGTGGAAGAAGTAGGTCTTGAGGTCCTTGAACTGGGATTTCGAATAATTGAACAGGGTCTGGACCAGCTCGACGTAGGGCTCCATTGACCAGCCGCCGTTGTCGATGGCGAGGATCACCTTGAGGCGGTCGACGATGCCCCGGTCGAATACCATTTCGATATCTCCGCCATTTTTCATGGTCCGATAAATGGTCTGGTCGATATTGAGCTGGTCCTTCACCCCATGGGGCACGAGATTGCGCAACCGTTTCAGAGCCTCGCCCATCGAGCTGCGGGTAAGCACCGCCCGGGCGGAATAATCCCGGTAGCGCCGCTCACCGGCCACCTTCACCGCCGAACGGCTGTGAGAGGCACCGCCGATACGTAAGCCACCGGGATGATGACCCGAATGGCCGACCGGCGAGGTGCCGCCGGTGCCGATCCACCTCGAGCCGCCGTCGTGCCGGCCGTCCTGGTCACGCAGGCGGGCCTTGAAGTAGTCGAGCAGCTCGTCCGGGCTCATTGCAGTCAGCTTCTTCTCATCGACGCCCAGGGCCAGGGCAAGTTCCTTGGGACTTTTCAGCCACTCCTGGAGCAGGCTGCTCGCCAGCAGGTCGAAGGTCTCCTCGTCGTCCGCGGCAGGCAATTCCACGCCCTCGAAGACGTGGGCGAAGACCTGGTCGTAGAGGTCGAAGTACTTCTCGCTCTTGATCAGGACGGTCCGGGCGGTTGTGTAGAAATCGTCGACGGTGCGGACGAGATCGCCGTCCATCGCCCGGTGCAGGGTGAGGAAGGAGGTGGGGCTGACCGGGATGCCGACTTCCTTCAGCTGATAGAAAAAGTCAACGAACATGGGGCAGCCGTTTTCAGAAGAACCGCCGCTTGGCAAGGCCGTTCGCCGACCGCTGGTAATCCCCGCTCTTCTTGAAGAGCACGCCCAGGTAGGGGATCTCCTTCTTCAGCCGTTCGCCGTCCTTGAAGTCGGGGTCGGCGGACAGGGCCCTGATCCAGTTGATCAGCTCCCGGGTTGCCGGTTTTTTCTCGACCCCGTCGATGTTTCGCAGCTCATAGAAGGTGGCGATGGCGTTATCGGCCAGCTTGCGATCGAGCCTGGGGAAATGGACGGAGATGATGTTGCGCATCATCTTCGGATCAGGGAAGGCGATGTGGTGGAAATTGCACCGTCCAAGGAAGGGGTCGGATAAATCTTTCTTGGCATTGGAGGTGATGACTATCACCGGCCGGTGCCTTGCCCGCACCGTCTCGTCCGTCTCGATGATGTCGAACTGCATCTGGTCGAGGACATCCAGCATGTCGTCCTGGAACTCCGTTTCCGCCTTGTCGATCTCGTCGATCAACAGCACAGAGCGCTCATCGGCCACAAAAGATTGACCGATCTTGCCCATCTTGATGTACTCCTTGATGTTGCTGACATCGCGGCTGGAGTCGCCGAACCGGCTGTCGTTGAGGCGGGTCAGGGTGTCATACTGGTAAAGCGCCTCGACCAGCTTCATGCTCGATTTAACATTCAGAATGATGAGCGGCATGCGGAGCGCCTCCGCAATGGCATGGGCCAGCATGGTCTTGCCGGTGCCGGGCTCGCCCTTGAGCAGGAGGGGCATCTCCAGGGCCATGGAGACGTTGACGATCTTCGCCAACTCTTGATCGAGTACATATTTCGCCGCACCGGTGAAAGAGGAAGGGTTCATTTCAAGCCTCTATGTTTCGATTGCTTTTCTGAATATCAACTGTTGTGAAATGTATACTATCAAATCACGTAAACGTAAAGGTCTATAGAAAGAGGAAAGACACCGATTCGCAGACATGTCCGAGCATCGAGCGATAATGGGAGGACCGGATGGCGAGGCAGACTCTTCAGCCAAGACCAAAGGAGGAGGGAAATTCTGAGCGACGCAAAAATGGCCGCCGGAAAAAGCCTCCGGCGGCCGGGAGCGTTATCTCATGGCCTGCTGCAAATTCTCATCCAGCTTAGCCAGAAAATCCTCGGTGGTAAGCCACCCCTGGCCCTCGCCGACCAGGAGGGCGAGGTCCTTGGTCATGAAGCCGGACTCGACGGTCTTGATGCACACGTCTTCGAGCGTCTCGGCAAAGCGCTGGACCTCGGGCGTCCCGTCGAACTTGCCGCGGTACCACAACCCCCTCGTCCAGGCGAAGATCGAGGCGATGGGGTTGGTGGAGGTCGCTTTGCCCTTCTGGTGCTCGCGGTAATGACGGGTGACGGTGCCGTGGGCGGCCTCCGCCTCGACGGTGTCGCCGCTCTCGGTCATCAGCACCGAGGTCATGAGCCCGAGGGAGCCAAAGCCCTGCGCCACCGTATCCGACTGGACGTCGCCGTCGTAGTTCTTGCAGGCCCAGACGAAGCCGCCGGGCCACTTGAGGGCGGAGGCGACCATGTCATCGATCAGCCGATGCTCGTATGTGATACCCGCGACCCGGAAGCGGTCGGCGAATTCGCTGTCGTAGACTTCCTGGAAGATGTCCTTGAACCGGCCGTCGTACTGTTTCAGGATGGTGTTTTTGGTCGACAGGTAGACCGGCCAGCCGAGATTGAGGCCGTAATTCATACACGACCGGGCAAAACCGCGAATCGAGTCATCGAGGTTGTACATGCCCATGGCGCAGCCGGGACCGTTGAACCTGAAAACCTCGAATTCGCAGGCCTCCCCGCCGTCGTCCGGTTCGAACTTCATGGTCAGCCGGCCCGGACCGCGCACGCAGAAGTCGGTGGCCCGGTACTGGTCGCCGAAGGCATGGCGACCTATGACGATGGGCTGGGTCCAGCCGGGCACCAGCCGCGGGATATTGGAGCAGATGATCGGCTGGCGGAAGACCGTGCCGCCGATGATGTTGCGGATGGTGCCGTTCGGCGATTTCCACATCTGCTTGAGACCGAACTCCGCAACCCTCACCTCGTCGGGTGTGATGGTCGCGCACTTGACGCCGACCTTGTGCTCCCGGATAGCCTCCGCAGCCTCAACCGTCACCTGATCGTCGGTAGCGTCGCGGTTCTGCACCGAGAGATCGTAGTACTTCAGATCGATATCCAAATAGGGCAGGATGAGTTTGTCCTTGATGAACCGCCAGATGATCCGGGTCATTTCGTCGCCGTCCAACTCGACCACCGGCTTTTTAACTTTTATTTTCTCCATTGTCCTTTATCCCTTCGTTTCTATTAGTCCTTGCAATCACGGCTCCAATTCCAGCGCCACGACTGCTCAACGGCAGGAAACGCTCCGCGAGCGCTCCCGAGCACGGAAATGTTAATTACATTGGACTACCGTTTTTGTCCAGCACCGTCTGATTCCGCCTGACGGCATCAACCTTCGCGATATCAGGCCACTCCCCACTCGGGAGCCGGCCGAAGGTGTGGACTGGAGTAACAGCAGACCTCTATAGTATATGTCTCAGCAATCCGTGCCGCACTGACCACCAAGGCACCGGCAAGGTCTCGGTATATTTATTGAAGGAGATGATTTTTTCGACGGTTTGTTCAAGAGGACGAGTCCGCGCACAAACTCCATCCAGATAAGCCATCCTCCTATTCAGGAAATGAAAATCATTTTCCATAACAAAGAATAAAAATATTTTTACTCTTTTTTCCTGATCACTTTTTTCGGCTGAAAAATCCTTCTTCAAAATTTCTAGCTCTCTCTGCAATTATTATTGATAAACTGCAAAATCACTAAAAATCGATCCATTTTTCATTAAATTGACGTAAACATCATATTGATTTATCAATATTTTTACAGAAACGTTAAGATCCCACCTAATACCGCATAATTCCATTGATTCCACAACGGGATTTTCACTCTTTCCATTACCGTTGACTTTTAAAAATCGTCTCTGTAGATTCCTCCCCTGTTAGAGTGAGCAAGGTTGGGAAACAGCGAATGCAGGACTGATAGTGCATTTGCTATCGCGTTTCGTTTGGCCCTTCAGGGAGCAAAGTGAAAATGTCGAACTCGATTTTACCCAGTTGTTCTCCGAATGGTGCGGATGCAACTCATGCCTCCTGGTTTGCCGGCAGGGTACACCGACCGACCTGCAACGTCCACCTCTCTACTTCTCGACCGTTTCCTAATTTTATCTTTTTTTTCGAGAAGTTATCACTTACATCCGTAAATCAGCCGGTTCCAGCGGCCCAGTTGTTTTTTCCATACTGGCAGGCAGCAAAAAAAGATTCGAAATCTCCATCTCGCACATTCCTGTTGTCAAGGGATAGGTGGGATTTTTACCCCGCAGGTTTTTCGCACGGATGACAGTAGCTCGCCGAGCAGTTGACGGGACCAGAGCTTTGTTATTGAACATCGGCATCCCGACATGGTCGGCTTATAACAAACGAAGGAGGATTTACAATAAACAACCCTGGCAACTCTTTTCATTTTCAAACCATAGGCGAACAGTGCCGACGATATGCACAACCACATGGCCGGCACGAGGCAACTGGACAGGAAAAAGGAATAACTTCAATGTCAGAAAGCACCATCAAAATTCAAGGAAAAAGGCAAAGCTCCTTCCTGGACAAGGTGAAGGAGATCATCCCGGACGGTGGCAATCTCAATCTCTGCCTTACCTGCGGCGCCTGTGCCTCCGGCTGTCCGGCAACCGGTCTGGAGGATATGGACCCGCGCAAGTTCCTGCGCATGTGCGCCATGGGCCTAGATGAGGAAGCCGTCAAATCGCCGTGGGTGTGGATGTGCACCATGTGCCAACGCTGCATTTACGTCTGCCCCATGAAAATCGACATTCCCCAGCTGGTCTTCAACGCCCGGGCCTCCTGGCCGCGGGAGGAACGTCCCAAGGGCATCAGGAACTCCTGCGACATGGCTCTCCGAAACGAGTCCAACAGCGCCATGGGCACCGCGCCCGACGACTTCGTCTTCGTGGTCCAGGACGTGCTCAACGAATACCGCGAGGCGCAGCCGGAATTCGCCGACATGCAGGCCCCGGTAGACAAGGAAGGCGCCTTCTTCTTTCTTAATCAGAACTCTCGTGAACCGGTGACCGAGCCTGACGAGATGGTGCCCTTGTGGAAGATTCTGCACCTGGCCGGCGTTGACTGGACTTACGGCAGCAAGGGCTGGGCCGCAGAAAACTACTGTCTTTTCCTGGCCGACAACGAATGTTGGGAGCGGGTGACGAGGGTCTCGGCCAGACAGGCCGATCAACTGGGGTGCAAGGTCTTTCTCAACACGGAGTGAGGGCACATCACCTTCTCAGTCCGGGCCGGACTGAAAAAATTCGGAATCGAGCACAAATTCGAGGTGGCCTCCATCTACTCCTACTATGCCAAGTGGATCAGGGAAGGACGGCTCAAGGTCAATTCCGATTGGAACAAGGACTTGAAGGTCAAGTTCACCATCCAAGACCCCTGCCAGATTGTCCGAAAGAGCTTCGGCGATCCCATCGCCGACGATCTGCGCTTCGTCATCAAGTCGGTGGTTGGCGAGGAAAACGTCATCGAGATGACCCCGAACAAATCGAACAACTACTGCTGCGGCGGAGGCGGCGGCTTCCTGCAGTCGGGCTTTCCCGAAGCCCGCCGGGAATACGGCAAGATAAAATTCAAACAGATCGAAGACACCGGTGCCGACTACTGTATCACCGGCTGCCACAACTGCCACGCCCAGGTCCACGACATCGGCCACCATTATGGCGGGAAGTACAACACTGTGCACATTTGGACGCTCATCTGTCTGTCGCTCGGGGTCCTCGGGCCGAACGAGCGGGCCTACCTGGGCGACGACCTGCGGGATGTCAACGTCTTTCACCCGGAAACCGCCCTGTAGAAGGAAGACACAACCAGGACAACTACTCAACCGGCTTTGATTGGAGGTATTTAACCCTATGAGTTTTCAAAAGAAACTGGCAGCAAAGGAATTTGCGGTATTGGCTGAAATGCACACACCGAAAGGCATCAACATTTCCAGGCTGGTGAACGATGCGAGGCGCCTGAAAGGCCGGGTCGATGCGGTGGTGGTGCCGGACATGGACAACGGCATCATGCGCATGAGCGCCATCGCCGGAGGCGTCCTCCTGCAACAGCAGGGCATCGAGACCATCATGCATACCTACTGCCGTGACCGCAACCGCATGGCACTGCAAGGCGATGCCCTGGCCGCCTATGTCCTCGGCATCCAGAACCTTATCGTCGCCAACAGCGAGGACATGAGCGAAAGCGACCACAGCGACGCCAAGGCCGTCAACGACGTGAGCGAGGTACGGCTGATCGAATCTCTGATGGGGCTACAGAAGGGTAAGGATATGAGCGGCTTCGATCTGGACGGCGCGCCTGCCTTCACCATCGGCTGCACCATGGCCCCCTGCGCCGACAGCAAGGCCTGTGAGACCGCTCTCGCCGCCGCCAAAAAGAAAATCGCCGCCGGCGCCTCCTACATCATCGCCCCGCCGGTCTTCGACCCGGCCGCGGGCGCCGAGGTCCTCGACAAACTCAAGGCGCTGGGTGTCCCGGTCATTGCCTCCGTCTTTCTCATCAAGTCTCTGGCCATCGCCCAGTACATCGCCAACAGCGACCCCAGCGCCCGTATCTCCGACGATCTCATCCGGCGCATTCGCAAATCCGCCGACCGCGAGCAGGAAGGCATCAAGATCGCCGGCGAGACGATCCTCTCCCTGAAGGAAATCGCGCACGGCGTGCTGATCCAGACTCTGGGCTGGGAACACAGGGTTCCGGAAATACTTGACGTGGCGAAAATCTGATCCCGAACGACTCAACCAACTCCCAGGACTTAACCTGTGAACTGAAAGGTAACCATGCAGAACTCAAACAGACCCCAACAAAGCAACAAGGTGCTGGTTGTCGGCGGAGGTCTCGGCGGGATACGAACGGCTCTCGATTTAGCGGAGGCCGAAAAGGACGTCATCCTCATCGATCGAGCCCCCACCATCGGCGGGCTCATGACCCAGCTCGACCGGACATTCCCGACCAACAACTGCGATCTCTGTACCATCTCTCCCCACCTCTCGGAAACCAACCGTCAGGAGCACATCGAGTTGCTGGAGATGACCGCCGTCGAGAACGTCAAAGGGAAGAAAGGCAACTTCACCGTTACCCTCAAGACCGCCCCGAGGTACATCAACCTCGACAAATGCACGGGCTGCGGTGAATGCTTCAAGCATTTTCCGGAATGCGTCAATTTCAACCCCGGTCTCGACCACCGGGCGCCGACCTGCATGCGCTACCCGCAGGCGACCCCTCAGTCCTTCTCTATCGACCTAAAGAAGTGCACGGATGTCAAAGCGCTGGTCGACATCTGTCCGGCCGGGGCGATCAACCCGGACGACATGCCGCGCAACCGGGAAATCCGCTGCGCCTCCATCGTCCTCTCGCCCGGGGCCTCGCTCTTTGATCCGAGCCACCTCGATTATTTCGGTTACGGCAAATTGCCGGATGTGGTCACGAGCCTCGAATACGAGCGGATCCTCTCCGCCTCCGGACCGACCAGCGGCCAGCTCCTCCGCCCCTCGAACGGCCAGCAGCCGAAGAAGGTTGCCTGGATCCAGTGCGTCGGCTCCCGCGGCCTGCAGAAAGGCGCCGGGGCCTACTGTTCCCATGCCTGCTGCATGTTCGCATTGAAAGAGGCGATCGTCACCAAGGAGCGGTTCCAGGAGGATATCGAGACGACCATCTTCTATATGGACATGCGGACCTTTGGCAAGGATTACGAGCTGTACCTGGAGCGCGCCAAGAACGAATACGGCGTGCGTCTCGTGCGCAGCCGGCCTCACTCCGTCCTCCAACCTGAAGGCGGCACCGACCTGAGCGTCCTGTACACCACCGACGAGACCTCAAAGCAGTTCGAGGAGCACTTCGACATGATCGTGCTCTCCACGGGCTTCAGGACCTCCGAGGAAACCCGGACTCTCGCGGCCAGAATGGACATCGAGCTGAACGGTGAGTTCTTCCCTGAGACCGACGGCTTCAACCCGGTGGCCACCAGCCGGCCCGGCATCTATGTTGCCGGCACCTTCGCCGGGCCGAAGGATATTCCCGAGACCATGGTCCAGGCCAGCGCCGCCGCCTGCATGGCCGGCGCCGATGTGGGACCGGCGGCGAAGGAGGCGGAGGTAGAGGAAGATGAACCGCGCAAGGAGCGAGACATCTTCCTGGAAGAGCCGAAAGTCGGCGTCTTCATCTGTGACTGCGGCGAGAATATAGGCAGCGTCATAGACATGGCCAGTCTCGTCGACTACGCAGCCTCCCTGCCCCACGTGGCGACGGCCAGGACCGAAGGCCACGGCTGCAGCCGGATCTCCATGGAAAATATCAGGAAAACCATCGAGGAGGAGCAGCTCAACCGGGTGGTCATCGGCGGCTGTTCCCCACGCACCCATCAGACCAAATTCCAGGAACTGCTGCGCCGCGCCGGTCTCAACAAGTACCTGGTGGAGATCGCCAACATCAGGGATCAGGCTACGTGGGTCCATTCCGCAACGCCCGCCGCGGCAACCGCCAAGGCCAAGGATCTGCTCAAAATGGCGGTAGGCGCGGTGGTCAAGGCCCAGCCCCTCGCCGACCAGAGCCTGCCCATGAACAAGAACGTCCTGGTTGTGGGCGGCGGGGTGACCGGTATGACCGCGGCCCTCAGGCTCGCCGATCAGGGCTTCCAGGTCTATCTCACGGAGAAGAGCGACAAGCTGGGCGGAGTGGCGAATGAACTGTTTAAGACGCTTGAAGGCGGCGACGTCCAGACCTTCATCGGTGATCTGATCAGCAAAGTTCGGAAGAATGAGAAAATCCAAGTCTTCACCCGCGCCCTCATCGTCGATCACTCCGGCATGCCGGGCATGTTCAGGACCGGCATGCAGAGCGGGCCGCAGATGTTCTACCGCCAGCTGGAACACGGCGTAACGATTCTCGCCACCGGCGCGAAACCAGGCCGTCCGTCGCTCTACCTGCTGGACGAGCATCCGGCGGTGCGGACCCAGCTCGAAACCCAGAAGTTCCTGGTCGAGCACCCCGAAATCGTGAAGAAGTGGGACAACGTGGTGATGATCCAGTGCGTCGGTTCGAGGACCCCGGAGAATCCCAACTGTTCCCGGATCTGCTGTCAGAATGCCATCAAGAATGCCCTGGCAATCCTGGCCCTCAATCCCGAATCCCGGATCTTCGTGCTCTACCGGGATATGCGGACCTATGGTTTTCAGGAGGAGTACTACCAGAAGGCCAGGGAAAAGGGCGTCATCTTCGTCCGCTACCAGACCGACAATCCCCCCGTGGTCGAGGCCGCGGGCGACCGGGTGGAAGTCACCTACTTCGACGCCCTGCTCGGCCGCAAAGTGACTGTTGAAGCGGACGACCTGAGCCTCAGCACCGGCATGGTGAGTGATCTCGACTCCACTGAAGAGCTCTCGATGATCTTCAAGCTGCCGCGCACCGCCGACGGCTATTTCCTGGAAGACCACGTGAAACTCCGGCCGGTGGATATGCCGGTGCCCGGCTTCTTTTTGGCCGGCACGGCCCACTCCCCGAAACTCATCAAAGAGAGTGTCGCCCAGGCCCATGCCGCGGCGGCCCGGGCCCAGACCATGCTGGTGAAAGACGAGATCAATCTCGGCGCAGCAACCGCAAGAGTTGACGGCAGCATCTGCGCCGCCTGCCTCATGTGCGTTCGGTCCTGCCCGTTCAATGTCCCCTTCATTAACGCGGACGGCTACTCCGAGATCGACCCGGCCAAGTGTCACGGCTGCGGCGTGTGCGTTTCGGAATGTCCGGCCAAGGCGATCCAGTTGATGCAGTTCGAGGACGACAGGATTCTCGCCAAGGTGGAACAACTATTTGAAAGGATGAATGCATGATGGAAAATTTCGAACCGGTAATCGTAGCCTTCTGCTGCCACTACTGCGCCTATACTGCCGCCGACATGGCAGGAAGCCAACGGCTTCCCTACCCGGCCAACGTAAAGATCATCCGGGTCCCCTGCTCCGGCAAGGTCGATGCCCTGCACATCGTCCGCGCCTTCGAAAAGGGGGCTGACGGTGTCTACGTAGCCGGCTGTCTGGAGGGGGACTGCCACTTCAAGAACGGCAATATCCGGGCCAGCCGGCGAGTGGCCTATGTGAAAAAATACCTCGAGGAGATCGGCATAGAAAGCGAGAGGCTCGAGATGGTCACCATGAGCGCCGGGATGGGCAGCCGCTTCGCCCAGACCGCCACGGAAATCACCGAAAAGATCAGAAAACTCGGGCCCAGTCCGATTCGGACCGCCCTGGCCCTCTAGCTTGGCGGCGTCAACCAAGCTGACGGTATTCATTTAAGGAGAGCAAACCACAATGATCACTGCTGAACGAAAACCTTTGGAAGAACTCATTGACTACGTCAAGCCCTTCAAGCGCATCCTGCTGCTCGGCTGCAACGAGTGCGTGACGGTCTGCGCCGCCGGCGGCAGGAAGGAAGTTGGCCTCCTGGCCTCCGGCTTGCAGATGGCGATGCTGAAAAACGGCATGAACATCGATATCCGCCAGCACACCCTGGAGCGGCAGTGCGATCCCGAGTATGTCGAGGAACTGGTGCCGATGATCGACGGCGCCGAGGCCGTCATGTCCATGGCCTGCGGCTGTGGCGTACAGCAGCTCGCCATGCGCTTCAAGGACAAGCCGGTCTTTCCGGCAGTTAACACGAAATTCATGGGCGCTTCCGAACGTCACGGCGTCTGGGCTGAGAGATGCCAGGGCTGCGGCAACTGCCTGCTCGGCATCACTGCCGGGGTCTGCCCCATCGCCAGGTGCTCCAAGCAGCTGATGAACGGCCCCTGCGGCGGTTCGTCCGCCGGCAAATGCGAGATCGGCAACGACGTGGACTGCGCCTGGCAGCTCATCTGGGACAGGCTGAAAGTCCTCGGCCAGACGGACAGATATCTGGAAAACATTCCGGCAAAAGACTGGAGACCGGGCGGAGGAAGTGGTCCGAGAAAGATTATCAGAGAGGATTTGGCAGAATGAAAACCGAAAGCAAATTAGAAAAAATCTTGGCGGCAGGACATTTTGCAGTTACCGGTGAATGCGGACCGCCACGGGGGGCCCAGCCGGGCCATGTGGTCGAGAAGGCGAAATACCTGGAAGGCGTGGTCGACGCGGTCAACGTCACCGACAACCAGACGGCGATGGTGCGGATGTCGAGCCTGGCCGCATCCGTGATCATAAAGCAGCAGGGCCTGAACCCCCTCTTGCAGATGACCTGTCGAGACCGCAATCGCCTCGCCATGCAGGCCGATATCATCGGCGCCTATTCCCTGGGCATCGACACCATGCTCTGCCTCTCCGGCGACCACACCAAGTTCGGCGATCACCCCATGGCCATGAACGTGCACGACATCGACTCCATCCAGATGCTCGAGATGGTGAGGGACATGCGCGACAAGAGCCTCTTCCAGGGCGGGGCCGAGATAAAGGGTGCGCCGAAGATGTTCATCGGCGCCGCGGCCAACCCTTTCGCCGACCCCTTCGAGCTGCGGGTCATGCGCCTGGCCAAGAAGGTCGCCGCCGGTGCCGACTTCATCCAGACCCAGTGCATCTTCAACGTGCCCAAGTTCGAGAAGTGGATGGAAGGTGTACGCGAGAAGGGTCTCCACAAGAAGTGCTACATTCTCGCCGGGGTAACCCCGTGCAAGTCGCTCGGCGCCGCCAAGTACATGGCCAACCGGGTGCCGGGCATGGACGTGCCTAAAGAGATCGTCGAGCGGATGGCTTCCGTTCCCAAGGAAAAACAGGCTGAGGAAGGCGTTGCCATCTGCGTGGAGACCATCGACAAGCTGAAAAAGATCGAGGGGGTTGCCGGCATCCACATCATGGCCATCGAGTGGGAGGAAAAAGTAAAAGAAATCTGCGAAAGGGCAGGACTTCTGCCTCGACCTCAGGTATAACAGCAAAAGAGCGGTTAACAACCCATTCAGCGGATGAAGGAGAGTTCAACATGAGTGATAGGAAACTTATTCTGGTAGTGGATGACGATACCGATCTCGTGGAAATGGTCTCCATGAAGTTAGAGAGCAAGAAGTACCGGGTGGCCAAGGCCTACGACGGCGTGGAAGCCATGGATCGGATTAAGGAAGAGCGCCCCGATCTCATCATCCTCGATGTCATGATGCCGCGCAAAGACGGTTACACCCTCTGCGACGAACTGAAGAAATCCGAAGAGTACAAGGGCATAGCCATCGTCCTGCTGACCGCGGTGACGGAAGCGATCAAGACCACCAACTACACCCATGTGGGCGGGAAAACCACCCTCGCCGATGATTTCATTCCCAAGCCGATCGATCTCGATAAGCTGATGGAAATCGTCGAGGACAACCTGTAAGGATGACTGACCGGATACCGTTCTCCTCCGGGAAGGGGGGAACGGTATTTCAGCGGAAGAAGTAACCTGTCGAGCCAATGGAAGAGAAGACGAAGATTCGCATTGGCGGCATAAAGTTCAGCGAGGAACTGACGCACCTGACGGTCGTCTGCCGGGCCGGGGGTGGAACTTCCTTTACCGGCCTGCTTCGCCTCTTATCAGGCCGGCAGATCAATATCCCGTTTATCTGCCATTCGCATGAAGTCTCGCACTCCACCAGCAGCTTCTGCGTGCTGCGGGACGATCTTGGCAAGGTCCAGGAAGTGCTGCATCATGCTTCGTATCCAGACGACAACATCCGCATCCTCCCTTCGGTCGGGACCTTGACGCTTTTCCCCCACCGGAACAGTTTCCGGCTGCTCGGTCTGGTTCTGAAGACATTCGCCGACCACGACTATCCGATCCATTCCCTCGCAACATCGATCTCGACGATTGCTGTAAATACCGATTTCCGCCTTTTGGACGAGATCGCCCACAGGTTGTCGGAGTGGTTGGCGTTGCCTGAAAACCATGCCCCTTTCCGGCAGGAATTTCGTTTAACCCAATTATATTGAGCGACCGGCCCGGAGGCACCTTTTTGGAAACCATTGCTGTATATTGGGAAGATCGAGTCAAGGTCTACGGCATCACCGCAAAACCAGGCTTGGGCCTGGGGGTCCTCAGTTTCTCGGCGGAACGTCTGGGCTGCTGGAGCGAGCGCATTGCGGAACTTGAAAACTCGCTATCGGGCTTCGAACTGGTCACCTGCCAGAGGGCCGGGACTGACAACCTGGAATTTTCTCTGGTCATCGAAGCGAATGGAGGGGAATTCCTGGTGCAGCGCATGCAGGATTGGCTGGAGTGTGAACCCTCGGCACAGTTTACGATGGAAAAAACGGTCGACATGATCTTTCTCCATGGCCCCCATTTTCAGGACCGGTTCGGAATTGCCGAGACCGCCTTTTCCGCTCTGGCAAAGAATAGTACCCCCGTCTTGCTTTCCGGCTGCGCCGGAACGAGCATGTATCTGCTTTTTGCCGAGGGCGAGGGCGAGGCGGCTCGCAGAATCCTCACCGATACCTTCCTGATACCGACAACCGCATGATGCGAAAGTAATTCGGACTTCGCACAGGCTACGACTGTACCTTGATGAGTGAAAATTTCCGATACGTAAAGACCCGTTTTCGATGATTGCCAACATCCCGGATGAAATGGATCAGGCCGAATGGCTGCTCAAGGTCTTCGATTCCCTGTCTTACCCGACCCTCATTCTCAGGCCGGACCAGACCATACTTGCCGCCAACCGCAAGTTTCTCGAGAAAAACAAGGCAGTCGGCACGCGGCTCATCGGCAAGACCTGCAAGGATATCTGCTCGGAACATCAGTACCTCAGCCATTTCTCCTGCTCCGGAGCCGACTGTCCGCTGCAGCGGCTGATCGAGACCGGAGAATCGCAGACGGTGGTGCTGAAGAACGTCGATGGGCAAGGAAACGAAGTCTGGGAAGAGCGGATCTTTTCTCCGATCGATGTCGGGGAAGAGGAGATCAAATACATCCTCGTCAGCATCCGGGACGTTACCGCCGTCAAAAATCTCGAAAAGAAATACAGCGATGTCAGGGAATTGATCGACAAGGTCGTACAGAGTTCGGTGAGCGGCATCATGGCCGCCGACCGTAAGGGGGAAATCATCCTCATGAACAAGGCGGCCGAGGACCTCTTCTGCTACTCGGCGCGGGATGCCAACAGGATCAATATCGAGGATTTTTACCCTCCGGGCGTGGCCCGGCAGATCATGCGCAAACTCCGCGATCCAAACATCGGGGAGAAGGGCAAGCTGCCCATAACCCAGGTAAACATCGTCACCAGGGAAGGTGTGGAGATCCCTGTCGAGATGACTGCGGCCATCATCTACGATGATGACGATCGCGAAGCGGCCACCGCCGCCATCTTCAACGACCTGCGGGAAAAACTGGCGGTGCAGAAGAAGCTGGAAGAAGCGGAAAGTCAGCTTTTTCAATCGGAGAAGCTCGCCTCCCTGGGCCGGTTGGCCGCCGGCGTCGCCCACGAAATCAACAACCCGCTGACCAGCATTCTGCTGTACGGCAACCTGATGAAGGAAAAGCTGACCCCGGAGGACCATCCCCTGCTCGGCATCCTCGGCTATGTCCTGGAAGATGCCGAAAGATGCAAGGATATCGTAAAAAACCTGCTGGCTTACAGCCGCCAGACCCGGCCGGCCAAGGAGGTTTTCTTTCTGAACAATCTGGTGGGCGAAAGCCTCAGGCTCATCCGCGACCAGAAACTGTTCATGAACGTCAATATCGTCAAAAATCTGGACGAGTGCCAGATCCTGGTCAATGCCGATAAAAATCAGCTCTGCCAGGTGCTGATCAACCTGATCATCAACGCCTTCGATGCCATGGAAGGCAGCGGAACGCTTACCCTCTCCACCTATCGGGACCGCAAGGGGGGCAAAGCCTACATCGAGATTGCCGACACCGGCAGCGGCATTCCGCCGGAAAACCTTTCGAAGGTCTTCGATCCGTTTTTCACTACCAAGGATGTGGGCAAGGGCACGGGGCTCGGCCTCAGTATGGCCTACGGCATCATGGAGGAGAACCACGGCAGGATATCCATAAAAAGCACCGGCCCGGAGGGCACCATCATTCTCCTCGAGCTCCCCGAAGAGCCGGTTTCCAATGAATTCCATTTCATGTCGATCGGATAGGTCCAACCCGGGCAGATAGATCGGCCAATATACCAGGATCACTGAAGGTAAAGATTGCCTATGTTCTTGCGGTCGTCTCAATGACTGCTCGACGGAGATTGCGAAACGCGGTATATTTCCATTGTTTTCTTCGTGAGAAACAGCTACACCTTAAGCAGGAAAGCACAGAGGGAAGTCGGACAGAGCAGGTATAAAGAGAGAAGAAGGAGGCGACCGCGGGCATCGCTCAATCTATCGCGCTTATTTCGTCGGGTAAGCCGATTACCATGTTCGATACAACGACAATCCCATTGGAATTGACCGAGGGTAGAGAATTGATGATGAATTTTAATGTACTACTGGGCCTGGCCTTGATTATCTGCCTCATTGGATTAACTCTTCGTTTGTCCATCTGGTTTTCCCAAGGCACCCGTTCCCCTGCGCCGGAAGGGGGCTCGATGGCGGCGAGAATAGCGGCGGCCCTGAAAGGAACCCTCGGGTCGATCTTCAGCGGACAAATCTTCCTGATACTCAAGTCTCTCTTCGTCGACCTGCTCTTCCAGGAACGCATCTTCAACAAGAATCTTCTCCGCTGGACAGCCCATACCCTGATCTTCTTCGGTTTCATCCTCCTCCTGCTCATGCATGCCATGAGCCCGCTAGTGAGTGAAAAGATCTTCAGCAATTACCATTCGACCCTCAACCCCTTTCTCTTCCTGCGGAATCTTTTCGGCCTGATGGTGCTGACCGGCGTCGCCATCGCCGTCTATCGCCGCTTGACCCTCAAGACCGAGCGGCTCAAGTCGGCGCCGAGCGATTGGGCCGCCCTTGTCTTTGTGGGGGTGATCATCCTCTCCGGCATGCTGCTGGAAGGTGCCAAGATGTCTTCCTACAGCAAATACCAGAGCATGGTCGAGGAGTACGGCCCCTCCGACGCGGAAGAAACCAAGGCCCTGGAGGCGTTCTGGGTTCGGGAAAACGGCCTGGTCTCGCCCAACTTCCAGACGTCCCCCGCCCCGGAACTCGTGCAGCAGGGCCTGGAGGTGAACGGCGCCAGCTGCATCGAATGCCATGCCTCCAACCGGACCGCTTTCGCCGGCTTCGCCATGTCCAAGCTCACTCGGCCGTTCTCCGCTCTCCTGGGGGATCCGGCGGCGACCACCGTGTTCTGGTACCTGCATATTCTGGCCTGCATCGCTTTCCTGGCCTGGCTGCCCTTCAGCAAAATGTTCCACATCATTGCCGCCCCCGTCAGCTTGATCATGAAAAGGGTCACGGGGGATTCCATCTCCGACCCGGTGAATGTCCTTACCGGCAGGATGGTCGGCCTGTCGGCCTGTACCCACTGCGGCACCTGCAGCCTCGAATGCTCCTCGAACATGTTCTATGAATCATTCGGGAATGACTTCATCCTCCCTTCGGAGAAGGTCCAGTATCTGAAGAAAATCCTGGCCGGTAAGGAGACCGACCCGGCCGTGCTCAAGAGGATGCAGGAGGGGCTGTACGTCTGCACGAGCTGCGACCGGTGCACCAACATCTGCCCCTCGGGCATCAATCTCAAGGAGCTGTTCGTCAACGCCCGCTACATGCTGCTGAAGGAGGGCATGCCGGAAAAGACACTCCTCAGCCACTTTTCCTTCCCCCTGGCCCTGGCCCAGAACTGTGTCGACGACCACCTCCAGGCCCTGAAGAGAGTCACCGATTCGTTCAAAAAGAGCTTTCCGCATCTGAACGACGTTACTACACCGGTCACCATCGGCAGCGGCAGGATGAGCAACACCTCATACCTCAGCTGCTATTCCTGTCAGCGCTGCACCAACATCTGCCCCGTGGTGCGAAGTTACGACAATCCGGTGGAAGAGCTCGGCATGCTGCCCCACCAGATCATGTTCAGCCTGGGCATCGGCAACATGGACTTGGCCATGGGAGCGCAGATGATCTGGAGCTGCTCGACCTGTTATCTCTGCCAGGAGCATTGCCCCAATCAGGTCGAGCTTTGCGATATCTTCTACACGCTCAAGAATGGCGCCCTGAATAAAATCGAGGCAGGAGCATACGCATGAAATACGCATTCTTCCAGGGGTGCAACATCCCCATCCGCATCCAGCAGTACGCTACATCGACTACCGCGGTCCTGCAGCATTTCGGCATCTCATTGGAGGTCGTTCCTGAGTTCAACTGCTGCGGCTACCCGGCCCGCAACGTGGACGAAAAGGCCTACCTGCTGCCCTCCGTCAGAAACTTGGCCATAGCGGAAAAAAAAGATCTAGACATCCTCGTCATCTGCAACTGCTGCTTCGCGAGCCTCCAGAAAGCGAGAAACGTCATGGCCAAGGACAGCGCGCTGCTGGCCGAGATGAATGGGATTCTGGCCAAAGAAAACCTCGAGTATTCCGGCTCGGCCGAGGTCAAGCATTACCTGTCCGTCCTCCACGAGAAGGTGGGTGCGGCAACGATAAAAACGAAACTGGTCAAGATGTTCACCGATCTCAAGGTGTCGGTTATCCATGGCTGCCATGTCCTTCGGCCCCGGGAAATCACCAAATTCGACAACTCTTTCATGCCCCGGATCACAGAGGAACTCCTCGACCCCACCGGGGCCAGGAGTCTCGAGTGGCGCGGCAAACTCGAATGCTGCGGGGCGGCGCTGGCGGGCATCAATAACGGCCTTTCACACAGGCTGCTGCAGGAAAAGATCGACGGCGCCCGGGATGCAGGTGCCGATTTTATCACGCCGGTCTGTTCCTACTGCCACCTGCAGTTCGACACCATGCAGCTCAATATCCGGCAAGACGGCGAGAAGGTTCTCCCCGTCCTGCTCTTCCCGCAACTCCTCGGACTCTGCCTGGGAATCGATGCAGAGGCCCTGGGAATAGAGCAAAACAAGACGATCTCGCCCGAAGATATCGAACAACTGAAGTCTCTCCTTGGTCCTCCCAAGGAAGAGAAAAAGAAGAGAAAGACTGCAGCGGCGTAAGATCGGCAGCCGCCCCGATTGTCTTCTTGCTGCGCGCAAACCACCTTATTTTCCTACGACGATGAGGTGGTTGTTTGAGCTTTTCTTTCCAGGGAAAATGTTTACACTTCCTGGTGTCGTAAATTCCAAATAATCACCCATGATGGCTGACATCATACCCAGCCACCAGGGAACCAGCACGGAGAAATATATGAGCAAAGTAATTGCGTTTGCCGGAAAAGGCGGTGTCGGTAAGACTACCGTCGCCTCCCTGGTCGTTCGTTATCTCGGTGCAACCGGGAAAACCCCTGTTCTCGCCGTCGATGCGGATCCCAACAGTAACCTCGGAGAAACCATGGGGTTGCAGGTCACCAGCACGATCGGCGATATCCGGGAAAGCTACATGAAAGATCCGCAGGGCGTCCCCTCTGGCATGGACAAGGTCAACTACCTGGAGACCCTGGTCGAGCAAGCCCTGATCGAAAACAGGGCCTTTGACCTGCTGGTCATGGGACGGCAGGAAGGCCAGGGCTGCTACTGCATGGTCAACAACATCCTGAACAAGTTCACCGATAAGCTGACCGCCCATTACAAATACACCGTGGTCGACAATGAGGCGGGGATGGAGCATCTCAGCCGACGGACCAGCGGCCGGGTGGACTTGCTCTTTCTCGTCACCGACTACTCGCTGAGGGGCTTGCGTGCCGTGCGCAGGATCAACGAGATGATTCCCGGCCTGAAGCTCGATGTGAAAAATCTAGCCATTATCGTGACCCGCGGGCCGGAGCAGCTCAGCAATGAATTCATGGCGGAAGTACAGGAGATCGGCCTGCCAATCGCGGGAGTGATCCCCTATGACCCGGCCCTGCTCGAGTTCGACATGGGACGCCGCTCGCTGCTAGACTTGCCTGCTCAATCCCTGTCGGTGTTGGCACTCGAAAAAATCATGCAGGAATATTGCCCCGCCTGATGTTTTTTCCCTGGGGGAGATCAACCTTGTCTCCCCCTTTCCCCTCGGACCAAGCTGGTCGATTTACCTCAAAACCTGCAGGCCATGCACCGTGTTGTTTTCGTTTGTTCGGTGAGGCCAAAGCATCACGGCGCAATTCCGGAAAAAAAGCTTTTGTCCACTCCCAACAACACTTTCGCCACTGTCTCTTGACCTAGATCAAAGACATCCTCTGCCGGTCTTGTAACATTTGTATTGAATGAAGCTTATCTTCATCGTGAGAGCATTGTTCGCTTCCTTACCAGATAAAAAGGAGAACAGCTATGAAATGTCCCGGTCAGGATATGAAGTATTGGAAAGAGAACGCCATTTTTGATGTGGCCTGCCCGAAATGCCAGAAGCCGGTGGAATTCTATAAAGACGACACCAGTCGAAAATGCGGCAACTGCGGCCATCGCTTCGTCAATCCGAAGATGGACTTCGGCTGCGCTTCGTACTGCCAGTATGCCGAACAGTGTCTCGGCACGCTTCCCGAAGAATTCACCGGAGCCAGGGACGCCTTACTCAAAGACAAGGTGGCCGTGGAGATGAAACGATATCTTCAAACCGACTTCAAAAGTATCCGCCAGGCGACATCCACCGCTCAATTTGCCGAAAATATAGGAAAATCAGAAGGCGGAACCAACCTTGCCACCATTCTTTGCGCAGCATATCTCTATGGCACCGGCCTATCCGGCGCCCGGACTATCCTGGGCAAGGTCGGGGCGAACGAACAGTTGATCGAGGAGATATGCCTTCTGCTGACAGAACAGCAGCAGGAATGCCGGTCGACGGCCGCGCGGATCCTTCATGATGCACTGATCCTCAGGACGATTCATGAAGAACTCAAGGAACATCGGGCAGGCGCCCAAGAGTTGCAGCTGAAAGCGGCCACATTGTTCACCGCCTCCGCCAAGCATCTGGCTGCCTCCCTCCTCGAGAAAAGCTCTGTCGCCTCCTCTTGAAGTATCCCGCCTTGGCCGGATTCCCCCTCTTGGGCAATATCCGGCCGAGTCTCGCCTCCTCTTAGCCGAGGATATTCAACTCCTGCCGAGGCCTGATTCCACTTCATTTTCCTCATCCCCTCCTTGTCTCTTGGAGCTCTTTGCGATATTATCAGTTTTGTGGTATTAGCCTGGGATGAACTTCCGGCTGTCATCCTCATAAGTATTTCCGCATTTCCAATCCAGTACCAACCATTCCGCGGGTGGCCATGGCCTCAGTATTAGTCGTCGATGATGAACGCAGCATGCGTGATTTCCTCAAGATTCTTCTCGAAAAGGAGGGTCATAAGGTGGCCACTGCCGTAAACGGTGAAAGGGCGCTTGAGATACTCGAAAGTCAACCTGTCGAAGTAGTCGTCAGCGACATCCGCATGCCCGGCATCTCCGGCATTGAACTCCTGGAAACGATCAAGTCGGATTTCCCCGACTTGCCGGTAATCATGATCACCGCGTTCGCTTCCCCGGATGACGCCGTGCTGGCTATGAAAAACGGGGCCTTCGATTATATCAGCAAGCCGTTCAATGTCGATGAAATCAAGTCGGTCATAGAATCGGCCACAAGCAAAAGTCTGCAGACCGGCAAGCCTCAAGATCTCAGTACCGCCTTTCCGGAGATTATCGGCCATAGCCGTGAAATGCTGAAGATCTTCGACATGATCCAGCGTGTGGCCCCGACTCCCGCCAACGTTCTCATTTACGGCGAATCCGGCACGGGTAAGGAACTGGTGGCTCAGGCCATCCACAATCACAGCAAGGTCGCCCAGCAGAATTTCGTCCCGATCACCTGCAGCGCAATACCCGAAGATTTGATGGAGAGCGAACTCTTCGGTCATATCAAAGGGTCCTTCACCGGAGCAATCAGCGACAAGCCCGGCCTGTTCAACGAGGCCGACGGCGGCACGGCTTTTCTGGACGAGATCGGGGAGTTGACCCCTATAATCCAAACCAAGCTCCTGCGTGTCCTCCAGGAGCGGGAAGTAAAACCGGTCGGCGGGACCCGGGCGAAACGGATCAATGTGCGGATCATCGCCGCAACCAACAAGATCCTGGAGGATGAGATCCGGGAAGGCCGTTTCAGGGAGGACCTTTTCTACCGGCTGGCCGTGGTTCCCATGCGGATTCCACCGCTCAGGGAAAGAAAGGAAGATGTCCCTCTCCTGGTCGACCATTTCCTGAAGAAATACTCGCGGCAACTCGGTAAGGAAGTGCAGGAAATTTCCTCCTACGGCCTGCAGGTGCTGATGAACTATCACTTTCCAGGAAACATCCGCGAATTGGAGAATATCATCGAGCGGGGTGTGGCTCTGGCCAACTCGAACATCATTCTGCCGGAAAGCCTCACCTTTTCCGGGAAAGTCAAACAACCCCAGGAGACCGCCCCGAACGAGGAGAGCCGCAGTCTCTTTCAGGCGGCAGCAAGCGAGGAAGAGCTGTATGACCTGGGGATCGAGCGGATCGTAGCCGACCTGGAAAAACGCCTCATCATGCACACCTTGAAAAAAACCAACAATTCCAAGATGAAAGCGGCGGAACTGCTGCAACTCAGTTTTCGCTCCCTGCGCTACAAGGTCAAAAAATACGGGCTGAGTTAATGGACTTCTCCTCTTTTCTTGGCCGGGCCCGGGAAACGATCAGCATCAATCGGCTTCTCCGCAACCAGCTGCTGTGGATGCTGCTGTTGCGCATTGTCCTCTACACCCTGCTCCTGACCATCAACTCCATCTTTCACGACAGCCAGTTCGACGTGATTGTCCTCCCCGACAATCTGCTGATCCTGCTCCTTCTCATCATCTTCCTGACCACCATCTTCTCCGCTTTCTTCCTCCTGGTTTATTCGGGCGACCTGCGAAGATTTGGTTTTATCCAGAATCTGATGGATACCTTTTTCGTCTCCATCCTGGTGTTTTTTTCCGGCTCCTCCGAATCTATCTTTACGACCGCATATTTTTTCCCGATTGTCGCCGGCGGGCTTATCCTCCCGAGAAAAGGTGGACTTTTATCGGCCGCGGCGGCAACTGTGCAGTACGGCGCCATTCTAGCCCTGGAGATTTACGGGCTTTATCCGGCGTATCTGAAGGATTTCATCCCGCTTACCGCCACTCCTCCCATGGTCATCCTCAACCATTTTGCCGTTCACGGGTTGACATTCTTCCTTGCCGCCATCCTGAGCGCCCTCTTCGGCCTGCGGCTGCAGACCACGGAAAAAGCCCTGAGCAGATCACTTAAGGATTTTGACAGGCTGGCCATTCTCTACAAACAGATATTCGACAACATCTCCACCGGCATCATTACCGTCGACCGAGATCACATCATCACCTCTGCCAACAATGCCGTCGGGAAAATCATTGCCAGGGAACCACTGTCATTGACTGGAGAAAGTCTCTCCTCGATCTTGCCGAACCTTGATCTCACCAGTGAGAATCAGCGCTTGACCACCGACTACACCAAGAAGGACGGTACAGAAGTCCGTATCGGCTACGCCCATATGAAAATCGAGGAGTCGGAAACAGACCCGCATTCGCACACCGCACCTCACAAGATCATCACCCTCAAGGATATCAGCGAGATCGAAAAACTGGAACGCCAGGTTCGCCAGACGGAAAAACTCGCCGCCATAGGCATGATGAGCGCCAGTATCGCCCATGATTTTCGTAATCCCCTGACGGCAATCTCCGGCTCCGCACAGGTCCTGCTTAATGAGTTTTCAATGGATGGAATGAAGAATTACGCCAATTTTCAGCTCACCAACATCATCTTGCGGGAGTCGAACCGGCTGATCGAGACCGTTGGTGATTTCTTGAAATTCTCCCGGCCGGAGCATGCCACCTGCAGTTGGTTCTCCCTGCACCACTGCCTTGAAGAGGTACTGCAGGTGTGTCAGGCAAATCCCGCCTGGCCCGATACCGCCAGAATCGATTTCGCCTTCAATGGGGCCATCGATATTTGGGGGGATCGAAAACAGCTGTTTACGGTCTTCAACCATCTTATTCAGAATAGCATGGCCTTCTGCCCGGTCGGACATGAACGTATTGTCATCCGGGCTCGGGATGTACAACTTGAAGACAATCAGGAGGCTATTGAGCTCTCTTTCCAGGACAACGGGCCGGGGGTGGATGAGAGTAAGATGGAATTCCTTTTCGAGCCGTTCTTCACCACCCGGGCCGACGGCACGGGACTCGGCCTGGCCATAGTGAGACAAACCATCATCGAGCATCGCGGCTTCATTTCCGCAGCGAACGACCCGCGGGGGGGCGCGGTTTTCACTATGACTCTACCCCTGCCGCAATAGGTTTTCTTCGGGTGATTGAGAAATCTCTTAATTGGCGTTCAGTTGTCCTGTCTGGAAAGGCTGCTCGTCGTTGAGCTGCAGATAGTCGGTCTTCAGATAGATAGTTCCGGTTCCGGAAGGATCGACGGCAAGTATCTCGCCGCCTATCCAGATTTTTTGGCCGACCTGCAGCAAATTTACATCCGGATATGCCGAAAGCTCCACCTCGCTCTCAATCAGAACCCCGAAACCATCTTCCGAGACGTCGAGGAGAAGTGTCGATTTCCCCGCTCCCGCATCCTGATTGTCGAAGTAATACACCGGCCACAATACCCGCAATCCCGTAAATCTCGCTTCCGCCAGATTTCCATTGAGGTTCTCCATCGAGGCCAACTGCTGCAAAAGTTCCTCCGGCAAGGGACGAAGGAAGAAAGGTGGCTCCTGGCCGCCGCTGCCATCCTGGCGTTGCCCCTTTGCCCTCTCCTGCCCGACCTTGAGTTGCACAGCCTTGGGAATTTGCGGTTGTTCTTTGTCAACACCTTGTTTTTTCTGGAGAAAGAAACCACCGCTAATAAACAGTATAAAGGCGAGTCCAACACCAAGCAAAGCGACCCTCTCCCGATTTCTCTTCAGAAATTGGACGAAGACATTATTGGGATCGATAGCTATCTTCCTGGGCATTTTTCTCATCAGTCGACAACCTGCTTCATTTTTCCTTTATTCTGTCGGTTTCGGTTTCTTTGCTTATACCACACGTCCTGATGGGGATGAAGCAAAAAACTGGCCGATCAGGCTCGCGATGCTTGCTATTCTTCCTGTTCTTTCCAGACCTTGGCTCCCAAGCCGGAGAGTTTCTCGACCAGGTTCTCATAGCCGCGTTCGAGATGGTAGATACGAGATATTTCGGTTCTACCGGATGCGGCAAGTCCCGCAATAACCAGAGAAGAACTGGCCCGCAAATCGGTCGCCATCACCGGCGCCCCATTCAAGCCATCCATCCCCCGGCCGGATACCACGGCGGAATGTCCGTCGATACGTATGGCGGCCCCCATCCTCTGCAACTCCGCCACATGCATGAAGCGGTTTTCAAATATCGTCTCGGTTATCACGCACAGAGCGGATCCGAGTGACATGAGCGCCATGAACTGAGCCTGCAGATCGGTCGGATAACCGGGATAGGGCATCGTTTTGATATCAACGCTTCTGAGGAGTTTTGGCCTTTCCTTCGGCCAACTGACGCTGATGGTGCTGGACGTCTCGGTGACCTGCACTCCCGCCGCACGAAGTTTTTCGAGAAGTGAAGGCAGATGGGCGGGATTGCAGTGCGTTACGGTGCCCGAACCGCCGGTGGCGGCAATGGCAATGAGGTAGGTCCCCGTCTCGATACGATCCGGAATAATGGCACAATCTGCAGGGGTTAACTGCTTGACGCCATGAATGGTCAGCCTGTCGCTGTCACGGCCCTCTATCCGCGCTCCCATCGACCGCAGCATGTCGATGAGATTGCCGATCTCCGGTTCCCTCGCGGCATTTTTGATGACTGTTGTCCCCTCGGCCAGGACCGCCGCCATCAGCATATTTTCGGTGCCGGTCACCGACGGGATATCGAAATAGATGACATTGCCACGCAGGGGGCCTTCGATATGGGCTTCTACATACCCGCCCTCGAGCCTGCAGGAGACACCCAGCCGCTCAAGTCCCATGATATGAAAGTTTATGGGACGAGCCCCGATGGCGCAGCCACCGGGCAGAGAAACCCGAGCCCGGCCCAGTCTGGCCACCAGTGGTCCGAGGACGAGGACTGAGGCTCGCATGGTCTTGACCAGACTATAAGGCGCTTCGGCATCGATCAGTTCGGTGGAATCGAGAATCAGCGTATCGCCGCTCCGTTCGCTCTTCACTCCGATGTTTTCGAGCAGGCGGATAAAGGTCCGGGTATCCCTCAGGTTGGGAACGTTGTTGAGTTTGTGTCTTCCCGGCGCAAGCAGTGTGGCCGCCATCAGGGGTAAAGCTGCATTTTTCGCACCGCTTATCCGAACTTCCCCATGCAGAGGGCGACCGCCTTCAATAATCAGTTTTTCCATATTATCACTTTTATATTGAGCCTCTTGCAAAATGAGGATTTTCGTTCAAGATCAAGGCATGCGAAAAATTTTACCGCAGGCATATAGTTAATATTCCGAGGATAAAATTTTGAGCATAACGCAGATATTGGGCGAAAAGACCGTTTTGCGAGAGGCTCATTTATTTGCCTTTTCTGGCATACAAAACCCTGTCCCTACCGGTGTAGTCGGCCATTATTTCGATATCGTTGAAACCCGGTTTTCCGTCCAAGGCGTCGGCAAACATGCTTCGTACGGCTTCGCCCTGGTCGGCGCCGATCTCCATAAAAAACTGTCCCCCGGCACACAGCACATCCGGCAATTGCCTCCGGATTTGCCGAATGATCTCAAGACCGTCTTCGCCGCCGGCAAGTGCCAGATGCGGCTCATGCCGCGCAACCTCCGGTTCGAGGTCTTTCTCGATTTCTCGGCCGCTCACATATGGCGGATTTGCCACAACCAGGGAAAAAAGTTCCCGCCGAAAAGGCGTCAACAGATCTCCCTGGATAAGTTGAACCCGCCCGGCCAGCCGGTGGCGATGGATATTTTTCCTCGCCACCTGCAGGGCGGCCAATGAAATATCGGAGGCGACAACCGTTTTGCCAGTTTCCCTGGCTAGCACCGTGGCGATTACTCCGCTACCGCAACAGAGATCGAGAAAAGCACCTCGATCGATATTGGCAGAGAGCGCCAGGGCGAAAACCCGATCGAGCAGGAATTCCGTTTCCGGACGCGGAATCAGAACGGCCGGTGAGACATGAAACGGCAAGGACCAGAATTCCTGCTCCCCTATGATATAGGCGACCGGCTCGCGTTTCCTGCGGCGTGCGATGAAACCAAGAAATCTCTGTCGGGAGGTATCGTCAACTTCGGATAGGGCGTTGAGAAAGACCTGCGTCCTGGTGATGCCCAGACAATGTTCCAGCAGAAGCCGGGCGTCCAGCTGACATTCGGGGACACCTGCCTCTGCCAATTCCCTTATCCCGTAATCAAGAAGTTCCGCCAGACGCATGCCCACCACAAAAGAAGGAGGTCTACCTCAGCCACGGTTTAGAACCGGTGTCAACATTGGAAAGTAAAGCCTAATCGACTATTGAATGGCTTTCAGCTTTTCCGCCTGATCGTGGGCAATAAGCGGGAAAATCACATCCTCAATCTTGCCGCTCATGATGCTATCCAGCTTGTAGAGGGTAAGATTTATGCGGTGATCGGTCATTCTTCCCTGGGGGAAATTATATGTACGAATCCTTTCGCTGCGATCACCGGTGCCGACCTGACTTTTGCGATCCTGGGAGATCTTCTCGTGACGCTCCCGTTCCATCTGATCGAGCAGTCTCGCGCGCAACACCACCAGCGCCTTGGCCTTGTTCTTGTGCTGGGATTTCTCGTCCTGGCATGTAACGACGAGACCGGTCGGGAGATGGGTGACCCGGACCGCGGAGTCGGTGGTGTTGACCGACTGGCCGCCAGGCCCGGAGGAACGGTACACATCGAACTTCAATTCGTTCATATCGATATTGAGTTCCACCTCATCGGCCTCCGGCAAGATTGCCACCGTCACCGCCGAGGTATGGATCCGGCCCTGGGTCTCCGTCTCCGGAACCCGCTGTACCCTGTGTACGCCGCTTTCGTATTTGAGTTTGGAGTAGACCTGTTCGCCGCTGATGAGGGCGATGATTTCTTTGAAACCGCCGATCCCCAAAGGGTTGGAACTCATCACCTCTACCCGCCAACCCATGCTTTCGGCAAAACGGCTGTACATCCGGAAAAGATCCCCGGCAAAGAGAGCCGCCTCATCTCCACCCGTCCCGGCACGGATCTCCAGAAAGATATTCTTGTCGTCGTTGGGGTCCTTGGGCAGGAGGATGATCTTCATCTCCTGATCGAGCAGCTTTTCCTGGTCGGCGAGATCCTCCAGTTCGGCCCTGGCCAGCTCTTTTATTTCCTGGTCTTCGTTTTCATCGAAAAGGATGGCTTTGTTTTCCTGGATCTGCTGCTGAACTTTCTTGTATTCCCGATACTTGTCGTTCAATTTCACCAGATGGGCATGCTCCCGCACCACCTTTTGATACTCCTTCTGGTCGGCTACGAGATCGGGATCAGACAACCTGCCTTCGAGATGAGAGATTTTATCGTCAAGATCAGCAAATTTGTCAAACATAGCTGTGGTCGGTTAGGTGAAAAAGAAAAAAGTCCACAACCATGTCAAGCATCGTTGTGGACGGCACAAAAATAATGTGGCTGTCGGAAGAGATTCCGACACCGCGGCAAGGGAATCAGGCTTTGCCTTTTCCTTTTTTTGCGTAATGGTCGGCATAGCGCTGCTTGAATTTCTCGATGCGCCCGGCCGAGTCGACCAGCTTCTGCTTACCGGTGAAGAAGGGATGACAGGCGGAGCAAATCTCCACCTTCATCTCCGGCAGAACGGAGCCCAGTTCCACCTCGTTGCCACAGGCGCACACTGCTTTAATCTTGTTGTATTTCGGATGGATACCTTCTTTCATGGTGATTATTCCTCCAACACACCAAAGGGTGAGTTAATGTTGACAACCTGGATTTTTTCGACACGAGGGAGATATATTACTCCAACGACAATATTTATCAACCAAAAAGGGCTCGCCACCCCAAGGGAAAAACTAAGCGTTCATTGAATCCAGGAAATCGGCGTTGGTCTTCTGCATTTTCAGCTTGTCGATCAGAAAATCCATGCAGTCGGCAGGATTCATGGAACTGAGCAGCTTGCGGAGAATCCAGATACGGTTGAGGGCGTCGGCCTTGATGAGCAGATCCTCTTTTCTCGTCCCGGACCTTTTGAGATCGATCGCCGGAAAGATTCGCTTGTCGGCCATTTTCCGGTCAAGTACCAGCTCCATATTACCGGTGCCTTTGAATTCCTCGAAGATCACTTCATCCATGCGGCTGCCCGTTTCGATGAGCGCCGTGGCCAGGATCGTCAGACTGCCGCCCTCTTCGATGTTTCTCGCGGCGCCGAAGAAGCGTTTGGGACGGTGCAGAGCGTTTGCCTCGACACCACCTGAGAGGATCTTGCCGCTGGCCGGTGTCACGGTATTGTAGGCTCTTGCCAGACGGGTGATGCTGTCGAGCAGGATGACCACGTCCTTTTTGTGCTCGACCAGTCTCTTGGCCTTTTCGATAACCATCTCCGCAACCTGGATATGCCGCTGCGGGGGCTCGTCGAAGGTTGAGCTGACCACCTCGGCGGCCTTGACGCTTCTGGTCATCTCGGTCACCTCCTCGGGACGTTCGTCGATGAGAAGGACAATCAGGTAGACTTCCTTGTGATTCCTTACGATGGAATTGGCGATCTTCTGCATGAGCACGGTCTTGCCGGTCCGGGGCGGGGCGACGATGAGCCCCCTCTGGCCCTTGCCAATCGGGGCAAACATGTCCATGATCCGCATGGAGATATTATCCGGCTGCCACTCCAGGGTAAACGCCTCATTGGGATGCAGCGGCGTCAGGTTACCGAAGAGGGTCTTCTGCTTGGCGGCCTCGGGCGGATCGAAATTAACACTGTCGACCTTCAGCAGGGCGAAATACCGCTCCCCCTCCTTCGGCGCCCGTACCAACCCTTCGATGGTGTCGCCGGTACGAAGGTTCAACCTGCGAATCTGCGAAGGAGAAACATAGATATCATCGGGACCCGGCAGGTAGTTGTAATCAGGAGCTCGGAGGAAACCGAAACCATCGGGCAGTATTTCCAGCACACCGCTGCCCCGCATCTTGCCATCCTTATCGGATTGGGCTTTCAATATGGCAAAAATGAGTTCCTGTTTACGCAGCGCACTGTACCCTTCGACCTTCAATGATCGGCCAAGAGCAACCAGTTCACCGATTTTCATCAGTTTAAGTTCCGCCAGATTCATGTTTAATCAGCTTCTCCTTTCAGGAATTTCGGCAGTATAGAGTAATACGACAGCACTGTTGTCGGCAGGTTGTCAGCGGACTGATTTTGACCGCCGATGCGAATATAAATAGCAATTTTTCACAACCGCACGCTCCGAGCGAAACCTTCGCCAGAGCAAACAGCAATGGAACCGTAAGTGATTATAACGAAAACTCGTTGAGTTCTATAAGTCAGTCAGATACGATAACAGAATGGGGTAAATGACCAGATCCGTGAAGAATCAACCATTTGAAGTCTGCAATTAGCTGAAGCCGTCATTCGACGACAGCTTGCTCCAGAGTGGTTTTTACAACAGGATTCAATGAGGTGATTCAGCAAAGACAGGGATTGAGTTTCAAATCGTTGTTTCCCTTATACGTATTCATATCTGAGCTGTCAAGCTTTTTAGCCCGGGGGAAAATCGATTCCCACATTTTCTTTCACCTTTCAGCTTTTTCACGATCCAGGCCAACTGCAGAAAGGTGCTGGCCAAGATGCCGGAATTATCGACGACGAAATCGGCGTATTGCAGCTTCAGGGAAATCGGCAACTGCTGCGAGAAAACCCGCCGGATATCTTCTGGGGACAGACCATCTCGGGACCTGACTCTTGCAAGACACAGCTCTTCGGGTACATAGACAACCACCGACACATCGAAATCCTGCTGCCATCCCACCTCGAAAAGCAGAGGTACTTCGACAACCAACGCCTTCTCGGAGAGCTTGCATTTCTCGTAAAGATCGGCAACATGCCGCCGCACCAAAGGATGCAGGATATTTTCCAATTCGGCCTTTGTCCCGCTGTCGCTGAATACAGCCTGCCGAAGGAGCGCCCTATCCAGACTGCCGTCTGCGTTCAGGAATCTCTCCCCGAAGATTTTCCGGAAATCTTCATAACCCTGCCCGCCGGGAAGCAATTCCATCCGGCAGAGCTGATCGGTATCGACATGCTCGGCCGCCATAAAGTTTGCCAGGATTTTGCTTGCCGTGCTCTTCCCCGAGCCCAGGCCACCCGTGACGGCAATATTCATTGCCTCTCCTCCTTCTGCTCCAATTCTTCCAGGATCTCCTGGAAATCAGGCCAGAGATCAGCAGACCGATCAATCAGCTCACCCGTCACGGGATGATTGAACATCAACCGCGACGCGTGCAACATCTGCCTCGAGAAGAAACTATTATCACGGTTTGGGCCATACACTACGTCTCCGGCTACCGGACAGCCGAGGGACGCCATATGAACACGAATCTGATGGGTCCTGCCGGTCTCTATGACCAGCTTGACCAGGCTGTACCTGCCGAATTCTTTCAGAACTTCCCAGTTGGTAACGGCGTGTTTTCCGGTCATATGGTTTATCGCCATCTTCTGCCGGTTGACCGGATGCCTGCCGATGGGGGCCACCAGCCTGCCCCGCCTTTCCCTGGGAATACCGTGGAGGAGCGCGATATATTCCTTGGTGAGATTTCTGTTTTTAAAGCAGTCGACCAGAGACCTGTGGATACTCTCCTGTTTGGCCACCAGCATTATGCCGGAAGTGTCCTTATCGAGCCTGTGAACGATGCCAGGCCGAAGCTTATCTCCAACCTCTGCTATATTACGGCAGTGGTGAACCAGAGCGTTGACCAGAGTTCCCCGAAGGTTTCCGCTTCCGGGATGAACAACTAGACCGGGGGGCTTGGACAGAAGCAGGAGAAAGTCATCCTCATAGAGGATAGTGAGATCTATTTTTTCCGGTTCGACATGGAGAATTTCGGGTTTTTCTACAAATCCGCGAATCGTTTCCCCGGCCCGAAGTCGATAGCTGCTTTTTCGGCACTCCCCATCCACCAGTATATGGCCGTCGCGAATGGCTGCAGTGATGGAGGCTCTGGAAACGGTCGGAATGGCCCTCGCCAGGAACTGGTCAAGCCTGAAGCCTGCCTGCCCTGATTGGACGGTAGTCCGAAAGCCGCTGGCGGGAGATGAAAGATCGTTATCTGTTTCTTCGTTCGATTCCATCGCCGATATACAGGGGATTATACCTGCGCAGTAGAACCGCTTGCTACGCGAAGATCCTAGGAAAAGATGGCCTCGATAGTCTTGCTGACTGCAGCTTCCTCAGTTTCCTGGGCAAGCGACAATTCCTTCACCAGCAGATTTTTCGCGGTATCGAGCAGCTTTCTCTCACCATAGCTGAGGTCCTTATCCACGCTCAGGAGGAAAAGGTCACGAAGAACCACCGCTACTTCATGGACCGAACCCGTCTTGATCTTCTCCATGTATTCCCGATAGCGTCGATTCCATGTCTGCGTCCCCAACTCCACGGTCCTGTCGGCGAGGATATCGAGGACGTTTCTTACTTCGTTTTTTCCGACAATGGCACGAAGACCAACATTCTTGCTGCTGGCGGTGGGAATCATTATCTTCATGCTGTTGTCGAGGATCTCAAGGATGTAAAAAGATTGATCAACTCCGCCGATTTTTTTTGTTTCCACGGCCTTGATGACCCCAACACCATGAGCTGGATATACAGCCATATCGCCTTCAGAAAACACGGAATTCTCCTTTTATCAAAGCGCCTTGCCCGAGGCCGAACACATTAATAACAGAAGCACAGGACACAGCACGACTATTCGTAAACCAGGGAAGTGACGATCTCCAGGATAAAATCCTGGCGTCGAAAATGACTTTTTGCTGCAGCGGGCAATACAGAAAGATCTTAAGTCCTATTAGAACATTAGAGTTAGTATAGCATATTTCGCCAAAAGTTGCCGCACTTTTTCGAAATCCTGGCAACAAACTGCGCTTTTGCCGCAAGAGTTTGTATGGCAGGTTTTTGCTATTTGAGGCTGTTGAGAAGGCTGAAGGCCTTGCCTGCTTTCTCGTCCAACAGTAATTCGATACCACGCAGAAGGTCTTCAATCTTTGAGGAAAATATCTTCACTTCTGATTCGGTCATATGACTTAAGACATATTTTTCCACTGGAAATTCAGGATGGATGTCTCCTTTTCCCGGCCTGCCGATGCCGATCTTCAAGCGGAAGAAATCCGCCGTCCCCAAAGCCTCGACGATCGACTTTATACCGTTATGACCACCTGCACCGCCGCCCTGGACCAGCTTTACTCGGCCTGTATTCATATCGAGATCATCATGAATAACCAGCAGATGGTCAGGTTTGATTTTGTAGAACCGAAAATATTGCCCTACCGCATTGCCGCTGCGATTCATGAAAGTGAGCGGCTTGATGAGGAGTAGATTCTTGCCCGAAAAGGATTCTGCCGCATGGAGGGCTTGCCACTTTTCCCGATAGGTTGATCTTCCCCACTTGGCAACAAGCTCATCGACAACGAGGAAACCAATATTATGACGGGTAAGATGATACTGTTCTCCGGGATTTCCAAGCCCGACGATTAACCAGGTATTTGCTTCCATATGCAAGGCCGTTGTACAACAACACCATTTGCCGAAACGGCACTCTGTTGAGCACCCCCTTGAGGGGTATCCGAGGCTGTAACGAAATGGATGATTGCCGCAGCTATTTCGTTATGGCCCCTATAACTCAAAGAGGTCCGGAAAAGCAAAAAAACTTTTCCGGACCTCTTATAAGATCTGCGAAAGACGAAGGCGCAATATCAGAAGATGTAGCCCTAATCCGACAGGCTCCTAGACTGTATCAAGCGGCTTTCTGTCCTGGCTTGACCACGGTCACCGCCACGGTCGTAGTATCCGTTACCATTTTCACATTCTCAGGAATGGCGATTTCACCGCATTTCAGACTTTCCCCCATGCCGAGCGGCGTCACGTCCACCACGCATTCGTCCGGTATGTCGAGCGGTTTACCCTCAAGGATCACACTGCTATGATTGACGATCATATCCCCACCGAGATCGACACCTTTCGCCGTGCCTTTATAGACGACAGGGACAGAATACTTCCGTAGCATGTTGAGATCAATTTCACAGAAGTCGACGTGGATCAGCTTATCGGTAGTGGGATCGGTCTGGATTTCGCCTATAGCGACGCTTTTTTCCGAACCATTGTCGATTTTCAGGGAAACGACAGTATTGCGGCGGGAGAATTCCAGTAATTTCGCCGTTAATGTCTTGGTATCCATCTGGAGGTTCATTGCCACTCCGCCGCTACCGTAGACAACGGCGGGAGTGATTCCCTGCATCCGCAATTGCCGCATGGGTCCTTTCCCGGTGGCATTTCTAACCGCAGCAGACATTTCTACCTGAAACATATTTCCTCCTTTGCCGAACAGTCGCCACAACCCAGGAAAACATACGACTGAGCAGAATATGGTGACAAAATTTTAAGTGATCTTGTTAAATCTTACAATTTTCTAAATTCAACTGCGTAGTTACTCTTTCGCAACGCAACCTCCAAAATCGTTTTTGGAGACCGAAAAACGTTATACAAAAAGGGAGCTGACTGAATCTTCGTTATGAATCCGGTTAATCGCTTCTGCCAGCAAATTCGAGATGGACAAAACCTTGATCTTGTCACAGTCCAAGGCTTCCCCTCGAAGAGGAATCGAGTTGGTGACGACCAGCGACTTCAATTCCGAGTTGCGGATTCTTTGGATGGCGGGACCGGACAGGACAGGGTGCGAGCAGCAGGCATGCACTTCTTTTGCACCGTTCTCGATCAAGGTCCTCGCTCCGGCACAGAGTGTGCCGGCCGTATCGACCATATCATCCATGAGAATGGCCCTCTTGCCTCTGACATCTCCGATAACATGCATGGCTTCGCATTCGTTCGGCTTATCCCTGCGCTTATCGATGATCGCCAACCCTGAGTTCAACCGCTTGGCGAACGCCCGGGTCCTTTCGACACCGCCGGCATCGGGAGAAACCATGATGACGTCATCCTCAAAGTTCTCCTTGATGTATTTCAGGATTACCGGCGCGGCGTACAGGTGGTCGACCGGAATGTTGAAGAAGCCCTGAATCTGGCCGGCGTGCAGATCCATACACAAGACTCGACGCACCCCGACCGCCATGAACATTTCTGCCACGACCTTCGCGGAAATCGGTACCCTGGGGGCATTTTTCCTGTCCTGCCGAGCGTATCCGTAATAGGGAACCACTGCCGTGATTCTTCTCGCCGACGCCCTTCGCAGGGCATCGACCATGATCACCAATTCCATCAGGTGATCGTTCACCGGCGTGCAGGTCGGCTGAACCACGAAGACATCGGCACCCCTTACATTTTCCTTAATCTCGACAAAGATCTCTCCGTCACTGAATTTTTTCAGATCGGCCCCGCTCAGGGGAATCTTCAAATGCTCGGCGATCTCTTCCGCCATTTTCCGGTGAGCGTTGCCTGAAAAGACCTTCAAATCTCTCATGATAAGTTGCTGGCTGGAAGAAAAATCTGGATGCATCAGTGATGGCTGGGGCGGAAGGATTCGAACCTACGAATGCCGGGATCAAAACCCGGTGCCTTACCGCTTGGCGACGCCCCAGTGCATGCTCTTGACAAATAAACCTTCGCTCCGTATCTCCGGCGCAAATCAAGGACAATACGATTCAATTCCGACACTGTCGTTTTCCCCACGTCCGGAAAAATGCCAAAGACCGTCGGCCCGCTCCCGGACATCAAGGCTTTCACGGCGCCGTGGGCAACCAACGCCTCTTTCATCATTTCTATTTCTGAATGCCTTGCACAGGTTACATCTTCAAGGTCGTTATGCATCTCCGAAAAAGGCAAAGTCCTTGATTGAAAGCATGACAATTTAGAGGGTTTCTTTCGGCTTGTCAACGGGAAACTTCCAAAAACCCATGCAGTTGAGACAAAAAATCCGGGATTGACCAAGATGAAATGACAGTCCGCAAGCGCTGCCACCGGATACATCAGGTCCCCTATGCCTTCGGCCAACACGGCCGAATGATTCACCGCAAAAAAAGGTACATCGGCTCCCAGCGGACGAGCGAGGTCGATGAGTTCCTTCTCACTCAACGAACTGTTGAACAAGCCGGCAAGCCCCCGCAATACCGCACCGGCATCGCTGCTGCCGCCCCCGAGGCCTGCCGCCACCGGTATCCTTTTCGTGAGATGGATGCTGACCCCGTACCCGTCGCTCTCCCTTCTGGCAACCAAAAAGGCTTCCGCCGCCCGCACCGCAAGATTGGCGGCATCCAGCGGAACGCTCGGCTCATCGCAGGAAAACCTGATGCCGCTGCCGGGGAATATTGCCAGATCGAGGCTGTCGTGCAGATCGATTTTCTGCATCCAGGTTTGGAGGTCGTGGTAACCATCCGGACGTTTCCCTACAACCCGAAGCATCAAATTGATCTTTGCGGGTGCCTGGACGGTCACTTTGCGGGATTGAGAGTGCATCATTGCACCGTGTCACCTTTTGACTGCTTTGACGAAACGGATTTTTATGTCGTAGAGGATATTGTCCAGCAGAGCCGCCTCTTCTTTCGTTAAGTTCCCTTTGGTCTTGCTCTGGATGAGCGACAGGGTGTCAATGGCGTGCCTGGCCAGATCGAGATCGACTATGGTCTTCCCTGTTCCAGGATCGGCAATCTCGCCGAGGTGATAGAGCGCTGAGGTATTCAAAGACATGACAAAGGCCGGAAAGGTAACCTCGGGCATGACGCACCGCCCCTCCTTATTGGGAACCTTGCCTTCCGGACATCCACAAACACTCTCATTTTTCACCCCTTCGTCCGCCATCTTTCTTACTCCTTTTCAAGCTATTTATATATCCTGCCCCTGGACTCTCTCGCGGGGCAGGAGCACTTCGTGATCCGGCAACAAAACATGAATCTCATGCGGGTTGACGCCAGCAACCCAAAAGCTGTTATCCCCTCCCACAGTAGAGGGGACTCTTTTCAGTACCCCCTTGAGGGGGTATAAGTACTTTCACGAAAATCACTTCTAAAAAACAGGAAATGACTAAGGTATCAAACAGAAGTCAGATCCAGCACATGGGCGTTGGTAATGTTCCCCAGCTTTTGCACCTTCGCCAGCAATTCCCTGGAAACAAGTTCATCAGTACTGAGTAGGATGATGTTTTGATTGCTCTCCTCTTCCCGACCGACAGTCATCCGGGAAATATTGACGCCGGCATTGCCCAAAGTGGTGCCCAAGGCGCCGATCACCCCCGGAACATCCTTATTGTACACCAGCAGCATCGGCCCGGAAACCAGGGCCTCGAGCCTGAACGAGTTCAACCTCACCAGACGCGGTTCATTTCGCCCGAAGACCGTGCCGACCAAAACGTTTTCTCCCTCACCGGTCGTCACCTTGATCGTCAGGGTGTTGATAAAGGCTTCGGCTCGGTCGCTTTTCGATTCTATGACCCTTATCCCCCTATCCTTGGCTATTATCGGGGCATTGACATAATTCACCGCATCCTTGAGGATCGGCACGAACAGCCCCTTCAAAAAGGCCACGGTGATGGGGCTGGTATTGAGTTCCGCCAGTGCACCGCTGAACTCTATATTCACCTCCTCAACCCCTCCCTTTGCAATCTGCATGTGGAGGCAGCCGAGCATCTCTCCCAGGGTCAGATAGGGCCCGACCTGGGCCAGCACGTCGTCGCTCACCGATGGAACATTGACGGCATTGGTTACCGAACCCTTCAACAGATAATCGGCCACCTGCTCGGCAATGATCAGCGCAACACTTTCCTGGGCCTCATTGGTGGATGCCCCCAGATGCGGCGTGCAGATAAAGTTGTCCAGGCCAAGCAAAGAACAGTTTTCGAGAGTTGTAGGTTCTTTTGCAAAAACGTCAAGTGCGGCGCCGGCGATTTTCTTGTTGGCGAGGGCGTCGTACAACGCTTCTTCATCGCATACCCCTCCCCTGGCGCAATCGATAAACATGGCGTCCCGCTTCATATTTGCGAAGAATTCAGTCGACACAAGATTTCTCGTTTCCTGGGTCAGGGGGACATGGACTGAAATATAGTCGGAGCGCGTGGCCAATTCCTCGAGACTCACCAATTCGACGCCGATTTTCTCCGCCATCTCTTTCGGCATGAACGGATCGTAGGCGATGGTTTTCATCTTCAGCCCCTGGGCTCGGCTGGCCGCGATGCCCCCGATCCTGCCTATGCCGATCACCCCGAAGGTCTTGCCGGTCACCTCCCGGCCCATGAACTTTTTCTTTTCCCACCTCCCTTCCTTCATCGACCGGCAGGCCTGGGGAATGTTGCGGGAAAGCGCCATCATCATGGCGATTGCGTGTTCCGCAGCGGTGGTGGCATTGCCGTCCGGGGCGTTCATCACCACGATACCTTTTTGGCTTGCTGACGGGATATCGACATTATCAAGACCGATGCCCGCCCGTCCTACCACCTTCAGCCTGTGCGCCGATTCGAGCAGATCCGCAGTGACCTTGGTGGCGCTGCGGATAACCAGACCATCGTACTGGCCTATTATTTCCTTCAGTTCTTCCGGAGCAAGTCCGGTTTTCACATCCACTTCCAGGCCGGTTTTGCGCAGGACATCGATACCGACCTGGGACAAATTGTCGCTTACCAGTACTTTCATCTCCTCTTCCCCCTGAATGCAATCTGATCTCGATTGTCCCAGATCCGTAAAAGCCCGGCCCCTGAAACAGCCATAAAGAAAACAACCGCTCACACTTCGAAAGCAGAAACTGATAGATGGGCAACAACGTCTCGGTAATGAAGGAAAAACTATACAAAGTTCGCCTTCTGAGAACAACCGAAAAATTGGCCGCATCCTTCCCCGAAAATGAACCGTCGACTCTTCCCTTGCGGAATTTGCCGTAGCGGTATTTATGTTGTACATTCAATATGAAAAAGATATATATATCGCGCTGTAAGCCATCCTCTACCGGCCTTGATGCACCGTTTTCATGATCGCTGCATCAAAGATACCGTTTTTTAACATTTTTTTCGGCAGACGATTCCATGTTCAAAAGGAGTAAGCATGACTGAAACCAGACTGCGTTTTCCGCCGAGCCCGACGGGATACCTGCATATCGGAGGCGCACGGACCGCTCTTTACAACTGGCTCTATGCGAAGAAAACCGGAGGTAAGCTCATTCTTCGCATCGAGGATACCGATGTCGGCCGGTCTACCCAGGAATCAATCCAGGGCATACTTGAGGGCCTTGATTGGCTCGGCATCGATTTCGACGAGGGCCCCTACTTCCAGACCGACTTCGAGAGCGACCACATTGCCGCGGCAAACCAACTCCTCAGCCAGGGCAATGCATATAAATGCTTCTGTACCAAGGAAGAGCTCGATGCCAAGCGGGAAGCAGCCCTCGCCGCCAAATCGCCTCTCGGCTACGACCGCACTTGTCGGGATCTGCCCCCTCAGGAAGTGGCCGAAAAGGAGGCAACCGGCGTCCCCTGCGTGATCCGCTTCAAGGTGCCGGACCGGCAAGGATTGCTCGGCTACGACGACAGGGTGTTCGGCCGGATAGAGTGCGACTACTCGGAGATCGACGATTTCGTCATCGTCCGCTCCAATGGAAAGCCGCTCTACCTGCTCTGCAATGTAGTGGACGATATCAGGGACCGGATCACCCACATCATCCGCGGCCAGGACCATATGACCAATACCTTGAAGCAGGTGCTGCTCTACGAGGCCCTGGGGGCGCCGCTGCCGGTCTTCGGCCACATGCCGCTCACCCTCGACAACAAAAAGGCCAAGATCTCCAAGCGTAGCCACGGCGAGATCGTCGCAGTGCAGTTCTACCGGGACAACGGCTTCATCCCTTGGGCCTTCAACAATTTTCTGGCCCTGCTCGGCTGGTCGGCCGGCAACGATCAGGAAATCTTCTCGAAAGAGGAACTCATCAGGGAGTTTACCCTCGAGCGCATCAACAAATCCGCGGCCATTTTCAACTTCCGTAAAGACGACCCGAAATTCTTTACAGATCCCAAGGCGATGCATATAAACGAATATTATCTTCGTAATATGGACATCGAAGAACTCGGGGAGATGGTCAAGAAAGAGCTGGCGACGGAGAACCTTTGGAACGAAGAGTACGCCACGAACAGGAAGGCATGGTACCTGCAGACCCTGGCCCTCATCCGCGACCGTTTCCATACGCTCAAGGATTTCACCACCCTCGGCCGGGCCTATTTCGCCGACGATTTCACCATCGACAGCAAGCCGCTGGGAAAAAATGTCCTGAAGCACCCGGAGCTGCAGGAGTGGCTTGCCGAGTTGGCTGGCAGATATGAAAAATGCGCCGATTTCACACTGGAGGAGACGGAGAGGATCGCCAGGGAACTTGCCGAACAGCTTGAAATAAAGCCCGGTATCATCATCAATGGAATGCGGACCGTGCTGACCGGTCAGCTGGCCGGACCTTCGATGTTCGACATCGTCCTCGCTCTCGGCAGAGAGAGAGTCGTCCGGCGGCTGAGAGACGTCGGGAAATTGTTTGAGAACAAATAGCCCCCTTCAACCTGGGTCATTACTCATGGAAAAAAGAGAAGATTACGACAACAGGCCATTGGACTTCATCCGCCAGATCATCACCGATGATCTCAAGTCGGGGAAACATAAGGGGAGTATCACTCGTTTTCCGCCGGAGCCGAACGGCTTCCTGCACATCGGTCATGCCAAGTCGATCTGCCTGAATTTCGGCATAGCCGAGGAATTCGGCGGCATCTGCAACCTGCGCTTCGACGATACCAACCCGACCAAGGAAGAAGTCACCTACGTGGAATCCATCATGGAGGATGTGAAGTGGCTGGGGTTTGGCTGGGGCGAGAAGGCCCTCTACGCCTCCGATTATTTCCCGCAGCTCTTCGACTTCGCCGTCCAACTGATCAAGATGGGCAAAGCTTATGTCTGCCAGCTGTCGCCGGACGAGATCCGCGAGTACCGCGGCACCCTCACCGAGGCTGGCAAGGAGAGCCCGTACCGCAACCGCAGCGTCGAGGAGAACATCGATCTCTTCTACCGCATGCGGGACGGCGAGTTCGCGGAAGGCAGCCACGTGCTGCGCGCCAAGATAGACATGGCCTCGCCCAACATCAATATGCGCGACCCGGTCATCTACCGGGTCATGAAGGCCTCGCATCATCGCACGGGCAATCAGTGGCTCATTTACCCCATGTACGATTACACCCACTGCCTCTCCGATATGCTGGAGAATATCACTCACTCGCTCTGCACCCTGGAGTTCGAGGATCACCGGCCGCTCTACGACTGGGTGCTCGACACCCTGCAGACACCCTGCCACCCGCGCCAGATCGAGTTCGCCCGGCTGAACCTCACCTATACGGTCATGAGCAAGCGCAAACTCCTGAAGATGGTGGAAGGCAGGTATGTCGACGGCTGGGACGATCCGCGCATGCTGACCATCTCCGGCCTGCGGCGGCGGGGCTATACCCCGGCCTCCATCCGCAACTTCTGCCGCGCCATCGGCATCGGCAAAAGCGAAAGCCGGATCGACATGAGCGTGCTGGAAAGCGAGGTCCGCAACGACCTGAACATCAACGCCCAGCGCCGGATGTGCGTGCTCGATCCGGTGAAGGTGATCATCGATAATTACCCGGAAGGCCAGGTTGAGGCGCTGACGGTCCTCAATCATCCCCAGAATCCCGCCATGGGGGAACGGACTCTCCCCTTCTCGAGGGAGATCTTCATCGAACGCGACGACTTCATGGAAGATCCCCCCAGGAAGTACCACCGTTTGGCACCTGGAACTGAAGTGCGGCTGCGCTTCGGCTATCTGATCCGCCACGTCTCGCACATGAAGGACGCGAACGGCCGGATCACCGAGATCCACTGCACCTACGACCCCGAGTCAGGAGGGGGCGCCACGCCGGACGGCCGCAAGGTCAAAGGGATTATCCATTGGGTCTCGGCGGCGCAGGCGGTGCCGGTCACGGTTAGACTGTACGACCGATTGTTCAAGGTCGAGGATCCGGAAGCCGACAAAGATGTCAATTTTCTCGAGCAGCTGAATCCGCATTCCAAGGTGGTGGTGGATGCGGCCATGGCGGAACAGAGCCTCCTGCATCTGCAGCCGGGGGAGAAGGTCCAGTTCGAGCGTCTGGGATATTTCTGCGCGGATCCGGTCGAATCCCGGCCGGGGCAGCCGATCTTCAACAGAACCGTCACTCTGCGCGACTCCTGGCAGGGCAACACCAAATAAAACAATGATTTCGACCCTGGAGAGGCAGATCCAAGGTCGGAATCTCGCTGCCGATCAATCACAGCGATATCCACTATTTTCACGGACAAAGGGAAATGGCCATCATCAATATGCGCCGCATGGCAAAGCATCAAACCGGCATCATCAAGGCAATCAAAGTCGGCGGCGAACTCGGCCGCAGGATCCGCGAAATGGGTCTGGTTCCCGGCACGGAGATCACCGTGCAGGGAAGAGCTCCCCTCAACGATCCCGTAGCCCTTCGGGTTATGGATTGCACCCTCACCCTACGCAACAACGAGGCGGACTATATCCTGGTGGAAGTCGTGGATGAGCCATTTTAAGCCGGAGAACAGCTCTGCTTCAACGTGAAATCATCAACAACATTCCTGGGGAATTTGGTTTTATTTTAAAATGACAAGCAGTTACCCCACCACTTTCCTCTCGTCTCGCCAAGTAACTGAAATATAGCGCAGATTTATCTCCCCCACCCCCTGGCCCTATTACAGAACTTTATATTAGCTACCCCTAATCATATTCATTTCTCTTGAAAAAAGTGTTGACTTGACTCTTTGTTTGGGTTACCTAAGAGCGTATCGAAGGGAGAATCGTATGCACTGGAATCGAGGGAAGAAACTACATTGCCGTTTTGCGGAAAAGGTGAGGAAATGCCTTGCCGGCGAGCAATGCCACGGGGAGATCGCCCCACTTTCCAAGAAAGGTCATCCGGGACGGGTGAAGGTCTGCAAGGTGACCGGAGATCGGAAAGTTTGTGCGCGCATGGCTTCGATGGGGGTTTATCCCGGAGTCGAGGCCGATATCGTCTGCGCCGAAAACGGCGATAGGTGTATCCTTAAAGTTCACGGAGGAACCATCAGCCTCGACGCCGACATCTCCGCCAATATTTTCGTTACTCAGCTGTAATTTGACTTGTGTCCGATACGTCGGGCATATTTTTTTGCTCATTCAGTTAGGTAGTCCTAACTAAACCTAAAGGTTGAAGATGATTGAATCTATCGTTGTCTGGACGATTATTGCCATCAGCGCCTTTTTTATCGCCAGGAAGTTTTGGCGGCAGTGGAAGGCGGCTGCAAGCAAAAAAGGGGCCATCTCCTGCAGTTGCGGTTGCACATGCGACGGCGACTCGACCTGTTCACCCGGGACAGACGGCGCCCAGCGGAAGCTGGCTACGCCATCGGAAAAGCTGTCGGCAAAGTGACCGCACAGAGGCGCCCATATTTTTTCAAGAAGCCGAAGAAAAGGATCCGTATGATCGCACAGGGCAAGGAGGAAAATTTGCAAACCGTGAACCTGCGTAAGATGATGAAAAATCAAAAAGGCACTGTCAAATCGATCAATGTATCCGGGGAGCTTGGCCGAAGGATCCGTGAAATGGGCATCGTTCCGGGCACCGAAATCACGGTTTGCGGCAGGGCCCCACTCTATGACCCCGTCGCCGTTAAAATCATGGAAGTTACCCTCACCCTCCGCAATAACGAAGCGGATCATATTTTCGTCACGGTGGACTGACGCCGTTTCTTTTCCGTCTCTTTTTCCATATTTCTTCACCTTAATACCTATTACACGGAACGATGCAGCTGAAAATGGCCCTGGCGGGCAATCCCAACGCAGGCAAGACGACCCTTTTCAATCAATTGACCGGCGCCCGGCAGCATGTCGGCAACTATCCCGGCATAACGGTGGATCACAAGGAAGGCCACCTGCATCATCAGGGGCGGAAGATCATTATCACCGATCTGCCGGGTACCTATTCGATGACCGCCTATTCCGCCGAAGAACTGGTGGCGCGCAACTATCTGGTGCATAATCGGCCCGAGGTGGTCATCAATATTGTCGATGCCTCGAACCTCGAACGAAACCTCTATTTGACCTGCCAGCTTCTGGAACTCGGCGTCCCCATAGTCATCGCCCTGAATATGATGGATGTGGCTCAAGCCCGCGGAATCGAGATCAAAGCCGAGGTCCTGGAAAAGCATCTCCGGGTGCCGGTGGTGCCGATCATCGCCCGGAGCGGCTTCGGCAAGACCGAGTTGCTCGATGCCGCTCTGCGCGTAGCCGCGGGAAAAAAAGACTGGCTACCCCTCGACATCTCCTATGGCGAAGACCTCGATACCGGCATCAGGGAACTCGTCGCCCGCATCGAGGCCGGCTCCTTCATGACCGACACCTACCCCGCCAGATACGCGGCCATCAAATATCTGGAGAACGACGAGCAGATCGTCGAAAAGGGGCGGGAAACCGACTCGAGAACTGCACAGGCCCTGGAAGGAATTGTCTCCGATATCACCGGGCACACCAAGACCACCCTCGATGTCTTCCCGGAGGCCGTTATCGCCGACCATCGCTACGGCTATATCAAATCACTCCTCCGGCAGGGTGTGATCACACGAAAATTCGACTCCGACAGGCTCTATACCTCCGATAAGATCGACAAGGTCCTCACCAACCGGCTGGTCGGACCGGCAATCATGCTGCTCATCCTCTTCGCCCTCTACCAGTTCACCTTCAGTTGGAGCGAGGCGCCCGTCGCCTGGCTGGAACAGGGATTCGCCTGGCTCAGCGGGTTTGTCGAAGAGACCATGCCGGACGGCCTGCTCAAGTCCCTGCTCATCTCGGGCATCATCGACGGGGTGGGAGGGGTGCTCGGCTTCGTGCCGCTGATCATGTTCATGTTCTTCGGCATCGCCCTCCTCGAGGACTCGGGGTACCTCGCCCGCGTGGCCTTCATGATGGACCGTGTTTTCCGGATCTTCGGCCTGCACGGCTCCTCTGTCATGCCTTTCATCGTCTCGGGCGGCATCGCCGGCGGCTGCGCCGTGCCGGGGGTCATGGCGACCCGCACCCTCCGGTCCCCCAAGGAACGGATGGCGACCCTTCTGACCGTACCGCTGATGAACTGCGGCGCCAAGCTTCCCGTCCTCGCCCTGCTCATCGGAGCCTTTTTCAGCGAGGACAGGGCCAGGTACATGTTCCTCTTCACCATGCTGGCCTGGATGGTCGCCCTGCTGGCCGCCAAGCTCCTGAGAGTCACGGTGCTGAAAGGCGCACCGACGCCCTTTGTCATGGAACTGCCGCCCTATCGTTTTCCGACCCTTCGCGGCCTGCTCATCCACACCTGGGAGCGGACCTATCAGTACATCAAGAAAGCTGGAACCGTCATCCTGGGAATTTCCGTCCTGCTATGGGCGATGATGACCTACCCCGGGCTGCCGGAGGAAAAGGCGGCGGAATTCACCACCAAGCGCGAAGCGATCACGACCGAGACCGCGCCGGAAATCGTGGCGGAAAGCGAGGCGGGCGGGGAAGAGTTGTCGGAACAGGCCAAGCTCTATAAGGAAAGGATCGCCGAGATCGACAATGAGGAGGCGGAGGCCGCCCTTCAGAATTCATTTGCCGGCAGAATCGGCATCGCCCTGGAATCGCTGTCCCGGCTGGCGGGTTTCGACTGGAGGACCAATATTGCCCTGGTCGGGGGATTCGCCGCCAAGGAAGTCATCGTCTCCACCCTGGGAACCGCCTACTCCATGGGGGAAGTGGATACGGAAGAGCCGATGTCGCTCGGCCAACGGCTTAACAAGGATACGCACTGGAACAAGATCGTGGCGGTGGCCGCCCTGGTCTTCATCATGTTCTACTCACCGTGCTTCGTCACCGTGGTCTGCATCGCCAGAGAGTCCTCCTGGAAATGGGCCTTCTTCTCCATGGGCTTCAACACGGTCTTTGCCTTCGCCCTGGCAGTTGCCGTCTTCCAGGTCGGCACCATGCTGCACCTGGGCTAGTGCGGGCGAAGCAGATGAGCTTGAGGACAGAGGCTATGACCCTGTCCTTAAGCAAAAGTCAGGGGAGAAAATCACTCGATACGGATCGAGCCGACGTCGGAGGACTCCCGCGGCACCGTTTTCACCGCTTTCTTCTCGACCTCCACCGCTGGCTCATCCCGCTCATCCTCAAAGTCGTCAATCAGGAAAATCTCATCGGCGCCTTCCTTCCTCCGTTCTTTCTCCTCCAAACGTCGGGGCTCCACCTTCGTCTCCCTTGGCTTCACAAGCATCGGTGATTCCGGCTGCCGATGCACTTCTTTTTCGGGATTGGAAATTTTGGCGCCTAGGCCCAGCGGCTGCTTGAAAACGGCGATCAGCCCGTCGAGCGTTTCCAGCATGGAGACGAGTTCCCAACCGGCCTTGCCGAATTCATTCAATGATTGCTCGATTTCCGATTCATCGAGGAAGGCGCTGCCGAGCAGGCCTTCCTTTTTCATCTCGTAATGTACTGTCTTATAACTCCAACGCATCAAAATCATCCAATAAGTATCCCTGCAACCCGGCGCCGGGCATAACGAAAAGGCATGCTACTCTTTTGTCACTAGTCTGTCGTTTGCAAAAACGCCTTCGAAAATCCTGCCGTCGCTACGGATCAGCTTACCCTCGCCCTCCCGGCGGCCGAATTGAAACCCGCCCTCATACCTGCTGCCGTCAGGAGACGTGAGAACGCCTTGACCATGGGGCAGGTCATCGCGGAATTCTCCGCTGTAAATACTGCCGTTGGCATAGACCAACTCCCCCTGGCCATTGAAACTGCCGTTGGCAAACTCGCCCTTGTAGCGACTGCCGTCGGCAAAGAAGTATTCTCCGCGGCCGGCGAAGAGATCGTTCTTGAATTCCCCGGCGTAGCGGGTGGCATCCGGGTAGGTGAAAATGCCGCTGCCGTGTTTCTTCCCCTCGTGGAAGTCTCCCTTGTATTCCCGGCCATCGTTGTAGCGATAAGTCCCGTAGCCCTCAATTTCGCCCTTGGCCATCTCGCCGACATAACGGTCGCCGTTGGCAAAGTCGAGTTCGCCCGGGCCATGCATCAGTCCATGGGAGAATTGGCCCTTGTACACGCGGCCATCGGAAAAGACGGCTTCGCCCCTGCCGTTCAGCGGCTGCCCGCTCTCGCCGTCCTGAACCAGGCCGTCTTTCACCGGATACCGCGATGTCGCAAGGGCTTTTTCCGGCGCCTGAGCCTTCTCGGTCCTTTGCGCGACCGCTGCGGTCAACTTCGGTTCTTCCTCGACTCTGGTTGCGGGGGCAGACTTCTCGACCGGAGGCAACTTCTCGACCAGAGCCTCTTTCTTTTCAGATGCCTTCTTGTCGGCTACGGATACTTTCTCATCGGCAGGCTCTTTCCTGCCGACTACGGGTTCTTTCTTTTCGGCTGGGGGCTTTATCTCTTCGGCGGGTAATTTGGTCTTGACGGCCAGTTTCTGGTCGACGACTACTTTTCTCTCGACAACCGGCTTTACATCCGGCTTATTCCTCTCGACCACCGTCGCCGACGGCGCAGACGCCGCTTTCTTCGCCATCTGCGGCTGGCCGTCGACGAATTCCCCGGAGAAACTCTTGCCGTCGTTATAGGTGATCGTCCCCTGGCCATGCATCTTATTATCCTTGAACTCGCCCTTGTAAAAAGAACCGTCGGGATACCGCAGTTCTCCAGGACCATTCCTCTTGCCTTTTGCCATCCTGCCCTGGTAGATCGTCCCGTCGGGATACTCCCGGATTCCCTCGCCATCGGGCAGACCGTCGACAAAGCTCCCCTCGTACCGTGAGCCGTCGGGGTATTCCATCTTGCCGCGACCCTGGGCGCTTCCCGACTTGAATTCCCCCCGATAGAGACGGCCGTCGGCATATTTCAGCGTTCCCTCGCCCTGGAAGAGATCGTCGGCAAACGTCCCCTCGTACCGATCGCCACCGGCGCTCTGAAACACGCCGTTACCATGCCGTTTTTCCCCCTTGAACTCTCCGGTAAAGCTTGATCCGTCAAGATACTTGCGAGTCCCCCTGCCGTTCGGCTGGCCGTCCTGGAACATCCCCTCATACCAGGTGCCGTCGGCGTAAATGAGCTTGCCGTTCCCCTCGATGATATCTTTGCGAAAGTCCCCCTGATACTCGCGGCCGTCAGGAAAGAAAAGGATCCCGCGTCCATGGAAACTGCCGAAGCTGAACTCGCCCTTGTACATCGACCCGTCGCCCTGGGTCAAAGTACCGTCGCCGTGGATAACGCCGTTTCGAAAGGAGCCGACATACTTGCGGCCGTCAGAACTTGTGAGTTGTCCGTCACCATGGAATTTGCCGTCCTTGAACTGGCCGGTATATTTCAGACCCTCTGGGGAAACCAGCATCCCTTTACCGTTGGGCAGGCCATTCTTGAACTCCCCTTCGTAGCGGCCTTCATGCGACAACCGTACACCCGTGCCCTCCCGGCAATCCCCCCGGAGACATTCACCGAAACTGGCTGCCGGTCCGGTAAGAAGTATGAAAGACAACAATATGCAACAACCCGTTTTCTTCCTCAATGGTCCTCTCCCGATGTCTTTAGTACCTTAGAAAATTCGATCTGGTTTCCCTGGGCCGGAATCCGTTTTAGCCTTTCCGATCATAGATCTGCCGGACGACGCCGGCGATGATCTCCAACCCGCGGCGCACATCTTCATCCCCCTGGGAATAGGTGACCCGGATGCACTCGTCCTTGTGCCGCCAGTCCCCGTCCAGGCCCGGGAAAAAATAGTGGCCGGAAACAACCAGTACCCCGTGCTTTTTCAATATCTCATACAGCTCGAGGCTCGTTACGGGCAAGTCCTCGAACCACAACCAGAGAAACATCGCCCCTTCCGGCGTGTGCATGCGGCAGGGGGTGCCGGCAAAAAACTCCCGCACCGCCGCCACCGCCTTTTCCATCTTGGCCCGGTAAAAGGGCTGGATCAAGTCGCGGCCGAGGTCGATGATCTCTTCACTGGCCACGAGTTCTTCCGCAAGCAGCGCGCCGAAGCTGGTCGGGGCAAGCGACATTATGGCATTCATGGCGGTAAGGGCCCGAACGATCTCCGGCTTGGCAACGACGATTCCGGTACGGATCGCCGGCAGGCCGAGCTTGCTGAGGGACAGACAGACGATCAGGTTGTCCCGCCAGACCGGCTGGGCCTCGATATAGACCATTCCCGGGAAAGGCAGACCATAGGCACTATCGAGGATGAGGGGAATTCCCTGCCGCTCCGCCAGCCCGATAAGTCTTGCCAGCTCCCCGTCAGTCACCACATTGCCGGTGGGGTTGGTCGGGCGCGAGACGCAGATCACGCCGGTATCGTCACCGATTTCCAGTTTCTCAAAATTAATGTGATATTTGAAGAAGCCACCATCGAGCAGTTCGATTTCCGGTTTTGTCGCGACAAAGAGACCCTCGAAGAGCCCCAGGTCGGCATAGCCGATATACTCGGGGGCGAGCGGCAGGCAGATCTTTTTCTGCCGGCCGTCCGCCATACGGCCCGCCAGCAGGTTGAACAGCATGAAAAAAGCGGTCTGGCTGCCGTTGGTCAGGCAGATATTTTCAGGTCCGATGTTCCAGTCCAGCCGCTTTTTGAGGAGTGCCGCGAGCTTCTCCACGAAGGATCTGTCGCCCTGGGGCGGCGCGTAACCGCCGGTCAGCCTGTGAAAGAGCTGCGGATCCCGGCAGACATTCATGAGCCTCGTGCGCATGATCTCCTGGAATTCCGGCACTTGCCCCGGATTTCCACCGCCCATCATGATCATCGGTCCGCTGCCGCTGGCAGTGGCCTTGCCCAGATCATCCATCAGCGACAGAATGCCCGCGTTGCCGGTCATCTTGCGACCGAATTGTGTAAATTCCATGTAATGAGATAAGGTTATGTTAATCGTTTTTGTTCATTGATTCTCCTGCTGGCCAGGCTGCGCAGCACCCTCACCAGCAGGAAGGTGACGATTAGGGAAAAGGCGATCCGGCCCCAGAAGATTCCCCCGAATTTGCCGCCGATCGCCGCCATGAGCAGGGTGTCCTCCACCAAACCGTGACACAGCCCCATGAGCGCCATGGAGTTGAAGACCTCTTCCCGAGCCATCTTGCCGGTAGCGGTTTCCCTGATAATAAGCGCCCCGCCGTAGCCGATGCCCATGATCATTCCCACCACTGTGATCGGGGCCGCCTGGCGGCCCATGCCGAAAACCGGCAGCACCGGCGCCAGGAGCTTTTCCAGGAGGCCGAGGATGCCGATAGCGCGGAACAGCCGCATACCGAGCACAATGCAGAAGATGATGACCACTATCATACCCAAGTTCTGCAGTTGATCAAGTCCCCACTGCAAAAGATCGGCCGAACGGGAAGTTGCCTTGAAAAAGAGTTCCGCCGGCTCCTGCCATAGACGGAAGGTGAGACAAACCCGGTGGAGGATGACACAGTACACCACCGCGCCGAGTAGTCGGAGCAGGGCGATAGGCATCAGGGGCGCCCCCGCGCGTTTGCTCACGCTCAGCTCCATCGGCAGGGAGTGGGCAATGAGGATCGCCGAACAGAGCACCGTCACCTGGGCCGCGGTCAGATCCAGGCCGGGCGCCAGGGCGGCGAAAACCGCAATTCCTCCATACATATTGGTGAGCATCGACGTCGCCCAGACAAGACCCAGGGGGCCGGGCAAACCCATGAGCGCCATCAGGGGTTCGAGGAACACGCTCAGCATGTCGATCAGCCCCAAATCCTCAAGTATCTTGGTGACTATGGTAACGGGGATGGTAATGCGGATCAGCTCCCAGCTGGTCAGCCAGGTTTCGCGCAACAGGGAATCGGCGAGGGCTTTCAGCCTGAGCTTCGTCTGTTGCAGAGAATGTGTTGTCATCAGAAGATTAGTAAAGACGGAGAATTATGTCATCCTGAAGGAACGGGGAGAACCATCGTCCCGCCGCTTTTTCGCAGTGAAGATCTGGCAGTGAATGCCGGAGGTCTCGTGGACCACCCGCGCGGGGATGCTTCGGCTCTTGAATCCCATCCCCCGGCAGCCGTAGGGCCTGGCCGGATCATGGGTGATATAATAGTGGATGCATTGTAAGCAGTTGGGAAATCCGGTCATCATGGCTGCTCTCGGCTCACGTTCTGTCTCCGGGCCCGGCGCTCCTTCCGGTCACTTTTCCCGGTCCTTGGGGAACCAGAAAAAGAGCAGGTTGCCCATGCCTGCGATGGTGGTGAATCCAAAATCCTCCGCATACTCCAGAGCGACGACGCCACAGGTCGGAACATTGCCAAAGTTTTTGCCGCTCAAATACTCGGCCAGCCTTGTCACGGTATCATTGTGGCCGACGAGAAAAAGTGTGTCTGCCTCGTTGAAAAGCGAAGCCAGAAGCTTCAAGTGAACGGCCAGGGATCCCATGTACAGTTCTTCGAAATACCGTATCTTCTCATTGTCGTATCCAGTACCGTCGGCCATGTATTTCGCGGTCTTTTTCGCCCTTTTGGCGGGGCTTGCCACTATCAGGTCGGGTCGGATGCCAGCCTCGCCGATCCGTCGGGCCATCATCGGTCCGTCGTTCTGCCCCCGCTTGTTCAGCGGACGGTCGAAATCATCGAGGCCCGGCTGCGACCAGCTCGATTTGGCATGGCGAATGATGAACAGCCGCTTCATGCTTTTCCTCCAATGCATTCATCCGGAGAATCGCCGGACCGTATGGACTCGCCGTCGTCGCCCAACCGCGTCAGGATCTGTAGTCAGCGTTAATCTTGACATAGTCCATGGAGAAATCGCAGGTATACACCTCAGCGCTGGCCTTGCCGTCGTTCAGGTCGATGGTGACGGTAAAGCTTTTCTCCTTCAGCACCTGGGTTGCCGCCTGCTCCGCCTCCTTGCCGAGCCCGAGACCCTTTCTCACGAGGAAGGAGTCGCCGAAGGCTATATCCACCCTATCCGGGGCAAATTTCACTCCCGACCTGCCCATGGCCGCCATGATCCTTCCCCAGTTGGCGTCCTCGCCGAAAAAAGCAGTTTTCACGAGACTCGAGTTGGCGACGGTGCGGGCAATCTTTTCGGCCTCCGCCTCTTCCTTTGCTCCGCAAACCTTGACGGTAATTGCCTTCGTCGCCCCTTCCCCGTCACGTACGATCTGCAGGGCCAGATCCATCAGGACCTCTTCCAGGGCATCCTCGAAGACCTCCCGGTCCTCGGCGGAATCGCCGTCGATCCACCTGTTCTCCGCGGCGCCGTTGGCCATCACCAGCACCATGTCGTTGGTGCTGGTATCACCATCAATGGTAATCCTGTTGAAGGTCCGGGCAACCCCGTTGACCAGGGATTTATGCAGCTCAGGGAAAATAATCCTGGCGTCGGTAATGACGAAAGCGAGCATAGTGGCCATGTTGGGCATGATCATCCCCGCCCCTTTGGCCATGCCGAGGATCTTGATTTCCCTGTTGCCGATGGTCACCGTTTTTTCCGCGATTTTCTGTACGGTATCGGTTGTCATGATCGCCCTGGCGACACGTTCGAAATTTTCAGGCGAGAGTCCCTCCACCAGTTTCGGAACGCCCCTCTCGAACGCAGCCATGTTCAGCTGTTCTCCTATCACCCCGGTCGAGGCGAGCTGGATCATGGTTTCAGGAATATTCAGCGCCATGGATAAAAGGGCGCTGGTGATCCGGGCAGCCTCCATCCCTTTTTCGCCGGTGCAGGCATTGGCGCAGCCGCTATTCACAAGTATTGCTTGGGCATAGCCGCCTTTCAGCCGGTCCTTGTCGATGATGACAGGGGCCGCCTTCACCTGGTTGGTGGTGAACACGCCTGCGGTTACGCAGGGGCTGTCGCTGTATATGAGCCCCAGGTCCAACCTCTCGGGGTAACGTATGCCGGCTTCCACGGCAGAAAATGAAAAGCCTTTTATCTTCATGGAAAATCTGATCCCTTACGTTTATTTTCTTCTCGTTCTTTGCCCGGCACCATTTCCGACGTCGCCGCGTTGAATCGCAGTGGCTGCCGGGAGCGCATCTCAGCGTGTAAAATACATCTACCACTTATCCGGCTGATTATGCTACTTTAAAATAAGATCGCGCAACAAACCGAGACGAACTTACCTGCTCTTTCCGGAAAAGTCTTCAAGCTCTCATTGCCCGTTCAAACGCAGCAAAAAATTCTTGCCGGCACAGCCATGGTCTTTCCGGCGCCACCTGTAATCCTTTTGTGCAATGAACATGCAGGACCCTCACTGGAGCTATACCGTTCTCACCACAACCCTGCTGCTGGCCGATCTCTTCATCAGGATCGGCCTGTCCCTGCGGGTTATCATGCACAAGCGACCGTACGGGGTCTCGCTGGCATGGCTGGTCGTGGTGCTCCTGGTTCCCTTTCTCGGCGGTTTTTTCTATCTCATCCTCGGCGAAAACAGGATTCCGGAGAGACGGACCGAGCGGACCAGGGTTTCCTACAACCATTACCAGCACTGGCTGAAGACGCTGCGGCAGCGGGCGCCAGTCTCCTGGCAGGGCATCAACCCCGAATGCGAACCATTGCACCGGCAGGCCGTCTCCCTGGTCGGCCTGCCGGCGATGGCCGGCAACAACCTCACCCTGTTCTCCGACCCGGAAGAAATAATACGGTCTATCATTGCCGAGATCGACAAGGCTGAATCCACCTGCCATATGCAGTACTATATCTGGCAGGAAGGAGGGCGGGTCGATCAAGTGATCGAGGCGCTGATCAGGGCTGCAACCCGCGGCGTCACCTGCCGGATCCTGATCGATTCCATCGGTAGCCGGGAATTTTTGAAGGGCGCCGCAGCGGGAAAAATGCGCGCAGTGGGCATCAAGGTCCAGGAGTCGCTGCCGGCCGGCCTGATCAAGGCGCTGTTTCACCGTATAGATATCCGCAACCACCGCAAGCTCGCGATCATCGACGGCCGGACAGCCTTTACTGGCAGCCACAATATGGTGGATCCCGAGGTGTTCAACAGGGAGGCCGGGGTGGGCAAATGGATCGATGTGATGGTCAAGGTGGAGGGACCGGTGGTGGAAAGCCTGGCCGGCACCTTTATCAGCGACTGGTTCCTGGAATCGGACATCGGCCAGTTCCGCTCGGAGTCACTGACTAAGGACATCGAGACCGTTCGAAATCTGGGCGATATCCACCCCCAGCCGGTCACGGGCGACATGGCGGTCCAGTTCGTCCCCTCCGGGCCGGGCTTCGCTCCTGAAACCATCCACAGCCTGCTGCTCACCACCATCTACGCGGCGAGGAAGGAGCTGATCATCACCACTCCCTATTTCATCCCGGATGATCCGCTGCTGGTGGCCCTCAAGGCCGCAGCCCAGCGGGGGGTGAAGGTTGCCATCATCCTGCCCGAGAAAAACAACTTCCGGCTGGTCCACTATGCCAGCCGGGCCCGTTACGAGGAACTGGCCCTGTCAGGGGTGGAAATCTTTCTCTTTCAGGGCGGCCTGCTGCATTCCAAGACCATCACCGTGGACCGTGATTTTTCCCTCTTCGGTTCGGTGAACATCGATATGCGCAGCTGTTGGTTGAACTTCGAGGCAACGCTCTTCATCTACTGCCGAAATTTTACCCAGCAACTGGTCGCCGTTCAACAGGAGTATCTCAAGCAGTCGGATAGACTTGCCCTGGAGGAGTTCCGGCAACGCGGCCATTTTGAAAAATTCAAGGAAAACACATGCCTTCTGGTGTCACCGCTGCTCTGATGAAAACCCGCATCCTGCTTCTCGCCGATATTCACGGCAATTTCCCGGCGCTCCGGGCGATCGCCGAAGCCTTCGATCCCGGCTCTTTTCACTGGATCGTCAACTGCGGCGACTCGCTTGTCTATGCCCCCTTCGCCAATGAGACGATCGACTGGCTGGCAGCCCACCAGGTCATCTCGATCCTCGGTAACACCGACAAGAAGGTTATCGATCTGCTGCGGGGGAAATCGTTCAAGAAGCCGCGCAAGTCGGAGAAACGCATTATGTACACCACGGCGGCGCAAGCCCTTGGGGAGGCGGAAAAAAAATGGTTGCTTGCGCTCGGCGAGTCTGTGGAGCTTTTCATTCCCTCGCCCGAGGCTCCCGAAAGAATCAAGCTGGGCGTCTTTCACGGCAGCCCCGCCGATCCCGAAGAATTGCTTTTTGCCGAGACTCCCGGCGAACGTTTCCAGGAATTGGCCGGGGAAACCGACTTCCGGATCGTGGTCACCGGCCACTCCCATTCGCCGTACCACAAGCATCTTTCCGGCGTACATTTCATCAATCCCGGCTCGGTGGGCAGAATGTTCGACGGCGACCCCAGGGCCAGCTGCGCTACTCTGGAAATAACAGCGGAACAAGTTACCGTCAGCCACCATCGCATCGGCTACCCAATCGATGAGGTGGTGGCGGCGCTCCGCAGAGAGCACCTGCCGGAAATCTATGCCACTATGTTCCAGTTGGGCAGAAAATTGAATTAGGGGCTGCAACGAAACTTCTTTTATTACTGTACCTTACGCGGTTTTCCGTAGAACAATGATCGAACTTCAATCAATTCAGGGAGTGAACATGGCCAAGAAGAAAAGCAACGGCAAAGACAGCAAGGATAACGTCAAGAAAGAGGAAATACGATTACTGGAAGGAACCGCGGCGAAAAATCTCAAAACCGAAAAGAGCGACGACACCACCGCCATCTATATCAAGAATTCTGCCCTGCAGTATGAACTGGAACTCAAGAAACTGCAGATCGAACTGATGAAGCTGCAGAATTCGATGAAAGCCGGCGGGCAGAGAGTCCTCGCCATTTTCGAGGGCCGCGATGCCGCCGGCAAGGGCGGCACCATCAAGCGGATCACCGCCCATCTCAACCCCCGCAACGCCCGGGTCGTGGCCCTGATGAAACCGAACGAGACCGAGATGACCCAGTGGTATTTCCAGCGCTATGTCGCCCACCTGCCTTCCGCCGGTGAGATCGTCCTCTTCGACCGAAGCTGGTACAATCGGGCGATGGTCGAGCCGGTCATGGGCTTCTGCACCGACGAGCAGAACAAGCGCTTCCTCAAGGACGTGCCGATGTTCGAGGAGATGCTGGTGAAAGACGGCATCAAGCTCTTCAAGTTCTACTTTTCGGTGTCGAGGGAAGTCCAGAAGCAGCGCTTCGAATCGCGCGAGAAGGACCCGCTGAAGCAGTACAAGCTCTCGCCCGTAGACAATCTGGCCCAGGAATACTGGGACCAGTATTCGGTGCGGAAATTTCAGATGCTGTCGGAGACCAACCGGACCATCTCGCCCTGGACGATCATCCGCTCCGACGACAAGAAGGCGGCCCGCCTCAACTGCATGAAATTCATCCTCGGCCAGATGAGCTACGAGAACAAGATTTCCGAAGAGGAACTCACGGTCGACCCGAAGGTCGTAGTCTCCGGCATCGAGGAACTGAAGCACATGGAGGAGAACCTGATGCAGCCGCAGCAGCTGCACGGGTAGGGAATCAGAAGCCAGAAACCAGAGGACAGAAACCAGAAATTATGCGCCGAAGGTGCCATTATAAGCTGGCTTCTGGTTTCTGACTTCTGGCTTCTGATACGTTTACGCTTCCTGACCGCAGCACCGTTTGTATTTCTTGCCCGAGCCGCAGGGACACATGGCGTTGCGGCCGGTCTTTTCGCCTTCCCGGCGGATCGGCTTCGCACTCTGCGGCTCCTCTCCCGCCGCCACCCTGTTCATGCGCATCATCTCCTGCTCCTGGCGTCGCCGGCGCTCTTCCTCCATGCGCTCGACATCCTCTTCCCGCACCACCCTGACCCGCATCAGGCTGGAGACGGTCTGGGACTTCACGGTTTCCACCATGTTCTTGAACAGGGTAAAACCCTCGCGCTTGTACTCGTTCAAGGGATTTTTCTGACCGTAGCCGCGCAGACCGATGCCTTCCTTGAGGTGATCCATGGAGAGCAGATGATCCTTCCAGTGGCTGTCGACGATCTGCAGCAGGATGAGCTTTTCGATCTGGCGCTGGGTCTCCGGACCGTTGATCTCCTCCTGCCCTTTGTACGCCTCCTTGACGAAATCGAGGATCTTGGCCCGGAAAGCATCGAGCTTCAGCCCGGAGACCTCTTCTTCCGGCCAGTCCGGCATATTATGAAATACCTCGCCCATCCGGACCTTGAATTCCGGCCAGTCCCATTCGTTGGAGTCGAGTTTCTCCTGATAGAATTCCTCGGCCACACTGTCCACCAGGTCCTCCATCATATCCAGGACGACTTCGGAGACGTCCTTACCGGCCAAAACGTCTCGCCGCTGCTGGTAGATGATCTCCCGCTGGGTGTTCATGACGTCGTCGTATTCGAGCAGGTGCTTGCGGATGTCGAAGTTGTGACCCTCGACCTTGCGCTGGGCGTTCTCGATGGCCCGGGTGATCATGCCGTGCTCGATGGGCTCGTCCTCCTCCATGCCGAGCTTCTCCATGATGGTGGTGATCCGGTCCGAGCCGAAGATCCGCAGGAGGTCATCCTCGAGCGACAGGTAGAAACGGGACGAACCGGGGTCGCCCTGGCGTCCCGACCGGCCGCGCAGCTGATTGTCGATGCGGCGGGATTCGTGCCGGGAGGTGCCGAGAATGTGCAGGCCGCCGACATCCACCACGCCCGGCCCGAGTTTGATGTCCGTGCCTCGGCCCGCCATGTTGGTGGCGATGGTCACCTTGCCGAACTTGCCGGCCTGGGCGATGATTTCCGCCTCGCGTTCGTGGTGCTTGGCGTTCAGGACCTCGTGCTCGATCTTGGCCTTCTTGAGCATGTTCGAGATCTTCTCCGAAACATCGATGGAGATGGTGCCGACCAATACCGGCTGGCCCTTCTCGTGCAGCTCGGTGATCTCCTTGATCACCGCCCGGTACTTGGCCGCCTCGTTCTTGTAGATGACGTCGGCGAAATCGATCCGGATCATCGGCTGGTTGGTCGGCATGACCACCACGTCCAGGTTGTAGATCTTCTTGAATTCAGGGGCTTCCGTGTCGGCCGTACCGGTCATGCCGGCCAGCTTCTTGTACATGCGGAAGTAGTTCTGGAAGGTGATCGAGGCCAGGGTCTGGTTCTCCTGCTCGATCTTGACGTTCTCCTTGGCTTCGAGGGCCTGGTGCAGACCGTCGCTGTACCGCCGCCCCTCCATGGTCCGGCCGGTGAACTCGTCGACGATGACGACCTGGTTGTTGCGGACGATGTAGTCGACATCCTTCTTGAAGAGGACGTGGGCCTTGAGCGACTGGTTGAGATGGTGGAGTTTCTCGATGTTGACGGGATCGTAGAGGTTTTCCACCTCGAGGTATTTCTCGCCGAGGGCGATGCCCTCCTCGGTGAGCGAGACCGAGCGGGCTTTCTCATCAACCGTGTAGTGTTCGTCTTTCTTGAACTTCGGGATGATGCGGTCCACAGCCTTGTAGAGCTCGGTGGACAGCTCCGCCGGGCCGGAGATGATGAGCGGGGTTCTCGCCTCGTCGATCAATATGGAGTCGACCTCGTCGACGATGGCGAAGTTGAAGCCGCGCTGACAGAAATCGGCGAGGTCGAACTTCATGTTGTCCCGGAGATAATCGAAACCGAACTCGTTGTTGGTGCCGTAGGTGATATCGGCGGCGTAGGCGGCGCGACGGTCTATATCGCTTAAGCCATGGACGATCTTGCCGACGCTCATGCCGAGGAACCGGTAGATTTGCCCCATCCACTCGCTGTCGCGGGCGGCCAGGTAGTCGTTGACGGTCACCACGTGCACGCCGTTGCCGCTGAGCGCATTGAGATACACCGACAGCGTCGAGGTGAGCGTCTTGCCCTCGCCGGTTTTCATCTCGGCGATCCTGCCCTGGTGAAGGACGATGCCGCCGATCAGCTGAACATCGTAATGCCGCTCGCCAAGGACCCTCTTGCCTGCCTCGCGCACCGTCGCGAAGGCCTCCGGCAGCAGCTCGTCCAGGGACTCGCCGTTCGCCACCCGCTGCTTGAACTCGACGGTCCTGGCGGCAAGCGCCTGGTCATCGAGTTGCTGGACATCCGCCTCCAGCTCATTGATCCGCTTGACAATCGGCCTGAGCGATTTGAGATATCTCTCGTTACTGCTGCCAAAAACCTTGGTGAGTAATTTTCCAATCATAATATTCAGCCATGTATGAGTAAGGGGGTAATTCCAACCAGCTCAAAAGGATCGGCTTCCATGCTGGGTGCGCTCTATGCACCGACGATGCACGAAGTGCACCCTACCCTGAAAACTCTGAAAGCTTGCAGGAATACGATGCCGAGCTATAAAACATTTTATTCCGTCTTCTTCGCCTTCTTTTCAGCCCTGATCACCAGCGGTCCCAGGGCCGTGCCCTTCTCCTCGGCGACCAGATTTTTCTTCTCGTAGGACGGCATGAGCAACGACTGGCCGGCCCAGACCCCGAGCAGGAACATCCACAGAAAAAGGCAGAAAACAATGACGCCTATGCCGGCCACCGCGCTCCGGGTGAGCTCGAATTTCAGCTTTTTGGCCTGATTTTTCCGCGGTGCCGCCATGTATCGACGCTACATTCTTTCCGGGGCCGTAAGACCCACCATGGTAAGACCGTTCTTCAGGACGACCCGCAGCGCCAGGATCAGGCAGAGGCGAGCGCGGGTGAGGGCCATGTCCTCGGTGATCACCTTGTGTTTGTTGTAATAGCTGTGCAGCTGACCGGCCAACTCCATCAGATAGTAAATGAACTTGTGCGGCGCGAGATCCAGCGCGCTGCTCTCGATGGTCGCCGGAAAGCTCGACAGGGTCTTCAGCAGCTTCAGTTCCTCGGGCTCATTCAGGAGCGGTCCGTCCACTTCCGTGAAGTCCGGCATGGCGATACCCTTTTCCACCGCCTGCCGCAAAATCGAGCAGAGCCGCGCGTAACCGTACTGCACGTAGTAGACCGGGTTTTCCTGGCTCTGTTTGGTCGCGAGATCGAGATCGAACTCCAGCTGGCTGTCGGCCTTGCGCATCATGAAGAAGAAGCGTACCGGATCGACCCCCACCTCGTCGACCAGTTCGTCGACGGTCACGAAATTGGCCTTTCGCGTCGACATCTTTACTTGCTTGCCGTCCCGGGTGAGCGTCACGAACTGGTGCAGGACCACGGTCACTTTGGCCGGATCGTAGCCGAGCGCCTTCACCCCGGCCATGACATCCGGCACCGTGGCGATGTGGTCGGCACCGAAGATGTCGATCAGCCAGTCGAAGTCGCGCCTGAATTTTTCACGGTGGTAGGCGATGTCCGGCAGCCGGTAAGTCGGCTCCCCGGAACTCTTGATGATCACCCGGTCCTGCTCATGGCCGAATTCGGTGGTCTTGAACCACACAGCGTTGTCCTTCTCGTAGACGTATCCCTTGGCCCGGAGCTCCGCCACCACCTCGTCGATCTTGCCGTTCTCGTAGAGGGAGTGCTCGTTGAAGTAGTTGTCGAAGGTTATGCCCAGCCGCGCGAGTGTCCCGGAGATGTCCTTGAAGATAAATCGTTCCGCCTGTTCCTTGAAAGGTTTCACATCCTGGTGATCCTTCAGGCTGTCGCCGCGCTCCTCGACGAGCGATCGGGCGATGTCGACGATATACTGACCCTGATAGCCGTCCTCGGGGAACTCGAATGTCTCGCCGAGCAGTTCCAGGTAGCGGGCCCGGGTCGACTCGCCGAGCACCCGCATCTGCCTGCCGGCGTCGTTGTAATAATATTCACGATAGACGTTGTGGCCAGTGGCGGTGAGCAGTCTCGCGATGGAGTCGCCGAGGATGGCCTGCCGGCCGTGACCGATGCTCAAGGGGCCGGTGGGGTTGGCGCTGACGAATTCCACCATCACCCGGCGGTTGCCGCCGATGTCGCTTCTGCCGAAATTCTCGCTCGCGCCGATGATCGTGGGGATGAGCCCGCGCCAGACATCCTGCTTGATGAAGATATTGATGAAACCGGGTCCGGCGATATCCAGGCGGTCGATGAGAGCATTGTCTGCCAGTTTTGCCGCAATTGCCTTGGCCATTTCCCGGGGGTTCTTCTTTTCGCTGCCGGCCATCACCAGCGCCATGTTGGTGGAAAAGTCCCCCATCCCCTCATGCTTGGGAAGTTCGACAGTGAATTTGCCCGCCGCGGCTGCGGTCCACAAACCCTCGGCAACCCCCTGGTCGAAACAGCCATCCAGCACCTTTTTCAATCGTGAACGGATCATTACCTTACCCGATATACTCTCTATTATTGTTATTGCCCAAAAGACACAAGACCTCGTAGCTGATACTGCCCATCTTCTCCGCCAGATCATCGGCGGTAATGTGTTCCTCGCCCTGCCGGCCGAGCAGGACCACCTCATCCCCGGCCTGCACATCCTCGATCCCGGTCACCTCGATCATGCACATGTTCATGCATACCCTGCCGCGCACCGGCACGCGCAGGCCTCTCACCAGGACCTCTCCCCGGTTGGAAAAGAGCCTCGAATAGCCGTCCTCGTAACCGACCGGCAGAACAGCGATGGTGGTCGACCTGTCAAGCCGGAAGGTATGGCCGTAGCTCACCCCGGTCCCGGCCGGCAGGGTCTTGACCTGCAGGATGCGAGTGGCAAAGGACATAGCCGGATTAAGACTCACCTTGAGGGTATAATCGGGCGACGGCCGGCCCTGGGGGAGATAGCCATAGAGGGCGATGCCGGCCCGGGCCATGTCGCAGCAGGTGTCGGGGAAATTAAGCACGGCGCCGGAATTGGCAATGTGGCTTATTCCGGCGTATCTTTTTTTCATCTCGCGGGCGGCGGCGGAAAAGGCGGCAAAATTTTTGACGTTGCTTTCGGCGGCGGGGTTGTCCGATTCGGGGAAATGGCTCATGAGACCGGCAACCCGCAGGCCCGGCAGCGTCGCCACCGCATCGAGGAAAGGAACCAGGTCCTCGGGCAGGATGCCCAGCCGGCTCATGCCGGTATCGACCTTGATATGCACCGCGATCTCCCGGCCCGTAGCGATGGCGGTGTCGGCCAGGATCCGTGCGGCCTCAATGTTGTAAATGACCGGGGTCAGGTTGTGGCGGAAAAGCAGTTCAGCGCCTTCGGCAGCAAATCCCAAGGTAACGAAGATCTCGCCGCCCACGCCGGCCTCCCGAAGGAGAACCGCCTCCCGAAGTTCGGCCACGCCGAAATGACCGCATCCGGCCTTGGCAAAGGCCTTGGCAGCCATGATCATGCCGTGGCCGTAGGCATCGGCTTTGACCATCGCCATCACCGGCACTCCGGCGAGTAGTCGGATGGCACGGTAATTGTTCTGTAACGCGTGGGTATCTATTCGAATAGAATTGTAGGATTTATCGGTCATCGGCGATCAACTGCAGGTAATTCAATTCTTTCTGGTCCACCAGGCGCGCCAGGCATGCCTGCTGGAGAAAAGCAGGGCCCACCCGATGGTCAGCAGAAGAAAACAGAGCCACATGGCGGGCAGGTAACTTCTCAAGATAACACCCATACTCATCATGCACAAGACCAATATCCAGGTCTTGACGGAGTAGACTGCCCCGAGACAGGTCCCGTCCCGGAAGAGGAGAATACGCTCGATCGCCCGTCTGGCCGTACCGTCGAGGATAAAAATGGATTTCAAGCTGCCGAGCGCAAGGGCGGCAAGAAGGATCTGCAGCTGAGCCCGGGGCAACTGGAACAGGCGGTAACCGCCTTTGGCCAGGAGCAGCAGTCCGATCACCGTCCATAACAGCGCCGACATGAACAGCAATGTGGTTCGGCTTACACCGGGCTTGAAGCGGGATAAGTGTATGGCCATCTTTTTGACGCATTCCCGGACAAAAAAGACAAGCCCACCTCCCTGTCAGGAGATGGGCTTTCACACGAAGATTGAACTCAGGAGTATGAGTACCTTAGAAACGATTTTCTGCGCGTTTTTGGCAGAAAATTATCTCGCAAAAGTACTTACCCCCTCTACTGTGGGAGGGGATAACAACCCTTGGGCTACGGGCGTCAGCCCGCATTAGATCTCGTTTACGGTGATTGCACCCTCGGGGCATACTTCAACGCAGGTCTCACAGCCGAGGCACTCATCGGCTTCGACAGGTTCGGCTTTGCCGTCTACCATCTCGAAAACTTGAGCCGGGCAAGCTGCTACACATTCCTCGTCGCCGCTGCACTTGTCTTTATCAACAATTACTTCAAACATGGTTCACCTCCAAAGTGGAATTAAATAAGTATTCATGATACTTAAATCGTCAGTACGAACATCGTCCCGAGCCGTTGTCATGCGTCATATTGCAATAGCTCACGGCCAGATATTTGTCAAGCAAAAACGCCTGTCTGTTTTCCCTATCCCGGTCTTTACCCATAGGTAGTAAATTATTATTATATCAACATGTTTCCTGTTACACGAAAGTTGATCTCGGGGCCGTCGACGCCCTATTATACATATTGACCGTGGAGTATTCTTTCATATATATTGCGAATTCCTTTTGAACTCTACCAATCGGCTGAACGGTACGCCGGATCGGCCATCGCTTTGCCCGATTCCTTGAAACTCGGAAACAATGATATGAAAAAAGAGAAAAAGAAGCAGCAGGCGGAGAAGCGCGAACTAGCGATGATCGAAGGCATTCTGGAGGGCAGCCCGGAGGGCATCGGCGTGGTGGTCGTCCGCCTGGACTGCGGATGCCGCAAGATGGCCGCTGTGTCCAAGGACGGCGAACCGGCATCCAAGATCATCATGTACCGGGACATGGCCCAGTCCATCTGCGACAAGTGCAAGGAGGACAACGGCGCCTACATGCGGGTCAAAGAATCGTTCATCCACTGGGTGGAGCCCCCGCCGAGCGAAGAGAAGCAGAAGGAAATCCGGCTGAAGGTCCTGGGCTCGGAGACCGCCCACTGAATTAATCTATCAGCATATTATCACACGGCTTTCTTCCACCAATAAAAGATAGAGGTCCGACCTGTCAGGGGTATTTGGACAACTCCTGCCATTCCCGTTTTCGCTGATGGTGATAGCGCCGCAGTTGGGTGCATTCCATGCACCTGGTGCGTGAAACGCACCCTACGCCCCCCTCGCCCAAGTCATCAAATAGAGTATCTCGTCAGCTTAGCTGATCAACTCAACCCTCAATCCTCAGCCCTCATCACTCTTTTATTCGGCAGCGGCGCATGAAACTCTCCGCCCACTCGGGTGTCCCGTCGGCGTGGACATGGGTGTAGAGGGCGAGGACGTTGTTATGGACCAGGCCGTCCCGGCCATCCGCGAAGCCGTAGCCCCGCACCATCTTTAAAGCCAGCTGTTCCGCCGATCCCTGCCAGTCGAGTACTTTCGAGTAGCGGAACTCGTGGCCCTTCACTTCCGTACCCGGCCCGTAAAAGGCGTTGTCCTTTTCCACTCTGAAGATGGTATAGCCGTGAGCCTGGGGTTTCTTCGACATGCCGAACCGGACTGGGAAAACGCCGGCCAGCGGAAACTCCTCGCCGTCCAGGACGATGGAACGGCCGAGATAGATAAGGCCGCCGCACTCGGCATAGATCGGCAGGCCGCGGTCGGCAGCCTCCTTGATCGACTGCCTGAAACCGGCGTTGGCCGCCAATTCCCGCGCCCCGGTTTCGGGAAAGCCGCCGCCGATATAGAGACCGGCGATCTCAGGAAGGGCCGGGGCACGCATGGCGTCGATGAACACAAGCTCAGCCCCGGCCCGCTCCAGAGCCTCGAGATTTTCCGAATAGTAGAACTGGAAGGCGGCATCCTGGAGGATACCGATTCTCACCTTTTCCCGGCCCCCATGGTCGATTTCGGCAGACGCGGGCAGTTCCGGCACGGCCGCCATGACTTGTTCCAGTCGGTCGAGGTCGACATTGTCGGCGATGAGGTCGGCGAGATAGCCGAGCGCGCCGTCGCTGTCGGTGTATTCCTGGTGAGGGATCATGCCCAGGTGGCGCATGGGAAAGATATCGCGTTTCAGGCGGGGCACCGATCCGAGGACCGGAATGCCGGTGTACTTTTCCACCGCCTCCGTGACCAGCAGCCGCTGGCGCTCGGTGGCGATCTGGTTGAGGATGACACCCCGAATGTCGAGCCGCTCGTCGAATTTTATACAGCCGAGGACCATGGCCGCGACGGTTCGGGTAGTCTTGGTGCAGTTGACTACCAGCACCACCGGGAGATTCAGGGTGAGCGCCAGATCCGCGGTGGAATACCCTCCTTCCGCATTCACGCCGTCGAAGAGGCCCCTGTTGCCTTCGACGATCACGATATCCGCCCCGCGGGATCTGCGGGCGAAGGACTCGGCGATCGCCTCGCCGGACATGAGAAAGGGATCGAGATTGTAGCACTTCTCCCCGGCCGCCAGCTGCAGCCAGCCTGCGTCGATATAATCAGGCCCCTTCTTGAAGGGAACGACCCGCCGGCCGCGCCGCCTGAGGGCCGCGGCAAGCCCCACCGCCACGACGCTCTTGCCCGACCCGCCGGCCAATCCGGCGATCACTATGCCTTTTTTGTGCATTGTTGAATATTCCTCGTAACCCACCACAAGGTGGGTAGGCACCTTCTCAAAATTTATTCAGAATCCCAAAGCATTGTAGGGGCGAACCTTGTGTTCGCCCGCCCGTCGTTTATCCGCTATGCCATTATAACGGGCTGACCGCCCGCAACCAAGGCTTGTTAACCCCTCCCATTACAGAGGGGACTCTTTTCAGTACCCCCTTGAGGGGTATAAGTACCTTCAGGAAGAAATTCGTTTTTAAAGCAAGAAACGAATTTCTAAGGTACTAACCCCGATAAACGGGATAAGTACCTTCACGAAATTCGTTTTAAAAGCAAGAAACGAATTTCTAAGGTACTAATGACCGTCCTTATTATATTGGCCCCAGGCGTTACGGTAAAGCTCATTCAGCCGTTCTTCAAGAAGCAGCCGGTACTCCTCGATGCTCTCCGCCTTCAGCTCCGGCGGCACGGCAATCGGCTCGCCGAAAAAGTAGTCGATGCGGGAAAAGGGCTTGGGCACGGCGGTCCTGTCCCAGGAGCGGACGGTGAAGTAGCGCGAGGCGGACCAGGCCATTGGCTGGATCGGCGTACCGGTCCGCGAGGCCAGAAGAATGGCTCCCGACTGGGCGATCCGCGGCGGCCCCTGGGAGCCGTCCGCCACGAGGGCCACACTGTCGCCCGACCTTACCGCCCGCAGCAGCCCTTTGAGGGCCTCGACTCCCTTGTTGTTCCGGGAGCCGCGCACGGTGGAAAAGTGAAACTCGCGGGCCAGGCGGGCCACATATTCACCGTCCCGGCTGGCGCTGACCATGACCGTCGCCCTTTGGCCACGCATAAAATAGAAGCTATAGAGCAGCGAATAGTGCCAGAATGAGCCGATAAGCGGCCGACCCGTTTCCTTGGGATTCAGGAAGTTATCCCGGCCGTGCACCCGGACCCGGCAGGTCAGGAACCACACCCGCATGAGCAGGGCGACGAGCCGGGGCACCACCCGCACCAGGACGCTGTTCAGGGTGCCCTCGGTCATCCGATCTCGATCTCCAGCATCCGGATCTTCTTGATCCTGTCTCGCAGCTCCGCCGCCCTCTCGAAGGCCAGCTCCTTGGCCGCCCGGCGCATCTCTTCCTCCAGACGTTTGACCTCCTTCTCCAGTTCCCTCATAGAATTGAAGACCGGCAGCTCTTCCGCGGTCGCCAGCACCAGCTCGCTGTGATCGGCGGGCACATAGCCGGTGGCGTGCAGATGCTGCTGCATGGAATCCTTGACCGCCGAAATGACCGTCTGGGGGACGATGCCGTTTTTGCGATTGAACTCCTGCTGGATCTTGCGGCGGCGCTCGGTCTCCTCGATGGTGTAGCGCATCGAGCCGGTGACGGTGTCGGCGTACATGATCACCATGCCGTCGGCGTTTCGGGCGGCCCGGCCGCAGGTCTGGATCAGCGACCGCTCGGAGCGGAGAAAGCCTTCCTTGTCGGCATCGAGGACGGCCACCAGCGACACCTCCGGGATATCGAGGCCTTCCCGCAGCAGGTTGATGCCGATCAGCACGTCGAAGGCGCCCATCCGCAGGTCGCGGATCAGCTCGACCCGCTCCAGCGTCTTGATGTCCGAATGGAGGTAGCGCACCCGGATTCCCAGCTTGTCGTAATACTCGGTGAGATCCTCGGCCATTCGCTTGGTGAGCGTCGTGACCAGCACCGCCTCGCCCCGGTTCGCCCGAATGCGGATCTCCTCCAGCAGGTCATCTACCTGGTGGGTCGCCGGCCGGACCTCGATCCTCGGATCGAGCAGGCCAGTCGGCCGGATCACCTGCTCGATCACCCTGCCCTCGACCTGCTGCAGCTCGTAATTCCCCGGGGTAGCCGAGACATAGACCACCTGGTTGATCCTTTTCACGAACTCGTCGAAGCGGAGAGGCCGGTTGTCGAGCGCCGACGGCAGCCGGAAGCCGTACTGGACCAGGGTCTCCTTGCGGGAGCGGTCACCGTTGTACATGCCGTTCAGCTGGCCTATGGCAATATGGCTCTCGTCGATCACCAGGAGGTAGTCCTCGGGGAAATAGTCGAGGAGGTTCGGCGGCGGCGCCCCCGGCATCTTGCCGGTGAGGTGGCGGCTGTAGTTCTCGATGCCGTTGCAGTAGCCGAGCTCCTGGATCATCTCCAGATCGAACATGGTGCGCTGCTCCAGCCGCTGGGCCTCAACCAGCCGGTTCTGCTTATACAGCTCGTCGAGGCGCTCCTGCAGCTCGTCCTTTATGGTGGCGATGGCCCGCTGCAGCCGGTCCTTGGAAGTGACGAAGTGGCTGCCGGGGAAGACCGTGTACTCCTCGAGGCGCTCCAGCACCACGCCGCGCAGGGGATCGATCATGGTGATCGATTCCACGGTGTCGCCGAAATACTCCACCCGGATCGAGCGGTCCTCCTCGTGTACCGGAAAGATATCCAGCACGTCGCCCCGCACCCGGAAGGTCCCGCGATGGAAGGACACGTCGTTGCGCTCGTACTGCAGGAAGACCAGGCGGCGCTGGGCATCCTCGATGGGCGCCTCGTCGCCGACCCGCAGGAAGAGATGCATGTTCTTGTATTCATCGGGCGAACCGAGGCCATAGATGCAGGACACCGAGGCGACGATCAGCACGTCGCTGCGGGTGAGCAGCGAGCGGGTCGCGGAGTGGCGCATCTTGTCGATGGCGTCGTTGATCGAAGAGTCCTTTTCGATATAACTGTCCGACTGGGGGATGTAGGCCTCGGGCTGGTAATAATCGTAATAGGAGACGAAATACTCCACCGCGTTGTGCGGGAAGAGCTCCTTGAATTCGCTGAACAACTGGGCAGCCAGGGTCTTGTTGGGGGCGATGACCAGGGTCGGCCGCTGGACCTTCTCAACGACGTTGGCGATGGTGAAGGTCTTGCCGGACCCGGTGACCCCGAGCAGCACCTGGCTCCTGACCCCGGCCTGGATGCCGTCGGCCAAGGCCTGAATCGCCTCGGGTTGGTCGCCGGAAATCTTGAACTGCGTGACAAGCTGAAAAGGAATATCCATCGGGTTTCGGTTCCAGAAGTCAGAAGCCAGAGGACAGAATCCAGATACTCTGGTCGCCGGAGACGACATTCTCATCCGGCTGTCTGGTTTCTTGCTTTTTGGTCTCTTTCTTGATTCGCAGAGTGAACCCCCAATCTCATAACTTAGGAGTGCAATCTACAGAGCATTGCTTTTCAACCCTCGAACTGCTTGGGTAAAGGGCGAAGTGTAGGGTGCGTTTCACGCACCAGGTGCATGGAATGCATCCTACAATAACTCCGAAATGGCTAAGTGCATTGGAGTGCACCCTAAAAAAATGAACTTCTACTTTCAAGGGTCCGTTAGAATAACAAAAAGGTTGTCACTCTTCCACCACAACCTCAGGGCTCCCGCTCGTTTTCCCAGTAAATGCACTTCTCCGGGCAGTTCTTGATGGCCTCCTCGACCAACTCCTCAGGATAGCGCGGCAGTTCGATCACCTCCATCATCCCCGTCTCGGGATTGTACCGAAAAACTTCCGGGGCGATCTCGATGCATCCTCCGCATTCCGTGCAGCGCCCCAAATCTATTACAGGGATTCTCTTCATACTCGTCCTCGCGATAAAAATGAATCGGCAGGATTTTTTCCTCTTCTCATTCCTAATAATCATTATTAATAAGTATCTTCAATCTTTTTATTGTCCATAGGACTCGATCCCGAGGTTGTAATCGACGTCCCTGTCCATTAATATTGTTAGCGATTGAACTCGGATTTCGGTTGTTCAGCTCTTCGGCAACTGGCAAAACCATTGAAAATCAAAACATTGGAGCGAACATGAGCACCACGGAACTGGCTAAGGGAATATACTGGGTTGGAGCAGTTGACTGGGATGTAAGAGACTTTCACGGCTATTCGACAAACAGGGGAACCACCTACAACGCCTTTCTCGTCATCGATGAAAAAATCACCCTCTTCGACACCGTCAAACATGAGCACCTGGATGAGATGCTGCGAAATATCCGGCAGATCGTCGATCCGGCCAAGATCGATTATCTGGTGGTCAACCACGTCGAGATGGACCACTCGGGCAGCCTGCCGGAGATGATGGAGCTCATCAAACCGCAGAAGCTGATCTGCTCTCCCATGGGCCAGAAGGCGATCATCGAGCACTTCCACCGGGAGGACTGGCCCTACGAGGTGGTGAAGACGGGCGCCGAGATCAGCCTCGGCAAGCGGACCATCCAGTTCCTGGAAACCCGCATGCTGCACTGGCCCGACTCCATGTTCAGCTACCTCAAGGAGGACGGCATCCTCTTCTCCAGCGATGCCTTCGGCCAGCATTACGCCTCCAGCGAGCGGTTCGACGACGAGGTGGACATGGCGGAGGTCATGCACGAGAGCGCCAAGTATTATGCCAATATCCTTTACCTGTATGCGCCGCTCATCAGAAAACTCCTGGCCACGGTGGCGTCGATGAACCTCGATATCAGGATGATCGCCCCCGACCATGGCGTGATCTGGCGCTCCAACATGACCAAGATCCTTACCGCCTACGACAAGTGGAGCCGAAATGAGGCTGACAGCAAGGTCCTGGTCATCTACGATTCCATGTGGCATTCCACGGAGAAGATGGCCCAGTCCATCGAGATCGGCCTGAGGGAATCCGGGGTGAGCACCAGCATGATCAACCTCAAGGTCCACCACCGCAGCGACGTCATGACCCAGGTGTTGGGGGCCAAAGCCGTGATCCTCGGCTCCTCCACCCTGAACAATGGCCTGCTGCCGCGGATGGCCGGCTTCCTCATGTACATGCGGGGGCTGAAGCCCACCGGCAAGTTCGGCGCCGCCTTCGGCTCCTACGGCTGGAGCGGCGAGGCGGTGGGGCTGATGAACACGGCCCTGGAGGACATGAAGATCGAGCTGATCGAGGAGGGCCTGCGGCTGAAATATGTGCCCGACGAGCGGCAGCTCGCCGAATGCGTGGAGATGGGCAAACGGATCGGCAGGCGGGTCAAGGAGAGCATCGCCTCGAAAGCAACTGCGCCGGCATGAAACAGATCTCCCAGCATAAGGTCCTCGTCGCCGGGGATTCGTTCGAGCACTGTACCCAGCAGGTCCGGAGGTTTTTCGACCTGACCTCGCTCGTTATCTACGACTGCATCGAGCCCCGGCGGGAAGAGTCCCGCTCGGGCCTCGATGCCGATTTTCCCAAGCGGATCGAGGAGGCGATCGACCGCAACCGGCGACTGGTGCGGGAGTTCACCGCCGATTTGGAAAAGGCGGGCGTTCACAGCACCGCCGAGCTGCCCACGGTCGAGCAGGGCTTCGTCAGCAAGACCCTGCACATTCTCGCCCATTTTCTCGACGGCTTCGTCGGCATCGACTCGCATTTCTACAACCTGCTCGACGACAGCCACTGGCTGCCCGCGCCGACCGCGGCGGCCATTGCCGAAGATCCCGGCCGCTACTGGCTGATCCACATCGACTGCTATTCGGCGACGCCGGACGAAGCGGGAATCCTCCGGCTTTGAGACACGACTTCCTTGAAGTGTTCACTCCCCCTGGCAAGGAGGTGAAATCGCGGTTGTAGGGGCGAACCTTGTGTGTTCGCCCGAAAGCACGGAGCGGCGATCACGGACGGGAGGCAAACTTGGTTAAAGATTCAGTAGGGTGCACACCGCGCACCCGGTGCCCGGGGTGCACCCAACCGGAAAAACTGGTGAAATGATAATGAAGAAGTCGATCGTTCCCACGCTCCGGCGTGGGAACGCAGCCTGGGACGCTCCAGCGTCCCGAGTCATCCTCGCATTCTCACTATGACAGTCATCCACCACGTATGACAGTCATCCACCACGACTATGCGGACGAACCCGACCCCGTCTTTCTCCCCCTGCCCGAGGACCTCGCCTGCGAGCTGTACCGGCTGGAGATGGACGGCTTCACGGACGATATCGTCTTCTTCAGGCAGCTCCTGCCGGACCGCGGCAGAATCCTCGAACTAGGCTGCGGCACCGGCCGGGTGGCCCGGCAGCTGGCCGGGCCGGGCCGCGAAGTGCTGGGCATCGATATCTCCATGAACATGCTCAGGCTTGCCGCACTGCACCAATCGGCCAATTGCCGGTTCATCTGCATGGACATGGTGCATCTCGGCTTGGGCCGGGCCTTCGATGCGATTCTCATCCCATACAACACCCTCAACCTGCTCATTGACGAAAACCGCATCCTCCGCTGTCTCTACGGCTGCAGGGAAGCACTCGATGCCGATGGCCGGCTGCTGGCGCAACTTTTCATACCCAACCGGCCATTTCCGGCCAAGAACTCCTTCCAGTTCCAGATGTTCGATCGGCCCGGCGGCGGGAGGATCATCAAGGAGATACTCAAACGGCCGCGGCCGGAAGCGCACGAAATGGAGATAGAGGAACGCTTCCGCATCCGCCCCATGCAGCCGGGGCAGACCAACCAGGATTACCGTTCCATCTACCGCATCACCGCCCCGACGCTCGACCGCTGGCTTGATCTTTTTGCAATGGCCGGCCTCACCCCCGTGGATATCTGGGGCTCCTACGACCGCAAAAACTACGATCCCTCGGCAACTTCCTGCTGCCTTGTGCAATTAAGAAGAAAAATTTAATTTTTTCGCTACTCTTGACCTAGATCAAAGAACCTGAGACACTCCTTGTGTATTCTCTTCTCATCGATGATCGAGATCACCTTCTCGGTCGCATTACACTGAACTGCTTAGGAACACAGTACAATAATCGGTGGCTGATGACGGCTACCCAACTACTCTCAGGAGGAGATTATGTTTTGTAATCAATGTGAACAGACCGCTAAAGGAATTGCCTGCACCAAAATCGGTGTATGTGGAAAAAGCGACGATGTGGCCGCTCTTCAGGATCTTCTTACCTACGCGGTTCAGGGTCTCTCTTTGGTAGCGACGGAAGGACGGAAAGTCGGCGTGATCGATGCGGCGGTCAACCAGTTTACCGTTCAGGCGATTTTCTCCTGCCTGACCAACGTCGATTTCGACCCGAAGCGCTTCCAGAAATTGATCGGCCGCACTGTCGAGCTGCGAGAAGCCCTCAAAGCCAAAGTAAAAGCTGCAGGCGGCAAAGTGGAGTTCACTGCCCCGACCGCCTCGTTCGCGCCCGCCGCCACAGTGGAAGGTCTGGTGAGCCAGGGGCAGGGACTGGATTTCATGAACAGGCTCGACGCCAACGAGGACCTCCGGTCCCTGAAACAGATCACCGTCTACGGCATCCGCGGTCTTGCGGCCTACGCCGACCACGCGGCAATCCTCGGCCAGGAGGACGATTCCATCTACGCCTACATCCATGAGACCTTGGCCGAGCTGACCAAAGGAGGACAGGGCCTGGAACAGCTGGTCGGCATGGCGCTGAAATGCGGCCAGGTCAACCTGAAGGCCATGGAACTGCTCGACGCCGGCAATACCGGCACCTACGGCCATCCAGTCCCGACTCCGGTGCCCCTGGGCGCCAAGGCCGGCAAGGCCATCCTCGTTTCCGGCCACGACCTCCGCGACCTGGAGCTGCTGCTCAAGCAGACCGAAGGAAAAGGCATCAACATCTACACCCACGGCGAGATGCTGCCCTGCCATGGCTATCCCGAGCTGAAGAAATACAGCCACTTCTACGGCCACTTCGGCACCGCCTGGCAGAACCAGGCCAAAGAATTCCCGCAGTTCCCAGGCGCGATCCTGTTCACCACCAACTGCATCCAGAGACCGGCCGACACCTACAAGGCCAACGTCTTCACCACCGGACTGGTGGGCTGGCCCGACCTGGTGCATATCGGCGACGACAAGGACTTCACCCCGGTCATCAACCGCGCGCTGGCGCTGCCCGGCTTTGCCGCGGATGAGGACAAGGGCTCCGTGCTCACCGGCTTTGCCCGCAATACCGTGCTCGGCGTAGCCGACAAGGTGATCGACGCGGTCAAGAACAAGGCCATCCGCCACTTCTTCCTGGTGGGCGGCTGCGACGGCGCCAAGCCCGGACGTAACTACTACACCGAGTTCGTCGAGAAGGTCCCGACCGATTGCATGGTGCTGACGCTCGCCTGCGGCAAATTCCGTTTCTTCGACAAGAAACTCGGCGATATCGGCGGCATTCCGCGGCTCCTCGATGTCGGCCAGTGCAACGACGCCTACTCGGCCATCCAGATCGCCGTGGCGCTTGCCGGCGCCTTCAACTGCGGGGTAAACGATCTGCCGCTCTCCCTGGTGCTGTCCTGGTACGAGCAGAAGGCGGTGGTCATCCTCTTGACCCTCTTCAGCCTCGGTATCAAGGACATCCGCCTCGGACCGTCGCTGCCGGCCTTCATCTCCCCGAACGTGCTGAACGTGCTGGTGGAAAATTTCGCCTGCAAGCCGATCGCGGCAACTCCTGATGAAGACCTGAAGGCCATCCTCGGATAATCGCTCTCGATACTCGAAGCGTAAGCTTCCCGCAGGCAGGGATATCGGCATCGATATCCCTGCCTTTTTTTTGCATCGGTCGCCCTACCCGTCGTTTTCATTTTCGAAGTGCATTCCATACACCTGCCACGCCCACCCGACGCTCTCCGAGGCTTTGAAGGAAGCCGCGCTGATCGATCCCGATCGAGCCTGGTTGTCAGGGTCCGCGTGCTCAAATACCGCCAAAGCTCGGGCAGGTTCGCAAAAAAACACAGTTCCCTGTTAAAAAATCGCACCATTTGACCCAGATCAAAGTTTTCCGTCGCAGAAATGCTACTATAGACTTAAAGAGAAACGCGGTTATATTCCGCATGCGGCCATTCCGCTCACCAGACCATAAGATCCTGCAAGGGGAGGAAGACATATGAAATCCGTACGAAAAATCATCGAGATCAACGAAGAGCTGTGCAATGGATGCGGTCAGTGCGTCCCCGACTGTGCGGAAGGATCGCTGAAGATCGTTGACGGCAAGGCGAAACTGGTCGCCGACAAACTCTGCGACGGCCTGGGAGCCTGCCTCGGGTCCTGCCCGACCGGCGCCCTCAAAATCGTCGAACGGACCGCCGACGAGTTCGACGAGAAAGCGGTCGAGGAGTATCTGGAAAAGGAAAAGGCTGCCGCCCAGACCAAGGAAAAAGTTAAGACTATGGACTGCGGCTGCGCCTCGACCCATATCCAGTCCTTTGCCCCCCGTCCGGCCATGTCTCCCTGCCAGGCGGCGAACATGCCGACCAAAACCGCGGCCAAGGGAGGCGCTTCCGAGCTGACCCACTGGCCGGTGCAGATCCGTCTCATCCCGGCCCACGCCCCCTTCCTGCAGAATGCCGACGTCCTGGTGGCCGCCGACTGCACCGCCGTCGCAGTGCGCAATTTCCAGGAGAACTACCTGGCCGGCAAGACGGTCATGATGGGCTGCCCGAAATTCGACGACGCGGAAAGCTACGTCCAGCGCTTCACCGAGATCATCAACACCTGCAACCTGAAGAGCCTGACCGTCCTCATCATGGAGGTCCCCTGCTGCTCGGCGATGAACGTGATCATCCGCAAGGCCCTCGAACGGGCCGGCAAGAATGTCCCGGTCGAACAGATCACCATCTCCACCAGAGGGGAGGAAATTGCCAGAAAGACCTGGTAATCCCCGCCTCCCTGACTCCAGGGAGAATGGAATCGTCACATGAACGACAAAGGCGCGATCACCCATAAAAGGTTGATCGCGCCTTTTTTGTGGAGCTGGAAAAATCGATTGTCCCTCCGGTCACGGCACCGTTTCCGGAAGAGTCGAATCTCGAACCGGCTTAATTTTTCAGATCCTTCAGCGAATTCTTTGCCTTGATGTCATGCCAGATCTCGGCATTCTTGATCCCCAGCTTGTCCGGATCGAAGACCGGATCGAGCCCCGCTTTCTTCTGCTCCTCGTAATCTCTGAGCACTGCCACACCGGTCTTGGTCAGGAGAACGATGGCGATGATGTTCAACCAGGCCATCAGACCGACCCCGATATCGCCGAGCGCCCAGACCTGGCCGGCGGAATTGATGGAGCCGACGAAGACCATGATCAGCAGGACCACACGGGTGATGTTGAAGATGAGCTTATGGTTTTTCACCCGCTTGGCGAGAAAGGCGACGTTGGATTCACAGTAGTAATAATAGGCCATGAGGGTGGAGAAGGCGAAGAAGAACAGGGCGATGGCCACGAAGGGGCTGCCGAAACCGGGCATCATGGTGTCGACCGCCATCTGGGTGTAGAGCGGGCCGGGTTCGGCGTTGTTCAGGGCGGGATTGTTGAACAGGTAGCCGCCCGCGCCGTCGACGGTATTATACATGCCGGTGAGAAGAATCATGAAGGCGGTGGCGGAACAGACGAACAGCGTGTCGACGTAGACCGAGAAGGCCTGGACGAGGCCCTGCTTGGCCGGATGGGAAACCTCCGCGGCGGCGGCGGCCATCGGGCCGGTACCCTGGCCGGCTTCGTTGGAGTAGATGCCTCGCTTCACGCCCCACATGATGGCCTGGCCGATAATGGCGCCGAAGGCGGCGTTGGCGCTGAAAGCAGAAGAGATGATGAGCGAGAATACCTCGGGCACCTTATCAAGGTTGACTACGATCATGACGAGGGCGACGAGAATGTAGCCGATCGCCATGAAGGGAACGATGATTTCCGCCGCCTTGCCGATCCGCTTGACGCCACCGAAGATGATGAGGCCGAGCAGAATGGCGACAACCGCACCGGATACCGGGGCGGGGATGTTGAAGGCATTGGACATCGCCGAGGCAATGGAGTTGGCCTGGATGCCGGGCAGGAAGAAACCCATGGCGATGATCGCGGAGATGGCGAAGATGATGGCGTACCAGCGCTGGCCGAGACCCTTCTCGATGTAGTATTGGGGGCCGCCGCGATACTCGCCGTCCATCTCTTCCTTATAGACCTGAGCGAGAGCCGATTCGATAAAGGCCGAGCCTGCGCCGAGGAAGGCGATGGCCCACATCCAGAATACCGCACCGGGACCGCCGAAACCGATCGCCGTGGCCACGCCGGCGATGTTGCCGGTTCCGACCCGTCCACCCAGGGCCATGGAAAAGGCCTGCAGCGAGGACACCCCAGATCTGGAGGCTTTGCCGCCCTTCAACTGCCCGACCATGTCCTTGATCAAGCGCACCTGGGGAAACTTCATGATGATGGAGAAATAGACCCCCACCCCCAGGCAGAGAAAGACCAGGGCCTTGCTCCAGATAATGCCATTAACGAAATCAATAAGTGCACCCATTTCCGTCCTCCAGCTTTTCCTAATTATCTGATTAATGAAGCCTACCGCCCCTATAACCAGCTCAGGCCACGAGGAAGCGGCGGACACCATCGCAGGTACTCGGCGGACGAAATGCAAAGGTCTTGCCAGGAGGCCCTTTTCTTGGGTAGAAGAGACGGATGCAGCCAGGAACGTGCAGCCCAGGGGCAGGCGCAAAGATTTTAATTCCAGTGGGTTAGGTCAACGAATATGCAAGTGAGCATTCACTACATTGATAGCTTCCCGCACCCTCGCCGATTATTACAATATTGTAATACGCGGCAACTAAAGTAACCACACGACCCAGCTTCCATTCATTATCTTGGCGAATTTACATGAGCAACACCAGAAAAAGAAAACACTACCACTGGAACTATTTATTACCAATCCTCCTCATCTCGATTTCACAAGCGATCCCAATTTCGATGTCTACGGGGATCCAAGGAGGAACTCACAACGAAGTCGCAGCCAGAAATTCATTTTCCGGATGAACCAGTTTTTTTCGTAGCCGCTCGCCACCAATCGAAAGGATCCTCAGACCACGCGACCAACCAGATTCAGCTTGCGCTCCACCTGCCCATCGTGGTAATTTCCGGCCATTTTTTTACCCGAAACGAAATGATTCATCTCACCAACATCCAGAAACAGCACGGCGACCGGATTCTCCTCCAGAACGCCGCCTTCCAGATCCTCCCCGCTACCCGGACCGGCCTGGTCGGCCCCAACGGCGCGGGCAAGACCACCATCTTCCGGCTCATTACCGGCGAAGAAGCGCCGGACAAGGGCGATATCGGCTGCGCCAAAAAGACCGTCATCGGCTATTTTTCCCAGGATGTCGGGGAGATGTCCGGACGCTCGGTACTCGCTGAGGTGATGTCCGCGGCCGGCGATATCGTCGCCCTGGGCGAACAGATCCGGGCGATGGAAGCGGCCATGGCCGAACCGATGACCGACGAGGAGATGGCGACCCTGCTCGAACGCTACGGCGAGGCGGTCGAGATCTTCGAGCAGCGCGGCGGCTACGACCTGGAAGCCCGCGCCCAGGCCATCCTCACGGGACTCGGCATCTCGCCGCTCGATTTCGCCACCCCGGTCGAGGCTTTCAGCGGCGGCTGGAAAATGCGCATCGCGCTTGCCAAGATCCTGGTCATCAACCCGGATGTGCTGCTGCTTGACGAGCCGACCAACCACCTCGACATCGAGTCGATCCTCTGGCTGGAGGAGTGGCTGCGCACCGAATACAAAGGCGCCCTGCTCATGACCTGCCACGACCGGGAGTTCATGAACCGGGTGGTGAGCCGGATCGTCGAGGTGGCCGGCGGCGCCACCACGACCTACAGCGGCAATTTCGACTTTTACCTGCAGGAGCGGGAAGTCCGCCGCCGCCAGCTGGAGGCGAGCTACCGGAGGCAGCAGGAGATGCTCGCCAAGGAGGAGGAATTCATCGCCCGCTTCGCCGCCCGAGCCTCACACGCCGCCCAGGTCCAGTCGCGGATCAAAAAAATTGAAAAAATTGAGCGGATCGTCCTGCCGCCAGAGCAGAAGGTGATGCGCTTCGACTTTCCCGTGCCGCCCCGGAGCGGCGACGACGTCCTGCACCTGAAAAACCTTTGCAAGACCTGGACCGGCCACGACGGCCGGGCGATTCCGGTCTTCTCCGGCCTCACTGGCACGGTGCGCCGGCTGGAGAAGATCGCCGTGGTGGGTGTCAACGGGGCCGGCAAGTCGACGCTCCTCAAAGTCATCACCGGCTCAACCCAGCCGAGCGAAGGCGAGGTGGTGGTCGGCAGCGGCGTCACCACAGGGTACTTCAGCCAGCACGCCATGGACCTGCTGTCCCCCGAGCAGACCGTCTTCCAGGCGATGCAGGAGGCCATGCCGCTCGAGAACATCGGCGTTATCCGCAATCTGCTGGGCGCCTTCCTCTTCTCGGGCGACGACGTGGACAAACGCATCGCCAGCCTCTCCGGCGGCGAGAAGAGCCGGGTCATCCTCGCCCGCCTCCTCGCCCAGCCCCTCAACTTCCTGGTCCTCGACGAGCCGACCAACCACCTCGACATCCAGTCCCGCGAGGTCCTGCTCGCCGCCCTGCAGCGCTTCGAGGGCACGGTCATCCTGGTCAGCCACGACCGCCACTTCCTCCGCTCGCTGGTGACCAGGGTCTTCGAGATCGACCACGGTGAGATGCGGACCTACGACGGCGACTATGACTATTATCTGAGGCAGATCAGGGAGCGGACGGCAGCGTAACGTCAACAAGGCCTCTAGCCCCGCAGCCGCTTTACCGCCGCGACGATCACCTCGAGGGCCCGGTCGATTTCCGCAGGCGTGGTCATCCGGCCGGTGGTGAAGCGCAGCGTCCCCTTCGCCCATTCCTCGGGAATCCCCATGGCCTGGAGGACATGGCTTATCTGCACGTGGTCCGCATGACAGGCAGCCCCGGCCGAGGCGGCGACGTCCAAGCCGATCTCCTCAAGGAGCCGGTTGGCTTCGATCCCGAGAAAAGAGACGCTCGCCGTGTTGGGGAGGCGCTTTTCCCGGTGGCCGTTGAACCGTATATCAGCCAAACTAGCGGTAAGCCCCTCCTCCAGCCGGTCCCGCATGGCACGCATGTGCGAGGCGTTCCGTTCAAGTTCTCGCCCGGCAAGTTCGCAGGCCACTCCCAGCCCGACGATCCCCAGGACGTTCTCCGTACCCGCCCGGATCCCCCGCTCCTGCCCCGCACCGTGACAGAAGATCTCCGGTTTCACGCCGCCGCGGATATAGAGCGCCCCCACCCCCTTCGGCGCATAGATCTTGTGGCCGGCCACCGACAGCAGGTCGACGCCCAGCTCATCCACCAGTGCCGGACTCTTGCCGAGCGACTGGGCGGCATCGGTGTGCATGAGAATCCCCTTTTCCCGAGCAAGCCGGGCAATCTCGGCAATGGGCTGGAGCGTCCCCACCTCATTGTTGGCATGCATGATGGAGATCATGATGGTCTTCGGGGTGACAGCCGCCGCCACCGCCGCCGGGTCCACCAGCCCGTCGCCGTCCACCGGCAGACAGGTGATGGCAAAGCCGTACCTCTCCAGCGCCCGGCAGACCTCCAGGATTGCCGGGTGCTCGATCTGCGAGGTGATGATGTGGTTTCCCCGGGCGAACCTGGCCGCGCCGATGCTCTTTATGGCCTGGTTGTTCGACTCCGTGCCGCCGCTGGTGAAGATGAGCTCGTCCGGCGCGCAGCCCAGAAACCCCGCCACCTGCCGGCGGGCAGCCGCCACCGCCTGCTTGGGCCGGATGCCGTACCAGTGGGAACTGGACGGATTGCCGAACTCGGCTTCCAGAAACGGCCGCATGGCCTCGATCACTTCAGGGGCATGCGGCGTGGTGCCGTTGTAGTCGAGATAGATCGGTCTGGTCATGGAATTTTCCCTCGGTAAGCTTTTTATCCATTGCGGCATGGATCTTCGCGCTTGAGCCGCCGCTGGTCTTGACAATAATCGAAATAGGAAATTTAAGATCGAACAATTGCCGACACGCTGTTCGATTCGCTGAACCCCTACGAAACACGGTATCTTTCAGTATCTTTCCATATTGCCTCACCGGCAACGATAATCACTCTCTTCCGGGAGGAAGGCCCGAGCGATGTCGGAACAGCAACGATAGAACGAGTCGAAGATTATCCGTAAGATCCTTTCGCTTGACACAACATTCCAATCCTTTATATAAAAAGAAATATCTCTGCTTCCACCTGCATACAACGCGACCTTTTTTCTCAGACAAATCCTGAGGGAGGTGCGACCTTGTATTATCCTCCTCTCCAGAAGAATCCTGCTTTATTGGCGGCAGCTCCAAACCTTGCGGACTATGCCGCCACGATTGCCGACTTCTCCTGGGATGCCATCCGAAGCGAGTTGCAGGGCCTCCCGGGCGGCAAAGGGCTCAATATCGCTCACGAAGCCGTCGATCGACATGCCGACGGGGGGCTGCACGACCACGTCGCCCTGCGATGGCTCGGAAGCGATGGCTCGATCCGTGAATTCACCTATGGGGAACTCAAAGGACTCAGCAATCGATTTGCCAATATTCTCAAGAGACTCGGACTCGGCAAGGGCGACAGGATCGCCACTCTTGCGGGGCGCATCCCCGAGCTGTACATCGCCGCGCTGGGGATACTCAAAAACACCTCCGTTTTCTGCCCGCTGTTCTCCGCCTTCGGGCCCGAGCCCATCTATCAGCGGCTGAACCGAGCGGATGCGAAAGTCCTTATTACTACCGAGCGATCCTACCGGCAGAAGGTAATTTCCCACAGGGAAATGTTGCCCAACCTGAAATATGTGCTTCTAACAGATACAGACGACCATCTGGATGAGGGTCTGCTGTCGCTGCCGCGTCTCATGGCGGATGCAAGCGACGCGTTCATGATCCCCCCGACCGAACCGGAAGACATCGCGGTCCTGCATTTTACCAGCGGCACCACGGGAATGCCCAAGGGGGCGATCCATGTGCACGATGCCGTCCGCTGCCACTATATGACCGGGAAGTATGTCCTGGACTTTCACCCCGGCGATGTCTTCTGGTGCACGGCGGACCCCGGCTGGATCACCGGCACCTCCTATGGAATCTTTGCACCGCTGCTTCATGGAATCACCAACCTTGTCGACGAAGAAGATTTCGATGCCATGCGCTGGTGCCGGATCCTCGAGTCTCAGAAGGTGAATGTCTGGTACACGGCGCCCACGGCCATCCGGAGATTGATGCGGTTGAGCCGGGAGCCCTTGCGCGATTTCGATCTCCGCAAGCTGCGGGCCGTTCACAGCGTCGGCGAGCCACTCAACCCCGAGGCGGTCCTCTGGGGCCTGAAAGCCCTGGGGCTCCCCATCCATGACAACTGGTGGCAGACGGAAACAGGCGGCATCATGATCGCCAACTTTCCTGCCATGGAGATCCGTCCGGGCTCCATGGGACGTCCTCTTCCGGGGATCGAGGCCGCCATTGTGCATCGGGTGGGCAAGGATGCCGTCAAGGTGGTGGAGGAACCGGACACTCAGGGGGACCTTGCGCTCCGCCCGGGCTGGCCTTCCATGTTTCGTGGCTATCTGCATGAAGAGGAACGCTACCGGAAATGTTTTGTCGGGGGTTGGTATCTGACGGGCGATCTGGCAAGACGTGACGCGGACGGGTATTTCTGGTTCGTCGGCCGTGCCGACGACATCATCAAGACCTCGGGACACATGGTGGGGCCTTTCGAAGTCGAAAGCACCCTCATGGAACACCCCGCCGTTATAGAAGCAGGAGTCATCGGCAAGCCGGACCCGCTCATCGGCGAAATCGTGAAGGCCTTTGTCGTTTTGAAACCTGGAATGGAACCGAGCGAAGAGCTGCGCCTGGAGCTCATCGGCTTTGCCCGTAAGAAGCTGGGATCGGTCGTAGCCCCGAAGGAGATCGACTTTTGCGCCGATATCCCTAAAAACAAGTCCAGCAAGATCATGCGGAGGCTGCTCAAGGCCCGTGAGTTGGGTTTACCTGAAGGCGATCTCTCAACATTGATGGACTCGTAAAAAGTCCGATCTACTTCGTTGCAGGTCTGAAACGGCGCTTCGCTGTACCGTATGTACTACCAAAGCGCCGTTTCAGACACTACGCCTCGTATATCGAACTTTTTCCAGAGTCCATCTCCACGGGTTGGAGCACTTTACGACTTTATCAACATTGGAAGTTGACGGATGAGGCAAGCGCGACACATGATCACAGAAGAGCAAATCAAAAACGTGGCCCTGGAGCTTATCGGCAAGATCGCCCCGGAAGCGAATCTTGCCGATCTCGACCCCGCGGAACGATTTCGCAATCAATTCGAATTCGATTCCGTCGATTTCATGAACTTCGCAGTCGCCCTTCAATCGCAGCTGAAGGTGGAAATATCCGAGGCAGACTACCCGCAGCTGGCAACACTGAACGGATGCATCGCATATTTGATGGCGAAATGCAACCCGTAGCCCCGTTGCCGGCGATTCCCTCGGCTATAGCAGGAGCCTGTCCGGTTATAGCCATTTTTTCTCAGATCGAGGCATTTTCGAAAATAACGAAGAGATGGGAAAAAGGGCATAATTCGACAGGCTCCTAGCGCAGGGCCAAACTAACGATCATTACTTCCGGGTCTTCCGGATCGCGTTTTTTCTTGAATCCGAAGGCCTCGCATAGTCTCAGCATGGACCTGTTCTCGGCCAACACTTCCCCGAAGATCTCCCCGATACCCCGATTCACGGCATAATCGATGATGCGCCGCATCAGCATCGGACCCAAGCCCAGGCCGGTCATATCGCGGTGAATGAGAATGTCGAATTCGGCGCGTGCCTTGTCCGGATCCGCCATAAGACGCACCACCCCATACAGTACCGGTTCCGCTTGAGCGCTCGGATCGCAGAGGACCAGGGCCATCTCGCGGTCATAGTCTATCTGGGTTAGAAAGGCCGCCATTTCATGGGACAGGAATCGCATGGCATGGAGAAATCGCAGTCGGATCTCATCCATTGTGAGCTTGGAGAAGAGCGATTGGAACGCCGGTTCGTCTTCCGGACGGATGGGACGAAGCAGGAGCGTCTGGCCATCGGGAAGGGTGATCAGCTCTTCGAGTTCCTTCGGGTACGGGCAGATCGCCAGCCGCTCTGCAGCCGGCAGATGCGATTTTTTCACCCGGATGCGCGCGTCCAGGGCCAGCACGCCCTTCTCGCCGGCCAGTAGCGGATTGATGTCCAGCTCGGCGATATCGTCGATGTCGCATACCAGCTGCGACACCTTGACCAGGGTCAGGGCAATGGAGTCCAAATGAGCGGCGGGCTTGCCGCCGCAATCCTGCAGCAGGCGATACACGCGGGTTTTGCGCATGACTTCCCTGGCAAGCTGCATGTTGAGCGGCGGCAGGGCAATTGCCTTATCCTGGATGATGTCGGCCGCCGCACCGCCCTCGCCAAAGAAAATCACCGGTCCGAACTGCACATCGTTGCCGGCGCCCACGATCAGCTCCCTGGCCTGGAAACGGTTTATCATCGGCGGCGACGATTGACCCATCCCGGCCGTAAGTTCAGCAGGTTGTATGGGCCGATCGTCTCCCGGGATCACCGGGATCTGGTAAGCGGAGAGAACGGCTTTTGCCTCTGTCCCGGTCAGCCATTCACGGCCTTGAGACAACGCGCCTTTCACAATTTCCCGGGCTTTCCCCGTTTCCGGCTCGAAAACCTCCGGAATGTTCGCCGGCGTTTCCATGAGCATTTTCTGGCTGATGCGGTAACGCACCATCTGCATGAATCCGCGAACCGCTTCAGCCGGCGTCGCGTAGGTCGGAAGCCCGTTTTCGGAAAATATCTTCCGGGCCTCCCGGGCGGAATCCATCCCCAGCCAGCAGGTAAAAATACCCCGGGAACTCGCCTTCGAACCAGACTCCTTGATGGTGTCGACCACCGCCCGGGCGGTGTCCGCGCCTGAGGTAACCGATGAAGGGCAATGTAAAACAAGCAGAGCATCCACTCCCTTGTCTTCCAGGAGAGCACGTATCGCATCGGCATAGCGGGCCGGCGCATCGTCGACGATGTTCACAGGGTTGCTGCGCGACCAGGCGGCCGGCAACACGCTGTCCAGGCGGGAGATGGTTTCAGGGGACAACTCTGCCAGGCGGCCCTTTTTTTCAATGAGAACATCGGTAGCCATCACGCCAATCCCCCCGCCATTGGACAATACAGCCAGACGATCGCCCGAAAACGGACGGGACATGGCAAGGGTCTCCACGGCATCGAAGAGCGCCTGCATATCCAACACCCGCAGCATGCCGGCGCGTTCGAAGGCGGCGTTGTATACTTCATCGGCCCCTGTCAATATGCCGGTATGGGAAACCACGGCTCGGGCACTTTCCATATAGCGGCCGGGTTTGACGACGACCACGGGTTTCATCCGGGCGGCAGCCCGGGCCGCGGACATGAACTTTCGGATATGGGTGGCGGTCTCCATGTAGAGCAGTATCGCCCTGGTTTTGAAATCGGTGGCCAGATAATCGAGCATATCGCCGAAATCGACATCGGACATGTTTCCCATGGAGACAATATGGGAGAACCCGATGCCTCTCGACGTGGCCCAATCGAGTACGGAAGCCTGAATGCTTCCCGACTGGCTGACAAAGGCGATATTTCCCTTCAGGGGCTGCACATGCCCCAGACCGGCATTCAGGCCCACCCCCGGCAGCATAATCCCTCGGCTACCGGGACCTATGATACGCAGAAGATGGGGGCGAGCGGAATCGAGCATCCGGTCGCGCAGCCGGTGTCCCTCTTCGCTTCCTTCCTCGCCGAACCCGGCAGATATCACCACGGCCGACCGTGTACCGAGGCTTCCGAGTTTTTCAATAATTTGTGGAAATGTCTCCGGCGGCGCGGCGATCACGGCAAGATCGGGTGTCTTTGGCAGACTGTCCAGATCGGGATAGGCCGGAAGTCCTCCAATGGTGCCGTACTTCGCGCTGATGGGAAAGATATCCCCTTGAAACCCTCCGCTTATCATATTGTGCGCAAGCACGGCCCCGATGGAGCCAGGTTCCTGACTTGTGCCCACCAAAGCGACGGAAGACGGATTGAACATGAACTCAAGATTTCGGATAGTCATTGCAATCCTCCAGTGGCGAAAGATTCTTCAGGCAGACCACCCAGCACACGATTTACAGCACTACGTGATGCGGATCTTGTTTTTTGCGAGGACAAATTGATTATAAACAATTTTTTTTATTCTACTGAAGTCCTTTCTCACATCGCCACCGCGCTATTCTCAATTTTCCGCCATAGCATCAATATAAAAACACAGCCGTTCAGCCGGCTGGTGTGTAGGGGCGAATCTTTATCGCCCGGGAGAGTGTTAGGAGCAAGCTGTCTCAGCCCTTTATCCCCTAGCGGCATTAATCCTCTTGCATTAGCTGCCACTATTCGCGATAATGAACAGAAATAATCAATAAGATCAGACAATTACCACGCTGTGCCCTGACTGCTGTTCCATTGGCTGAAGCCCTACGGATCACAGTGTTTTTCCATGTTGCCTCACCGGCAACGAGATCATCACTCTCCCGAAGGAGGAGGCCCGAGCGATGTCGGAACGGCAAACCTTCGAACGATTTTACTGGTTTCACGGCAAGATCAAGGCCGGCCGGTATCCCAACAGCCGCCATCTCAGCTGTAAGTTCGAAATCTCCGAACGAACAGCCCATCGCGTGATCGAATTCCTGCGCGACCGGCTCCAGGCTCCCCTCGAATTCGTCCGGGCCCGCAACGGCTACCACTATACCGACGATGCCTGGGAAATCCCCTCTCACTGGATCAACGAGACCAATATCCTCGCCCTGTCGCTGGCCGTCCGCCTGGCCTCCACCATCCCCGACCCGGCACTGAAGGACGACCTCTGCCGGATGATCGACCACGTGACCATGCTGCCCGACCGCGCCTGCCTCGACCAGGTCGCCCGCAAGGTCTCGGTCAAGAACATCGAATACGCGAGAGTCAACACCGACACCTTTCGCCAGGCGGTGGAAGCGCTGTTCACCGACCGCCCGCTGCGCATCACCTACCATTCCCCGCATAACGGCAACACCTCCGCCCGAACCATCCAGCCCCTCCACCTCATGCACTACATGGGCAGCTGGCACCTCATCGCCTGGTGCGGCCTCCGCGAAGAGCTGCGCAACTTCGCCCTGGCCCGTATCCGCGAAATCACGCCAGGCCACGAGCGTCTCCCCGTCCCCGCCGACCTGCCGGACATCAAGGAATACACCCGCCGCAACTTCGGCATCATGCAGGGCACGGAAGCAAAGAAGGTGGTGCTGCAATTCTCCCCGCAGATCGCCCCGTGGATCATGGAGCAGAGTTGGCACCCGGAGCAGCGTACCGCCACCACCCCGGAGGGTGCTCTGCGCCTCGAATTTCCCGCCGCGGATTTTCGGGAACTGACTGGTGTTATCCTCGGCTATGGCGGAAATGTCAAAGTCATTGAGCCGATCGACCTACAAAAGCTCGTGCAGGAGGAAATTGAAAAAATGGGGAAAATTTATCACGGCCATGTCACACCCTGACAGGGTGGGTGTGGTAGGGTGGGAATGAGACGGTTTAATTATTTAAAAATGAAAAGAACATATGGAAAAAGCCATTGCGCATATCAGAGAGGCAGACAAAGGTCAGCAGTTTTTGAGAGAACATCTGAAAGAGGTAGCTGAATTGGCTGGAGAATTCGCCGAAAAAGCGGGATTGTCTTCATCAGGTAGGCTTGTTGGTTTGCTACATGATTTTGGGAAATATTCCGACGCGTTCCAACACTATCTCAAATCGGCTCAGGGCATGCTTGACCAGGACCATGATAACTATACTGATGCCAAAGCCGCCAAAGGCAAAATCGACCACTCCTCAGCTGGAGCGCAAAAGGTATGGAAGCATTATGCGGCTAAATCTATAAACTTACCTTACGCGCAGATCCTGGCCCTATGCATTTCTTCTCATCATTCGGGACTCATTGATTGCCTTTCTGCAGAAGGAGAGCAAGTGTTCAGCAAGCGCATGAACAAGGAGGATAAATATACCCATCTTGCCACCTGCTTGCGCGCCTGCGATGACGTCGTTGAAGCTGAAAGCAAAGAGCTACTCACACCTCAAATCATGGAAGAACTCTACCGCTGTCAATTGGCCATTTATAAACGGGTAACGGCTTTGTTGCCAGCAACTGCCTCGAATGCCGATAAAAACGACAACATCAGTAGCCGGGAAGTTCAGCGAGGATTGGTGGCGCGTTTTCTTCTCAGCTGCCTGCTTGACGCCGACCGCATCGACAGTGCGGAGTTCGAAGACCCAAAATACAAGGAGTTCCGCTCGCACATGCTCAGACGGCCGTGGGAAAGCCTCATTGAAAGACTGGAAGACCATCTAGACAGTTTTGAACAAAAACATCCCGTGGACTGCTTGCGCCGCAATATATCGGACCAATGTCGCATTCGTGCCGCCGAACACAAGGGGCTTTTTACTCTGACCGTACCCACGGGTGGCGGCAAAACTCTGGCAAGCCTGCGTTTTGCCCTGCACCATGCACAAAAATACGGTCTGGATCGGGTGGTGTACGTTATTCCCTACACTTCCATCATTGACCAGAACGCCAAGATTGCAAGGGAAATACTGGAATTCAATGAAGAGGCGGGTACCATTGTACTGGAACATCATTCGAACATTCTGTCAGACAACGAGAGCTGGCAGAACAAACTGCTGGCGAACAACTGGGAAGCCCCCGTCGTCTTCACCACCATGGTGCAATTTCTGGAAAGCCTCTTCGGTTCCGGGACGCGCCAAGCCCGCCGCATGCACAATCTTGCCAACAGCATCATTATTTTCGATGAAATTCAGACGCTGCCCCTACGCTGCATGCACATGTTCTGCAATGCACTGAGTTTTCTGCTGGAAGTTTGCGGTTCTTCCGCCGTGTTTTGCACGGCCACCCAACCATGTCTGGACAATCTCCCCCGCCCCTTCCTGGGGCAGTTGGATTTCCCCAACGACCGGGAAATCATGCCTAATGTTTCCAAGCTATTCGGCAATTTCAAGCGTGTGGATTTCTTTGACCATTGTGACAAGGTCATGACGCTGGACGAAATTGCCGCTCTTGCCCTGGAAGAATTACACCGGGCCGGTTCTTGCCTCGTGGTGTGTAACACCAAGGATTGGGCGGAACGAGTGTATGCTCAGTGCCTGACACAATGGTCAGGCGCCAGCTATTATCTCAGCACCCACCTTTGCCCAGCTCATCGCCTGGAGAAACTGGAAACCCTGCGGCAAGACCTCGCCCCCAACACAGCACGGCCCGTGCTCTGTGTCAGTACCCAGCTCATTGAATGCGGTGTGGATGTAAGTTTCGGTTCGGTTATCCGCTTTGCTGCAGGGCTGGACTCAATTCTGCAGGCGGCTGGCCGCTGCAACAGGCACGGCTCGTCTATCCGTGGGCGGGTTCATATTGTCACCGTACAGGAGGAAAACCTGGACATGCTGCAGGATATACGGGAAGGCCGAAGCATTTATCTTAGCGCCATCCTGCATGGCTGCAAAGAGCAGCTTGCCGCTTCCGGACACGACCTCAACCAGCCAGAAATCATTCATACCTATTTCCAGCATTATTTCCACAGGCGGCGGGATATAATGGCCTACGCCGTCACCTGCGGTGATAGGAATGAAACGCTGCTCAACATGCTGGGAGCAAATACCAACGCCCCTGGGCATATGCCACATCAGGAGATGCTGCGGCAGTCATTCGCAACTGCTTCGGCACTGTTTCAGGTTATCGACGCACCCACACAGGCCGTGCTCGTACCATTTAAACAGGGTGCGGAGCTCATTGGCGAACTGTATTCTACCGCCCTGTACAGCAGAAAACGGGAACTGCTCCAATCCGCACAAAGGTATGCTGTGAACCTTTTCCCGGGGCCGTTGAAAAAACTGAACCAAAAAGAAGCCGTAGATGATATCCAGCAAAGCGGCATTCTTGCTCTTAAAAACGCCTATTATTCAGATGAGTTTGGTGTCACTACCGAACCTCATGGGACTCTGCACACCCTAATATGTTGAGGAGGAATGGATGAAAAACAACATTGAGTTTGCTGTATGCGGCCGCTATGCCCTATTCTCCGATCCGGTGACGCGCATAGGCGGGGAAAAATGCTCCTATCATGTCCCTACCTATGAAGCTCTCAAAGGCGTGACCAAGTCCATATACTGGAAGCCCACCTTCATCTGGATTATCGAAAAAGTTCGGATCATGAACGTCTTCCGCACCCAGACCAAAGGGGTAAAACCGTTGAAATTAAACGGCGGCAATGACCTGTCCATTTATACCTATCTGGCAAACGTCAAATACCAGGTAAAAGCCCGCTTCATCTGGAATAAATTTAGGCCGGAACTCTCCCGAGATCAGATCGACGGCAAGCACTACGAGATTGCTAAACGGATGCTCGCTCGGGGCGGACGGCAGGATATATTTCTCGGCACGCGGGAATGCCAGGGCTATGTGGAACCCTGCAAATTTGGTGAAGGAGAAGGTGCCTACGACAATTTGGACGAACTCTCTTTTGGCCTTATGTTCCACGGCTTTGACTACCCTGACGAGACCGGGGAAAAAGCCTTTCAGGCCCGTTTCTGGCGTCCGGTGATGCGCAATGGAGTCATAGAATTCCCTGAGCCAGACGATTCCACCATCATCCGCAAATACATCCGCCCCATGACGCCCAAGTTTTTTTCACCCGATCAGAACTACAGCGGTTGCAGCGAGGAAGAACTTGTTCGTTTGCTGCATGAGCCGGATACCGCCGCTTACCCCGACGCCCGTACATTATTGAAAGGAGGCTGCGTATGAGTTGGCTGCAAAAGCTGTGTGAGACCTATGAAGTCTGCGTACAGAACCCCGATTTTGTCGATCCTCCCCAGGATGATGGCAAGAAGGAGGTGCAGGGCCTTATGCCCGTGAGCCACGCCAGCCAGCAAGCACATATAGAGGTGACATTGGATGGCGAGGGGAATTTTATCAGAGCGGAACTTCTTCCTGCCAAGACACAGATCATCATACCGGCAACCGAGGATTCGGCTGGGAGAAGCAGCAATGTTGCTCCGCATCCGCTTATGGACAATATCAGCTATTGCGCCAGCGACTATCGAACGAGATCGGCTCTCTGTGAAGACATAGAGCAGAAAGCTGTTGCCAATTCCAAGAAGAATGGGAAGAAAGACCCTCCCAGAGATCGGTACGAAGAGTATATGAAATTGCTCCGAGCATGGTGTGACTCCCCCTATACCCACCCCCATGCCAAGGCTGTACTCTACTATTTAGAAGGAGGCACTCTAATCGCGAATCTAGCAGAGCACGGCGTCGTATTGTTGAATGACAAGGGCAAGATGCTCACCTCCCCGCCAGAAGGCAGGCAAAAAACACTGCTCAATTTATTGCCTCCTGACAGCAAAACCAAGATGCGTGACCAAGGGAAAGCCTTGGTACGTTGGGTCGTGCAAAGGCCAGGTGAAATAGAACCGCGCACATGGAAAAACAAAAGCCTGCAGGCAGCATGGGCTGCCTATGATGCAGCTCGAATGTGGCAAAAAGGTTTGTGTATGGTAAGTGGCGCGGAGATTTCTATAACCACAAAGCACCCACGCAATATTCGCAGGCCGGGGGATGGGGCTAAGCTCATCTCGTCCAATGACGAGACGGGCTTCACCTTTCGTGGTCGCTTTCTTATGCCAGAAGAGGCCTGTACCGTTGGATATGAAGTAAGCCACAAAGCGCATAACGCATTACGCTGGCTTATTGCCCGGCAGGGCTACCACAATGGAAATCAAGCTGTGGTGGCATGGGCCGTAAAAGGCGTGGACGTACCCAATCCCGGTGACTGGCAGCCAATGGAAGAAATCGACTTCTATGCTGATGAGGAGGATCTGACACCTCAGCAGACACAGTCCGAACAGACGGGATCAGCCCATAAAGATTTTGGGCAAACCTTTTCCCGTCGTTTGGCAAAAGCTCTTAGCGGTTACAAGGCGAATTTGGATGACAAGGATGGCATTGCAGTTTTAGCTCTCGACGCGGCCAACCCCTCTGGCAAAGGTCGTCTTTCCGTCACCTTTTACCGCGAACAGATAGCCCATGAGTATCTTGAGAAGCTGAAACACTGGCAGGAAAATATGGCCTGGATACTGCCCATTAGAAAGCATGATGAACAAGATGCCAAAGCAAAACCCAGCATCGTATTCACGCCTTGTGCTCCGTTACCCTCAACCATTGCCAGTGTCGCTTATGGCAGGCGAGTCGACGATAAACTCCATAAAGCAACAGTCGAGCGCCTTCTGTCCTGTATAGTGGATGGTTCGCCGATTCCCCGCGATCTTATGGAAGGTTGTGTAGGCAGAGCATGCAATAGGATTGGACTGGAAAAATGGGAATGGGACGAGGTGCTGGGCGTCGCCTGCGCACTGTATAAAGGCTTCTATGCCAGACACCCTAACAAAAAGAAAAGGAGATCATATACCATGGCACTTGATAAAGAACGTCGAACACGAGACTACCTTTATGGGCGTCTACTGGCAGTAGCGGAATACATCGAGCGTAGCGCCCTCAAAATTGCAGGCGAAAATCGTCCAACCAACGCCGAGCGTCTTATGCAGCGGTTTGCCGATCATCCATGCTCCACCTGGCGTGATCTCGAAAAACAAATTGCTCCGTATATGCAGCGTCTGCAAAGTCGCGAGGAAAGCCATTGGATTTATGACAGAGCCAAACGAGTACTGCAGGAGATTTTAGATACCGTGAATGACATTGACGACTTCATTTCACCAAAGAAACTCGATGGAGAATTTCTTCTGGGATATCACTGCCAGTATTCAGATTTTTTCAGGAAGGAAGAGCAAAAAAAATAGAACACGTCCACTGAACAGCAAAGGAGAAAACTCATGAGCAGCTTGCAGAACAAAATCGACTTCGCCGTTATCCTGACCGTTGATCGTGCCAACCCAAACGGAGATCCACTTAACGGCAACAGGCCCCGGACCGACTACGACGGCCTTGGCGAAATCAGCGATGTCTGTATAAAACGTAAAATTCGCGACAGACTTATGGACAAAAATCAGTCAGTTTTTGTGCAGTCCGACGATCGCAAGATCGATCCTATGCCCTCGCTAAAAGAAAGGGCGGAATCAAACGATTACGGGTTGGGAAAGGATACTTTCAATCCCCGGTTCTGCAGCAAAGAGGAAGCAGCACGAAAGGCATGCGTGAAATGGTTCGATGTTCGTGCATTCGGACAGTTGTTTGCCTTCGGCAAAGAAGGCGACGCAGCAGGCGTTTCCATTCCCATCCGTGGTCCGGTAACAGTTCAATCTGCTTTCAGTGTTGAGCCAGTGAGCGTCGCCAGTATCCAAATCACCAAAAGCGTCAGCGGGGAAGGCGACGGCAGCAAGCGTAGTTCCGATACCATGGGCATGAAGCACAGAGTAGACAAAGGTGTCTATGTTTTTTATGGCAGCATGAATCCTCAGCTTGCAGAACGCACTGGCTTCAACAGCGAGGACGCGAAAGTCATAAAAAGTATTCTGCCTCAGCTATTTGAAAACGATGCATCTTCTGCCCGACCCGAAGGAAGTATGGCTGTAAAAAAAGTCATCTGGTGGCAGCATAACTGCAAATCAGGCCAATACTCTTCCGCCAAAGTTCATAGGACGTTAAGAGTCAACCAGGATGGATCATATCAACTTCTAGATTTAGATGGGTTGGTTCCCGAGGAAATTGACGGATTTTGAGGAATTATCACTAATGACATTTCAGACTGATCGACCGAACGCACCGAGCCACAACGCCATTCTTCTCTATCAAACCGAAGACGGGCAAACGAACTTGGATGTTCAGCTCCAAGATGAAACCGTATGGTTGAGCCAGGCGCAGATGGCCGAACTATTCGAGCGAGACCAGTCGGTCATTTCGCGCCATGTCAATAACGTCTTCAAAGAAGGTGAATTGCCGAGACAGAGCAATATGCAAAAAATGCAAATTGCTCTGTCCGACAAGCCGATTGCCTTATACAGCCTTGATGTCATTATCTCCGTCGGCTACCGGGTGAAATCCCAGCGCGGCACCCAGTTCCGAATCTGGGCGACCTCTGTTTTGAAGGATTATCTGGTGCGCGGCTACGCCCACAATCACCGCCGACTCATTGAAAGAGGCGGGGAAGAGGTCCGCGGCATTTTGACGCTTCTCACCGACACACTTGAGCGGCACAATCTGGTGAACGATGAGGGGCTCGCGGTTCTCAGATTGGTTCGGCGTTACTCACAAACCTGGAATCTGTTGCTTCAGTTTGATGAAGACAGGCTCGCCATCCCCGAAACGTCCCACAAGAGCAGCGGGTTGCCTTTCGACCTGATCACCGTGCGCCGGGCCGTTGACTGTCTGAGGCAAGAATTGGCAACCAGAGGCGAAATTACAGGTCTGTTCGGTCAGGAACGCGGCGGCTTATCTTCCGTTCTCGGTGCGATTCACCAGACCTTTGGAGGGCTTGATCTATATCCGAGTATTGAAGAGAAAGCGGCCCATCTCCTCTACTTCATTATCAAGGATCATCCCTTCACCGACGGCAACAAGCGGATCGGCTCTTTTCTCTTCCTGCTCTACCTCCAGTCAAACGGGCTCGCAATTCTTTTCGACTCCAAAGCCCTGGTTGCTTTGGCCCTGCTCATTGCCGCCAGTGACCCGCCCCGCAAGGAACTGATGATCAGATTGATTGTCAATCTTCTGGACGATGATCCAGCTCAAAGACCTGCAGGTGCTTCTGATGGATGAAAACCCGAACGCGCCTAGCGGGAGTTATTCGCCACCCACCGGAGAAAAATTGTACGACGAAGACAATTTGGTCATGATCTCCGCCCTTCAGCATCTTCTCTTTTGCCCCCGCCAATGTGCGCTCATCCACATTGAACAGCAATGGACGGAAAACAGATTCACCGCCGAGGGTAAAATAATGCACGAACGGGTCGATGAAGCGGGCCGAGAGTCGCGAGGGAGGATTCGTACGGTATTCGGTTTGCCGCTTCGCTCATTGCGGCTCGGTCTTTCCGGCCGGGCAGACGCCGTGGAATACCACCGACAAGGAGACGAATCAGCAAGCAAGCCGTTCTGGCAGCCGTTGCCGGTGGAATATAAACGCGGCAAGCCCAAAAAGAACGACTCCGACTTGGTCCAGCTCTGCGCCCAGGCCATATGCCTTGAGGAGATGCATGCCTGCTCCGTACCCGAAGGGGCAATTTATTACGGCAAGCCCCGCCGACGAATGACGGTGGTTTTCGATGCAGCCTTACGGCAAAAAACCGTAGAAGCAGCCTACCACCTGCATGATCTGCTCGAAAGCGGCCGTACGCCACAGGCTCGGTATGAAAAGAAGTGCGACAGTTGTTCCCTGCTGCCGCTGTGCATGCCGAAAGTAACCGGTACTTCCAGGAGTATTCAGTGGTATATGGCCAAAGCCTTCAACCTAGAATCTTGATAACAGAGGTGTCGAGATGGAAACAATTCCTGCGATTTTCGACAGTAAAGACATCAGAAAAACGCTTCACAATGGTGAGTGGTGGTTTGCCGTTTCTGATGTAGTCAAAGCGTTGACCGATTCAGACGAAGGAAATGACGTTCTCAGAAAAATACGCAAGCATGATGACACGCTGTCTAAAGAGTGGGGCCGATTCATTACTCCCCTTTGGCTGGATTCACCGGACGGACGAGAGGAAGTCGAGTGTACAGCCACTGCGGGAGTCTTTCGCTTCATCCAAACCATCAATTCACCCAAAGCAGAGGAATGCAAATGCTGGCTTGCCAGAGTTGGTTATGCGCGAATGCGAGAAATCGAAAATCCCGAACTGTCCTCCCACCTGACTGTGTCCCTCTATAAAGCAAAAGGCTATTCCGAGACCTGGATTGCAAAGCGGATGCATGGCATTGCCGTCCGGGCGACCCTGAAGAAGGAATGGCAAGATCGCGGCGTAAACGGAGAAAAGGAGCATGCCATTCTTGCCGCCGAAATTTCAAAGAACACGTTTGGCATAACTCCACAAGAATACAAGGAGTTGAAAGGGCTGGAACGGGAAAACCTACGTGATCACATGAGCGAGCTGGAGTTGATCTTCTCCATGCTTGGCGAAGCGGCCGCCGCGGAGATTGCCCGAAAACAGAACATCCAAGGCTTTATCGAGAATAGAACTGCGGCTCTTAAAGGCGGACGCATTGCCGGTGAGACGCTGAAAAAACTTGAGCAAGAGATAGACGAGAAGTTAGTGCGCCGGGAGAACTACCTGAATGAACCGGAGAGCCAAAAAAGGCTGGCGAGAAATAATACGAAAAGACAAGGATAAGGATGCGACATCTACTGAACTCTCTCTATGTGACAACCCAAGGCGCTTATCTGGCACGGGATGGCGAGACTGTTGCAATCCGTGTGGAACATGAAACGCGACTTCGAGTGCCGATCCATACACTTGGCGGCATTGTCTGCTTTGGTCAGGTTTCATGCTCGCCGCCGCTTATGCAATTGTGTGCGGAGCGCGGAGTAAGAATTGCATTTTTGAGCGAATACGGGAAATTCTGGTCCAGGGTAGAGGGGCCGGTCTCGGGGAATGTGCTTCTACGACGGCAGCAATACCGTTGGGCGGACGATGCCGACAAATCCGCCGAAATTGCCCGGGCCGTTGTGGTCGCCAAGGTTGCCAACCAGCGAACAGTGCTCATGCGCGGATTGCGCGATTACCCGGAAGAGACAGGTGGCAAGGAAATGAAAAATGCCGCAACTTATCTGGAGCGCCAGCTCTCCATGCTCAAGCAGCCGATGCCCCTTGAAAGCGTAAGGGGAGTCGAAGGCGATACAGCCAGATTCTATTTTTCAGTGTTCGATCATCTGATTGTTGCAAGCAAAGATGAGTTTTTCTTCCGGGAACGAAGCAGGCGACCGCCTCTTGATAATATGAACGCCCTCCTCTCCTTCCTTTACACCCTTCTAGTGCATGATGTCCGCTCCGCGCTGGAGACAGTCGGTCTCGATCCAGCCGTAGGATACCTGCACAGAGACAGACCAGGCAGACCCAGCCTTGCCCTTGATCTCATGGAAGAATTGCGACCGGTCTTAGCCGATCGACTCGCCCTTTCCCTGGTCAATCGGAGGCAGATCAAAGGTAAAGGTTTCAAAACCACGGAAAGCGGCGCAGTTGTGATGGATGACGTAACCAGGAAGGAAGTGCTGGTCGCATATCAGAAAAGAAAGCAGGAAGAGTTGCACCATCCGTTTATCAATGAAAAAATTGCGCTGGGTCTCTTACCCCATGCCCAAGCTCTCTTGCTGAGCCGATATATCCGCGGCGACCTGGATGGGTATCCCCCATTTTTCTGGAAATAGGAGGGCAAGATGCTGGTGCTGGTCACTTATGACGTCAACACGGAAACGGCAGAAGGACGAAAGCGTCTGAGACGCGTTGCCAAGGCTTGTGAAAATTACGGACAAAGGGTTCAGTTTTCAGTCTTCGAATGTCTGTTGGATCCCGCGCAGTGGTCCATGCTCCGAGCTCGTCTAATTGACGAAATCGATGAAGAATTGGACAGCCTGAGGTTTTATTTTCTTGGAAGCAATTGGAAGCAGCGGATGGAGCATGTAGGAGCAAAACCTGCCTATGATCCTGAAGGTCCGCTAATCGTTTAAAAAGGAACCGCGAACCTCAAGCGGACATGTTCTTCCCGGACCTTTCGCGAAGGGCACACTATATTGTTTTTACAGATGATTTTCATTCGACAACCCGAAAAGGAAGACGTATGTAAATGGATTTTTTACCATTTCGCGCTAAATGCATAGCTTTACATTGATATAGTTATATTTTTTTGATGCACGGTCGCCCCCCGCGCGGGGGCGTGGATTGAAACTGTTACGTATTATCGAAAATATTTGATACAGTTAGTCGCCCCCCGCGCGGGGGCGTGGATTGAAACCACCAAACGAAAAGTGTGATCCCTGGTGTCCATAGTCGCCCCCCGCGCGGGGGCGTGGATTGAAACAATCCTACTTACGGCAGTTTGTGTACAACCAACAGTCGCCCCCCGCGCGGGGGCGTGGATTGAAACCTCGTTTCATGCGTGCTTTGGATAACATATAGTATGTCGCCCCCCGCGCGGGGGCGTGGATTGAAACTCTCGCCCACGTCAGCCATGGTCTTGGGAGCCGTGTCGCCCCCCGCGCGGGGGCGTGGATTGAAACCTACAACGAGTGAAAGTGCCGACGCATTCTGGCAGTCGCCCCCCCCGCGGGGGCGTGGATTGAAACAGCAATGAGAGCGGATTTTTGCAGAGGCTTTCGGTCGCCCCCCGCGCGGGGGCGTGGATTGAAACGACATGGAGAAATCCGGGGCGGTAATGAGCTGGGTCGCCCCCCGCGCGGGGGCGTGGATTGAAACTACACAGAAGAGCGGGTGTTTCTTATCACAGACGTCGCCCCCCGCGCGGGGGCGTGGATTGAAACACCGCACAGGGCCTGCCCCGAGCGACCACGGTGAGTCGCCCCCCGCGCGGGGGCGTGGATTGAAACCAGATGAGCAGCGGTACTCCGCAGTAAGCAATGAGTCGCCCCCCGCGCGGGGGCGTGGATTGAAACCAGGCAATATTGTGCGCGTTATGGGCCTCGTGCGTCGCCCCCCGCGCGGGGGCGTGGATTGAAACTCTTGAGTTGCCCCACCTCCATCGCCTCGGCCAAGTCGCCCCCCGCGCGGGGGCGTGGATTGAAACATCAGCAGGGTGTCCTGAGCCAGCGGCTTCCAGGTCGCCCCCCGCGCGGGGGCGTGGATTGAAACGAGAGCTTCAATTCTTTCGGTTAATTCTTCGTTGGTCGCCCCCCGCGCGGGGGCGTGGATTGAAACGACTGACTCTTCTGGGCGGTGACCGCATCCCGCAGTCGCCCCCCGCGCGGGGGCGTGGATTGAAACGCCGTTCTCCTGGAATTTTTGGCTGAGCTCGCCGGTCGCCCCCCGCGCGGGGGCGTGGATTGAAACCTTCTGTGGTCGGATCAAAACCTGCAATTACTCCGTCGCCCCCCGCGCGGGGGCGTGGATTGAAACTTGGCCATGTGGATTTTTTTATTCTGGACGCTGGGTCGCCCCCCGCGCGGGGGCGTGGATTGAAACAACATCACCCGGGAGCTCAAGGAATGCATGGCTCGTCGCCCCCCGCGCGGGGGCGTGGATTGAAACTCCGGGATTCTGCCACCCAGCCCAAACCCGACATGTCGCCCCCCGCGCGGGGGCGTGGATTGAAACCCGGCAACGGATTTCGCCCTGGTCTGGGAGCCGAGTCGCCCCCCGCGCGGGGGCGTGGATTGAAACCAGCGCACCATGGGGCGGTGGAAAAATGGCATCAGTCGCCCCCCGCGCGGGGGCGTGGATTGAAACCTTAATGATCCGGTAGAATTATTCAACGCATTATGTCGCCCCCCGCGCGGGGGCGTGGATTGAAACCTTATCCTCTTGCGTATTATCAAGTTTGGAGGTCGGTCGCCCCCCGCGCGGGGGCGTGGATTGAAACTCCGCGCGAGCGCAGCGTCGACGCCCTTCTGGAGTCGCCCCCCGCGCGGGGGCGTGGATTGAAACTGTCCGGCTGCGCTGATTCAAAGGGCACGACATCGTCGCCCCCCGCGCGGGGGCGTGGATTGAAACCTAGTACTCGCTCCATCGCATTACCGCAAAATAGTCGCCCCCCGCGCGGGGGCGTGGATTGAAACTGCCATTGCGGAAAAGCCTTGCCGCTGCTCCTCGGTCGCCCCCCGCGCGGGGGCGTGGATTGAAACATCTTAGCTTGACCGTTCGACATTTATCTATCCCGTCGCCCCCCGCGCGGGGGCGTGGATTGAAACCATCTGCTTGGCCGACAGGCCGAGCCGCTTGGTCAGTCGCCCCCCGCGCGGGGGCGTGGATTGAAACTGTGGATCGACCCAAGTCCAGCCGGGGAACTGTGTCGCCCCCCGCGCGGGGGCGTGGATTGAAACTGATCCGCCATGGCAACCAACAATTCACCCGGCAGTCGCCCCCCGCGCGGGGGCGTGGATTGAAACCCCCGCCACATTAGGAGAAAGCGTATGACGTGCGGGTCGCCCCCCGCGCGGGGGCGTGGATTGAAACTTCCTACAGTTGATTACAACATCGAAAAAAAAGGGTCGCCCCCCGCGCGGGGGCGTGGATTGAAACCTGGAGAAAGGCACCAAAGATATTTACGACCTGCGTCGCCCCCCGCGCGGGGGCGTGGATTGAAACAACGTAATGTTCTCCTATAGCACAGGGTTTCTCCGTCGCCCCCCGCGCGGGGGCGTGGATTGAAACATCACCATAGTTATCAAAATAAAAAAGCCCCCCCGTCGCCCCCCGCGCGGGGGCGTGGATTGAAACAGCATATTTGGAGGAGGCGAAGCATTTGGCGGGAGTCGCCCCCCGCGCGGGGGCGTGGATTGAAAC
>JAEYNP010000085.1 GCA_023412495.1 Pseudomonadota bacterium
GTCTGGTAGCTCGTCGGGCTCATAACCCGAAGGTCGTTGGTTCAAATCCAGCCCCCGCAACCAGTTGGTAGAAAGCCCCTGTGAAGGGGCTTTTTATTGGCTTCAGGCCAGGACGCCGGCATTTACAGGCGATCATAGGGATGGGCGTTTCGCCCATTTTTCATTTGTTCAGCATGCGCGAGGGACTTCGATGTCGAGCAAGCTAGAACAGTTGCAGGCCTTGTTGGCCCCGGTCGTAGAAGCTCTGGGCTATCAATGCTGGGGTATCGAATTCCTGTCACAGGGACGCCATTCGTTGCTGCGGGTCTACATTGATCATCCCAACGGAATTCTGGTCGATGACTGTGAAAAGGTCAGTCGCCAGCTCAGTGGCGTTCTCGATGTCGAGGACCCGATCAGTTCGGACTACACGCTTGAAGTGTCGTCGCCCGGGATGGATCGGCCGCTGTTTACGTTAGAACAATATGCTGCTCACGCGGGTGAGCAGGTCAAAATCAAGCTGCGCTCGCCCTATGAGGGCCGGCGCAATTTCCAGGGTCTTCTCCGCGGAGTGGAAGAGCAGGATGTCGTGGTGCTGGTGGATGATCATGAATACCTGTTGCCGATCGAGATGATCGACAAAACCAACATTATTCCCCGTTTCGATTAAACGCGGATTCCGCGGACCCCAATGGATTGCGAAAGGCGAGGCGTACGATGAGCAAAGAAGTACTGCTGGTTGTGGAGTCGGTGTCCAATGAGAAGGGCGTACCGGCCGGTGTGATTTTCGAGGCGCTGGAGCTGGCTCTTGCCACTGCTACCAAGAAGCGCTTCGAGGACGAAGTCGATCTGCGAGTGGACATCAATCGGCAGAACGGCAGCTATGAGACCTTCCGTCGCTGGACGGTCGTCGAGGAAGAAGACTTCGATGATCCGGCTCACCAGCTGACGGTCGACATGGAGCGCGCCGTCGAGGCGGGCGCCAAGGTTGGCGACGTTCTCGAGGAAAAGATCGACTCCATCGAGTTCGGCCGTATTGCCGCGCAGACCGCCAAGCAGGTCATCGTGCAGAAGGTTCGCGAAGCGGAGCGTGCACAGGTTGTCGAGGCCTATCGCGACCGTCTGGGTGAGATCATCTCGGGGACTGTGAAGAAGGTGACCCGCGACAGCGTCATCGTCGACTTGGGCAACAACGCCGAGGCGCTGTTGGCCCGCGAAGACATCATCTCGCGTGAGACCTTCCGGGTCGGTGCGCGGGTTCGTGCGCTGCTCAAGGAGATCCGTACCGAGAACCGCGGGCCTCAGCTGATCCTGTCGCGCACCGCGCCGCAGATGCTGATCGAGCTGTTCCGCATCGAAGTGCCGGAGATCGCCGAAGAGCTGATCGAAGTCATGGGCGCCTCGCGCGACCCGGGCTCGCGAGCCAAGATCGCGGTGCGCTCCAAGGACAAGCGCATCGATCCGCAAGGCGCCTGTATCGGCATGCGCGGTTCGCGCGTCCAGGCAGTATCCGGCGAGATCGGTGGCGAGCGTGTCGATATCGTGCTGTGGGATGAAAACCCGGCGCAGTTCGTCATCAACGCGATGGCGCCCGCTGAAGTCGCGGCGATCATCGTCGATGAAGACGCCCACGCGATGGATATCGCGGTTGCCGAGGACAACCTGGCCCAGGCCATCGGCCGTGGCGGCCAGAACGTTCGACTGGCGAGCCAGCTGACCGGCTGGACCCTCAACGTGATGACCGAGGACGACATCCAGGCCAAGCAGCAGGAAGAAACCGGCGACATTCTGCGCAACTTCATCGAAGAACTCGACGTCGATGAGGAACTCGCACAGGTTTTGGTCGAGGAAGGCTTTACCTCCCTCGAAGAAGTTGCCTACGTGCCCATGGAGGAAATGCTCGGCATCGATGGCTTCGATGAAGACATCGTCAATGAGCTGCGTACGCGCGCCAAGGATCGCCTGCTGACCAAGGCGATCGCTACTGAAGAAAAACTGGCGGACGCTCAGCCGGCTGAAGATTTGCTCGCGCTGGAAGGCATGGACAAGGAACTGGCGGTCGAGTTGGCAGTACGGGGTGTCATCACCCGTGAAGACCTGGCCGAGCAATCGATTGACGATCTGCTCGACATAGACGGCATAGACCAAGAGCGTGCCGGCAAGCTGATCATGGCCGCCCGAGCCCATTGGTTCGAGTGAGCAATAGCGGCCTGAGGAGAGAGATGCATGACGCAAGTCACGGTGAAAGAACTGGCCCAGGTGGTCGACACACCGGTCGAGCGATTGCTGCAGCAGATGCGTGAGGCAGGACTGTCGCACACCAGCGCCGAGCAAGTAGTGACCGATAACGAAAAGCAGGCGCTGTTGGCGCATCTGAAAAGCAGCCACGGCGCCAAGGCCGATGAGCCGCGCAAGATTACCTTGCAGCGCAAGACCACCACGAAGCTGAAAGTGGCGGGTAGCAAGACCATCAGTGTTGAAGTGCGCAAGAAGAAGACCTTCGTCAAGCGCAGTGCCGAGGAGATCGAGGCCGAGAAGCAGCGCGAGCTGGAAGAGCAGCGCGCGGCTGAGGAAGCGGCACGCCTGAAGGCCGAAGAGGAAGCGCGCCAGCGCGCCGACGAAGAGGCTCGCCGCAAGGCGCAGGCCGAAATCGAAGCCAAGGCGGGCTCGCCCGTGGTAGCACCAGCGCCGGCCGCAGCGGAAGCTCCGGTTGAAGTGGCTGCGCCTGCCCCGGCGGACGATCGCAAGAAGGAAGAGCCGCGTCGTGTCGAGAAGACACGCAACGATGACGACGAACGTCGCGATCGCAAGCAGGCGCAGCATCGTCCGTCGCTCAAGGCCAAGGCTCCGCTCGGACGTACCTCGCGTACCGGCGAAGAGGACGAAAGTCATCGTCGTGGCGGTCGCGGCAAGTCGAAGCTGAAGAAGCGCAACGCCCACGGCTTCCAGAGCCCGACTGGCCCCATCGTTCGCGAAGTTGCGATTGGCGAGACCATCACGGTTGCCGATCTGGCTCAGCAGATGTCGGTCAAGGCAGCCGAAGTCATCAAGTTCATGTTCAAGATGGGGTCGCCGGTCACCATCAACCAGGTGCTGGATCAGGAAACTGCCCAGTTGATTGCCGAGGAGCTGGGCCACAAGGTCAAGCTGGTCAGTGACAATGCACTGGAAGAGCAGCTGGCCGAGTACCTGCGATTCGAGGGCGAAGCCGTCTCCCGCGCACCGGTCGTGACCGTCATGGGCCACGTCGACCACGGCAAGACCTCGCTGCTCGACTACATCCCTCGCGCCAAGGTCGCTTCGGGCGAGGCCGGTG
>JAEYNP010000092.1 GCA_023412495.1 Pseudomonadota bacterium
GTGATGCCCCGCTTGCCGGGCTGGTCAGCGCGCCCTGCGGCGCGATGAGGTCGACCACGGCGCGGGCTGGGCAGCCGGGGCTCTTGAACAGCTCGAACGAGGATACGGCATTGTCGAGCGCACGGCCGTTATCGAACGTGTCGCCCGCGAAATTGTCGTCCGAATCGTTCAGGCATTTCTTGCCGCCCTTCCGGTCGTGGTCTTCGTACAGCATCATCGACCCGCCCTGCGGCACGCGCGCGGACGAAGCCAGGTTGTCCAGTCCAATCAAATTCTGGTAACCGGCGTGGTTTTGCAGCGCGTAACCAGAACCTTCCAGCAGCCCCGCACAGCGGAACGCGGAGTCGCGGAACAGCAGCCCTCCGCCTGTGATCGGGCAAACCGGGGGCAGGTTCGCGCCGTTCTGCGAGGTGTACTGCGCCGAATAGGTTGGAACCAGTTGAGCCCAGGTATACTCGTCAAAATCCACCGCGGCGATCCCCAGCCCCCACGGCGAGGCGTTGGGGACTTCCGGGTCTGTCCAGGGGGTATGGCCGCTGGACACCATATAATGCAGGTGCTCGGCGGTGGAGAAACCGGTATTGCCCTCCAATCCAATCTTGGTGCCGTAGCCGACCCACTGCCCAACCTCGACCGTTGCGCTGCGGTACACCAGGTGCAGGTACCACGAGTATTCAGTCGGACTGTGCTCGATGACCACCACGTTGTACAGCCGCATGCAGTCGGTCGACGATGACCGGCAGTTGACGTTGCTCGAATCTTTGACGAACACCACCTTGCCCGGCTTGGTCGCATAAATGTCGCCGTTCAAGATGGCCTTGCCGCCGATGTCAAAATCGATCTGGTTCATGTGACCGTCGTAGCTGTCTTTCTGGGTCACGTACGCTTTGGTCGCGTACGGCCAGGGCAGGCGGTGACCGGTGAAATTCCCCGCCGCCAGCAGCGCGACCGGCGCGCCCGCGCCGGAGACCGTTGTTTCATCGGGCAGGCGGAACATGGCGCGCAGGGCTTCGTCCAGCAGGCTGTCGGGGAAGCGGTCGAGCAGGCGGTTGAAATCGCCCGGCGCGGATAGGCCCTGGGTCTCGCTGAACCATCCGGCGGCTCCCCGATCTTCTGCCAGCAGCACCGTATATGCCGCGCCGTCCGCTTCTGCCGCGGCTTCCGGAGCCAGCCCGGCGATGGCGTAAGCCAGCTCGCCTTCCTGGCGCATTTCGTTGATGACAAAGTCACGCCCGGTGGCGGCGTTATATGCGTCCAGGGCTGCCTGGAAAACCGCTTGCGGCCCTGCGCCTTGCTGTCCTGCCGGAAGTTCGTGTCCCGCTGCTGCCGTTATGGGGCTGCCGGTGATTGTTACGCTGAGGATGGCGGCTAGCAAGAAGATGCGCGCCAGGAGAATTCGCATAGCATACTCCGCGGATTGTATCGTTTTTGGGTCTTTTTTCATTATACGGGCTTGCGGGGCCGGAATCGCTGCAATCGCCTCTGATGCCAATTACAAAATTATTAAGCCTATACGTTGCGGCGAGAACAGGCGCAGGAACCCCAGGCCCGCGGTTGTTGTTGCTACAATATTTAAGCTTCGGAATACTGCTGCTGCCTTATGCCCACCAACCCGTTCAAGGATTCTTCCATGCCAAAACCACTGGCGGTTACGCTTGCTGTCATCGTCGTGCTGCTGATCATCACCGCAGTCCTGATGGCGGCCTCGCGTCGCGCCGCTCCGGCGGTGTATTTTGATCCCGATCTGCCGCACCCGCTCGTCATCGCGCACCAGGGCGGCGACGGCCTTTGGCCCAGCAACACGCTCTTTGCTTTTGAGCGCGCCGCGGACCTCGGCGCAGACGTGATTGAAACCGATATGCACATGACCAGTGACGGCGTGCTGGTCTTCAGCCATGACGATATGGTGGACCGCTTATCGAACGGGGCGGGGCAGATCAAGGAGATGACCTTCGCCCAATTGAAAAGCCTCGATGCGGGGTATCGCTGGTCAAACGACGGCGGGCAGACCTTCCCGTACCGCGATATGGGCATCACCTACCCGTCGGTCGCCGAAGTTTTCGCCGCCATGCCCGCAATGCGCTTCAACATCGACATGAAGCAGACCGATCCACCCGTTTATGAGGCGTTTTGCGATCTGATCCGCGAATACCGGATGGAGAACCGCGTGCTGGCAGCCTCGTTTCACGATACGAATATCAAAGCCTTCCGCCAGATTTGCCCCGGCGTGGCAACCTCCGCCGCCCAGAACGAGACGCGCGATTTTGTCCTGGCCAATTTCGTCATGCTTGGGCGTACCTTCAGTCCGCCCTACCAGGCCTTTCAGGTGCCGCTTTCGAGCGGCGGCATTCCCATCATCACCCGGCGCTTTGTCACCGCGGCCCACGAGCGCGGCGTGCGCGTCGATGTCTGGACGATCGATGATCCGCGAGAAATGCGCCGCTTGATCGATCTCGGCGTGGACGGCATCATCACCGACCGTCCGGATTTGCTGCTCGAGGTGCTCGGCAGGCCCGGGAAGCCGGAATAATTTTCGGTAAATTTAATCAATCACTTGCAGCGTATGCCCTTTAAATTCGGTATAATAACTCTGTTTGTCGTATAAATGCCTGCACGAATTTGGTAAGGAGAAGGAGAAACCAATGAGTAGGTTTAGTACGAAACGTGTCTTGTTGTTTGGACTGGTCATCTTGACCCTCGTCCTGTCGTCCTGCACTCCGGCCGCCACGACCGAAGCGCCGCAGCCTGAGCCCGCTCAGCCGACCGAAGCCGCTACCGAAGAAATGACCGAGGCCCCGGTTATGACCGAGGAGCCCACCGAAGAAATGACCGAAGTGGCTACGGAAGAGCCGACGGAAGAAGCCACCGAGGCTGTTGAACCCACCATGCCTCCGGAAGCTACCCCCACAACGCCGCCCCCGGTATGCGAACCGCTGGCCACCCAGCCGACCGTCAACGCCGGCGACCTGGGTTCCCCCGAGAATCCGATCGTTATGACCTTCGTCCCCTCGGGCGACACCGGCCGCATCACCACCGCTGGTGAGGCAATCGCCGACTGCCTTACCGAAATGACCGGTATGGCCTTCGAAATCGAAGTTGGCACCTCGTTTGCCGCCTCGATCGAAGCGATGGGCGCGGAACAGGCGCAGGTAGGCTTCCTCAACACCTTCTCGGTGCTGCTCGCCCGCGAGAAGTACAACGTTGTCCCGGTTCTGGTCAACACCCGCCGCTACAACACCAACACGGTTGACCCCGACCAGGATATGGCCGGCGAGATGCAGCCTTTCTACAAGGGCCAGTTCATCACCCAGGCCGACTCGGGCATCACCGAGCTCGCCGATCTCGCGGGTAAATCCTTCTGCTTCGTGGATCCCAACTCCACCTCGGGCTACATCATCCCCCGTATCATCATGCAGGCCAACGGTATCGATCCTGACCTCGACCTGACCAACCAGGTCAGCGCCGGATCGCACAACAACGTTGCCATCGCCGTGTACCAGGGCGACTGCGACGCGGGCGTGACCTTCATCGACGTTCTGACCGATGAAGCGGCCAACCTCCAGGGCACCTACCCCGACATCGCCGAGAAGGTTGTCCCCTTCGCGGTGACCGACCGCATCCCCAACGACGGCGTCCAGGTCATTGAGAACCTGGATCCCGCCATCACCGAAGCGGTGGTTGACGGAATGCTCGCCATGGCCGAAGATCCGGGCGGCGCTGCGGTTCTCCGCTCGCTCTACTCGATCAACGGTTTCGCCGAGGTCGAACCCGACTTCTACGATGACTTCGCTCAGGTTCTGTCCGATGCCGGCGTGAACCCCGAAGAACTCGTCCAGTAAGATCGCTCAGCCCTGGCAGGCCTGACAGCCTGCCAGGGCTTCTTTTTGAAGTTTTGGGTTTGCGCTGTTCGCCGGTTTGCGCAAACCCAAAACTTCAAATAACAACGGAATGGAGTTTTAAGAATTCCCCATGCTACGTGTTGAAAACTTAACCAAGGTGTACCCGAACGGTACGCAGGCTTTGCACAACGTCAGTTTTGAAGTGGCTGATGGCGAGTTTCTGGCAGTTATCGGTTTGAGTGGTTCGGGCAAGTCGACGCTGCTGCGCTGCATCAACCGGCTGATCGAGCCCACCTCTGGCAAGATATTTTGGGACAATGATGATATCACCGCCGCATCCGGCGGCGATATTCGCAAAATCCGCCGCCAGATTGGCATGATCTTCCAGCAGTTTAATCTGGTCAAGCGCTCCTCGGTGCTTACCAACGTTCTTTCCGGCCGCCTGGGGTACGCCGGTACGCTGCCCAGCCTGTTTCACGTCTTCTCGCAGGAAGACCGCGAGATGGCGCTTTCCAGCCTGGAGCAGGTAGGCCTGGCCGATAAGGCTCACGTGCGCGCCGACTCGCTTTCCGGCGGGCAGCAGCAGCGGGTCGGCATCGCCCGCGCCCTCATGCAGCAGCCGCGCCTGATCCTGGCGGATGAGCCCGTCGCCTCGCTCGACCCCGTTCTGGCGCACTCGATTCTCAAGTACCTCGAGCAGTTGAACAAGGAACGCGGTATCACGGTTCTGTGCAGCCTGCACTTCCTCGATCTTGTGCACCGTTACGCCACCCGCGCCATCGCCCTGAAAGACGGCGAGCTGGTGTTTGAAGGCCTGCCGCAGCAGATTGACGATGCTCAGTTCAAGGCGATCTATGGTCAGGAGGCCGAACGTGTCTCGATCGTATAAGCTGCGCCTTACATTGAAGAGGTCGTTGTCATGGCTGTAAATGGGCGTTTGCAAAAATCCGGGGGCTTTCCTTCTCCCACTTCTGCGCCGCTCCTCTCTTTAATTTTGCCCGGCTCGGGTCAGTTTCTGTTGGGCCAGCGCTGGCGCGGTGCGTTGATTTTTCTGTCGATTCTCGTCACGGCCTTCTTAATCAATTTCGTCCTCACCACGCTGGAGATCGGTATGGTCACCATCGGCAGCCTGGTGACAAGCTGGCTGTGGCTTCCGTTGATCCTGTTTTGGGCCTGGAACGTTTATGATGCTCGCGGAGTAGCGGCGGAAGTTAGCAAAGGCGATATGCGCGTATGGCGGCTGCCCTCCGCGCTGCCCGGCGTGCTGCTGATCGCGGTCGTCCTCTACTTCATTGCCTGGAATGTGACCGGGGTGCGCCTCGACCGCCTGGTGACGCGCTTCGATGATGCGCGCATCGTCCTGCGCAATCTCGCCAACCCGGAAATCATGGTCTACTACGTCGGCGAGAACTCGCGCGTCTGCGATTGGGGCTGCATGTGGGACTATTTCTCCGACGTGCGGGCCGGGCGCGAGCCGGAAGTGCAGATTCAGCTCAGCCGCAACATCGGCGATATTTTTGGCAAGGTAGATGTAACCCGCGCCTCCGGCTGGCGTGTTTGGCTGGGGTTAAACAATCGGGGCGAGCGCATCACCACCTTTATCCCCGGAAAGATGATCGAGACCATCGCCATTGGCCTGATGGCAACCCTTTTCTCGACCGTCATCGCCCTGCCGGTCAGCTTTCTGGCGGCTCATAACGTCATGGCGAAGGTTCCCGGCGGTACGTTCATCTATTACGTGATGCGCACCTTCTTGAATATCGTGCGCGCCGTCGATACGGTCGTTTGGGGCCTCATCGTGATCGTCTGGGTCGGGTTGGGCTCTTTTGCCGGGGTAATCGCGCTGACCATCCACTCGATCGCCGCGCTTGGCAAGCTCTTGTCCGAGGAGATCGAGCATATCGATCCCGGCCCGGTCGAGGCGCTCACCGCTACCGGGGCCAGCCTGCCCCAGGTGGTCCGCTACGCCATCCTGCCGCAGGTGATCCCTTCCTTCCTCGCCTACACCCTCCTGCGCTGGGACATCAACATGCGCTCGGCCACGGTCATCGGCTTTGTGGCGGGCGGCGGCATTGGCTTCTTCGTTCTCGAAACCATCCGCATGGGCGGCTACCAGCAGTACGCCACCGCGCTGTGGGCGGTCGCCGTGGTGATTATCATCGTCGATGCGCTCAGCGCGAAATGGCGCGAGCGCATTCTCGCCGATCAGCCCCGCCAGGAAAACACCACCGTTCCCTGGTGGCGTAAGGTGCGCACCGTTATTTACATCGTCCTGGGCATAGTGACTTTCCTCTGGTTCCTCGAAGTGACCGAGATCAGCCTGCCGGATATGTTCCGGCCCGCGCCGACCTTCACCCGCCTGGTGGGCGACTTCCTTGAATTCGACCTTTCGCCCCGCGTAGTCTCGGTGGTGATCCAGCAAATGCTGGTGACGATCTTCCAGGCCATGCTGGCGACCACCTTTGGCGCGCTCGTGGCTCTGCCCTTTAGCTTCCTGGCGGCGAAGAACCTCACCGGGCGCAGCCGTGTGCTGCGCTGGCTTTACTACCTCTCGCGCGGCGCGTTCAACGTCCTGCGCTCGATTGAGGCCCTGCTGTACGTGGCAATCTTCGTCTTCTGGGTTGGTATTGGCTCGTTTGCCGGTACCCTGGCCCTGGCGGTCACCACCTTTGCGCTGCTGGGCAAGCTGTTCTCCGAAGCGATCGAGAACATTGAACCCGGCCCAATCGAAGCCATCACTGCCGCGGGTGCTAACCGCCTGCAAATGATCAACTATGCCATCCTGCCCCAAATCGTGCCGCCCTTTATCTCCTACCTGATCTACCAGTGGGATATCAATATCCGCATGGCAACCATCATCGGTTTCGCGGGCGGCGGCGGCATCGGTCTGACCCTCTCAACCTTCTTCGGCTCGCTCCAGTATCACCGCGCGGGCACGGTAGTTCTGTTCATCGTCCTGGTCGTTGCGCTGATGGACTTTGCCAGCGCCAAGCTGCGCGAAAAACTGGTTTAGAACCCTTTAAGACCTGTAAGAGACCGCGGCGGGCAGCCTTCCGCGGTCTCTTTTTATCCCCTGTGCGGATGTTTCCTCCCCGCTGATAGGAAGAAACCCCGCTTTTCTTCGACCTGCCTTCGTTCTATGCTTAAAGCAGTCCGGCGCGCAGCATCTTTTTCGCGAGCCGTATGAATTATCCACATAAAGGAAGGCATGTATGACCAAAGTAAGCGAACTGATGACCAGGCGTCCCTCAGTGGCGACCCCCGATATGGATTTAGTCCAGGTTGCTAGGATGATGGCCGAGCACAATGTGGGCTCGCTGCCGGTTGTGGAGAGCCAGGAATCCGGCCGGGTAGTCGCGATGGTGACCGACCGCGATATCACGATCCGCTGCGTGGCCCAGGGCAAAGATACCCGAAGTACGCGCGTGCAGGAGGTAATGTCCTCCAACGTTGTGACTGTGCGCGAAGATGCGGACGTTGACGAGGTGACCCGTCTCATGGAGAAGAACATGGTGCGCCGCGTTCCGGTTGTCGACGAGGCTGGCAATTTATGCGGCATCGTCGCCCAGGCCGATATCGCGCTGAACGCATCCAACT
>JAEYNP010000112.1 GCA_023412495.1 Pseudomonadota bacterium
CGGGTGCAGCTGGATGGCCTTGCCTTCGACCAGCTGCGGCTCGAAGGCCTGGATACCCAAACGGTGCAGCGTAGGCGCACGGTTGAGCATCACGGGGTGTTCCTTGATGACCTCTTCCAGGATGTCCCACACGACGGGAGAGCCGGATTCCACTTCCTTCTTGGCCGCCTTGATGGTGGTCGCAATGCCACGCTGCTCCAGCTGAGCGAAGATGAAGGGCTTGAACAGCTCCAGCGCCATCAGCTTGGGCAGACCGCACTGGTGCAGCTTGAGGTAAGGACCCACGGTAATCACGGAACGACCGGAGTAGGCCACGCGCTTACCCAGCAAGTTCTGACGGAAGCGACCGCTCTTACCCTTGATCATGTCGGCCAGGGACTTCAGCTGACGCTTGTTGGCGCCCGTCATGGCCTTGCCGCGGCGGCCGTTATCCAGCAACGAGTCCACAGCTTCCTGCAACATGCGCTTTTCGTTGCGCGCAATGATTTCAGGGGCCTTCAACTCCAGCAGACGGCGCAGACGCGAGTTACGGTTGATGACGCGGCGATACAGGTCGTTCAGGTCGGAAGTGGCGAAACGGCCACCGTCCAGAGGCACCAGAGGACGCAGGTCTGGAGGCAGCACAGGCAGCACTTCCAGCACCATCCACTCGGGCTTGATACCGGACTTCTTGAACGCTTCCAGCAGCTTCAGGCGCTTGGCGTTCTTCTTGACCTTGACTTCAGAACCCGTCAGATCGCCACGCAGACGCTCGATTTCGCTGTCGATGTCGATGGATTCCAGCAGGTCCTTGATACCTTCAGCGCCCATCTTGGCAGTGAACTCGTCATAGCCGAATTCGATCTGCTTGGCGTCGTAGTCGTCTTCCGTCATGATGCTGAACTTCTTCAGCGGGGTCATGCCGGGGTCGGTCACCACGTAGGCTTCGAAGTACAGCACGCGCTCGATGTCGCGCAGTGTCATGTCCAGCACCAGACCCAGACGCGAAGGCAGGGACTTCAGGAACCAGATGTGGGCGCAAGGTGCAGCCAGGTCGATGTGACCCATGCGCTCGCGACGCACCTTGGTCTGTGTGACTTCAACACCGCACTTTTCGCAGATCACACCGCGGTGCTTCAGGCGCTTGTACTTGCCGCACAAGCACTCGTAGTCCTTGATGGGACCAAAGATCTTGGCGCAGAACAGGCCGTCGCGCTCGGGCTTGAACGTACGGTAGTTGATGGTCTCGGGCTTCTTCACCTCACCGAAAGACCAGGAACGAATTTTCTCGGGCGAAGCCATGCCGATCTTGATGGCATCGAAATGCTCATCCGGCGTGAATTGCTTGAACAGGTCGAGTAGCGATTTCATGTAACTCTTTCCCTTTTCACAAAATTTATAGCTGCTAGCGCTTGCTGTGCAAGGATTTCAACGTCAAAACCCTTGCAAACCGTTGATACACAAGCGCTAGGCGCTCTCTTTCTTTAAGGCCTTAGGTACGTTCGAGTTCGATGTCCAGGCCCAGGGAACGAATTTCCTTGACCAGCACGTTGAACGATTCGGGCATACCGGCTTCGATCGCATGTTCGCCCTTCACGATGGATTCGTACACCTTGGTACGGCCCACCACGTCGTCGGACTTCACCGTCAGCATTTCCTGTAGCACGTAAGCGGCGCCGTAAGCTTCCAGCGCCCACACTTCCATCTCACCGAAACGCTGACCACCGAACTGCGCCTTACCGCCCAGAGGCTGCTGTGTCACCAGCGAGTAAGGACCGGTGGAACGCGCGTGCATCTTGTCGTCGACCAAGTGGTGCAGCTTCAGGTAGTGCATGTAGCCCACGGTGGTAGGACGCTCAAAGCGCTCGCCCGTGCGGCCGTCATACAGGTAAGCCTGGGTACGTGTTTCGGTCAGACCCTTGCGCTCCTTCAGGTCGTCAGGGTATGCCAGCTTCAGCATGTCCTTGATTTCCTGCTCGGAAGCACCGTCGAACACCGGCGTTGCGAAAGGCACGCCAGTCTTCAGGTTGTCGGCCATGCGCATGATTTCGTCATCGCTCAGCTGAGACAGGTCTTCCTTGCGGCCACGGCTGTTGTACACCTCTTCCAGGAAGGCGCGCACTTCTGCCACAGCGGCTTCGTCACGCAGCATGTCGCCAATGCGCTGGCCCAGACCCTTGCCGGCCCAGCCCAAGTGCACTTCCAACACCTGGCCGATGTTCATACGCGAAGGCACGCCCAGAGGGTTCAGCACGATGTCGGCGGTCGTACCGTCGGCCATGAAAGGCATGTCTTCCACAGGCACGATGCGCGAAACCACACCCTTGTTACCGTGGCGGCCGGCCATCTTGTCACCAGGCTGCAGACGGCGCTTCACAGCCAGGTACACCTTGACCATCTTCAGCACGCCCGCGGGCAACTCGTCGCCTTGGGTCAACTTCTTGCGCTTTTCTTCGAAGGCTAGGTCGAATTCGTGGCGGGTTTGCTCCAGCGAATTCTTGATGGACTCCAGCTGAGCTGCCACATCGTCTTCCGCAGGACGGATGTCGAACCAGTGGAACTTCTCCACGCCGTCCAGGTAGACCTTGTCGATCTTGGCACCCTTGACCAGCTTGTTCGGACCACCGTTGGCAGAGCGGCCGATCAAGAGCTTCTCGATGCGGTCGAACGCGTCGGCTTCCACGATACGCAGCTGGTCGTTCAGGTCCAGACGGAAGCGCTTCAACTCATCATCAATAATTTGTTGAGCACGCTTGTCACGCTGGATGCCTTCACGGGTGAAGACCTGCACATCGATCACGGTGCCGGACGAACCCTGGTCCACACGCAGCGAAGTGTCCTTCACGTCGGAGGCCTTCTCACCGAAGATCGCGCGCAGCAGCTTCTCTTCAGGCGTCAGCGTGGTTTCACCCTTCGGTGTCACCTTACCCACCAGGGTATCGCCAGGCTGAACTTCAGCGCCCACATAAATAATGCCGGACTCGTCCAGACGGTTCAGTTGCTGCTCGGACAGGTTGGGGATGTCGCGGGTAATTTCTTCCGCACCCAACTTGGTGTCACGTGCCATCACCACGAGTTCTTCGATGTGGATCGAGGTGTAGCGGTCTTCAGCCACCACGCGCTCAGAGATCAGGATCGAGTCTTCGAAGTTGTAGCCGTTCCAGGGCATGAACGCCACCAGCATGTTCTGGCCCAGGGCCAGTTCGCCCAGGTCGGTGGAGGCGCCGTCGGCGATGACGTCACCCTTGCCGATGCGGTCGCCGCGCTTGACGAT
>JAEYNP010000120.1 GCA_023412495.1 Pseudomonadota bacterium
AAAAACCCACCCGCGGACGGCAGCCCGCCCGCTGGAACTGCTGGTTGTGCCAGCAATTATTTTTAATTCATGGGTGAAAAAATGAGCGACTTTAGAGCAAGACTGCACACCGAATTCTCTGACCTAACCATCAAAGTGGACAAGCTAAAAGATTTCATAGTTTCCGAACAATACGACAAACTGCCGGAGATCGACAGGAAAGACCTGAAGGAGCAATTTCTGCACATGAGCGGATATCTCGCGGTATTGAACCGGCGCGTTTCCCGCCTCTGTGGTGCTGCATAGGGCCAGAGGCACAACATACGGATAGCCGAGTTGGAGAAGCAAAACGAGGCTCTTGAGAGGCGTCTAATTAATGCCGATATGGCGGCCGAAAGCTGGCAAAAAGAGGCGAAGAGGCTAAAGGCCAAGCTGGATGAATTCCAGCATGATCGAAGCTCCTTGACGATCTTCAGGCACTTTGCCAGGCAGGCGGCGGGCCGGGGATACAATGCAACGAGCATCTTGCGAAGTTTCCCAGGGCTATTGAAGTCTCTGGAGAATACCTCAAACTTAGGGTATTCATTCACCGAGGCAGATGCTGATTCCTTCCTTGAGCTATTCCGGGAGTCCTCCGGGGATTCTGTGGACCTGGAGGGGGATTTCAGGAAAAGGTGCGGCCTGGAAAAGATGATCTTCATGCCCGAAAGGCTGACGGCCGAGAACGGGGCCAAGGCGGCATTGATGGGAGAGTTTCACCTGAACCGCAACGTCACTTGTCCGGAATGCCATGGGGAAGGGTGCGAGGACTGCAAAGGGGTGGGGGGATGGTCAGAGAAGATCCCCGTGGATTGGACGACAATCAAAGAGATATACGCCAAAGCGGTGGAGCATTTCCGAGAGGAGGGATAGCAGATGGCAAAAACATTCGAGCAATGGGTAGCTGAGAGAAGGCAGGGATACTCCAAGGGCGGGCCGCTTTATGAGGTTGCCGAGGAAGCATATAATGCGGGTGTGGATGCTGGCATAACAGAGATGAAAGAAACAGTCCGCGGTGCAGTCAAGGCTCTAGGGGAAGGATTGGAAAAAGAATTGGAAAAAGGTGTATTAAAAAGAGATGTATATGCTGTTCTTGAAAAATTCTTTGGCTATATCGAGGGGATATAGAGGTTTTCAGCTCGGCGGATCAATCACTGATCGCCGAGCTGGTGCGCCGGTTGCACGTCACTTATACCCTTTCCCTTTACACTCAGAGCAGAGGATAAAAGTCCCTTCCTCTGTCGGGTGTTTGTAGTAATACCCGGTCCCCTGGCAAGATAAGCAGGGGATTTTTTCCTCGAAAAGCTGCTTCAGGATCGTCAAGGCAGGACCGCTTACGGCGGTCCTTTCCTGCTCCCAATTTTCAACCGTGCGGGGAGAGACACCGCACTTCCCGGCAAGATCCTTTTGGGTCCAGCCCCTTTTTTCTCTCAGGTCCTTTATCTTCTGCGCCAGGTCTTTCATCGCACTCCTTCAAGGGTTTTTGTCCGGTCCCGAGCAATAAGGGTAAGCTCCAAGGTTTTCCTCACCTTCTGCAAGTCCCGAATACTGATCGGATTCGCTTTCCCATCGTAGAGCCGGAAGGAAAAATCGTCAATCAGTTCTTTTATCCTGATAGGCTGGAGAGGCGTGGGAGATGAGGCTATCCAGTTGGCGAACTTCTGCATTTGTGCCCGGTATTTCATGATTGCATATCCCTCCTGAGTTCGGCTTCCTGAAGCATAACCGCATAGAATTTTTTGTTATCTTCCTTTCGCTCCCGGTCCATCTCATCAGCCAAGGCGATACCCCGCAACCATTCATCACGCTCTTCCCGGCATTCCGCGAGGGAAGGGCGGACAACGGAAAAGAGGCGGCCGTCCGGGGTCCTGTAGTCGTATTGCCAATATCGTTTACCCAAAACGCGGTATGTCTCGTAATGCTCTTCGCCAGGGGGACATTGACTCGCGCCGTTCTTGTCCGATTTCATGGGTTACTCCTCCATCACGTCAAAGACAAATCTCTCATGATCCTCCGTCCAGGTGTACCCGGCATCTTCGATAGCCTCCTGGGAGTAGGTAAGCTGACCGGCTCCGATAGCATCGGCATTCCTGCAGGCATTGGTAATGAGCATCATTTCTTCGTCCGACAATTTTCCCTTGCCCATGATCAGCACCTCATTCTTCGCCCGTGGAAACATCTTGAATATGGCCTTCGCAGACCATAGCAACCTTATAATCCTTGAAGCAGTCCGGGTTGAAATCCCCGTCATCAGGATCAACATCGTGAGTCTTCCATGCAGCTTTCCTGGCTTTCTCGATGGCCTGTTGCACGTCAACAGCCATAACGTGGTCAAGATAGGTGTCTTCCCCGTAGCTGTCTGTCGCGTATTCAGGTACTATCAGGAGGACCGTGAAGGGCTTGGGCTCGGGCGGCACGAAAGACCTCAATATATTGATTACCTCCCCAATTTCCCCGGCATCGTTCCATCTCACATCCGATAACTCATCTTCAAATTTCTCAAGGGTGCGCAACACTGATAGAGGAATAATCTGTCTGTCGTCTAAGGCTATCCTGATAGCAAACTCAACATGCTTCTGTGCTACTTGGGTTGGATCTGTTTCGCCTTCGGCATGATCATAGAAAATGTCGCCCATGTCGGCGACGGTGGACGCTGCAAGTTTGGCGATTTCGTCTTTGGTCATCATGGCTTTTCTCCTTTTGGCCTCACGGCCATGTAATTGCGTTCGGGTCAATCTGTATTTGATTGCATCATACTACGCTTCAAGCGTAGTTACAAGAGAAAATAACTCAATTGATTCCAAAATAACGGTATTTTGTTTACAAGGCGGGCGGCTGTACTTTATTTTTGGCTTATGGACAACACCTACTCGACAAGGAAGGCGGTGCTAAGGCGGCCAGCAACGGGAGCCCGGCAGAGTCAGAGGGCACATGCAGCCGTGGAGGCCCTGGAGGCCGCTTTAGACCGCGCCTGTCAGCATAAGGACGGGATTGTGACCGTCACGACTTCTACCAAGATTTTCCAGGGTGGAATCTGCGACACACAGGTAAAGGTCGAGCATTCGATTGTTGTTAAAGCAGTAGACCAAAAGATTGCATAAGTAGCACAAAAAGTTCAGGTTGCGATTAGCTCCCCGTGAGTTTGCCGGGGGACGCTTTGAGGCCCGGACGTGGAAATGGGATGGTCCTTCTCCTCCATCTCTCCATGTTCGGGCCTTTTTTATTTCCGGAGACGTGGCTGAACGGCGAAGGCACCCGGCTGTAACCCGGCGGTACTGAAACAAAGTTCGAGGTTCGAATCCTCGCGGCTCCACCAACCACAAGAGGGCATCATGATTTCGGATGAAGCAATAGAGAAAGAACTTCAGGCGAAAGGGCTGAATGCTCCTCGCCTCACTCCCGCCGATATCGACGCGGTAATCGTCGGCGAATCCTACACCATCCTCCCGAGCGGCAAATGCATGGTCTGTGAGCTGACCTTGCGGAACGGCTTCACCGTCCTGGGTGAGTCCGCCTGTGTCTCAAAAGAGAATTTTGATGAGGAGATCGGCCGGAAGATTTCCCGCGAGACCGCAAGGGACAAGATATGGGGGTTCGAGGCGTACCTCCTTCAGGAGCGGCTCCATCGGTACAAGATCATCGAAGAACAGTTAGCCGGTTGCGAAGACCTCTTTACCGAAGAGGACGAGGCCCTCGTAGAGAAAACCATTCACGCTATCGCCCAGGCGGAGAACGGCGAACCCTTGAAAGACTTCATGGACGACGAGGACATTTTCAATGCCCTGAAGTTGCTTTCCGTCTTGTCCACCGGGCTTGATGACAGATTGCTTGCGACGTTAGGTAAGCCCGGCACCAATTGACACCGAGCCCCAGGAGATCCTGATTAAAGCGAAAGGTTAAATGCAGCAAATGAACGAAATCCCCGAATCCATACTTGAGCCGATGAAGCGCTGTCCTGATTTCCTAGACTTCCCTACAGCGTGGGCAATACAGAAAAACAGGGGCGCAACGCTAAAGCACCACGAAAGGTGCTCATCTGTTCCCGGATGGAGTCCTATTTCCGGTCCTGCTTTCTTGTGTGACTGCGGGGCCGTGGAAGAGGAATGGAAAAGGCTCAAGGGGATGACCCGCTAATGGCCCTTTCCCCGAAACAGCAGCTCTTTTGTGATGAATACCTGATCGACCTGAACGCGACACAGGCCGCGATCCGCGCCGGGTATTCGGAGAAGACCGCCGAACAGATGGGGTATCAGCTACTTCAGAAAACTTCAGTGCAGGAATACCTCTCCGAGCGCAAGAAGGACAGGCAGAAGCGGACGGAGATTACCCAGGATTACGTCCTTGGCGTCATTCAGGAGACTGTCGAGCGATGCCGCCAGGTTGCCCCGGTCCTGGACCGAAACGGCAATCAGGTGATGGTCGAGACTGAGGACGGGGCGGTTGTCCCGGCTTTCATTTTCGACCCGAAGAGCGTTCTGCGCGGGGCCGAGCTGATGGGCAAGCACCTGGGCATGTTCTCTGAGAAGGTGAACCACAACCATTCTTTCCTTGGGAAGGATGGGCAGCCCCTGGAGTTCATCGTGAAGAACACCTACGTCTACCCGGACGGGAGGAAGGTCGATGGCCGAGAAGGTTGAGCTTGATTGGCCCGTTGCCGGGAAACTGGAGGAGGTCTTTATTGGCCCTGCTCGATATCGTGGTGCCTATGGCGGCCGAGGTTCTACCAAGTCGTGGGGATTCGCCCGCAAGGCAATTCAGCGAATGGTGATGGCACAGCTTGCCGGGAAGAGCTTGCGGGTTCTCTGCGGCCGTGAGCTGCAGAACAGCCTCAAGGATTCCGTCTTCCAGTTGATCATCGATCAAATTGAGATCCTGAAACAGGAACGGTTCTTCGTTTGGGGCGAATCCTTCATTCGTGGCATCGATGGCAAGAGCGACTTTCTTTTTAAAGGCCTGCGGCACAATTACCGGGAGATCAAATCCACGGAGGGCATCGACATTCTATGGATCGAGGAGGCCGAGACAACCAGCGAGGAGACTTTCCGTGTTGTTCTGCCCACGATCAGGAAGGCGGGCTCCGAGGTATGGCTGACCTGGAACCCGGAAAGCAGTGACGCCCCGATACAGCGCCGATTCGTGGACAATCCTCCCCCTGACGCGAAGATCATCAAAATGAACTACGTCGATAACCCGTGGTTCTCTGATGAGCTGGAGCAACTGAGGCAAGAAGACCTTCGCCGCGATCCTGACGTGTACGCCCATGTGTGGGAAGGCGAGTGCCTCACCAGGACAGACGCCCAGGTTCTTGCGGGTAAGTGGCGGGTCGATTCCTTCAACATGCCGCCAGTGGAGGAGCTTGACGGCGGCCCGTACTACGGCCTGGATTGGGGTTTCGGCTCTGATCCTCTGGCCGGTGTCCGTTGCTGGATCAAAGGCAAGCGGCTCTTCATTGATTACGAAGTGGGCGGCAAAGGGATCGAGATCAAGGACACGGCCGCCGAGCTAGAGAAGCTCCCCGGCAGCCGGAAGCACCTTATGCGGGCGGACAATGCCCGGCCCGAGCTGATCAACCACATGCAGACCGTCGAAGGCTTCCGGATGATAGCCGCCGACAAGTGGCCCGGCAGCGTGGAGGACGGTATCACGCACCTCCGGAGTTACGACGAGATCGTGATTCATGAGCGGTGCGTGAATGTCCAGCGGGAAGCCCGCCTGTGGTCTTACAAGGTGGACAAGCAGACCGGCGATGTTCTCCCGGTCCTGATCGACGCGAACAACCATTGGTTCGATGGCGTCCGCTATGCCCTGGCCCCGCTGATCCGGAAGAAGAATTTCACCGGGAAGCCGGTCTACGGCGGCCAGTTCAACCAGCAGATCCATGTTCCCCTTGAAGAGCTGTGGCCGATCAAGGGATTGCCGATCGTCGTTGCCCTCGCCATGCAGCAGACCACCCTTTGTGCCGTTGTCGGTCAGCTCACTCGCCGCGGGCAACTCCGTATCGTTGAGGAGATCATTGAACGCGAAACCGGCGTCAGCCAGTTCGCGAAGACGGTCCTCATGCCGATGTTCAAGGGGAAGTATCGAGGATGTCCGTACACCCTTGTTTCCTTCCGGGAGCGCTCCACCGGCACCCGGCAAACCGATACCGAGTCCCGCGTCATCCTGGATGAACTGGAAGAGGCCGGGCTCACCATTGAATCAGTTTCTTCTGACGTTCTCTCCCGCCGTCTTGAGGCCGTCCGGTGGTATCTCGGGCAGCTTCAGGGCGGTGTTCCTTCAATCAGCTTCTCCCCGTCCTGCAGGGTCCTCATCGATGGATTCATGGGCGGCTACCAGTTCAAGCGGCTTGAGACTCAGGGCGGCGAAGACATTCGCTTCCACCATGAGCCCGAGAAAAACCAGTATGCCCTCCCTCACAACGCCCTCGAAAACATGTGCATGTGGTTCCGGGATGAGATGGAGGACAGCAAAGTAGAGCCCGTTGTCGGCTATAGGACCTATCAATGATTGACGAGCAGACCAAGAAGCAATTCGCCGAGGAGTTCGTGGAGGAGGGGATTGTCGAGCTGTCACCGGATGAGCGCGAGGAAGAGGAACGCCGCCTGTGGGAAGAACGGCTTCAAATGTTCGGCAACGGCGTGGAGGCCGAGGCCGAGGAGTTTGAACGGCAGCGGCGGCCGGTCGAGCTGCGAATGCTCGAAGACATGCGGCAATACCTTGGCTCGGATTCGGACGTTGACAAGCGAAACAAGGCGCTCGACCAAACGCCGGTAAGCGCTGGTTCTGACCTCAACGTTAATATCACCCGCAAGAAGACCAACGCCGCCGAGGCCCGGCTCTCCGACATGCTTTTCCCCAACGACGATAAGAATTGGGGAATCACGCCTACGCCTGTGCCGAAGGTGGCGATCAACAAATATCCGAAGTCTGCCCCGAATCAGCCCGCCCCCGTGCAGCCTGCAGCCGATCCGATGCAAGGCCTTCTGGCTGGTGTCGCCCAGGGCCAGGCTCCAGCCCCGGCAGCAGCAGGGCAGCCGATGAGCCCAGCCATGCCTTCGGCGGAAGATCCTCTTGCCCAGGGCCAGGGAATACCCCAAGCCCCTCTTCCTCCGGAACCAGGTCCGGCGCAGACCCCGGAGGAAGAGGAGGAGCGTAACGCCAAGGCCCGCGCGGAGCTGATGGAGGAGGTTATCGATGATCAGCTTTCCGAATGCAACTACAACGCGGCTTGCCGGGAGGCGATCCGCTACGGCTGTTTGCTCGGAACCGGCGTTATCAAGGGGCCGGTCCTTCTCGGCCGCAGTCGCCGGGCATGGGTAAAGAAGGAGGATAAGCTCGGGAATGTCGCCTACGTCCTTAAGGAGTTTGAGGACAGCAAGCCGGGATTCGAGCTTGTGCCGACCTGGGATTTCTTCCCGACCATGACCGCGACCAGGATTGAAGACTCGGAAGTTACGTACCAGCGCCATTGGATGACTCGCCGGGACCTGATCCGCCTTGCGAAGCGGGAAGATGACGGCTTCATGGCCGACCAGATTCGGAAGGTCCTCAAGCAGTCACCAAACCGGACCCCGCCGGATTACCTCACGCAATTGCGCTCGATGTCCAGCATCACGACCTCCGTGGGCGATGAGAAGCGCTATGTGGTGTGGGAGCGTCACGGACCCATCGAGATTGAAGCCCTTCAGGCCTGCGGAGTCATCGACCGGGGCGCGGAAGTAGATCCCCTCGAAGAATATCAGGGTGTCGTGTGGGTGTGCCAGGGCATCGTCATCAAGGCGGCCATCAATCCCATGGACACCGAGGATCAGCCGTTTTCCGTCTTCAACTTCGAGAAGGATGACGCCAGCATCTTTGGCTACGGGGTCCCGTACCTCATGCGGCAGCCTCAGAAGGTTGTTCGCCGGGCATGGCAGATGATCATGGACAACGCCGGGCTCTCTGTCGGCGGCCAGATCATCATCAACAAGAGCATTGTCGAGCCCGCGAAAGGCCCGGACGGGAAAGAAACCTGGAATATCTCCCCGCTGAAGGTGTGGCTCCTCAAGGATCGACACGCCAAAGCCCAGGACGCCTTCCACGTCTTCGAATTCCCGAATCACCAGAATGAGCTGGCGGCCATCTTCAACATGGCTCGGGAGCTGGCGGACGAGGAGACGGGAATTCCGGTCATCGCCCAGGGCGAACAGTCCGCCAACGTCACGCAGACGGCCCACGGCATGGAGTTGCTGATGAATAATCACAACATCGTCATGCGGCGGGCCGTCAAGAATTGGGACGATAACGTGACCGTTCCGGCCATTACCCGCATGTACGACTTCAACATGCAGAACAACCCCAACAACGACATCAAGGGCGACTTCACGCCGGTTGCTCGGGGTAGCAAGGCCCTCCTCCAGAAGGAAACCCAGGCCCGGAACATGTTGAACCTGATCAACTTCCTCATGCAGCCGACCCTTATCGGATGGGTGAAGCAGCTCCCGACCGTCCGGAAACTCGTCTCCTCCATGCAGCACGATCCGGACGAGCTGATCAAGACGCAGCCCGAGTATGACGCCGACATGCAGAAGCAGCAGGAGGCCCTTGCCGCCCAGGGGCAGCAGGGGGTGAACCAGGTCGAGGTCCAGCGGATGAAGAACGACTTCGCGTACAAGGTTCACCAGGACAAACTCGCCGACCGGGCGGCGGACAGGCAGTTCCAGGCCCTCATCAAGGAGAAGGAGCATGAAATCGAAATGATGAAGCTGGCGCAGTCCGAGAAGCTGTCCCTGGCGCAGATCACCGGGCAGCTTCAGCTACTCCGAGAGAAGAGCATGGCTGACCGGACCCTCAAGGCCGATGACTTCAAAATGCGGCTGAATCTCCCGTCCGGGAAGGTGGATGGCTGATGGTCGAATGGGATGACGATGCACTGGTCAGAACAGAGCAACAGATCCGGCGCCACCTTCTCCGGGTGGACCGAATAGCAAGGAGACAGGTTGATGAAAGAAGAGGAGTGGGAGCCGAAGCCAGGGGAAGGGATATGCCTCGCCGGGGAGGAGTTTCAGAAGCTCCAGGCAGAGCACGGAAAGAGGCTGGAGAAACTCGCGATGGAGGACCTTGCGGAAATCTCCCCGCTTGTGACCCGGCTCAAGAAGTTCATCCAAGAGAAAAAGGACCAGGATCTTATCCCGGCCCTGAGAAACAAGACGTTTGAGTTTCCGGAAGTCCAGTACGCGAGAGGGGCGCTTGACGCCCTGGACAGCCTTCTGGAGTTCCTGGAAGAGAACCAATGAGGCCGCCGGCAGAGTCCGGCCGCCTCGAAACACCTAGCGCCTCCCCTGAAAAGGACGCGACGAGGAGATTACAGCCATGCCTGAAGAAATCACAGGAACAGAAGTAGAGAAGCAGGACACCGCAGAGTTCGATGACGCTTTCGCCGAACGGGCCAAATCCAGCGAGGAGGAACGCCGTGAAGATTCGGATTTCGCCGAGGACGCGCCGGGAGGAGTAGGCGCCGAAGGCATAGAAGGCGATGACGCCGGTTCGTTCGAACAGTCTTTCCATGACGCCGCCACCAATTCGGCCGCCTCTCGTGGGGACATGAAAGACCCGGACTTGGCCGCAGAACTCGCAGCCTTGAAGGCAGAGAACCAACGATTGGCACAGAGCGAGAAGAGTCAGCGCGGGCGGTTATCCGTCCTCACCAAGAAACTTGTCGAGCTGCAGGCCGCTCCCAAAGAGCCGCCCCAGGGACAAGAAGAAAGTGAAGCCGGCAAAAGCGAAGGTGACGATTGGGAAGAGTTTGCGAACGAATTCCCGGAAATGGCCGCCATCGTGGACAAGCGACTCGCCCAGGTCGATCAGAAGGTGAACTCCGTAAAGACGGAGGTGGACAGGGTGGCTACCACCACGGACACCCTCGCCGAGGAAAAGATCCTTGCCTACAAGGAAACTCAGTTCGAGATCCTGGGAGAGAAGCACCCGGACTTCGAGGAGATCAAGGCAAGCCCGGAATTCCGGCAGTTCATAGCCGAGGCCCCTGACGATATCAGGGCCAAGATCAAATCGAAACACGCCGAGGATGCAATCGAGATCCTGGACACCTTCAAGGATAAAACCGGGTGGAATACTCAGGGACCCAAGGCCGAGAAATCGGAAATCGAGCTGATCAACGAGAGACGGGCCGCGAACCTTCGCAGGAGCGCGGGCATCTCCAGCAAGAAAGTAGGACACACGCCGAAAGCAGATACCGGGTCAGAGGATGACTTTGACGCCGCATTCGCCGAGGCGTCAGCCAAAAAAGAAAAACAGCGGGCTCAACTGAGATAGCGGCCTGTTGACCAACTAGGAGGGTTCTATCATGAACACTTACGGAAGTATCTCTCAGCGTACCGCCGGTTTCGCCGTGGCGGACATGCTCGACCATGCCGAGGCGATCTTTGTCCTGTCGAAGTTCGGGCAGACCAAGGAAATGCCCCGCAACAAGGCGGACAACATGATTTTCCGCCGTCCGGTGCCTTTCGCCCCGGCAACCACTCCTCTTTCCGAGGGTGTGACCCCCGCAGCTCAGACCATGAGCTACGAGGACGTTCCCGTCACCATGAAGCAGTATGGCGCCTGGGTCAAGATCACCGACAAAGTACAGGACCTGTCCGAGGACCCCGTTCTCAAGGACGCCACCGAGCTTTGCGGAGAGCAGGCGGGCGAAACCAAGGAAATGCTCCTGTGGGGTGTCCTGAAGGCCGGCACCTCCGTTGCCTATGCCAACGGCACGGCCCGTAACCAGGTCAATACCCCGGTGAGCGTAACCCTCATCCAGGGCGCAACCCGTTTCCTCAACGGGCAGCGGGCGAAGAAGATTACCTCCATGATGAGTTCGAGCCCGAATTACGGCACCGTCTCCGTCATGGCCGGGTACATCGGTTTCTGCCATACCGATTGCGACTATGACCTTGGCAAGCTCCAGGGCTGGAAGAAGATCGAGGACTACGGCAGCAAGCAGCCCCTCTGCCCGGAGGAGATCGGGACCCTTGACCGGGTGCGGTTCATCACCTCGCCGCTTCTGGTTCCGTTCCCGGATGCCGGCGCGGCCAAAGGCGGCAGTGGTACGCAGATGAAATCCACGACCGGCACTCTTGCGGACGTGTACCCCATCGTAATCGTGGCCAAGAACAGCTACGCCCATGTGCCGCTCAAGGGCAAATCCGCCATCGTTCCGAAGGTCAAGAATCCGGATGAGCCGGATAAGACCGATCCGCTCGGCCAGTGGGGATTTGTCTCCTGGAAGATGTGGGACGCGGCCGTCATCCTGAATCAGCTCTGGATGATTCGGCTGGAGGTAGCCGTTACCGAGCTGGCAGGCGACATTTAAGCCAGCGCGGGCATAAGTCTCTTATGCCCGCAAGAGATCAAACAAAGTGCGTCCGGTTCTGCCGGGCGCACTCTTCACCATTCAGAGAATACGACCATGCCAATTGATACATCAACACTCCCATACATCGACCTCGGGGCTTCTGCGGATGTGCTTCGCCAGTATGCCCTTGACCATTTGGGCAAGAAAATCAGCGTCAACGCCAAGGACGAAACCGTCATTGATCGGTTCGCGGCCATCTACGAGGAGGAGACCGGCGTCAAGCTCCAGCGGGTAGACCCCATCAAAGATGACGAGGACGAAGAGGACGAGAAGCCCGCCGAGACTCCGGCGAAGCCTGCGGGACCTAAGCCCATCGCCGCAACCATCATTGTCCAGGATGACGAGAAGGACCCCGGCGCGATCTGCGGCTCGGTGAATTTCGTGGCCTACCGGATCATGAGGAACGTGGAGGTTCGCGTCTCGATACCTATCCTTGAAAGCCTCCGGAATGCCAAGAAGACCATCTACGACCCGAAGACCATGACCTCCAAAGAAGTTTTGGCCTACCCCTTCAGCGTCGTTCAATTCCATTTTCCCGGTGAATAATGAAAACCTTCCTGGATATCTGCCGGGATGCAAGACGCGAGGCGGGCCTTTCTGGCTCCGGGCCTGTCTCCGTTACGACCGCGACCGGCATAGAGAAAAACATCGTCGGTTACGTGGTCCGGGCCTTCATCGATGTGCAGACATATCGAACCGATTGGCCCTGGATGAGAAAGGACTTTGAATTCATCACGTCGCCGGGGAAGCAACGCTATCCCCTGGCAGAACTGAACCTTACGGACGTGGAGAATTGGGACTTCTCGGGAGCCTCCATATACAAAACCGCAGACGGCAAAGCCGGGGAATCCCCCCTTGGATCTGCCACCTTTGACACCTGGTGGAATTTCCATCGGATCGGCCTGCAGACTCCCGCACAGCCTGAAGCGATCTTCTTCGACCCCGCGACCAATGACCTCATGCTCTTCCCGGTCCCGGACGCGGAATACACCATCCCGCTTCGCTACTACAGGGCGGCGCAGGTCCTTGTTGCGAACGGCGACATCCCCCGGATGCCCACGAATGAGGCCTGGAATGACATCATCATGTGGAGGGCTCTCTGGTACTACGGCTACTACGATGGGGCGCCTGACGTGCTGGAAGAGGCTGAGAGGAAGTGGGATGAGATGATTCACGCCCTCGACAACAAGTACGGGCAGAGCATAACCATTTCCGCGAGGCCGATAGCATGAGGAAACAATACGCAAGGACGGCCGTAAGGGAGCCGGAGGAGCGATACTTCCCCCTTCGTGGCGGACTCGACCTGATAACCCCGCCTTACCAGATCGACCCCGGCAAGATGCTTGATTGCTTCCGGTACGAGATTTCCGCCTCCGGAGGCTACAAGCCGCAAGACGGATTCGAGAGGCTGGACGGGCACGGCCTGCCCTCCGAGGCGGTCTTTCAGTTCCTCGTCTTCGCCGATCCGGCGGCAGCCATCCCGGAGGGTGATGTTGTCACCGGGGCAACGTCCGGGGCGACCGGCGTTTCCCTTGCGGCCGGCCTGGTCGATTTCGAGGGGAGCGGGACCGCGGAGGACACGACCGGGACAGGGGCCTTTCTTCTCACCTCCGGGGAATTCCTGGAGGGTGAGCAGATCACCGTCAACGGTTCGACTGTGGCGACCATCGCGACGGCCTACACGCCCAACACCGAAATGGAAGACTCGCATGAGCTCTACTTCCATTGGCTTGCCGTCGAGAAACGGCGCGCCCTGGTTCAAAAGGTTCCGGGCTCCGGCCCGGTTCGCGGGGTGTGGCGGTACAACGGGACCCTCTACGCCTTCCGTAACAATGTCGCTGGAACGGCCTGCATCATGTGGAAGGAAGATCCGGCCGCCGGGTGGGTGACTGTCACAACTCCGGTTCTCGCCCCTGGGGGGTGGTTCCGGTTTGAGAATACGAATTTCGGGGGCTCCTCCTCGACCATCCGCATGTATGGATGTGACGGGGCAAACAAGGCTTTCGAGTTCGACGGGACCAACTTTCACCAGATCACCACGGGCATGGCCGATGATCGACCGATTGTCCTGTGTGAACATGCAAAGCATCTCTTCCTTGGGTATCGAGGAGGGTCATTGCAGCATTCCCCGCCGACCGAGCCCCGCGGAGTCTGGTCCGTTGTGGTCAATGCCGGTGAGATCGGCATGGGTGAGGAGCTCCAGGACCTTATGAGCCTGCCCGGCGGTGTCCTGGGTATTTGGTGCAAAGACTCGATCAGTCTCCTTTACGGTACTGGCGTCGGAACCTGGGACCTGAAGAGCCATACCAAGGAAGCCGGGGCGGTTGCCGGCACCGTGCAAAACTGCGGGAAGATCATCTTCCTGAACGCCGCAGGCCTCGCCGACTTCAGCGCGACGAATGCCTACGGCAATTTCAAATCCGGAACGATCAGCCCGGCCATTCAGCCCTTGCTCGATCTTCGGCGAAAAGCTCCGGTGTGCGGCTCCGTGGCAGTCTCCAAAAAGAACCAGTATCGAATCTTCTTTTCGGACGGCTATTTCGTTTCTGTCCACCTGGGCGGGAAGTACCCGGTGTTCACCCAGGGGCACTACGATATCCCCGTCCGTTGCATATCAGCACCGAAACGGGCCGATGACGAGCTTGGAAACATCTATTTCGGCAGTGATGACGGCTACGTCTACAAGATGGACTCCGGGGTTTCCCTGGATCATGAGCCGATGAACGCCTATTTCCGTCTGCCTTACGCTCACCAGGGCGCACCGCGGCGGAAAAAGCGTTACCGCGAAATCGAAATCGAGTTGGACGCCTTCGGCGGCAAACAGCTTTTCCTGCAATTCTGCCCCGACTTCTCTCTCAGCAGTCCGGATATCCCACAACACAAGGTTGTGGATGTCTCCGAGTCCACCGGCAATGCCGGGTTGTGGGACGTGAGCGATTGGAACTCTTTCAATTGGGACGCCGGCGAGGGTGCGGCGGGCGGCGGCGGCACGGCGGCAGGCCGGGTCGATGGTGTGGCCAGGGAGATGGGCTTGATGTTCTACTTCCAGGCAAAAAACACCGTGACGCCGCTTCATGCGTTGAATGGAATTTTTACTTATTTCAACTTCTTAGGGCGGCAAAAATGAATCAATATTTTCAGCACGAAACAAAGCTGCAACCTGGGACAAAGGCGCGGGCCGAGGATGTCAATCAGCGATTCGATGGTTGTGTCCTTGGCTTCGACAAGCTCCCGGCACCTCACCCGTCATTGCCTGGTTTTGCCGATCCGGTGGCGGTAGGCACTCCGACCAATACCATTCATGCCGTTTCGGCCGGGCAAGCAATGGGCGGCGGTCTGGATTATGCCATCGATACCGGCGTGGCAAACGCCTTTGTGGTCAACCTGGCTATTGCCCCGACATCCTACCGGGACGGCCTGAAAATCTCTTTCAAGGCGGCGAACGCGAATACCGGGGCCGCGACGATCAACGTTAATGGCTTGGGTGTCAAGTCGCTTGTCCGGTCGAACGGCCAGGCCTTGGTTGCTGGAGATATCGCAGCCGGGCAGGTTGTGTCTGTCATCTATAATGGTAATCAATTCTTCGGCATTGCCGCTTTCCAAGGTCAGTTCAATGAGATTATCTACCTGACGCAAAATTCCGCCAATGCGGCTGCAGTTTCGGCCACCACGGCGACCACTCAGGCGGGTATCGCGACCACCAAGGCGAGTGAGGCTTCTGCTTCAGCGACGACAGCGACAAATCAGGCCGTGGTTGCGACCGCGCAAGCCGGTATCGCCACGACCAAGGCGGGCGAGGCCTCCACTTCTGCCACCAATGCGGCGAACAGCGAAAACTCTGCCTCCACTTATGCCGGCACGGCAACCACTCAAGCGGGGATCGCCACGACAAAGGCGGGTGAGGCGGCCACCAGCGCGACCAATGCGGCCGGCTCGGCAAGTACCGCATCGACTCAAGCCGGTATCGCGACCACCAAGGCCGGTGAAGCCTCCACTTCCGCGACCAATGCGGCCGGTTCTGCCACCACCGCATCGACTCAAGCCGGTATCGCGACTACCAAGGCGGCGGAGGCGGCGGCTTCGGCAACGGCAGCTCAAGAGGCGGCGGAAAGTATTTCGGGCGGGCTGGAGTGGGGAGTCCATACAACCAATCAGGTGTCGGTTGCCTGGAAAGGTTTTCTCATGGACACCTCCGCAGGAGTCCGCACAGTTACTCCAAATCCTACTCCTGTTGCCGGGGAGAGTTTTGGGGTAGCCGACCTCAAGGACACCTTTCGCCTCAACAAGTGCGTCGTCGCATTTACTGGGGTGAAGCTCCACGGGGTAGTACAGACTGAGGACATGACTCTCGATGTCAAAGGGCAGGTGGTAACCTTCAGTTGGGTCAGCGCAGAAGTAGGCTGGCGGATCACAGACCTTGTACCATCTGGAGCCTTGGCAATCGTCGGTCCTGGTATGATACCTATGATTGGTCTTCTACCAAGAATGAGTATCACTGGATTTGTCACTCGTACAACCGGGGATAACCAGATCACTATAGGTAAAGGACAGTGCCTTGATACGACTCTCCAGCATCACATGGCAATCACCGGGGATACCGTACTGAACTTGGGTACAACGCCCAATAGAACCTGGCATCTATTCGTAGTCCACGTAATCGCCACTGATACGTATACAGTGAAGGCTTACTATGACGGCTTCCTTGCGCCAGCTTCAGATGCGACTATTGATTGGTACTGTCCGATTGACTTCGCTCAGAATGGTGGAGATGGGAAGCTCTGGCAATTCTATTCGGCTGATGGGGTTCACATAAACCTGAAGGCTAGTCAGTGTGCAGTAACCTCAAAGGTTGCTCCACCGGCTGGGTGCTCCACTCCTGTATCACTGGCTGGGTATATACCAGATGTATCAATGGTCTCCGAGGTGTTGATGGGCGGCCAGGCGGCCAGTAACGGGCAGTTTTTATGTGTAGGGTTTGACGGCACAAACGTACACCATGCATTTGCCGCATCTATCACAGAGCTGGCCGATAATGAGCGGCATGCTTGGTTCTCTGCTGCATACGGTGGTCCTCAATGGATGCCTACAAACAACGGGGTGATCTATTGGGGAGATGGCACATATTCAAACGCATCAGGCACGGCAGATCTTCGACTGCATGCATTCAAACTAAGGAGATAACCAATGAGCAAACCATCAGATTTCTTCGGGGCGTCTCCGAAGACGGTTCTTGATAAACCATACATGCATGTACAAGAGCAGAGGGCCTACAATGAGGATGGAGGATCGACTGTTGCTGACGCCTGGACACGGAGGGTACTCAATACCACCATCTACAACGATATTCTAGGAGCGTCTCTGAATAATGTCACTGGAGAAGTGAGTATACCCGTTGGGAAATACTATACAAAAGGTTTAGCGGTGTTTGTTATGGCCGCTAATAGCACTGTAATACTTGGTATAGGAGTTGATGGTAGTATTACACTCCAATCCCTGACACAACCACGCAGTCCTAGTACGAGCTATGCACTCATCAGTGTTAGCGGTCTTATTTCAATAACTCAACCTGGGAAGATTGATTTGAGTTATTACGCAGGGTTAGCTATGGCTACTAGCGGATTGGGGTTCTCAAATTCATCAGGATCTATTACGGATGCGGCGATCCCATCCATCTACTCAGAACTCGAAATCTGGCAACTCAGCGGCTCCGTAGAGGTAGCCTAAAGGAGAACCCTATGCTGTGGAAATGTATTTTTGACTTGATAACCAACCGTGGCAAAAGAGTTGACCCAAATGGTCCCCGCGAAGGCGAGTACGCCGTGGATATCCATTCATCCCTCTGCGGGTGGTTCAATGTCCACCCTGAACGGTACATGTGGGACGGCTCGGCCCTGGTCGCATGGCCGGGATGGGAGGACGAGGAGCTGGAGAAGACCAAGGATCGGGTATGGGAACAGATCAAGGCCGAGCGGGACCGCCGGGTGAACGGCGGCTTCAAGGTCGAGGTCCGGGCCGACGAGTTCAAGTGGTATCACAGCGACCAGAAATCCCGGATTCAACACCTTGGACTGAAGGCGGCCGGCGCCGCGGTGCCGGCGATCCCCTGGAAGACCATGGACGGGAGTTTTGAGCCGATGAGCGAGGCTATTGCTACGGCCGTTTTCAATGCAGCTCTCGCCCTCGATACCGCCCTCTTCACCAAGGCCGAGCAGCACAAGGCCCTGATGAGGGCAAGCGCAGATCCCGAGGGCTATGATTTTTCTGCCGGATGGCCTGAGAGGTACGAGGAATGAGATACCAGGATGCTCGGCCCCGGATTCAGTCCGGGGATATCATTGCCTTCCGGCATGACAATCTTGCATCGAGGATCATAAGGGCGGCAACCGGTTCCGACTACTCACATGTCGGTGTAGCCTGGCCGGTTGCCGGCCGCGTGATGATCCTGGAGGCTGTCATTCCCGAAATCAGGATATTCCCCCTTTCCAAACTCCTTCCGTTCTATTGGGTTGCGCTCAACAGGCCCCTTTGCCCCGAGGCGGAAGAATTCGCGCTCTCCAAGGTAGGAGAGCGATATTCCATCCCGGAGGCGATCCGGGGCTATTTCAACCTCACAAAGAGCGATCAAATATGGCAATGCGCGGAATACGTGAAGTCCGTTCTCAATGCCGGCGAGGATCGTTTCTTTGCCAAAAGCACCCCCTCTGAAGTGGTCGAGGAGGCAATGAAGCAAGATGGCATTATCGCCATGATCACCAAAACCTGAGAGGAACGCATGTCCATCTACAAGAACAAAGCAGACCAAAGGGTGATCGGGAATACCGAGAAAGCCTTTCGGGATGACTTCCCTGGGAACAGCCTGGATCACTGTTGGGAGGCCCCGGTAATTGCCGGCGCCGCAACTGCCGTTGTCAGCGGTTCCAACTTGACAATCAATCTCACGACTGCCGCGGCGGACTCGGTAATCCTTACCGGGACTCAACCTTTTTCGGTGCCATGCCGGGCAACGTTCTCCCTGCTGCTGTCCGCCAGGTCCGCAAACCAGGAGGTTATCCTGGAGCTTATTTCCCGGACCTATAAGGAATCCGGCGGGGCAAATGGTCACTATGCCCGGTGGAAGTTCGACGGCACGACCGCCACGACCGCGAAGACTCGAACCAGAAACACCGACACAGAAGGGACCGAGGCATCGAGGACAATATCAACGACTGCGGCGACAGTGAGGCTCTATGCGATCGATCTTGGATATGATGATGTGCGTTTCAGCCAGTTTGATGTTGATTCTACGGCGGCAAGGGGGGCGGCATTTGTTCATACCGCCAAGATACCAGCCCCGGAAGAGGCCTATTACCTGCGGATCACCGTCCGGAACACGGCGGCGTCCACGGCGCTTACCGCCACCCTCGACTTCGTTTCCGTGCAGGATATTACGGAGATCATGGCAGAGATTGCGGCAGGGACAGGGTTTTCAACGGATAATTGCGCGATGCCGGTTGCCGTGCGATCCATGCCCACAACCAACGTGGGCGGGCAGGCTGCCCATGATGCTGCCATCTCGGGAAACCCGGTGCGCGTGGGGGCAAGGGCATTGACGGCAAACTACGCCGCCGTGGGTACTGGCGACGTGGCAGACCTTGTTGCTACCCTCGTCGGCGCACTGATCACAAAACCCTATGCCATCCCTGAAGCGGAATGGTCCTATGCCGCGGCTGCCGGCGGGATCGTCAACACGACCGATGTTGTGGCGAAGGCGGCGGCCGGCGCAGGCCTGCGGAACTACCTGATCGCGTTTCAGGTAAGGAATGCCAATGCGACCGCCACGGAATTTGTCATCAAGGATGGCTCGACCGTCATCTGGCGCGGCCACTTGCCGGCAAGCATGACCGGAAGCATGGAGGTTGAGCTTCCGATTCCGCTGAAATCCTCTGCCAATGCTGCGCTGAACGTCGCCTGTATCACGACCGGGGCGCAGGTTTACTTCAATGCCCAGGGGTATGTCGCTCCATAAATAAAAATATTCATCGAATAAATAAAAAATATCCCATCGGGAGGTTTTTGATTACCTTCCGATGTGGCTTTTATGGTATTGATGTTCCATAAATGATGCGAGTTGTGAAGATAGAAATTTTTCATGGTGACGAGATGAAAAGTAAATCAAAAGTGTTGAATGATGAGGGAAAAACCGTAAGAGAGGAATTTCTTGGATGGGTAATAGCCGCGATCATCCTTCTCTTCATTCTCTCTTTCTGCGGCTGTTCCACGAAAACGCCAACCGAGTTTGCCAAAGAGACTCAGCCGATATCCTCAGTCGGTAACGAACAGGCCATGGTCAACGCCTGCCTTGAGTGGATGGCGAAAGAGGAACGCGAAGAGCGGGCTCGATACGACAGCTTGCCGGCAGATGAAAAAGCCTTCGCCCTGATGCATCGGGAGACCATGAGCATGGTCAAAAACGTGTGGGGCAAAGAAAGCAATGTGTGTAAGCCCGGCACCAACCAGTGGGACGCCTATCAAACTTACGTCAAGGAGACCGAGGCAACCAAACGGCAATACGCGTCTGACGCAAAGAGCGTGGCCACCTTCGGTATCGTGACAACCGGGGCCGTCAAGTTGGCTGATGCCGTCATGGGTAGGGTGGGTGACAGAATTTCCACGACCGGCGATAACTCCGGGGTGAACAAGACCACAACCACGACGAACACGACTACCGTGGCGGCGGCGACCGGCCAGGGCCAGGCAACTGCCAATGGTGGCGGCACATCCGGCGAGAAGGGCAAGGAAGAAACCGCCTCGACAACTGTCAATCCGCTGCACTGGCAGGACTGCACCACAAGCCCGAAGGGTACGCCTACGATTGATGAAGTCAACAAATGTATGCAGGACTATGGCTATAAGACAGAAGTCAAGGACGGTCAGCTTTACCTCGATGGGAAACCTTACAACGGGTGAAGGCGATAAGGATCTTCAAGGCTATGCACTTTAAATTGAAAGAAATCGAGGATGGTTGAAGGGGCAAGCTGTTCGGTTCCTCCTCCATCCTCCAATTTTTTCCAGGAAGGTAACGAAATGGCTTACAACTCCACCGAAATAGCACCTGTAACACCGCCTGCAACACCGCAGGCGCCCGCCCTGCAAGAATACAAGCCCCCGGAGGCCCAGGCGACAAAGCCGACGATCGACGCGACCAAGACCGGGTATCAAGCCCCGCAGACGGGGGAATTCAAGGCGCGGAGCCTCGACGCGGGGCTCCTTGAATACGATCCCACATCAAGCAAAAATCTCACCTTCGACGGCCGGCAGATCAACGCTTCTGCTGTGGGGGCGAATATCAGCGACACGACCCCGCAGTTTTCGGAGTCCAAGAATTTCCTCTCTGATGGGGCATTTGTCGAAAATCGGGTGACGGGGCTCCTGGAGAATCCGGACAATCAGCTCATGCAACGGGCGAAGGCCCAGGGCATGGCGGAAGCCGGAGCCCGCGGCCTGCAAAACTCAACCATGGGGGCCACCATCGGGCAGGCCAACATGATCGACAAGGCCCTCCAGATCGCGACTCCTGACGCCACGACCCAGGCAACCGCCGACATGAACCGGCAGAATGCCACCTATGCGAGCCAGCAGAAGCAGCAGGACGCGCAGAACCAGGGCAGCCTCGCCGAGCAGACGGCAAAAATCAATTCCGCCCTTGAGGCTCAGAGGCAGGGGCTTTCCTGGGACAGCACCCAACAGAAGGCGGCGATCCAGGGCGACCTCAACAAGCAGGGGGCGAACATCGAGGCGGCCAAGGCGAACCAGCAGGCCGAGCTTGCCAGGGACGCCAGGGAACACCAGGGGCTCCTCGAAGGCGCGAAGGCCGAGCAGCAGGCGAATATAACCGCCGAGCTTCAGGGAATGGAGTCCGTTTCTCAGCAGAACCTTACCATCCTGCAAAACAAGCTGGAGGCGGCGAACAATACCACCAAGGAGCAAAACGCGGCGATCATGCAGGCGTTTTCCGCTCAACAGGAGCTTATACGGACCACGATCAACAACGAGTACCAGAAGGCGACCCAACAGGCACAACTCAATGCGGCACAGAGGGATTCCCTTAGCTCGGCCATGACCACCATGGCGAACAATTACGAAATCTCCATCCAGAATATCATGCTCGACATGAACCTTGACGCGGCCGCGAAAAATGCCGCAATTACCCGAATTAACAAGATATTTAATCAGGATATGAATAATATCGCGAACATTTTCGGGGCTTCCTACTCCGATACGAATCCGGGGGCGTAATGATGAGACTCTGTGACAAGAAGGATGCCTTATGGCTTACGGCCCTCATGCTCGATGCTCACATCTTCGCCGGTTGTTCCGAGGACGGGATAGCGAAAACGAAAATGGTTTCCTACGTGAAGAACATGCTCACCCTCCCGGATATGGTGGTTTTGGCTCCGGCGCCGGGAAAGATGATCCATACTTTCCAGCGGAAGAGCGGCGTCATGTGGGAGATCCACACGGCGATTCGGCGCGACTGCGAGATTTCCGGCAAGGAGCGAGTTCAGCTTACGCGGGAGGCCTGCACGTGGATGATGAAAAACCGGGGCGCCCGGAAGTTCATCACCCATGTTCCCGCCGGCAACCGGGCGGCCGGGATCTATGCTATAGCTTGTGGCCTGGTCCGGGTCGGTGTCATCACCAAAGCAATGAAAAAGGATGGTGTCCTGGTCGATGTGACGCTTTACCAGACCAGGGATGAAGATATCGAAAACGTCTTGGGAGGTATGTGACATGCCTGTTTTGATTCCAATTATTGCGGCGGCAGCGAGTGCAGCTTTCGCCACTACAGTTTCTGCAGCCATCGGCTTAACCGCTTTAGTCGGTGCAACTGTTGGCTCGATGATTGCCGGAGCTGTAATTGGTGCTGCGGTAGGGGCCGTGGGCGCGGCGATCACCGGGGGAGATATCGGCAAGGGCGCTTTGTGGGGCGCTGTCGGTGGAGCCGTTGCTGGCGGCTTTGCGGGATGGGCGTCTACGTCCGGTTCGGCTGCGGGAGAGGCGGCCGCTGCATCGTCAACCAACCTCAGCCAAGGCACTGCGTCCCCGGCAATAATGGATGCTGCGGCCGGGAGTACCGGAAGTGGCGGCGGGGGAGGTGCCGGCTTAGGCCTCGGCAGCATCTCAGAAGGTTCCGGCACTATGGGGGCCGCGGCGATCACCACATCCGGGCAGGCGATTTCCGGCTATGCCCAGGGGCAGGCCCAGGAGGAGGCGGCGAAGGAAGCGGCCGAGGCCGCCGAAAAAGCCAGGAAAGAGGAATTCGACCAACGCATTAAGGAAATCATGCTTTCTCATGAGCAACGAATGGGCGAGATCGGTTCGCAGACATCAGGCGCCCTCGCCCTCGCCGACAAGAACAACGCGGCCGCTATGGAACAGCTAAATACCCGGATCGGTGCGGAGAAGGATGCGGTGGGAGCGGCCAATGCCAGGGAGGACAAGAAGATTGCCGGCTTCAACGAGTCCATCCGCGGGACCGATGAGAACCTCTTCAATCGTCCTACATTCGACTTTGCCCAGGAGCAGCAGCAGGACGCTTTCTCTTCTGGTTTTGATGAGGCGGTTGCCGCGAAAACCGGACAAACCGTTGACGCCGCAACTCTCAATCCCAATGATCCGCTCCTCCTTGAAAAAGAGAAGTTGGCCGTAGCCTAAGAGGTTCATCATCATGCTTGCAAATCCAGGACGTACAAGTCAGAGCCAGGACCGGGGCAGAAACGACAATCGGTTCCGCAACGCTGTGGAGGCGAGGCCCAAGGACGTGTATTACCGCCCGGAATACGGGTGGGTCATGTCCAATGAGGACGTGAAAAAAGAAAAGGCGATCAAGGCCCAATATGATGAGGCTGAAGCAAAGGCGGCCGCCCAGGTTGCGCAGGCCGAAGCTGATTTCCAGCGATCAGTCGCCGAAGGGCGGGGGCAGATCAATTCCGCATATGCCGCGGCGGCAGCGAAAAATAATGTTCCAATGGTCCCGGTCCGTGTCGTGAACGGAAATAATGTGGAGGCTACTTACATGCTCCCAAAATCTTCCGTTGATCAGATGAACAAGGATTCTTTCAACAAAGGAAAGGGGTCATACACCGGGAACTATGTCGATGGTGGGAAATTTTACAACGTCGATGTCCGCGTTACCGGGACCGGCGGCAAGCGTGGGCAGGAGCTTCATGACGCCCTGAGAAACGCTTCGATCGACAACGAGAAAGCCCTGGCGACCGCAAACGCCAACCTCCAGAAGGAAAAGGCGTCTCAGCTTGCCGGCTTCAATGCGGCAGCAGACAAGAGTTATGCAGGGGCTCGGCAGGTTTGGCAGACCGAGCTTAACAATATCCACAACTCATATGGCGAGAGAGTGGCAAAGGGCAAGGCTAAGTACGCGGAGAGCAAGAAGAAGTACAGTGATTCCGTTGCCGGCGTAGACATGGGCCTCCTTGAGAGCCCGACAAACCAGGTTGACCCCAACAAGAATGGTGCGAAATAATGGCTTCCAAGAAATACGACGCCGGCAAGGCAATTGATCCCGCTCAAGAGCAGAAGGAAGGCGGGGAGATGAATTTTCAAGAGTTTGTCGCTTCCCTTCCGGAAGAGTTTCAGGCGGAAATCGAGGAGGCCCTAGCGGCCCTTCTTTCTTTCGTCCATTCCGACGAGGGAACCGCGAAGATTATTGAGGACCTCCAGGCAGCGAAAGGCAACGAGGCGGCCCAGGTGGGCATTACCGCCTTGCAGACGATGGACGAAGTGGACCCGGAACACGCCTGGAGTGATTCGGCGAAGGTCCTTGCCGGCTATTTTGCGGTGAAGGAGGTTGCCGAAATCGGCCGGGCCGCCGGCATTATCGATGTTCCGGAGGAGATGGAGGGAAAAATCTTCCAGCAGGCCGCGCAGAATTACCTTCACGCCATCATCAAAAACAAACCGACCCAGGAGGAACGGGAGGCGGAAGCGATCCGGATTCAGAAAGAGGTCGAGCCCCTCCTCACCGAGAAAATGCGACAGGCGGGCCGAGGTGTTGCCAAGGAACACGGCATTCCCACTGGAGAGGAGCAGGCCCCGCGGGCAGCACAGCAGGGAGGATTACTCGAATGAGCAACTATGCGATGATGGGCCTCTTGGAAGGCCTGGGGCGGGGGATAACCGGGACGGGGCAGGCCATGGAAAAGCTCAACCTCCAGCAGGCCGAGGAGCGGCGCCAGATGAACCTTGCCCGGATTCAACGGGAGTGGTCGAACCAGGACGAAAACGCTCGGTACACGCGGAACCTCGCGGATCAGGAGCGGATCACCAAGGATACCCGCGAGTACAACGAGGGACAGGAAACTATCAAGCGGGCTCAGACCGTAGCCGACCAGGACAAGGCGCTCAAGGCGGAAGAGGAAAAAGAGAAGCGCCAGCACACGAACCGATTGGCGGAAATTGACCACCAGGGGGTTGTTACGGCGAAGAACCGGCAGCCTTCCGACTATGAAAGGCGAAAGGAGGAGATCGACAAGCTACACGCGGAAGGGAAAATTTCTGACGAGGAGCGAAAAAACTACATCCTTGGTATTCAAAAGACCGCCACCTTTTCCGCAAAGGATTTGTCGGACCTGAGAATAAAAACCGACGAAGAGGCGCGGATAAGGATTGTCGGCAAGGACCCGATGAAGCCGATCACAGCGGAGGAAAGGGCGGCAATCAAGGCCGAGTCTGACGAATTGTTCAAAAGGGCGACAGGCGGCCAGGCCGGCGGCAACGATGGAGGCGATGGTAGACAAGGGTATCACCCTGGATCTTATCGGACTATCGCAGATAGTGTCGTGAAGGCCGGATATGATCCAGCCAAAGACCGCACGGCGCAACACGACAAGATGGTGAAATCAGGTGTCTCTGTCGAGGACGCCAACAGGGTTCTTGATGAGGCTGACAAGATTGTCAGTGACCGGAATAAGAGCAAAAAGGAAGATCCGGACAGACGGCCTGACCCGAAGCCAAAATATAACCCGGAGACAAAACGGATGGAGCCGACCAATCCGGCATATATCGAGTGGCAGAACAAGAAGGGATTGCTTGAAAAGGAAAAAGAAGAGGCCGAGCAGAAAAAGATAGAGGCCCGTAGGCAATCCGCATACAAAGCTCCGTTTGCCGGCAACGGATCATCCTCAATACTCGGAATGTGATATGGAAGACATCGATTACGGCGGATTGTTTGGCGGATTACAGGCAGAGAGCGATAGACTTTTTGAGGAAGATCGAATCCGGCAAGAGAATATTGCCAGCAAGGGTAACGTCCATCGCGGGTTTGACTCCGCGGTGGATTCCCTTGAGGGTTCCGCTTATGGAGCTGTCGGTCTTCTCGGCGATGCCCTTGGGCTCGATTCCGTCCGGGATTGGGGCTTTGAGGGGTACGAGCGTAACCAGCGGGAGGCCTCTCTCAATCCGGTCGATGTTCAGAATTTCACCGATATTGAATCTGTCAGTGATGCCGGGAAGTGGTTCGCGGGTACGCTCGGACAGTTGGCGCCGAGTGTCGCCGAGGGTGTTGTCACAACCCTTATCGGTGCCGGCGTGGGAACGGCTACAGCTCCAGGTGTCGGCACGGCCGGGGGAGCCCTGGCCGGCCTCACCGGGCGAAAGATCGTCCTCAAAGCGATCGATGAGGCCGTTGAGAGCAAGGTCAAATCCGGCATTGCGAAAGAAATCGCCGAGCGCGAGGTGAAGGACGAAATCCTCAAGCGGGCGAAACTCGGCGGCAATATCGGACTCACCCAGGGAGTCGGCGCCATCGAGGGCGGCGGGATGTGGGGCGAGGACGCCGAGGCCCACGGCGTGGAGAATGCGAATGCGGGCTCTGCTTTTGCCCTGGGGCAGGTTTCCGGCCTGTCCGAGGCATATTCCCCCGGTGGTATGCTCATCAAGCGCATAGCGGGAATCAAGGACGCAGGGAGCGAGGTTGGGAGCAAAGTTGCCGACACCTTTCTCAAGCGCCTTGGGACCGAGATTCCCGAATCAATGAGCGGTGAGGCCGCCCAGGAGGTTTTTCAATCCTTCCTTGGAGTCCTCAACAAGAAGATCCAGGACCCCACTATTGGCCTTGCCGATCGAGAAGCTATTCATGAGTATATCAACTCAGGCGCGGCCGGAGCGGCAGGCGGCCTTGCTTTCGGTACGGCCGGGGCGATTTTTCCGGAAAAGGCGGCCCCGCCTCCTCCACCTCCAAAGAACCATACGGTTGACGATGTTCTCAATGAGAAGGCGGCGGACGATGCCGTAGGGGCGGCCGTTGCCCGGCAGCAGATCACCGAGGCCGGGCCGATCCAGAACCCTGCGGCGAATACCGTTGGCGAGGTCCTGGGGGAGAAGCAGGAAGATGCGCTCACTATCATCCCCCGGACTGATGGCCAATACGAGCCTCTCGACGTGCGAGAGCCAGCGGCCGTCACCGTCCAGCAGCCGGCGGCGGACGATATCGCCAGGCTCGATCCTCACCTTAAAGAAATGGCGAAAAGCCTCTACCCCAACAAGGAGAAAGGGGAAAGTCTTCCCGATTGGGTGAAACTCAAAAACCTGAAGGCCTGGGAGAAGGAAACCGGCGAGGACGTGAAGAGCTATGTCTCTTCCACCTCCTCGAAGGAAACCTTGAAGGCTGTCATCGAGGGAAAGCCCCTCGATGCGAAGCAGTCCAAGGTATGGTCATACCTCAAGAGCATCGCCGAGAACAAGGCGATGGTTCAGGAGCAGAAGGTTCCTTTCGATGAAGGCACCGGGGAATTCCCGGATGATTGGGGAAAAACTATCCCGGCCGCCGAGATGGATGTAGGCCAGCAAAAGAGCCTGGAATCCAACGTGACAAATTCAGTGACAAGTTCAGTGACAAATAATACGGCTGATTTGTCGAACTCCAGCAACGACGCGGCCCCGGAGGTGGCTAAAAGTGATCAAAGTCCCGATCAAAAAACAGTTGGTATTGCACCGGGCGGCGGACAATCTTCCCTCAGTGAGGGACAAGTCGAGCCCGGAAGAGCTGCACAGGATAATGGAGTCGGAGGGGTTCTTCCTCAAAAGGAAGTTCAAGGCGTTCCGGTTCAAAACCAAATTGATGCAGTAGATCCCAACGAGGAGCGCTTTGCCGATATGGCGAAGATCCTGGAGGCCCAGGAGTCCGCCGAGGACGTTGACGCGCTCTATCATGACATGCTGCCGGCGTTCAAGCGGCCGGATATGGCACCGTATGCCGAAAGGTGGACAGCGGCCCGTGATGCGGCGGCCGCGAGGTTACGAGATGACTCCTCTTCTGACAAAACTTCTCCTGATGGTGTAAGCAGAGGTGCCAATAATCTTGGCAATATCCTTGATGGAAACACCGTCAGCAAAAAGATTGACGGCTCTGTCAAAGTCCCAAGTGTAGTTGATTCGTCTACCGGTGTCGATTCCTCTATTGAGAAAAACCTTCCAGATAGCCCCCCAAGAGACGCCAAGGAGTCTACCAATATCCTTAAAGGAGCACCCCTCATCTCTGAGACAAATGGCAGCGTCAAGAGACCAGTTCAAACGTCCAAGCCTGTGGATATCGACATGCGAGGCTTGGCAAATGACCTCAAGGTTGGAGGGGGCGTTGTTGAGTCCGTTCCCGTCGATATGGTGGACAATCTCGTTTCTGGCGAGAGGTCTGCCAAGAATGCCCTCCATGACAACTCTGTGCTCAAATCGTTGCCTCCTGGCGCCATCGACAACGACGCTGATAAGCCTATAGCTGGTGTTGTGTCTCGGGAACCTTCTGATGTGCCCGCCGGTGCTCGGTCTGCCCATGATAATTCTCCTGTTGATAAAGAAAATGATACACCAACTATAACAGGAGATTCATCTATCTCAAAGAAAACAATTAATTCTGAACAAGAAGCCAACCGACAGGATTCGCCTGTCGGCGCGGGGGAGGCCTCCACGGCTCCCCCTGCTATTCCAACCGACAAGGATTCCTTGTCGGTTCAAGCTGATCCGCCAGGCGCGGAAACAGTACCGGGGCCGTCTCCGGGCGGCTCCAGCCCTGCCCTTGTCGAGCATACCGTCAAGAAGACCGGCAAAACCATCAAGGGTGTTGTCCTCAAGGGAGTGGACAAGGCAAAGGTTCAGGAGATCGATAAATACACCTTCCCGAAGGACGGCGGGCTCTTTGTCCGGGAGAAACATATCCCCGAATTGGAGAAAGCCGGGATCCTTAAAAAGCAAGAATCGCCGACCTTAGAGCCAACTTCCGCCAAAATTGACGGAAAAGCGGCCGAAACTGGCGAAAACCAGCAGGTTAAGGAAGAGCCCGCCCAGGGCGACGAAATGACCCTCCAGGAGATGAAAGACCTTCTGTCTCAGCTCCAGGATAAATACGACTCACAGGGCATGGTGAAGGACGGCCGCCTTGGGCAGAAGATCCGGCAGTTGAAAACCGCCATCGAGGAGGAAAAGGCCGGCTCAGTCAAACAACCATCAATTAAAAATATATCGGAAAAACAAGATGTTAAGGCGAATGAGGCCTCCGGAGACACTAGCCAATCAATCAAAACCGATGTTCGGAATAGACTGGGAACGGGGGGTTCTCGTCATGAACCTGGAGGGAAGAGCGGCTCTGAATCGGTATCTGATATTCCGAAAAAGGATGCTGGAAAGGATGGAGGAGGAGCTGAGAAACCCGCCTACGGCGCCAGCAATAAGCTCGTTACCGCTGATCGTGCCGAGGAGTTGCGAAAACGACTCCGCGAAAAGCTCAAAAACCTCAACTCCGGAATCGATCCCGAGGTTGCAATGCTCGGAATGGAGTTGGCCGTCTACCATATCGAAGCCGGGTCCCGGAAATTTGCCCAATACGTAAAGGCTGTTGTCGGTGAGCTCGGCGAGGTGGCGAAGCCCTTCGTCAAGATGTGGTACAACGCGGCCCGCGATTATCCCGGCGTTCCTTCCGAGGGGATGGACGATTACGAGGCGGTTTCTAAGGTGAATGTGGATTCCATCCTCGACAGCTCGGAAGAAGAGGCCGGCCCGGATGAGCTGGCGTCGGCCGAGGCCGAGCTGAAGAAGATCGATGACGAGATAGAGCACCTCTACCAGTTGCGCGAATGCCTCCAAAGTTAACATAAAGGTTAAGAATGAGATCGATATCAGCGTGTTTTAAAATCCATGGCACCAAGAAGGAGTTGCAGGACGCTATCCGGCAGGCCGCCCAGGACCACAAGGATAGCGGTTCCGCAAATCCATTCCTCGATGCGATTGAGGATATGATCGCGATAAGCGAGAAGGCCCGCCTCGATGCCGTCTCCCGGATAGAGGCGGCCGGCGTGACCGCCCCAAAGTCGAAGTTGCTTTCTGATGCGAAGCGGAATAATTTAAGAGAATCGGGAGAAAATAAAGGAGAAGATACCAATGTCACTGACGAGCGTAGCAGCGCCGATCTGGAACGAAATCGCGAAGACGGAAGAGTTGAAAACGGAATGGGCCAAGAAGGCCTTCGCGATGACCGGGGAAGAGATGGCGAATTTGGTGAGCAGGGAATATCAGGAGCTGAAGACGAAAGGGCTCTCGTTTCCGGTGATTTACGGATTTCTGACCGTGAAGCCGTTGCTTCTGGAGAACGTGGCGATTTCTCGCCATATACAGAGGACGGGGTATCAGGGACTGCGGAGCGCCCTGCCGGAGATAACCTCGATAGACGAGGCGGCGATGATAGCATCGGAGGATACGCCGATGACGCTGGAAGAACAGGAGCAGTTGGCCGAACTCCTGCGGGCCGAACTCCCCTCGAAGAACGAATAGCCGCTCAGCAGCAGGCCAATTCCAAAAAGGTTGTTCCGAACGACCGGGGCAACATCTCCGAATCACTTCCACTTCTCTACGAGGGGCAGCAGAATGATGTTGCCTTCGCCGAGGCGCGCTTTGCCAAGGAAGATGGCTACGGAGTCCTCTTCACCAATGGCACCGGGACCGGCAAGACCTTCAGCGGGCTCGGCATTGTCAAGCGCATGGCCAGTCAGGGCAAGGACAATATCCTCATTGTAGCCCCTGACGACCTCATCATGTCCGCCTGGGAGAAAGCGGCCCCTCTTTTCGGCCTCAACATATCCCGTCTCAAGGATACCAAGGACTCCGGCAAAGGGATCGTCATCACCACCTATGCCAACTTCGGCAGCAACGATGCCTTGGTGAAACGGAAGTGGGATATGGTTGTCGCCGACGAATCTCACCAGCTCAGCATGAACCAGAGCGGTGATGAAACCCTTTCCCTGTCCAGGCTGCGGGCAATCACGATGCACCCGCGTGGGAGTTACGACAGGTATCGAACGATCCATGCGGAAGATATTCAACGTCTGAAAGAGCTGTTGGCGGAAGAGGGGCAGGAGGCCAGCAAAGTACGCCTTCTTCAGGAAAAACTCCGTCTCGCCCAAAAGAGCATCGAAAAAGAGGTGGAGGAGTCCCAGGGGGCGGCGCGACCTCGTGTCGTTTTTCTGTCAGCCACGCCTTTTGCCTACGAGAAGAATGTCGATTACGCCGAGGGCTACCTGTTCAACTACGGCAAAGAAGACGGCCATGGGTACAATTCTGGCGATGGCCAAGCCCGTTTCATGATGCAGCATTTTGGCTACCGGATGCGCTACAACAAGCTGACCGAGCCGGACAAGGAGGTCAACAGGGGCCTCATGCAGCGGCAGTTCAACGCCTGGCTGAAAAAGGAAGGGGTGTTGTCGAGCCGGAATCTGGACGTTGACTTCGATTACGACCGGCGGTTTGTCCTGGTCGAATCGGCGGTGGGGAAAAAGATCGATGAGGGTATGCAGTGGCTGTTCGACAACAAACGGCTGTGGCCGTTGTGGGAGATGATTCAGGATAATTTCGATTATCTCTCGCGGCGCTACCTGCTCGAAGCGATCAAGGCGCAAGAAGCCATTCCCATTATCAAAGAGCACCTGAAGAAGAACCGCAAGGTTGTCGTTTTTCACGACTATATCAAGGGCGGTGGCTCGAATCCCTTCGACCTGAGCAATTATCGAAACTCCAAGGAGGAGGTGCAATCAGAAGCGGAGGACGGCAGCAAGGTAATGGTGGCTATCGGGGATTTGGTGCGCGAATTCGAAGCGGCCCGGCCCGACCTCATGGAGCTGCCGATCAAGTCCATGCCTTCTCCGCTTGCCGCCTTGTCGAGCGCCTTCCCGGAATTGCTGGTGGCCAATGGCCAGAGCGTGACCAAGAAAGAGGCGGTGGCCAATGTCGAAAAGTTCAACGACGACGCGACCGGCCCGGCCATCTTGATGGTGCAATCGGACAAAGACAAGGGCTGGTCAGGGCACGATACCACCGGCAAATACCAGCGGGCGATGATCAATCTCGGGTTGCCGACGCGGCCGACCAGGGCGATCCAACAGGAAGGGCGGATTTACCGGGTAGGGCAGGCCAGCAACGCCATCTTCCGGTATCTGAACACCGGCACCAACTGGGAGAGGTGGGCTTTTGCCACGACCATTGCCAATCGTGCATCCGCGGCGGAGAATCTCGCGAAAGGCGAAGAGGCTCGCGCCCTCATGGACGCCTTCATTCAGGGTTTTGAGGAGTCCGATATGTACTCGCCGGGGCACGAAGGAGAAGGGACCGGCGGTAAAGAGCGGGACGCCGCGGCCAATGCTGCACTGACCGAGTGGGATCGAGCCACAGCCATGTATTTTGCTCAGCAGAAGAAGACCAGCCGGACGAAGGCCGAAGAGGGGAAAGATTATTTTGCCACGCCGGAGCCGCTCGGCCTGAAGATGGTCGAATGGGCAGATATCAAGGCGGGGGAGGCGGTCTTGGAGCCTTCCGCCGGCCACGGCGCCATAGCCAGGTGGTTCCCGGAAAACACCTCCAGGACGGTGGTGGAGCCGTCCCCAGCCCTTTCCAGCCGATTGAAGATGGTATCCGACGCCAAGCTCTTGCAAGAGAACTTCGAGGACCTCCACGTGGTCAACAAGTACGATGCCATCGTCATGAACCCGCCGTTCGGAGTCGGCGGTAAGACAGCCATCGAGCACCTGGACAAGGCTGCTCAACATTTACGCGAAGGGGGCCGGATTGTCGCTTTGGTTCCCACCGGCCCGGCGGCGGACAAGCGGTTCGAGAAATGGTTTTATGAGGAGGCACAGCGGGCGGTGAAACCGCTTATGGAGCATCCCACTCTTGGCCCTGTTTACCGCGGCGACACTATCGCCACCCGAGCCAGCTGGGCGGCGCAGGGCGTTGTCTCGCGCCGTGATGCCGATGGTGGCGTTTGGCTGAAGGTGCCGGGGAAGACCGGGGAGACCCAAGTTGCACCGGAGGCTTGGACCGGCGTCGAGAAGAAGGGGCCGCGAACCGAGACTTACCGCCCGGCCGAAGGCCTGCATTTGGTTGCCGACATCCAACTCCCGAGCGTGACATTTGAGCGCGCAGGAACCTCAGTGGCGGCCAAGGTTGTTATCATCGACAAGGTGTCCGATAACGATAAGGCAGTGACGATTCAACAGGTCTCCCGCGACTATTCCGACGAAGGGACCATAAAGAACTTCTTCTCTCGGATCGAAAGCGCGTCAATACCTGGGAGAATCGAGAAGCCTGCGCAGGAAGTATCCGGAGACGGTCAGTTTGTTGAGCATACCACCCAAAAAGGTAGGGTCCTCCGCGGGGTGGTGCGCAAAGATCTTACCAAGGAACAGGCTAAAGAGATTGACCCGTACACCTTTGGAAAGGATGGCGGGTGGTTCATCCGCGAGAAGTATTTGACGGATGATGGGAAAATAGCAGAGGACGGCACTGACAATATCCGCTATTCTTCCAAAGAGAAGGCCGCCAGTGCGGTAAGATTGGAAGTAATAGGAGAAGCCACCGATGAGCAATCAAGAGCTGACATACGAATCCTTCAAAGAGCAGTTGAGGCTGATCGAGCAAGAACCCGAGGAGGAAAGAAGCGAGGACCGGGAAGACTTACGCCTGTGCAAGTTGTTGGCGATAGAGTTATCCGACAACTCGCCGGGATCTTCGGAAAAAGAGTAGTCTTTTTTAAGGCCGAGAATGGCGGCGTAGATTTTGACGGGGCGGTGCTGAAGCAGTCCAACCCGGACGTTATCTACATAAGCGTGGAGGCGGATCACGTACCTTTCACCATCTTGGGGCATGAGCTTGTCCATACACTCAGCGAGGATCATCCGAAACTTTACAAACACCTGAAGAACACCCTCACCGCGAAGAACATCATGAAGGATTCGGCTCTTGGCGAGTTTATAGCCGAATACCGGGAAAAGCATGATGCTCACAATCTCGGCGAGGACTATATTACTGAGGAAATGATAGCCAATTTCATTGGTGATAATTTTGCCGATCCGGCTTTTTGGGAGGCTATTGGACTTCAGGAGCCAAGCCTGTTTGAACAGATTGTCCGGGCCGTTGTGGACTTCATCGAGAAGGTTCTGGCGAAGATTGCCGGCGAGGCGCCGAGCTTGAAGTCTCACCAGTATTTTTCAGATATAAAGAAGGCCCGCGATGCCGTAGTCTGGACCATGGCGGAATACGCCAAACGACAGCAGGGCAAAAACTCCTCCTTGAAAACGGAAGAGGCCCCTGATACCCTGGAGGAAAATGGAGGGAACAATGAAATTGACGGAAGAGAAGATAGCAAAGATCTTGCGCGAATGCCCCGAATTAACAAGGAAGGATATCGAGGCATGGGAGAAACTTTCCGAGATGTCCGAGGGGAAGAGCATAGCGCAGGCGAGAAAGGAGCGGAAAGCCCGTTCCGTCCAGTAACTAAGGAGGATTTCTCCTCCGAGGCGTTCAATAAGTGGTTTGGTAATTCTCAGGCGGTCGATGAGGATGGCGAACCCCTTACCTTTCATCACGGTTCCCATACTTTCGGGGAACCTTCCGGCTCTTACGTCTTTGGCGAAAACAAGGGCCGTCCAAAATCTCCAAGATCCGCCTTGGGGCATTTCTTCACCGAGGACCGCACGGAAGCGGCAGGATATGGCAATGTGGGCGCCTACGTTCTACGCCTTGAAAAGCCGCTCATCATCGAATCCTGGCAACTTCCGGCCTTTCATTCGGTAGAGGCAGCAGAGCAATTCGTTGAAGCTCAAAAAGAGATGGGCCATGACGGGATATATCTCCGGGACGAAGGCCACGCCATCATCTTCGATTCCAATCAGGCCAAATCCCTTGACCGGCAGACCGGCGAGTTCTCGCGCGAGAACGATGATGTGCGCTACTCCAAGAAAGATCCCCTGTCGGCCGACAACCTACAGGAGGTGGCAGGCTCCATTCGGGTCTTGAGAAACAAGAAGGTGGATTCCACCTTCCTCGACCGGATCTTCTCCACTCCCGAATACTACTTCAAGAAATTCGCGGCGGCCGGCCGGGTGCTCATGGCGGCCTTGAACCGGCGCGACCTGCGATTCAAAAAGGAACAAGAAATCCTCGAAGATTACGCCACTTACATTCAAGAGTTAAAGAAGAATGACAAGGCAGCATATGAGGAGGCCAACGATTACCTCATTCATGCGGACCAGACGGCGACCGGGTGGCGGCTCCGCTTCACCGACGATGAGAAATGGAAAGTCGTTATGCCCCGGTGGGCGGTGAAGCTGAAAGAAGGGGAGAAGTTCACTCCGGAAAAGGCGGTTGTCGGCGTCTACGATGACGAGCAGGCGGCCATCAAAACCATGATTCAGTCAGAGGCTGAAGCCCTGGAAGGAAAAGGGTACTCCGCGGCCGCCGTCGAGGCGATCCGCCGGGCGCGTGAGTTGACCAATCGCGGTTTTGATATCATGGCCGCCGATATGCGGCGGATCATCCAGGAGGCGGCCGAGAACGGGCAGCCAAACCCCTATATCGGTGACGGCAAGCTGGATGAATCCGGCCGGTACGGAATTTACCAGAAAGGGAAGAGCCGGCCTATAGCCCTCTATGCCACCGAGCAGGAGGCAAACGAGGCCCTCGCGCAGGCGGCCGAGATGATGTCTTACGTTGTCACCCTTAACGGCAAAAAGAAGGGGCAGCAAAGGACGTTCAACAACATCCTCAAGGCCAAGGCCTGGGCCGAGAAGCATAGCGGCACCGTCGAGGGCATGAAGCGGTTTCAGAACCTCCGTGTCAAGCGCCGGTCGGACGCCGACATGAGGCCGTTGACCGTCAAACAGGCCCTCGCGCAGATGGGTGACCTCCGGGGGATCTACTTCCCCAGGATTCGCGAGTCGGGCGAGTATGTCCTCATCGCCCGGAAGGATGGGGAAAATCCGATCCGGAAGCATTTCGATATCCACCTGGTCGGCGACAAACACCCGAAACTTCAAGAGCTGATGAAAAACCTCCGGGTCCCGATAGCTCGGGAGGCCTTCGAGTTGAAGAAGAAGGGGTACGAGGTCACGATCAAGAGGGACGATTCGCCGGCCGAGGAGGTTTTTGAGGCGACGAACCTTATTTCCTCTCTTGACGCGATCCTTCAAAGCTCCATGTCGGTCATCGACAAGAACAGTGACGCCGATGTGCGGGCCGGCCAGCATGTGAATCAGATCCTTACCCTTCAAGTCGCGGATATCTTCAAGGCCCGCGGCTTCCTGTCTTCCAGGATCAAACGCCTTGCGGGTGATGAGGTGTGGGAAGGCTACGAGGAGGATATGGCGAAGGCCATGGTTCAGTACGGGAAGAATGTTGCTTCCGGCACCGCGAAGCGCGACACGGCGCGGGCTATGATCCTCGCTTTCTCCGGCCGGGATTACTCCTGGCAGCAGTACAAGCGGGAAGTGGAAAAGCCTGATTGGGGCGAATACATGAAGATCGTCGCGGAACGCCGGATAGACGAAGGGAAGCAGAAAAACCTTTTCCGGGACGTGCGAAACTTCATGGTGGACGTTCTCCGCAACGACGAGCAGGCGGACAGGATCATAGGCACCATGAAAGGCCTCGCCGTGCTGAAGTACCTGGGCTTCCGGGTCAGCTCGGCGGCAATCAACATGACGAACATGGTTCAAGGCGTTCCGGCGACCTTGGCCGGCCATACCGGGGAATCGATCCCTGACGCCCTGGGCCGGGTGATAACCGCGGCGACCGCCTACGGGAAGTATCGTACCGGGAAGGGCAGCGACGAGGACAAGAAGATTTTCGATTACATATCGGCCAAGGGATGGGATGAGGCCCAATTCAACTATGAGGCGGCAAGCGTCCTCCGGTCGAAGGTGGGGGAAACCTGGAACAAATTCATGACCGCCTCCATGTTCCTTTTCGGGGCGGCCGAGAAGACGAACCGGGCCGTGACGCTCTACGCCGCTTACAAAGCGGTGCGGGCGAAAGAAAAGACCATGGAGGAGGATGAAGTCTGGAGGCTGGCGAAGGAAATCAGCGACCGGGCCCACGGCGTTTATGGCAAGGAAACCCTGCCGGCCTGGGCCAGGGGGAAATACAACCTCCTCCGCTTGACCTACACCTTCCAGAAATTCAGCCATAACTACATGCTGAATATGATCGACCTGGGCTTTACCCGGAAGGAGTACAAGGCGGCCGCCTACATGCTGCTTTCTCCCGCGCTCCTTGCCGGCGCCGGGGCCTCGATCGCTTCCCCGGTTCTCTTTGCCGCGGCCGGCGCCCTGGGGCTAGGCGGCGATGATCCTGAAGAAGCCTGGTACGATTGGATGGAAGAACTGTTTGGGGGTGGTTCTTTCGCCCGTCACGGCCTTTTTGGCCTGGTGGGGATCAATATCAAGGGGTCCCTGCAGATGACGATTCCAGGGGCAAACATAGCGGATGCGAAGGCAATAGACCTTTTCGGCCCGGCCGGCGGAATCCTTTCTGATACAGCGAAGGGATTCCATCATCTGTTCCGGGGAGAGCTGGCGAAAGGGGCGGAAAGCCTTCTGCCGACCGCTTTCGGCTCCATGTCGAAATCCATCCGGGAGGCGACCGAGGGCATCACGACGAGCAACTACGGGACCGTTTTCTACGGCGACGAGCCCCTCAAGGCAGACGCCGCGGACGCCTTCTTGCGGTTCCTCTCCTTCAATCCGGCTCGGATATCCGGGATTAGGGAGAAGCAATGGAACGAAAAGGAGGTGGCGGCCCGCTATCAGGAAGACAAGACGGCGATCTATGCAAAGATCAAGCGGCTTTATCTCGATGAAAAGGGGCTCACTCCCGAGATCCTGAAAGAAATAAAATGGTACAATGACCGGGTGCTGGCCTCCGGCCGGCGGGACATCAAGCCAATAACTCCATCAGGAATCAGAGAGATGTTGAAGCGAAACTCCAAGGCAAGTAAAATTGAACGGATGAGAGCTGTAGAGGTTTAGACCTAAGCAGGAACTCCCGTGATTGAACCGGGAGACGTTTCGGGCCTGGTCGAGAGGATTATTCCCTCTTGACCAGGCCTTTTTTTTTAACCACGGAGAATGATATGAGCGAAGAATTCAAACAGTATATCGGATTCAAGGTAATGAAGGCCCGGCCGATGCCATGCCCCAAGGATCAGCACAAATCCAAGGTGGGTGATCCAGGATATGAAGTCGAATATGAGGACGGATACAGGTCATGGTGTCCAAAAGAAATTTTCGAAAAATTCAACCGGGAAACTGCTGGATTGACCGCCAATGATGTCCTCCTGGCTGTCCGCTCAATCCTCCCCGAAGCGGAGGCCTCCCGCCAATGAATGAGTTTCTCGCCGCAAATCCAGCCCTCGCGCAATACTTGATAGGCGGACTTGTCGCCATTGTCGCCTTCTTCGTCAAACGGTCTTTCGACAATTTAACATCAGCAATTCAATCACTGGAAAAGGCAATCAGTGCAGGAAAAGCAGATATCGGGGAACTCAAGGACAGAATGACCGAACAGGAGACACGATGCGAGATGCAGATGAAGCATTGCCCGGTGAACTTGCCAACTATGAAGGGGAATATGGTCCAGCACCAAGACGGCAGTTTTTGGTAAAGGTTCCGGTTCTGCCCGTCATAAAATTTTTGGTCAAAATTTTTAAGAAGAGGAGGTCGAAATGAATTTCGTCACGAAACAGCTCGTCATGAGCATTGGCCCTATGGTCCTGGAATCCGTCATCGAGTCAATCCTCACCGAGGAGAACTTGATCGAGTACCGGGACAGAGCAATCGCCTTGATCAAGGACCAGGCAAAGAAAACCAAAACCAAGATCGATGACAATTTGTCTGAGGTCGCAATCGAATGGGTGATGGACGCCGGCAATTACATCAAATACACCCGGCACTTCTGCCAAATACTCAGGGAATACGTTTCCAACTCGGCCAATGATTATGACAACATGCTTTGCCTGCCGATCCTTGACCGCATAGAGCGTCTCGGAACGGGGAATTGAAGCGACAACAACGAGATCCCGGCTTACTGGCCGGGATTCCTGTTTCAGGAGGATAAGATGGAAGACAATCTAAGGGCCTTTTTGGATATGATAGCCTGGTCCGAGATGGGACCGGAGATCCTGGCGCAATCCGACAATGGATACAACGTCCTGGCCGGGTCCTTGCCGGGCATGGTTATCACCTTCTCCAGTTATCATCGGCACCCCGGAGTGTTGATCGACATGGACGGGAAGCCTGGCGGCCTGGAGTCCACCGCGGCCGGCCGCTATCAGCTCCTTGCCCGGTACTGGAAGCCCTATTGTGATATCTTGGGGCTCAAGGATTTCGGAAAGGATGCACAAGACCGGATAGCCCTTCAGCAGATCAAGGAGCGGCGGGCAATCGATCTGATTCTCAATGGCCGGATCGTGGATGCTGTCGAGCGTTGCCGGAACATATGGGCGAGTTTCCCAGGGGCCGGATACGGGCAACGAGAGCACAAAATAGACAAGCTACTTGCTGCTTTCGTCGGGGCTGGTGGGGTGCTTCAGAGGGTGTGATTGACAGATTTTTTGGTACATCAAACATGGCTGATGTACCAAAAAATCTATCATGCTGAGTCCTTGTAAGTGCTTGATTTTTTGGTGGAGCTGAGGGGGATCGAACCCCTGGCCTACGCATTGCGAACGCGTCGCTCTCCCAGCTGAGCTACAGCCCCTTGTTATGTTCCTTAAAACTTCGGAAATCGTCCGCCTGTTACCAATTCAACACCTTGTGGGAAAAAGAATGTAAAAGGTTTCGAATAAAAATTCGACAGAAATTTATCCTGGATCGCATTTCCGCCTGCAGATGGCAACAAATTTTTCCCGATCCCGTGAAGATGGCAGCAGTTCCTCGGAGGCGATTGCTCTTTCTGTTTCACCTCGGAATTCTCCACCGGAACGTTCCACGGGATGGGCTAAATGTTTGTTCTTTGGTGTCTGATAAGTTTTTGAAATAGCTTGATGTTGATGAAGTTTTCCACGCCGGCACCGACCACCTTCATTCTTCACTGATGGGCAGCAGGACCGTAAAGGTCGAGCCTTTTCCCGGCCGGCTATCGACGCGAATCTCCCCGTGGTGGTTTTGCACGATGCCGTGGCATACGGACAATCCCAGACCCGTGCCCTTGACTTCGGGTTTCGTGGTATAGAAGGGTTGAAAAATCAACCCGACCTTCTCCGGCGGAATGCCGGTGCCGGTGTCCGTTATCGCCACGGCAACAAGCCGTTCGTCATGGCAGGTGGTTATCGTGATCACCCCGCCCCGGTCCAGGAAGGCGTCCGCCGCATTGTTCAGAAGATTGAGAAAGACCTGCTTGATCTGGTCCGGAATAGCCAAGATCTGGGGCAATCGCTCGACATAGCGCAATTCCGTCGAGATTCTCTTGCGGTTGAAGTCGCTCTTGCAGAGCAGGAGGATGGAGTCGATGGAGGCATGCACATCCATCAAAATCTTTTTGCCCGAGGACGGCCTGTTGAAATCCTGGAGACTCCTGATGAGGCCTTTCATCCGTTCGCTCTCCTCGATGGCCGCCTGCAGCAGTTTCTTGTCTTCCTTTTCCAGGCAGTCGCTCAATTTCAAGCCTTTCAGCACGGTCATGACGGCCTGCAGGGGACTGTTGAATTCGTGGGCGATGGATGCGGACAGTTTGCCGATTGCCGAGAGCTTTTCGGCATGGAGAAAGTGCGCCTGGGTCTCCTGGAGTTCCCGGGTCCGCCGTTCAACCCTTCGTTCCAGTTCATGGTTGAGGATACGAAGTTCTTCCTCGGCCCGCTTAAGCTCAGTAATGTCGTGGATGATGCCGTTGGCTTGGAGCGGCCTGGCTTCCGGCCCGTTGCCGCTGAAGACCGTCCTGCCGATCACCCGTAGCCAGCGCACCTCTCCGTCGGTGCGGATTATCCGGTATTCATGTTCCAGGGCGCCGGGTCCGCAGGGGTCGACGGCGGCTTTGACGCGCGCAAGGAAACCGGGTTTGTCTTCGGGATGCAGGGCTTTTGCCATCCGGTCCTCGTCAAGTTCCAGCTGTGTCCCGGGAGGCAGGCCGAAAAGGGCGAGGAACTCGGGAGAATAGAAACCCTGGCCGCCGGCGAAGTCGTAGGAGTAGACACCGAATTTGGCGATTCCGGCGGCGGTGGTGAGGCGTGCCTCGCTCTCCCGCAGGGCATTTTCCATCCGTCTTCTGGTGGTGATATCGTTGAACACGACCAGGATGTAGCCTTTTTCATGGCTGGCGACGGAAAGATCCAGCCAGAGCGACAGAGGCTGGAAAAAGAATTCGAACTTCTCGGAATGGCCGGTCATCGCCACACGCGAGTAGCGCGCGAGCAGATCCTCTCTCCCTTCGCAGGCAGGGTAGAGTTCACTGAATTTTTTCCCGACAACTTTCTGGATTCCCGTGAGCCGGGCGAAGGCGTCATTGACTTCCAGATACAGGAAATCGACCGGCCGCCCCTCGTCGTCATAGAGCATCCGGCAATAGGCGAACCCGTCCAGCATGTTTTCCACCAGCGACCGATACTTCTCCCGGCTCTTGCGCAGCGCCTCTTCGGCTGTCTTACTATCGGTGATATCCCTGGCGATCCCGGTGATCACCGTCTCTCCGTTTTCATCGGCAGTGCTCGTCATGTGATCGGCGAGCCAGCGGCTCCGGCCATGGATGTCGTGAATTTGGTACTCCAGCTCGATTTTCCCGCCGTTTTTGGCGTCATGGATGGCCTGGTTAACCGCCGGTAGATGATCGGGGTGGATGGACTCATACCAGAGGGTCGGGTTGGAGCTCAGGTATTCGGGGGTGCATCCCAGCACCAATGAAATTTGAGGGGAACAATAGATGTCGGCATGCCGGCCGGAAAAGCTGTAGAGGATCTCCGGGATGTTGTCGATCAGGTTTTTGTAGCGTTTCTCGCTCTGACGCAGTTGCCTTTCCAACTGGAGCAGGGCCAGGGTTTTTCCGTGCAGTGAATTCTGATACAGGATGAATGCGGATATGAGCAGGAACAGCAGGACGGCGATTGCCGCGATTCTTGAAAAGCGCCCGTATTCCGAGCGGAGCATTTCACGCAGGCTCCGCTCGACCACGACCGTCCAGCCAAGTTCCGTGGAAGCAACGGCAAGATACTTCTTCTCTCGGTTATTGTTCGGGTCGATGATTTCCAGTTGGGTCTTCCCGCCCCCCAGCGCTTCTTTCACTTCCGCGTAATAGGTATAAACGGTAATCCGATCGAAGGCGGAGTTTTTGCTGTCGTAGATGAGATGTCCCGACTGATCGAGCAAATTGATCCTCTTGTCGAGGCCTGCGTGAAGCGATTTGAAGAGCTTGTCCAGCGTTGAAAGTTGATGGGAATTGGCAAGAACTCCGATGACCTCGCCATTTGCGTCGAATATCGGGACGGCGACGGCGACAGCCAATGGTTTTTCGCCGACGATAAGCCGAAAGACCGTGGAGACGTACGGCACCCAGTGGGCGCTGACGCCCTTATACCAGTCCCGGTATGCGAGACTGTGGCCCATCGCCTCGGAGGATACGGGGTAATTCGCCAGAATAAGGCCTTCTTCATCCGTTACGAAGGCGAGGTCCACCTCCTCGTTGTTCTTTTTAAGATCGGCCAGGTGCAAGTGCATTGCGGCAAGATCTTGTCCCTTGACGCTGTTTATGAATAACGGCCTGGAAGCGTAAGACTCCAATATTTTAATGGTAGCTTCCCCGTAGTTGTGAACGACCATTCCCGTCATTTGGGCAACGATGCCGTCCGAAAGCGACGCTTTTTCCAAGGAATTCAGGAATTGCTTGTATCCGTGAAAAATAGCTCCAGTCGTAATGAGGATGAACAGCACCGCCAATGTGAGAATGATCGATGGGGGCTTTCTATTTTTAAGGCGGTTGAAGGGCCGGATCATGGCGGTGGACGTCAAGGCTGGGCTTGCAGTCGATGTTGCCTATCTTTCGGAATTACTGAGTGTATTGGGAAATAATACGCATTGCAGAAGCGCGAGGCAACCTGTCATCCGGGACGCCATCAGTCGGAAGAATGTATGACAGCGGAAGAAACTGCTGCCTCGACAGAGAGACGGGGACCAGCGAGCCTGCAGGTCCTCCTGGTTTGTTCGCCCGGGCTTGGTCAATCGGCGATATTTTTGGCGAGACTTCCGTCCGATCTTGCCCTGAGCCATTCGCCAAAGGCGTCGATGTCCATTGGCTTACCGTAGAGGTAGCCCTGGCCGTAATGGCAGCCGAGGTTGCGCAGGAACTCCTCCTGATGGGTCGACTCGACACCTTCGGCGACGATGGTCAGCTCGAATTGCCGGGCCATGAGGACGATGGTCTCCACGAGTTTTTCGTCATCGGGGTCGCGGCCGATGCCGGAAACAAAGGACATGTCGATCTTCAGGGTGTGGAGGGGGATCTGTTTCAGGTACTGCAGGGAGGAATAGCCGGTCCCGAAGTCGTCGATGGAGATGCGGAAGCCGAGTCCATCCAGCTGCTCCAGAATCCTGCGGGAGCGCTCGACGTTATTCATGAGTGAAGATTCGGTGACCTCGAGTTCGATGAACCCGGCCGGCAGGGTGCTTTTCTTCTGGACTTCGACGAACTCCTCCAGGAAATTCGGAGCCTGCAGCTGGGTGGGGGCGAGGTTCACGGAGACGACGAGTTCATGGCCATGCGCAAGCAGACTCGCAGCATCGCAAAAAGCCCGTTCGTATATCTGTTTCGACAGGGGGACGATCAGGCCGGATTGCTCCGAGACGGGAATGAACTCCGCCGGACTGATCAGTTTTCCGGCCGAGCGCCATCGGGCCAGAGCCTCCATGCCGATGACGCGGCCGGTGCGGAGATCGATCTTCGGCTGAAAGAAGGGGAGAAACTCGTGGTTCTCGAGTCCGGAGCGCACCTTGCCCAGATAGTACAGCTTCTTCTTCACCTCGATTTCCATTTCCATGCTGAAGAAGGAGGAACTGTTGCCCTGGGTCTGCTTGGCGCTGGAGAGCGCGAGGTAGGATCGTTTCAGCAGGTCTTCCCTGGTGTCGGCATCGGCGGGAAAAACGGCGATGCCGATACTGAGCGTCAGATAGATCTTCTGCTGCTGGAAAAAGAAAGGTTCCGCGACCTGGTCGTGCAGGCGGGTTACGACCGGCAGGATATGCTCCACTTCCTTTGATTGGTTGTGCAAGAGCAGTACGAACTCGTCGCTGCCCATTCTGCCGAAGGTGTCCTCGGTCCGCACCGTCGGCAGAACCCTCGCGACGAAATCCTTCAGGATCTGGTCGCCTGCCTCGTGGCCGATGGAGTCGTTGACGGTCTTGAAGTTGTCGAGGTCGAACGTCATGCAGACGATGGCCCCGCCGTGCCGTCTGCAGGAGGAAAAGGACTGGTGCATGCGGTCCAGGACCAGCAGCCGGTTGGGCAGCTCGGTGAGGTGGTCGTGGTAGGCGAGGAACTGGATCCGCTCCTGCTGACGGACGAGGGTGGTGATGTCGTTGAACACCGCGGCGTAGTGCGTGGTATTGCCGCTCTGGTTGCGGATCGCCGAAATTGTCAGCCATTCCGGGTAGATCTCGCCGTTTTTCCGCTTGTTCCAGATCTCACCGCTCCAGAAACCCATCTCCTGGATGCGTTCCCACATTTTTTGGTAAAATTCCTTGGAGTGGCGGTTCGACTTCAGGATTTTCGGGTTGCTGCCGACCGCCTCCGCCACCGTATAGCCGGTGATTTTTTCAAAGGCCGGGTTGGCCTGGATGATGGTGCCGCCGGCGTCGGTGATGGAAATTCCCTCGACGATGTTGAGGAAGACCTCCTTGAAGATGGAGAGGTCGAGGGCCGTCTGCTTCTGCTCTTCGAGGAGCACCGCCAGCCGTTCGTTGGACCTGTGGAGATGATGGACATAGTTGCGGAAATAGTCCGACAGTTCCTCGATCTCATCCTTGTCGGCGGAGGGAGGAAGAACGAGGCTGGCATCCTCCGAATGGCTGGACAGCTGGGCGAGGAGGCGGTTGAGGGGGGCGGTGATCGACCTGCTGAGGTAGACGGACACGAGGACGCTGGCGGCGATCGCGGCCGCGAAGAGGCAGAGAAAGATGTAACGAAGGGTGGCCAGCGGGGCGTAGAATTCATCGATCGTGCCGGTTGCGGCGACCACCCAGCCGTAATCGTCAAGGGTCGAGAAGACGGCGATCTTCCGCTGCTTCACACCCGAGCGGGGGTCGAGCCAGTCGTAGGTCTGACTGCCTTCCTTCGCATCGATGAAACCCTGCAGCAGGCCAGTGTGTTCTCTGGTCAGGTCGTTGATGTTGCCGGCGAGATAGGGGTGGGAGATGATCTCTCCATTTCGGTCGAGAACTACCAGATACCCGTCCCGTCCGATCTTCACCGCCCGGACCTTGTCTCGAAAATCGACCGCGTCGATGAGCTGGGCGAGCTCGTCACGGTAAGCGGTCACGGAAACGATCCAGTCCCACGGGGCGAAATACTCCATGTAGAGGACCTTCCGTCTCGGTTCCGCCTCGCCGGGATTCTGCCATTCGTACTCGACGAAGCCTCGCTTTTGCTCCATCTGCTTTCTGGCGAGCCAGTGCTCGCCCATGTCGGCCCCTTCCATCTCCTTCTTGGGGTGGACGACCAAACGGCCTGCAGAATTGATGATATAAGTGTAGCCGGAGCTGGCGAGGCGCTGGGCGAGGAAAACCTCTTTGGCCCGCAGCTCGGCGTCCTGTCGGGTCAGTCCGCCTTCCAGGTCCTGCCGGTGCAGTTCTTCGAGCAAGTTCTTGTCCTGTTCGGCGAGTGAGCGGAGGTAGCTGCGAATGGAAAGAGTGGCCGCGGTTTCGACTACTTGGCGGGCACCGGCTACGGAGTTCCGGAGATTCTCTTCGAGGCGTTCGCTGAGAATGTCCTGGATGAGAATGTAGAATATCCAGGTGCCGAAGAAAAACAGGGAAAACAGGACGCCCGAGAGAGTGATGAATATCTTGTAGCTCAGCCGGGGCTTTTTGAACATCTTCATGGGTTAAGACTTCGACTTGGTAATGAATTGGAAAAAGCCCCGGCCTGTCAAAACCCAAAAAAAAGGACCTTCCCGGACTTCATGGAGGGGCGTATATTTCCAAGAAATGAACAGAAATTTTATCTTCGGGCAATCTTTTCACGGCGTTCGGGAAAAGTCAAGAAACAGGAGGTGGATATGGTGATCGATCGGCCGGGAGCGATATAATGGATTTCGCCCTCATTCTCGCAATTTTCATTCTCATCGTTGTTTTCCTGTCCATTGCGGACCTCGGCCTGGGCCTGCGCAGCATGACGAGGTTGAGCGATGTTCCGCCGCTGCGTGGGGGAGCGGCGCCAAGTGTTTCCATCGTCGTTCCGGCCCGCAACGAGGAGATGGCTATCGAACCTGCGATCCTCACGCTGCTGCGACAGGACCACCCTAATCTCGAAATTCTCGCAGTGGACGATCGCTCGGAGGACGGTACCGGAAGAGTTCTTGAACGACTCCGGCAGTGGTATCCGGAGAGGCTGAAGGTCTTTCATCTGCACGAACTTCCGCCGGGCTGGATGGGGAAGAGCCATGCCCTTTCTTTCGGGGCGGATCGCGCCGGCGGAGAATATCTTTTGTTCACCGACGCCGACATCCACATGGAAAAAACGACTGTCTCCCGCGCGATGGCGCATATGCAGCGGGAAAACCTCGATCACCTCACCCTCCTTTTCCGGAATACTTCTCCCGGTCTGCTCCTCAACAGCCTGATCCTGGACGCCGGTACGGGGTTGTTGCAATGCGTGAGGCCGTGGTTGGCCAGGACCGGCTCCCCGCGCTACTACATGGGGGTGGGAGCCTTTAACCTGGTGCGCAAGTCCGTATACGACAGTGTCGGCGGTTTCTCGACGATAAAGATGCATCCCGTCGACGACATCATGCTCGGCAAAGTCATCAAGCGAAAGGGCTTTCGCCAGGAATGCCTGCGTGGTCACGAGCTGGTCAGCGTGCCGTGGTACGGGAGCGTCGGGAAGATGGTGGACGGCCTCAGCAAAAATGCCCTGGCCCTCATTGGCTACCGATTCCTGCTGGTGCCACCCCTCCTGGCCGTCATCTTTTTCCTGAATATCTTCCCGTCATGGGGCATTGTACTGTTCGACGGACCGGCGCGGGGCATCTTCGCTCTGGTGGTCGTGCTGAAGACGGCCGCCTATTTCTGGGGAACCAGGCTGCTCCGCATCTCTTTCTGGTGCGCCGCTCTGGGAACCCTGGTCAGCCCCTATATCGTCATGTATATCTATGTGAAAGCCGCTTGGCGGAATGCTCGCGACGGGGGAATCAACTGGCGCGGTACCCACTATTCCCTCGCCGAGATGAGAAACAACGAGAAGATGCTGTTTTGACCATCGGGGCTATCGTAATTCCAGTTACTTCTTAACAGAAATGCGGGCAGCAGCGAAATCCTGTGGGAGGGCTGATATCCCCTCCCATATCAGAGGGACTCTTTTCAGTACCCCCTTGAGGGGTATAAGTACCTTCACGAAATCCATTCTCATTGCCCTGGCGCCGAGCGGTCGGGGAGGTGTGCCGCCTTTCCGGATTGGCAAATGTCGGGAGAAGGCTTATCGTAACCGCAAGGTTCCTTTTTTTTCGGAAATTCTGCGACGGAGAGCGATCATGAAGGACACTTTGCGAGATACCTATAAAGGGTGGTCCCTTTCGGTACAAGCCGAAAGGAATATGTGTTCGAATTTCAGCTTCGACATTACCGACCCCGCCGGCCGCACCCGGCATGTCGCCATGGGCGGCGACAGTCGCGAGCGCGCCGTGGAGAGGGCCCGGGAGATGATAGATATGGAAATTTCCATGGCGGACGAGGAATAGCTCGCGCCTGAAGCCCCCAAACAAGCAAGGCCTGCAGGAGTTCCGTTTCCTGCAGGCCTTGCTTGTTTTCAGAGTACCCTCCTTTTTCTTCCCGCCGTTTTCTTCTCTGCGGAACTTCGGGAGAAGATATTTCGCCCTTTTTTGCATATGCCTTTCCCCTTCGGTATAATGAGCGGATAGGGATTCAGCCTGCAGGTTTCTACCGATGTAAAATCCAAAATAATTTCCTGGACAACTTTATGAGCAAGCAAAATGCTCTCCACCATTGGTCGTTGACGCTTGTCGTCCTTTTCTGCCTTTTCCCGGCATCGGTTTGTGCTGGAATTACGGTTGAGGGCCAAAAAGTACTGAAGTCCGCCAGCGAACTCGACTATCCCCCCTTTTCCATAGTCCAGACGGACGGCACCGCCGCCGGGTTTTCCGTGGATCTCCTAAAAGCGGCGGCGGAGGCCGCGGGCCTTGCGGTTACCTTCAAGGTCGGTCCCTGGCACGAACTGAAGCAGGAACTCGCGGAGCGGAAGATCGATGTCCTGCCCCTGGTTTCCTATTCCGAGGAACGGGACCGGGTCTACGATTTCTCCGCGCCCTATATCCGGATGAACGGCACGGTTTTTGTCAGGAAGGGGGACTCCGACATTCACAGCCTGTTCGATCTCATGGGCAGGGAAGTCCTGGTCATGGAAGGGGATACGGCCCACGAGTACGTCGTCCGGGAGCAGCTTACCGACAAGATCGTTCCCGTGGTTTCCTATGAGGAAGCTTTCAGACTTCTCTCCTCGGGACGGCACGACGCGGTGGTCGTACAGCAGATCGTCGGCCTGCAGACGATCAAGAAACTCAATATAACCAATGTCGTTCCCGCCGAAGTGCGGCAGGTTTCCTCCCTCAAACCGGCGACCCTGAAGCTGGAAGGTTTCGAGCAGAAATTCTGTTTCGCGGTGCCGGAAGGTGAGCAGCAGCTTCTCTCGCTGCTGAATGAAGGGCTTGCGGTGCTCTATGTCAACGGCACCTACAACGAGCTCTACGAAAAGTGGTTCTCGCCGATCCTGCCGAAGCCGAAGGTCCCGCTCGGGGAAGTGCTCAGGCAGGTAGCTTTTCTCGCTGTTCCGCTGCTGCTCCTTCTCTCCCTGCTGGGGATCTGGTACCTGAAACGGCTGGTGGCAAGAAAGACTGCCTCCCTGCAGGAGGAAGTCGAGTATCGGAAGCAGTCGGAAATGCAGCTCCAAGAAACCCAGCAAGAACTCGTGAGGTTCTTCCAGCTCGTGCCCGATCTTGTCTGCATCGCCACGACAGAGGGATATTTCGTCAAGCTGAACAGGGCCTGGGAAGCGACTCTCGGCTTTACCTCGGAAGAACTGATGAAAGAGCCCTTTCTTGCTTTCGTCCACCCCGATGATATTCACCAGACTAGAAAAGAACTCATCAGACAGTCAAACGGCAGCAGTACCTTCAATTTCACGAACCGCTACCGCACCAGAAACGGCTCGTACAGGTGGCTGGAATGGAATGCGACGCCGATGGCCGGCAAATCATCGCTCTACGCCGTGGCCCGCGACATCACCGAACGCAGGCGGGGTGAGCAGGAACGGGAGATGCTCGAGAAGAGGCTCCTGCAGGCCCAGAAAATGGAGGCCATCGGCACCCTTGCCGGCGGGATCGCGCACGATTTCAACAATATCCTTGCCGCCATCATCGGTTATGCGGAGATGGTACGAGACGACTGCTCGCCGGGGTCGGCTGCCCGCAGCGACATAGAGCAGGTGTTGATGGCCGGTCACAGGGCGAAGGATCTGGTTCGCCAGATCCTCGCCTTCAGCCGTCAGACCGAATTGGAAAATGTCACCATGCTGCCCGCCCCGATCATCAGCGAATCCCTGAAAATGCTGCGCTCCTCGATTCCGGCGACGATCGAGATGCGGCATGACATCGATCCGGAGGCCGGGCCGATCGTTGCCGATCCGACCCAAATCCACCAGCTTGTCATAAATCTCTGCACCAATGCCTTCCAGGCCATGGAAGATTCCGGCGGCGTCCTCTCCGTCTCCCTGAAGACGGTCGCCGTCAGCGAGCTCCGAGACGACCATGAGCTGCATCTCGCACCGGGGAACTACGTCCGGCTCACGGTGGAGGACACCGGCCCCGGAATCCCGACGGAAATTCGGGAGAAGATCTTCGATCCCTACTTTACCACCAAGGAGGTCGGTAAGGGAACTGGGCTGGGACTTGCCATCGTCCACAGCATCGTCAAGAACTATGGCGGCGGGGTGTCGTGCCGGAACCAACCGGGCACGGGTGCGATCTTCGACGTCTACCTTCCCGTCGATACCGGCGCCGCCTCGTCCCTGGAATCGGCGGATGGAGCCACCGAAGGCGGCACGGAGAGGATACTTTTGGTTGACGACGAGGAGATTCTGGCGGAAATGGGAGGCTCGATGCTCTCCAGGCTCGGCTACGATGTCACCGTAACGACCAACGCCGTCCATGCCCTCACCATCTTTCAGGACCGACCATCCGCCTTCGATCTGGTGATAACCGACCAGACCATGCCGGGCCTGTCGGGGAGCGACTTGGCAACCCGCATGCTGCAGCTCAGGCCAGACCTGCCGATTATCCTCTGCACCGGCTACAGCAGCCAGATCTCAGAGGAGAAGGCCAGGGCCATCGGGATCAGGGGTTTTGCCTATAAACCGCTCACGAAAAATGATATCGCCCTGCTCATCCGCAGGGTGCTCGCGCAGGGTAGATCCTGCCCGGCAGTGAACTCCGTTTCGGGGTGAAGGTCGAGGTCGGAACGTGGAACTTCTGTTCCTGAACCTGTAAAAAATGATGGACTCGTAAAAAGTCCGATCTACTCCGTTGTAGGTCTGAAACGGCGCTTCGCTGTACCACGCCACACTGGGTCCGCTGCAGGCCGTCGTCCGCCTCCAGAACGACAAGGTCGGACGAACTGATCGAAGTTATTCTCCAGGACTTGTATGAAATTGCCGCAGGGAGAGGTTACTTCACGTTCGGGGAGGGAACTGGGAGAGGACGGCAGTCACCAGCCTGTTGACAAAGGCGGTGGTTTCTCCCGGGGTGGCGTGCATATCAACTCTTTCCGTGCCGATTCCACGCCAGGTCAAGAGGCCCGAGGCGGGGTCATAAAAACTGATGGCGAGAATGCCCACCTCGTACTGGTTGATATCCGTATAATAATAGTTGTCGAAACCGAAGTCGTGGTACCTGTATCGCCTGGAAAAGCCGTAGCCGAAACGGGGGCCATAGGGAATGGTCTCGACCCTCGTTTCCACGGAATACGAATAGCTTACCAGAAAATCCGGCTTCTCCTGCAGTAGATAGCCGCGCGACGCCAGGACCATGTCGATTGACCTTTGAAACCGCTCGTGCAGTAGAGGATTATCCAGGCGAACGTTGGCGGGTCCCCGCCCCTCCTCTGCGGCTTTCCAGTTGTATGAGCGGTACCAGGAGAAATTGAGGTCCGTCCTGTAATCCTGGCTGACCCGAACCGTGGAGCAGCCGGCGAGCAGCAGGACAATTGTTACGAGTGCGACTGCAATCCGTTTTGTCATAAGGCCTCCGGCTATGGCAGAACTGCACCTTCCTGAATTTCTCTTGCCTTTGCGCGAAAACGGCAGAACTCCCTTTCCCACTACGATAAGGGCTTCGCCGGAACTTAGCTACCTTATAAAGATAGGGTCGCTTCCGAAAGCTGATAGCTGGATGCTGAACGCTGAACGCAGATCGCTTCTGTTAACGCTGCCGCTCGAAGAAATCCCCGACCTGCGCGAGAATGTGATCGACATCCTCGGCACGGACGTCCAGATGGGTGACCAGCCGGGTGGTCTTGCCCGGGCTGATGAGGATGTTGCGCTCCCGCAGAAAAGCGGCAAGCCTGGCGGTAATGTCGGGCGGCGCCTGGAAGAAGACCATATTGGTCTGGGCCGAGTTGCGCTCGACGGTGAGTCCGGGGAATTGCGAGAGCCCTTCCGTCAGCCGCTCGGCGTTCCCGTGATCATCGGCGAGGCGCAGGATGTTGTGCTGCAATGCGTAGAGGCCGGCCGCGGCGAGGATCCCCGCCTGGCGCATACCGCCGCCGGTCATCTTCCTCCACTTGCGGGCCTCTTCGATGAAGTTACTTTCGCCGCAGAGCAGCGATCCCACCGGGGCCCCGAGTCCCTTTGACAGGCATACCGAAACAGAGTCGAAGTGGTGGGTGATTTCCCGCGCCGCCACCTGCTGCTTGACCGCGGCGTTGAAGAGCCGGGCGCCGTCGAGGTGAAGCTTGAGGTTTTTGGCCCTGGCGAAGCCCGCGGCCTCGGCGAGATATTTTAGCGGCAGGGCCTTGCCGTTCTGGGTGTTCTCCAGACAGAGCAGGCGAGTGCGGGCGAAGTGGACGTCAACTGGCTTGATCTTCTCCTCGACCTTGGCAAGCGACAGGGTCGAATCCGGCTCGAATTCGATCGGCTGGGGCTGAACACTGCCCAGTACCGCCGCGCCTCCGCCTTCGTATTTATAAGTGTGGGCGACCTGGCCGACGATATACTCGTCGCCCCGGCCGCAGTGGGAGAGGATGGCGGCGAGGTTTGCCTGGGTGCCGCTGGCCGTGAAGAGGGCCGCCTCGAAGCCGAGCAGTTCGGCGGCGTAGGCCTCCAGCCGATTCACCGTCGGGTCGTCTCGGTAGACGTCGTCGCCTACTTCGGCCGCGGCCATGACAGCCCGCATGGGACCTGTGGGTTTGGTGACGGTATCGCTGCGCAGATCGATTGTTCTCATGGTCTGTTCCTCGGTTGTGCCTTCGTCAAAAAAGGTATTACACCCCTTTGGGATACTCAGCCTTGAGGGGGATAAGTTATCCTTCACGGATTCATTCTTAAATGCAAGAATTGAATTTCTAAGGTACTAATGCGGGCTGACGCCCGCAACCCTGGGTGTGTCAGCCCCTCCCACTGCAGAGGGGATAAATTTCTTAGGTACTCATGCTGATGCGCCGCCAGTCTGCCGCGCAAGCCGGTTGAATATGTACAGGAGAACAGTCAAAAAAGCGATGGGAAAAAGATGAATAAAGGTCAGGCCTTGAGTCATGCACAACTGGAGATACTAGCCGAGGCGCAGTTCAACCTCAATGCGCTCACCGAGGAGGAGGTGAAGGACATCGCCGCGGGAATCCTGGCACTCGATAAGATCGACGACGAACAGCTCGTCGAGTTTCTCACAGTCGCCAACCTCCTCTACCGGGGCGGTGAGCAGCTGATCACCGACGAGCAGTACGACTTCATCTTTCTCGCCGAACTGCAGAAGAGGCTGCCGGATCACCCGTTTCTCGCCACAGTCGAGCCGGAACCTTTCCCTGAGGCCAAGACAGTGGAGCTGCCGGTACGCATGCTCTCCACCGAAAAGGCCTACGATTTTACTGCGGTTTCGCGTTGGGCCGGCCGGATCGAAAAGGCAGCCGGCGAATGCGGCATCGACTTTCACACGCTTATTTTCCGGGCGACGCCAAAGCTCGACGGCTATGCCGCATACGACGACGGTCGGACCCTCTATACCCGCGGGGACGGTCGTCGCGGCACAGATATCGGCCGGGTATTCGAGCGCGGCCTGGCGGTGGCTAATGGCGGGGAACGCGGACTGGGCTCCGGTGAGGTTGTCGTCAGCCGCAGCTATTTTCGGGAACACCTCGCCACCTTTTTCGACAATTCGAGGAACTTCCAGGCCAGCCTTATCAAGGAGAAGGAGTTGGAGCCCCCGGCAGCGGAGGCGATCCGCTCCGGAGAGGCCGTTTTTTATCCCTTCGCTCTTCTCCCGCACTGGACTGGGACATGGGCTGCGCTTGCAGAAAAATTCGACACCGTGGTGGAAGACCTGTGGCAGCGGCTCGATTACGACATCGACGGCATCGTGATCGAGATTGTCGACGAGAACCTCCGCCGGTACATGGGTGCAACCAGGCACCATCACCGTTGGCAGATCGCCTACAAGCAGAATACCGAGGTGGCCGAGGTGAAGGTGCTGCGGGTTCTGGCAAACACCTCGCGATCGGGGCGGGTGAATCCGGTGGCCGAGGTGGAGCCTACGCGGCTCTCCGGCGCTCTCATCCAGCGAGCCACCGCCCATCACTATAAAATGGTCAGGGAAAAGGGGATCGGCCCGGGGGCTGTGATCAGGCTGTCACGGAGCGGCGAGGTCATCCCGAAGATCGAGGAGGTGCTGGTCCCGGCGGAGCCAGTGCTGCCCTCCGAATGCCCGAGCTGCGGGTCCGAGCTCGTCTGGGAGAACGACTACCTGCTCTGCATCAACGCCATGCAGTGTCCGGCCCAGATCATGAACGGCATCGAGCACTTCTTCAAGGTGCTCGGCAACATCGACGGCTTCGGCCAGGCCTCGATCAAAAAGATATTCGCAGGGGGGATCCGCAGTTTGCCCGCGATCTACGAACTCACTGAAGAGCGGCTGGTGGATCTCGGCTTCGGGCCCAAGCAGGCCCAGAACATGGTGGCTCAGCTGCAGCGCAGCCGGCTGGAACCCATTGAGGACTGGCGGTTCCTCGCCGCCTTCGGCATCTACCGGATGGGCATGGGCAACTGCGAGAAATTGCTCGCCGTCTGCCCGCTCGAGAAGGTGTTTTCCTTTACCCGCGAGGAGATCGTCGCCATCCGGGGGTTCAGCGATAAAACCGCGGAGGAGATGCTGGCCGGTCTCAAGACCACGGCCGGGCTCTTCGTCGCCATCCACGGCCTCGGCTTCAACCTCGTCAGGACGCCGCTTGCCGCGGAAGAAGTTTCCGGCGAGGGGCCGCTTGCCGGCAAGCTCCTGGTGTTCACCGGCACCATGCGGCAGGGCAGCCGGGACGACATGAAGAAACAGGCCAAGGCCCTCGGGGCCAAGGTCGGCGAGTCGATCACCGGCAAGACCGATCTGCTGGTCTGCGGGGAAAAGGTGGGTGCGACCAAGTTGAACAAGGCCAGGGAACTTGGGGTGCGGATCGTTTCGGAAGAGGAGTATCTGGTGCTGCTGCGGGAGAGCGGCGCGGAAAGCCTGGCGCTGTCCGCACCGCAGGTGTAGAATTGGCTGCAGCTTTTGTCACTTGGGAGGGACGAGGAGCTTGCCGGCCTTGGCGATGTTTTCGTGGGGGACTTCGTCGATGAAGATGAGCACGGACTCGGGCGGCTTGTTGGCTTCCTTGCTGATCACCTCCGTAACACCTTTGCTGATCTTTTCTTTCTGCTCTTTTGTTAAGGTTCCGGCAACCCGGATGCTGACATAGGGCATGATAAAATTCTCCTAAGTTAAAAAAAATGAAGTGCCAAGAATGGCGGGGCATTGGCCATTGCCACGGAATGTACTCTTTTTTGCCCTCCAGAAAAAGGCTGAACAGGCCGGGGTCACTTTTCGACGATAATAATTGATAAAACCGAAAAAGTGGTATCGCCGAAGGTGTATCGGTCTTATCGGGATCAGTATCGAAATCGACAGACATGGTTCGATAGCGATACCAATACCGATTGGGAAGACCTTCAATGGATAAACTAAAAATATATGGGGGTGGGTATGCATATTCTCGTAACGGGCGGGGCAGGGTATATCGGCAGTCATACCTGTCTTGAATTGCTGGAAGCGGGTTACCGGGTGACGGTGGTCGACAATCTCTCCAATGCCAGCCGCGAGTCTCTCCGGCGGGTGGAAGAACTGACCGGGAAGGAGATCGATTTCCATGAGGTCGATCTTCTCGACAGGAACCGGCTGGTGGAGATTTTTGACCGGGTGCCGGAAAGGATCGGAGCGGTGATCCACTTTGCCGGCAAGAAGGCGGTGGGGGAGTCGGTGACCGATCCTCTTCTTTATTACAGAAACAATTTGACCGGGACCATCAACCTTTGCGAGGTCATGGCTGAACACGGGGTGAAGGATATCATCTTCAGCTCCTCGGCCACGGTGTACGGCGATCCGGCGAAGGTGCCGATAGTGGAGGATTCTCCGCTGTCCTGCACCAGCCCCTACGGCCGGACCAAGCTCATGGTGGAGGAGATTTTGCGGGATGTCCACCATGCCGACCCGGCATGGAACGTCTGCCTGCTCCGCTATTTCAACCCGGTGGGGGCCCACCGGAGCGGCCGGATCGGCGAGGATCCGAGCGGCATTCCAAACAATCTGATGCCCTATATAGCCCAGGTGGCGGTGGGAAAACTCGAACGGCTCTCGGTTTTCGGCAACGACTACCCCACCTCGGACGGCACCGGGGTCCGCGACTTCATTCATGTGGTCGATCTGGCCTGCGGCCACGTCAAGGCCATTGACCGGCTGCGTCAGCGTCCAGGCGTAGTCGTCTACAATCTCGGTACCGGCAGGGGATACAGCGTGCTGGAGATGGTCCGGGCTTTCAGCGTGGCCTGCGGCCGGGAAATTCCCTACCGGATCATTGGCCGCCGGCCGGGCGATATCGCCGTCTGCTATGCCGATCCGACCAAGGCTCGCAACGAGCTGGGCTGGCAGGCCCGCTTCGGTCTGCGCGAGATGTGCGAAGATACCTGGCGGTGGCAGAAGAACAATCCTTCGGGCTATCAGCTCAATTAAGGCCTTGCTGCACAGAGCTGTGCCTTGCTGTTGTGCGAAGGCAGTGCATAGCTCTTGTGGTGACCTTCTCGGTTACTTTTTCGTAATGCTTTCCCCGGTCCGCTCAGAGGACCTTTTTTCTTTGACGGAATCTTGTTGACAGGTTTTGCTGTCATTTCCCTTTCTTTTTCTCGATTTTCCATCTTCACTTCGCTTCCGTGCAAATGTCTGTTGTTTGGACCTTTCGTGGATATGCCCTGATGTCGGGATGTTGTGCGACGTTGTAGCACTTATGAGTTTTTCTTAACAGAAAAATAAAAATTTATCGGAATTTTCTATCAATAGTTTCGCGTGGATGCTGGAAGAGCTGATTTTACATTCAAAATCGGTATTGCACTTCCATAGACCGAGTGGTATTTTCCGCAAAATTCAACCTAGAGGCACTGTTTGCACAATGCGACCAAGTAAGATGAGGGCGATAATCTTCGGCTGCGGGAACATCATCATGGGCGATGATGGTTTCGGACCCGCGGTTATCAACGAACTCCAGGCTCGCTATGACATGCCGGAGGATATCCAGGCGATCGATGCAGGCACCGGTGTTCGCGAATATCTGTTCGATTATCTGCTCATGGAAGAGGGGCGGCCGGAGAAGATCATCATCCTCGACGCCGTCGACTTCGAGGGCCGCACGCCCGGCGAGGTGTTCGAAATACAGCCCACGCAGATCCCCGCCAAGAAAATCCACGATTTTTCCCTTCATCAATTCCCCACCGTCAATCTTTTGCAGGAACTGGCTGAACATACCGGCATTCCGGTACTCATCCTTGCCGCGCAGATTGAATATATACCGGACGAGATCGCTCCAGGACTCTCTCCGGCCATGGTCAAGGCTGTTACAGAAGCGTGTGAAAAACTCTCACAAATTCTTTCTTTACATGTCAAATGAGGTGACCTTTTATGATGTACGAATTTAAAGTCAGCGAACTTGCAGAAGAATTTGGGGTGCATCGAAACACGATAAGGAACTGGATCAACGCCGGCACACTTCCCGCAAAGGAAGGTCCCGGCCGCAAGTACCTTATGAAGTTTCATGACTACCAGAAACTCTGCGAGAAGTTCGGCCGTGAGCCCCATGTCCATCCCTCCAACAATGTCAGTCCAAATGCCCTCGGTGCATTGGAGAAAACGGATGTAGAACCAATGGTGGTCAACGGTACAAAGAGTCAGCTCGCCGTCGATCCGTCCTGGGCGGATGCCTGCCTCACCTGCGGCACCTGCGCCAGCGCCTGTCCCATTTCGGGAGTTGACGGCCTTGACCCGCGAAAGATTGTACGCATGGCTGTGTACGGCATGGACGAGGAGCTGGTGAAGTCCAACTGGCCCTGGAAATGCACGATGTGCGCGAAGTGCGAGGAGTCCTGCCCGGCCAACATCTCGATCACCGCTCTCATGCGGAAGATTCGCGGCACCAGAAAGCGTGCGGAGGTTCCCGGTCCCATCCATAAAGGGGTTGTCATGTGTCTGGAGCGCGGCAACAACCTCGGTATCCCGAAAGACGACTTCGTTTTCCTCTGCGAAGACCTCGGTGAAGAACTGGCAGCCGACAGCTGTCCCGGCTTCAAGACCCCGATCGATGTCCATGGCGCACGGGTGCTCGTCACCGTCAACTCCAAGGAGCCGTTCGGCGAACCGGACGACATGAAATGGTGGTGGAAGATCTTCTGGGCCGCCGGCGAATCCTGGACCCTCTCCTCCGAATACTGGGAAGGCGTCAACTGGGGGCTCTTCTCCGGTGACGACGAGGCGATGAAAACCGTGGTCGGCCGGATCGTCGACAACATGCGGAGGCTGAACTGCAAGGTTCTCCTCCTCCCCGAGTGAGGCCATGCCTACTTTGCAACCCGGTCCGGGTTGAACAGATGGTTCCCTGAAGCACTCAAAGAATTCAAAATCGTCACGGTCTTCGATCTCCTCCTCGAGTACATCCGGGAAGGCAGGATCCAGCTCGACAAGTCGGTGCACAACATGCCTGTCGCCTACCACGATCCCTGCAACTACGGCCGCAAGTCCCTCAAGGCCTTCGGGCAGGCCTACTTCGAGGAGGGCCGGGAGGTCACCAGGGCATGCTGCGACGATGTCCGCGAACTCAATCCCAACCGCAACAGCGCCTATTGCTGCGGCGCGGGCGGCGGGGCCTGGGCCATGCCGTTTGCCGAGGAACGTGTCTTCTATGGCCGGATCAAGGCCCGGCAGATTACCGAATCCGGTGCCCATCTGGTGGTCGCGCCCTGCCATAACTGCCGCGATCAGATCATGAAATCCCTGAAAAAGGAATACGATCTGAATATCGAGGTGAAGTATATCTGGGAGCTTGTCGCCGATTCGCTGATTCTGCCGAACAAGCAATAGAATTGGAAGGACCGGGCGCCCTGATCGGCATGGCCCGGGAAAAACCATTCTGTTGCTGGAGAACGCTTGTAATTGCTGAAATTTAGGAGGAGAAAACCTATCATGCTTGACACAAAGAAAATCGGGTCGGTTATGATTGTGGGAGGTGGAGTGACGGGGATGCAGGCTGCCCTCGATCTCGCCAATTCCGGGTACTATGTGTACCTGGTAGAGAAGTCCGGGTCCATCGGCGGCGCCATGGCCCAGCTGGACAAGACCTTCCCCACCAACGACTGCTCGATGTGAATTATCGCGCCAAAACTGGTTGAGTGCGGTCGGCACTTAAATATAAAGTTGATGACCCTGAGCGAAGTCGTGAAAGTCGACGGCGTCGCCGGGAATTTTTCGGTAACCGTTAAGGAAGCGCCACGCTATGTGGACATGGACAAGTGCATCGCCTGCGGGGCCTGCGCGGAGAAGTGTCCGAAGAAGGTGGACAGCGAATACGATGCCGCCACCGGCAAGCGTAAGGCCATCTATGTAAAATACGCCCAGGCGGTGCCGCTCAAGTATCAGATCGATGCGGCCAACTGTATCCGCCTCCAGAAACCGGGGGCCTGCGGCTTCTGCGAGAAGGTCTGCGACGCGAACGCCATCAATTTCGACGACAAGGAGAAGATCCATCAGGTCAATGTCGGAGCCGTGGTGCTTGCGCCGGGCTTCGAGGCCTTCGATCCGAAAGCAGCTGGTGTCTGGGGCTACGGGGTGCACAAGAACGTCATAACTTCGCTGCAGCTCGAGCGCTACCTCTCCGCCTCCGGGCCCACCGAAGGCCACCTCGTCCGCCCCTCGGACGGCAAGCCGGTCCATAAGGTAGCATTCCTGCAGTGCGTCGGCTCTCGCGATGAGAACCTGTGCGGCAACGGCTACTGTTCGTCGGTCTGCTGCATGTACGCGATCAAGGAGGCGGTCATCGCCAAGGATCATGTGCCAGGGCTCTCGACATCCATCTTCTATATGGATATGCGTACCCACGGCAAGGATTTTGACCAGTATCTGGAGCGCGCCAAGGAGGATGCCGGCGTCCGCTTCGTCCGCTGCCGGGTGAACGGGGTCGAGACCGACGGTGATAGCGCAGACCTCCGCCTCCGCTATGTCAACGATCAGGGTCGCCAAGTAGAAGAATTCTTTGACATGGTGGTGCTCTCCGTCGGCCTCCAAACGCCCAAGCACGTGCTGGAGCTGGCGCATACCATGGATATCAAGCTGACCGCGGACAACTTCGCGGCCACCTCCGACTTCGCCCCGGTCCAGACCTCGCGGGAAGGCATCTTCACCTGCGGCGCGATCGCCGGACCGAAGGATATTCCCCAGTCGGTCGTCGAGGGCTCTGCCGCAGCCGCGGCGGTAGCGGATCTCCTCGCCCCGGTCAGAAACGAACTGACCACCGAGGCAACTTTCCCGCAAGAGAAGGACATCTCCCAGGAAGAACCTCGGATCGGCGTCTTCGTCTGCCACTGCGGCTCGAACATAGCCGGCACCGTTGACGTCAAGGCGGTGGAGGAGTATGCCAGGACGCTGCCGGACGTTGTCTATGTCGAGCGCAACCTCTTCTCCTGCTCGCAGGATACCCAGGACATGATTGCGAAGAGGATTCGAGAGCAGAACCTCAACCGGATCGTCATCGCCGCCTGTACACCGAGGACCCACGAGCCCCTCTTTCGCGAAACCCTGAAGGCCGCGGGCCTGAACGAGTATCTGGTGGAGATGGCCAACATCCGCAACCAGAACTCCTGGGTCCACAGCAAGGATCCCCAGGCAGCCACCGCCAAGGCCAAGGATCTGGTCCGCATGGCGGCCGCCAAAGTCACCTTCGGCACCTCGCTGAAGCCCATCTCCGTACCCATCACCCAAAAGGGTCTGGTCATCGGCGGCGGCGTGTCCGGCATGACCGCTGCCTTGAACCTCGCCAAGCAGGGATTCGAGGTTCATCTGGTGGAGAAGACCGACACCCTCGGCGGGCACGCCCTGAACCTCAAACACACCTGGGCCGGGGAGCACGTGCCGACGCAGGTCGCCAAGCTTATCGACAAGGTCATCTGGAACGACCGCATTATCATCCATAAGGAATCTGAGGTGAGCGCGGTGGAAGGCTTTGTCGGCAACTTCCGCTCCACCGTCACCGGTAAGGACGGCGTTTCCAAGGTCATCGAGCACGGCGCGGGCGTCGTGGCGATCGGCGGCGACGCCTATATCCCCACCGAATACAACTACGGTTCAATTACCCGCGTGGTCACCGCCGCTCAGTTCGACAAGCTTTATGAACTGAAGGAAAAGCATGTCAAGCAGGCCAGGCGGTTTGTCTTCATCCAGTGCGTGGGGTCGCGGGAAGCAGACAACATGTACTGCTCGAAAGTCTGCTGCACCCATTCCGTACAGTCGGCCATCGCGCTGAAAAAGGAAAATCCCGAGCGCAACGTCTATATCCTCTATCGGGATATGCGGACCTATGCGCAGCGTGAGGCCCTCTTCAAACAGGCGCGTAAACTCGGAGTGATCTTCATCAACTACGAGCTGCACGGCAAGCCCAGCGTGACCGAGGTCGGCCAGGATATCCAGGTCGAGGTATGGGATCACGTCCTGCACCGGCCGCTCAAGATCGCCGCCGACATGGTGATCCTGGCAACCGCCATCCGACCCAAGGAAGATGCTGCCGATCTCGGCAAGCTCTACAAGGTGCCGGTGGACGGCAACGGCTTCTTCCAGGAGGCCCATGCCAAGCTGCGGCCGGTGGACTTCTCCACCGACGGCATGTTCGTGGCGGGTCTGGCCCACTATCCGAAACCGGTCGAGGAATCGGTCGCCCAGGCGCTCGCCGCCTCGGCCCGGGCTGCAACGCTCCTCGCCAAGACCCAGATCTCGCTCGATGCGGTGAAGGCCACCGTCGACGAGACCTACTGCGACGGCTGCGCTCTCTGCGTCGATGTCTGTCCGTACAACGCCATCAGCCTGATCGAGAAAGGGCCGGAGGCGGACGGCAAGCGGGCGATCCTGGTCAACAAAGCCCAGTGTAAGGGTTGCGGTCTCTGCCAGGGGACCTGTCCGAAGCGCGGGGTCTATGTGTCCGGTTTCACCATGAGACAGATCAGTGCCCAGATTCAGGCGGCCCTGGCAGTCTAACACGATTGCGGATATAAAATAATCTTCGAAACCCTCTCCGCTCCTGCCATCCGTTCTCCATTGGCGGACGCGGAGAGGGTCTTCGAAAATATTAATGAGGAGGAGTAGATCACATGAGTTTTGAGCCTAAAATTGTTGCCTTCTGCTGCAACTGGTGCTCCTATGCCGCCGCCGACCTTGCAGGAACTGCGCGGATGCAGTATCCCCCCAATGTGCGGATCATACGGGTAATGTGCTCGGGCATGGTGCATCCGGAGTTTGTCATGGATGCCTTGTCCCAAGGCGCCGACGGAGTGATGGTCCTTGGCTGACACCTCGGCGAATGTCATTACCTGGATGGTAATTACAAAGCGATGAACCGCTCCGACATGGTAGTCGAACTGTTGGAGGATTTCGGTTATGAACCCGAGCGGTTCGGCCTCACCTGGGTGTCCTCGGCCGAGCCGGACAAGTTTGTGGCGGCGGTAACCGCGATGACTGAGCGGATCAAGAAGCTGGGTCCCGTCAACAGTCAGAATGCCAGCGTGGCATAAAGGAGAGAGAGATGGGTGTAACTACTGCTTTGGAGTGGCTGGGCTCCTGTTCGGGGTGCGAAATCGCCATCCTGAATATCGGCGAAGCCCTCGTGCCGATCATAACCGAGGCTCTCGACATCGTCCACGCCCCGGTACTGATGGACCACAAGTACTTCGGCCAGTGCGGCGAGGCCGTGACGCTGACTATCCCGGAGGCGGTGGTCGGTATCGTCACCGGCGGGGTGAGCAATCACGAGCATCTGGAAGTGCTTGAAGAAATGAGGAAAAAATGCAAGGTGCTGATAGCCCTCGGCACCTGCGCGACCCACGGTGGGATACCTGCGCTGATGAACGGTCAGGATCGCCAGAGGAGCTGGGAAGAGGTATACCAGACTCCCACTACCGATCCGGGGGCGAAAATCCCCACTGTCGAGGTTCCGGCCCCGCTGGATCGGGTCTACGCCTGCGACGAGAAGGTAAAGATCGACATGCAGCTGCCGGGCTGTCCGCCAAACCCCGAGCTGATCGCCGAGGTAATCGTCTCGCTGCTCGAAAACCGGGCCCCAAATCTGCCGGGCAAGAGCGTCTGCGACACCTGCCCGACCCGTCGGGAGGGTAAGGGCGAGGTGGAGAAGGTCAAGCGTTTCATCACCAACGCCACCTTCAAGCCGGGCGAGCCGATCAGCGAGATGCGCTGCCTCTTGGAGCAGGGCTATCTGTGCATGGGTCCAGTCACCGCTGCCGGCTGCGCCAAGCGCGGAGCCCCGGCCTGCATCAGCGCCCGCGTCCCGTGTCGCGGTTGCTTCGGCCCCGTCCGCAAGGATGGCAATCAGCTGCTCGATATGATGAACGCTCTTGCCAGCAACGGCATCGACTTCAAGTCCGTGGTCGATCGCCGGTCGTTGCTGCGGTTTTCAGGAGCCCATGGAATGCTGCGGCCGGTGAAGAATCGTGCCGCCAAGGAGGAATAAGATGGGAAAGGTATTGAATATAGCACCTGTTTCCCGCATCGAGGGGCATGCCAAGATCGCCATTCATCTGGACGATCAGGGCAATGTGCAGGATTCCTTCCTGCACATTCAGTCCCTGCGCGGGTTTGAAAAATTCATCGAGGGCCGGCCGGCGGAGGAGGTTCCCCGTATCGTCAACCGGATCTGCGGCATCTGCCCCTGGATGCACCACCTGGCCTCCAACAAGGCGGTGGACGGGGCCTTTGGCGTGACCCCGACCGAGACCGGCCATAAGCTGCGGGAAATGATCCAGGTCATGGCCCACATCAACGACAAGATCCTGCATTTCTTCTTCCTGGCCGCGCCCGATTTCGTCCTCGGACCGGCGGCAGACTATGCGGTGCGCAATGTCATCGGCGTGGTGAAGGCCGCGCCGGAGCTCGCCACCCAGGTGGTGAAGATGCGGCAGATGGGCCAGATGATGCTCGACAAGTTCGCCGGCAAGGCCATCCACCCGATCGCCGGTGTGGTCGGCGGTTTTGCCAAGCCGATGGTCGAGGAAGAGCGTCAGGAGTTGCTGGCCGGCACCCGGACCCTGCTCGATTTCGCCTGCTTCGCCCTTGATTTCGCCATCCAGAACGTCTTCTCCAAGTACATGGATGCGATCGGTGAGCTCGGTGTGATCAAGACCGGGTTCCTCGGCACCGTGGACCGCGCCGACGGCTCGCTCCGCCTCTACGACGGAAAGCAGCGGTTGATGAAGGCGGACGGCAGCTATGTGGACTTCGAGGCCAAGGATTACACCCAGTACCTCGGTGAGCACGTCGAGCCGTGGAGCTACGGCAAGATGCCCTACGCCAAATCCTGGGATGAGGGCTTCGATATGACCCTTGCCGCGCCCAAAGGCATCTACCGGGCCAATACGCTCGCCCGGCTCAATGTCTGCGACAAGATCTCTACCCCGAAAGCCCAGGCGGCGCTGGAAGCCTTTCGGGCCTCCTTCGGCCGTCCTGCCCAGCAGACCCTGCTCTATCACTATGCCCGTCTGATCGAGCTAGTCTACGCCTGCGAGCGGACCATCGAGCTCCTCGAGTGGGAAGGCATAACGGATCCGAAGGTCCGGGCCAAGGTGGAACCGAAGGCCGGCCGTGGCGTCGGTATCGTCGAAGCCCCACGCGGAACGCTCATTCATGACTACACCACCGACGACAACGGCTGCATCGTGAAAGCCAACCTCATCGTCGGAACCACCCATAACATCGCGCCGATGAATATGAGTGTCAAGCAGGCTGCGACCACGCTCATCAAGAACGGCGTTTACAACGAAGGGTTGCTCAATCAGGTGGAGATGGCCGTCAGGGCCTACGACCCCTGAATGTCCTGCGCCACTCACCGCCTGGATGGCGGCGTACCGGTAGCAGTAAGTATCGTGGATTCCAAGGGAAAAGAAATAGATAAATTAGTCGGCTAGGAATCCCGGGCCGCCGCTTGGCAGATTGTGCAGGCGGCGGCAGAAAATGCGACCGGAGAAATATGCATCTCCGGTCCGCTTTGTTGTTTTATTTGTTGCAGATCTAGTATATACATAACGTATTCGTCTTCCCGGAGAGGGAGTAACAGACAAGAAGCAGGAGGCGACTATGCCAAACACCCAGAGAGCACAGGTACGGGCCGAAAATCCCAGCGGTGCCTGCGGTAAACTCGATCACATGACGGTGGATGAACTGAAAGCTCGAGCTGTCGGCGACGAGTTTGACGGCACCTGTCCGGCGTGCGGAAAATTCCATCTGACCAGGGCGGAGATCGAGAAGATCGAACGCGAAAAGGTCGTCGATACTGAAAGCTATAAAGAGATGAAAGCCGAGGCGGAAGCCACGGTTGCCAAGTAGTCAGTAGCAATTACGCAATTTTCAGGGGGAGGCATCTCCACCATAAGTTTGTGTATTGTTCGGATCCAGGTGAAGGCTTACCCTTCACCTGAGCCGAAGGGATGTATGCCGATGGAAGCCGGTCACGTTGTAAAAGATTTGGAACGTCAGAACGAATTGCTCGAAGAACTGCATGAACTTGTCGATAGGCCGATTCGCCTGATGGTGGTCTGCGGCACGCAGAACAGAGCGATCCTGAAAAGCGGCCTTCGCGAAAAACTCCCTGAAATGCTGGAACTGGTGCCCGGACCGGGTTGCAGTGTCTGCGTCATGCCTGCCGGTCATATCGACGCCTTCGTCAAGGTGGCTACCCAGCCGATGGTGATCACTGCGGCCTGCGAGGATCTCATCAAGGTGCCCGGCAGCAAGGAATCACTCGCCAGCATTTGGAAAAAAGGGGCTCGTGTGGAGGTTATTTCCTCACCGATGGATGCCCTGGATATCGCCCGCCGCGAGCCGGAGTATACCGTGGTCTATCCGGCAGTCGGTTTCGAGGCCACTGCGCCTTCTGTCGCCGAGACGATTCTGGAGGCTGCGCGCCTCGGCATCGAAAATTTCTGCGTCTTCCCCTCGATCAGGCTCCTACCGCCGACCATTGACCTCCTCATGCTTGATCCGGATCTCAATATCCGAGGGCTGCTCTGTTCCGACCATATCAACACCATCTCCGATACAGAGGCCTACACCCAATTGGCCAAGCGGCATCATCTGAGTTGCTTCATCGGCGGGTTCGAGGTGTGCGAGATTCTGGAAGGGTTGGTGAGTCTCGTCAAACAGATCCGCAACAACGAGTCTCTCTTCGACGACACTTCGGCCTTCACCTACTCCTCAGCCGACAAACGCAAGGCTAGGAAGATGGTATCTGAAGTCTTCTTTGCCGTCGATACCGACTGGCGAGGCCTGGGCACCATCGAGCGCAGCGGGTTCGTCATCCGCGACGAGCTATCCCTGTACGACGCCACCAAGCGGTTCAATGTCCGTTTCGAGGAAGGACAGGAATCCTGCATGTGCCAGTGCAATGCCATTATCAGCGGCCGAGGGCTGCCCCCCGACTGCCCGTCCTTCGGCATGGCATGCACGCCGCAGAATCCGATCGGCCCGTGCATGATCTCCAACGAGGGAATCTGCCACTCCTACTTCAAGTACAACGTTCCAGCTCATCGCGCCGTCCATGCCATGATCTGAGGAAGGTGCAGCCTCGCTCCGTCGCTCTCCCGGAATTTGTTCCATCTTTATTCGGACCCCGACTATCCAAGCTGAGTCGGATCAGAACCTTCGCGAAATTCATTCATGAAGGCGCCGGTCAAATAAGATTGTCGTTCGATCGACGCACTCCTTTTCCATCGTTCTGCTCAAGAACTCGACGATCCACGTTCCCTTCGGGAATTATTTCCAGAAAACTATCGATCCTCCGTCTCCCATAGCCATTACCAATTGGACTTTCAGATGTAAATCAGGCATGTTAGGTGTCACTTTCAACGGTGAGAGGATTATCGGCGAGGTGTACGGATGAAAAGGAACCTCGAAAGAGAAGTTCTGCTGATGTGGGTGGACAGATTGTGCAGGTGGGGGATCGGCCTCATTTTCCTCTCGGCTGCGGTACCGAAGCTCTTCGATATAAAAGGTTTTGCGGCTGTGATCGAGGCTTACGGCATGTTGCCTGAGCCGCTTTTGGTGCCGATTGCTGTGGTTTTGCCGATGGTGGAGATCGCTTTCGCCGTGGGACTTCTCAGGAACCGCTTCCACAGCAAGATAGGGACAGCCATCCTGCTGCTCTTCTTCATCGCCGTGCTCTCTTATGCTATCAGCCTTGGCCTCGACATCGACTGCGGCTGTTTCGGTCCGGAAGATCCCGAGAGCAGGGCCTTTCACGGCTTGAGGACTGCCCTCGTCCGGGATATCGCCATGCTTCTGCCCCTGGCCTATTCCTTCTGGTGGCACAGGAGCTCCCAACAATATTCAATTTCAAAAGGAGTGACGTGATGAAGAAGATTGCAGTTGCAGTGACGCTGGCGGCAATAGCATTTGGCGCCTCCGTGGCCTTTGGCTTCGGAACCGACAAATTCAAGGAAGAGGTGGAGAAGGAGGCGGGTGCCGTCAAGTTGGTCCGCGAGGTGGCGGACGGCGGGTACGGCCTCATTACCACCAACGAACTGCAGGAGGCGATCAAAGCCGGTGAGAGTATGGTGATCGTCGACACCATGCCCTATGAAGACAGCTACAGAAAAGCTCACATACCTACGGCTGTACAGTTCCTGTTTCCCATACCCGAGATGAAAGAATGGGACAGCAAGGAAACCGACGGCAAGAGCCTTGAGGAATATGAGAAGCTGCTCGGCCCCGACAAGGACAAAAAGATTGTCGTTTACTGCGGTTTCGTGAAATGCACCAGAAGCCACAACGGCGCGATCTGGGCCAAAAAACTCGGGTACGCCAACGTCTACCGGCATCCTGGCGGGATCTACGCCTGGCGCGGGGCCGGGTACGATGTTGCGACGGAATAGCGACAGTCACCTCACTGCTGCCGGAAAGTCACGGGCGTGCGATCTGCATGGATTGCACGCCCGTTTTGCGTCTGCTATAAAGAGAGAGGACTGAGGGGAAAGGACTGAGGACTGAGAAAATCTTACCTCAGTCCTCATAGCTCAGTCCTCATCCTTTTTACATCGAAGATGCAGATGAGCCAGAAAAACTACCAGGGTTTCGAGCAAGGCCCGATCCGTCCGCCCAGCGAGGCCGGCAGTCTTCTTATCCGTATCACCCGCAACTGCCCGTGGAACCGCTGCACCTTCTGTCCGGTCTACAAGGGCCGGGATTTTTCGCTGCGGCCAGTCGAGCATGTGCTGGAGGACATCGACCGCGTGCATCGGTACGTGGCCGCCATCAGGGAATGCTCCGCGAAAAGCGGCAGGATCTTTCCCGAGGATATCGAACGGCTCCGAGCCATGGACGGGCCGAACGACAGGGCGGCCCTGAATGCCGCCCTGAACTGGGCGCAGTCGGGGATGCGGTCGATCTTTCTGCAGGACGCCAACAGCCTCATCATCAAGCCGGAGGGATTGCTCGCCGTCCTTCGCCACCTGCAACTGCGCTTCCCCTGGACCGAGCGGATCACCTCCTACGCCAGGTCGCATACCGTCGCCCGGATCAGCGACCTGTATCTGCGCCAGATGCGCGAGGCTGGCCTTTCGCGCATCCATATCGGCATGGAGTCCGGCTCGGACAGGGTGCTAGCCAGGGTGCGCAAGGGGGTCGACAAGATGACCCACATCGAGGCCGGAAGGAAAGTCAAGCGGGCCGGGATGGAACTCTCGGAGTATATCATGCCGGGACTCGGCGGCCGCGACCTGTCGGAGGAACACGCCCGTGAGAGCGCCGATGCCCTGAATCAAATCGACCCCGATTTTATCCGCCTGAGAAGTCTGGCCGTTCCCGAGCATGTCGAGCTTTGCGAGGAACTGCGGCGCGGCGATTTCGTGAAACTCACCGATCTCGAGACGGCCCGGGAACTCCTCCTCTTTCTGCAAACCCTCGACGGCATTACCAGCACATTGAAAAGCGACCATATCCTCAATCTTTTCGAGGACGTCGAGGGCACCTACCCGGACGACAAGGCGAGGATGGTGAAAAAAGTCACCCGCTTTCTCGACCTGGCGCCCGAAGCCCGGATGCTCTACCAGGTCGGCCGGCGGATGGGGCTTTTCCGTGGCCTGGCGGATCTTGACGATGATGAAAAACGGCGCCACGTGGAAACCGCCTGCCGGCGCGCGGGAATAACTCCCGGCAATGTCGATGCTGCCACGGACGAGTTGATGAAGCGATTCATTTGAAGCGTTCAGCTGTCGGCTCTCAGCTTTCAGGGCACAACCGCCCCACGCTGAAAGCTGCGAACCTATACCTGGCCTGAGGGGAAATGATTGCCAGTCGCCGAAGAAATGAGTAGAATCTCAGCCCTTCGTCCGGTGGATCTCGATTAACCCTCCAGATATTTTCTTCCCCGTCTCCACCGCCGGCTCAACTCATTCCCTGCTGCTTATGACTCACGCGCGTGCGGTAGTTCTCATGGTTCTCGTCACCCTTCTCTGGTCCATGGCCGGGGTGGTCACCCGCCACCTGGATTCGGCCCAGAGTTTCGAGGTCACCTTCTGGCGCAGCGGCTTCAACGCCGTCGCTCTGGCCGTCGCCCTGTCATGGATGAGAGGACCGGCACTATGGCGCGGCCTTCTGCATTCTCCGCCGGTGGTGTGGATTTCGGGGTGTTGCTGGGCGGCGATGTTTACTGCCTTTATGATAGCGATCACCTTGACCAGCGTGGCCAATGTGCTTGTCACCCTGGCGGTGGCCCCGCTCATTACCGCACTGTTCGCCCGAATCTTCCTGAGCTACAGGATGCCGGCCAGGACCTGGGTAGCCATAGTTTTGGCCGGCCTTGGCATAGCCTGGATGTTCGGCAGGGAAGCTGCCGAGGGAGTGTCCCTGCTAGGCACCTTGATTGCCCTCGCAGTGCCCTGCGCTTCCTCCATCAACTTCACGACTCTGCAGCTGGTCGGACATGGCAGCCGCAACATGGCGTCGGGAAAGGATGCTCCGCAGGACATGCTGCCGGCCGTTTTCGTGGGAGCGACTCTCTCGGCCGCCGTGACCCTGCCCTTTGCCTGGCCGCTGCAGTCGTCTGTCCACGATCTGCTGTTGCTGGCATTTCTGGGTACTTTCCAATTAGCCCTTCCCTGTCTTCTCTTGGTCCGCCTCAGCCGCGAATTGCCGGCGCCGGAAATAGCCCTGTTGGCTCTGCTCGAGGTTGTGTTCGGCGTGACCTGGGCATGGCTCTGGGCGGGGGAACAGCCATCGGCGGGCACCTTGACCGGTGGCAGCCTCGTCCTCGGGGCACTGGTGGCCAACGAGACCTTTGCTCTTAGGAATAGACTGCGTACCCTGGCAAAGTAAAAGGATCAAGTTGTACAAGGAGTCGGCGTCAAGTAAAAATCCTTGTAAAATATAGGTCTTGAGGGTATGTTACATAGCTATGCTTAGAGATGGGATCATCCCGTTACCCGCAACTCAACCATGCGCGGAGGAGGCAGGAAGGTGTTCGATTTTGTTAAAAATATGTCGATCAAATCAAAGATTTTCTGGTTCGTTGTACCCAGCACCATCTCGTTCGGCATTCTGCTGACCTTTCTCGCCCTTTTTTTTCTCAACGATTTCAAGGAACAGTCGCTCAGTAACTTTGCCCAGGCGATCGAGGCCAGGCATTCTTCGGTGAATCCTTCAGCCGGCGACGAGAGGAAAGTCATCGATGAAATGGCCAAAAAAGCCGAAGACTCCATCTATAGCACCGCTGTGACCTTCGTTTCGATCGTCGTTGCCGTCATACTCCTCGCCGCCGCCGGCGCCCTGTTCGTCGCCACCCAGATCGGCAAGCCGATCGGCAAGGTGGCCGAGGGTCTGGAAAACATCAGTTCCGGCGATGCCGACCTCACCCAGCGGCTGCCGGTCGTCACCACGGACGAGACGGGGAAGGTCTCGCAGTTTTTTAATACATTCCTGGCGAAATTGCAGAGCATCATCAAAAACCTTCAGGGCGATGCCGATGCCCTGCGCCAGGCGGCCAACTCGATTCACGGTCTCATCCAGACCATTCAGGAGAAGACCGCCTCGGCCAAAACAGTCTCGCAGACGGTCTTCCGCTCCGCCGGCTATCAAAGCCGGGACATGGGGGAGATCGCCTCGGTCATCGAGGAGTCCACCGGCAACTTCCACAATATCTCGGCCTCGGTGGAGGAACTGACTGCAACGGTTGCCGAAATCGCTGGCACCTCCGCCAAGGCCCATGCCAATACCACGGAAACCACCTCGCGGATGGAAAAGACCTTGGGCAAGATATCCGAACTGGGTCGGGCGGCAGATCAGATCGGCAAGGTCACCGAGGCGATCGCCGAAATCTCCGATCAGGTCAACCTCCTTGCGTTGAACGCCACCATCGAAGCGGCTAGGGCAGGAGAAGCCGGCAAGGGCTTTGCCGTCGTCGCCAACGAGATAAAAGAGTTGGCGAGGCAAGTGGCCAGCGCGGCAACCGAGATCAAATCCCGGATCGAAGAGGTCCAGCACGCCACGGAGACCACGATCAAGGAAATCCAGGATTCAGCGGCCATCATCGCGCAGAACAGCGATATCGTCGCAACCATCGCCAGCGCCGTGGAAGAACAGTCGGCGACGGTCAACGAGATAGCGAAGTCCCTCTCCGAAGCCTCGGGGCAACTTGGCAATTCCAATACCAAGGTAGCTCAGGCCTCGGTCTATGCCGGGGAAATGGCGAACATGTCCACGACCGTCACCGAGGCGGTCGTGCAGGTGGAAGAAGCTGTCCTGGCAATTCTGCAGACCTCCGAAAACCTGCAGCGGATAGCCGAAAAATCGGCCGAAACTACACGTCAGTTCAAGGCATGAGGTTTATCCCCTCAAGGGGTGATGTCGATAGACAAGAAATGAATTTCTAACGCATCAAAGCTCCAGGAGAAATTGGTGAATAACGCTGTCGACCTTTCCCATCTCGTCTTTATCGACCTTATCCGCAACGTTGTTCAGAACGCCGGCGCCAAGGTGGCGAAAGGAAATCTGATGCGAATCGCTCTGAACACCGGCAGTCAGGTGGAAAAGAAAGACTTCCCGACCTTTGCCGATTTCGTCCGGGCCTTGGATGCCGACGAGAATCCGCTGACGCGACTCGAAGGCAAGGCCGTTCACCTTGGCAGCGGTGTCTTCGGACTGAGAAATTGCCCCTTCGGGCAGCTTGCCGCCACCTATCAGAATTTCTTTTCCACCGGCCTGCACGGCTTCGAACAACTTACCGATGAGTACAACGCCCCGAGCAAGATAGCCGGCGAGCATAAGGTAGGCCTTGGTGCGGGCGTTGGTCCCTTCTGCATCTTCCATCAACCCCTGCGAAGCCAGGCGGCCGGCAACCTGACCATCGCCGGCCAGCCGATTGAAATCTTCCAGCTTGCCTGCCGCCGCACCGACGACAAAATCGGCTATGCCGACGCTCTGATCGCCGAGTTCGGCTGCTCCAGGGAGTCGATTGAGAAAATCATGGAGGAATATATGTGCTGCTACGGAATCAGGATGAAGGATGGCAGTGCGGCCTGTTGAGGCAAACTCTCCGTATTTTTTCAATGATGGGCTCTATTCCTGGACAGACTCCGTTGTTACTGTAGTTGCTGTCTAGCCAGTTACTGCCGGCGGTCGATCTGCCGGTCCGAACGGAACAAAGAAAGGAGAGTCCCATGTCTTACGCAATCAGGATACATTCCACTGGTGGTCCGGAGGTGCTAACCTGGGAAAAATACGACCCCGGGAAGCCGGGTCCGGGAGAGGTCAGGCTGATCCACGATGCGATCGGCCTCAACTATATCGACGTCTACCACCGGAGCGGCTTATACCCGCTGCCGCTGCCGGCAATTCCCGGCATGGAGGGGGCTGGGACGATTGAGGAGGTGGGTGAGGGCATCACCGAGTTCCGGCAGGGCGACCGGGTGGCCTACGCCGGCCTGCCGCCGGGTGCATATGCCGAGGTGCGTAATATCCCGGCCCATCGGCTGGTGAAACTTCCCAGGGAGATATCCTCCCAACAGGGGGCGGCGATGATGCTGCAAGGCATGACCGCCCGATATCTTCTGAAAGGCTGCTATCAGGTGAAGGCCGGCTCGACCATTCTCATCCATGCCGCCGCGGGCGGTGTCGGCTCGATCGTCTGCCAATGGGCGAGTCATCTTGGGGCTACCGTGATTGGCACGGTGGGCAGCGGGGAAAAGGCGAAAGCCGCAAAGGAAAACGGCTGTACCCATACCATCCTCTACCGTGAGGAGGATTTTGTCGGGCGGGTGAAGGATTATACCGGCGGTAGGGGCGTGGACGTTGTTTACGACTCCATCGGCCGGACCACCTTCTTCAGGTCGCTCGATTGCCTGCGGCCGATGGGTATGATGGTCACCTTCGGTCAGTCCTCGGGGCCGATCGGCCCGATCGACACGAGTCTGCTGGCCCAGAAAGGTTCTCTTTTCCTGACACGGCCAAGCCTCATGACCTATACGGCCGAACGAGAGGCTCTCCTGGCCCATGCCCGGGATCTGTTCGAGGTGGTGGCAAGCGGGGCGGTGAAGATCAGGATCATGCAGGAGTACCGTCTGCGCGATGCAGCCCAGGCCCATCGAGACCTGGAAGAGCGCAGCACCAGGGGCAGCTCGATCCTCGTGCCCTAAATAAGTGATAAGTGCTGAGTGCTGATTACCGAGTGCTGAGTTAAGAGTATAATATAAAAGAATTTACTCAGTACTCAGCACTCATCACTCAGTACTCAATATAGGGATGAATTTCCGCTCGACCACATCCACCAGACCCAAGTCGGAGATGCGCAGTTCGGGAATGACCACCAGCGGCAGCAAGGAGAGCTGCATGTTGGGATTCTTCAAGGTGCAGCCGCAGGCCCGGAAACCGTGGAGCACCGAGGCGGTTCGGCGGGCCACGACCTCCGCCCGCTCGTCCGACATGAGGCCGGCAACCGGCAGCTGCACTTCGCCCACGATCTCCCTATCACGAATGACCACCTGACCGCCGCCGGTTTCAGCCAGGCGATTCGTGGCTAGCGCCATACACTCCTCGTCGGTTCCGGCCACCACCAGATGATGGCAGTCGTGGGCGACCGTCGAGGCGACGGCGCATTTTTCCGTGAAACGAAAGCCGCTGACCAGGCCTATTTGCACCCGACCGGTGCCGTGGTGGCGCTCTATCACCGCGACCTTGGCCACATCGGAGGGATGCGCGGCGGCAAGGGAGCTGCGGATCTCCCCGTTGATCACCGGCAGCAGCAGCTTGAGGTGGCGGGTCGGGGCCTGATTTTCGACAATCCCGATCACGTTCACCCTGGCGATTCCCTCTTGCCCGGCGGAAACCTTGATGGGAAAATCTGCCGCGGTGATTTCCCTCGGCAGATGAACGCTGCCGGTTGCCCAGGCGGGCTGGGAATGATGGGGCAGTTCCAGGCAGAGCAGACCGTCCCGGGCAAGGATCTCGCCCCTGGCAATTACTGTCCGGGGCCGGAAATCCTTCAGGTCCTCGACCAGCAGGATATCGGCGAACCGGCCGGGGGCGAGCATCCCGACTTCGCGGCTCACCCCGAAGTGGACGGCGGTGTTGATCGTCGCCATCTGGAGAACCTGCATGGGCGGCACCCCCTCGGCGATGGCGTGGCGGACGGTACGGTCCATATGCCCTTCCTCGACGAGGGTCGCGGCATGGGAATCGTCGGTGCAAAGGAGGAAATGCCGGGCATCGAGGCCCTGCGTGGTCACCGCTTTCACCTGCTCGGCGACATCGTGCCAGGCCGAGCCATAGCGGAGCATGACCTTCATCCCCTGACGGGCGCGGGCGACGGCGTCTTCCAGGCGGGTGCCTTCGTGGTCGTCCTCCGGACCGCCGGCTGCATAGCCGTGGAAGGGTAAGCCGAGATCGAGACTGGCGTAGTGGCCGCCGATGACCTTGCCCGCGCTGCGGGTCATGTGCATCTTCCGATGCGGCGCCTCGTCCGCCCTGAGGACGCCGGAAAAATCCATCATTTCTCCAAGTCCGATGATTCCCGGCCATTGTATGGCCTCGGCGATCTCGGCTGGGCCGATGGTGGCGCCGGGGGTCTCCAGGCCAGGGGCGCTCGGTACGCAGGAGGGCATCTGCACCCAGATGTGGATGGGCTGGCCGGCCGCCTCGTCCACCATCAGTTTCACGCCTTCCAGGCCGAAGACATTGGCGATCTCGTGCGGATCGACGAACATGCCGGTGGTGCCGCGGGGCGCGACCGCCCGGACGAATTCGGTGAGGGTCAGCATGCCGCTCTCGACGTGCATGTGGGCGTCCAACAGGCCCGGTACCAGATAACGCCCCTCTGCGTCGACGACTAGTGTCTCGGCCCCGACGGTGTGGGCGGCGCTCGGCCCGATGAAGGCGATGCGCCCTTGAACTACGGCGAGGTCAGTCGCCGGGACGAACTCGCCCGTCTGAACACAGACCCACAGTCCGTTGCGTATGACCAGATCGGCAGGTCTACGGCCCATGGCGACATCGACGAGAATTCGTGAGTCCATACGTCTTCTCCATGCTTTCGTTCATCTTCGCAATCCGTTGCCTTCATCCTATCTTTTTCAGGGGGAGGAGGCAAGTTTGTAATCTTTTTTTTGACAGGCACCTCTGTTTGACAGAGGTGCTGAAACAGGATAGGATTATGTTTTAACGGAAAATTCATGGTCTGCAGACGTAAAGGCCGGAACATTTATGATAACCACGGAGGTTCTGCCATGAGCAAAAAATGGGTATATCGCTTTCAGGAACTGGATGAGGTGGAGTCCTATGCCGGCAGTTGGGACGGAGTAAAGGGGCTGCTTGGCGGTAAAGGCGCGAATCTTGCCGAGATGGCCCGGATCGGAGTGCCGGTTCCGGCCGGCTTTATCATCACCACTGAAGGCTGCAACGAGTATCTGTCGCTTGGGGAAAAGCTGCCGGATGGGTTGTGGACGCAAGTCGGCGAGGCACTGCAGGCCATCGAGCGGAGCACCGGCAAGAAGTTCGGAGACCCCCGCCGGCCGCTGCTCCTCTCCTGCCGCTCCGGGGCCAAGTTCTCCATGCCGGGAATGATGGACACCGTCCTCAACATCGGCATGAACGACGAGACCGTCGAGGGCATGATCGAGACGACCGGCGATCCGAGGTTCGTCTACGACCTCTACCGCCGCCTGATCCAGATGTTCGGCAGCGTGGTCATGCATATCCCCTCAGAGAAATTCGAGGCGGTGCTGACCAGGATCCGCAAGTCGGCCGGCGTCAGGACCGATGCCGAGCTTACCGCGGCCCACTGGATGTCGGTGACCGAGGAGTTCAAGAACATCTTCCGCTTCCACACCCATCACCAATTCCCCACCGAGCCCTACGCCCAGTTGCAGATGGCCACCGAGGCGGTCTTCATGAGCTGGAACGGCAAGCGGGCCATCGCCTACCGCAACGCCGCCGGCATCCCCCACGACCTCGGCACCGCCGTGACCATTGTCACCATGGTTTACGGCAACCTGGGCGAGGACAGCGCCACCGGCGTGGCGCTGACCCGCAGCGGGACCACCGGCGAGAAGCGCATCGAGGGTGACTACCTGACCAACGCGCAGGGCGAGGACGTGGTCGCCGGCATCCGCCTGACCAAGGACATCTCCCAGCTGAAACTCGAGATGCCGAAGGTCCACGAGGAGTTCGAGCGCGTGGCGATGCTGCTCGAGCGCCACTACCGGGAGATGCAGGACGTCGAGTTCACCATCGAGAAAGGCAAGCTGTGGATGCTGCAGACCCGCGACGGCAAGCGCACCCCTCAGGCCGCTGTGCGGATCGCCGTCGACATGGCGGAGGAGGGGTTGATCAGCCGGGAGGAGGCGGTGATGCGGGTGACGCCGGATTCCATCGACTTCTTCTTCCACCCTCAGTTCGACAGCGAGGCCCTCAAGACGGCCAAGGCGGGAGGCAAATTCCTGGCCAAGGGCCTGAACGTCTCGCCGGGGGCGGCGGTGGGTGTCGTGGCGCTTGACGCCGATCTCGCCGAAACATGGGGCAAAAAGGAGGGCAAGCCGGTCATCATGGTGCGGCCCGAGACCAAGCCGGACGACGTCCACGGGATGCTCGCGGCCAAAGGCATCCTCACCAGCCGGGGCGGGCGGACCAGCCACGCCGCGCTCGTCGCCCGGCAGTTCGGCAAACCTGCGGTGGTTGGGGTTTCCGAGATCGAGATCGACTTCACCCGGCGCCAGGTCCGGGTTGGCGACATCATCATCATGGAGGGAGAATACATTTCCGTGGACGGCACAACCGGCGAGGTCTACCTCGGCCGGATGGAAACGAAAGATCCGGACATTCAGGAACCTTGGCTGATCAAGATCCTCGCCTGGGCGGACGACTTCAGGACCCTGGGCGTCTGGGCCAACTCCGACTACCCGGTTGATGCTAAACGGGCCCGGGAGTACGGCGCCCAGGGTATCGGTCTCTGCCGGACTGAGCATATGTTCATGGAGACGGAGCGGCTGCCCCTGGTCCAGAAGATGATCATGGCCGATATGGAAATCGACCGAAACGAGGCGATCCGGTCCCTTTTGCCCTTCCAGCGGGAGGATTTTGCCGGACTCTTCCGGGTCATGGACGGACTGCCGGTGGTGATCCGGCTTATCGATCCGCCGCTGCACGAATTTCTGCCCGACCATGTCTCGCTCCTGAGGGACCTGGCAGATCTGAAGATCCAGCTGCAGCACGCCGCCCGCCTCGAGGAGATCGATAATCTGCTGCATCAGGTCCGGGAGAAAGAGCAGATCCTGCAGCGGGTCGAGAGCATCAGGGAGGCCAATCCGATGCTCGGCCTGCGCGGCGTCCGCCTCGGCAACCACATTCCCGAGCTGACCAAGATGCAAGTCCGGGCCATTTTCGAGGCGGCCTGCATCGTCTCCAGGGAGGGCGTGGACGTTCGGCCGGAGGTGATGATCCCCCTCACCAGCCATGTCAATGAGCTGAAGGTCCAGCGGGAACTGCTGGAGACCGAGGCCCGGGCGGTCATGACCGAGCAGGAGATGGAGATCGATTACAAGTTCGGGACCATGATCGAGATCCCGCGGGCGGCGCTCACGGCCGATCGGATCGCCGAGCACGCCGACTTTTTCTCCTTCGGTACCAACGATCTCACCCAGACCACTTTCGGCATCTCCCGGGACGACGCCGAATCGGGGTTCCTCATCGAGTACATCATGAACGGCGTCCTGCCGGCGAATCCCTTCGAAACCATCGACCGCGACGGGGTCGGCGAGCTGATGCGGATCGCCGTGGAGAAGGGACGCAGGACCAGGCCGGGTCTCAAGCTCGGCATCTGCGGAGAGCATGGCGGGGAGCCGAAATCGATAGAGATCTGCCACCAGCTGGGCTTGAACTACGTCTCCTGCTCGCCCTTCCGCGTGCCTGTTGCACGCCTCGCGGCCGCACGGGCGGCGCTCAAGGCAGCTCAATTCAAGAAAGCGGAAGCAAGGGAAGCGCAGTCGCCGGCAATCAGTCCGGCGGCGATGTGAGAACCGAAAGGTACCGAGTGCTGAGCGATGAGTGCTGAGTTTAAATGCATCGTCCCTCAGTACTCAGCACCCAGTACTAAATCTTTTAACGAATCGATGGTCCAGGTGGGCGGAGTAGGCAGGGATGCAAGCAGCGAATGGCTCCAGGTTACGAACACGGTGTCGATACCGGCCCGGGCGCCGCTTTCAATATCGTAGAGGGCATCGCCGGTAAAGACCGTTCGCGTCCTCTCCGCCCCGAGCAGGGCCATCGCCTTCAGAACCGGGTCGGCATGGGGTTTATGCCGACCGGTATCCTCCGGCGTTATCAGCACATCGAAGTATTTCTCCGTGCCGGTTGTCGCCAGCATCCGTTCCAGGCTAGGCCGCTTGCGGGAGGTCACGATCCCCAGTTGTTTCCCGGCATCCTTCAGGGCTTGCAGGGTCTCCGTGACAAGAGGGAAGAGGGTGACGCTCGTGCTGAGGATGGTCAACTGGTAATCCCGGTAATCGTCGGCTATCACCGCATGATCGCCGGCATTGCCAAGATGGTGGGCGATTTGCTCGGCGAGCGGCAGGCCTATACCCTTGATGATCATCTCGCGCGCCAGGTTCTTGCCGGCATATTTGTCAGCAACATACTGGAAGCAGGTGCAGATCATATCGACGGTGTCAAAGAGGGTGCCGTCGGCGTCGAACAGGTAGGTATCGTATGTTTTCATGAAGAGATTTCCCTAGATGCAGCGGCAGCTGACGTGTCCGCTTGAATGGCATGAATATCGATTGCCGCACCGGACCGCTGAATCGCTTCGCCGGCCGCTCCTTTCACCCTTTGGCATCGCTCCAGCGGATACTGTTCCACTGTTACTCCCGCGGTGCAATGACCAGCGCCTCGCCGTCGGCGACCACCGTTCCGTCCTGTATGCTGCACGTGGTCCGCAGCTTTACCCGGCCTTTTTCCAGCTTTTCCATCACTTCCGCCTCGGCCCGCACCGTGTCGCCAATGCGCACGGGGGCCTTGAACTGAAGGGTCTGGGAGAGATAGATAGTGCCGGGGCCGGGGAGCCGCATCCCGATTACCGCGGAGATAAAGCCGGCGGACAGCATGCCGTGGGCGATTCTGCCGCCGAATTTACTCTTCTTCATCACCTCTTCATTGACGTGGGCCGGGTTAAGGTCGCCGGTGATCCCCGCAAAGAGATAAACATCAGACTCGCTGACGGTTTTTTCCACAAATGCCTTGTCCCCCACCTTGATTTCCGAATAGGTCATGTGTGTTCTCCTGTTGTGTGTTTGGCAAAAGCAAAGCGACACTCTGTTGAATTGGGTTACGGCGATGTGCATTCGGAGGAATGCTAATGCTTCCCCAGATAGAGCGGTATGTCAATGTTTAAAAGGTTCGATTCGCCGGAAGTGGTGATGCGGCGACATCCTTTTTTTGTCAGTCGAAGCGCGGGAGGCGGCGATAGACGCGAGGTTTGCAATGCGAGTTTGGAAGGTGCAGGGAAAGATCAAGCTGTTTCTGAAAAAGAAGAAAAGAAGAGCTGGCACAGGGCGTGAGAAAATCTGATTACCCATAGCCTCTGCCCTTTCCTAAATATCTGCCGGTATGGGTAATCAGAACTTGCTGAAAACAACTTGTGGATCTGTTTTTACGACTTGACGAGCATGAGCCAGAAGACTTGAACAGGATGTGGAGAGATGCACGCACCTCGCAAGGGGTATAAGCACCTCCACGAAATCCATGTCAAAAAAATCAAGAAATGAATTTCCAACTCATTTCTTTCTCCGTCTTGCTGAGAATCCGGCCAACGCGGTTCCAATGCCGAAGAGGACCATGGTCGCTGGCTCGGGAACAGGCGGCGCGACATTATTGTCGCCAATAAAACCGCTGCCATCATTCGTGCCGATTCGTATGATGTGGGCTGCCGCGTGGTACGTACCATGACCGCCGGCGGGAAAACTTAGGAAATCAAACGACGAGGCAGTGATCGCTTCTGGTGAGCTTATTGTGTAGGCCACGATTTCGTCTGCTTCGAAAAGAGGTGGACTTCCAGGCTGGCCTGGCTCCGGTGGAAAATCTATGAAGATATCATATCGTCCGCCACCATCCGCTTGGACAATGCTTTGCCCATACAGAATTTGATTGAAAGCTGCATCATTGCCAGTGACATCCGAAAAGTCTAACAGGTCTATGTTAAGCGTCGGGTCAAAATTGAGGTACAGGTTTTCCAGAACTTCCGAACCGGTAAGGCCAGCCGTATCGATGGTCAAATTCACGGTTCCCGCTGGGCCGATTTCGTCGTTGAAAGTGACCGTCACCCATGGCGACGGTCCCGCCGGCTCATCAGCGCCACTGAATTCATAATCCAGGTTATAGGTTATAACTGTAGAGTGTGCCGGAGCCGTTAAAGTGCAGACACCCAGCACAATCGCCGAAGCCAAGATAATCTTTTTCATTCTTTCCTCCTTTACAAGAAGTGAGACTAATAAAGAGGGCAGCATTTCCCGCTGCCCTTCCTGCGAAAAAGATTGACGCACTGGGCCCAACTTCCTGCTCGTGAGCTTGTTAACTTGCTCCTTTGTTGAAACAGGGCGGCAACGATTTGACTGGTGGTGTCCACTCTCCCTGAATAAGCTCGTCGAAGCTAGTTGCCAGTACGGTACGGTTCTGTGGTTCATGTAACAGTTAGGTTCACCGGTAATAATATCAGTTCTATCTTCTTTGTTGCAATAGGATTTGATCATTATTTTTTCGGAAAATTTCTAGTCTGTTCACGTTATAACATAATATAAAAATAATAAGTTACGAACAACTAGCATTCCTATTAGGTTCGCCTGATTTCCATAGTAATATTTATGGAATTAGATCTTCAGAGCCAGGATATGCTGTGGATCAACCCGTGCCTGCTAGATCGAGTTTTTGTTTGAAAAAATCATAACTGTAATAAGTACTTGTAAATTGCTTCTCTGTATTAACCATCATTGATGCTCGATGATCCTGATAAATTAATTATTAATGTTTTTGATGACTCATAATATAAGTTGGCCAAATTTATATGGTTTGCCGGAAAGCATGATTTGACAGGGTGATGCGCCAACTTCTCACCCTCCATTGGAAGGTGCGAAGTTGGCCTTCAGGAATACGCCTGGCAGTTTTCTTGCTGAAGATAGGTGAACAGCACTTCTGCCTCGGCGCGGCAAATTTTTTCGCATGCCGTGATCTTGAACGAAAATTCACATTTTGCAAAAGGCTTGGATGATAGCAGTTATTTATGGGAAATCGCTTAAGTCTTTGCTGCTGCTCTTATCTCTTGCCGTGCCGTCTTCTCCTGAGACCGGCCAGGCCGGCAGTACCGATGCCGAACAATATCAGGCTGGCCGGCTCCGGCACGGGAGCGGTCCCCGGCGGCACGACTGTATATGGTGGTTCGTCATTGCCAGGCTTGACCACAATGAACGGATTCCCTGATTTTGGCCTCTCTTTGATATCGTCCAAAGTGATGCCCGGAAGCAGATGAAAGACTATCCCGAGGTATTCGCCGCTCTTGTCTAGGCCATTTGAGGTGCCATCCGTAGAGTTTCCAGCACTATAACCGTAACCGTTCCCTCCTGGCAGAGGCGAATTACTTCCAACGTTCTTGGTAAAATCGACGCCGGAACTCTCGAAAAGGCTTTCCACTCCGGTGAAGAGACCCTCGCCGTCGATATAAATCTCGTCTATACTCGAGGGAATGCCGACATCGTTGGTGAAGGAAAAGAGCACCCGATCCGGAGGAGCACCGGTCCCCGGATCATTATCGTAGATGGTCAGATGCAGTTGTCCCGACAATTCACCCGGTCCGGATTCCTGGCCGAAGTTCATTTCAATTGAATTTGCTGCTGCGCTGTTCACCCAGAGGGCGAGGATCACCATGGTCAAGCATCGAACAAGTGGTATTCTCATGTCAGGTCTCCTTTTCATTGGATGTTGAATACAACGCCAGGAATGGGGAAAACCAAGGGCGGAGAAGCGATTGTTATTTGAAAAACATGACATTAAAAAATTTGTGATAATTATAATGAACTTCTGCTGCAGCGTGGTGATGTCGATAAAATAAGATATCGCTTGTGCTTTACCGTCTTCCCCCAATCCGTCCACACCATAATTCCAGCTGTACTCGTTGCAATCTCTTTTTTTTAAGATACAAAAGAGTGTCAGGAGCATGATAATCTTAACCATTAAATGTTCATTTGACAATCGTGGATCCTAATTTTTTACAGCCGAATCAACTAAGCTGGAAGAGGCTGGGGAGAGGCCAGAAGCTTTTTTGAGCGTGCCGGGGTATAATTGTTCACTTACGGGACCTTGGCCGGGCTAAGCCCGAAAAATAAGTTCAAGATCGTCGGGCGGAATGACATGTCCATATCGGATTCCGGACCATCCGGCCCGGTTAAGCGATCGGGGCCAGGCGGTATGACAGAATTATGTGTGGAAGGTCCTGCGGCGACCAAGGCAGGGCGAGGAGATAATGTAATATGGGAGTGGTGGTTGCCTATTCGGTGCTGGCCTTGGTTTTTTTGGCTCTTGTCGTATATACACCGAAAAGTTGGCGCGAATTGCCGGAGAAGCAGGTCAAAATTCTGAGGTTCGGCTGTCTCTTTGGATTTTTACTGTTATGCTTCAATATTGTCTATAAATTCATTGCATTGTCGTGAGTGTCGCGTGATGGATACCGGACCGCATCAAATCAAGATAAATGAATGGCTCAGCTGTGCGCCTTTTGAACAGATGTTACAGATGAAGATAGAAGAGGCTGCGGACGGCTGCGCCGTCCTCACTATGCCCTTTGTCCGGGAATTAGCTCAGGGTGCCGGACTGATGCATGGCGGCGCCCTGGTGAGCCTGGCCGACACGGCGGTGGTCATGGCCATAAAGAGCTTGCTCCCGCCGGACACTCACTTCGCCACTATCTCCTTGGAAAGCCGTTTCCTCTATCCGGTCATCAGGGGGATCGTCACCGCCAGGGCTCGGGTGACCGAGGCCGAAGGCCGGCTGCTGCATGGAGTAGCCCATCTCTATGACGAGGGGGAGCGCGAGGTCATGGAGTTCACCTCCCTCTTTAAGATCGCGAGGAAGCAACTCCCCGCCAAATAAACGACGGCATCTGTCGATTCTTCCAAATCGTCTTTTTCTGCAGTCCTTGCTCGGATTTGACCTGGATCAAGGCGCGCGGCTCGGCCTTTTGCTTTATTTGAGGTTTGGAAGAAGACGGTGCCGGATAGCGGCGCCGGGAAAAAGCCAACAAGAAAAAAAGGTGAAATGATATGTCGGGATGCGGATGCGGATGCGGCGTTGGGAGCGGACCTTATGCCAAGGGCCGGGAACTGGTGGAATTTGTCTTCAATGCCCACGGCGGGGCGGTTCGGGATCAGCCGATCCTGCAGGGGCCGCTGGCCACGGTCTGCCAGGGTTGCGGTGCGCCTTTCGTTCTGGAGACCTACCTGGGAAGATGCCCGGCCTGCGGCGGAGTGCATGCCGTGGCGCCGCTTTCGCCTACCGCGGAAAATATCCAGTACGCCGGCGACAATTATCGTCTACCCTGCTGATCGCCGCTTGTCAGCAGCCGGCCCCGAGGTGCAGCTTTATCTTTGGGCCGCAAGCGCCAGACGCACGCCAAGCCAGACAAACAGTCCGCCCACCGCGCTTTTCAGTATCTTGCCGAGGGTCTCGCATTGCCGGAAGGTTCCAGCGATCTTGGAGGCACCCATGGCAAAAAGGATGTTCACCAGAGTGCCGTTGAAATCGAAGAGGCAGCCGAGAAAGAGAAAGGAAAGTGCGGGGGCGTCCGAGTCCGGAGCGACGAACTGCGGCAGGAAGGCCATAAAGAAGAGGGCGACCTTCGGGTTCAAGACATTGACCAGGATCGCCTGCCGAAAGATCCTGCCCAGGGGAAGAGGGGGCGGCACATCAGCCGGAGTGGCTTTATTCCCCGTCTTCGGCTTTTTGCAGAGCGATGCAAGGGTGGTGAGGCCAAGGTAGACGAGATAGGCGCCACCCGCCAGCTTGACCGCGGTGAAGGCGAGCGCCGAAGTGGCGAGCAGGATCGAGAGGCCGAAGGCAGCAAAGAGGATGTGGAGGAAACATCCGGTGCCGATGCCGAGGGCGGCGACGATTCCGGCCTTCATGCCCTGGCCGGCGCTGCGGCTCGCGATGAACAGGATGTCGGCGCCGGGGGTGACGTTCAGAAGGAGCCCCGCGGCGATGAAGACCTCAAGGTTGATGGTGCCGAGCATAAGTTCTCCCCGATCTGCTGGTGGAACAGAAGAATCTTTACGGCAGGATTTTCTTCACCCTGCCGACCTGGCCGTTTTCCAGCCGGACTTTGATGCCGTGGGGATGGGTGGCCGACCTGGTGAGGATTTCCTTCACCTTGCCGCAAGTCAGCCGGCCGCTCCGCTGGTCCTCCTTGCAGACGATGGCCACTTCGCCCCCGATGCTGATCGCCGCCCGGCTCCTGCCGTCTCCGCCTGGCTCCGGCATAGTCCCTCCATTAAAGATGTGTCGGATCAACCTCCGGCACGTTTGACTTTCCAGCCCCTCTTCTGCAACTCCTCGACTACCGTATCGCGGTGATCGCCCTGGATCTCGATCACGGCGTCCTTGACGGTGCCTCCTGAGCCGCAGCGTTTCTTCAGCTCCTTGGCGAGGGCCTGGAGCCCAACCCCGTCGAGGGGTACGCCGGTCACGACGGTCACTCCGCTGCCTTTGCGGCCCTTGGTCTCGCGTCCGACCCTGACGATGCCGTCGCTCTTTGGCGGCCCTCCGGTTTTTTTCACGCCGCACCCGCATGCCGTCGCTGGCCTGCCGCAGTCCGAACACATTCTGCCATGGGCGGTGGAGTAGACTGATCCCAGCGCCGATTTGCTTTTCATGTCATTCTCCTTACAGCGACAGTCATCGTACAACTACCCCCGCCCGCGGTAATTTGCCACCCCCTGATCGGGGATCCACAGGCCGGCCGGCGGCTCGCCCGTCTGATAGAAGACATCGATGGGTATGCCGCCGCGGGGGTACCAGTAGCCGCCGATCCGCAGCCACTGCGGTTCGATGCAGGTGATAAGGCGGCGGGCGATGGAGATGGTGCAGTCCTCGTGGAAGGCGCCGTGGTTGCGGAACGAGCCGAGGAAGAGCTTCAGGGACTTGCTCTCGATCAGCCAGTTCCCCGGCAGGTAATCGATGACAAGATGGGCGAAGTCCGGCTGTCCTGTGATGGGGCAGAGGGAGGTGAACTCCGGGGCGGTAAAACGAACCACGTAGGCGAGGCCTCGCTGAGGGTTGGGAACTCGCTCGAGCACTGCCTTCTCCGGGGTTTCCGGCAGGGGTGTCTTCCCGCCCAGCTGGGTGAGATTGCTGTATATCGATTCGTCGGTCATTTTTATTCTCCTCTCCCCATGAACTTCTTTTTTCAGTACCCCCTTTTGTTGCCCCACAGCAGCACATGCAGCTGAGGCAGCACCCTGGCCTCGTACCAGCCGTCGGCGACCACTCGCTCGATAAGCCGGCGCATCTGTACATACATTTTTTCCGGATTGATGGGTGTCTCGGACCCCGGCCTGTCGTTGCAGGGTTGCAGGGAGACCGGCAGTTCGGGAAACCAGGCGGCAACCCGTCGGGCAAAATAATAGTCGTCTTCGTCCGCGATCACGAATTTCAGCTGGATCGAGGCTTGCCCGGCCGCCTGGAGGCACTCTTCGAGTCCGGCCCGGTCGACTGTCATGCCCGAGGAGGGCGGCTTGGGGCTGACGGTCAAAAAATCCAGCCCGGCGAACCACTCTCTGGCGATACTGCCCTGGGTTTCCACGGCGAAGGTGTAGCCTTCCCGCCTGCCCGAGTCTATCAAGCCCCCCAGCGGCTGGAGGGCGGGATTGCCGCCGGAGAGCGAGACGAGCAAGGGGCGGGGGCCGGCGAGGATTTTTATATCGGCCAGAATCTGCTCGGCCGTCATTGCCGTCCATTCCGGCCGGTGGACAGGATCCACGGCAAAAAGGGTATCGCACCAGCTGCAGCGAAAGTCGCAGCCGCCGGTGCGAACGAAGATTGTGGGCCGGCCTATGAGCAGCCCCTCGCCCTGGATTGTCGGCCCGAAAATCTCGCAGACCGTGATTCTCTCTCCGCTCATGGCCGGTATTCCGCCCAGGTGCGGGGCGTCTCGCTGACCCGTACCGCCGAAACCTCCGGCCATCTGGCCCGGCACCAGGCAAAGAAGGTTCGGGCCAGGAATTCGGCGGTGACCGCGTCGGTGCCGAATATCTCATTCAGGTGCCGGTGATCGACTTCCTCGTCGAGATAGCGCTTGAAGGACTCGAGTTCGCGGTAATCCCGGACGAAGCCGTACGGGTTGAGGCCGGAGGCCGACAGCTCCACCTCGACCTGATAGTTATGGCCATGCAGCCGGGCGCAGGGGTGATCCTGCGGCAGGCCCAGGAGCTGATGCGAGGCTGAAAAGCTGAATTCCTTCGCGATCCTGTACATTTTCTCAAGCCTCCGACCGACGGGCCAGCGCCACCGCCGTTCTCCAGTATTGTCCGTCCTCGTATACCGTCGGGTCGGGGAGGCCGGCGATGGCGAAGGCCTCCCGCCTCTCGACGCAGGTGCCGCAGCGGCCGCAATGGTACTCGCCGCCCTTGTAGCACGACCAGGTATCGGCGAAATCCACACCCAGGCGGGAACCCTCCGCCACGATCTCGGCCTTTGTCCGGTTCAGGAAGGGGGTGTAGAGATCGATCTTCGCCAGGCCCTCCAGGGCGTGAAGCTGCATGGCCTGGAAGGCCTCGATGAATTGTGGTCGGCAATCCGGGTAGATAAAGTGATCGCCTCCGTGCACCGCCGTCCCGACAGCTTCGGCGCTACGGGCCGCGGCGGTGCCGTAAGCGATGGCCAGCATGATGGCATTGCGGTTGGGGACCACCGTGATCTTCATGGACTCTTCGGCGTAATGGCCGTCGGGCACAGCGATACCGCCTTCGGTGAGGGCGGAGCCGGTGAGCAGGGAGCCCAACATTGAGATATCGACGGTCAGGTGCTCGGTGCCAAGCCGTGCCGCGCATTTACCGGCAAATTCGAGTTCTTTTCTGTGACGCTGGCCGTAATCGAAGGAGAGCAGGGCGAGCAGCTCACGCTCGGCCGCCACTTTGTGGGCGAGAGTGACGGAGTCCAGTCCGCCGGAACAGATGACGAGCGTTTTCATTTTTATACAAGTCCTTGTTTTAGTAACCCCCATAAAGGGGGAGTACCTTCACGAAATTCATTCTCAGCGAAAAAGGAAATTTCTAAGGTACTAACCGGGTAGGTCCGCGACCGGTGGTGCCTTGCGGCAGGAGGCAATCTATATCAGTTTTTCCACGAAAACGTAAGGATTTTTTTCGATCCGTCGAGGTGGAGGCTTGGCCTGACAGTGTCTCGGCACCATAGTAACAATATTCGATGCCGGCCGTTTGCAGGCATCGGCCTTCTTTATCGTTACATGAGGAGGTCCCTATGAAAGAATTAGAACCCACCAATGCTCTCTATCCCACGCTGACCACTCTGGTAGGTGCAAATGTGGCCGGCAAGCCCAATTTTCTCACAGTGGCCCATGTTGGAATCCTCACTCACGGCACACCCCAATATCTTTCCATCGGCCTGGGCAAGATCCACTACACCAATGGAGGCATTCGGGAAAACAAGACATTCAGCATCTGCCTGCCATCGGTGGATCTCATGGTGCAGACTGACTACTGCGGTCTCGAGACGGGCGGGAAAACCGATAAAGCCGCCCTTTTCGACGTTTTCTACGGCTACCTGGAGACCGCGCCGATGATCCGCCAGTGTCGGGTCAACATGGAGCTTCGCCTGCATGATATCCTCAACTACGCCACCCACGACATCATGATCGGCGAACTGGTTCAGACGTACGCCGACGAGTCGGTGCTGACGGGGGGCAGGATCGATATCGAAAGGCTCAGGCCTCTGCTCTTCGATATTGCCAGCAAGAAGTACTGGTCTCTTGGCGGGGTCGTCGGGGACTGCTGGAGCGCCGGCAACATATTGAGAGAAAATTTATGGTCCGCTTGAACCGTCGCCGGCGGGTCCGAATAACGGTTCCCGCCCCGTTGGTGTCAATCATGTTCATGCTATCTTCTGCCGTCTGTTTCTCGGTTGGCATCCGCGCATGACTCGGGGAGGAAGAAGTGGAGATTCTGAAAAGTATTTCTTGCTCTTCAAGCCTAGAGGAAGTGCTAATAACAGCAAGAAAATTTCGTGAAGGTTCAGAGGTGAATGCAATGCAGGAGAATTGGCAGGATGATCGGGAATCACCTTTTCTGCAGCTGACGGGGCGCGATCCGCGGGTACTGGAAAAGATCATGCTCGCCGCCCCGACCGGCCTGGTTATTGTCGACGGGGGTGGTCGGATAGTTTTCTTCAACACCGAGGCGGAAAAGATCTTCGGCTTTGCGGCCGCCGAGGTGATCGGGCAGTCTCTGGAAATCCTGTTGCCGAATCGTCTCCAGCATGCCCACCAGGAACAGGTGGAAGAGTTCATGCACCGGCCGGTGGACCGATTGATGGGCGGCGACCGGAACGTCGTCGGCCGGCGCAAAGATGGCACGGAGATACCGCTCGAAGTCGGTCTCAGCCATTTTTGTTCGGAGGCGAAGGTCCTGGTTTCCGCCGTCGTCGTAGATATCTCCCGGCGCAAGCGCATAGAGGCCGAACGGGAAAAACTGATAAAAGAGTTGCAGGAAGCTCTCGATGAGGTAAAACAACTGAGCGGTCTCTTGCCTATCTGCTCTTCGTGCAAGAAGATTCGCGATGACAACGGGTACTGGAAACAGATTGAATCCTATATCCGCGATCATTCCGAAGCCGAGTTTTCCCACGGTATCTGCCCCGATTGCGCGAAGAGGCTCTATCCGGAAGTTTTCTGATTACTCAGCTGTCACCGTACAGCATGAGTGCCTTTGAAAAAAATTCTCGTTTTTTTGTGAAGGCACCTATACCGCCCTTGCGGAGTGTCAGCTTTTTCCAAAGTGGATTTGGAGGTTTTCACTGAAGCTGAACGCTGAGCGCTGACAGCTGCACAAAAGATGATTGGGGGGAGCCTTCGCCATGTATTCATGAGGATGAAGAAATGAAGAACGGTCTTTACCTGCAGCTCATCAGTATCCACGGCCTCATCCGCAGCAATAGCCTCGAACTCGGCCGGGATGCCGACACCGGGGGCCAGACCAAATATGTGGTGGAATTGGCCAGGGCTCTTGCAACCGATCCCGGGGTCGCACGGGTCGATCTGGTCACGCGGCTCATCCAGGACCGGTCCGTTTCCCGCGACTACAGTGCACACATCGAGGAGATTGCCGACAAGGTAAGGATTGTCCGCATCCAGTGCGGCGGTCGGAAGTACTTGAGAAAGGAGTTGCTCTGGCCCCACCTGGAAGAGTTCATCGACAAGACCATCAAGTTCATCACCACCCAGCCCAAAACGCCGGACATTTTTCACGGCCATTACGCCGATGCCGGTTATGTGGCCATGCAGCTGGCCGCCGCCTTTGACGCCCCGTTCATCTTCACCGGCCACTCCATGGGCCGCAACAAGCTGGCCAAGCTGCTCGCCGACGGCATGACCGAGCCGGAGGTCGACCGCATATATAAGATGCGGACCCGCATCGACCACGAGGAAAAGATCATCGCCAAGGCGGATCTGATCATTACCTCCACCCAGCAGGAGATCGACCTCCAGTACGGCCTGTACGATAACGGCGGGAGTGGCAAGTACAAGGTGATCCCGCCGGGGCTGGAGCTCGATGCCTTCTATCCCTATTACGATTCCCAGCTCGATATTGAACTGCTCAGCGAAGAGGAGAAGCAGACCGCGATCACCCTGCAAAAAGAGCTGCACCGGTTCTGGGCCAGGCCGGAGAAGCCCTTCATCCTCGCCCTCTGCCGGCCGGACCACCGCAAGAATATCGGCGGTATGATCGAGGCCTACGGGTTGGACAAGGAACTCCAAGCAATTGCCAACCTTGCAATCTTTGCCGGAATACGTCATGACATCAAACAGATGGGTGATAACGAAAAACTGGTTCTGACCGAGATGCTCTTGCAGATGGATCGATTCGATCTCTACGGCAAGCTAGCCATCCCGAAGAAGCACGACTTTGCCACCGAGGTCCCGGCCCTTTACCGGATGTGCGCCCAGAGTCACGGGGTCTTCGTCAATCCGGCCCTGGTGGAGCCCTTCGGTCTCACCCTTATCGAGGCCTCGGCCTGCGGTCTGCCCATCGTGGCCACGGGTGACGGGGGACCCGTGGATATCGTCCGCAACTGCGAAAGCGGGCTTTTGGTCGACGTGAGCCGGGCCGAAGCGATCAGCGAAGCGATAAAAAAGATCCTCATCGACGCAGGACTCTGGAACACCTTCTCCAACAACGGCATCAATGGTGTCCGCCGCCACTATTCCTGGAAAGCCCATTGCACCGCCACTATGACAGAGTATTACCGGCTGCTGCCCCAATTTCAGGAAGCAGAGAATAACTCGCGCCCGTTCCTGGCCCGTCCTTCCTTCGGCCGGAGGCTCACAGGTCTGCGCAAGCTCCTCATCTGCGATATCGACAATACTCTAATCGGCGACGATGCGAGTCTCCTGCAACTCCTGGTTCTGCTGGAGGAGCATCGTCACGAACTGGCCTGGGGGGTGGCCACGGGCCGGAGCCTGGAGTTGACCCTGGAAGCGATGACCGATTACAACATCCCCATTCCCGATATCCTCATTTGCTCCGTGGGTACGGAGATATACTACGGCCCGGATCTCCGCATGGACAAGGGCTGGCAGAATCACATCTCCCATTTGTGGAAGCCGGAGGAGATCAAGGAGGCGCTCTCCGGTCTCGACTTTCTGAGATTCCAGGAGGCGGAGAGGCAGCGCAGCTTGAAGATCAGTTACTACCTGGACAACGAGGACGACCGGCTCGAGAGAATCCACCAGGTCCTGGACGAAAGAAAATTGCGCTGCCAGGTCATCTATTCGCACAACCAGTTCCTCGACGTCCTGCCTCATCGCGCATCAAAGGGCCGAGCGGTCAACTACCTGAAGTACAAGTATGAATTTCTGCCCCGCTACGTGATGGTGGCCGGTGACTCCGGCAACGATGCCGACATGCTGCAGGGCCGGGCACGGGGGTTGATAGTCGGCAATCACAGCGATGAATTGGCCCATCTCCGGCATGCCCCTCGGGTCTATTTCAGCGAGGGCAGGTATGCCGCCGGCATCATCGAGGGGCTCTACCACTACGGTCTGCTGTCTTAAAATGGTGGTAAAATGGTGGGGTCAAATCTTTATTCTTGACATTGTGGCTGATTCCTCATTGAAATCAATGGTTGTTGAAGAAAATGTCAAGGATAAAGATTTGACCCTACCTGTTCAATCCTGCTCCATCCCGGAGGCCAGGCGGCGGTACTGCAGATGGTAGAGCATCTCCAGGTAGCGGTTGGTCTCCTGGCGTTCCAGGTTGGTGGCGAACTTCCAGAAGCCGTAGATGCAGGTGAGCGACAGCAGCCTTTTGCTGTACAGACGCCAGGTATACTGGGCCTGGACCCGGTTGAGCGCCCCCTCGGAGATCTTTCGCCAATAGCTGGGATCGGTCCGGCAATCCCGGAAAAACTCGGCCAGCAGCGTTGAGGCGGCTTCGCCATAGTTTGGATCGATATGGAATCCTGAGACACCGCTCTCGATGATCTCAAGGGGTCCCCCATAGCGGGTGGCGAAGGTCGGGAGCCCCGAGGCCATGGCCTCGATGACGGTGAGCCCGAAGGCCTCGAACAGGGCCGGCTGGACGAAAACCCCCTGGTGATCGGCGATGACCCGGTAGAGTTCCCCCGAGATCTTTTTGTCGAGCCGCAGGCCGAGCCAGCGGACCTGGTCGTCGAGGCCGTATTTTCCCAAAAGTTCGTGCATCAGCAGGATCTGCGCCCGCTCCTCCTCGTCTCCGGATTGTTCCGGGTCGATATTGCCGCCGACGATGACCAGGTTTGCCAGCTCGCGCAACCGGCTGTCCCGGCCGTACCATTCGACCAGGCCGGTGAGGTTCTTGATGTGGTCGAGTCGGGCCATGGAAAAAATAAGGGGCTTGTCCCGGTCGACGAGCACTCCCCGGCCCTGGGGATGGGGGCCGCCGAACAGCAGCGCTTCGATCTCTTCAATCAATTCGGTAAAGCGGCGGTCGCGGTCCCGGTAGGGAAAGTAAATGACTTCATCGGCGCCGGGGGAGACGATATTGAATTTCGGGTCGAAGACGTCGATGCCCTGGATGATCCGCTGAAGTTCCGGCATGGTGAATGAGGAATAGCTCTCGTACTGCCCGACCACATCCGCGGACCCGGCGATCTCCTGGAAAGTCGAGGTGATGATGAAGTCCGCCGCGTTCATGGCGATCATATCGGCGGTGAACTGACAGGCGAAATGGTACTGTTCCTCCAACTGCCTCCAGTAGACCGCCGAGTAGAGGTATTTGGTTTTCTCCAGGGCGTGGGCGATGGTGCACTGGGTGACGCCGAGGCTTTTCGCCATGATATAGGAGACGAGGTTGCCGTCCGAGTAGTTGCCGATGACGAGATCGGGTCTCCGCCCGAAGAGCCTCACCACCTCGTCCTTCGCTTCCGCCGCAAATCGCTCCAGAAAGGGCCAGACCTGGAAACGGGAGATCCACTGGGGCAGGATGGAGCCGTCCCGGCGCCTGAAGGGAACGCGCACGATGTGGACGTTGTCGGTGCCATCGACCTTCTCCATCGGAATATTGCAGGGGGTGTTGCCGGCTTCGGGAATGAGCCTGGTGACGATCAGGATCTGTGGCCGGATATCCAGACCGTGGTGGTAGATGCGGGCCTGCATTTCGCGCTCCAGGGCCCGCACCTGATCGAGGATGTAGACGATCTGGCCGCCGGTGTCGGGTAGGCCGAGGACGTTCTCCTGACCGAAGTAGCCGTGGGGCGAGATGATGGCGATGTTGAAGATCATCGGCACCAGGGTGATGAAGCGCATGAGGTTTTCGTGGTCAGGGGCCTCCAGCAGGTCGGCCAGGCGGCTGAAGCTCTTGCCGATCTGCTTGCCCGTCCGTCCCCAGCCCGGCGCAAAGCCGAGCCCCTCCAGGTGCGGGGCCATATCCCGCCACTCCCTTTCCGGCGGCTGCCGGTGGACGTACTCCATGCCGTCGGCCAGCGCCGCGTGCAGTTCCCGGATGTTCCTGATCCGGTCATTGATCATGAACGGCTGGTTGCCGTAGCCGTGGACCTTCAGGAAGGAAAAGATCAGCTCGTCGCCGCCCGCCAGGTTACGGGACAGCCGGTTGGAGAAGACCCGGTTGAGGAATTCCACGCCGTGGCCGATGGAGCGGACCTGGGTCATCTTGGGGAAATCCCGCTCGAAGGGCTGGAGATCGAATTCCAGCACCGGCCCAGGCGGCATGCCCAGAACGATCTTTTCCTTGAAGGAGAGGAAGTCCTCCACGCCGATCTCCTTCACCCCTCTATCGGCGAAGGTATACTGCAGGTAATGCCATCGGGCGACCTTAGGCCTGACGGCAAGGCACAGCCGGTGCTCGTCGATGACCGCCTCCTGGGTCCGGGCCAGGGCCTCACCCAGCGCGGAACCGGTCAATTCGTCAAGTCCCGCCTCCTGTGTGAAGGCGATAAGCTCGTCCCACAGCTCGCTCTTTAAGAGGAAAGGCCGGTGAAGGGAACGGTAGCGCTCGAATACAGCCGCAACGGTTTCCAGATTTCTGGATATGAAACTCAGCAGGTTGTCGAACATGGGGGGCTCCTTCTACGAAAACGGTAGTCTCGGAAGGTTACGGCAGGCTATCCCCAAGTGGCGCGCGGGCAGTAAATCCGCGACAGAGCAGGTTTGCCCCTACTTCGCTGCAGGCCTGCGCGGGGAGAATGCCGTCAGTACCTTCCCTTTATGAGAATTACCCATAACCATAAAACAACACGCCCGATTGTTAAGGAATTTTTCGCCCTGATCCGGCTCATGCACTGCGGTAATTGGTGAGCGAGACGCCGAAGAGGACGAGGATCCCGCCGGCGAGGACGATCGGCCTGATCGACTCGCCGAGGATCATCTGCGCCAGCAAGAGGGCGAATACCGGCACCAGGTTGATGAAGATGCCGGCCCTGGAAGCCCCTATCTTCTTGATTCCGGAGTAATAGAGGGAGAAGCCGATGGCGGTCCCGCCGATGCCGAGATAGGCGAGGCTTCCCCAGTCGGAGGGGCTGATACTGGCGAGGCGGCTGAAGATGCCGGCCCGAGCGGCGGGAACAGCGAGGAGGAGGGTGCCGATGATGGAGGAATAGCAGACCGCGGAGAGCGGCGAGAGCGACTTCAGCACTGACCGGCCGATCAGCGAATAGGCCGACCAGCTCAGCACGCAGCCGAGCAGGGCCTGTTCGCCCGGTCCGAAGCCGCCGGTGAAGAGGGCGGCGGGGTTGCCGTTGGCGATGACGGTCGCCGCGCCGATAAGGGAGATGAGGACGCCCGCGATTTTGAGCCGGGTGAGCCGTTCCCGCAGGAACATGGCGGCGAGAATGGTGATGACGAGTGGGGTGCCGGCGACGATGAGGGAGGCCCGACCGGCACTGATATGCTGCAGCCCGTAGAAGAAGAAGACGTTGTAGGCAAAGACCCCGGTCATGCCGAGCAGCAGCAGGGGCAGCCACAGCCGGAAGCGCGGCAGGGTGAGCCGGCCGTCGACGAGACGGACGATGGCCACCATCGCAAGCGAGGCGATGAGGAAACGCAGGAAGGCGGAGCCGGCCGGATCGACGTGACCCGCCAGCAGACGGCCGGCGATGAAGGTGCCGCCCCAGAGGAGCATGGTGAGGATCAGGGAAAAGTAGGTGAGGAAAGGCATGGCCGGCTCTCTGCAAATGATTTGACGATCGCGTAAATGTCGACCCAAGGATAGTGGGCGAGAATCCCCTTGTCAACAACTCCTCCAGGGAGAGGAGCCTTCGTGGCGCGCGCGGGTCTCGCAATCATCGTTCTTTTCCGGTATCTTGCGCAGGTAAGACGACGGAAAAAGCGAATCTTTCACAAGGGAGAGGCGGCGATGCGGCTGAAGATGACCAGGGAGGAACTGAGCTGGGTGCTCTACGATGTGGGCAATTCCGCCTTCGTGCTCATCATGGTGACCGCCATCATGCCGATCTTTTTCAAGGACGTGGCGGCGGCCGGCATGAGCCCCGCGGAATCGACGGCCAACTGGGGCTTCGCCAATTCCGCCGCCTCGCTGATCCTCGCCCTGCTCGCGCCGGTGCTCGGGGCGTTCGCCGACTATGAGGGGCGGAAAAAAATGTTTTTCCTGGCATTCATGGGGGTGGGCATCTTGTTTACCCTCCTGCTCACCACGGTTTCCGCCGGACAATGGCTGTGGTGCCTGGTGCTCTTCGTTATCGCCCGGGTCGGCTGGGCCGGTTCCAACATCTTCTACGACGCCTTCCTGCCCGATGTCGCGAGCCGCGATCGCATGGACCTCGTCTCGGCCTGGGGCTTTGCCTACGGCTATGTGGGCAGCGTCATCCCTTTTCTTGCCGTCATCGGCCTGATCATGGCCGCCGGCACCGGTGGCGGCCTGCCCGAGGGGGAAACCAGGACCGGCTTCGTCATCGTCGCCCTCTGGTGGCTGGCTTTTGCCCTGCCGGCCGCCAAGAATCTGCGACAGGTCCACTACCTGCCGATGCCTGCCGCTCCCGTCGCCGAAAGCTTCAGGCGGCTGTGGCGGACCATGACCGAAATCCGCAGGTACCGGCAAGTCTTTGTCTTTCTCGCCGCCTATTTCTTCTACATCGACGGGGTCGATACCATCATCACCATGTCCACCGCCTACGGCCGTGACCTCGGTTTCGGGGTGACTATGCTGATCGTGGTCCTGCTGGTCATCCAGCTGCTGGCTTTTCCCTTCGCCCTGCTTTTCGGGCGGCTGGCCGCGGTCTATTCCACGAAGCGGCTGCTCTATGCCGGGATCGCCATCTACAGTTTCGTGACCCTCGTCGCCTTCCTGCTGCCGGTCGTGGACGACCCGCGCCTCAAGACTCTTCTCTACTGGTGCATCGCCGTGCTGGTGGCCTCGGCCATGGGCGGCATCCAGGCGCTCAGCCGGAGCTACTACGGCAAGCTCATCCCCGCGGAAAAGAGTGCGGAGTTCTACGGCTTTTACAATGTCTTCGGGAAATTCGCGGCGATCACCGGGCCTTTGCTGGTGGGAGTGGTCGGGAGACTGACCGGCGAGACCCGCTGGGGGGTGCTCTGCATCCTCATCCTCTTCGTGGCGGGGGCCGGGCTGCTCTCCTTAACAGAAGACAGAAGCCAGAGGACAGAAGACAGATCATAATGGTCGCCGAATCAGAAGCCAGAGGACAGAAGACAGAAGACAGATAGGATGTCGCCGGAGGCGACAAAGAGATCTGTTATGACGGGCGAATACAAGATTCGCCCCTACGGCCCAAGCGAATCGATCTGCTATTTGGATCGTTGGATCGTTCCCACGCTCCAGCGTCCCGAGTTGACGGAAAAGCCAAACCTGCTATTGTGTCGCCTCCGGCGGACATATCAATCTGTCTTCTGTCTTCTGACTTCTGGCTTCTGATTCGGCGACCCAATTGTCTGTCTTCTGTCCTCTGTCTTCTGTCTTCTGATGTCGCAGGAATTCAAAAAGTTCTTTATCCCCTCGATATCCTCAAGCCGCCCATAGACCGTGATCACATCCCCGGCGTTCAGGGCGGTATCGCCCCTGGGGATGAGGATCTGGCCGCCGCGCTTGATCGATACCATGTTCACGGTGGCGGGCAGGGGCAGGTCCTTAATCATGGCATTGCTGCAGCTGTCCTCCTCTTTCAAAACGAATTCGACGAAACCGTTTTCCTTCGGCTTGCGCAGCTCCACCTGCTGCTCGACGATCTGGCCGCGCTGCTTGCGCACCACCCCGACATCGTAGGCCCGCAGGATGTCGCTGCGGCTGATGATGCCGCAGAGGGTCCTGGCGTCGTGGCGGTCCACCACCGGCAGCCGGGCCAGGTCCCTGGGCGACATCTTCTGGATGGCCAGCCAAATCGGTTCGTCCGGGAAGACGGTGATCGGGTCGGTGACCGCGAGATGGGCGACGGTCAAGCCCTTCGAGCTGAAGTCCGGTTCCGACTGGGCGCGGTGGACGTCCTGCAGGGTAACGAATCCCCACAGTTTGTCGCCGTCCGCCATCACCGGAAAGCCGAGGATGTGGGTGTCCTGGAAAAGGGCCATGAGCTCCGAGAAGGAGGCATCCTTGTGGATGGTGATAGGCCTGCTCTTCATCACCTCGCTCACCTTCACCCCCTGCATGATGTCGAGATCCCGGCCCCCGGAGAACCGGACTCCGCGGCGGGCCAGCTTCATGGTGTAGATCGACTCCGGGTGCAGCCACTGTGAGAAGTAGCTGGCCGTGACCCCGGCCACCATCAGCGGCAGGATCATCCCGTAATCGTTGCTCATTTCGAAGACGATGAGCATGGCCGTGAGCGGCGCCCGGGCGGTCGCCGAAAAGAGCGCCGCCATGCCGACCAGGGCAAACGCCCCGATATGCTGTTCCACCCCGGGAATCCAGAAGCCGAAGACATGGCCCATCGCCCCGCCAAGCATCGCCCCGATAAAGAGCGAGGGGGCAAAGACGCCGCCGGAATTGCCGGAGCCGAGAGTGAAGGAGGTGGCGAGCGGCTTGAGGAAGACCAGCGCCGCGAGGATCCACAGCGGGGTCTGGCCGTGGATGGCCGCCTGGATAAAGGGGAAGCCCGACCCGTACATGTGGGGAATGGGGGTGCTGAGGGCCGGGCCGTGGGCGCCGGAACCGGTGGGGAAGGTCAGCCCCGGCAGATGCATGTATATCAGTCCGAGGAGCCCCAGCAGCACGCCGCCCACCGCCGGCTTGAACAGCTGCGGGAATTTCCAGGCATCGAAGGTGACCTCGGCGAAATTCAGCATCCGGATGAACATGATGCCGACAAGCGCCGCGGTGAGGCCCAAGAGCAGATAAAGGAAGATCTCCTCCGGGCCGTGCATGGAGTAAGCCGGCACCTGAAAGGCGAACTTGTCGCCGATGATCGACCGGCTGACCACGGCGGCGGAGACCGCGGCGATGACCACGTTGCCGAAGGCCCGCATCTGCAGGCCGCACATCAGCACCTCGATGGCGAAGGCGACGCCTGCGATGGGGGCGTTGAAGGTGGCGGCGATGCCGCCGGCCGCTCCGCAGGCCACCAGATTGCGGATCCGCTCGTCGGAGAGGTGGAGGATCTGGCCTATGGACGAGCCGAGCGCCGAGCCCACCTGGATGATCGGGCCTTCGCGGCCGGCCGAGCCGCCGGTGCCGATGCAGAGGGCCGAGGCGACGATCTTGGCGGCGGCGACCCGCGGGCGGATGCGGCCGCCCCGGAGGATAAGGGCCTGCATGACCTCGGGCACGCCATGGCCTTTCGCCTCCTGGGCAAAGAGGATGAGCGGCCCGACCAGCAGCCCGCCCACTATGGGCACGAGGAGGTAGATCCACTTGCCGAGGGCGGGGACCAACTCCGACATCGTGCCGAAGGAGAAGTCCTGGATGGCGAAGATGAGCTTGACGAAGAAGACCGAGGCGAGACCGGCGCTGGCTCCGACGATCACAGAGAGAATGAGGAGCAGGAGTCCTTCCGGAGGGGTCAAACGGTCAAGGTAGAGGCTCAGTGCCGATCTTTTCGGAGTCATGGGGCCGCCTGAAGAAAAGAAAAAATGCCGCCATGGCAATCGCTGAGGTGAACGAACTCAGCGGAAGCCGGGAAGCAACAAAAGTGATCGCTCACGTACCTCACTGCATGGCACGGTGGTGGAATGGTTTTCGCTGAAAAACACGAAAATTCATTCCTCTCAGCGAATGGGTGGACTATTACCTCTTTCACCGAGACAATTCAAGCCCAAAGGAGTCGGGTTTTCGCCTGGAAACGCTCCCTTGGGCGGTTTTTGCCCGGACCTTTTCGGCTTACCCGAACCGCAGCGCCGTTCTCGCCTCCTGGCGGAGCAGCATGTCGAGGATGACAATGGCCGCCATCGACTCGACGATGGGTACGGCCCGCGGCACCACGCAGGGGTCGTGGCGGCCCTTGGCGGCCAGCACTGCCTCCCGGCCTTGGAAATCGACGGTCTGCTGGGGCAGGGAAATGGTGGCCGGCGGCTTGAAGGCGATGCGCAGGGTGATGGGCTCGCCGTTGCTGATACCGCCCTGGATGCCGCCGGAGCGGTTGGTGGCGGTGCCCAGGCGATCCTCCTTGCGGACAAAGGGGTCGTTGTGCTCCGAGCCCCGCATCCGCGATCCTGCAAAGCCGGAGCCGATCTCGAAGCCCTTGGTGGCCGGGATGGCGAGCATGGCCTGGGCGAGTTTGGCCTCGAGCTTCTCGAAGGTTGGCTCGCCGAGGCCCGCCGGGACGTTGCGGATGACGCAGGAGACCACGCCGCCCACCGAGTCGCCTATCTTTTTCAGGTCGGCGACCAGCGCCTCCATTTTCAGCGCCGCCTCCTGGTCCGGACAGCGGATGAGGGTTGCATCAACTTGCTCCCGGCTGACGGTCAGGCTGTCAACGGGCCTGGCATCGATCTCGCCCACGCTGCTCACCCAGGCGACGATGTCGATGTTGCATTTCTCCTTGAGGACCTTCATGGCGATGGCGCCCGCCGCGACCGTGCCGATGGTCTCCCGGGCGCTGGCCCGGCCGCCGCCGGAGGAGGCCCTGATCCCGTACTTCATCTGGTAGGTGTAATCGGCGTGCGAAGGCCGGGGGATATCCCGCATGTTGCCGTAATCATTGGGCCGCTGGTCCTTGTTGGCGACCTGCAGGGCGATCGGCGTGCCCAGCGTCCGGCCGTGTTCCGTGCCGGAAAGAATCACCACCAGGTCGGCCTCCTGCCGGTCGGTGGAGAGCGCGCTCTGACCCGGCCGCCGCCGGTCCAGCTGGGACTGGATATCCGCTTCGGTGAGAGCTAGCCCCGGCGGACAGCCGTCAACCACCACCCCCACCGCCTTGCAGTGCGATTCGCCGAAGGTGCTAACCCGAAAAAGTGTGCCAAAATTGCTCGACATGACCGATACTCCTCGTTGAGTGCTGAGTGCTGAGTGCTGAGTGCTGAGGACTATGATTATTCATCACTCAGTACTTTTTTTAAAACCTTGGAGATAATGGGGAGAAAAATTGTTTTTGTAAAGCCTTCATTGCTTCCCGCGCCGGACATGCCCATAATGGAACCTGGCTCTGATTATTTGCACAGGAGGTTTCTTATCATGACACCACGATATCTTGAAGCCATGCGCTCGGGAGTCCTGACCGAGCGGATCGCGGCCGCCCGGGAACTACTCAGCCCCTGCCGACTCTGCCCGCGGCAGTGCGGCGTCGATCGCCTGGCAGGGGAGCGGGGTTACTGCCGGACCGGAGAACTGGTGGAAGTAGCCAGTTACGGGCCCCACTTCGGCGAGGAGAGCGTCCTGGTCGGCCGGGGCGGCTCCGGGACCATCTTCTTCTGCGGCTGCAACCTGCTCTGCACCTTCTGCCAGAACTACGAGATCAGCCGTGCCTCCGACCCCGACTGCCGGACGGTGGACGACGAGGAACTCGGCGCCATCATGGTGGAGTTGCAGGAATCCGGCTGTCACAATATCAACTTCGTGACCCCCACCCACGTCGTTCCCCAGATCCTCGCCGCCCTGCCCCACGCCATCCGCCGCGGGCTCCGGGTGCCGCTGGTCTACAACTGCGGCGGCTATGAGCGGATGGAATCCCTGCGGCTTCTGGACGGCATCCTCGACATCTACATGCCGGACGCGAAGTTCTGGGAGAGGGAGTCCGGACGCCGCTATGCAAAGGCGCCCGATTATCCGGCAGTCATGCGAGCGGCCCTCACCGAGATGCAGCGGCAGGTCGGCGACCTGCAGGTGAACGCCAAGGGGCTGGCCGAGCGCGGCCTTCTGGTTCGGCATCTGCTCATGCCCGAGGGGCTGTCCGAGGCTGTCGCGATCTTCCAGTTTATAGCGGAAGAGATTTCCCATAGTTGTTACATCAATATCATGGACCAGTACCGGCCCTGCGGCGAGGCGGCGCTCCAGGGCGAGGGCGAAATCATCAGCCGCGCCATGCTGGACGAGGCGATCCGGGCGGCCGAAAAGGCAGGACTTTCCCGATTCGACGAGCGCGATATGGCAAGCTTTATCAGGCGGCTGATGCTGCGCTGAACCTTCCGTCATCAATGCAGGACGCGCTTGCGCGCCTCCCATGTCTGGCCCCAGGCGTAGAGGAAAAGACCGATTGAGCAGCCGATAATCCCCCAGAATTCCCAGGAATTGAGGCCTTCCCCGAGGAGCAGCCAGGCGAGGAGCGCCGTGGTGACCGGGACGAAGGACATGAAGGTCGAGACGGTGATGGTGCCGAGGCGAGCGATGGCATAGGTGGAGAACATCAGTGCCACGATGTTGACGATGATACCCTGGTAGCCTGCCTGGATAAGGATCTCTTTCGGTTCGGCCTCGAAAAGGGCGCTGGGGAAGACAAACCAGAACGGCAGAAAGAGGAGGGTGTTGATCACCGGCACCGCAACCAGCACGTCCCGCCATTCGAACTGCCAGTACCGAACCCCGATCATATGGGTCGTGTAGCAGACGGCAGCGCCCAAAAGCAGCAGGATTCCAAGAGAATGGTCCAATGAGAAGGTATCGCCGCCGGCCATGACGAAATTGGCCAAAAAGATGAGGCCGATGGCCCCGTAGCGCAGCGCCGAGACCCGCTGGCGCAGGATGAACCAGGCGGCGACAGCCCCCATCACCGGCAGCATGCCGTTGACCAGCACTCCGGCATGGGCGGCCTTGAGCACCCGCAGCCCGTAAAAGCTCATCATGGTGTAGGGGAAGCCGATGCCCAGGCCCATAATGAGGTATTGGTGCGGCTTGAAACGCGACCACTGGTGCCGGATGACGAGCGGCGATACGAAAATGAGGGCCGTCAGGTAGCGGATCAGGGTGATGTCCGCCGGCTGCAGGGCGGTCTGAACCCCATGCCGTGAGACGGTGATCCAGCCCGACCAGGCGAAGACGATGAAGATACAGGCCAGGTAGGCCCGGAGATGAGTCATTTCTTTTGCGTTTGTGTGAAAGTGTGATGGGATTGCCCCGCCTGACGTCCCCTAATTCTTCAGCGGGTGGAGATACTTGCAGGCCTCGTCGGCGCGGCTGGTGCCGAGTATTCTGTTATGCGCGGAGAGGGCGGCGATCTTCAGCGCCTCCGAATAGGTCGGATAGTTGAAGATATTATCGATAAAGAGATCGATCCTGGCGTTGTTGATCAGGGCCACCTGGGCGGTGTGGATGATCTCGGTAGCCCCGCCGCCGATGATGTGGACGCCGAGGATCTCCCGGGTGTCGCGGTGGACGATCATCTTCAGCAGGCCTTCGCAGTCCCCGGAGATCTGGCCGCGGGGCAGCTCGTGGTACCGGCACCGGCCGATGACGATCTTGTAGTCTCTGGCCCTTGCCTCCTCCTCGGTGATGCCGACGTAGGAGATCTCCGGGATGGTGTAGATGCCGAAGGGGAAGATCGTCGGAAAGGACTCCACCCGGGTCTTCAGCGCATTCAAGGCCGCAAGGCGGCCCTGGACGATGGAGGTGGAGGCGAGGCTCGGCCAGCCGATCACGTCGCCCACCGCGTAGATGTGCGGCACGGCCGTCTGGTAGAGCTCGTTCACGGCGATGTAACGGTGCTCGTTCAGGGTGATACCGGCGTTCTCGATGGCAAGCCCCCTGGTGTTGGCCTCCCGGCCCAGGGCGAAGAAGAGGCATTCCGCAGTGAAAACCCGGCCGTCGGAGAGGGTGAGGATCGCCCCGCCGTCGCTGCGCTCTATGCGAAAGTCCCCGCAGTTGTTGATATAGTTGATGTTGCCGCCGGGGAAGTTGTTCCGCAGCTCGGCCGTGATCTCGCTATCGAGGAACTTCAACAGCCGGTCGCCGCGGTCCAAGAGGGTGACTTTTACCCCCAGCGCGGCAAAGACGGTGGCATATTCCGAACCGATGACCCCTCCTCCCAGGATGATCAGGGTCTCCGGGGTCCTGTCGATCTGGAGGATAGAGGTCGAGTCGACGATGGTGCGATGATCGAAGGGAACGTCTGACGGGTTGCGGGGATGGGAGCCGGTGGCGATGATGATCCGCTCGCCTCTCACCCTGATTTCTTCGCCGCCCGGGGTCGTTTGGACACCGATCGTCCCGCTGTCGATGAAACCGGCCGTTCCCCGGATGATATCTATGCCGTTGCGCTCGAGCTGGCAGGTGATGATTGCCTGTTCCCCGAGCCGCACCGCGTGCAGCCGCTCCTTCAGCTTCTCCATGGAGACTTCTGGTTTGCGGGTTGTGCACTCGTCATTCTTGAAGATCTTGCGCTTCAGGTGATCGGTGAGATGGAGCACCGCCTCGCGCAGGGTCTTGCTGGGGAAGGTCCCGGTATTGACGCACACCCCTCCCAGAGACCCTTCCTTTTCCAGCACAAGTACCTTTTTGCCTCGCTTGACAGCTGTCATGGCCGCCGCAAGGCCTGCCGGCCCGGTGCCTATAATGATGAAATCGTATGTGTCGCCAGTCATGGGATTTTACCATTGTAAAGTAATTATTGTTTCCAGACGGTCCTTACAGCTACCACAGATTGAGAGTTCAGGCAAATCTCTCAGGAAGCAGGATTCATGCGCCGTCGATTGTCTCGGGTGGCGCAGATACTATGCTGATACAGAGCTCGCTCCGAGAATTCGCAGAATCATCCCTCGGCCCGTGCCCTTCCCAGCCCCCGCAACCGCTGATACCACCTGGCGAGGGTCAAGGGTGAAACGCCCAGGCAATAGCCGCCGACGATAATCTGGTTGATCAAAGTGGTGCGGAGGATGCCCATGTTCTGCCAGCGTCTGGCCGAGGTGGTGGCTTTTTCCGGAAGGATGACGATTTTGCCCAGTTTGCCGAGTCTTCGAACGAATACGAAATCTTCCATGATCACGAACTCCGGAAAGCCGCCGACCGTGGCGAACATTCTTCTGGTAGTGAACAACGCCTGGTCGCCGTAAGGCAGGTGCAAGAGGCGCGATCGGAGGTTGGCGAGTTTTGCGACGGCGGCAAGGCCCGCCGCCGGGCTGTCGATGGCCAGGGAAAAAGCTCCACCCGCGGTGCCGGGTCTTCCGATCGCTGTCTCGATCAGGTATGGAAAATCCGCAGGCAGCAGGGTATCGGCGTGGAGAAAGAGCAGGATACCCCCCATGGCCGCGGCGGCCCCTGCATTCATCTGGCGGCCTCGTCCTCTTGGGCTCTCGATAACCTTTGCCCCGGCCGCACGGGCAAGAGAAACGGTGGAATCCATGCTGCCGCCATCGACCACGATCAGTTCGCAACGTCCTCCGGTGTCGCCGCTCTTCAAGGCTGCAAGCGTCCGTGGCAGGACGGACTCCTCGTTAAGGGTGGGAAGGATGATGGAGAGGCTGGTCATAAGAGGCCCTTCGCCTCGGCCAGGGTCAGATCTTCAGGCCGGTCGATGTCGGAGAGCGTCGGCAGAAGCGCTACCGACAGGCCGGTTTTGGCGAGGCGGCCGGAAGTGACGGCAAAGACGTCACCGGTTGACCAGACCATCCCCTGAAAGAGCGGCGTAAGCAGGCGCGGCGCGGCCGGGGCGCTCAGCCCGATCAGGTAGTAGCCCCCGTCCCGGCTCGGGCCAAGGACAACGTCCTGGCTTTCGAGGGCCTGGAAGGCTTGTGCAAGAATATTGACATTCAAATCCGGGATGTCGGTGCCGACAAGGACGGCCCGCCCGGCCCCCGCTGCGAAAGCCTGACAGAAGGCGGTCTGCATCTTCCGGCCGAGATCGCCCGCGGCCTGTTCGAGAAAGCTCAAATGCCCGAGCCAGTCCGTCATCTCCGCTAGGCTGCCGCCCCGGTAATGAACGGTCGTGCCGGTGCCGAGCCTCTGTTCCAGGAGTCTAGCCTCATTGATCATTCTTTCGGCAAGTCGCTTCTGCAGGCGGGCGGCGCCCTCTGCGCCAAGGGCCGAAATGAGGCGCGTTTTCGTCTTTCCTGCCTCCGGGAAGCGGGTGAAGATAAGCAGACGGCAACTGCAGGGTCGAGGCAAAATGTGGCTCACGGAGATAATTTCCTGCTATAGTGCAATGGGTAGGCTTTCAGAATCCGGGGCCTGGGGCTCGGCCACGGCTCTTCGACTGTCTCGGCGACTCGAAGGTTTGCCGATCCTAATCGGTTTTGTCGTTTAGCGCAATGTGCCGATGCCGGGTGAAGAGGCGCGAGAGCCGGAATAGAAGAGAAGAGTGAGGAGATCATGCGCATCGTCATAGCCCCCAATGCCTTCAAGGGTAGTCTTTCCGCCGCGGAGGCGGCGGAAGCCATGAGAAAGGGAGCTCTTTCCGCATTGCCTCGGGCCGATGTGGTCTGTGTGCCGATGTCCGACGGCGGCGACGGCCTGACTGAGGTAATGGCCGCGGCCCTTGGCGGCAGTCTGGTGCCGGTAATTGTGAAGGGGCCGCGCCTTGATGAGCAGGAGGCCTGCTTCTGCATGGTTCCGGAGCGCGGCCTGGCGGTGATCGAGATGGCCAAGGCGAGCGGTTTGGCACTATTGTCCGAAAATCTCCGCGATCCCACCCTTACCTCCACCTTCGGCACCGGCGAGCTGATTCTTGCGGCACTTGCCGCCGGCGTTCGGCGGATCGTCGTCGGCCTGGGCGGCAGCGCCACCTGCGATGGCGGCATCGGCATGGCCGCAGCCCTCGGGTACCGGTTCCTTGACACCGACGGAAGAGAACTGAACCCGGTCGGCGGCTCGCTGCCGCTCGTGGAGAGGATTGAAGGGAGCGGTCTGGATGCGCGTCTTGCCGCGGTGATTGTGGAAGGCATCTGCGATGTCACCAATCCCCTCACCGGCGAGAGCGGCGCCTCTTATGTCTACTCGCCGCAGAAGGGGGCCACGCCCGCCCAGGTGCGGCTGCTCGACGGCGGCCTCGCCCGACTGGCGAAGGTCGTTGCCCGGGATATCGGCAAGGACATCGACCGCGTTCCGGGCGCCGGGGCGGCGGGAGGACTCGGCGGCGGCCTCCATGCCTTTCTTGGCGCGGAACTCAAGCGGGGGATCGAGGTGGTGATCGATCTCGTCGGACTGAAGAAGAAAATCAGGGGGGCGGACCTGGTCCTGACCGCAGAAGGGCAGATTGATTTCCAGACAAAGTACGATAAGGCGCCCGCGGGGGTGGCGCGAGTGGCCAAAGAGGCCGGTGTGCCGTGTATCGCCTTCTGCGGCGGCATCGGCGAGCGGATCGAGGAACTGTACGATATCGGCGTTTCGGCGGTCTTCTCCCTTTGCCGGGGGCCGCAGTCCCTCGATTTTGCCATGGCGAACGGCGCGGCCCAGCTCGCGCAGGCGGTTGAACAGGTGGTAAGGGCCTTTCTGGCAGGAAGACTGCATCGATAAAAACAACAAACTGCACTCAACCGCCGGAGCCGCTTAATCTTGTTGAAGATTAGGCTAAATCCTGTTATCAATGTCGGTCTGAACGGAGAAGTGCCGGAGCGGCTGAACGGGACGGTCTCGAAAACCGTTGTGGGGGTGACTCCACCCAGGGTTCGAATCCCTGCTTCTCCGCCAATTGACCTTCCAGGAACGTCCAAAGCGTTCCATAAATGCTCGGAAAATCAAGACTTACCGCTCCTCTTGATTCCAGCATGTTCCGAGAAATACCGTTGACAGCCAGCTATAAATGACGGTATCTTTGACGGTATTCACCGATACCGTCAAAATAGATACCGTCAATGATTACCGATACCGCCATTCGCAACGCCAAGCCTCAGGAGAAGCCCTACAAGCTCTTTGATGGGCGCGGCCTCTACCTCCTTGTCAAGCCTGCAGGGAAATACTTTCGCTTCGATTATCGCTTTCAGGGCAAACGGAAAACCCTGGCCCTTGGGGTGTATCCGGACGTGTCGCTTGCTCAGGCCAGGGACCGGCTCAACGAGGCCAGAAGGCTTATCGCCGATGGGGTAGACCCCGGCGAGCAGCGGAAAGAAGCCAAGGCCCTGGAAGCGAGTCTTACCACCAACAACTTCGAGGCGGTGGCCCGCGACTGGTTCGAGAAGAAGCACGAAGAGTGGGTGGAGAGTCATGCCGAAACGGTAATCACCAGGCTTGAGAACAACGTCTTCCCCATGATCGGCAGCAGGGCGGTAAGTGAAATCACCGCGCCAGAGCTGCTTGGAGTGCTGCGGGTCATGGAAGCCAGGGGTGCCAAAGAACTTGCCCGCCGGGTAAAGCATATCTGCGGCCAGGTGTTCCGGTACGCTATCGCTTGCGGGCTTGCCGAGCGTGACCCTAGCGCGGATCTGCGCGGCGCCCTTGCTTCCCCGAAGAAAAAGCCCATGGCCACAATCACCGACCCGAAGCAGGTGGGCGCGCTCTTGCGGGCCATATCCGGCTATCAGGGCCATCTTGCCACAAAATGCGCACTGCGTTTTGCCCCGCTTGTCTTTGTCCGCCCTGGGGAACTTCGCCACGCCGAATGGACGGAGTTTGACCTTGACCAGGCCGAATGGAAGATACCGGCCGAGAAGATGAAGATGAAGCGACCGCACATCGTGCCCCTGTCCCGGCAGGCAATCGCGGTGCTCAGGGATATTGCCCCGGTGACTGGCCGGGGACGGTACGTCTTTCCTTCCCTCCGTACCGGCGATAGACCCATGAGTGACAATACCGTCAATGCCGCCTTGCGCCGGATGGGGTATGCCAAAGAGGATATGACCGGGCACGGATTCCGGGGGATGGCGTCAACCCTGCTGCACGAAAAAAATGGCTGGCGCTCAGACGTTATCGAGCGACAGCTTGCCCACGTTGAGAAGAACAGCGTGAAAGCGGCCTACAACTATGCCGAGTACCTTACGGAGCGGCGGGAGATGATGCAGGTATGGGCTGACTACCTGGATACCTTGGAGGCCGGTGAATAGGTCCCTGGCGGGCCAATTTGAAGCCGTTGATCCTGGACAGGCTAGGGTAGCTCCCGAAAAGCCGCAACCCTGGCGGCCGGCCTGTTCAGTTTTTGCACCAGGGGGACAACCTGAGGGGGCTTGTTGCCATGGAATACAAAGTGCCTTTTCTGCCTGCGAGCAAAAGATTTTTCAAGATTTCAGAACTGGCTGGAAAGCGCTGGCCGAACGTCACCGAAGACCAGATTTATGAATGGCATGACATGGATTTTCGAGTGTCAGTCAATCTCGAAATTGGTGGCACTCCCTTAAAAATGGGGGATATCTCCACTGGCCATCACTGGAATGAGACTCCACACTTCGGCCAAGTAAACCTTATGGCATTCTGGATGTTTTTCCCTAAGTTCTTCGCCTTTCGTTCAAACCCTGGGAGGTTATTCCGTCCACTTTTAGAAGACGATATGCAGTCGAAATTTCCCGATCTGCAGAAGTTGAAGAATTATCCTGAGATATTCAATTTTGATGCCCTGGATAAATCTTTTCTCATGATCGATACGGACAGCACGAAAGGGTTTGCTTTCAACAAACAAGGAAGCGTTCAAGGTCTCATGTTCTATGATGAAAAAGGCGTATTTCGTGCACCTGTTTTGTTCAACGAGGAAATAAAAATCTGGGAACCTACCACTATAGAAATCAAAAAAGAAGACCTGCTTATCAGGGCGTCTTCTGTTCAACTGCTTGAGGCGATAGCGCCGGAGATCACCCGCCCGGATTATCAGGTAAAAGGCAGTGGACTTTTCAATGCTGACGTGGAAGAGGCTGTGAAGCCTTTGGAAGAAAACCAGGAAACTCTGCAGTTACCACCGGGAGCTAAGACACTGACAGGATGGAAACAAATTGCTTCTTATACTGGATTCTCTGTTTCTAACGCCCAACGGAAATACAGACCCGTTATCAGGTATGAAGGTGATTCAAAGAGAGTTCTTACCACCACAGCCGCAATCGATGAATTCAGGCTGAAGTCAGCCACCAAGAAAAAACGAAAGGAGCGAGGTGATGCAAAAAAATAGCATTTTTACCCGCATGCGCTCCTTGCTGCTACGCTCCTGATATTCTCTTGACACTCTCCTGATACAAACCGCCTACCGCCGGCGGTTTGCTCAACCAGGCAGTATCGTCTACCCTCCGCACCATTGGAAGCCTTTGGCTGATCATGGAACCACTTTGGAGGGTAGAACATGCACAACCAGTCTCACAACACGGTCTTGCTCAGAAGGCCGGAAGTCGAACGGCGCACCGGCCTGAGAAGGTCAACCATCTACGCCAGGATGAAGGAAGGCACCTTCCCGCAATCCGTTTCGCTCGGTTACACCGTGGCCTGGGTGGAAGCCGAGGTTGACGCCTGGATCAACGCACGGATAAAGGCATCCAGAGGGGAAACGTCGCATAATGTTGGGCAAGCCGTAGCGGCGTAAGGCGGTTTTTCATGATGCCTGCCAAAATGCTTGCACGGGGGAAAAAAGTACCGTATCCTTCCGGTACCAAACTATCAGGGCGGCTCCCGTACGCCTTAAACCGGGATTTTTTTATTTGCGCGCATCCAGTTGCAAACGCCCTACCTGGTGTCCCTGCACGCCCGGATGCATGCGCACATCCAGAATTTGAATTTGCTCAAAGTGGGGGGTATCCGCGAGGACCCCGACGCCCTGATAGGCGTGGTACCACTTTGGGCATTTTTATTTCCTGGAGGCCATATCATGCCTAGCAACACAAATGGAGTCAACGCCACCCCGTCTTTTCGCAATTCAATCGAGCTTTGCGAAGCCCTTCTCTACAAGAACAATTCCTTCCGCGCCCTGGGTGAGCTGCTTTCGTCAGCCAGCCTCTCCGCCTTCGATTCTGAGGGTTGGGAATCTTCCGGAAAAGAAAAAGCCGAGCAACGTCAATCCGGCCTGGGCCAGCTTTTTGAACTCATCATCGACGATCAGGAAAGGGCTATCGAACTCTTCATGGAAGAGTATTTCGACAGCGACGAGCACTTGCTGAAGGCGGCAGCCGGCAAGTTGAACCTGGCCAAACAAGGCGCCTTCATCGGCGGCCGCATACCGGAAAGAGATTTCAAAGAGGCTATTGAAGGCCTGCACACGGTCATTTCGCGCAACAACGGGCTGCGGCCGATCGCCGAAGCCATGATTGAAGCGCTCGACCAGTACGCGCCCCTGAGCGTTCGCAAAGTTGCCAAAGCTGCCAATGGGGGTGAGTGATGGAAAAGACTGACAAGAACAGCGCCCCGGACAACCGGCGATTCTGCGGCCTGCAGCCCCTGATATCGCAACTCAAGGAGATCGCCACCGCCGGCAACTGGCACACCTTCGACGAAATCTACGCGGTGGTGGAAGAGCTGCAGCGCCTCGACGACGCGTTGTCGCGGCTCCGGTACGAGCGGTCATATGTCGATGAGGCGGACATTGACCAGGCCATTGACCGCTTGCGGAAGGGGGCATGATGGGAACCGATTTTGCCACCCTCAAAGAGAGAACAGACCTGGCCGAATACATCGCCGGGCGCACCGGGGGAGCGCTCAAGAAAGCCGGATCTGACACTCTGAACCTTTCAGAATGTCCGTTCTGCGGCGGTCATGAGTGCTTCCGGATCACCATATCAAAGCAGGTCTTCCACTGCTACCAGTGCGATAAGCACGGTGATGTTTTCGACTTCATTATGCTTCAAGACGGTTGCAACCAGAATGAAGCCCTGGCCATCCTGGCGAAAGCTCAGGGCTACCAGCTCACCGTCCAGCCAGCCCCTGGGCCAGCCAGGCCACCGACCAGGGAAGAGCAGGCCTTGCAGATCCGCAACGCGATCTTTGAAGCTGCGGCCGAGTATTACAACGCTGCCTTGTTGGAGGACAGCCGGGCGCTCGGATACCAACGAAAGACTCGGTGCCACACCGTGGAGACGCTCAAGGCCTTCCGGATCGGCTATGCTGACGGCCGGCTGTGCGAGCACCTGAAAGGCAAGGGCTTTACCGATGACCATACGATCAGCTCCGGCTTGGTCAAGGTGAAGAACGGCAAGCTGCAGGACTTCTTTCACCGTGACCTTTTCATTTACCCCCACCTGTGCCACCAAGGGCAGGTGGAGGGCTTCTCGATCAAGGATCAGTGGAAGAAGTCCAAGTACCGGCTGCCTGGCGAGTATTGGGGCAAAGGCTGCATGTTCTACAACATGCGGGCCTTTGCCGGCAAAGAGCTGATCCTGGTCGAAGGTGAAAACGATCTGCTTTCGGTCTTCGGCCGGGGCGGCTTCGAACACGTTGCCGCCACCAACGGCCAGATATCGGAAGCGCAGCTTGCATACCTGGCGGATTGGGCGCCGGGCAAGACCATTTACCTGTGCTTTGACAACGACGCCGGCGGGCAGAAGCACACGGAGAAGGTCTGCAACGTGCTTAAGAAGATCTGCCTGCCGAATGTCATGGCCAAGATGTTCAAGGCCGATGTGGTGCAGCTCCGGCTGATCCGCTTCGACGGCGAGTGCAAGGACATCGACGAATACCTCAAAGGTATCAAGGGTGACCCGAAAGCCGCCCTGGCTACCCTGCTCAAGGGGGCTGAGCAGTACTTTCCGCCCCTGCGGGAATTGAAAGACCTGTATTCCGCCTGGGTGCGCGATCCTGACGAGGACCGCAAGTTTGACTATGACACGTTTGGCAAGATCTGCTTCGAGTGGTTCCAGGCGCGCGGCAATTTCTTTATCGATGGGGACGAAGCCCACCTCACTTTCGACAACAGGGATTACCGCATAGGCCCCAACGCACTTTTCAAGGCCCTGCTCTATGATCAGGCCGGAATCAACGCGGCCACCAACGGGGCCCGGCTGGTTTTTCAGAACATCGAAAGCCAGGCTTTTCTTCGGGGCAAACGGGCTTCGGTGCCGGGATGGATTTTCACCAACCTCAAAGAGAACACGGTCTATTTCAACCTTTGCGGCGAACATAACACCTTGCTCAAGATCGGGCCTGGGAGAATCGAGGTAGTACCCAACGGCACCAACGCCGAGCGGGTGTTCCTGCGCAAATCTCCGAAGATGCACCCCATCCGCTTCATTCAGGATGCGGACGTGAAGAAGGGCATGGCCGGCCTGAAAAAACTTTTTTTCGACAACCTGGCTTGCGATCCGGCCGACCGCTATTTCGTGGTCTGCCTGCTCTTCAACGTGGTGTTGCTCCAATACGTTAAGGCCAGGGGCATCACCAAATTTTCCGGGACCAAGGGGTGCGGCAAGACGTCGGCCGCCTCGATGCTCTCCGCGATCATCTACGGCGAGGACTGCGTGACAACAGGTTCCGCGGCTTCTGATTTTTCGGAAGCCGCGGTATCCCCGTTGACCATTTCTGATAACCTGGAATCGGATGCGGTACGGGGCGGAAAGCGTGACTTTCTGCTGACTGCGGCAACCGGCATCACCAGGCAGAAGAGGAAGGCCGGCAGCGACTCGGAGAACGTATACGAGCGATCGTGCACACAACTGCTTGTCACCTCGATTGAGCCGTTCGTCGAGCCGGAGCTGATCGAGCGGACCAACGAAATAATCTTTGACAAGCAGTACCACAATCCGGACTTCAAGGAGTCTGTGGTCGTGGAAACCGACCTGCAGGAGTCCCGCAACCTGATATGGAGCACGGTATTCAAGATCGTATCAAACGACATCCTGCCGGATCTGGAGCGGAAGAAGGCCGATGCGCTGAAGGTCATCCGCAAGGCTTATCCGAATCATGCGAAATCGAGGCTGAATGAGCTGTACGCCATGCTCTATCTGATCCTTGGGGAAGTAGTCAAATACATCTCCAAGGATGCGCAGAAGAGCGGCACTGGCGAAGACAGGTGGATCCTGGACCAATGGATAAAGAACCAGAACTACCGGGCCTTTGAGTCGGAGCAGGACAGCAACAAGATTCTGTATGGCCTTGATGCGCTCTGCATGGAGTACGAGTTACGACCGGAAAGCTTCTCTGATGGTTACGGGATCACAGTTGAAACCAACATGGATGACAAGGGGGGCGTCAAGGAGTTGGTCTTTTACGCTTCGGCAAAACGGCTATACATGGCTTTTGACCGGCTGGCCAAACACAGTGGCATTGCCAACCCGTTCCGTTCCCCTTCACAGCTTGGGGCGAGAATAGGCGATGCCCTGGAGGTGATGAAAAAGTCCGGGTGGCTGTTTGCGCACAACGCAAAGACCATCCGGGGCGAACGCTTCCACCGTTTCGTCAGGCGCATTGGTTAGGCAAAGTACGACAAAGTGGCAGCCCAATTTTCGGGAAGGTCAGGCCGGTTTTCCCCTCAAAAAGGGTAAGGTCAGGCCGAAAATGGCTAAGGTTACAAATTGATAGGCAAAAAATCGTGTAAAAAAAGGTCCGTTTTAATAAAAATGACAGCTAGGTTTTAAAAAATAACGGGCGGATATGTGAAAACCGTGCACCATTGCACCCTACTTATATTAAATATATAAAATTATTATAAAAAAGAGGGTGCAATCTAGGGTGCAATGTGGGTGCAATGTGGGTGCAATCCTTTTTGAGGGTGCAATCCTCTTTTCGAGTGGGGTGCAAAGTTTTTTCGGTGCATAAGCTATGAGAATCAAAAACAAAAACAGATGCTTTTTTGCGGGCGGGTGTAATCCCCCAATAGGATTGCACCCTCGAAAAATAGCGCAAATACAGCGCGATATATCAAAAGGGTGCAATGGTGCAAGGTTTTGGAAAAACACACCCATCCTTCTTTTGAGGGGGAAAAGCCATGAAAAAGGCCATCAGGGTCTTCGAACCAGTGACGGCAGACCAGCTTAAGCTGCTCCATTCCGCTCCATCATGGGCGGCTGGCGCCGGGGTGTCCCTGGGCCGGCTGTACGAGGACGTGGCGGGCCTGGCGGGGATCCCGAGCATGAGCGCATTGTCGAAGCAGGAAGCCGCCTTCCTGATTGGCCGGCTGAAAGGCGAACATGGGCGAAGATACCCTGCGCCGCCCCGGTATGAAAACGAGGTGGCCGGGGATGCGGCCGGCTTGCCGAGCTTCTACCACGTCCGGGACATTCGGTTGATGCTTCGGGATCTGGCCTGGGACAAGGAAAAGATTGAAGGCTGGCTGCTCAAGTGGCGGGGAGCGAAGAACATCCGGGCTCTTGATCGGCAGAACGCTCAAGGCACCTGGACAGCCTTGAAAAACATCGTCGCTCGGGAAGTGGGCCAGGATCTGGCAAAACAATAGGAGAGGGATAAAAGAACAATGGAAGAGTATTCAGCGAAGGCACGAAGTCTGCTCGATCTGCTGACGGAACAAGAAGTGTTGCAGCTCCGGAAGAACCATCCCTTCAAAGTTGATCGTAACGAGAAGATCCGGGAGTTTCACCGGCGCGGAGTTGCGCAACACGTGCTTGCCGAGATCTGCGGCATGAGCCATAAGGCAATAAGCAAGATCTGCAAGCCTGAGCAGCCTGCAGGCCAGGCTTGAGCCGGGCGGGTGGCGCTATGTCGTTTCTTGAGACCAAGCAAGGGAAAGAGCTTTTTGACCAGTATCTGAAGAAGTACAAGGGCGGAAGCCAACGGGTGTACCGATCTGAGGTTCAGCAATTTTTCGAGTTCAAGGATAGCGCCCTGGGGGCGGTAGGTGCCGGGCTGTTGCATGAGTACCAGGAGAAGCTTGCCGGTGAGCATTCGCCGGCTACGACCAAGCGCAAGTTTTCCATCCTCAACGGTTTTTTCAAGTTCCTTCAAAAGCAAGTTAAAGGCTTTGTAAACCCGATTCAAAACCTGGGCGATTTTAAAACCCACCGGGGCGCCCGGAGCATCGAGCTGCAGAAGTATCTTGCCGCCTTCCTGGCCGAGCAGAACACCAGCAACACCAGGCGCAGCTATGAGAATCAGGTGAAGCTCTTCTTCACCTGGGCCGGGAAGGATCTGGCCGAGATCGAGCGGGCGGATATCCTGGCCTATCGTGACTTTCTCAAGGCGGAGAAGGGCCACAAGGATACGACGATTTGGAACAAGTTCATTGCATTAAACCGCTTCTTCAAGTTCGTCGAGCGGGAGAACCGGAAGTTCAAGAACCCCATCCTTTTCAGGGAACTCAAGTTGATCTTCCCGAAAAAGGACAAGGGGTATTACAGCGTCCTTTCGTCGCGGGAAGCCGAGAAGCTTTTGAAGCAGGTCAACCGCCGGACCGCCATCGGCCGGCGCGATTATGCCTTGCTGCTGATCATCCTTGTATACGGGCTCCGGGCCAACGAGGTGACGCGGATCCGGCACCGCAACATTGAGCCGGAGCGGGTGAAGGGCCAGCAACGAATCTGGATCGTTGACCGGAAGGGCCGATTCCAGAACCGGCCGGAAACCGCCATCATCATCAACGGCCGGACCTTGCGCGCCTGGGACGAATGGCTTGATGTGGTCAAAATGCAGGGGGTGAAGGTCCATGCTGACCTGCCGGTCTTCCTGCCGTTCATCTATGACCGAAACAACAATGACCTGGTTGTGCGGCGGGAGAAGGTAATCAAACCGCTGTCGGTGAAGGCGGTTGAAAACATCGTGAGGAAGTACCTGGACAAGGCCAAGGTGAGCCGGGAAGGGAAGACATTGAGCCCGCATGCCTTGCGGCATACGGCCTTCACCATGCTCGCTCAGGAAGGCGTCAAGCTGCAGGATATTCAAAAGCTGGCAGGGCACCAGGATATCAACACGACCATGATTTACGTGCATGCTGCACAGAGTTTCGACGATCACCCGGGCATGCATAGCCCTCTGAACAAATAGAAAAAGCCGTCTGCGGAGGCAAGACCCGCACACGGCTTTTCTGTGAGAGGAACCACCTCCCTTATGCTGAAAGCTCTATGAGTTAACCACATCAAGAGGAAAAAACATAGAAAAAGGTTAAGAGGAGTGCGGGAGGGAGTGAATGAAAAGCTATACCTTTGATGACTTGCCCGATGAAGCATTGCCGGACATAAATGAGTTGAAAGGCGATCTACACATGCTTGCTGAAAAGATCGGGGTAAGAGCGGCACTTCGAGTGTCTGAGGTGTTTGCTGGAACCCCGGCAAACTTGGGGGGGACTCGCCGGTATCTGGTTCGCTGGCGTGATAAACAAATGAGGATGGAATATGACAAGGGTGGTATTTCGGTTGCCCAACTGGCCAGAAAGTACGGAATCAGTGACCGGCATACGTATAACATTCTCGGGCAGAGTTGATCTGTCCCTACAGACAAAAAAGGTGAATGAGCTGGGCATAAAAAGGACGGACAGAATGCTGCGGCATCCCCCGCGCTGTTATGGCAACTATCGATCCGCAGCTCAGCTGTCATAACCGTGGCGATGAGTGGACAGCGGACGGGACCCTGCGGTGCCCCCGCACTGTATGGCGATTATCGATCCGCAGCTCAATCGCCATAACCGTAATAAAATAATAATCGGCCCTGCAGGGATGCGCTATGAGAAAAGGTGGCGCATTGAGGGGCCATCCTCCTTTAAGGGGAGGCTTTCGGGGAGTCGAGACCATCTGACCCCGGTACGAAAGCCGAAAGTTTTAACAACGGCGAAAGGGTTTTAACTGTAGATGTATGTCCTTGTTTTAATGCAACAAAACTACCGACTTTGCATAATAGTAAGATTATATGCCGTACCTTCGCCTGTTATGCCTATATAATGTAATAAAAACACATACATGGGCCTATTTATCCCGTTACCGATCAGTCTGCTTACAAGCTCAAAAAATGGCCCTGGCTTTGTCGGTGAAAATTCAAATAAATAACGTAATATCAATTATATATCACAAAAATATTTCTGAGAAAAATGTTAAAAAACACGGCAGTTTTAACATGCAAACTTTTGGCATGCTCATTTTTCATGCATGAGATTTTTGCATGTGGGCCGGTGCCCCCCGCGCCTGTCTGCGGTTTTTCGGGGGGTGGGGGGTGGTCAGCCCGGAAGGCCCTGTATTCGCTGAATGCATAGATACTTTTTCGGTACTTTTATGCGGTTTTATCCGGGATACCATGGGAATTTATGGGAACGCTCCAAGTGCCTTCCGAGCCTTTATGCTTTGATGGGCTTTTGGGTTAAAAGGTTGGAAAAAGGTTGGCAATAGTTGTGGGTTTCTTAATGGAATTGTGAACACTGATGGGGGAAAAATGCAGCCGGTAAAAGACCTCAAACACGTACAGGTCAAAGGGAAAAAGTATCTGTTGCCTGTCGAGGACATAAGCGTTGAAAAGCTCATTCAGCAGAAATCCAGGCTCAAGGATAAAATGGATGAGGTCAAACGGGAGTCCGAAGAGGTGGACGCTCAATTGGTAGAGATAGCTAGGACCAGGCGGGAAGGAACCACTACGGTAACGCTGCAGGGTATCAGTGATGAAGCCGTTATCACTTTCCGGGAAAGCTTTGCAGTGTCGCCGGACGTGGAGGAAATAGCCGTTCCCCTGGGGCCGCTCTTTGATCGATTCTTCAAAAAAGATATCACCTACAAGACTACGGCGGACTTCAAGAAATTTATGGAGTCAGGTCATGCCCTCGGGCTGGAAAATGCAGAAGAAGCCAAAAAGGCCATTCGGGATTACGTCACCGTCAAAGAGACAAAGCCCAATGTGAAAATTCAGCAGCGGAAGGAATGATCAATCCTGCTGATTGATCGGAGGAAAAACCGGCACCGTGAGCGCCGGCGCCGGTCGGATCGGCGGCTATGTGCCTGCCTTCACCCTGGGGCGTATCAATCGAATTTATGAACCGCCGTTGTCAAAAAGGTATACCTTTGTGGCACCTCATTAAGCCCCTGTCAAAAAGGTTGAAAAACGACTTATTGACACGATATCTAAAATGGTCTATGATCTTATTGACACTTCACCACGACATTTGACCACAGGGGGACCACATGAGCAAGCGGGTAGGATACATCAGGGTGAGCAGCGCCGACCAAAAAACCGACAGGCAGCTTGAAGGGATCGAGCTTGATAAGACCTTTGCAGAGAAGATCAGCGGCAAGGACACAAAGCGGCCGGTCCTGCAGGCCATGCTTGACTTCATCCGGGAAGGTGACCGGGTATTTGTCCACGAGCTTTCCCGCCTTGGTCGGTCTATGATCGATCTGCATCAGATCGTTGAGCAGATCACTGGGAAGGGCGCCGCAATCAGCTTTGTGAAAGAAGGGCTGGAGTTTTCGCCAGGCCAGGCAGACCCGGTAAAGCAAGCCATGTTCGGCATGCTTTCTGTATTCGCCCAATTCGAGCGGTCGCTTATCAAGCAGCGGCAGGCAGAAGGGATCGCGTCGGCAAAGGCGAAGGGGAAACATCTCGGTAGGCCTTCCATATTGACCGTAGCTCAACGGAAAGAGATATCCGCAAGGGTTGCAGCAGGGGCAGCGATAAAGACCGTAGCGGCCGAATTTGCAGTATCCAGGGCCACCGTTTATAACTGCGTCACCGATGCCCAATAGCTGATTTCCGAGGTCGCTCAATCATGCCTATCGCCCGCGTCACCATGAAACCTCGCCGCTCGTTTCCGGCCCTATTCGCCATCGCCTTGCTGCTGGTGCTGCCTGCCACTCGTGACGCCGCCCTGGCCATCGGCTTTTTGCTACCCATCTGTCTGCTATTGACCTGCGCCGGGGGGCTGGTCAATACTCGCCTGGCCGCCGTCATGGCGGTTCTGTCGCTCTCCGTGCTCATCATCGGTGTGCTCTCGAACCTGCACATCTAAACGGCATGGTGGCATGAGTGCTGCTTGAAAGCTGAAATACGCTTTGTCAGAGGACGGATTCATTTTAAGGACCACGAAGGGAGAACAGGCCGGCCGCGATTCGGATCCGCAATAGTGATTTTCAGGCCGGAGTGCAACAGAGCGGACCGCTTTTCTATTTGATCGGTCAGGAGTATTGATATACCGTAACGGTACGGCACACGTGACACGGTGATATTCTCCCGGCCGTAGCACGGGCCATTGGTCCGGAGCGATATGCAGGGTTGCCCGGTTCACGCCGGGAAGGGAGGCCCTGCCGTGTTGCCGTTTCTTTCATCATTTCAACCATCAAGCATGGCGATGAACTACATAGCGGTACTTATGACGGTATTTTGAGGCTTTGCAAAATATTAATTGTAACGATTTCAAAAAGATAAGCTGTGAATCACAAGGTCTGCTTCTCCGCCAGAAATCGAAATGCAAAAAGGCTAACTGGGTGTCCGGTTAGCCTTTCTTGTTTTTGGGGCCGATTTGGCGCCTTAGCCCTTGAAGTGAATGATGATTTTGGTCGCCTTGCTTCCCGGTTCGGCGTAGACCTCCATGGTCGGTATATCCGGACGGCGGCCGCCCGTCCGATAAATCCGCTTTTCCTTTGTTATAACATCGCGGGAGGTATCCGGGACATGGATTTCCCCCCCTGTGTCAAAGACGATCTTCATGGAGCTGCCGTAATCCCAGCCGAGTTTGGGCGAGACGAATTTGGGGCGGAGAATCTTGTCGATGGAGATCACGCCGCTCTTCTCGATGACCTCGGTTTTGGTGAACGGCGGATCGGCGATATGACCGCTCGTGGCCGCATGGGCGGGAAGCACGGCAAATTCCGCCAGCGGTGTGGTCCAAGTCTGGGGTATCATGCTGCAGCCGGCGACCGCCACGGCCCCCACCGCCATTTTTCGCAGGACAGACCTTCTATCCCTGTCAATGGGATTTTGTCCCCCGCTCCGGTTTTCGCAATCTCGATTGTCAGTGCCGATAGTCATCAGGTCCTCATGTCGTAAATTTGGGAAAAGACATTCATTTCGCTTGTTTGGCAGATTTGTCTTGAAATTGCAAGAAAAATCAAAAGTATGTAATTTATCTCCCGAATTTTCCTGCCTTCTCGGCTTGCAGCCGGAAGGCCTTGAGCCACCGATACAGCATGAGAGGGTGATCGACCCATCGCGCCCTCATCAACCCCTGGCCTGGCAAGCATCCGTAATAGATCTGCATCCACCACTGCGAAGGAATGAACGTGTCTCTGATCAATCCCGGCAATTCCATGAAGTTCCCGGCCTGCGGGCGACGCCTTGGCCAGCCGTGATACCCCATTCCCGGCTGGTCAGGAGCTGTCGCGAGATTCAGGTTCAGGTGTTGCACCACCGAGTCCGTCCAGGGAGTCAGGCAATGGAAGGCGGAAAGAACCCGCTGTACGGCAGGAAAATCTTCCCGGACCCGGTCCCAGTCGATCTGTTCGTAACGCTGTTCCACCAGGGTCATGATATCTGCCAGGTGGATGAGCCGATACGGCTCATAGGTGAGCGGAGCCCTGAGGCCGTGCAGATACAGGTGCCGGAGCATATCCTCCAGACAGAGCGTCCTGGCCCGGACGCCGCCGATGGCGACCGGCAGGCTCGCCCCCAGGGATCTTTCCAGGGGCCACGCGGGGTACTCCCGGTGGTACGGCAGGAGGTTACGATGCACTTCGATGGTTATCACCATCCCTTCGACCTTCCTGGCCATCGGCACGAGATGGTAGTAATCCTCCGGGATGTCCTCCCTGACCTCGGGCGTATATCCCAGTTCCCCGAGTATTGCCTGCATTTTCGGCAGATCGGCCTCACCGACCAGCAGATCCACATCCCGCATCGGGCGAAGCCCCGGCTGGCTGTAGAGAAAGCTGGCAAGGGCAATGCCCTTGGCGGTAATGACCTCTATGTTCTCCGCTTGGCAAAGGCGAAGTATGCCAGCCACCGCCTCGTTTCTGATCCGGGCGGCCTGGCCGCTGCGAAGGGCAAGGCTCTGCAGCACGAGGCGGACCTTGCGCGGGAGGGGGTAGCCGAGAGCCTGGACATGCTTTAAGAACAGGGGCGCAAGGCCGTGGTGTTCGGCTCGGGCGATCAACTCTTCCCAGGAAGGGTTTTGTCCGGCGAACTTATGCAATTGGGAATGCAGCAACCGATACATCTGTTCCGTGCCGACGTCGCGGGCGCAGATTGCAAGCAATTCGACGATCATGGCCGGTTCGAAATCCCACGGAGCAGTCCGGCTATTGTCTCATCGAGACCGTCGAAGCTCCCGTACGAGAGCCTCCAGGCCGGCGCCGCTCCTGCAACTGACATGATCTGGGCGAAGCCGTGATCGGTGAGATTCCGGCCATTGACGTTGCAGGCCATCAGCCCGGCGCCGGCCTGAGCCCGCGAGATCTGCTCCACTTGCAGCCTCGTCCCGGGACGATACATCGGGAACAGCAATACCGACGGCGATACATTCGCGGCGCTGGGGGCAGGATTGAGCATCCGGTGGGGCACAATCATCCCGTGCCCGTCTTCGAGCAGGGCGGAGGCTTCGCCGGCTGCTAACATCGACTTCACCAGCTCCCGTGCCCCAGGTTTTATGTGGAGCGGACGGGTGAAGCAGCGGAGGTGCAGGGGGGCGGCGGGAAGGAACACCAGCTCATCGGTAAGGTAGACAAAGCCGCGGGCGGCAAGCCAGGCGGCGAGCGTGCTTTTCCCTGAGCCGCTTTGCCCGGGGATGAGGATTGCCTCTGGGCCGCAAGCCACCGCCGCGGCGTGCAGGGCCACTCCAACGTCATTTTCGTTCAGGAGGTGGAAGATGACCCGATCGAACAACACGGCTGCAAAGAAGACTCCTAAGGCTCCGGTCGCCCAGTCCCTGTCGTTGTCGATCAGCACCAGTTTCCCGCTCTGGCCGCCTACAGAGACAATTTCCAATACGCTGTCCGGTGGGCGAGTACCCGCATCGCCCGCCATCTCGCCAAAAAGGAAGGCAAGCCACGAGGCCACCGCCTGGCTCTCGTGACGAATCAGGACACTCCGGCCGGCGAAGGTTATCGCGTACTCCGGCATGAATCAGTGTAATTCGGCGACCTGCCGGGCAACCAGAGATTCGATGAGGGTGCAGACTTCAGGTCCGATTCGGTCAGCACTCTCCGGGTACATTTGGCCGAGAACCTCGATGATCTCCCCAACGGACCTTTGTCCGTCGCAGAGCTGCCAGACGAGGGCTCCCGTCTCGTTGAAATAGATGGACGTGGTGAGGGAAGGGTGATAGACGACGATTTCGCCGTCCAGCCGTTCAAGAAAAAAATCCGGTTTCAGTTTAACGATTTTTCTATAGATCATAAGGGCTGCACGCGAATGTGAGATGGCAGGCCGCCGGGCTGCAGGACCAGGTCGATTTCAGGCATAGTAGCACTCCCTGCCGGCAGTCCGCTCCTCTTTTCGGTGCGATCCCGAACAAATATCAAGGGCAGGGGCTGCGATCGGCGAGAAGGCGCACCATGTCCGGCAGGCGCCGTTCCCACCGATCGAGAGCCTGACGCCCACTCAGCGGATGAAGTTCATGTAGATCTTGTCCTCCCGTTCCGGGGCCGGGATGGTCTTTTTGCCGTGTTCCACCAGTTTCATCAGCCAGGCCATGTTGCGCCCGAGCGTCCGCATGATCTGCCTGCCTTCCTCGTCCTGGACCGCCTCGCCCGGCCTGGTGCCGTGGATTACGTTCCAGTAGTTGGCGGTCGGGATGAGCATCTCCGAATACAACAGGAAGTTGTTGAGCTGGTTAAAGGTCGGTAGGCCGCCCGAGCGGCGGACTGCCGCGACCGCCGCGCCGACCTTGTGGCGTAGCATGCGGTTATTGACCCCGGTCACATAGAAGGCCCGGTCGAGAAAGGATTTCATGGTCCCGCCGATGGCCGAGAAGTGGACGGGGGAGCCGATGATGAGGCCGTCCGCCTCCTTCATTTTCTGGATCCAGTCGTTCACCTCGTCGTCGGTCTGTACGCACTGCTCGTTTCTCTTCTTGGCGCACTGGCCGCAGGCGAGGCAGCCGCGGATGGCCTTGTTGCCCACATGGACGATCTCCGTCTCGATGCCTTCGCTGCTCAACTCCTCGGCGACCATCTGTATCGCATGATAGGTGTTGCCGTTCTTGTTCGGACTGCCGTTGAATGCCACTGTTTTCAAGTCAATTCCTCCTGTTGCGGGTAGTTGGTTCATTTGCCGAAATTTCTACATTTCACCAAACGGATCAGGGCGTCAAGAACGCACTTTTGCGTAACGAAGTATCCCTTTCGCCACGGAGTACCTTTTTAGTACCTTAGAAATTCGTTTCTTGCTTTTTAAGAACGAATTTCGTGAAGGTACTTATCCCCTCTGCTGTGGGAGGGGATAACAGCCCTTGGGTTGCGGGCGCAGCCCGCATTAGTACTTTAGAAATTCGTTTCTTGTTTTTCGAAAGGAATTTCGTGAAGGTACTTATACCCCTCAAGGAGGTACTGAAAAAGAGTCCCCTCTGCTGTTAGAGGGGATGACAGCCCTGGGGTTGCCGTGGGAGGGGATGACAATCCTTGGTTGCGGGCCGTCAGCCCGCATGAGGAACAGATACGGCTGGCGAGAAAAAATGGCGCCGACGTAGAATAGTCGGACAGGCCTCGCATCGGGATAATAAATTCGAAAAAGTTGATTTTTTAGGCCCCGCGCCGCGTGGCAATTCCGGATTATGTTCCTGACTTCTTTGGATTGACTCTCAATTCGACATCGCATACACTCATTGCATTCATTTGTCCGTTGGTAAGAAAGGCCCGGATTCTTCCGGGAATGAAAGCCCCGATGCTCCCGGGGAGGTTCGACCTGTAGAGAATACAGGCAAGCAGGCGGAAGGAAATGCAAAACGAATACAAGCTCCCGGATGATTTGGCGACCGATGCAGAAGGCTTCCAATTCCCGGAAGAATCGGGTTCGGCCGAGACCCTCATGCGACTTGCCGCTGAGGGGGATGCCTGTCTGGAAGAGATCCTGAAAATCCTTTATGGCAAGGAGGGCGTTGATTTCTCCCACTATCGGCAATCGACCGTGCTCCGCCGCATCGTCCGGAGGATGACGCTGGGCAAGAAGAACAGTTTCGAAGCCTATCTCGACCAGCTGAAAACGGACAGCCGGGAGCTTGATCTGCTGCACGGTGATCTGCTGCTCTATTTCACCGAATTTTTCCGCGATCCCCAAATCTTTGAGACCTTGAAAAAGGATATTTTTCCTCTCCTGGTAGCAAAGCGCACCGTCAAGACTCCCATCCGGGTCTGGGTGCCCGGCTGTTCGACCGGCGAGGAGGTCTACTCACTGGCCATCAGCCTCTTCGAGTTTCTCGAAGCAAACAGGCTGGAGGTGCCGGCCCAGTTCTTCGGTACCGATCTGGTCGCCGGCCATATCGTATCAGCCCGGGCCGCCCTCTATCCGGAAAAGATCGCACGGCACGTGCCGGCGGATCGACTCGAGCGGTTTTTCGACAAAACCGCAAGCGGCTATCGGGTCATCAAGCATATCCGGGAGATGTGCGTATTCGCAACCCAGGATATCACCCAGGACCCGCCCTTTCCAAATATTGATCTGCTCAGCTGTCGCAATCTCCTTATCTACTTCGATACGACATTCCAGGACACAGTCGTTCCCTTGTTCCATTTCGCCCTGAAGCCGTCCGGCTTCCTTCTGCTCGGGACCTCGGAGACCCTCGGGCGCTTCCCCCAGCTCTTCAGCCAGGTCGATAAGCGCCACAATATTTTTGCCAAGCGGGTTATAGCCCACAAGCAGCCTTACCGTTTTCCGGTCAACGCGCCGGTCTTCAACCAGCGGGTCAGGCACCAGCTCGATCCGGCCGACCGGGTAAAGCATAGCGACGCCTGCGACCTGACCCGAAAAATCGAGCAACTTTTGCTTGCGCGCTACGCCCCGCCGGGCGTGGTGGTCGACAGCAACCTGCAGATCCGCCAGTTCCATGGCCGGACCTCCCGTTACCTCGATCCCTCCTCCGGGGAAGCGAGCCTGAAGCTCTCCAGGATGGCCGGCCACAGCCTGATGCCGGACCTTTATGTGGCAATCGAGGAAGCAAAGAGGGAGCGGAGGACCGTGCGGAGGAGAAACATCCCCTTCGCAGCCGGCCGGGAGCAGAGCACAATAGATATTTCCGTGGTTCCGGTTCAACACGAAGGGGAAAGTGAAACCTATTTCCTCCTGCTCTTCGAGGAGGAGAAGGAGCCGAAGAAGGTTTCTTCCGGGACCGGGATGGAACCTGAAGGAGATACCCGGCGGGACATGGAACTGCTTCGCCGCGATCTCATGGCGACCAAGGAGTATCTGCAGACCATCATCGAGGAGAAGGACGAGGTCAATCAGGAGTTGTGGATCGCCAACGAAGAGGTCCAGTCGACTAACGAGGAACTGCAGAGTGTCAACGAGGAGCTGGAGGCTGCCAAGGAGGAGTTGGAGTCGAGCAACGAGGAGCTGATAGCCCTCAATGAAGAATTGCACCTGAAGAACACGGAACTGACCGAGGCCAATGCCTTGAACGAGTCCACCATCAACTGTTCCAAGGACGGGATTCTCACCTTCGACAACGACTTTCGGGTGAAGATCTGGAATCCGGCGATGGAGCGGATGTGGGGCATCAAACGGGAGATGTGCCTCGACCGCTCGTTGCTCGACCTCTTCCCGTTCCTCATCGAAAACGGCCAGAAGGAGGTTCTCGTCTCGGTGCTTGAGGGTAATGGCGCCGTCGTCGAAAACCAGCCGTATTACAATCGGGAGCGCGGGATTCAGGGCTTTTTCGAGGGACGGTTTTCGCCGTTGTGGGACCATAATGACCGGATCATCGGCGGTCTCGCGGTCATCCACGACAGCACCGAACGGAAGCTGGCGGAGGAAAAGCTTCTGGAGAGCGAGGAGAGATTCAAGATGGTCATGCAGCAGTCGCCGGCGGCCATCGAGATCTATGACCTGAATGGCCTGCTGATCGGGGTCAACAGAGCTTATGAAGAACTGTGGCGGGTTCCGGCCGAGAAGATGGTGAACAGCTTCAATATTCTGAACAACGACGTGCCGGATAAAATGAAGCTTCTACCCTACGTGCAGCTCGCCTATGCCGGCGAGACGGTGCTGGTCCCGGAATATCGGCTGCCTTCGGCAGTCGACCCGCAAAACGGCCGGGAGGAGGGGCGGTGGCTCAGCACCAGGATCTATCCTTTGAAGGACAGCGGCGGCAAGGTCAAGAATATCGTGGTGGCCGCTGAGGACGTCACCGCCCGGAAACGTCTGGAGGACGACCTGCTGAAAATCCAGAAACTGGAGTCCATCGGCACCCTGGCCGGTGGCATCGCCCACGACTTCAACAATATCCTCATGGGGCTCTTCGGCAATCTGGCGCTCGTCAAAAGCGAGCTGGCCCCGGAGCATCCGGCCGTGGAGCATCTGATCGATGCCCAGAAGTTGATGAACCGGGCGACGCGTCTCACCCAGCAGCTGCTCATCTTCGCCAAGGGCGGCAATCCGGTGCGGGAAGGGGTCAGTATAGAGTCGCTGGTCGAGGAGGTCGTGCGCTTCGATCTTTCCGGCAGCAATGTCAAGCCGGTCTTTGCCATCGACCCTGATCTCTGGGTGGTGGAGGTGGATAAGGGGCAGATCCAGCAGGTTTTCTCCAACCTGACCGTCAACGCCAAACAGGCGATGCCGGACGGCGGGCATCTCTACATTACCATGAAGAAGACAAAGGTGGGGGAGGGTGAGATCGCCGAACTGGCCGCCGGCAATTACATCACGGTGATCGTCCGGGACGAGGGCGAAGGGATGGATGAAAACGTCATCGGTATGATCTTCGACCCCTATTTCACTACCAGGCCGATGGGCCGGGGGCTCGGCCTGGCCACTACCTATTCCATCATGAAAAAGCACGGCGGTTGCATCAAGGTTGAATCGGCTCCCGCCGCAGGAGCCTCTTTCACTCTCTATCTTCCGGCGACCGGGATCGATTCCCTCCAGGCGGGTCAGGCCCGGACGGGCGAGGACATCGACGGGGCGGGGAAGATTCGGGTGCTGGTGATGGATGACGAGGAGATGATCTGCAAGGTCACCAGCAGATTTCTGGCGGGGGCGGGTTTTCTCGTCGACACCGTCCAGGACGGCAGGGAAGCGGTCGAATGCTATCGGCAGGCTCGGGAAGAGGGCAACCCCTATGCCCTGATCATCATGGATCTCACCATCCCCGGCGGGATGGGTGGCAAAGAGGCGGTGAAGAGGATCCTCGAAATCGATGTCCGGGCGAAGGTCATTGTCTCCAGCGGCTACGCCGAAGACCCGGTCATGGCCAACTACACGTCCTACGGTTTCTGCGGGATCGCTACCAAGCCCTACTCGCGGGAAAAGCTGCTGGAGGTGGTCCGGCAGGCGCTTTTGAAAAACGAGTACTGAGTATTGAGTACGGAGTACTGAGCTATGAGTACTGAGTTTAGTACCTTAGAAATTCGTTTCTTGTTTTTTGAAACGAATTTCGTGAAGGTATTTATCCCCTCTGCTGTTGGAGGGGATGACGACCCTTGGGTTGCGGGCGTCAGCTCGCATTAGTCGCACTCAGTACTCAGCACTCAGTCCTCAGTCCTGTATTTATCGGTAGTAGAGGCTCGGACTGCCCATGTTCAGCAGGGCCTTGTGCAGGTTTCGCCGGAATTCCCGCCGGTCCCAGATACCCTGGATATGGCCTCGCTTCAAGGCATTGCGCGCCGAATGGTAGTCGGGCGGGATTTCCGAGCCGGTGGTTTCGCGGATGACCCGCGGGCCGGCAAATCCGATCCGGCTCGAGCGGATGGCGAACTGGTAGGGCGAGCAGCCGAGGAATGAGGCAACCGGTCCGGCGTAGGAGTTGTTGTCGTAGACCACCAGGTACAGGCCGCCCGCGTCGATATACTCCCGCACCGCCATGGTGCATTTGGGCATCTGGGTAACCCCCAGGGTCCCTTCCTGGATGCGGATGCCGCCGGTGGTGTGGACGTAGGCCAGTAGCGGCCGCTTTTTGCGTTTGGCCATGGCGCAGGCCTGGACGAACTTCTCCCCTTCGGCGGAGCCCACGGTGCCGTTGCGGAAATCGGAATAGAGCATGCTGACGACGATGTGGATGCCATTCACCTGGGCATGGAAGGTCATGTTGCCCGACCGCTTTTTCGTCTTATCCTTGGACCGCTGCAGCCGCTCGGTGAAGCCGGTGTAGTTCAGGGGATTGCCGGCCGCGATCTCGGTGTTGAACTGGCTGATCGAACCCGGATCGAAAATATTCTGGAGATACCACTGGTGCTCCAGGGGAAAGTGATGGCCGCAGGTCTCGCAGACCCCCGCGAACTCGCCGTAAAGATCAGGTATCCACAGATCCTTGCACCCGTATTTTTCGGCATTGGGGCAGCTGACGGTGCGGTCCTTGTTAGCCAAGGGGCTGGTGTAGGTGTCGGTCAACTCCAGCGGATCGACACGGGGCGACTGGGCGTCCGGCTGACCGTTGCCGGTATAGGTGATGAGTCGCTGAGGCCTCCCCTCCTTTTTCTTTTTTCCCCACAGCTCCATGAAGGAATTGATCGGTTCGGTGATGCGCCGGATCATGACATGGCTTTCGCCGGAAACATCGTTCAAGACCTTTCGGACCTGGCGTTTGTGGTTCTTCATGATGTCGTAGCGGATGGTGTAGTAGGCCTTCTCCGTCTTCACCTTAAAGCTTGCGAAAAGCCCGTCCTCGGCATCGGCCTGTCCCTCGAAGCCGTTTTTGCCCATCGCCAGGTATTTTTTTAAACGCAGTTCCAAAAGTCGCCGGATCTCATCCCGGTTGAGGTCCCAGTGCAGTTCCAGGTGCTGCTCCTCCGTCGCCGGCTGGTGTTTCTTGCGCCGGATCTCGTAGGTGCGGAGCGCGGAGAAGCTCTTGGTGGAGAGCACGACCTTGTCGGTTGCCCGGATGATTTCCGCCCGAAGTTTGGCGAAAAAGGCGAAATCATCCCGCCGGGCGCCCAGGGGCGGCTCATAGATGATCCGGTCGATGGTGCCCTTTTCCAGGTTGTCCTTGGCGGTGAGCTTCAGGCGGTCGGCGCAGACTTCGATGAGTTCCTTCGGAACCTTGGCGCCTTCCTTGATCTTCCCCTCGATGGCCGCCGCCCCCTCTGGGGAAATCACCGAGTAGTAGCCGTGGGAGGTCATCAACCGGTAATCGGTGAGACCTATCGCCTCGGCCCCGCCGGAGCCGCCCTCGGAGATCATGGAGATCGTCGGCACCCTCAGCTTGGTCATGGCGTAGATGTTGCGGGCGATCTGCTGGGCCGCACCCGACCCTTCCTCCACCGGATAGGAACCCGGGGTGAAGATATAGAAATGGATGGGAATGCCCTCGGTTTCAGCGACCTTCATGTAGCGCAGGGCCTTCTCGTTGCCCTGCGGCCGGCACGAGCCGCCGTTGCGGAACTCCTCGCCGTGGCCGGTTTCCTGGCCGATGACCATGACCGAGGCGGTGTAAGGTTTGTTCTTGATCCTTCTGGTGATGGTGGCCTTGGCGCAGATCATCGCCGGGTCGACGTTGGCGTCTCCCTCGCCGCCCAGCTCGGTATAGTCGTCGTAGACGTTTTCCAGGATATCCTTCAGGCTGAAGCGCTGGGCGCTGCGGACGATCCGCACCCGCTCCATAGGCGTGAGATGCTCCTCGGCCCGCTCCTCGAGGAAACTGATCGACTCGTCGAGCTTGCGGATCTCTGCCGTGAGCTTCTCCTCGGTGAGATCGTAGAAGGATTGTTTGATCTGCTCGACATTTTTCTTGAAACCGTCGAGATTACCCCAGTTTGAGTAGTCTTTGATCTGGAGCAGATAGTTGATCCGCTCCTCGATCTTCAGAAGTTGCTTCTGTAATTCTTTCATCGGTCGAAACTATGTATTATGCCGGGATCACCCTGCGCGTCGGCGCTTTAGGTCCCTTCTCTATGGCGCATCGAAGGGCTTAAAAAGCCAGGAGGCGATCCAGGTTGTTTTTGAGGTAGTCGAGGTTCGTTATTATCGAGTTGTTGTTCGAGTCCTGGCCACGGATGACCGTTTCGTCGATAAACTGGGCTGCCTTCTTCTTCGCGTCCTCGATCGACTCACCCCAGACCAGGGCCAGCGCCAGATTCGGGTCGAAATCGCTGGGGATGGGGTAGGGGCGGTCGACGGGGACATGGGTGTAGACGACCGACCACGGATGGGTCGGGAACTTAAATTCGGTAATCGTGCCGATCCAGGGTGCAAAACCGCGGCGGGTGTCCTCGGCGACGATGCGCAGCTCGATGGCGGCGCCTTTGAACTTGATCGCGCTCTGTTTGTAGCCGATCTTTTCGCCCAGGGCCAGCCGGATCTGCTCCCGGATCAGGTTCGGCTGCTCGCCATTAATATAGCTGATCCGGGCGGAAATATCATTTTCCACCTGAATGCGGGTGTTTACTTCGAGAAGATAGGGCTGGCCGCTTCTCGTCACGATCCATTCCCAGGTCCCGACGTTGTCGTATTTGACATGGCCCGCGAGTTTGAGCGAATACTGGACGATCTGGTCGAGGACCTTCTTCTCGTCGAAATCGTAGTCGAAGGCAGTCTTGTGGAAACCCGGCGCCGCTTCCACCCGCTTCTGTCGACCGGTGGACTGGATGGTGCAGTTGCGCGAGCTGAAGTGGAGGCGCTCGCCGTGTCTGGAGCAGACCAGCTGCACCTCGAGATGGTTGTAATCGCGCAGGCACTGCTCGATCAGCACCCCGCCATCGCCGAACTGGCGCTTGGCGTAGTTCTGCAGCTGCCGGTAGATCCGGCGGAACCTCTCGATTTCGGTCACCTCCTCGATCCCCATGCCGCCCCCGCCGGCCGCCGCCTTGACAAGGATGGAGGGTTGCTGGATCCCTTTCTGTTTCTGGTCGAGGAGGAGCTGGGCGGCGATCTCCTCCGCCTCCATTTCGTTGTAGATGGGAGCGGAGGTGCCGGGGATGGTGGGGATGCCCAGTTGATTGGCAACCCGTTTGGTATTGATCTTATCGCCCAGGTCCCGGATCACTTCCCAGTTGGGACCGATGAAGGTCAGCGGCCGGTCCCGCCTTGTTGCTCTTCTCGCAAAGCGGAAGTCCTCCGAAAAAAAGCCGTAACCGGGATGGATGGCGGTGCAGCCGGTGTGATCGGCGACCGCGAACAGGTCATTCGGCTCGGTATAGCTGGTTATCCGCCATGCGTTCTGGCCGGGGCCACTGACGATGTTGCGCTGAACATGCTCGGAATCACGATCGGCGGCGGTGTAGACGACGACATAATCGAGGCCCAGATCCTTGCAGGCATTCATTATTCGAATGGCTATTTCGCCTCGGTTGGCGATGAGAACCTTTCCTTCCAAACTCATCCTCGTTCAATTTTGGCAGTATGTTATGACGATCGATCGTCTCTTTGTCCTACTCGGTGGTATAAACTCGTGGTTCGAAATCGACGCTACTATAGTCAGCCGGTTTCGATTAGAAAAGCAAAATATTGCGCGGCAGATGAAGTCCGGCCCGAACATTCGGTTGCTTGTTCGACCAATTTTCACCCGATTCCAGCAGCGCCTACAGGCAAGGGAGTCAAAGAATCGGCGGGCGGATTGATTTTTTTCCACCCGGTGTTATTTATCTGGTACCATACATATATTATTCACTACAGAGTCAACGCCACCCATAAACCACAGCAATCGGGACGCGCATTAGAGTTTTTCTGCAACACTGCCGGGAACGATTCAACCTTTCTTTTGAAGCCGTCCCATTATGAAGAATATATCATGGCCCATCCAACAATCGATACGATGAACAGCGATTCAAGCACAGAAGACAAGGAGTCCGATAAACAGCCTGAGCGGGAGCCCGATCACGAGCCCGAACAGGAAAGCACCCTGAAACGAATTTTTTCTTCCATGCTCAATTTCAAAAAACCGGGAACCAAGGAAGACCTCGACCACGAAATCCAGGAACTGCTCGAGGAGGGGGAGGAGCACGGCCTGATCTCGCCCCTCGAAGAGAGGATGATCAATTCCATCCTTGAGTTTCGTACAACCTATGCCTCGGAAATCATGACCCCGGCGGCGGAGGTGGTCTCCTTCGACGAGGCCTCGCCCCTGTCGGAGCTGATGGATATCGTCATCGAGAGCGGTTTCACCCGGATTCCCGTCTACCGGGAGAATCCAGACCGGGTCATCGGTTCGATGCACGCCAAGGACCTGCTGAAGCTCTGTGCTCGGCCGCAGGTGGAGCCGTTCAACCTGGAAAGCTACCTGCGTCCCGTCTATTTCATATCTGAAAAAAAACCCATCGTCGACCTGCTGCGTGAGTTCCAGAAGCACAAGATCCATATGGCCATGGTCACCGACGAGTTCGGCACGGTCCGTGGTCTCATCACCCTGGAGGACATCCTCGAGGAGATCGTCGGCGAGATCGACGACGAATACGACGACGATGAGGAGGAGATCGAGGTCATCGACGAGTCCACCATTCAGGTCCACGCCTGGGTCGACGTGGAAGTGATCGAAGAGCATTTCGACACGGAATTCCCCGAAGGCCCCTACGAGTCGGTCGGCGGTCTGGTTATTCATGCCCTCGGCCGGCTGGCGGCGCCCGGCGATGTCGTCCTGGTCAACGGCTTTCGCTTCCTGGTCAAAAGCGCCGACAGCAGACAGTTGAAAATGGTGCGGATCAGCAGGATTACCGAAGAGGGAAGAGAAAGTTAAGTGATGTCTCACCGTTTTCTGGTTCTGCCGATCGTTACCGGTGCAGGTCTCTGGCTGTCGTTTCCAGGAGGGGGCGAATTCTGGCCGCTGCTCTTTGTCGCCCTCATTCCGCTGCTGCTGACTGTCCGGGGCGAAAGCGCGGACCGGGCGGCCGCAGCCGGCCTGATCGCCGGGCTTGCCCATTTTCTACCGCTGCTCTACTGGATCATCATCGTTCTCGGCAGGTACGGGGGGCTCCCCTGGTTCGTCTCGGTCCCGGCACTGCTGCTCCTGGCCCTCTACATGAGCCTCTACATGGCGGCATTCGCAGCGCTTGCCCGGGCAATCCTGAGGTATTTCCCCGCCATCCTCGCTCTGTGGCTCGTGCCCGCACTATGGGTGGGCCTGGACTGGCTGCGCGGGACGCTCTTTACCGGCTTTCCCTGGATGGATCTGGGCTATGGTCTCTACCAGACGCCCCTGCTTATTCAGGTCGCCGATCTGGCCGGTCATCATGGTGTTACGTATCTCATCGTTTTCAGTAATGTTCTGCTGCTGTTCCTGTTCGGCACAGGAAGACGCTTCGCCGAAAATCTGCTGCTCGCCGGCTGCGGACTCTGCCTTTTGGGCGGGGCGGGAGTGTACTCTGGCACGAAGCTGACCGAGTTTACCAGTATGATCTCGTCTCCGGACGCAGCCCGGATGAAGATCGGCATCGTCCAGGGCAATATCGACCAGAGCATAAAATGGTCGCCGCCCCAGCAGAAGATTACGGTCGACACCTATCTCGCGCTCACCGAATCGCTTCTGCGGGAAGCTGAGCTGCCGGCGGTGGTGGTCTGGCCGGAGACGGCACTGCCGTTCTACCCCCCGTCCAACGACCAAATGGGGCCATTGAAAAACCTGGTGGCTGGTGGGGAAATGGCGCTTCTAACCGGAGCGCCGTGGTACGAGATCATCGACCGGCAGAACAAGAAGGTGAAATTCTACAACAGCGCCTTCCTGCTCTCGCCCGAAGGCGCGTATGCCGGTACCTATTACAAGACCCATCTTGTCCCCTTCGGAGAATACGTGCCGCTGAAGAAATTGCTGCCCTTTCTGGCACCTCTGGTGGAGGCTGTGGGTGACTTCAGCCCCGGCAGGATCGATCGACCCTTGGTCTGGCAGGAGGCGAAAACCGGCATCCTCATCTGTTTCGAGTCGGTTTTCCCCGAGCTCTCCCGGCAATGGGTGAAAGCGGGGGCGAATATCCTCGTGAACTTGACCAACGATGCATGGTATGGTAAATCCAGTGCCCCGCATCACAGCCTGGCCATGGCGGTACTGAGGGCGGTGGAAACCAGGCGGAGCCTGATCCGCTCTGCCAATACCGGCATTTCCGCTTTCGTCAATCCGGCGGGCGCGATCGACGGCCGTTCGGGTCTGTTCGAGCCCTGGGCGGCTGCGCGTGAAGCGGTGCTCATGACGGATGAGACCGTCTGGGTGCGTTTCGGCTATCTCTTCGCCCCGATCTGCCTGGTCATGGCCATCTGCGGGGCGGCAATCGGCTGGAAAAGAGGACTGAGAGAAAAGTACTGAGGACTGAGCGCTTCTACTCAGTCCTCATAGCCCAGTCCCTCAGTCCTTGTTTTCGCGATTTCAATAAATTTTTATAAGAAGGTAAAACTATGGCAATCGATATAGGTGCAGCGGTATCCAAACAGAAGCTTTCGGGCATCAAGGAGCGGTTACTCATTCTCAAGGAGCATCTTTGACTTAGCCGCCAAGAAGGATCGGCTCGAGGCCCTGGAGCGTCAGACGCTGGCTCCCGGCTTCTGGAACGATCCCGAAAAGGCTCAGGTCGTCCAGAAGGAACACGGCCAACTCCAGGACAGCATTAACGACTGGGAGGGGCGGTGGAAGGAAATGGAGGACACCGAACTCTTCCTCGAGATGGTCATGGAGGAAAAGGATGCCGAACTCGAGGCGGAAATAGCGCAGAAGATCGGGGCTATGGAAGAGGGCCTCGCCCAGGCGGAACTGGAATGCATGTTCAATGGCGAACATGACGCCAACAACGCCATCATGTCCATCCACGCTGGCGCCGGCGGGACCGAGGCTCAGGATTGGGTCGAAATCCTCATGCGGATGTACCTGCGCTGGGCGGAGACCCACGGCTTCAAGACTGATATCCTGGATTACCTGGCGGGGGACGAGGCGGGAACCAAGAGCGTCACCATTATGTTCAAAGGGCGCTTCGCCTACGGCTATCTGCGCTCGGAGCTGGGCATCCACCGCCTGGTCCGGATTTCGCCTTTCGACGCCAGCGGCCGCCGCCACACCTCCTTTGCCTCGGTCATGATCATGCCGGAACTGGACGATTCGATCAATATCGAGATCGACGAGAAAGATCTGCGGGTCGACACCTACCGGTCGAGCGGCGCGGGCGGCCAGCATGTCAACAAGACCGACTCTGCCATTCGCATCACCCACCTGCCGACGGGCATCGTGGTGCAGTGCCAGAACGAACGGTCCCAGCACTCCAACAGGTATACGGCCATGAAGATGCTCACCGCCCAGCTCTACGAGCTCGAGCGGCAGAAGCAGGCCGAACAGCAGGAGGGCCTGGCCGGCGACAAGAAGGGCATCTCCTGGGGCAGCCAGATCCGCTCCTACGTTCTCCAGCCTTATCGGCTGATCAAGGATCACCGGACCGAGTATGAGGTCGGCAATGTTGACGCGGTGCTCGACGGCGACCTTGATCCTTTCATCAAGGCGTATCTTTTACTTGGAAAGTAAAGAAAAGGACTGAGTGCTGAGGACTGAGGACTGAGTGAAACGACGAAGGCCGGCTCGAAATGAGCCGGCCTTCGTCGTTTTTGCTGTTATGCCGTGTATCGCAGTGGGGCGCCCCGGCGGCATTGCAAGCGCGGGAGGAAAAGCCGAGGACTGAGCAGTCCGCTCAGTCCTCATAGCTCAGTCCTCAGTCCTTTTGTTATTTCAAAACGTCCGCAACAGGAGTGTAGGGCAGGCTGAAGGCCTCGGCGACCGCGCCGTAGGTGACCTTGCCGTCAACGATGTTGAGGCCGAGGGCTATCTCGTTGTTGTCTAAGCAGGCTTGCTTCCAGCCTTTGTTGGCGATCTGCAGGGCGTAGGGGAGCGTCGCGTTGGTGAGCGCGAGTGTCGATGTTTTAGCGACCGCGCCTGGCATGTTAGCGACGCAGTAGTGTACGACGCCGTCTACGGTAAAGACCGGGTCCGCATGGGAGGTGGCCTTGGAGGTTTCGAAGCAGCCGCCCTGATCGATGGCCACGTCGACCATTACCGAACCCGGCTTCATCACCTTCAGCATGTCACGGGTGACCAGTTTCGGGGCCTTTGCGCCCGGAATGAGCACGGCGCCGACCACCAGGTCGGCATCCCGCAGCAACTCGCGCAGTTTCGGCACGCTGCTCATGATCGGGAAGCAGTTGCTGGGCATGACTTCCCGCAGGTAGCGCAGCCGGTCGAGGTTGGTGTCGAGGAGATATACCTTGGCGCCAAGGCCGCAGGCCATGAGGGCGGCGTTGATGCCGACCACGCCGCCGCCGATGACTACCACGTTGCCCGGCTCGACGCCCGGCACGCCGCCGAGGAGGATGCCCCGGCCGCCCTTGGTCATCTGCAGATATTCGGCGCCCACCTGGGTAGCCATCCGGCCTGCGACCTCGCTCATCGGGGTGAGCAGGGGCAGGGAGCCGTCTTCTTTCTGAATCGTTTCATAGGCGATATTCACCGAGCCCGCCTTGATCAGGGCGCGGGTCTGCTGCTCGTCGGCCGCCAGGTGGAGGTAGGTGAAGACGATCTGGTCTTTGCGGATGAGGTCGTATTCGGATGGTTGGGGCTCTTTGACGTGCATGACCATGTCGGACTTGGCGAAAATCTCGGCAGGGGTTTCGACGATGGTGGCCCCGGCCTGGATGTACTCTTCGTCGGAGAAACCGCTGCCTTTGCCGGCGTTTTTCTCAACGAGGACCTGGTGGTTGTGGTGAGTCATGACCTCGACGCCAGCGGGGGTCATACAGACTCTATTTTCTGCGATTTTGATTTCCTTGAGAATTCCGACGATCATTGTAGTCTCTCCTTGTTGAGCGGGGCTGGTAAGTTTTCCCGCCTTGCCCGCCCGACGGGGAGGAGGTCCGCGATCCGGGCAAGGAGAGAAAACGCTTTCACATCACAATATGTATGGAACCTTTAAGTTGTATCCCTTGTAGACGATGAAACTCTCCACGGTCTGCACGTCCTCGACTCGCGCGACCTGCTCGGTGATGAACTCGAGCAGGGTGTAGCCCGGTCCGAGCAGGGCCTGGAGGATGATATCGTACCTGCCGGTGACGATCCCGGCGGAGACCACACCCTTGAGCCTGCTGAACTCTTCGGCTTTTTTCTGCAGATCCATGGTCTTCAGTTTCACCCCGAGATAGAGCAGATTGTGGCCGCTCAGGGCATCGACCTGGACGTTGCCGGAAAATTTCAGGATCCCTTCTTCCATCAGCTTGTTGACCCGGCTGCGGATGGTGTTCTCGGTCAGCGACAATTCCTCCGCGATCAGCTTGAAAGATTTCCTGCCGTCTTTCAGGTGGCGAAGTATCTGGATATTGGTGTCGTCGATGTCCATCCCTTGTTCTCGTTCTCGGAAAAAGGTGAGAAATAGTTTGTGCTTTGCAATTTCCAAAATATTAATCGAGTAATTGAGGAAAAGTCAAATATTATTGCCAATAATTTTGTAAAACCTCAAAAATATTCCTCGTTACCTTGGATTGTTCTTTGCATGGCAAAATAGGCAAAAGGATTTTGCGGGGCAAGCGGGCCGCAGCGGAAGTCAGGAAGGAGATGCGGGCGGCAGTGCGGACTGAGTTCACATGCGTGGGCGCAGCCCCCGAATGAGTGAAATGGGAGGTGAGCCATCGCTATCGGTAACGAAATCGCAAAACATGATTCGATATCGATTCCGACTTATGCCCGCGACTCCGATCAACTCACCTCGGCAGTCTCTTGAGAGAGTCGGTTAAAAAATGGAATGCAGTCTGGAGGTTAAAAAAAGCAATGTGCAGGGATGAGGCCGGAGGTTTCTTCCGGAAGGCAGCGGGGCAGGATCAGTCCTTGCGGCTGGCCGACGTGGAGGCGATCTTCGAACGGCAAGATCGGGGGTGCCGGCTTTCCTGGATCCGCGACAAAGAATATACCAGGGAGGCGCTGCAGCAGCCGCACATCTCTCCGCCCGTTTCATGACACATGCCGGTGAGGCCGTGACTGGTCCTGCGCTGACGCCGCTTGCTGTAGCTGATGAAAAAGCCGAGAAACAGCAGCAGGATGAATGATATGGCAAAGGTCAGAAGGAAAGTTATCATGCTTCCATCATAATCATTTCGGGTTATTTTTACCATTCGAGAAGCCTGTCGGATCATTCAAAAAGATCCAGGCAAGCATGAAAGAATTATTGAGTTATATATTTAATATCTCGATGATTTATCGAGGTTTGATGTGGGGGAAAGGGCATGAATCCGACAAGCTCCTAGCCGCCGAAGTCGTCGTAGTGGATATTGGCCTTCTCCACCCCAAGATCGTCGAGCATGTCGAAGACGGCCTTGGTCATCATCGGCGGGCCGCACAGGTAGTAGTTGATGTCCTCCGGGGCGGAATGATCCTTCAGGTACTGGTCGTAGACCACCTGGTGGATGAAGCCGGTGAGGCCGGTCCAGTTGTCCTCCGGCAGAGGGCTGGACAGGGCTAGATGGAAGGAGAAATTTTCGTGCCGTTTTTCCAGCTCCCTGAATTCGTCCTCGTAAAAGACTTCCTTGAGACTCCTGCCGCCGTACCAGAAGGATACCTTCCGTTTGGTATTCCTGGCCTTGAAGAGATCGAAGACATGGCTGCGCAGGGGGGCCATGCCCGCGCCGCCGCCGATGAGGACAATCTCGGATTCGCTCTCGTCCATGAAGAATTCGCCGAACGGCCCGGCGATGATAACTTCGTCGCCCGGCTGGAGATTGAAGATATAGGAGGAGACCTTGCCGGGCGGCACATGGTCCTGGCCCGGCGGCGGGCTGGCGATCCTCACGTTCAGCTTGATGATGCCCCTCTCGCCCGGATAGTTGGCCATGGAGTAGGCCTTCGAGACCGGCATGCTGACCTGGGACTTGTACTGGAACATCTTGAACTTGGTCCAGTCGGAGAGGAAGCGCTCGTCGATGTCGAAGTTGCGGTACTCCAGCGTATGGGGGGGAACCTCGATCTGGATGAAGCCGCCCGCCTTGAAATCGACCTGTTCGCCTTCGGGGACTGCGATCACCAGCTCTTTGATGAAGGTGGCGACATTTTTGTTGGAGACCACCGTGCAATGCCACTTCCTGGCTTCCAGAGTCTCCGGTGGCACAGAGATCTTCAGGTCCCTCTTGACCGCTACCTGGCAGGCCAGCCGCATCCCCCGCTTGGCGTCGAAATTGCTGATCGCCCCCCGTTCTGTGGGCAGGATCCCGCCGCCCCCCTCCTCGACGATGCAGCGGCACTGGCCGCAGCTGCCGCCGCCCCCGCAGGCGGACGAGAGGAAGATGCCCTGTTCCGCAAGCGTCCCCAGGAGCTTGCCCCCCGGCCTGGTCGCGAGTGACTTCTCTTTGTTGATCCGTATGGTTATCTCACCGCTCGGCACCAAGGTTCTTTTGGCCGCAACGATGATCGAGACCAGAACGAACTGGATTGCCAGAAAGGTGAGCACTCCGTAAATGATTTCCGTCATTGTCCGTTATCCTTGGTGATGATGTTCATCCTTACAGTCCGGCAAGCCCCATGAAGGCCATGGCCATGAGGCCGACCGTAACGAAGGTGATGCCCAGCCCCCGCAGACCCGCTGGCGGGTCTGCGTATTCCAGCCTCTCCCTGATCCCGCCCAGACAGACCACCGCTAGGAAGAAGCCGGCGCCCGAGCCGAAACCGTAGGCAACCGACTCGAGGAAGGTGTAATCCCGCTCGACCATGAAGAGGGAGCCGCCCATGATGGCGCAGTTGACGGTCAAAAGCGGCAGGAAGATCCCCAGCGTGATGTAGAGCGCCGGCAGGAAACGGTCGACGATCATCTCCAGCACCTGGACAACTGCCGCGATGATCGAAATGTAGGTCAGAAGACCGAGAAAGCTCAGGTCCAGCTCCGGCAACCCCGCCCAGGACAGAGCGCCGGGCTTGAGCAAATGATTGAGGATCAGGTTGTTGAGGGGCACGGTGATCACCTGGATGACGAGGACCGCGATGCCCAGCCCGATGGCAGATTGCACCTTTTTGGAGATGGCCATGAAGGTGCACATCCCGAGAAAGAAGCTGAGGGGCAGGTTCTCCAGGAAAACCGAACGGAGCACGATGTCGAAGTAGTAGGCCATCATTCCTTCTCCTGCTGGCTGGGGTCGATGCTTCTGAGGATCCAGATGATCAGGGCGATGAGAAAGAATGCGCTGGCCGGCAGGATCAAAAGCCCGTTGCGCATATACCAGCCGCCGTTGGTGGTCAGCGGCAGGATCTCGACGCCGAAAACGGTGCCCGAGCCGAGCAACTCCCGAACGAAGGCCACCGACATCAGGATGAAGCCGTAGCCCAGGCCGTTGCCGAGCCCGTCGACGAAGCTGGCGACGGGCGGATTGGCCATGGCATAGCCTTCCGCCCGGCCCATGACGATGCAGTTGGTGATGATCAGGCCGACATAGATGGAGAGCTGCTTGGACAGGTCGAAGTAAAAGGCCTTGAGGATCTGGTCGACCATGATGACCAGCGTGGCGATGACGATGATCTGCAGCCCGATGCGCACGTTGTTGGGGATCTGGTTGCGGACCATGCTGATCGCCAGGCTGGAGAAGCCGACGACCAGGGTGACGCAGACGGCCATGACGAAGGCCGTGGTCATCTGTCCGGTGGTCGCGAGCGCCGAACATATGCCGAGGACCAGCAAAGCGATGGGGTTGCGCTTGAAGATGGAGCGGACGAGGAGTTCTTTCTTTGTTTCAGCCTCAGCCATATATCGACCTCTCAGTTTTGTTTCCGGTTGAATCCGAAGATGAAGAGTTGAAAGCTAGCCCTTCGCCGACCTGTTTGCCATCCGGGTGAAGAAAGGCTTGAAACCGTGGTCGCCGAACCAGAATTCCATGAGGTTCTCGACCCCCTTGGTGGTGAGGGTGGCTCCGGAAAGGCCGTCTATCTCATAGGATTTTGCGGGCCCGGCAGATGCCGCCCCCTTGGCAAACCTCAGTCGGAATTCGCCCTGTTCGTTGTAGAGCTTTTTGCCGCGCCAGTCCTCCTGCCAGCGGGGATTTTCCACCTCGCCGCCAAGCCCCGGCGTCTCCCCGTGCTCATAGAAGGAGACGCCGCGGATGGTGGAGAGATCGCCGTCGAGGGCCACATAGGCGTACATCGTCGACCAGAGGCCCTTGCCCCGCACCGGCAGGACGATCTGCCGAATCTCCTCGCCATATTTGACGATATAGACGAGAGAATACTTCTCCAGCCGCCGGACCCGGGCGAGGTCTTCTTCCTTCTTCAGCTCGCGGCCGTATTCCTCGGACAGCGCCGCCTTGAGCTGCCGGTAGGTTTCAGGCCGGATGGTGTCCTCGGGCACGAATTCCCCTGTGGCGAGTTCAATCACCCGGGTCTCGACAGGGGCGAACATCTGTTCGATGCTCTTCGCAGGATCGTAGAGGCCGGCGGCATAAAGGATATGCTTCTTGCGGTCCATCTCCCGGTTGGCCTCCTGCTGCGGCCTGAGGCCGACGGCGGCCCCGGCGACCAGAGCCGAACAGACGAAGGCCAGGATCAGCACGGTGTAAAAGGGTCTGGCAAGGGATTCATCAGCCATGACGCAGCATCCTCCTCTTGATATTGGCGGCGACGACGAAGTGGTCGAACAGCGGGGCGAATACGTTGCCGAGGAGGATTGCGAGCATGGTCCCTTCCGGGAAGGCCGGATTGGCGACTCGGATCAGGATGGACAGCACGCCCACCAAGAGGCCGTACAGCCATTGTCCGGCACGGGTATGCGCCGCCGACACCGGATCCGTGGCCATGAAGACCAGGCCGAAGGCGAATCCGCCCAGCACCACATGCCAGTGTGGCGGCACAGCGTAGAGAGGGACTGTGGCGGCATTCTCGTGAAAAGACAGAGCGAGGCTGCAGAGCACGGCGCCGATGAGCATCGAGGCCATGACCCGCCAGGAGGCAATTCCGGTCACGAGCAGGATGGCTGCCCCGATCAGGCAGGCGAGTGTCGAGGTCTCGCCCATGGAGCCGGGCATGGTGCCGAGGAAGGCCTGGCCCCAGCTCAACCCCATGTCGGAGATCGACTCGCCCGGCTGGGCGGAGGCGAGCTTGCCGAGAACGGTGGCGCCGCTGACCCCGTCGACAGCGGTCCAGACGCCGTCACCGGTCATCTGCGCCGGATAGGCGAAGTAGATGAAGGCCCGCGAGGCAAGCGCCGGATTCATGAAGTTGCGGCCCACCCCACCGAAGACTTCCTTGGCGAAGATCACCCCGAAACTGATGCCGACCGCCACCTGCCAGAGCGGGATGGTGGGCGGCAGGGTGAGGGGAAAGAGCAGGCTGGTGACCAGAAAGGCCTCGGAGAACTCGTGGCCGCGCAGGAAGTTAAAGAGCGCCTCCCAGACCGCGCCGACCATTAAAGTCACCAGATAGATCGGCAGGAAGTAAAGGGCGCCGTGGATGAAATTGGAGATGAAACTCGCGGGGTCGCATCCGCCGAGAAGCGCCATGATCTCCCCCCGCCAGCCGGCGGGGCCGGCGAGGCCCATGGCGGCGATGGCGGAATTGGCCTGGTAGCCGGTATTCCACATGGCCATGAACGTGCAGGGGATGAGGGCGATGATCACGGTGGTCATGACCCGTTTCAGGTCGATGCCGTCCCGGACATGCGGCGCCTTCTTCGTGGTGAGGCTTGCGCCGAACAGGATGGTATCGACCATCTCGTAGAAGGGGTACCAGCGTTGGAACCGGCCGCCCTTTGCGAAGTGTTGTCCCGCATCCTTCATGAACTTACTGAAAAATTTCATCTTGAACTGTGCACCTCGTCAGAGAGTGTTAAGATACATTCATACCATTGCGAAGCCATTCTATCTGCCTTCTGTCCTCTGTCGCCTGACTTCTGCTTAGTTGCCTTGCTCGATGGCGGTGAGCACCTGCCGGAGGCTCTCGCCGAATTCGTTTTTCCCCGGGCAGACGAAGCCGCAGAGTGCCAGGTCGTCCTCGATCAGCTCCAGGCAGCCTAGGGCCTTGGATTTGTCGGTGTCGCCCTTGGCCAGGGCCTTCAGGAGAGGCATGGCGACGATATCCATGGGCATGACCTCTTCATAGGTGCCGAGCGGAAAGATGGCGCGCCTGCCGCCCCACATGGCGGTCGTCATCGGGAAGGTCTGCCTGCCGTTGCCGAAGGATGAGGCAAACATCCTTCGGATGGAAAAGCGATTCGGTCCGGGGGCCAGCCAGCTGAAGAACGATCTGCCGCTCGACTCCTCGAGGACCGAGACCTGATCGTGAAAGCGGCCGAGAAAACAGAGGTTGCCCTTCGACTCGCGGCCGGAGAGCACCGAGCCGGAAATGACCCGCAGATCCTCGAGGGAGACCTCGCGGCGGCAGAGTTCAGCGAGCGAGGCGCCGAGCCTCGTTTTTACCAGGGAGGGCTGCAGCACCCCGGGTCCGGCCAGGGCCACGACCCGCTCCGTCAGCAGCCGCCCGGTCATGAAAAGATGGCCGATGCCGATCACGTCCTGGTAGCCGATATGCCAGACCGTCTTATTTTCATGCACGGGATCGATGAAGTGGATATGGGTCGAGGGCAGCCCTGCCGGATGCGGTCCGCGGAAGCGCCAGTATCGGATTCCGTCCACCTCCTCGAAGGCTTTGAGCTTATCGGCGCCGGTGCAGTAGTGGATGGGCACGGGAAAGAGGTACCGCAGCACCTGCAGGCCGAACCGGTATTCTCCCTGGTACTCGTTGATGACCACCTGTGGCGTTGCGGCCAGCGGGGCCGTATCGATGGCGGTTATGAAGAGCGATGCCGGATTTGAGTCGATAGCGGGGGTCTTGCCTTGGGGGCGGGTCCGGAAGGCGGTCCACAGGCCGGAATTGATCAAGAGTTCGCGGATCGTCAGCGGTTCGAGCCGCTCAGGGCTGGTGAGGGGCTCGGTGAAGTTCATCGCGTCCTCGCCGTCCAGTTCGATCACCAGCGACTCGAATTTCCGCTTCGCCCCCCGATTGACCGCCACCACCCTGCCGCAGCCGGGAGAAGTGAAGATAACCCCGGGGTTTTTCTTATGTGTGAAGAGCGGCTGGCCGGTGACGACCCGGTCATCCGCCTTGACCAGGAGGGTTGGCACCAGGCCGGGAAAGTCGTCGCCGATCACCGCTACCTGCCTGATCTCGTTGCCCGGTCTTATCTTTTGTTCGGGGGCTCCGGAAATGGGTATATCCAGCCCCTTCTTGAGTGTTATCGTCTTCATGTCAGCTGAAAAACCTAAGGTAGTATATGTTCATGAACCCCTGGGGTTTACTCCTTTCGTCTGAAAATGTCGAGTTGCCATTTACGAAGTTTTCCGATATTGAAAGCTAAACCAATATCCTTAGGACATGGTATCTTACAGCTAATAGATTATATGCAAAATAGCCTTCGGGTAAAGTTGGTGGAGTTCAAAAAAAGAATAAAATCACTAGCTAAAAGCACCGAAATCATAAGGTGAGTTACCAGCGCCTGGGAAAAACATCGAATCGAAAGTGATTTACCGCCGTACGAGATCGGGATGCGGGAATGGCCGTGCCCATGGTATGGTGGGGCGAGGCATGATGGGGGTGTAGCAAGAATGCCCCCAATGAATGAGCTCTTCAAGAGGAGTAGGGAATGGACGGCCAATATCCGTACGAAAAGCTCGGCCTGATGTACCTGGGCCGCGAACTGGATCCCGCAGGCAACCCTTCGGCGGCACCGCTGCTCTTAAAGAACAAGGATCTGACCACCCATGGGATGATCATCGGCATGACCGGCAGCGGCAAGACCGGCCTGGGCCTCGGGCTCATCGAGGAGGCGATCATGGACAACGTGCCGTCGCTGGTGATCGATCCGAAGGGAGATATGGGCAATCTCCTGCTCACCTTCCCGCGCTGCCTCCCGGAAGATTTCCTGCCATGGATCGATCCCGGCGAGGCCGCCGCCAAGGAGACGACGGTTGCGGAATTGGCCGCCCGCACCGCCAAGACATGGCAGGAAGGCCTGGCCACATGGGATCAGGGGCCGGAGCGGATCGAGGCCCTCCGGGCGAAGACGGAGCTTACCATTTACACACCCGGCAGCAGCGCCGGGGTGCCCGTATCCGTTCTCGGCAGTTTCAAGTGTCCGGCCGCCGAGGTGGCGGATGATACCGATACCATGAACAGCCTGGTGGGCTCCACGGCCACCAGCCTCCTCGCCCTGATCGGCATCGATGGTGATCCGCTGCAGAGCCGGGAGCATCTTCTGCTCAGCTCCATCCTGCTCCACTTTTGGCGTCTGGGCCAGGATCTGACGATGGAGGCGCTGATCGGTCACATCGTCAATCCGCCTTTTACCAAAGTCGGCGTCTTCCCCCTCGACACCTTCTATCCACAAGGCGAGCGGCTCTCTTTCGCCATGCGGCTCAACGGTATCGTGGCGAGCCCTACCTTTGCGGCCTGGACTGCGGGAGAGCCCCTCGACATTCAGCAACTCCTCTTCACCCAGGGAGGGACGCCGCGGACCGCGATCTTCTCGCTTTCCCACCTCTCCGATCCCGAGCGCATGTTCTTCATCACCATGCTGCTCAATCGGTTCATCGCCTGGATGCGCCGCCAGCCGGGGACAGGATCGCTCAAGGCAATGCTCTACATGGACGAGATCTTCGGCTTCTTCCCCCCAGTCGCGGCCCCACCGTCGAAGAAGCCGATGCTCATCCTTCTGAAACAGGCCAGGGCCTATGGCATCGGCATCGTCCTCGCCACCCAGAACCCTGTCGATCTCGACTACAAGGGTCTCGCCAATATCGGCACCTGGTTTGTCGGCCGCCTGCAGACCAGCCAGGATCAGGACCGGGTGGCGGAGGGCATTGCCGGGGCAAGCGAGGGCGCCTTCGACGGCGCCGGTGTGCGCAGGATGCTCGCGGCCTTGAAAGGTCGGCAGTTCCTCCTCCATTCGGCCCACCTCGACGGACCGCTGCTCTTTGAAACCCGCTGGGTTATGTCTTATCTGAAGGGGCCGTTGTCGCTGGCCGACGTGAAAAAGCTCATGGCCGGGAGAAAATCGGAGCCCGTTGAACCGGAGCCGGGAGAGATTCCGGATCCCGCTCCCCCGACCGGTCCCACGGCCCGGCCCGTCGCCCCCGGGCCGCAGCCCCTGGTGTCCCAGGCTATCGAGCAACGCTATCGTCTGGAGAATGTAGTGAGCGACGAGATTCATTTCGTCCCCTGGCTTGCCGCTTCGGCTTCAGTGCGGTTTTACAACGGCCCGAGAAATATCGATGTGGTGCGGCCTGTCAACCTGCGTTATTTTCTGGGGGAGCAGTACACCCGCCCCGCCTGGAACGCCGCAGAGGAATTTCCCTACGCCCTGGATGAGTGTCGGACTTCGGCCCCCGAAAAGAGCCTTTTTTACCCCCTGCCGCCGATCTTCTTTGAAGAGAGAGATCTTAAGGCGTTGGCCGGGACCTTTGGCGATTATCTGTATAAAAACAGGCGACTGGAGCTTCTCCGGGTGAAAGGCCTGGGGCTCGAGTCGCGTCCGGGCGAGGCCCGGAACGACTTCATGATCCGTCTCCATGACGTGCTTCGCGAGAAAAAAGATGAGGCAGTCGAAAAGCTTCGGCAGAAATATCAGGCGCGGGAAGCGGCTCTGGTCGGAAAGCTGAACCGGGCGCTCGACCGGCTAGCGCGGGAGCAGGCGGAGGTAGGGAGCAAAACTGCTGATACTTTGGTCTCTTTCGGGGCGGCGGTGGTCGGCGCTTTCTTCGGCAGGAAGACCTTCTCCTCGTCGACCATCGGCCGGGCTGCCTCCGGAGTGCGCAGCGCCGGCCGGGTGGTGACGGCCCGAAATGATGTCCGGCGGGTGGAGGAAGAGGTAGCCATGCTGAGACAGGAGCTGGACGGGTTGGCCGTCGAGATCGAAGGGCAGGCGAGCCGCCTTGCAGCCGAGTTCGCCCCCGAAAGATATGAAATCGAGACCTTGGCCATCACTCCCAGACGCAGCGATATCTTCGATATCCGCATTGTGCTGCTGTGGGAAATGGTGGTTGAGGAAGGTGAGGCGGGAAAGGGAAATTTCCTTTCTCCGCATTCCGGTGTATGATGCTGAAAACGAAGGCCGGCGAGCCCGGATTATCAGGTAGCCGCCGAAGAGATCGATCTGAAAAGGAGAAATGTTATGGCACTTGAAGAAACGAAGGGCAAAACTTATGAAGGTGTGGCCGCCAGCTATCCCGAAGTGATTGCCGCGGTAGATAAGCTGGGCGAAACCGTGCGGGGCGTCGGACCCGTCGACGAGAAAACCAGTCTCCTCATACAACTGGCCGCCGCGGCGGCCATAGGGTCCGAGGGCTCGGTTCACTCCCATACCCGGAGGGCGAGACAGGCCGGGGCCACGCCCGAGGAGATCTACCACGCCATTTTGCTGCTCATCTCCACCATCGGCTTTCCCCGGGCTATGGCGGCGATCACCTGGAGCCGTGATATTCTTGAAAAATAACTGAAGCTCCAGTGCTTGCCATCCCATCTCGACGTGCATTCGATGACTCTCTTCCCGATGTCTTTCTGTAATTTCGGATTGACGGTCCAATTTGCCAGCTCTGACGGCGACCGCGCGCAATCCCCGCGAAACCTAGCGAATCTGCCGAAGGCCGGGGCGATTGCCTTCGACATATGAAAAGCATGACCAGAATACTTACCTTTTCCACTGTGGCGGCAGGGATCTGCATGCTGATGCTCCTTGCTGCAGTCCCCTATGTGACCCGGCTCTCCGATGAGATACGGGCCAAGTTCGACGGTCGGCGCTGGTCGCTGCCGGCCGCGGTCTATGCCCGGCCGCTGGAGTTGTATCCGGGGCTGAAACTTACCCCGGAGATGCTGGAAGAGGAGCTGCAGCTGGCAGGCTATCGCCATGAAGAGCGGGAAAACAGCGCAGGAAGCTATGCCCGCCGCGGTCAGACCATCCACCTCATCTCCCGCGACTTTCATTTTCTCACGGGCTTTGAGCCGTCAAAGCACTTGAGCATTGCTTTTGCGGGCGGGGAAGTGACCTCCTTGACCGATCTCGAGGGCGGCGGCCGGGTCTCCTTCACCCAGCTCGATCCTGCCCGCATCGGCAGCTTTCATCCCCTGGTCCACGAGGACAGGATTCTGCTTGCCCGGGAAGAGATCCCCGAACTGCTGGTGAAGACGCTTCTCACCATCGAGGACCGGGACTTCTATTCCCACCATGGTGTAGCCCCCCTCGGCATAATGCGGGCGCTCGTCGCCAATATTCGCGCGGGGAAGACGGTGCAGGGCGGCAGCACCTTGACCCAGCAGCTTGTCAAGAACCTCTTTCTCAACCGCGAAAGGACTCTGCCGCGCAAGATCCAGGAGGCGGTGATGGCCGTGCTCCTCGAACGCTCTTATAACAAGGACCAGATTCTCACGACCTACGTCAACGAGGTCTTTCTCGGCCAGGACGGCGGCCGGGCGATCCATGGCTTCGCTCTGGCCAGCCAATTCTATTTCCGCAGGAGCCTCTCCGATCTCCGGCCGGATCAGATTGCGTTGCTGGTCGGGATGGTCAAGGGACCATCCTACTATGACCCCCGCCGAAATCCGGTTGAGTGCCTCGAGCGAAGGAACATGGTGCTTGAAATGATGTCCCTACACAACCTCGTCAGTCAGGGGCTTCTGGATGAATCGATGAAGCAGCCGCTGATCGGTTTCGAGGTACAGAAGGGCGGTATGAACCGCTTCCCGGCCTTCATCGACCTGGTTCGTCAGCAGCTTGCCGGAGAGTACCGGGAGGAGGACCTGAAATCGGAAGGCCTGCAGATCATGACCACGCTCGATCCCAAGATCCAGTTGCAGGTGGAGCGCGGTCTGGCCGAAACTCTCAAGGGTCTCGCGGCGCAGCCGAAACATGCGGATCTGCAGGGGGCGGTGGTGGTCACCTCCCGGGAAACCGGCGAGGTGCTGGCCGTGGTCGGCGGCAGGGAGCCGCAGGATTTCGGCTTCAACAGGGCTCTGCACGCCAACCGCCCGATCGGCTCGCTGGTCAAGCCGGCCGTCTACCTGGCGGCCCTGGAGGAAGGCTACAATCTCGCCAGTCCCCTCGACGATACCGCCCTCACCATGGATGTCCAGGGTGGAAAGCCGTGGCAGCCTGAGAACTACGACAAGAAGGAACACGGTACGGTGCCGCTCTATTCGGCGCTCGCCCACTCGTACAATCTCGCCACCGTCCGGCTCGGCATGGAAGTCGGCCTGCACCGGGTCATCGCCACCCTGATGAAGCTCGGCATGCGGGAGGAGCCGCAGCCCTATCCGTCGCTCTTGCTCGGGGCTGTCGATATGTCGCCGATTGCGGTCACCGAGATGTACCAGACCATCGCCTCCGGCGGATTTTTCACCTCGCTTCGAGCGATCAGCGGCGTCTTGGCGGCAGACCATACCGTCCTCAACCGCTACGGGCTCGCGGTTGAACAGCGGTTCAACCCGGCAGTGAGCTACTTCCTCTCCCATGCCATGCAGCGGACGGTGACGGAAGGAACCGGCACCTGGCTGCTCCGGACGTCGCTCAAGGACCATGCCATCGCCGGCAAGACCGGGACCACCGACAACCTGCGGGACAGCTGGTTTGCCGGCTTCACCGGAGATCATTTGATGGTTGTCTGGATGGGTCGCGACGACAATACGCCCTGCCATCTCAGCGGGGCTACGGGAGCCCTGCGGGCCTGGTCCAATATCATGGCCGGTATCCCCTCCTCGCCGCTGCAGCTGCCTGAGCCTTCCGGCATAAACTGGGTGGATGTGGACAAATACACGCTCCGGGCCGTCTACTCGCCCGGGGGAACGACCACTCGTTTGCCGTTTATCGCCGGCAGCGGACCGCCCGAGGAGGATCCTGACCCCTTCGTTCCGGATGTGAGGGAACTAGGCAGTGGCGTGAAACGAGAGGTGAAAGGGATTTTTGAGACCATCAACAGCTGGCTCAATTAGTACCTTAGAAATTCATTTCTTGTTTTTTTGAAAAGAATTACGGGAATGTACATATACCCTCTGTTGTGGGAGAAACAACCCTTGGGTTGCGGGGCGCAGCCCGCATTAAGTATCTTAGGAAATCATCTTTTTGTTGTTTTGAAATGAATTTCGTGAAGGTACCTCCCCCCTTGTGGGGGTAAGCTTGTTCTTTTTAAGGTCAGGATTATGCACATCAAGAAGATCTCCGCCGCGGGCCGTTTCGGGCGACACATACTTTTCATCTGTCTGCTGCTCTTGTTTCTGAATGGCTGCGCTGTCTTTCGCCCTAAGAAGGTGACACCGCCGCCCAGACCCACTGCGGCAAAGCCGGCAGAGGTTTCCGGCAGCCCGCCTGCCGGAAAACGGTTTCCCGTAGCCAAGCCTTTCAGGGAGGAGAGGTACATCGAGACCGTACCGCCGGTGAAAGAGCGGTCCGTGGTGACCAGGCGCCCGGCCGGAGAGCGTACATCCGAGGCCAGGCAATCGGTCGAAGGGTCTCGAGCCCTCACCAGCCCTCCTGTTGAACGTGAATATGCGGCGCCCGGATTACCGGGCGAAGAACGTCCTGTAGCGGTGAAGCGGCCCGGTAATCCCGCGGCACCTCCGGTCGAGGAACGTCCGGATGCAATCGAGCCACCGATCGAAGAACGTTCGATTATATCGTCCGCGGAGAAACGAGCTGCCGACCCCGAGCCGGCAGAGGAGTCGCCTGATGAAGAATCTTCTGTCGTGAGCCAGTCCGTGGCGGCTTACAAACCGGTCATCGGCAAGGCGGCTGCCATCTACCGTGAGGCGGAAGAGGCTATGCAGGCGGAAAACTATTCTTCGGCGGAATTGCTGCTCGAGCGGGCCCTGCGCGTCGAACCCCGCAATGCCCATTACTGGTATACCCTTGGCCTGGCGAAATTCCGCCAGAAGAAATATCCCCAAGCGGTGCAGTTCTGCCTGAAGGCCGAAAGCCTGGCGGGTTCACAGCCGGGCCTCATGGCCCGCAACCAGGTGCTGCTGGCCCAGGCGAAAAAGGCGGCGGGGGCGGCAGAAGCCAGAAATCGAAAACCAGAAGATGGCTTATAAATGGTGCCTTCGGCGCAAAAGTGTCTGGTTTCTGTCTCCTGGTGGCTACAGCCGAGACTGAAAGTAGGGCTGCAGGACTTCCGGCAGGCGGATGGTGCCGCCCTCCTGCTGGTAATTTTCCATGATTGCAAGCAGGGTCCGGCCGACGGCAAGCCCCGAGCCGTTCAAGGTATGCACCAGTCTGCTCTTCTTCTGGCTCTCGGGCCGGTACCTGATGCCTCCGCGGCGGGCCTGGAAGTCGAGGAAGTTCGAGCAGGAGGATATCTCCCGGTAGGCGTTCTGTCCGGGTAACCATACCTCGATGTCGTAAGTCTTGCAGGCAGAGAAGCCGAGGTCTCCGCTGCACAAGGCTACCACCCGGTAGTGCAGGCCGAGGAGCTGCAGGACGCTTTCAGCATCGGAAAGCAGTGACTCCAGTTCCTGATCGGAGGTTTCCGGAGTGGTGAATTTGACCAGCTCGACTTTGTCGAACTGATGCTGCCGAATGAGGCCCCTGGTGTCCCGGCCATGGCTGCCTGCCTCGGACCTGAAGCAAGGGGTGTAAGCCGTGTACTTGATCGGCAGGTCCTTTTCGCTGATGGTCTCGTCCCGGTGAATGTTGGTTACCGGCACCTCGGCAGTGGGGATGAGATAGAGGTCCCAATCCTGGATCTTGAATAGGTCGTCGGCGAATTTCGGCAGCTGGCCGGTGGCCGTCATGGTCGGGGTGTTGACCAGAAAGGGCGGGAGGATCTCGGTGTAGCCGTGGCGCTCGGTATGCAGGTCGAGCATGAAGTTGATCAGAGCCCGCTCCAGTTTCGAGGCAAATCCTTTCAGGAGGGCAAAGCGTGCTCCGGAGAGTTTCGCGGCGCGATCGAAATCGATGATATCCAGCTGCTCGCCCAGCTCCCAGTGAGGCTTGGGAGTGAAGTTGAAAGCGGGTTTCTCCCCCCACTTCTTGATCTCGACGTTGTCTGCCTCGTCCTTGCCAATCGGCACGGTGTCATGACAGAGGTTGGGGATGGTCATGACGATCTTCTGCAGATTTTCCTCGATGGCGCCAAGATCGCCGTCCAGCTCTTTGATCCGCTGGTTGGTCTCACGCATCTCCACGATCAGGGGCTCTGCCTGCAGCTTCTCCTCGATGGAACCCTTTTTCAGCACGGCGATCCGGTCGGAGACCGTGTTGCGCTTGTTTTTCAGGCCTTCCACCTCGGCAAGGACGGCCAGCCGCTTCCTGTCCAGGGCGGCGAATTCGTCGATCACGGCGATATCCATGCCGCGGCGGTGGCACTTCTCTTTGACCAGCTCCAGGTTTTCTCGTATGAATCGTAACTCAAGCATGACTTTTTATCTGGTTGATTTGAGAGATTAGGGGCCGTTACGAAATAACTGGAACATTCATTCCATTTCGCTACAGCCCCTTATACCCCTTCGAGGGGGTACTGAACAGAGTGCCGTTTCCGCAAAGGATATTTTTAAGTAATTTATACAACGGCTTAAAAATAAGATGGTCTTTGTTTAGCACGGCTCTTTGGGGAAAGCAACTTCTATCAATTTGCTTTTTAACCATCCTTCTGCTACTTTGTCCGGGATAATCCTGCAGTATGCACAATCCTAGGCAATTCTCGAATCCTTCCTGATATCTATGGCGGAACATCCTAAACTTTTCATCTTTATCAACGAATTGCGGAAGTCCTTTCGCAATCTGCTGGTGTCGCTCGTCCTGTGCAGCTTCGCGATTTTTTTCCTGTCTCCGCAACTGCTGCAGCTGGTGCAGGGGCATCTCGCCGACAAACTGTACTTCTTTACGGTGGCAGAGCCCTTTCTCGCCCATGTGAAGCTGGCCTTTTTCGCTGCGCTCTACCTGCTGATGCCGTGGCTTACTATCCAGTTGTGGCGTGCGCTGGGCAAGCCGTTCAATGTATCCGGAGGCCAGCTGTTTTTTTTCATATTTTTCACCTGCCTGCTGTTCTTTGGCGGAACGGTTTTCTGCTATCTGGTGACCCTGCCTTTCGGCATCAATTTTCTGCTCGGCTTCGGCTCCGAGGAGTTGAAACCGGTAATATCGGTCAGCCGATTCGTCAATTTTGTGACGATCTTCATCCTTGCCTTCGGACTGATCTTCGAACTGCCGATCTTCATGGTCTTTTCGGTAAAAGTCGGGGCGCTGAAACGCGATTTTTACGAGAAGAACCGGCGTTACGCCCTCTTGTTCATCGCGCTCGTCTCGGCGCTGCTCACGCCCACGCCGGATATCGTCAACATGCTGCTGATGGGCGGGCCGTTGTATTTGCTCTACGAATCGGGAATCATCATTCTGAAAGTGTTGCGTATCGGCAAGGAGCAGGAAAAGAGCTAGAATTCGGCAAGCGGAATGCCCGCCTCACCCAGCAGGGCGGCGGTGACCCCTATCGTGCCGGAGACGGCGCAGGATGGGCTGCGGGCCTTGAGAAAGACACCGTTGACGGACTGCTGCCGGGCTATTTTCAAAACTTGCTCAGCCCCGCGGATGAAAGCCTCGGTGACATCGACGCCTGACTTGGTCAGGACCTTGGCTCTGCCGGCTAGCACCGTTCTGCCGTCGCCGCCGACGATGTCGGCGGCTTCCCTCGGGGTGGGCAAGCCGCCGAGCTGTTCCGGGCAGACGGGGATCCAGACCGCATGCTGCAGTCGGGTCAGGCACTCGGGATTTTCCTTGGTTGCGCCGTCATACCGGGTGCATAAGCCGACCAGACAACCACTGACCAGGTACAGGGGGCGAGTGTCATCATTTTTCATATCAATCAGTCAGGTGAGTAGATTGTTCACACAAAAACGGCCGAAACCAAAACAGCAGCTTTCACCTCTTCAGAAGAGAAGATTTCTGCGGATTTCCGCGGCGTTGGCGGTGTTTGCCGTGCTCTGGGTTCTTTTTGCGCCGGACTCGGGTGTCGTGGCCTTATTCAAAAAACGCCAGGAACTGCGGAAATTGCAGGAAAAGACGGTCCAGCTCGAAGAGGAGAATAAAAAACTGCAGAACGACATCGACCGCCTGCAGCACGACCCGGGTTACCTCGAGGAGGTCGCAAGGAAAGACTACGGTCTCCTCAGGAAAAATGAGCGGGTATTCGATTTCTCCAAGGAAAAGGCGGACAAGGCAGAGGAATAACCCAGACGCCGCATCTGCGTTTTTGGCGGAATCACTTTCAGGCAATCAGCTCGAGGCTCACACGGAGCCTCATGTCAGGTCGCTCAAGAGAATCCCCTGTGGCCGCAGCCGGACCCGGCCGAAGAACCGGCGCTCGGCAGGGTAGAGCCGGAGCTCTTGAGAAAACTTCCGGCGGAGATGAGCTTGCTCACCTTGTCGCTCCCGCATTTGCTGCAGAGCAGTTTATCGCCCGCGGAGCCTGGCGAGGTAAGAACTTCGAAAATATGCCGGCACGCATCGCACCGGTATTCGTAAATCGGCATTTTGGGCACCTACTTCAAAAGGGATGTAAATATTTCGCAACGCTTGCAGATCTCTAGCTTTTCTCTCTGGCAGGCGTCCTGGGTGCAGTCGCATTTGGTGCCGCACAAAAACCAGCAGAGGTGACCGCTTTGGAATTCCCAGGCCGGACACTCATCCTTTACCTGACAATTCTTTTTCTGCCAGCAGGGAATCAGGGAGTCTTTTCTTCCTCGTTGATTGATCAAGAGGAAATAGATGTGCCTTTCGATATGGGTGGGAATCGTCCGCCAGCCTTGTTCATAGCTGTGGATGGTCTTCAGCGACATACCGAGGAGTTCTGCCAGTTGTTTTTGGGTCTTCCCGAGTTTTTTCCGGGCAAGACTGAATTCTTCCTTGGTCAATGGGCACCTCGTCGTTCTCGTTGGCAGGAACAGCAGGCCGAAGGTCGCGTCCGGTTTGCTGAATAGTAACCATATGTCCGTTAAATACCAGATTTTGAGCAAAAAGGCTGCCATTTTTCCAGAAAATAGAGGAGAAAACATTGTTTCACCGGCCAACCCATGGTTATTATGACGGGTGTTGGGACAACCCGAAAAAGTATGCAAACTTTCGTGACACTTCTCTCTTATGAAATCCTCTTTCCAGGCGAAGACTGCGACCATTCTTCTGTGTCTTGGCATGTTGGTGTCCGGCTGTGCCAATTTTCTCAAACCGGAGACGGGGGCCGTCGCCCGGCCTGAAGCGCGTATCGCCCTTCCGGAAACGCGTGTGGAAAAACAGACCTTTTCGGAGGGAGATGTAAAAATCATCTATTCACTCTCCGGTGCTGGAGATCCTTTCGACCTCTCCGGCACCCTCATGTTTGACAGAAGTCTGACCGACGCCTTTCCGGTCATCGCCAGGTTTTCGTTGAAGATGAGTTTTCTGGACGGACAGGGCAGGGTGATAGAGACCATCGATGTCACACCGGTTTTCGGCGCCTTCGGACGGACCCCGGAAAAACGGGATTTCCGGGTTTCCCGGTCGGCCCCGCCCGGCACCAAGGCGATCGCCTTCAATTACTTCGGAGAGTTCCGAGATAATGCACACGAACACAGCGATTCCTGGGATATCTACTATTTTCCGTACGACTGACGGGGCTGGTCGAAGAGGATCGGGAGTAGCGGCGAAAGACGAATAGTGAAAAAAGGAAGCAATGCAACAAGATCAAGGTACCTTTCTCAAGGGCTTGAAAACCCTGCTGAACTACCATGAGGCGATCGGCATCGATGGCTATCCGCTTAGCAGGGAGATTCAATCATTTCTTCAGTTTATGCCGACTCCGGCACAGGAGGCGCTGGTTGCGCCCGGCGGGGAAGCTCATCCTGCCGTTTCCGCCCCCAAAATTCCAAAAGCGGCTGTTCCCCGTCCACTTGGCGTGAAGCTTGCCGATATCGCCGAGGAGGTCGTCACCTGCCGCGCCTGCGACCTCCATAAACAGCGCATCTATCCGGTGGTCGGTCGGGGACCGGAGAGCGTACGGCTGATGATCGTCGGCGATTGGTTGAGCGCGGACCAGGAAGGTCGCCTGCCTCCCGGCCATTTGTTCGGCAGCGAGCAGGACCGGATGCTCGCCAGGATGCTGGCGGCGATCAACCTGCCGGTGGACGAGGTATTCATCACTAACGTCATCAAGTGCGCGGTTCCGGCAAGCGTTCAGCCGCAGGCGGTGCATGTGCAGAGCTGCGTCTCCTATCTGCGCAGGCAGATTGCCGTGCTGGCTCCGGAAGCGATTCTGGCCATGGGCATGGTCGCTGCGCGGGTGATCCTCGAGAAGTCGCAGCCCCTGTCACGACTGCGGGGTCGCTTCCATGACTTTGAAGCGGCGTCGGGACTGCAAATACCCGTGCTTGCCACCTATCATCCCACCTATCTGCTGCAGAACCCGGAGATGAAGCAGGCGACCTGGTCCGACCTGCAGCTGCTCGCGCGACAACTGGGCTTGGCTCCCCACAGGGGATAGGTACGAAGAGAGGAATTTCTAAAGATCATCCGAAGCCGGGCCTTTCATAAAGATGAGGCCGCGCCGGCCGAGCTGGCGGAAAAAGGCGGTAACGGAGAGTTCCGCCTCCTGCAGGGTAAGGCCGCTGGCTGTCGCAAACTCCCTGATGATCGTTCCCACATTCTTCCGACCGTCTACCATTTGCCAGACCAGGCTGCCCAGCCGGTCGAGCTGGAGTTTCCTTGTAGGCGGGGGCAGGTTTTTCCGGTCATAGAAGCGTCTCGCGAGCTGTAGGAAAAACGGCCGGATCTCCAGCGGATACTCGATCAGGATGTCGCCTTGGTCGAGCGAATGCCAGTTCGCCGCCGTCGCTCTCTGCGGGACGCAGCGCAACGCCTCAGTGCGGGTCGGTTCAGGTGGTTTCTCCTCCTTTTTCCTAAACAGTCGCATAATGTTCGGCGATCTCCTCGAGCAGGCCGGCCGGAAGCGGCCTTGTTCCGCTGAGGATCAGGGAGAGGAGCCGGTTGCAGGCCGGATCGTGGCAGATCCTTGCCTGTACAAAGGGCCGGTCGCCGCGCAGGCGCAACACCAGGCGGTTGAAAAAATGCGGGATGCGGAAGGCTTCGCAGGTGTTCGGATCGTCCTCTGCCCGGATCTGCAGGCCGTCGACACCCGCCTGGGCGAGCAGGATCCCGGCCAGCGACTGGTGTTTCAGCCGCTCGTCGGCGGGCGCCAGACGGGCGGCAGCAAGGTGAAGCTTTCCCGCCCGGAAGGACAGCCTGGTGAGGCCTGCTGCAAAAGAGTAATCGACCAGATCGAACCCCGGCGGCAGGGAAAGAGAGAAATCCTGGATGCGCCAAAGGTCGTCGTCATGATCGTGGCAGGAGAGGGTCGCAAGGCTCTCGGCGATTGCCCGGCCCACTATCAGCTTGTCTGGGAAGAGCTGGAAATGAAAGATGGTATGGCACTGGGGGCAGGAAAAGGCTCCGCCCGAGGGAGTTCCATCTTTGCCGGCCGCAAAGGCATGTACCTGAAACATGGATTCGAGCTGACGCCAGGGTGTGGACCAGTCACTTTGCATTCCGGCCGTTTCGCCCTGCTTGGCCAGGGCCGCCGCGAGTCCCATGGATTCCCTGGAGGAACCGTCGGATGCTTTGTACCAGCGAAGCTGCAGCAGCGGCTGGAAATCCTCCTCGAGAATCAGGTGGCGGGGCCCAGCCACCCGAGGTTCCCAGGAGGCGGCGATGGAGAGGCGCACGCCGTTCCAGGCTAAAAATCGCTCGGTTGCTACCATGTTCATCTGGGAATGAGGTACGACCAGTCGGTTTTCTTCAGTTCCTCGCGGCGCGCTTCGTCTGTTCCCTGTTGGTGTTGTTTGCACATGTCGACGAAACAGCGCCTTTCTTCGTCTATTTTTTCAGGGAAGGAGAGCTTGACCATGTTGCCGATGGTTTCGTCGATGTTCTTGCTGTTATGCTGCAGGGAAAGGCTTATCTTGTTGTTGTCGCTGTCGACGAACTGCCATTTCCAGATCAGCATGACCCCGAAAGAATCGCCGGCCCAGGAACCGGGGGCGCCGTATTTTTCCCGGAATTTGGCAAGCAGTGTTTCATAGAAGTTTTTGCTTTTATCTTCGTATTTCATGTCGATTTTCAGGATCTCCCCCTTGTACCGGCAAGAGCCGTAGGAGATTACCCCGTTGCGGAAGCCGTGCCAGTCGGTAACCACCACCTCTTTCAGAAAATTTGACCGGATGATATCGGGATAAGCGTCAACCCTGCTGCCAAGGGCGATGCCGGCAATTTCGGTGGGGGCCTGTTCCGAGGCAATAACCGGGCCGACCGAAATCGTCACTGCCAGACAGCAGAGGATAAGGCGAGGCATGCTGAAGATCTTTGGTGCCATGTTCATCCTTTACGTTCTAAATTCTTGAAACATTCTCTCCTAAAACTACGCGTCTCCCCGACCCATGTCAAGAATCTCCGACCGGCTGGCTCTTGGTCGTTCGTGGGTTGCTGGAAAGGACAGGCTGTTCCGAAATCACTGCTCAAAAGGCCATATGACTGAGGGATTTGATAATCAAGGCAAAGCCCATGGCAAACATCCCGGCAAGACCCATGCCGCAGGAGAAGCCGGCGAGCAGGACCGGGGCGTACTGCCGCCACATCGGGCCGTATTTTTTCAGGAAGAAATAGCGGCCGAGGAAGGCGCCGACTACCTCCAGCACCAGGCCGTGTGGCGTGGACTGGCCGAGGCCTCGAACTACCCCGTAGATGAGGAGAACCGGCAGGCCGATGAGGCTGAGGACTATATACATCAATAGGCCGAAGCCGAGGCCGGTAACCACGGTCAGGCCGTCCAGGGCCTGGTAGAACTGGGAGTTGCCTTCGAGTGTCGAGGTCTGCATGAGCAGCGTATTCAAGGCCTGGAGGTGCCACAGCTCTTGGGCGAAGGGGTAACTCGCCGAGGGTATGGGGGCGAGCCGCCAGATGAACTGGGAGAAGAGCAGGCTCGCGATCATGACGATGGGGAAGACCAGCAGCTCCGCCTTGATGATGCCGCGCAAGGACGTCCCGGTGAGCTCGATCTGCCTGAACTGGACGGTCGCCTCGCCGTAGTTGTGAATGGGGATGGGCGCATACCAGATCTCGATCCCCTGGTAGCCGAAAAACCGGGCCCCGGCGATGAAGCTCGCCTCCCGCACTAACGGGAGGCTCACGAACTGGCCGGCGATGCCCTCCATCCGGGCGGTTATGTAGGAGATGACGGGGGTATAGACGAAGCCGTAGGCGAGGAAGAACAACCAGGGAAAGGACGGCACCAGCCAGACGCAGAGCAGGACGTAGGCTAGCGTGGAAAAGAAATAGATCCCGATGGCGATCCAGAAGTTGAAGTCGCCCCGGCCGGGCGGCGGTCGGAACACATCCCGGAAGCTGCCGCGGCCCTTATCCTTTACGCGGAAGGAGTGGACAACGCTCCAGATGCCGATCACCCCTATGGCAAGGCCCAGACCGATGCCGAAACTCATATAGAAGTCGAAACTGTTGGCGAAGACGGTATCGACGGTGGCCATGCCCGGATGCCAGCGGTGGAGGATCCCCCAAGAGTAGAGCAGGGGATTGAGGGCGATGGTGATGATCAGCCCCACGAGGCCCCCCATTACCGCCCAGAAGGGCAGGACCATGCCGATGAAGAGCAGGCCGAGGTCGAGCTGGAGGCCCATGGCCACGGCCGGCAGGATATCCTCGGTGTAGCCGGTGAGCTCGATCCAGGGTATGGGAATCAGCCGGATCTGTTCCGTGAATATGAGGCCGGAAATGATCGGCAGGAGCACGTAAAGAAAACCGAAGGCAAGGCCAATGACTCCGCCGATGGCAAAGACCCGCCACTTCCAGCTCTTTTTTTTCTCCTCCTGCGACTCAGCCAGCGCCATGGTGCCCAGCGCCGCCACCGGGGCCATGGGGAAGGGCAGCTTCTCCACGTCAGAGGTAATCCGGTAGAGGGCGTAGCCCAGGCCGAAATGGTCGATCCGCTGGATGATCTGCGAGCCGACGAGCAAGAGAATCGGCACCAGCCAGTCCCGGTGGAAGAAGGAGCGGTCGATCATCGATTGCGACTCCGACCCCGGCGCAACCCAGGAGGGGATGAATTCGGTGACCCCCAACATCCGCGCCGCGTCCGACTGGACCAGGTACTGGTTCCACAACAGGCCGGAAAAGGGCGAGGCCAGCGCCGCGCCGGCCATGTAGTAGAGGAGGAAGATCTCCTGCTGCTTGAGGTCCGAGTGGGCCCTTTTGGCAATCTCGGCAAAGAGGATAATGGTCACCCAGCGGGCCGCGGGCCCGATCCCCTGGCCGATGACCAGCTGCAGGTACATTGAGCCGGGCATCATGAGAAAGCCGATGAAGATGGCGCCGATGATGGTTTTCCAGTCGAAACCCTCCTCGAAGTGAGTCGGCGGCGGGAGCAGGTCGCGGTATTCCTTCAGTTCCTTGTCGTCGTACATTGGCTCCCCTTTCCTTTAATCAGGCAAAACCTGATAACTCACGTCTGTAAACAATCCAAGCAGGGCCCAGCCTCCCCCCATGAGAAAGTCGCCGATGATGAGACCGATGAAAAAGTACTGAAGTTTGCGGAATAGCACGATGCCGCCGTAGCGCATGCACAGGGCGTTGCAGGCCCAGCCGATGAAGAAGCTGACCCAGAGGATCCGCATCGCTGAGCTGTAGGCGGTCAGATAGCCGATGGGGTGGATCGGCCACCAGTAGAACCGGTGGTAGCAAATGACCAGGACGAGCATCACCGCGGCCCCGACCAGGGAAAAGATGAAGACCCAGTCGCCGGTGCCGGTGCTTCCCGCCAGCAGCCGGTAGATGTTCTCGTAGACCGTGGTGGTGGTCTGCGTTTCCCAGTCGAGCTGCAGTTCCCGGATGCCGTAACGATAGCAGAGGGTCAGCATGGCGAAAACGGAGGCTGTCATGGAGGCCACGATGGTGAGCGCAAGGGCCGCAAACAGCAACAGCGCGGGCCGACTTCCCTGGTGGAGATGGCGGGCGTGGAGAAGCGAGGGCATCAGCGACTCCCGCAGGTCGACGAAGAGCACCTTCTGGCTCATGCCGGCAAGCAGGCCGGAAACGCCCGCGAACATCTTGGTGCCGAAAAGGGCGATCAGTCCGTCGGTGGGAGCTGCGGTGAGGGTGAAATAGGCGATCCCGCCCTGGCAGATGATCCGGGTGGCCACCAGCATGATCATAAAGAACGACCCGACCACCAGCACTGCGGTCGATACTGCCATACCCAGCCGGACGTACCACCAGACGATGAGGGTAAGACCGATCGCCGCCCCCCAGAAGGAGACCCGCACGTCGAACCACTCGGATCGGCCTGTGGAGGGCTCCTTGAGAAAGAAAGACTGGCGGCAGACATCGAGGAGGTGGAGTCTTGCCAGCCAGAGGAGAAAGAGAAAGAAGACCCCGTAGGCTCCGATCATCTGCATCTCTTCCGGGCGGGTCAGCGTCGGCCCGAAGGTTATGCCCAGCTCCGAGGCCGGGATGGAGTAGCCGAGCATGGCGAGAATCCCGTAAAGAAAGGAGACGGCGAGGAAAAAGAACCAGAAGGAAAAGGAGATCTGCCGCGAGGTGAGGAAGGCGAAACCGATGAAGGCCGGGTAGAAATGGATCTTCATCTTCTGAAACCCTGTGAAGATGCCGCTCTCCGGGAAGTAAGGGCCGGCGAGAAAGAGTGTCGGGATGGCCGGCACGGAAGGGTAATAGAGGCTGAGTCCGTTGACCAGATGGAGAAATACGGGCAGAGACAGGCCCGCGAGGAGAAAGCGGTTGCAGAAGAACCGGGCGGTCTCGCCTTCATTCATCGCCTTGCCGATCATCTCGGGGACCTTCAGCAGCGGAAAGTTCATCCGCTCGTTGTGGATCCACTGCCGGGAGAAGATGTTGATGAGAAAGAGCATGACGAGATAGGCGAGCAGCACATAGCCGCCCCAGAGCAGGAGCGGCGGAAGCCAGGCGGACCAGGGGATCGAGGCGGAAATCTCGAACCAGCTCATTTGCCTGCCCCCGCCGATGCCGTCGTAGAGCAGCTCGATGGCACCCACGTCGCTCGGGGTCAGCCCCGGCGGGATCAGGGGATTGATAACCTGGTCCCATTGGTTGCCGGGGCTGGCGAGATGGACCGGGGCGGTCAGGTTGAGGAGAAAGGTGCGGGCAAAGCCGGTATAGGCAATCCCTGAGCCGATCACCATCTCGATCCAGACGATGAGCAGCTCCGGCCCGGTGAGTAGGAGCCTCGCGCGGAACAGCCGGGCGATGGCGGTGACGACGACGGCCAGCACCAGGAAGACGAAGAAGGGCGCGAGCGGGAAATGACCGCCGCCAAGCGGCGTCGCCCGGAGATACATGTTGTTGTATGGGGTGAGCAGGCAGATGACCACCGCGAGCATAAGTCCCAGGAACGGGGCCCGCAGGCGGAGCGAGCTTTTCGGCAGGTCGGCGGTCGCCATGTCAGAGTGCCTCCTGGGGGCGGCTCAGGGCCACCGCCTCGCGGAAAGATTCGCGCAGCCGGTCGTGGGCGGCGTCGTCAAGTGATCGCCAGACCAGGAGCTGCCTGCGGATCTCGTGGAGGAATGAGGTGTTGATCCGCTGCCAGGCCCCGGATTCCCCCGACCTCCGGTGCAGCGAGACCCTGATCTCCAGGAAGTCACGGCCCTCCCGGGCGGGGCAGAATTGAAGGTCGACGGTCTGCATGATCCCGAAATCGAAAGGGGCGAGCCAGACGTTGCTGCGGATGTGGAGGCAGCGCAGCTCGTGGGGGTTGTCTGCTTCCTGGACCATCCGGGCGATCTCCGACACGGTCGAGCAGCTGAAGACCACCTCCACCGGCCCAGTCGAAAACAGGCCGTGGGAGATGTCGCGATGGCTGGTCAGATAGTTGTAAACGAAGCCGCCGATACTCTCGTGTTCGCGGTATTTCATGAGAAAGGGCAGGGTGACCTGGATGCTGTTGCCGACCGGCTCGGGCAGCTTGAAGGTCCGGTTGACGTCGGGAATGGCGATGCGGGTCGCGACCCGTGCCGGGTAGAGTACCGAAACCAGCACCACGATGATCACCAGTGCCATGGCCGCCACCCCGGCCAGCGACGAATAGTTGACGGTGATCCCGGCCCAGAGCGGGGTTTCGCTGAAGAGGGCCGCGGAGACCTGGGCTATCAGGTATCCGAGGACCACGGAAATGACCGCCAGGGCCATGGCCTCGGCGACGAAGAGAAAGCCGACATGGGAGGGGGCGAGGCCCACCGAGGTGTAGACGGCGATCTCACCTTTGCGCTCGTAGACCGAGCTGATCATGGTGTTGAGGACGATCAGGACCGAGATGAGCAGGGGGATGATGATGTTCGGCACACCGCTGTAGTTGAGGGTGTCACTGATGTTGTAGAGCCAGACGCCGTCCGGTTCGCCGGTGAAGATGGCGAGACTGAAGCGGTCGGTAAGACTTTCGGCAATTTCCTTGATACTGGCGGGATTGTCTGGCCGGATCGCCACATTTTTCAATTCCCCGCCGGCGGCAAGCAGCGTCCTCGCCGGGACGATGGCGGTGTCGGCTGCGCCGATATGCCGGTACCGGCTCTGGAAGGAGCGCAGGTCATCACCGGATTCGAGCGCCTCGGCCTCCTCCTCGGTCATCTCCCTGCCAGCCTCTTCCGGAAAGACGACCGGGGTCAGCGGCTCGCCGTCCAGGTCGCGGGTCTGCTCCAGGTCCGCCGCCCGGAACGTGCCGATGACGGTGTAAGGCGTGCCCATGAGCGAGACGGTCTCCTCCCGGGAGGGGTCCAGTCCCAGCCGGGAGGCCTGATTTTCCTCGAGGATGATGGCGAGGCGGTCGTCATCGGTAAACCAGCGGCCGGCGGTGAGGAGCCTGTGCAGCCCGGTGACGGCGGCCTCGTTCGGGGAAAGGCCGATCAGGCCCTGGATCTCGACCTCGTTGCCGTTTGCCCGGACCGGCACGTGAACCGGTCTGGTTCGGTCGTTGTTTTCCAGCCAGATGCGCGGGGCCGGCCTGCTGCCCGGAGGCATGCTGCCGGCCAGGATATCCATTGCCTGGGGCGGCAGGCTCTGGGCGTTGATCTTCTTCAGCAGGAGTCCCTGGTAGGGCGCCTCGGGCTGAAAGGCGAGACGCACCTGCTGGCGGCTGGACTTGATCGTGGTGAAGCTCATGATTGTGAAGGTCAGGATGACGAGCGTCGTGCAGGTGAGGATCGTTCGCAGCCTTCGCCGCCTGAGGTTGGATATTCCCAGGAAAAAGGCGGCCACGAAGGCCTTCCAGCGGCTGATCTCCTCCGGTCTCTTGTGGGTGGCCCGCCGCTGCAGCAGGATCATTTCGTCCTCGAAGCGGAAAAAAATGATCAAAGCAACCAAAAAGGAAATGCTGATGATGAAGAAGGCGAGAATGATCACCATCGGGCTGTAGGCGAGTTGGAAGGCCGGGTGGACCTTGTAGATGATGGCGATGACCGCGGCGAGAATGGCGGAAAACCCTACGATGCGCCGGTAGATGGAGGCGAAGTTGAACAGGAACCTTTCCATGACGAAGGCAAACGGCACGAAGAGAGCCACATAGAAGAGCACCCCGAAAAGGACGTCCTTCTGGGTCCCCGCGACCTGCACGTAGACCCGGTCGGCCAGGGCCAGGGCCTCGGCCGCCGCTTCGCGGCCCGCCGAGTAGGCAAAGGCGGCGAGGCTTTCCCGGCTTTTGTCGAGCGCGGCCATCCCCCGTCTCTTCAGGTCGTCGATCTTCTCGTCGAAGATGCCGTGGCTCTCCAGGTTTTCGATGCGCGGCAGCAGCAGTGTCCAGGCGTCCTCGGCCGCATGATGGACGGTGTGGGGAATGCGCGGAAAATTGTCCACCAGGTATCCTTGGCCAAGAGGCTTTTCCTCGGTGGCGTTGGTCAATATCATCTTGTTGGTCAGGAGCGTGTCGGACAGGGTGAGCTTCAACAGGGTCCCAGGTTCGGTATACACCGAGGAAATGATCGATTCACGGGTATCGATACGGCTGTACCAGTAGTGCTCGGGGGGCGCGTCGCGCCGGCCGTCGAAGAGCTGGATCTTGGTCATGTAGGCGAAACTGCGCGGTTCGAGCAGATTGAACAGGGTCGTCTCCCGGCAACTGAAGAGCACCAGATCGGTCTGCATCGCCTTGCGCAGGAGCTTCAGCCGGTAGTTGTCCTTGCCGGTCTCCTTCTTGTCGATGGCCCAGACGACCTTGCCGCTCGTTTCGTCAAACCGGTAGCCTTCGATGATCAGCTTGTCGAGCACGTTCTTCTTGTCGGCCACGCCCTTGATGGTGAAATGACCTGTTTCATCCACTATGGCATGGTACATGCCGTTCCCCTGGTAGGCGAGGATGGCGGTACCGCCGGCCGGATAATTGGCAAAGAGCTCGCCCTGCAGCAGCAGGTTTGCCCGGGCGGTGACCGTGACGAAGCCGTCCCTTGGCAGGCTGCCGCTCGACAGGATCGGGGCGGCGAGGATCCCGGATACCAATCGGCCGAGCAGCTCGGTCTGGCCGGCCAGGTACTGCCAGTCGATCGCTTCCAGGGTGTCGCCGGGCGTTCCCCAGAGACTGCGGCTGTCCCCGGTAGTAGCGAGCGTCAGGCCCAGGTAGCCGGCAAGCGCCCCGACCTCGCCGCCGAGATTCGGCCGGTCGGGCAGCCAGGAATCCCAGCCGCGGAGGTGGCTTGGGCGAAGGGTATCCTGGTAGGCGGCAGTACCTCCGGGCGGGCCTGCCGCCTGGGCGAGAACCGTTGCCATCGTGCTGTAGGCAGGCGTGCGGTTGATTGTCGGTTTCAAGTTGTAGAGGAAGCCGCGATTGAAGCCGCCCACGCCGTTGCCGTGGCCGGAGAGGTGGAGGCTGATGAGGGCCGCTATCTGGTAATCGCGGACGGTGTCGCGAAGGGTGGTAGCCGACTGCAGGGCTTGTTGCTGCCGTTCCAGGTCATTTGCAAGGAGGGTGTTCTTGGCGATGGCCCCGGGTATCAGTCCGCGTAAAAGGTCTTCCTCTTCCCCGCTCAGCCGGTCGAAGCCCTCCGCCCAGCCGAGTCTGCGGTAGGCGAGGCGACGGCTGGCTGCCTCCTTGATCAATTGCTTGGTGGCGGGCGTCTGTTCGGCGAGCCGCAGCTGAATCAGCTGCCTGGAGATTTCATCGACGGCGTAGTCCAGGCTCGGACGAACGGCCTCGCTGAGCAGAGCGTCCCGGGAAGGATCCGGCTCCAGGGGGAAACGGAGTTTCTCAAGGGTCGCCAGATTCTCCTTTAGTTTCTTCTGTAGCCGCTGCAACTGCTGCTTTTTATCGCGCAGGTCCTTAGATCTCGCGCTGATGCTCCAGACGAAATCCCGCATTCCCGCCATGGCCTGGGCCCGGCCGCTGGTGGCGAGCAACAGGATCGATCGTTCGGGTGGATTCTTGACGAGCGTTTCGGCGAGCGCGAGCAGCGTGGCGATGGAGGTGGCGGCGTCGGCGCCGGGAGAATCGCCGGTAATGAATTCATCGGTGTCGAAAAAGGCCTCGAGGACGACGAGCTCCTCCTTTTTCCTCTGATCACTGCCTTCGATGAGCGTATAGATATTTTTGGCGAGGTGTGGCTCCCACACGGCGCGGGCCGTGAGTTCCACCCTTGGGTGCTGGGGCTGGGGGCTGACCTCGAGCCGGCCGAAGATCTGCTCGGCGAAAGACCTTTCGAGCAGGAAACAGGGAAACTGCAGGGGAGTGAGTTCCTGTTTTTCGGTAAAGAAGATCCGTCTGGAGGTTTCCTTGCCGGCGTCGCCGGCCAGGAAGATCAGGGCCCTGGCGCCCAAGGCGGCCAACTGTTGCCAGTTGCGGCCGGAATCGAAATCCATCAACACGATGCTGCCATTGAGGTCCTTGCCGTCCAGCTGTGCAAGAGAACCGTTGCCTAGGTAGAAGAGGGGGGCGGCAACGGTTCCGTCTGTGGCCGGAGGGGTGATGGCGTTGTTGCTCAAGGCGGCGAGGGGGTAACTCCTGCCGTCTACTGTCAATTCCGCGCCCATGAAGCGGCGGACTGGCAGTTCGTATTCATGTGTAGCCGGTTCAAGCGCCAGGTTCCGCAGCCTCTCCTCAATATAGGCAACGGCCTTCTCGTACCCGGGAGTGCCGGTAGCCCTGGTGCCGAAACCGCTCATGGAGGAAATCGTTTCCCGAAGCGATGAATCCGACGCCCTGCCGGGCACCGGAAAAACCACGAGGATCGCAAGAATCAAGAGCTGTACGAGAAAAGAGGCCATCATTTCTATCTTTCGTCGCCCGTGCCGTAGTGGACCGAGCAATCATGCCGCAAAGCTTAACCATTAATTTTTCAGAGCATGACCCTGCTCAGTGAGCAGAGGCAAGTCCGCCCGTTTTAATGTCCAGTTCGCTCCTTTCCTGAATTTTATCGATTTTTCCGTCCCTGATCCAGACCACCTGATCGGAAACATTGAGCATCTTATAGTCGTGGGTCGCCGAGATAACGGTGACTTTGCGCTCCAGGCTGAGCTCCTTGAGGAGCCGGATGATATCCTCGCCGGTGCTGAGGTCGAGGTTGCCGGTCGGCTCGTCGGCGAGGATGATGGCCGGATTGTTGGCCAGTGCCCGCGCTACCGCCACCCGCTGCTGCTGCCCCCCCGAGAGTTCCGAAGGCCGGTGGGCGTGGCGGCCGGTGAGACCCACCAGATCGAGGAGCTGCATGCCCCGCTCCATGGCCTGGTCGTTGCCAACCCCGGCGAAGGTCATGGGGATGGTGACGTTTTCCAGCGCGGTCATCACCGGGATGAGGTTGAAGGTCTGAAAAATGTAGCCGATCTTGCGGCAGCGCAGCCAGGCCAGCTCGTAGGCGTCGAGCTGGGCGATATCCACCTCGTCGATGAAGACCTTGCCGCTGGTCGGTTTGTCCAGGCCGCCGATCATATTAAAGAGGGTCGACTTGCCGGAGCCGGACGGTCCCATGATGGAGACGTACTTGCCGGTTTCGATCTCGAGGTCGATGCCCTTCAGCACCTTGACCACGATCTTGCCCAGCTCGAAATCCTTGGTGACCTCCGAGACCCGCACTATTTTTTTCGTATCTGTCATACCGGTCTCCTTTTCGGTGCTACTGCTCGACCCGCATGGCCTCGACCGGCTGCATCCGGGCCGCAACGATGGCCGGATAGAGGACTCCGAGCAGGCTGAGCACGGTCCCGGTGCCGATGGCGATGAGGATGGTCTTGGCGATCACGCTCCAGGTAATGAAGCCGGCCGAGGCCAGGCCGAACTTGCCCATTGCGGTCAGGATTGCCGCCAGGGCTCCCAAAAGGGCGCCGGCGAGCGATCCGGCAACACCCTGAATGGTTGCCTCGATGACGAATATCCGTACGATGAACCTATCCAGCGCCCCCAGGCATTTCAGCGTGCCGATTTCCCGGAACCGTTCCGTCACCGACATGAGCTGGGCATTGATGATGCCTACAACACAGACCAAAAGGGAAAGAAAGATGATCCAGCGCTGCTTGCTGGAGGCGACGACGTTGGGGGCTTCCGGTAGCACGTCGTAACCGGCCCTGGCCAGCGCCTCGATGTAGTGTGGATCACCGCTTCCGAGGAGGCCGCCGGCAATGTCGTTGCCGGTCTGGGTGAAGCTGAGGAAGGCCACGGCCAGGACCAGGCTCATGGTGGTCACGAGGGAGCGAAAGAACCGGACCCGGATCGACTGGTACGCCATTTGACAGGATTTGGCGAAGGGCAGGGCGACGAGGCGTCTCATACGAGCTGGTCCTTTTTCCTGAGGGGTTTGATAACACCTATTTCCGAGGCAGCAGTCCGCCTTTCGGGCTCATCATTGTCCAGTCAATCAAATCTAGGTGTTACCTCAGGGCATGTCAATGTAAGCCGCTCGTATTCAGGAACAGAATCTCAGAGTTACCGGTACCAGCGGATCAGTACAGGCCCAGCAGGTACCGGTCGCGGATATGGTTCAGGAAATGCTCCGGATCAGTGCCTTCGCCGCATGCCGCCCTGATGATCTCCTGGGATTCCATCGAGGAGGCCTTGCGCCAGATGTTTTCCCGCAGCCAGTCTCGGGCAAAACCAACCTCGCCCGCCGCGAGCCGTTCCTGCCAGTCCGAATGGCTTTTGCGGAGTGCTGCCGCGAGCTGGGCGCTGTTCAGGGCCCCTATGGTGTAGGAGGGGAAGTACCCGAAGCTGCCGTCGCTCCAGTGCATGTCCTGCAGGCAGCCATCCCGGTAGTTGTCCCTGGTGGAGAGGCCCAGGTATTCGATCATCTTGGCGTCCCAGATCTCCGGGATGTCGTCCTCGGCGAGCGATCCGTTGATCAGGCCGGACTCGATCTCCCAGCGGAGGATGACGTGGAGGGGATAGGTGAGCTCATCTGCTTCGACCCGGATATAGCTCGGTTGGACGCGGGTGGCGGCGGTCCAGAGGGCTGCGCCGTCATGCCGGGCGGTAGAGGGCAAAAGCCCGTGGATGGTCGCGCTGAAGAAAACGAGGAAGGGGCGTGACAGGAAAAGCTGCTTTTCGAAAAAAAGGCTCTGGCTCTCATGAATACACATATTGCGGGCAAGGCCGATGGGCAGGCCGTCCCATATCTCGGGCAGACCGTCCTCGTAGGCGGCGTGGCCTGTTTCGTGGGCGGTGGCGAGGAGCGCTTCCAGGAATTCGCTCTCACGGTAGCGGGTGGTGATCCGCTGGTCGCCGCGGCCGCCGGTGCTGAAGGGGTGGGCGCTCACGTCCTGGCGCCCTCGGTTGAAGTCGAAGCCGAGGCAGACCATCAGTTCCCGGTTGAGCTGCTGCTGATCGGCGATGGAGTAGCTGCCCTGCAGGTTGGCCACCGGCTCATCTTTCTGCTTCTCGGCCACCTCCCGGACGAGACCCGGCAGCTCCAGCTTGAGCCGGGAAAAGGTCTCGGTGAGGAAGACGCTGCTGTCGCCGGTGCAGTAGAGGTCGAGCAGGGCATCGTAAGGAGTGGGGAATCGGCCGGGATCGGCGGCCTGCCGCGCTTGGGCCTCCTCGCGGGAGAGACGGACGACGTCCCGGAAATTGGCGAGGAAGCCCTGCCAGTCGTTCGCATGGCGCTGGCTGCGCCAGCCATGTTCGCAGATCGAGCCGGCCAGCGTCTTGGCCTTGACCAGCTCGGCGGGCAGGCACACCGCTCTTCGGTACATGCGTTCCATCTCGAGGAGACTGCGTTGCCGGATGGGGTCCTGAGTCTGGCTTTCGGCCTTTTCGATCAGCTCGCCCAGTTCCGGCGAGGTGAGTAACTCGTGGCGCAGGGCGGTGAGCTCGGCGATGGCTTCCGCCCGGGATTGGTTGCCGCCGGGGGGCATCATCACCATGTGATCCCATTGCAGGAAGGTTCTGGCGTGGTCGATTCTTGCAAGGCGTTTGAAATGGTTCTCGAGTGTCTGGTAGCAGTCGGTCATGATATCTCCTTGAGCAGATCGCCGAAATGGATCGGGGTGAGATTTCGATTTCCCCCCATCAGCGCAAGCAACACATCGAGCAGGTGCAGGGCTTGCGCATTCATCCTCTGATGATGAATCATAATGCCGCTCCGTCCGGAGGCAAGGCTCTCTTCCAGCTCATTGAGGAGAGCGGCAAAGGACAGTTCGGGCGATGGCTCCTTTCTGGTGTGGAGATCGACGTTTACCTGAAAATCGGGGAGGGTGGCCGGGGCTTCGGGACGCGCTCCTTTGCTCCGTGAAACCGCCTTGAAATCGAGATCGACGAGAGCCTGGAGGGTCGCTTCGCCACAGCGGTTCCAGGGAGGGGTGAAGACGGGGTGGAAGTCTTCGCCGAGGAACCTGCGCAGCCGGTCGCGGCCCTGGGTAAGGCTTTTCCTGAGCTCGTCTGGAGCGCGGGAGGGGCCGAACTCCTGTTTTTTTCCGGCCAGCTCGAAATTATGGTGGATGTAGCCGTGCTGATGCCAGCACCATTGGCTGGAGCGATCGGCTGCTGTGCCGGTGAGCGATCGCAGCTCGGCCAGGCGCTCCTCGTTTAGCCAGACGGGCACGGTGGCCAGGCAGAGGGGCAGGGAGTGTTTGCGGAAGAGGGCAATGAAATCGGCGAAGCTGCGGGAAGGGATGGCTATGTCGTCCGCCCGGAAAAAAACCAGGGGATGGCCCTTGGCCCGTTCGCAACCCCGGGCTATCCGCCGGGCGATACGGTCTGCCAAATCCTCATGGCTTGTGTGGTAGAGCGCGGATACGGATCGGGTCATAACTTCCTCCGCTCGTCGTGCCAAATTTCCAGTCGGCGAACCGTCTCAGCCGCCCCGTCAAGCCTTACGCCGGGCTGGACGCGCGGCAAGGCCAGCTGGCGGGTGATAAGCTCGGCCAGGACCTGCGGCTGCAGGTCGCTTTCGGCGAGCACGGCGATCGGCGCCCGGCGGCCGAGTCTTTCCGCTCGCAGTCTCTGCTCCCGATTTTGTCTGAAGGGGTGGACCAAGGCCGGGATGCCGGCCCGGAGCAGATTCATGCAGGTGTTATAGCCGGCCATGGAGATGGAGAGGTCGGCTGCGGCAAGCCAGGCCGGAAAACGGTCGGTGAAACGGTCGACTCGGATATTTTTCATGCTCGCTCCCGCCTCTTGCAACCGCAGAAAGTCGCGCTCGTCGCAGTACGGGCCGCAGAACAACTGCAGCCGGCAGGGCGGCTCATCAGCCAGGGCGGCAAAAGCCTGCGTCACGGCAAATAGCAGTCCGCTGCCGACATTGCCGCCGCCGATGCTGGCGACGATCAGCTTGTCCGTTGTCGGGATGCCGATCTTCGCACGAACCCCGACATCTCCGACATTCTCTTGATTGGTGACGAAGCCGGTGTAATGGATGGGGATTCGGATATCGCCCAGCCGGGAAAAGGTTTCCCCGAGGGTGACGATATCGGCGTCGGCGTGGACCAGGACGCCGTCGAAATATCGGTTCAGCGCCTCCACCGCCTGCTGTTCGAACTTTTCCCGGCCCTCGACCTTTTCCACCAGGATGTCGCGGACGCTGCAGCAGCAGAGGCTCTTCGGCAACTCACCCTCTTGCATCGCGGCAAGGAGAGGCTCGAGTTCGAAGCGAAAGGCCTTGCGGCCGAAGGGGTAGAGTTCGGTGACGAAGACATCCGGCCGTTGCTCCCGGAGATGGGCGAAAAGCATCTCCCGCCGCCTGGCCTTCACCTCGGCCAGCGCCAGGCCCTGTTCGCACGGGACAAGGTTCTGAAATTGAGAATCCATCTCCAGGCCCGGCAACAGGAGCGTGTTAATCTTTTCTTCGCCGAACGCGACCGGCGGTCCTCCCAGGATGAGGGTGGTCTGGTGATGCTCGGCAAGGGCCCGGCAGATCGCCAGGCTCCGGTGGAAATGGCCGATGCCGAGGACATGTTGGCAGTAGAAGGAGACTTTCATGGCTCAAGCCGCGGGATATTGAGTTGCACCGGCGTAAAGCCTGCTTCCGAAAGGCTTATGATATGCAGTCGGTTATGGTGCAGCAGGGGATCTTCGCCAGGCAGAAATTCCCTGCCGGTAAGGTGGTACAGGGCGGTCTTGATCACCCCCTGATGGCAGATGACCAGAAAATTCCCGCTCCGCCAGTTCCGGGCGGCTTCCCGCAGTGCCGAGAAAACCCGGTCTTTGACACCATTGCGGGTCTCGCCGCCGGGAGCGGAAAAGTCCCAGCCCATTGCCACCCGTCGGGCAAGTTCCTCCCGGAAAGTCTCCTGAACATAGGGCAGGGTGAGCCCTTCCCATTCTCCCCAGCCCTGCTCGCGCAGCCGAGGGTCGAAATGGACGGGCAGCTGGAGATGATTGTTGAGAATAGCCACCGTCTCGCGAACCCGGCCGAGGTCGCTGGCGAGGATTCTGTCCCAGCGATAGCCTTGCAGGGTTTTCAACCACTTGGCTGTCTGATCCCTACCTTCGGCCGTGAGCGGCGAATCACCGAAACCCTGGATCCGCTTTTCGATGTTCCATTCGGTCTGGCCGTGCCGTAAGAGACCGAAGAGGGTGAAAGATCTGCTGTAATCCTTAGGTATCTCGGCCATTGGAGAAGATCCTGTTCAGGTGCCCGGTCTTGCCGCCAGAAGCGGGTTGTGGGAAAGAAAGATCTGCGCCAGTTCCCGGGTTGACCCACTGCTGTCGAAACGGTCCTGCACATATCTTCTGCCGCCCTCCTGCAGCCTGCTTCGAAGGCTACCGTCGACAAGGAGACGCTCCATCGCCGCGGCCATGGCAGCCGGCTCCGCGGGCGGTACGGTGAGCCCTGTTTGCCCGTCGATCAACAGTTCGGAAATGGCCGAGACCCGGGTGGAGAGGGCCGGGACACCCATGGCGAGGCTTTCGACCAGGACGTTCGGGATGCCGTCGCGGTCGCCGTTCCTGGCGATCTCGCAGCCGAGTACGAAGAGATCACTTTCCTTGAAGTGGCGCAGCACCTCGGTATGGGTCAGGGTGCCCAGGCAGCGACAGTGACTGTCGAGGTTAAGTTCTTCAATCAACGCGGCAATCTTCTCCCGGTCCTCACCGTCGCCGATCAGGGTATGCCGGAATCGGATACCTTTGTCACGCAACAGTGCCAGTGCCCGGTAGACGGTCGGCAGGCCTTTTTTTTCGGTGATTCTGGCGACGGTCAGGAGTTGAAATTCCTCCCCGGGGAGGCGCGTCGGCCGGAGGTGCCCGTTATTGAAAAGCTCGAGGTCGATGCCGTGGTAGATGCGATAGATCGGCGTGGGACAGCCACTGGCGATTTTTTGCAGATACTCTTTGTTGTGGCCGGTGCAGGTTACCACAAATTCCGCCCGGGCTATCTTTCGCCGAAGCTTCTGCGGGTCCGAAGTGTAGATGTCCTTGGCGTGGGCCGTGAAGCTGAAGGGAAGTCCCGAGAGGCCTGCGGCGAATAAGGTGACCGAGGTGGGTGAATGGGCGAAATGGCCGTGGAGATGGACGACAGTCGAGTCCTTCAGCAGATGGCAATAGGTGAGAAAACAGGCCTGCATCAGGTGTTTCAGGGTAGCCAGTTCCTGGCCGTTCGTCATGCCCTCTCGCGCCGTCAGCAGGGCGGCCCGGAAGGCTTTCGGTCGTTTCACGGCAAGGAAAACCGTGGGCAGCAGCAGCCGGGGGAAATCCGGGAGCAGTTCGGTGGGCAGATAATCCACCCTGGCTTTTATCTCTTTCACGGAAGGATGGCTGAAAGATTCCCGGGGCTGACGCATGGAAAAGAGGCGCAAGGTAAAGCCCAGTTTCTCCAGCAGGAGAATTTCATTGGAGATGAAGGTTTCCGATATTCTCGGGTATCCCTTGAGCAGATACCCAAGAACCGGCGGATGGGGCGTTATCATGGGTTGCTCCGTGGACAATCTGTCATGGCCTCTCATTTCAAGCTTACTCCAGCCAACTCCGACTCGGCTTTTTCCATTTTGAAAAGGTTCAGCCTCGCCAGCATGGTATCGAGTCCGGAGAGAGGGAAGTCTTTCATCCTCTCAATATACTGTTGCCGACGGGTTAACAGGGCGATGATTCTCTCCCTGAAAATTTGCGGCGTTACTTCATAAAACGGAATGTAATCGAGCAGGCCCTCCTCTTTCATCCGTGTCGCCCGGATCAACTGTTCCTTGCGAGGGGTCTCGCGGGGGATGATCAAAGCCGGTGTCCGCTGGGTCAGGATTTCGCAGATGGTGTTGTAACCCCCCATGGAAATCACGACGTCCGCCGCTGCAATCAGATCCTCGAGCCGGGAATCGAAGGCTTTCACCTTGATGCCGTGCACACTGGCCCGGTGTTCCAATTCTTCTGCCCTGGCCTTCGGCATGAAGGGGCCGGTGATGATGATGCTTTTAAACGGCAGTGACGTCGGATAAAAATCGTGCATGGCGAGGTAATGGCTTATTACCTCATAGCCGTCGCCGCCGCCGCCGGTGGTGACGAGGATAAAATTATCGTCTTCCATGATCCGGTAGCGTTTTCTGACCCTGGCTCTCGTGGCGGGATCGCGCCTTTTTCTCGGAATATACCCGGTAAACTGAATCTTTCTCTGGATCCGATCCGGTATATCATACATTTCTATCGGATCATAGATAGCCTGGTTGCCGTAGACCCAGATCTCATCATAGAGTCGATCGAGGGAGGCGTAGATATTTCGTTCCCGCCAGTCCCGCCGGATAACCTGTGAATCATCGAGGACATCGCGAAGGCCGAGGATGGCGAGAGACCAGGGGCTTTCTTCTTTCAACCATTCCAGGGTCGGGAGTACCTCCTTCTTGAGGCCGAGCGGCTCCTTATCGACTATGAAAAGATGCGGCTGAAAGGCCCTGGCGGTGGCCAGGATGATGTTGGTACGGATAGCCAGGGCCTTTTCCTGTTCAATGCGGATCGACAACGGCTGGTAGTCCTCGTTGGTCTTTTTGATCATGCCGGGGATTCTGACGAAATCGACCTGCTGGGGAAAGTGAAATCTGCCGGCGATCGGTGAACCGGTCAGGATGAGGACGTTGGTGTTGGCATCCCGGAGATGATCGGCGATCGCCATGGTCCGGCGGATATGGCCCAGTCCATAGGTGTCATGGGAATACATGAGTATGTTGTAGGTCGCTGATTTGTTGGGCATAGGCATAACCGGTTGAAAGAGGAGACGGTACTGCTGCAGCTAACGTAATTCGCCGAAAAATTAACTTATCGCAAACCGGTTTCGACTTGTCAAGGATATGCTGATGAAGAGGTCTACGGAAGGAGAGGTTAGTCGGAGGGGGGATTTGATATTCGGTGAAAAAACTAATGCGAAGGTTGGGTTCTTCGTAAACCTGTGGCTGGCTCGTCGCAGGAATTGTTTATATGCTTTGATTGTTAAAGATGATCAGGACCTTCCTTCAAGTAGGTTCTGTTAGCAATCTAAAGTAGATGTGTATCACAAAGTGGGCTTGCTTGAAGTAAGCTGAAGGCTAGGCCTGTTGAGGCTCGATGTCGGCGATTTCTTGTTACACCTCGGTCCGCACCTCCTTTATCCAGTCAATACAGATCGTCAGCATAGCCCATGCAGTGCCTCTTCTCATGCTCTATGATCGAATCAACGTCAAGAGCAGCATAGACAGTGCATTCATAAATATGTCCCTTGTCATCCCATTTCACGTTCGCACAACCAGCCACTATGCATCCATTGAAAAGACAATTTGCTACGACGGCATTCTTATTTGTTTCCCACGCCAATTCATTGCACACTTTGGTGGTTTTTAAAGGATCGATCACTATACGGAAATTTTCAATGTCGTCAATCGCCGTAGAATTACTCAAGCCTTCAAAAAGAGTGTTGCCGGGCATGGGAGCGCACCCGCTGCACATAGCCAGGAAAACCAGACTGAAGATTACTGCCAGATTTTTCATTGGAAGTATCAACCCCTACGAAAACCTCTATTTGTTACGCCCAAAACATAAAAAGGAGCAATATAAGGAACTATACTCCATTTGACAAAAATGACCAAGAGCTATTTAGTACTATTAGTATATTTTTCTTAACATTATGGTATTACAACAGTATTAGATATATCATCCACTACGCTCGGCATCAGGTAATGAACACACATTGATAAGTTATTGATATAATAGGAATACACAATGTATTGTTGCGTTACATAACGTTTGCTGACCAAAAAGACTAGCTTTACTTTCAGCAGAAATATTTTCGTCACCACCAAATTCACGAAAAACAGCGGGATATTCACTGGTGTAGGCGATTAAAGTTTTAAAACTTTTGTCATATCGACTTCCTGTAAAAACTCTTCTCGCCCAATATCGCGGTGCTTCCGCTGACAGTTACAAGAGAATAGACCGGACCGATTCAACAAAATGGCTAACCTAAGGAGTAGGTTAATTCAGCAGTGCACCGTAAGGTTTGGAAGCAATGGTCTTGCTGTTGACTCCGAAGTCCCCAAAGGCCGATAACCCACGAGCCGTATTATCTGTGCTATGACTTCGACGAATCGACTGGGCCTATTGCAAAGCCTCTTGCCCTGGAATATGACGCTGGAGTGCTACTTCCTTGAAATAGCGCTTGAGAGTGGTTCGCGTAGCCGGCAGGAAAAGCCCTGTAACGGCTCAGGACTTGTCTTGCGAGCACATTGTCTTGAGATAATACGAAGCGGGGGTGCTGGTGAAAAGTCCTGGTGAACGGTTGCGAAAGGAGGAAAGGGGGGATGGGGTACAAAAAAACAAGAGTGAACTTCCGCGATACTAATACGGGCTGACACCCGAAACCTAAGGGTTGTCACTCCTTCACGTAATTCCTTCTCTAAGGTACTAAAAGCCCATGGTCAGCTTATTGCTGATCATGATGATGTTTTCCACATCGGTATAACTGCTTCGGTCGGTAAAGATGTCCCCCGTGTCCATATAGCCGAAATGCAGTTCGTAGGACAGATTGTCAAGCAGCTTGTAGATTATGCCAAGATTTGCCTCCCAGCTCGATTCGTTCTCGTAATTCAGGGAGTCCGGGGCCCACAGATTGCGGGCAAGACCGAAAGAGCCCTGGAGGGAAATCTTTTGGGTGGCATCGAAGGAAGCGGAAAGGGCTATGCCGCTGATTCCCGGTGAGGGCGCGGAACTGTCTCCCAGCGACACCGTCTCTTTGTATTCGCTGTTGAAGATATCTGCGGCGGACCCGGTTATGAGCAGCGGGGAGTCTTGAGAGAAACGGTATTTCTCGAGATTTCCCTGATCGACAAGGGCCCCGAGGTTGTAGCTTGTAACCTTGTAAACGTGCGTGGTGGCTTCTTCGGCGTAACCGTAAAGCCCCTGACCGAGAATAATGAGAAAGGTGAGGGAGAAAATTTTAAGTCTGTTCATTTCTGGTGAGGCTCGTGGTCCTGCCGTACGCTGAAATTCTGCCTAACTCAATGTTGGCCTTCAGTTTAAAATTTTGTACTTCTTATTGTGTCTCCTCAAAGTGGAAAAGTCAAGAGGAAACTGTGCATCGAACTCCTCCCGAAAGCAACATCCATGAAAAGAAGTTCTTCGAATTAGGCGGCTCGACAGACGTCTTGCCAGCCTGTAAGAATTGCGATATAGATAGCATTTTGCGAGTTGTATTGTCGGCTTGAACTCGCTTTTGTGCGGTTGCGAGCCTTTCATAATTGAGGAGATGTTATGAGAAACACGGTGGTATTGGTTCTTCTTCTTTGCTTTCTAGTGTGTAGTAAAACTGCAATTGGCAGCCAGGGTGATAAAGAGAAATATCGGCTGATGTTCTCCACGTTCGATGTGAGTTCCGCTGGTAACTACACCTATCTTCGGGATGGCATTCAAAGCATGCTGGTCAGCCGGCTTGCGACAAAAGACAGGATCGAAATTATCGATCGCCAGGTTGGCGAAAAGGAATTGGCCAGGCTGAAGTCCGGCAAGAGTCGGGAGGGGGATGCATCACCTCCTCCTGTAGATTTCCTGGTGGAGGGGGCGCTGTATGGGCTGAAAAGCGGCCTGAACGTTCAGGTGGTTCTTTATCCCGTTGCCGAGAACAAGGAGATACTGAGGTTTTCAATCATCACCAATACTCCGGATACCCTGATCTCTGATATCGAACAGCTTGCCGGAGAAATAGTACAGGCTGCGATCGGCAAAAAAGCCCTTCCGCCGCCACCTCAGCAGAAGGATGCTGCGGACGGTGAAGTAAAGGGATTCGTCACTGTCCACCCGGAGGCGGCCTTCAAGAAGAGTATGTACTCGGGGACGGTTGTCGGCGTTCAGGGGAGTGTCGTGCAGACCTCGGCTTTGGGCAGCAAGCGTAATATGACTCTTCCCACCGAGATGACCGGGATGGCGATCTATGATGTTGATGGAGATGGCACCGGGGAAATCTTTATCCTGGCCGGGAGAAGACTTGAGCTTTATAAGCTGAATGGAAAAAACATCGACAAGGTGGCGGCCACCCTCCTGCCAAAGAATCTTAAAGTGCATGCCATTAATGCAGCAGATCTCGACAACGACGGCAGACCGGAACTCTATATAAGTGCCACGGCGGACCTGGAGGTGGCATCGATGATCATTAAATGGGATAAAAATAATGGCTTTGCCATCGTCACCCAGAATATAGCCTGGTACCTGCGGCCATTGTACGTGCCGGGCAAAGGCTGGCGCCTGGCCGGCCAGCGACGGGGATTGGAGAAGACGCAGTTTGTGCGGGAGGGGGTCTACCTCCTGAATGTCGACGGGCGATTCGAGCCGAAGGAAGGTGAACGCTTACCCTTGCCGAAGAGGGTCAACTTGTTCGATTTCGTTTACGCCGATCTCGATGGGGACGGCAAGCCTGAAACTGTTGCCGTCGATCGAAGAGAGAAATTGAAGGTCTTCAATCAGACCAATGAACTGCTCTGGGTCAGCGAGCGCAACTTCGGCGGCAGCAAGGTGTATCTGGGCCCGAGTTACGGTGAGGCTGTCAACGAGCAGGATCGCAGAAACCTGACGGTGGAGGAGGATACCGACCGGGAGCTGATCTTCGTCCCCGGCAGAATGGTCGTAGCGGATGTCGACAGGGATGGCCGGGAGGAGATCATCGTCAACGAGAATATCCTGCCTTCCCTCGGTTTTGTCGATTCTTCGATTGTTGGTTTTTTCAGCAGATTGAAGACCTATAAGGAGGGTACAATAGTAGCGCTGGCCTGGAACGGCGAGGCGCTGAACGAATTCTGGCGGACCGGAAAATTCCGCGGCTATATCGCCGATCATGGGTTTTCGCCGCTCGAAAAGACGGCGGGAGAGGGCGGCCAGGCGACAGTTGCGGAGAATCAAAAAAGTATCGGTAGATTGTTTGTCGGTCGGATTCCCAACAGTGGGTCTTTAGCCTCACTGCTACCCGGGTCCGACGATTCGGATCTGACTGTGTACGATCTTGAATTTTTTGTCGAAAAAACAAATTGATGAATTTGCAGGAAGGAGTATAAAAAATTATACTTTTTGGGTAAAAAAACTTGACAAAGGTACTTGCCAAGGATAACTTACAGCACAAGCGCAATGTCTTCGCCCGTTTTTCTTCTTGGATTCAAGGGAAGTTACAGCTGGTGGTCAGCCTGAAAAAACGGATGAAGGGAAAGTGATCCCCGGAAGGGGTAAACAAGTATTCAGGAGAAAATGAAAATGAAGAAGATTATCGCTTCTGCTGTAGGTCTTATGATGGCCGGTGGGGTTGCTACTACCGCCTCTGCCGCTGTAGAGCACCAGTTTGGTGGTTACTGGCGGACCCGTTTTATCGTCGAAGATAATTTCCAAGGCGAACCGGAGTTTATTCAACTGACTCCAACTTTGGCGGTTCTTAATCTCAATTCCTTATACGAAAATGACGTCGATAGTAGAGAGTATGTAGACACCCGGACTCGCCTGTTTTATACCGCCAAGTTCAATGATGATTTCAAATTCATCAACAAGTTTGAGTTCAACACTGGCTGGGGTGATAATGTTGGTGGCGATATCGGCGCTGATGGCAAGGGCAACTGGAGAATCAAGAACTCCTATGCCGATTTCAATATGGGTCCGGTAAACGCCAAGGTTGGTATCCAGGGTGCGGTAATTGCCCGTGGCTTTATTCTTGATGACGACTTTGCTGGCGTCGTTGTTACCCCAAAATTTGGTAACGTCAGTATACCTCTCGTCTGGGCTAATCTGAGCAACGAAGATACTCAATCTTGGGATGGAGCAGCAGTGCCAGATTTCAACCAAAATCTCTTTGCTGTATTGGCTGCCATTAAGATCAGTGACACCATCACTGTTATTCCCTACGGTGTTTATCACCCGATTAGTGCTCACGAAACTCTGGAAGATACCGACAACTGGTATGCCGGTGTTGATGCTGATTTGAAATTCGGAGCCGTTTCCGTTTGGGGTACCGGTATTTACAACGGTGGGACTGTAGGGACCCTTGGCGGCGGCGAAGTGGACACCAGCGCGTTTCTTTTTGCCGCTGGTGCTGATGCAGGTATAGTTCATGGTCAAGCTTTCTATGCCAGCGGTGATGACGATGCTTTCGACGGCGATAACGACACCTTTATCTCCGCTCCGGGTACCACCACACCTCTTGGTATTTCCACCAGATCTCCCGGCGTAGGCAGCTCCTACTACTGGGCCGAGATTTTGGGCTTAGGCGCGTTTGATAACCGTGCGTCAAATGGATCCCCCGGTGACGATATATCCAACATCTGGGCTGCCAATGCTGGCGTTACCCTCAAGCCGATGGATAAACTTAGAATCGATGCTGACGTGTGGTACGCAGAGCTCGCTGAGGAAGATTTCCGTGGCAATACCGAACTGGGCGTTGAATTCGATGGCAAGCTGACCTACACCATCATGGAAAACCTCACTGCTGAAGGTATCTTTGCATACCTCATTTCCGGCGACGCTACCGGCGAAGAGGATGTTATGGAAGGTGGCGTGCGTCTCTCCCTCAAGTTCTAATTTGAGATACTCACGATTCAGCTGAAAAAATGCAGTACCGGCCCGGTGGAGTTCGCTCCACCGGGCTTTTTTGTTTGCCCGTCATTGCCTGGCAAACAGGTGAGAATGACCGCAGACCAATGCCTGTGATACGTCCATTCTGTACATGCCCGGATAACCATGACTGAATCGTCAACACGCCGGCTGGTCCTGTCCATGGTGATGAGCGGTGTATTTCTCTCCACCATGGACAGCGGCATGATCAATGTGGCCTTGCCGACAATAATGCGTTCCTTGAATCTCAGCCTTGAATATGCGGGATTCATCGTCTCTTTCTACCTTCTCACCATCACAGTCACCTTGGTGTTCTGGGGAAAGCTGGGGGATAGAGTGGGGCGGGGCAAGATCTATCTGAGCGGCATGGCCATATTCTCGATCGGCGCTCTTGCCTGTTATTGCTCATCTACCTTTTTCGCCCTATTGTCAGGCAGGTTTATTCAGGCCTTTGGGGCAAGCATGATGATGGCCTCCGGTCCAGCCATCATCAAGATGGTCTTCCCGGTCGGTTATCTGGGCCGGAGTCTCGGTATGGTCGGGATGGCAACTGCCTGCGGCCTGCTGACCGGTCCTTTTGTCAGCGGCATGGTTCTCGCCCATTTTTCCTGGCAGGTGATTTTTCTGGTGACTCTGCCTGTCAGCGGAACAGTCCTTCTGGCAGGTTGGACATATCTTCTTGGCCGTATACCAGCACAGACTTTCGATGGCGTCTCCTTCGACTGGGCAGGCAGCAGTTGCTGGGTGGCAATGGCGGTTTCGTGCGTGTGGATTATCCACCGGGTGGATTTGTTGCTCCATCCGCTCAATATTGCTCTCGTGCTTTTTCTTATCGTTCTGGTAGGTCTCTTTGTCCGAATAGAGAAAAACGCCCGCAATCCGATAGTACCTGTGTCACTGTTCGCCGAAAGGTACTACTGGATCGGGGTATTCACCGCGTTCATCTCCTTTGCGGCCCTGTTCGCCGTTCTCATTTTGGTGCCGTTCTTTTTAGAGTATATACTGCAGTTGTCTACCGAGAGAGTTGGCAGGGTAATGATGGCTGTGCCGGCAACTCTTATCATCCTTTCCCCCACCGCCGGCAGACTCTACGATAAAATCGGCGCGAGGTTCCTTACAACGGCCGGCATGGGTATCAGCAGTCTCGCCTTGGCAGGTCTTGCGAGTCTTTCGCCCGAGAGTTCGGCCGCCGAAGTTATGGGTAGGCTCGCTCTGTTGGGCGCCGGACAATCTATCTTCCTGTCGCCGAACAGCGCTTCGCTTCTTTCGCGAGTGGATGAGGAACATTCTGGGATAACTGCGGGAATTCTGGCAACTGCCAGGAATTTTGGCATGGTCACCGGTGCCACTCTGGCGGCGGCGATATTTTCCTGGTGGTTCGCCTATTACAGCGGAGGAAGACTGCTCAGCGAGTTCACCGGAGCAGACGTTGAGCCCTTCATCCTGGCCTGGCGGACTACGTTGCTGATCACGGCGGGCATTGCTCTCTTTGGAGGGATTATTTCTGTTCAACGGCAATAGGGGACTGCCTGGGGAGGGTCACCGAAGCCATCGTGCCGCCACCTGGGGCATCTCGAATGGTAAATGATCCTCCATGCTGCTGGACTATCTGTTCGACCAAGGCAAGTCCCATGCCGTTGCCGTATGTCTTGGTGGTGAAAAAGGGATCCTTGACATGCGGAAGGGTTTCCGCCGGGATGCCGGGTCCCGAATCGATCACGTCAATCGTTACTGAATTCTCGGCTTCCTCTGCGGTGATCAGCAGGGTGCCGCCGGCAGGCATTGCTTCCAGGCTGTTGCGGATAAGGTGCAGGAAAACCTGGCGTATCTTGTTTTCATCTATCGGCAGAGTTGGACCGGACCCGTCAAAGTCGAGAGTATACTCTATATTGTTCTGCTTCATGGTAATATAGAAGATCATGACTGTTTTTCGGATAAGGGAAAAGATTTGCCTCATCTCGAATTGAAGCTTCTTATCTTCGACAAAACTGAAGAGGTCTTCCAATATCGTCTCGATCTTGCTGCTTTCCTGGGTGATGATATTGAGGAAATTGGTCACATAGGGGTCGCTCGACTTCTTGGTGAGCAACCTGGCTGTACCGCCGATCGAAGTGAGCGGGTTGCGGATGGCATGCAGGAGTTGGGCAGACATCTGGCCGATAGTTGCCGTCCTTTCCGCCTCGATGAGCAGGTCCTTGCTCTTTTCGAGTTCATGGGTCACCAGTTCCAGCGCGGCGATCTGCTCGGCCATCGCCGCGTAGAGGTGGCTGTGTTCGATCGCCAGGCTGGCCTGGCTGGCGAAGATTTCCAGACCGTTGATATCGTCCTCCGAGATCGGCGCGCCGGTAATGAAATTATCGACGATCATTACGCCCAGTGATTTGCTTGGGGAACGCAGAGGTGCCACCACGAAAGTCGATTCGCCCAGCAAATTGATGAGTTCCTCGGGTACGACACAGTCCGGGGCCTTGCCCTGTTCGACGTGCACGGGCTTATTGATTCTGCTGGCATGAATGAGGACATGGTCGTTAAAATCCGGTGCCACCCGAAGGGTCTGAATGATCTTGTTGACTTCGACATCTTCATGCAGGCCCTTCTCTTGAATCGAGGCTAGGATGCCGTCGAGTTGCAGGCCCTTTTCCTTGAGCGCGCTCCATACCCGGCCGGCCTCCTCCCGGGAGGAAGGGCCGATAGCAAGAATGCCCTGGAGAAAACCGGTATTTTCGTTATAGAGAGCCAGGAAGGCACGATTGAAACGCAGGCCGTCTTCGGAGGTTATGCCGACCAGGATGGCCTGGAGAATACCGCGCAGTTCCACAGTGTTGAGATAGGCGGTGTTCATCTTCAGGTTGAGGTGATGCAGGAAACGCATTCGGGCATTAGTCTTTTGCAATTCCTGCTGGAACTGACGGCTGCTGATTGCCAGGCGCCGTTTCTTCAACGTGTTCTGGACGGTATGGGTGAACTGGGTGATGTTCACAGGTTTAGTGAGGTAATCGTCGGCACCGTGGCGCAGACAGTCCAGCGCCACCTCGATATCGGTAGTTCCTGTGACCATAATGATGCCGAGATCCGGATGGCTGGGGACTATTTCTTTTAATACATCGGTGCCGTTGCGGTCCGGCAGCCCTATATCAAGGAGGACCAGGGCGATCTTTTCAGTGGCCAGGAGTGAGAGCAGTTCTCCGGCGGTGCCGGCTTTGACGATTGATATTGATTGAGCTCCGAGGTAGTGGGACAACAACAAAACGATTTCCGGTGAGTCATCGACGACGGCGACGACCTCGCCTGGTCCTAGGAGGTCGGATGAAGAAATAGTTGAAGTTGCCTGTTCAGGTAAGAGAATTTCTACCATACCATTATCCGGGATGCCGGGGCGAAGGGATCGTCGAGTAAGTTTTGTTCATATTTTGTTTTAGCAAAAATGAAGTCTTCTGCATAGTGAATAATCCTCGGTCATTATCTTGAATCCTTGGGCTCTGTCTGTAGAAAATCGTGTTCCCCTGCACCGTAATCCTGTTGTATAGTTGAGCCGCATGGGCAGTCTTTGAATAGAGGAAATGATGGAGAATTTGGCAGATATCTTCAGGCGGGGTGGACGGTTAACCGAATGCGTGGAACGCTATGAGGTTCGGGATGGCCAGATGGCAATGGCAAAGGCCGTTGCCAATGTCCTTTGCCCTGCAGCAGACGATGAATTTCAAAAAGAAACGGCGAGAATTCTGGTTGTCGAAGCGGAAACGGGCATCGGCAAGACTCTGGCTTATCTCATTGCTGCTGTTTTGTCGGGGAAGAGAATAGTGGTCTCGACAGCCACGCTGAACCTGCAAGATCAGATAGTCGATAAAGATATTCCGCTCGTGGCTCAAATTTTACGTCAGGACGTGCCGGCGGTTTGCATCAAGGGGCGGCAAAACTATATCTGCCTACATCGCTGGTATCAGTATCGAAGCAACCCCCAATATTTGCTCCAGGATGACTCCCGAATCGAGAGAATAGATGACTGGCTGCAGCATACGCAATCCGGCGACCGAGCTGAGCTCGAGTGGTTGGGCGAAAAGTCCGGGCTGTGGTCGAAGATTTCCTGCCAATCCAGCCAGTGTCTCGGTGGTGACTGTCCCGAATCGGCGGATTGCTTTATCAACACGTTGCGGCGGCAGGCCGGAAATGCCAGCTTGCTCATTGTCAACCATCATCTCTTCTTTTCCGATCTGGCCTTGAAAAAAAGTGGCTTCGGCGACCTGCTGCCCCGATACGAGGCGGTGATATTCGATGAAGCCCATCATCTCGAAAATACCGCCACAGCATTTTTCAGCAAGAGTTTCAGCCAATATCAACTGCTCGATCTCCTTGCGGATGTCGAACGGCAGGCTGAATACGACCTGGACTCGAACGCCCGGGAGGATCTGCTTGCCCCCCTTAGCGGGTTGCAGCAGCGGCTCGAAATGTTTGCCCACCTTCTGCCGGGCACGATCGGCAGGTTTCACCTCGATGCACTGTTCGATGCCATGAGCAAGCAAAGGTGGATCGAAGAGGTCGAGTTCCTCTCGTCCGGGATGAGCCGGCTAAAGGATCTGCTGTCGGGCTTCCATGCACTCGGTGAAGCGTGGAGCCACCTGGCACAGAGGGCTGGAGAATTGAACAATAATTTTCGTGACATCGCTTTCTTTTTCGACCACAATGAACGCGGGCATGTGTATTGGTATGAAAAAAGGGAGCGAACCTTTGCCCTTTCCGCAACGCCTCTCTCTGTAGCCGGAGAATTGCAAAATTGCTTGTATGGTCAGGTTGCCGCCTGCATATTGACATCGGCGACCCTCGCATCCGGCGGATCGTTCTCTTATGTCAAGGAGAGGCTGGGATTGACTGACGACACAGAGTTTCTCCAGTTCGCCTCTCCCTTCGACTATCCGCAGCAGACCTTGCTGTACATACCGGAGCAGGGATTTCCGGACCCGGCGGGGGAGAGGTTCAGCGAAAGCCTCTGTAAGCGGGTGGCCGAGATAGTCCAATTGAGTGGCGGCAGGGCGCTTATTCTCTGCACCAGCTTTAAAGGCATGGACGCCCTTGCGACATATCTGGCTGATGCGGTTGACTATCCGCTCCTCGTGCAGGGAACGGCATCGCGCAATTCTCTGCTGCAGAGTTTTCGGGAGCAAACCCATTCGATCCTTCTTGCTGTGGCGAGTTTTTGGGAAGGAGTCGATGTGGTAGGGGAGGCCTTGAGTTGCGTGATTATCGACAAGCTGCCGTTTGAAGTTCCCAGTGATCCCATCATCCAGGCGCGGATAGCCCACATCAAGGAGCAGGGAGGGAATCCTTTCTTTGATTTTCAAGTGCCGCGGGCAATACTGACCCTGCGTCAGGGGGTGGGGCGACTGATGCGCTCGGCGACGGATCGAGGCGTAATAGCGATCATGGATACGCGCCTCTTCAGCAAAGGCTATGGCCGTATCTTCATGGGTAGTCTTCCGGCCTCGCCGGTGACGAGAAAGTTGTGTGATATTGGACAATTTTATGGCAATTACATCCGGGGATCACGGCATCAATGATCAGTAACATGGAATTAATTCGTGGCACCCTTCGCGTAGAGGCCGGGAAAGTTGATCAATATATGCAGCAGGATCTGGCTCGTCTGAGACCGATGATGGATGCCAAGCTCCTGGAGGTGCTCGATTACGGCCTCTTCAACGGGGGGAAAAGGGTTCGTCCTTTGCTTGTGGCACTCACCTCGCGTCTCTGCGGCAATACCGATGCGGAAGTTTACAGGCTTGGCTGTGCCTTTGAGTACTTACATGCCGCAACACTCTTTCATGACGATATTATCGACAAGTCGGAGACCCGCCGGGGAAAACAATCCGTCTTCAAGAAGTTCGGCATCACGGCCGCAATTCTGGCCGGCGATTTTCTCCACGCCCTGGCTATGTCGACTGTCGGTGAACTGGCTGGAGCGGAGGGGTTGCGGATTTTTTGCCAAGCGACCATAGGCATGGTGGATGGGGAGTTTATGCAACTGCGAAATGCAGAGAAGCATAACCTTTCAGAACTCGACTATCATGATGCCATTATGGGCAAGACCGGTCTTCTGATTGCGGCGGCATGTGAAATCGGTGCGATATTTGGGCGCGCCTCTATGCCACATGTTAAAGCCTTGAGAGAATATGGTATCAACCTGGGCTGCGCCTTCCAGATCGTCGACGATCTTCTCGACTACCTGGGGGATCCTGTCAAGACTGGCAAAACGACGGGCAATGATCTGGCTGAAGGCAAGATAACCCTTCCGATTATCCTGACTTTGAATGTAGCGGAAGAAGGAGATAGGGATAAACTGCTGTCAATCCTGCGGAACAAAACGGAAAGGATGTATCTTTTCCCGGAGGTTTTCGGGTTAATAGATAAATATCGAGGTTTTGCCATGGCAAGGGCAAGGGCAGAGGAAGCTGTGGCAAATGCCCTGCAGTCGCTGACGATCTTCAACCAGAAAGCTGTCTTCCACGAGCGGACAATACTGGAAGGAATTGCCGGTTATGTGTTGGCGAGAGAAAAGTAAATCGGGCTGTTCGTCCAACCTCATCTCCCCCACCTCGTGTCTCCTCGCAGCTTTTCATGACTCGGGAAAATAGGAGTCGCCCTCGCAAGAAGGGGCGAAAAGGAAAAAGCAAAGGATATATTAACATCAAGAAAGCATGTATCTTGATGGTCCTGTTTCTCATCCTGATCGTCTCTGTCTGTGCGGTCGGCTATGTTATCTTCTTTCGAACGGTAATTGCGCAGGAGATTCTCCCCGCTCTCCGCAATGCGATCGTTTTTGAAGAGCCGGACCCTCCGCTTCAGCTCGAGCATGGAGAGCCGAAGGAACCTATCGGGGCGACAACTCCGGCGGAATCGGTCGATCGGGTGGAACGAAGAGAGACGGTGGCGAACGATCCCCCCGCGAGGGAAAGGGAGTTGCCGAAGGTGGCGATCATAATAGATGATATGGGCTACGACGAAGTCACAGGACATAAACTTCTCGATCTCCCCATTGCATTGACATATTCTTTTCTGCCCTTCGCACCGCATACCAAAAAGCTCGAGAATATCGCTTACTCAAGGGGAAAAAACATCTTTCTGCATCTCCCGCTTCAGCCGAAAGGCACTGCCTACAGCCCGGGACCAGGAGCGCTTTATCTTCAGGATCCACCGGAGCTTCAGAGAATGAAACTGGAGAGATGTCTGCGGGAGGTTCCCAACGCCATAGGGGTCAACAATCACATGGGGTCTTCGTTCACCGAGGACAAGAAGGCTATGACCAACATAATCCAGGATATGAAGACCCGATCGCTGATTTTCGTCGACAGCGTCACCTCGCCGGGCAGCGTAGCATTTCGGGTGGCTCAGGCGGCCGCATTGCAGAGTGCGAGAAGAAACGTCTTTCTTGACAACGTTCAGGACGAGCGGAAAATTTGCGGTCAGCTGGAAAAACTCGTGGAGCTTGCGGAGAGAAATGGGGGGGCAATCGGGATCGCCCACCCTTACCAGGCGACGGTGAATGCGCTCGCCAAGTGTGGAGAGAAGTATTTGACTAGGGTTGAGTATGTAGGGGTGCCGGAGTTCATTGCAGCAAACGATACATTGGAGATTGCACAAAGACGTTCTTCTCCCCTTGCCCGGGGCAGGGGGAGGGATGCGCTCGCATCCCCCTGATAAGCCTCTCTCCCGCTCGGAATCAATGCTTGAATGAGCGCTGTCCGGTAAACATCATGGCAACTTTTGGATCGGCTTCGTTGCAGGCCTCGATGGTTTCGAAATCCCGTAAGGAGCCGCCAGCCTGGAGAATTGCCGAAATGCCTTGAGCGATGCCCACATCTGCGCCATCCCTGAAAGGGAAAAAGGCATCGGAAATCATCACTGAACCCGGCAGGCCAGCGCGATCCTTCCGGACCTGTTTGTCAATCGCCTCCTTTTCGGCTGTATCTCTTTTTCCCTTGGCGATGGCCAGGGCAAGGTCTGCGTAGCCGATGCCATGACGGTCGAAACAGAGGATATCGGCGTATTTTATATAGGCCTTGTGCACGGCTATTTCCGCCACTCCCACCCGGTCCTGCTCTCCGGTCCCGATACCCACGGTGCAGCCTTGTTTCACATAGAGTACGGAGTTGGAAGTGACCCCGTGTTCCACGGCCCAGCCGAAGATCATGTCATCCAGCTCTTGAGCCGTCGGTTGCCGTTCACACGAGTATTCCCGGCCCTGCCAGGTGGCGACGGCCGGCTTGAGGTCGGCAATGCTGCGGATGGAATTGACCGCGGATTGCTGGACGATTATTCCCCCGTCAATTAGGCTCTTGAAATCGACGAAACGGAACTTCTCAAACTCAGCGAGGCGATGAATGCCGGCGATTTTGACAATTCTCAAGTTCTTCAACTTCTGTAAAATTTCCAGAGTGCCGCTCTCGAATTCCGGAGCACAGACTACCTCCAGATAGTTTGCTGCGAGCAGTTCCGCGGTTTCCTTGTCACAGGCCCGGTTGAGCACTACGGCACCGCCGAAAGCTGCGATGCGGTCGGCGCGCAGAGCCCGGTTGAAGGCATCGGCTATGCTCCGGCCGTACGCTGCGCCACAGGGGTTGTTGTGCTTGAGGATGACCGCGGCCGGCTTAGCCATGAGGTACTTGATGATATTCAAGCCGTTGTCGATGTCGGTGAGATTGATTTTGCCCGGATGCTTGCCGACCTGCAGCATATCCTCGACCGCAATCGAGGAGACAAGACCGTTCCCCGGTTCGATAAACTGACACTCGCCCAGGATCAGATTGCCGCCCACCAATTCATAGAGAGCCGCTTCCTGGTCAGGATTCTCACCGTAGCGGACGCCCCTCTCATCGATGGTTCCGTCGGCCTGATTGATTTTCCAGGTCTTCTTCCGATATACCAGTTTCTGATCCCCAAAGGTAATAGTCATGTCCATGGGAAAGCTGTCGCCCAAAATTTGAGAGTACATCTTTTTGAGATCACTCATTGTTTCACCTATTGTGCTGTGGATTTATCAAACGCCGTAAGGCTGTAATCCGGCATTAACTACCGTTCGTTCAAGGATTTCTGCTGAAAGGTGCCAAAATCTTTCCAGGATCAATAGTCGCATCGGAAAGCACACAGTAGGGGCCGATGACCACACGGTCGCCGATCCGGCAGTTCGTAAGGATCGATCCCTGGCCGATGAGACATCCTTCGCCTATCAGACTGTTGCCTGAAATTCGAACACAGGGTTCGAGAAGGGTATCCCTGCCGATGCGGACTTCCGGGGAGACGCTGATCGACTCCGGTTGATACATTGTAACCCCCTGCAACATGAGATCACTATTCCTGCGCAATTGCAGGGCCCTATGGGCTTCGGCAAGTTCCATCCTGGAATTGATGCCGAGAACTTCCAAGGGATTGTCTACAGAAACTTTTTCTACAGATAAACCTTGGTCTACGGCAATTTTCACGATATCAGTGAGGTAAACCTCGTTCTGGCTGTTATCCGTGCCGACATTTCTCAAAGCTGAAAAAAGAAAATCCTTGCTGACGCAGTAGATGCCGGCATTGATTTCACGAATCTGCAGCTGTTCCTTGCTGGCGTCCTTCTGCTCTACAATTCCGGCTATCTTCCCGTCAGCCTCGGAGATTATGCGGCCGTAATTGGTCGGGTTGTCCAGGCGAGTAGTCATGAGAGTAAGCACGGCCTTGCGTTCTCCATGGGCTCTATACAGCTGCACCAGTGTCTCTGATCTCACTAGCGGTGTATCGCCGCAGAGTATCATGACAGTATCTACATTTTTCTCTACGATATTTTCAGCAATGAGAACGGCATGACCCGTGCCAAGCTGCTGCTCTTGAATTGCAAAATCAAGGTTGAAAGATTGCAGTGCCTTCTTTACCTTCTCCTGCTGATGACCGACAATAGCGATAATCTGCCGAGGATTGAGGGGAAGAATGGCCTGCACCACATGATCAACCATAGGCGTAAAAAAAACTTCGTGCAGTACTTTTGCTTTTTCAGATTTCATTCTTGTACCTTTGCCGGCAGCAAGGATGATAACCGAAAGTTGCGGAGAAGACATATTGGCTTTGACCGACCTGTGAGAGGATTAATGTGTGATACCATTGTCATGGCAATGATATCGATAGGATATTCTCGGAAGAGATTATATTAAAAAAATGTGACAGGCTTTGCAAGCCAGAAGCCAGAGGACAGAGGACAGAGGACAGTGGACAGACTGGCTTGTTGCCTTCGGCAAGAGGTAAGGGCGGGCAAGGTGCTTTTGGGAAGGCCTTGACTTCGTTTCCGCGTACAATTGGCCACCGCCAGGGTCGGATTACTACCTTTTTAAAATGGC
>JAEYNP010000139.1 GCA_023412495.1 Pseudomonadota bacterium
TCGCGCAACACTCGGTACGGGCTGTTGGTTAGACTTTGCCCGATAAGGACTTCCTGCCCAGGAACTTAAGCAGGGCACCCTATAAGAAGCGCCAAGCTGTGCTTGGCGCACTAACGTTGCGATAACCGGCTCGCGCTGTTTGCGGGTCCGCGTTTATTGGTTTGTTGGGCAAATTTTTATTCTTCCATGTCTTTGGTGTTGCTAAAAAATTGCTCACATTCAGAACATTTTTTTGTTGTATTCAAGGATTTAAAATTTGAAAATTCCTGCTGTGAAATATTACTACGGTTTATGGCAATATTATTCATTTCTAGCGCATCAAGGACATTTCGCAATTCTCGTTCTGTATTATCAAAATTATATGTTGGCCCAACGGTGATTGATTTAATTGGATGAATATCATTGTCAGTCCGAAACGGTAATACAAAATAATTGACTGACCCCACTGTTTTAATTGGACTGCCATCTTTCAAATACAATACAAGTCTTGTTTCTTGTTCAGGGCAAAATTCAGACTTTTTGTATATAGTTGCTAAATGAGTCAAAGCATCGACTGGAATAGTATATCCAATGTCATTGTTGCAATTACTATAGGCCTTTTCTATGAATGATTTTTGTCTAGTTAAGCAATATTCACAACGTAAAAAATTTGAATAAGCTTTTATGTACCCGTAGGCACGTTGTTGATAACCTACCATGCCATTCAAAGCTGTTTTTGAAAATCCAATATTAAATTCACCATAGTTTTCCCATAAGTACGATCTGTCGAAATCTTCGCAAAAGCAACTCACGAAAATGTTATTGCTAAATTGTGATAACGCATTCTCAAGATCATTGAAGGGCAATAACAATTCTTTAGCAATAAGAGATAGGGTATGTTTGAATTCAGAGATATCTTTGAAATTAGAGATTTTTGTTAGCCATAATTGTTGTGTCTTTAGAATGCTTTTGAGTTTATCTATGCTGGTATAATGATATAGCATTTTACATTTTTTAAATGGCTAGAATGATGGGAAATTCATTTTTCATATGCCCAACGTTAAGTTCAGGGGGAACCGCGCTCTTTGCGGTTTCCCCTGGAACGTTTTGTTAACTCAAATAATTTCTTTTTGCTTCTATTGCAGTTGCTTTTATTGCTGTTGTCTTTGATGCTGTTTTTCTTTTGTTTTTATGCAGTTTTGCTTTTATGCCTTTATCACTTTTATTTCTTTTCATGCCGAAGGCATTCATAAAAGAGTTAACGTTAAGTTCTGCGGGACCCGCGCTTTTTGCGGGTTCCGCAGCAACGACTTGTTGTGAAAATAATTTTTTTGTTTTTGTTGCTTTTGCTTTTAATCTTTTTGCTTTTATGCAGTTAATGCAGTTGCTTTTTCTTTTATGCAGTTGTCTTTTTTGTCTTTATTGCTTTTATCTTGCTGTTAATCAGGCCGAAGGCCTTCTATTCACAACGTGGAGTTCAGGGGGAACCGCGCTCTTTGCGGTTTCCCCCTGGAACGTTTTGTTAACTCAAGTAATTTTCTTTTTCTTTTAATGCTGTTGCTTTTATTGCAGTTGCTTTTAATGCTGTTATTTCTTTTGCTTTTATGCAGTTTTGTTTTTTGCTTTTTTCTTTTATGCCTTTATCGCTTTTATTTCTTTTCATGCCATCAGGCATTCATAAAGAGTTAACGTTGAGTTCTGCAGAACCCGCGCCCTTTGCGGGTTCCGCAGAAACTTTTTGTTAACTCAAATAATTATTCTTTTTCTTTTATCTTTTATAATGCTTTAATTTCTTTTGCTTTTATGCAGTTTTGCTATTATTTTATGCTTTGATCGTCTTTATCCATGCCGAAGGAATTCATCATGCCGAGCCTCCGCGAGGCATTTTGCAAGCGGATGGTCAACTAATGTCTAAAGAAGAAGACACTTCATTGTACGAGTCAATGTCTTCTTTAAATTGATTCATTACCCAATCGGGAGGTGGCTTGTCTTTAAAATCATAACCAATTGCTCTAAAAACGTCAGGAACAGGAACTATTTTATCTTGTCGCCATGCTGCAAATCTTGTTGTTCCAATGGCATACAATTCTTTATCACGCAAAAACAGGTGTTTATGATAGAACCATTTCTCATCCCATCCAGCAAATGAGACTTTTAAATTAAATGGTGCCCATAATTTCAAATGCCTGCGGCAAATATATTTTTGAGATACTGCAACTGGAGTCCATTTTTGAGACAGAATTGTTTTAGGAAAATTAGTTCGCGTGCACAATAACCAACTCGAAAGATACATATAAGCTGGATACTGGAAACCACTCATAATCCTCATGCCATCACAATCAAAGAGTCTCACTCTCAATGGCATTACTACTTCATCTTCAATATCAGTTAACTGCTTTTTTGAATTAGTGATAAGAGTTGAGGCTATTTTGTACCATATGTAATACATTGCGGCCCCCTAAATGAATTGTTAAATAAATACGATGCCCCTCCAAATTAAGTTACTATTTTTCTATACCTTCAAAATATCACTGAGATCAATTTATTAATTATCAATTCTATAAGTTTCAGTCTCTTCACATCTTGATTTAGCTCTTAAGGGATCTACAGATCTCCATTTTTTTGTTGTATTTCTTTTCATGCCGAAGGCATTCATCAAAAGAGTTAACGTCCGGCTCACCGGACCCGCGCTCTTTGCGGGTTCCGTGTGGAGCCGGTTGTTATAGAATTGTTTCATTTATTCTTTCTATAAATTTTGAAGCGTTGTAACATCTTATTTTCAATGAGCCAGATTCTGTATTAATGCTGGCAATACCGGTCAATACACCGAATTCCTTTTTTACGTTTACTATATCTTTTAAAGGTATTTCTACAGCATCAACATTTGACTGAAGGGCGGTATTTAATTTGTTTGGTTCGAAAATTATACTCTTCGACGTAAGGTAAACATTTCCACCTACCCACAATCCTCCCAGCATTTTTTTGAAGGCTCCAATAACGCTTGCGAAAGCAATTGCTCCGCCCAAACCACTTGAAATGAAGGACGCAAAATATGCTGAAAAATTAGGTGTTGCGCCTACAATTTTTGCATTACATACCTTTTTTTCAAGAATGTCTTGTCCATTTATTCGATTCAAAAAACTACCTCTTGATATAATTTTTTTATGGATGGATTTTATAGGACTTTTCTTTAACACTATTGGCAACTATACCATTCTCATCAATGATTATTTCTAAATGAATATTCAATCTGGTTAAGTTCTTAAAAAAATATTGCAGGGTATCTCCGCAGTATGTCCACAACTTGGAAATATCGCATTTATCTAATATCTTTAATGCTACATCATAATCACTTTCACTTCTTGACGTAGATTTAGCTCTGGAACCATAAAGATAAACTTCGATTCGCCTATTAAGCAAAAATGATAATAAAATTGATGCTTTTTTCAGCTCTGCCCATTCTTCATCGGTTATATCCATTAGTAATCGCATTCAAATTAGATCTATAACGTGAAGCTCACCGGACCGGCGCTGTTTGCCGGGTCCGAGTGAAGCGATTTGTTGTCGAAAAATCTGCTTTTGTTTTTGCTATTAATGCTTTTAGTTTCTTTGCTTTTGCAGTTATGCAGTTTTCAATTTTGCTTCTTTGTAAGCTCTTGCCTAAGAATACTTCCATTTTTTGCTTTTATTGCTTTTATCAGGCCGTAGGCCTTCGATATCGACAACGTGGAGTTAAGCGGCGCGGCAAGGGCGCATTTAAATAAATACCCCGACCTTAATCGCGTCCGCTTGAATGATTTGTTAAGTCAAATAATTTTTTTCTTTTAATGCAGTTGTCTTTAATGTTTTTTGTTTTTTGCTTTTCTACAGTTTGCTTTTTATGTTTTTACTTCTTTTATGCCGAAGGCATTCATAAAAGACTTAACGTTTAATAGACAGAATCTGCTTTTCGGGGAGACAGAGCATCTCCAAATAGCTTTCGTCAACTCCGTGTCCACGACAGATTTTTTCTCCGCCTTCTCTTTTTATCGCCCTATGTCAGAGAAATGTCAGATTTTTCCCCTATAGTAAGAGAGGCTGAGGAAGAGCACAAGCTAAAACTTCAAGTAGCAACTGTTCGTCCTTTTGGGTGTATTGCATTGATATGACGAGTCTATATATCAGGAAGGATTTGTTCGTTCCCATGGATCGATTATCTATCGGAAAGAGCATTGTTGCATGTTTTCGTTCCGCTTTCTGATGAAATATTACCTGTTGAACGGGTAACCGTTCACCGGGATAAATGAACCCGGCGCGCTGCTGTCCAAATGGTGCGTGGTAAAAGGAATTAATTCGGCAAAGACAAGGGCAAACAAGGTAGGGGATGTTTGACAGAGAAGGAAGCTTCGACAAGCTTCGTCAGAAACTCGAAGGCATTGATTCTATGAAGCTGGCAGGTCCTAACGACAGTCAACAAACGCCCGGTAAATTGCTCACCGATTTGCGATTGAGACCCGAAACAGATTTTCCGCCATTGCACGGCAGGCCTAATGGCCCGTTCGGCGCTATTGTTGGTGGGTTGGACACCATCATGTTCGAGAAAGGTGAAAAGGTGCTGCCAGTTGTCAAGCAGCCGTTTCGTTCGAGTCTGTACTCTTGGGTCGGAACTGTAGCGGAAAATGACGCAGAAATCGTGCATCCGTTCCCGCATGGGCAGAGTGTCGAGCACCAATTGTGCCCTGGAACCGCCGGAAGCCAAGAAAGCATGCCAGAGGGAGAATACTGCCTCCATTTCGCTGCGCATATTCCTAGCAAAGCTATAAGCATGAGGGCTTGACCGATCTTCCTCGAGAGCTTTCAGCTTGCGGATGATATGCGCCCAGCAGAGTTGGCGGAGGCCGTTTTTGTGGTAGCTTGCATAGGCCGAATGATCGTCGCTGGTAATGACCCCGAAGAAGGAATCGCCAAGCACTTCTCGCAGCACTTTGGCACCGCGACTGGGAGATACATGAAAGAGGACGGCCCTTGGAGCGACAAAAGCCCAGAGAAAGCGACTTTTGCCTTGGTATTTCCAGCCGGTTTCATCGATATTGAGGGACAGGGCTGAAGCGGCATACCGTTTGATGGCTCCGACCACCGGCAAACAGGCCTTGGAGACACGTTCGGCAGCATTGCAGACGGCACCTGTGGAGATGGTGATACCAAAGAGCGATTGCATAATCTCAGTAATTCCCCTGCGGGTGACGCGATGCACTGAGGCCAGATAGGCGATGGCTGCGTGGGTTCGCGGGCCGAAATTTGATTGGGACACATGTTCGGGTAATGAGGCGGCAGTGCTGTGACCGCACTGACAAAGTAACGAGTGGCAGCGATACTCCTCTTTGGAAGGGACGAGCACCGGCAGATCAAAAACCTGGTGCCGTATCGGCCCCACGAAAGGGTTGATAAGGGTTTCTGAAAAAGGGCTTCGGCAATATTCGCAACGCTCTGGATAGATATCATGGATTTTATCCATTGCCTCTGCCGGCAAGAGTTTCCGGTTTTTGCCCTTGTGGCCGGGCTGACCACCCTGTTTGCGTATGCTTTTTGTCTTGTTTTTCACCTTTTTCATGCCGGGTGGATCGGAAGAAGGTGGGCGCGAGGAGTTAGAAGAATTTCTGGACAGGCTGGCAACGCTCTGTTCGAGTTTACGGATATGGGCGGCAAAGGACAGGAGTTGTTCGATGACCGCCTCCCTGCCGGCATCGTAGATACGTTCGGCTTCCTGTCTATCCATGGCAAAGCCTCCGGCGGAAATCGCGACATAGGGGGTAGCCGTACATGGCTTTGATGGAGGTCTGTTGCTTGTGGGTCTTGTTGTACTTGCCGCGGCCCGAGGTTATGCCGAGCAGAGTCCAGTTGGCGGCGCGGTAGCAGGTGCCGGCAAAGCGTTCGGTGTCGACAAAGGTTTCCAGCCAGAGGATTGGATGACGGTACAGCTTCTGCCAATCCGCCGAGATGGTTCTGGCGATACGGCCGAGCAGATGGGAGGCAAGATGCGGGACCTGTACCCAGGGCAGAATAAGAAACCGGGTGTTGTAGGCCAGCAGGTGGCGGTTGCGTTCTCTGGCCTCCGGCGACCAGCCGAGAAAACTGTCGCGACAGTCGAGGGCGTAAGGTGCCGAGGCGAAGGCAAGGCAGGCCACCACCCTACCGCCGGCATAGACCAGATACTTGAGATGCTCGCCGACCGGTTGCGTGTAGCCCAGGTAGTGGAATTGCCGGATCAGGTTGTTGAACAGTTTTTCCTCGGGCGTCCTGCGGACCTGTCGCAGTTCGATGGGAGCAAGTTCGCGAACGGTAGCGGTGATAGGCTCCGGGCTGAAATTGAGAGTCGCAGGATTCTTCTTCCTGTTTCGTGTCTGGTTGATGTAGAGAAGCCGCGGCGGCAAGGTGATAAGCCCTTGCTGTTCGAGCCTCAGCAGGAGCGATCGGCAGACGCCATCCTTCAGGTGACCATTGGTCTGCCGCCAGTCCCAGGCCTCGCAAAGCCTGCGCGAGATGACAGTGCGGCCTTCACTCCAGTGTTCTTTGATGACCTGGTTGATGAAGGAAATATCGTTATGGGTAATGACCCTTTTGCGGTAGGTGAGAATCGCGTCCATGAGGAGTTCATGTAACAGACTCTTCGTATGAACGCACGCTTTTTTTCAGGGATGATTAAAATGCCGGTGAACGGTTACTGACGCCAAAAGGATCGAAGAAGCCAGCCGGAGCTTGAGGACATGTTCCGATCATCGATAAAAATGGACGTGGAAAAGAGGCATTACCTATGGCTCCCGACGAATCAGCATGTTATAAAATCCGCTTCAGTGCGGAACAACGGGCGAACAGTCGGTTGAAAGAAGATTTTAGTGCCAACAATGTTATGGTAAAAGGGCACGCGAAGGTATCCCTGCATCTGATGTTCGGAGTCATCACCTTGTTTTCAGAATCAACTTTTACGGCTGCTTGGCTCCATGGATCGCTATTTCTAGGAGAGGATATTTCTTTCTGCGATACCCTCTGCAGAACTCACGAAAGAAATGATTCAGGAATATTTGGCCCATCATTCTGAAATGATTTACATCGAATAAACCGGTGAATGCCGGTGATGCTGGACTTTTAGTCTGGGGCGATTTCAAACCTTTAGTCAAAAATTAAATGCCCAACTCACCACGCAAACACACTATAGACCCAGTCCTCATCATCGAACCAGGCAGTATTGAGAAAAACTACTGGGCCGATCTCTGGCGCTACCGTGAACTTTTTATGGTATTGGCGTGGCGGGACATCTCCGTCCGTTACAAACAGACTGTTATCGGAATTCTTTGGGCCATCATCCGACCTTTTCTTACAATGGTCGTCTTCACCGTTATCTTTGGCCGCATCGCCAAGCTCCCAAGCGATGGAAACACCCCTTACGCCATGATGGTTTTTGCAGCCATGCTCCCTTGGTCTCTTTTTTCAAACGCTTTGAGCGAATCCGCCAACAGCCTTATCAGCAACACAAATCTAATTGGCAAGGTGTACTTTCCCAGGTTGATCATCCCAGCGGCAACACTGGTAACGGCCTTTATCGACTTCCTTATCAGTTTCACCATGCTCATCGGCATGATGTTCTATAATCATTTTTCGCCGGCTCCTCAGATACTGCTGCTGCCGATCTTCATCATCCTGGCTTTGACAGCCAGCCTCGGACCCGGCCTGTGGATCACAGCGCTCAATGTCAAATACCGTGACTTTCGCTATATCATTCCGTTTGTGGTACAATTTGGTTTGTATGTTTCTCCAGTTGGATTCAGCAGTAATGTTGTCCCGGATCAATGGCGACTATTGTATAGCATCAATCCCATGGTGGGTGTAATCGACGGTTTTCGCTGGTGCATCCTTGGAGGCGATAGTCCTCTTTACCTTCCTGGATTCCTGATTAGTCTCATAATAACAGGCATCTTTTTATGGGTTGGTATATCGCAATTTCGGAAGATGGAAAAAACCTTTGCGGATTTGATCTAAAAAATTAATAATTTTCTGGTTACTGATCACACCTGCCGCTATTACAATAGTAGTAAACTAAATACTGGGATTACGAGCCTTATGGAGAAATCTCTTAACAACTGAGAATGTATTCCCGGTGTTTTACCCATGACATCATGGAGCTTATCCGTCCCAGAAGTTCCTACCTCTTTTTATGAAGGTGATAGTACTCGATTTAGTAAGGGACAAGACATACCTACTAATTTTCTGATTTCAAACAATTTATTTCAAACATAATGATTTTCCATGATGGTTTAATTTCAACTTTTCAAAATATGGCTCTGACAAGAATTTTCTAGGATGCCAATGAGTTATATTAAACTGCTGCACAAGAAACAAAAAAATGTTACCTAAACGGATCCTAATTCTTGGAGCTACAGGTATGCTTGGCCATACTTTGCTTCGCATGCTTGCTGAGCGCAAAGATTTCGAACTCTTCGCTTCTGTTCGTAGTTTAGGAAAACTCCCCAATCTACTCAATTCCAAGCTTATTAAAAAAATTCTTATTAATGTCGATGCAAATAATTTCGATTCTTTTTTTCACAAGCTTGCAGAAGTAAACCCAGATGTCACTATCAATTGTATTGGCATAATAAAACAATCGCCTTTAGCTAATGATCAAATAACTGCTATTGCATTAAATGCATTATTTCCCCATAAACTTGAGTCAGCTTGTCGCTCCATTGGGGCAAGGCTTATTCATATTAGTAGCGATTGCGTATTTAAAGGCGATAAAGGTAACTATACTGAGGAAGATATGTCAGATGCCAATGATCTTTATGGACGCACGAAATTTCTGGGAGAGGTGATTAAAAATAACTGCATCACGTTACGTACCTCTATCATAGGTCATGAACTTAATAGTTCATATGGTCTTGTCGACTGGTTCCTCTCACAAGAAGGACATGTCCGAGGATTCACAAACGCCATCTTTTCTGGTTTCCCGACTGTAGAAATTGCACGAATTATAGCAGATTTTGTAATACCTAACGGAAATATGGAAGGGCTATATCATTTATCTTCAAATCCAATTTCAAAATATGACCTCTTGCAACTTGTTGCAAGATATTACAATAAAAATATCACAATTGAACCGTATAGCGATTTCTATTGTGACAGGTCTCTGAATTCAACCAGATTTCGTACCGAAACGGGGTATTCCCCTCCTCATTGGGAAAAACTTATAGAAGCAATGCATAATGAGTTTATGAGAACTGAAAGGAGATAAGCTTTGGCATTATTTGACAATAAGATTGTTGTAATAACGGGTGGAACCGGTTCCCTAGGCAAAATCCTAGCAAAGAGACTTCTTTCCGGTTCTGCAGGCACTCCAAAAAAAATTATTATCTTCTCGCGAGATGAAGCCAAACAGCATTTTATGAGGGTTGAGTACCAGCATAAAAAAAATGTTACAGATGAAATTATCTATAATAATTTCCAACAGCTTCTTGAATTCAGAATAGGCGATATTCGTGATTATCACGCTGTTTGTTCCTTGCTGAAAAAAGCGGATATTGTAATAAATGGAGCTGCCCTTAAACAGGTTCCTTCCTGTGAATATTTCCCATTTGAAGCACTACAAACCAATGTTGTCGGCGCTGAAAACATTGTCCGGGCTATTCGAGAAAATGATTTGCAAGTTGAATCAGTTGTTGGAGTTTCAACCGACAAGGCATGCAAACCAGTTAACGTAATGGGAATGACCAAATCACTTCAAGAAAGAATCTTTATATCAGCCAATATTACTGTGCCGGATACTCGTTTTATTTGTGTGCGTTATGGTAATGTACTTGCCTCGCGTGGGTCAGTTATCCCGCTGTTCCATGAGCAGATAAAAACTGGCGGCCCTGTCACAATCACTACTGACGACATGACGCGCTTTCTCATGCCATTAGAACGAGCCGTAGATACAATTTTAAATGCATTGCAACATGCATTACCAGGTGAAACAGTTGTACCAAAAGTACCAGCAGCTAGAATCATTGATGTTGCAAAAGCTCTGATCGGCGATCGTAAGATTGAAATACTGATAACCGGTATTCGCCCTGGTGAGAAAATTCATGAAGTTATGGTTTCGAGCGAGGAAGCATGGCGAACATTCGAACATGGAAGTTATTATGTTATAAAACCCATGCTACCGGAATTGATGAAAGTTTCGAAAGAAGAGCAACCTCTTCTCAAGGAATATTGTTCAAACGATTCATTACTAAACCAGGACGAAACAAAAAAACTTTTATCAAAGTTTAATTTACTTATAAATGAAGAGAATGAAGAGAATGAAGAGAATGGAGAGAATGGAGATTTTTTGCGTTAATTTTAAATATATTACATACTAATTGAATTTTTACCAAGTTGTTATATAACTGGTAGGTTATACTCAACTGGCCTTAAAGTTTTGGCTTATGGAATTATGAAGATTATGACAATCCTCGGGACCAGACCCGAAATCATTCGCCTTTCACGGATTATCCCAAAACTTGATCAAGTGTGTGATCATACATTGGTATACACCGGACAAAATTATGATCATACTTTATATACTGTATTTTTTAAGGAACTTGGCCTTCGCGAACCTGACTACGATTTAAAATGTCGTTCAGATTTCCCTATGAAACAAATAGGTTTAATTCTCTCTCGTTGTGAACAAGTTTTTTTAGATAAGAAACCCGATAGACTTCTCATTCTTGGAGATACCAACAGCGCTTTGTCGGCATTTGTTGCTAATCGTATGGGCATTCCTGTCTATCACATGGAGGCTGGCAATCGATGTTATGACAATCGCGTCCCTGAAGAAGTAAATCGTCGTGTAATAGATCATTCCAGCGATATACTTTTACCTTATACTGAAAGAAGTCGAAATAACTTGCTTCATGAAGGTATTGCCGGTGAAAGAATTTTCGTTACCGGTAATCCAATTATTGAAGTTCTCGATCATTATAGAGCAGTTATCGACGCCAGCCAAGTACTTGAAAAATTTCAAGTAGAGTCTGGCAACTTCTTCTTAGTGACGATGCATCGATCCGAAAATGTTGATCATCCAGAACGACTGAAACTATTCATTGATGCTTTTCAATGTTTGGCCAAGAGGTATGGCATTCCTGTTTTATGCAGCCTCCATCCGCGTACTCGATCTCAGCTTTTAAAACATGGAGTTGATATTGAAAAAGAAGGTATTCGAACTTTTGAGCCATTAGGTTTATGTGATTTTATCCATTTAGAAAAAAATTCCAAATGTGTTTTGACTGATTCAGGTACAGTCCAAGAGGAATGCTGCATTTTTGGCATTCCCAATGTAACCATCCGAGATGTTACTGAACGTCCAGAAACTATTGAAACTGGCAGTAACATTATTTCAGGGGCTGAACCTGAATCGATAATCAATTGTGTTGCGACTGCTTTTAGTTGTTCTCCCGACTGGACACCTCCTAAAGAATATTCAGTCAATAATGTCAGTAGTATTGTCACAAAAATCATGCTTGGATATATGGTCAAGTAGCACCTTTCCAGTTGCGAAATGGATGCCTCTGGCGCAAACATCAGTCCCGCAAAAGCGATCACAGACTTAATCTCTCGGCGATACAACAGGTTTGCTCAGTGGTTTCGTAAAGGAAAGATGCTTCCCGATAGCATAACATGCGTAGAAAAAGAGAAATCGCCTGCTATAGCAGGCGATTCTGTGTGTGCTATCGTCGTGGCATATTTCCCGGACGAAGAATTCGAAGCGAGAATTCGGGAGTTGTTGCCCCAGATTGCACAGGTAGTCATTGTGGACAACACGCCAGATAACAGCATCACCTTCCGGCTCCAAGAAAGATTTCGAAACACAGCGCGAGTGCAACTGATAGAGAACCGTGCAAATCCCGGCATCTCTGTCGCCTTGAATCAAGGATTGGATTATGCGTTGAAGGCTGGGTACAAGTGGATCCTCACCCTGGATCAGGATACCCAATGCTATTCAGATATGGTCAATACGCTTCTAAGGGTATCAAACACATGTGAGTGGAATCCTACTGTAATAGGCGGCAATTATTTTGATCCACGAAACAAAGATCCAAAAGTACCGATCCGAGGAAACGAGAGTTTTCTCGAGCAAAAAACGGTCATTACTTCAGGATGCCTGGTTAACGCGTCTGTGGCCAAAGAAATCGGCGGCTTTCGTGAAGATTATTTTATCGACCAAGTAGATCATGAATTCTGCCTGCGAATGAGAGCCCGCGGGCATAGGGTGGTTATAAGCCGAAAGCCCGTGATGAACCACAGCGTGGGCACAAGTGGGGGGGCAAGCCTGCCATTTTTTGGGGTTTTGCCAAATCACCCGCCATTGCGAAAATACTATATCTCCCGTAATACGGTTGTTACGGTAGCCGACTACTGGCGACAGGAACCTGAATGGTGCCTGCGCCGACTGGGGCGCTTGCTACTGGGGCTATGGCTAATGGCGCTGCTGGAGGAGGATCGATTTGACAAGGTTAGGGCATTTGCCTGTGGAGTTGCGGACGGACTGCGCCGACGTATGGGGCCCTGCAAAAGAGAATTGATCTACCGCTCTCGCGCAAAAAAAATCTCACGATGCTAAGGAAGGCAATTATCATATTTCGATCACGCGGGCTTCCAGGCCTGTTACGTGCAACCATATCCCGCGTACGCGGCCTTTTGGCAGGCCGCGCAATATCATTTTCGACTTACCAGAATCGATTTTTGGGTAAAACCGGTATTGAGATCGGCGGTCCGAGTCAGGTCTTTTCAAAACGAGGAATATTCCCTGTTTATCCTATAGTTGGGAATCTCGACAACTGCAATTATTGCATCACCACAGCTTGGGAGGACAAAATCCCCCAGGGAGAAACCTATCGTTTTAATCCCAAAAAACCTGCCGGCCGACAACATATCGTTGAAGCCAGCACTATGGAGGTGCTTCCATCCGATGCCTATGATTTCCTTCTTTCATCGCACATGCTCGAACATGCCGCCAACCCTATATTGGTTCTCTCGGAATGGAACCGCCTGCTGAAACATGGTGGAACTCTTGTGCTGATACTTCCTAACAGGAAATTTACTTTCGACCATCGACGCCCTGTAACTACAATGGAGCATTTATTTTCGGACTTCAATGCAGGAATGACTGAGGATGATCTGACCCATCTACCGGAAATCCTGGCACTCCATGACTTGGATCGAGATCCGGAGGTTAAAGATGACACAGCTTTCAAGTCACGCTCCATGCATAATTTTCAAAACCGCTGCTTGCACCATCATGTATTCGATATGCAACTAGCACTTAAATTGGTTGAGTTTACGGGATTTACCGTTCTAGCATTCGAAGAAATTGCACCACATCATATTTTTGTACTTGCTCAAAAATGGAGCAAACAAATTGATGACTGATCCAATCGAAGTAACTACATCAGTGGCACACTCGGCTAAAATCCGCATCTTGTTTGTTGCACATGATTCTCGATTGCATGGCGCGCAATTAACGCTGCTAAACATAGTGAAAAACCTGGATCGGTCAAAATTCGTTCCGTTTGTGGTATCTCCGGAATCCGGTCCATTTACTGAAGAAGTTGCGCGATTGGACATCCCAGTCTTTACAGGATTAGTTATGCGCTGGGTTTTTCGGCAGAACCCCGTTTTGTTCTCGCCCGCGCTCTTCACCCCATGGCGGTTACTAAGAACACCAGCGATCTTTACTTTGTTCATATTTGGATTGCCGATACGACTATGCAAACTTTTACTGCTCCTTCATCGCCAAAGCATTGATGTCGTATACACCAACACCATCACCGTGGTAGACGGCGCAATTGCAGCCAAAGTTTGGCGTAGACCACATATCTGGCATCTGCATGAAAATATTGGCACCAGTAAAGGTCTGCTGAGGCTATTGCCCGCACGGTATGTGGCTAATGCTCTTGCGCTCAAGTTGTCTACACGAATTATTGTTCCATCACACTCACTTAAAGAGCAAATTTTTGGCGATCAAATTACATTGCCAAAAGTCAACGTCATTCATAACGGAGTTGATACAACCCGATTTAGCCCCGAGCCTCCCACTTATTTTTTTCACAGAGGATTAAGTATTCCAATTGATGCACTTCTTGTAGGAATTTGTGGTGCAATTCAAACGCCCAAAGGGCATGACACTTTTATCAAAGCCGCCGCTGAAGTATTGCAAAAACTCCCCAATGTACATTTTGTGGTGATTGGGGAAGGACTACCGGAGTATTTACGTCATCTTATTGATCTGTCAAGCAGCCTTGGCTTGACGGGGAAATTTCATTTCACTGGGTGGCGATCAGACATTCCTGAAATATTCCGCGAGTTGCATGTGCTCGTGATTGCTTCAAACCAAGAAGCATTTGGTCTAACGGCGATCGAAGGGATGGCCACTGGTTTGCCTGTCGTTGCCACACGTTGTGGTGGACCGGAAGAGGTGATTGTACACGAAAGAACGGGATTCCTTGTCGCAATTGACAATTCTGCCGTCATGGCGCAACGGATCATAGAGCTTCTCTCTAGCGCTGATCTACGCCAGTGCATGGGCCGGGCGGGCCGGGAACTCACTGAAAGGTTCTTTACCATTGAGTGTTGCGTGAAAAAGATTGAGAAAATAATTGAAGCGACGCAATCTATGCGATAATAATCTATTCTGTCTCACCAATTTAGTCTTTTTCTAGCAAAATTTGAGAGTACATTAAAGAGACTTTCTGTTTCAGCAGATTACTGTCGAGTCTTTCAAGTGCTGTTCGCCAATTGATCTGTGATGCTCTGTCCACTAAATCATCGTCCTCAAGGCCCCTTCTAATAGCCATTTCGACAATGTCTGGATCTTCAGGTGGTACAATCATCCCGCTAACGCCGTGATCAATCCATTCTGAAACACACGCCGTGCAACTCTGGATGGGGAATGAACCCATTGTCAGGGCTTCAAGAAATGACGTGCTGACCCCGTCACTGATGCTTAAACCGATGGAGATTCTCGCTTGAGCATGCAAAGAAAGCATTTCTTGGTGGGGAGTGCTTTTGGGAATAATTCGTACGGGAATACCTGATTCTAAAGAGAACAGTTCCGCTGCCAGCAAGACGTCTGGAGGTGCCGAATAGATGACTACCGTATAGCCTGCCATGATATCAGAGCAACGTCTCAATGCGCGCAGCCCAACCAAAGCCCGGCCCGCCCAACTTTGATATCCTTTCAGCATAATCAGCTTGCGTGCAGATGGTGCGATTTGATTTCTTGTGATTTCAACCTGCTGTAAGTCAAACCCACCAGCATTCGGAAACACCGGCATCATCCGGCCATTGAAGCCGAATTTTTGCGCCAGTTTCATGTCTCTTTCGCATTCGCAAGAGTAGTAGTTGCAGTTCGCCAGAACTTCGGTGATTTTTAACGAGTGGCTTTGCAGTCGACCAAACAGGAAAATATCGCTCCCCCAATTGGTGACGAGCCACGGCGGAAACGGGCCTTCAAATTGCTTCTTTGTGTCCAACGTCAGGTAACCAGCTGCCTGCATTTCAAGGGAGTGAATTAGGTCGGGGTAAATCCTCTTCACAACTGCCTTTAGTCGCCTCGCTCTGAAACCATGCACGGCGTCACGGAAGGTCTTTCGCAGCAAGAGGTTAGTTCCGAGTAAAAACAGTGAATGCAACCTTGCGTTAACTTTGCCGACTTTTCTTGCAGACCAGCCAAAAAACGGAGAATGCACAGTTACCCCATCCAATTCCGGATGAATTTCAAGAGTTCCAGTGCTGGAAAACAGGTGGACCTCCAGGCAGTTGGGATCAAGTTGCTTGACCCAGCGCGCGACATGGACACTGTCGGGCATAGCAACCAATAAAATGACCTTTTTCATGTGCTTCTTCCATTTACCGACACGTCAATGCAACTGAATGTCTGACAAGCGCCACAGCGCTAGCGATTTATCGGTGTAAGCACCGTTTCCCTCCGTGCATTTTTCCGTAATGAGTCGAAGTGGTGTCGGTAAATTAAATGGTTCCGCCTGTAAATTAAGAGGCCGCCAAATATCTTTTCCTAATAGATCGCGATTCTCCTCGCGTCCAGGAAATGTAGTTGTTAACAGATAACGAGAACCACTGCGTTTGAAATTTTCCAGGACCTTTTGCGCATCAGCAAAATTCAAATGGACCAGGCAATCGCGACAAAAAATCAGATCCACGCATGGTAATTCATCGTCCGTCAAATTAAGGCACATGAATTTTCTCATGTCATTACCGAAATCGCGTTGATTTTTTTCAACAAGAATGTCGACGATGTCGACACCGATATAGGTCTTCACTCCCAGCCGCACAGTTTTCATCCAAAACAAGTCTCCGCATGGCGCATCCATCATCGTCTGAATTTTGAACTGCTTAATCAATTCGGGTAACTCATGGCGAATTTCCTGGGTTTGCTCTAGATCCGATCCGGAACCGGAACGGGATTCTTTGCCCCCAAATGTATTTTTTTCATAAATGAATGAAAATTTTTGCTGCAAATCAATTGGACTTAGTCGTAACAGTCGGTACCTGACTAAATCCGATAACTTCTTGATGCTGAGAAAAACGTTGCTTACCAAACTAACCCATCGCCGCACCAACAGCCGGATTCCGGCATCGACAATTGCCTGCGAGAGCATGAAGACCGACATCGCGACAGCCTGGAGCGGTCCATTGCGCAAACTGCCGATAGCCATCAGTGACACATTGCCCGCGGCCGAATAGAAGCGCCTTTGCCAGAAGCTGGTTGCAATTTCCGTATAGACCAGACAGGCAGATTTGTGGCCGCTTGAGTCCAAATCAGCGGGCGTTAAACGCCGTGAGAATCCTATGAGCAAGCTATTGATTTCGGCAAGTGCCACTTGTTTCATCGTGACGCTGCTTTGTGCCGCGTGCTGCCGTCCCTTAACCAACACATCAGAAGTGTGAATAAATCGAAAACTTTCCGCCATTCTGAACCACAAGTCATAGTCCTGGGTAGTGCGAAGAGCCTCATCGAAAATACCGCAAGCAGTGAATGCCCGTCGCGGTATCAAAAGGGTACATCCGTGTAGTACGTTAGCCGTAGTTAGAAAGTACCGGAATTTCTCCGGCGCAACAACAGGCATACGAATTACCTGAAATTGACCAAGAACATCAGAAAATGATGCCCAGTCGCTGTAAAGAATAGCATCCGGAAAACCCATTTTGGCCAGTGCATCAATCTGAGTCGATATCTTGTTCGGATAGTAAAGATCATCGTGGCTGAGCCAGGAAAAATAGTCCCCCCTCATTTCGAGGATTCCTCGGTTCAAGGCCGTTGCTACGCCGCCGTTCTCTTTTGAAAAGTAGCGGATCCTGTCGCCGTATGACAGTGCGATGCGCTCGGTGGCGTCCCCATCCTTCGATCCGTCGTTAACCACGACGATTTCGATATTGGGATAGGTTTGGGCCAACGCACTGTCGACCGCCTCACGCAAATAGTCGGAGCCGTTGAATACCGGGATAACAATGGAAACTTTTGGTAGAATGGTCACCGTCACGCGCCACCTAAGGAGTTGGATTAGAGCAGTTTTTTTCAAGTAGTGTGGCAACACATCGCAGATGTATGACTCTTGCGCAAAGGCCACCACCGAATGTCCTGACTAGCAAATTTGGGCCAATCTCGCTCCAGTTGGGATTGGTCATCAGAGCTGCGCCGTAATAGCCTTACAACTTGCGATACCATTGCGCCGTAGCAACCAGCCCATGTCCTTGTCCTCCCAACTGATCTCTTCCAACGTAATGGTCCCCTATTTGGCAATCGTCATCGTGTCCTGGGCTGCCAGAGTTGTTCGAATGTGTGCGAAAAAGACGAGTATATTCCTGCAGGGCGAAAATGTAGAGTTTTTCTTCTGCCAGAGATAAGTCCGCGAAATGTGTATTGCACTTTTCCCCTTCATATACCTAACCACCTGAGATCAACCACCAATCATCAGGTTTAAGTTGTTCTTATGGCTCCGTTATCACATCTACCCATCCCCCACATTGGGGATGGTGGGCTTCAAGCCACTCGCTCTATTCGTTTATTGAACGCCTCATCTAATGTCGCGACCGACAGCATTCACGAATAATCAAATGTACAGCATCGTCTCTCAGGACACCGATGATTTAGTAAATTTCTTTTTCATGGTCCTCAAGACACGCGCTACAATGCGCGCCCACTTGATCGGTCGATACCCGAGCAAGGTCTGATAACGAGCATGCAACGACTGATAGTCATTTTTTAGGGTAGCCAGTTCGCGTTCCACCGGCAACCATCTCCTGATGTCTGTAAAATTTTCGGGCTCAGGGATGTTCTTAACTTCAAAATTGCGAATGGCATAAAACGCACCATGAGAGTTCTTTAGCAACTCTCCTTTAAAGTCGGCACTGTGAAAGTTCTCGCAAACGTAGAATGACCATGATTCGTCGAAATCTGCGGGCTCCCATCCTGATCGGTGCTCTTGCACTGAACTGCCACCCAGACCCCAGCCATCGACTTGACCCTTTTCCATGTGCTGCGGCATGTAACCAAGGGGCGTGAATACCATTATTTGTTCACGAACCACCCGCTCACACTCCGTAATCACTCTTAAGCCCACATCTTTTTTTAGGTGTTGAATCACATCAAGCAAGAAGACGCTGTCGACAGAGTTGGTGCCGAACTGTTGAAGCACCTCAAGTGCTCCCGAACGAATAACGATGACACCTTTGTCGCCAGCGTAGCGGTAGGACAAAATGTCCGAGTACTCTAGCAACGGCTCCACCATGAAGTGCAATTTTGGCCGAAAGTAGTTCATGGGAACAATGCCGCAACCTATATCAACTACCACCTCGGTTACTTTCACAGCTTTCTCAACAGCAGCCAACAATTCTCCAGGTGTCTTGAAATAGTAGTGACTACCCGTAGCCTTGATCTGACCCGCAACCTCAAGCGTTGTATCTCGGGCAGGTTCCAGTGGGAAACTAAAAAGATTGGCTACGCTAGGTAATGTAGGAGAGCTAAGCACCACCATAATCGTGTTCGGTTTACTCGGTTTATGGGCGGCATCGAATATTCGACCTTCAAGATCTTCATAAAAGAACTCGCAATTTCTCAACTCGGAAAAAGCATTTTCCCTTATGCCGGTGAGCACATGGTGTTCATTTCCCGGCGTCTCATCGTAAGGAACACCAATCATGACACGGTGCCGAAATCGTATGCTTTTGATTAAATCCAGACCACTGGGCACATGCTCCAGTACCCCCCTTGATACAACATAGTCAAAAATCTCGGCCTGCGGAATAAATGTTGTCAGATCTTCGATCCGATAGGTCACGTTAGATCTAGGGAAATACTTTCGCGCATAAACTTCACATTCCTCTGAAATGTCAACGCCAGTGATGCAACAGCCCGGCAAACTTGATAGCAATGCACATCCGTAACCACTTCCAAATCCGAGATCAGCCACGCTAACCTGGATGCTGTTTGGTGGCTTATTCGCAAGGTCAGACGCGATCACCGCATGGAAAAATGAATAGGAACTGCGATGCCGAACTAGTTCGCTCTCGTCATGCGAGACATAGGGCACTAAACGTTCACCGTTGTTGTATATCAATTGCTGTAATTTATTCAAATTCAACCCAAGGAGTTATTGATCACAGGCCAGCAGTAACAGCTTATATTTTGACAGTTTCCCATACAAAAAGCGGGCGAGTAGAGCTTGAAAATGGACCAAAATAATCGCCGCGCACGTATTCGCCATCATATATTTCTACGGTCAATATATCGCTTTTTGTGACTAGATTGGCGTATCCTCTGGCGAATAAGACTAGACTTACGCGATACAGTCCATTATTGAAGAAGTGTTTAGGAATATGGCAGACGCTTCTGTAGTCACCAATAGGCATTGGCCGCCCGTACCATGCAACTTCATGATTGTTGATTGATCCAAAAACACAGTTGTTTTCGCTATCGTGAACAATCAAGTTGAGTCCAACCGAGGCGCCATCTTTCAGTACGGTGTAATGGATCTCAATCAGAAAGGGTGAGTCGGTATCAATTTTAGGGACGTCGCTATGAAGCACGTCGCATATTTCAACTTTTGTAACGACAGCTTCGCTATTTTGAAGTAACCCACCGTTAGCAGCTGATTCGGCGACCAGATTAGCTGTTTGAGATTTCTGATCGCTCAAATATCTGTGGCTCACGACATTGGATTCGCCATCAATGATCAATTTACCCTGGTCGACGAGCAAAGCCCGCGTACAGAGCGAACGTACCGCCCCGATATTATGACTTACAAAAATCACGGTACGCCCATCTTTGCCAAATGAATCCATTTTGCCAAGACATTTTTTCTGAAACCGTGCATCGCCTACAGCCAGCACTTCATCAACTATCAAAATCTCCGGCTCCAGATGCGCAGCCACAGCAAATGCGAGTCGCACATACATCCCGCTGGAATATCTTTTGACTGGCGTATCAAGAAATTTTTCTACTTCTGCAAACGTTACGATCTCATCAAATTTTTTCTTAATCTCGGCCCTGCTCATGCCTAAAATCGCGCCATTGAGGTAGATGTTTTCACGCCCTGTCAGTTCCGGATGAAAGCCAGTGCCCACCTCGAGCAAACTTGCTACACGACCATTTATCTTCACCCGCCCCGTGGTTGGTTCGGTTATACGTGATAGCACTTTTAGCAGCGTTGATTTGCCGGCCCCATTGCGGCCGATGATCCCCAGGCGGTCGCCTTTTTGAATCTCAAAATTTACATCTTTAAGTGCCCAAAACTCTTCGCGCAGCGGGTTGTCAACTATCTTGCCGGAGGTCCCAATCAGTTTTTGTAAAAACCTCTTTGTCCTGTTGGCCAGGACATCGCGTAGCGAAGTGTAACCTTCCTGTCGCTGGTGCCCAATAATATATTTCTTCGAAAGATTTTCGACTGTGATGATGGATGCCATTTTCTTAGATCACATCCTCAAAAGATGAGTGTGGTGATGGTGATAATATTTGCTCCGGCATTTAAACATCTGAATCAAGAGCCACAAGCACCACTCCGCTTTCAGCATATAACATTCGCCGTTGTAATTTTGAATGCAGACAGTGCAAAGTGGGGCATCCAACATCTCACTTTTGGCAGTTACAGAACCACTCCCAGGTTTTCTCCAGGCCTGTTTGCAGATCGGTTTGCGCAACCCAGGAAAACTTCTTTTCCGCTTTTGAACTGTTCAAGACTATGCGCTTCACATCGATGGTTCTTGCTGCCATTGGTGTCTTGGCAATTTTCAATCCTGTAACTATTTCAATCAAATTCATCAGCTCTTCGATACTGTAGCCTTTCCCGGTACCAATATTGTACACATCTGCATCACGGTCGCCATAAGCGCCTTCTTCCAGAACTTTGCAACAAAAATTGACGAAGTCATCGATATACAGATAGTCTCTGACCGCATCTCCTTTGCCCCAGACAGGAATGACCTTGCCTTCGAAAAGATAGTTGAAAGTGGTCGGGATAATCCCAAATCCTTCTCTATATTCCTGTCCTGGCCCATAGACATTAGAAGGTCGAAGAATTATGGCATTGTTTCCAGTCTGCCGGCAATAGGCGCAGATAAATTTTTCAAGAGCTGCCTTCCCTGCTCCATAGTATGACAATGGCGAAAGGGGCATTTTTTCAGAAACATTCTCCGCATCAATGTTTCCATAAATTGCCCCGCCGGTTGACACATAGACGAGGTTGACATGAGGGAACCTTTGCAGACACTCAAGAAGACGTAACGACGGGAGAAGGTTAGTGGTTACTTCAATAGAAGGGTGTAAACTGGATGATCCGGGAGTGGTTTCAGAAGCAAGATGAAATAGAGTTCGACAGCGCGGCAACAATTTTTCCAATACTTCAAAAGTATCGAGGCTGCACTGGAAGTGCTCGACATTTTTAAATGATCCGCAATCAAAATGTCTTCTTGAAATGGTATAAATTTCCGGATAAGTCAACTGCAACCGGGCGGTTAAAGCCTTGCCAATGAATCCGCTCCCTCCCAGGATGATAATGCCTTTGGCATCAATTGTTTTCATCGAGCAACATTTGATAGGCTTTTTGGTAGCGGAGAGCGCAGTCTGACCATGTACCAATTTCTTGTTTCACCCACTGTTTGGCTGCTTCTGTAATTTTCCGGTTATTTGCAGCATCACTCAGCCATTCGACAGCTTGGTTGAATCCTTCTTGAGACCGTACCAGCAATCCTGTTTGTTTATCTTCAATGAAATTGCGATGAGCGGGTAAATCCGATGCTATAATCGGCAAGCCTGCAGCCATGGCTTCCAGCATCACCTGAGGGCGCCCTTCATCATGGGCACTTAAAGTTATTAACCCGGTGGCATAAGGGAACCATTTTTCACGGAGTTCATTCGGGAAGGTTGAGCCATGGTAGTTGATCCAGCCGGGGACCTCCATTTCCTCCTGCATTGGCCCAAAGAGATGCAATTCGTGATGTGGGTTGTTCGAAAACAAATTCTCGCTCCAGTTGAACAAAGAACCTATTTTCCCTTTTGTCAGGCGAGAAACGACCAGCCATTTATACTTTTTGCCAGAAAAAGCATCCCTTTTGACACTAAACCAAGCATCATCGATCCCCAGAGGAATTGTTACTATTCTTGCTAAATCACCGAACTGGTGTTCCAGTTCTTTTTTCATCCACTCCGCATTCGGCGCCAGAATGCATTTTCTTCTCTTGATAACTGCCCTCAGCAGCATTTTCATTCCGGGAATTTTCAAGAATGCATAATCACTGCCAAATACTGTTATAAGTACTGGCGTGTGGCCCTGCCAGAGCGACAAAGAAGTCTGCAGCCAGTTAAGATGGAGTAAATCTACTGAGTTTTGCCTTTTATAAACTCTAAACAAGTAGATGAGCAGATGTGCCGCAGCAGACAGGGAACGAATGTTCCTTCGCCGGACAAGGTGCGCTATTCCTCCCTTTTTCATCAACCACAAGAGCCATCGCGATTCACTCTCAGTGCAGGAACATGCTACCTTATCGGGCAACTTACCTGGAGGACCCCAGTATCGCAAATTGAGCTGAGGTGACTCTGCAAGGGCCGTGAGTAACTGCCGAATAAAAATACCCTTCCAATCCTGATTATCTTTTGGATAAGAAGTACTGACAAAGAGTAGAGATACAGGGGAATCTCCACTTTCCATTCCTACTTTACTCAACTCGGTCATAACGCATCTGGCTGACCTGTTCGGCGACCAGGCCAATCATGAAGATGATGATCGAACTGTTGAAAAGCAGCGCCGACATATTGGTAAAACGCCCCTGAGTAAAGAAGGTGAAACCGTAGTACAAAAGTGCTGCGATAAAAAGGGCAAAACTGATCGGCAGAAACACCCGGAACGGGGAAAAGAGTGTGGCTATCTTGGCGATGATCAGAAAAAAACGGCTCCCATCTTCAAGCAACTTTATCTTGCTCATACCAATTCGGTACTTGGTTTCAATGGGTATGTACTTGATACTGCGTCCACTGCGCAAATAGGCCATGGTCAAAGTCGAGGGGTAGGAAAATGTATTTGGTAATAGATAGATGAATTGACGTGCTGTAGCCAATCGTACCAACCTGAATCCGGAGGTAAGATCCTCGACCTTGAACTTCGTCACGTATGAGGCAAACCAGTTATAGATTTTATTGGCAAGATCACGATGCAGCGATGTCTCCGATGTACTGCTCCTCGCCCCCACCACCATATCGTGAGTGTCTTTGAATTCCAGCAATCGCGCTATATCTTCCGGAGCATGCTGACCATCCGCATCCATCATGATTACCCATTCTCCCTTGGCTATTCTCAACCCCGATTTTATCGCAGCCCCATTGCCGATATTGTACGGATGCGGCCAGACATTAGCCCCGGCATCCATGGCTACTCGCAGGGTATTATCGGTGGAGCCGTCATCGATCACCAATACCTCGAAATCTGGATATAAATCTTTTATCTTTTGAATGGTGGCGGCGATGCTTTGCTCTTCATTGTAAGCGGGCATCAGTACAGTAACTGGAACCCGTTGGGTAGTTTCCTTCATCGCAGATCTTCCAGAAGTCGTTAATTAGCTTTCTCGGGGAGTTAACATTTAGAATAATAGTGAGAGAATAATTCTGGATCGGAATTCTTTTTATATTATCTGGAGAATCTGAGAACGGATTTCCTTCCAAAATCCCAATTCTTCTCTCTGCATTTCTGCAAATTCAGCAGGAGTATAGACGAGAATGTCCAATGGATCCCAAGGCCCAAAAGATCGAAGAATTCTCGTGGTCGTTCGACAAAAGGCAGGGGGGAATCCTTTATGATAATGAGGTCTACATCTGACCAGAGGTGGGATTCATCACGGGCGAACGATCCGAAGACGTAGGCTGCGCATATATTTTTCTCGGCAAGATTCTTCCGTATCAAGTCCAATACTGTCTCTCTGTCGAAATCAAGCACGGAGGTCTTCGGCCGGCTTTTCTGAAGATCCATGGGAGAAAGCCTCCTTCGTCGCATGGTGCAGGATGGGCCTTATGTCGAGGTAACTTCTCACCGTGTTCTCCATTACCCGGCACCTGGCATTCTCATCCCTTTCATAGATCAATCGGCCTCTCAACACCTTAAAGACGAAAGAGACGGGGGCGTGATTCAAGACCCGGACATCTACCGGGAAAGCCAAGGTATTGCTCAGATGACCGGTCAACTCGAGAGCTGCTTGCGACATCTCGAGACGATCCATTTCGGGGGTGAAATAAACACCCAGATCTATATCATGGAAGGGAATCTCGGCATCGATAAAACTGCCGAACAAATAGGCGAAAACGACACTCCCCTGTTGTTCGAGGACGCTGGAGATCGAAAGCTCCATCTGCATTTTTCTTTCGACATCGACTGAATACAGCTTTTCCTTCATGGTGTACATTCTAAATTTGAATTGGGGAATACGCACGGAGTGCTGACTAAAGAGTGACATCCGTGATAAGTATTGTCAAGGTAAATCGAAGACTTCTCCTGCCCAAGCAAATATAATCCGCTCTTTGACAGAGCACGTATTGAATGCATAATATGCATGCATGATGGTGGCTAAAAATAGAGGAGGAAGCTATGGGATCAGTATCAATACGTGGAATAGACGAGAATTTGGCTGCCTTGCTGAAAGAGGCCGCAGCGGGCGAGCATAAAAGCGTCAATCAATTTGTTCTGGAAATCTTGAAGAAACAGGTGGGTCTGGAAAAAGAAAAGCGATTTACCCGGGAATGGCATGAACTGGACGCTCTTTTCGGTAGATGGTCCGAAGAAGAATTTTCACGGATCCAAGGGAAGATAAACGAAGAACGACGAATCGACGAAGAGTTGTGGAAATGAATAAAATTCTCATAGACACCAATATTTACTCCAGTGTTCTCAGGGGAGATCCCGAGGTGGTGCAGGTTTTGCGGCAAGTTGTTCATATTCGCATCCGTGGTGGAGAGCTTGGACACGGAAAGGTCTGACATCCAGGGCCTGATTGGGATCGATTCATGCGGCTGAATGAATCGGGACGCTGGAGCGTCCAAGGCTGCATTCCCACTCTGGAACGTGGGACCGATCTTCACACATGGAATGATCTGGCGCGTGCATTATTTCATGGCCGGAAGCAATACTTGAAGCACCGGTTTAACCCTCTTCTGCTTGAATCTTCTCCAAAACATCAATCATCATTGGTCGCACAACCGGGATATCCTCCTTGACTGTCCGCCATACAACCTCCAAACTTACCCCGACATAGTCGTGAATCAGCTTGTCCCGCATTCCGGCCAGACTTTGCCAAGGAATATCTGCGAACCGCCGTCGAAGATTGACTGGAATCTTCCTGGCAGCCTCGCCGATGATCTCAAGGCAGCGAATAACAGCAAAGGAGGTTTTATCGTCCCCAGTGAACTTAGACAGGTCCAATCCGTTGGTGAATTCTTCGGCCTTGTCCATAGCCTCAAGAATATCCCGTAAATAATCCTGGACGAAACGTGGCTCTTTCATATGGACAAGACCTCTTCCAGTATCCGCTTGCCTATGGAAGGTTTAAGCGCCTCCTTTTGTACCAGGTCTACGGAGACACCGAGAAGATGGGAAAGATCTCTCTCCAGTTCAAGAAACCTCAGCATTCCAGGAACTTTTGAAAATTCGACCAGAACATCAAGATCGCTTCCCTTGCGCTGTTCGCCTCGGACAAAAGATCCAAACAGCCCCAGAGAGACTACAGCATATTCCCGGCGCAAACGCGGCAGTTCCAGCCGAAGCCGACTGGCGGCTGTCTGCGCATTTATTTGCTCTTCTGTTGCATTTCCCATAATCCCTCGCTATTCAGCAGTATTTGATCACGGGTAAAAAAAGAGTCTTTCATCTAAACTTCGGGCATCCAGTAACCTTTAATGGTCGGGTCATAATGATTCCTTTCCACTGAATATGCGGACGCATTGTGTAAATGAGGTTACCTTTCTTCTATCATAACCCAAACGGTTTGGGTGTCAATTTTAACGGGACGCTGAAGCGTCCAAGGCTGCATTCCCACGCTGGAGCATGGGAACGATCCTCGACACTTTCAATCTCAGAAAGTCCCTTCGCGAAATTCATTCTTAAAAACAAGAAAGAATTCTAAGGTACCAATCCCGATAAACGGGATAAGTACCTTCAGGAAATCGTTTTAAGAAACGAATTTCTAAGGTACTGATCAATTCCGATCCGCCATCTGCACCAGATCACACAATTGATCTGCTATCTCGTTGATCATCGACTCCTCCTGCCCTTCCACCATCACCCTGATCACCGGTTCGGTGCCGGAAGGTCTCACAAGAATTCTTCCGGTTCGGCCGAGTCTTTCTTCGAACTTGGCAACCATCTCGGGAAAGCTTTGGATCGTGGCAACATCGATCTTCCTCGAGGTGCGGACGTTTTTCAGCACTTGGGGGAAGCTCTCCATGATCCTGGCCAGTTCCGAGAGCGGCTTCTTCTTCCTCTTCATGATCGCCAGCACCTGGAGCGCGGCGAGAATGCCGTCGCCGGTGGTGATATGGTCGAGGAAGACCAGATGGCCCGACTGCTCGCCGCCGAAGGAATAGCCTTTCTTGCGCATGCACTCCACAACATAGCGATCGCCCACCGCGGTGCGGACCATCGTGCCCCCCATGCGTTCCATGGCGATTTCCAGGCCCATGTTGGACATGACGGTGGCGACGAGGGTCTTTTTCTTGAGCTTGCGCTGTTTCATGAGCTCGTCGGCGCAGATGGCCATAATGTGGTCGCCGTCGACGATTTCACCGTGCTCGTCGCAGACGATCAGGCGGTCGCCGTCGCCGTCGAGGGCAAGACCGATGTCGGCGCCGAGTTCCTTGACCTTGGCGGCCATCTTCTGGGGGTGGAGGGCGCCGCACTCGTGGTTGATGTTCTTGCCGTCGGGGGTAATGCCCAGGGTGGTGACCTTGGCGCCGAGTTCCACGAAGACATGGGGAGCGACGCCGTAGGTGGCGCCGTTGGCGCAGTCGAGAACGATGTGAAAGTCGTCCAGGGTGTAGTTCTTCGGGAAGGTATTTTTCTGGAACATGATATACCTGCCCTTGGCGTCGTCGATCCTCGTGGCCTTGCCGATCTCGTCGGCTACCGGCCTCAAGGCCGCCATTTTCTGGGAAAAGATCAGGTCCTCGATATTGGCCTCCACCTCGTCCGGCAGTTTGAAGCCGTCGCTGGCGAATATTTTGATGCCGTTGTCCTGGAAGGGGTTGTGCGAGGCCGAGATCACCACGCCGGCGTCCGCCCGCATGGAGGTGGTGATGAAGGCGATCCCCGGTGTGGGCAGGGGACCGACCAGCAGCACGTCCACCCCCATGGAGCAGATTCCCGCCGCCAGCGCGTTCTCGAGCATATAGCAGGACTGCCTGGTATCCTTGCCGATGACGATCCGGTGCCCTTTGGCCTTGTCCTTGACAATGAAGGCGATGGCCCTGCCCACCTGCATGGCGATCTCGATGGTCATGGGGTAGATATTGGCCACGCCTCGAATTCCATCAGTTCCGAATAGTTTTCTCATGATCAATATCTCTTTTTTGATTTGTCGTTTTTGATTTCCTTCGACGCCTCACCATCACCCCAGGCTTCTCCACCCTCGCTTTTTGTCTTCGGTGTATCGCCTGCCGGCGGATTATTTTTCGCGTCTTTCTTTTTTGGCTGCGCCTGATCCTGCACTTCGGCGACCAACCGGACCGTGTCGGGCTCGATGGACAGTATCTCGATGGGCAGTTCCAGATCGATGCTCGGCACCGCCTTCACCCTCACAAGCTCGCTGTCATCCTGTTTCACGGCGAGAAGGGTGAAAAGGCTCCTGGGGTCGTTTTTTTGGTCAATGAGAAGCTTGGGGATGTTGGCGACGACTTTGACTTCCCCCGGCTTGACCTGTCTTTCGACGCCGTTGATCTCCGCATGGACCTTCACGTCATCCATTGTCCTGGTCACGGTCTCCAGGCCTATGGTGATGTCGGCGGTGACCGAGGTCTCCCCGATCAGCTCGACGATCGCCGGTTCCAACTCGAGCGGAACCTGAAGCTGGGAAGATTGCTGGAGACCATCGAGATTTATCGCTTTGGTGTACAACCGGTTCACCTGGGAGAGAGTCGTCTGGGGACCGGTAATGGTTATGACATCGGGATCGGTCCGGATATACCTGACATAATATCCCTTGGCCACCTGCCCGACGGTTCTGGCCTCCACTGGAAACTGCTTCTGGATCAGTTTATCGAGGGACAGGATTATCGATGCCGGCTGCACCCGCTGAATGGTAATGCCGCGCAGGACCGGGATCTTGTCATGGTTGTTCTCGATGACCATCGTCCCGGGCGTTGCCGATGACAGGTCTACCTGCCTCGTCGGCGCCTTGTCAGACATCTCCTGGATGAGCGAGCGCGGGCCGCTGACCGTCACCTGAATTTCCTTCTTGAACTGGTTGGAGATAACCAGATCCCTGGGCAAATTGAGGATCTCGATGGGGATCATGACCGTCTTGTCGACCCGATCCTCACCACCCACAAAAAGCCAGAGGGTCACGGCCAGCACCAACGAAACGAACTTCAGCAGCCAATCCTTTGAGATCAGACCGGCCAGTTTCTTTTTTTCAAAAAGATTGAGAAAGAACTCCTTCATCTTCTGTTCATCAAGGTTTTCCAGGAATGCGTAGGCCCGTTGTCGGCGATGAAAATCGCCCGGAGGCTGTTGGTAAGACTTATTTCATCCTCGACGGCGGTCAAGGCTCCATGACGCACGATGGAAATCTCCTGCGTCTCTTCCGAGACGACCAGGACCACCGCGTCGGTCTCTTCGGTGAGGCCAATGGCTGCTCGGTGTCTGGTGCCGTAGCGTTTGTTGATATACGGGTTCTGCGTCAGGGGGAGGATGCAGCCGCAATGTTGAATCCTGCCCTTGCTGATGATCACCGCCCCGTCGTGCAACGGCGAAACCGGCATAAAAATGGAGATCAGCAACTCCTTCGTCAGCCGGGCGTCCAATTTAAAACCGGATTCGATGAAATCGCCGAGATTGGTATCCCTCTCGATCACGATGAGGGCTCCAATTCGTCGTTTGGCGAGATAGAAAAGGGCGCGAATGATCTCTTCAAGCTCTTTCTCTACCACATCGGTCTGTTTCAGGAAAGGCGATTTTCCTACCTGCGTGAGCGCTCTTCGAATATCCTGCTGAAAAACGATGATGATGATGAGCAGAATCGAGCTGAGGAAGGTCTGCATGACCCACTTCAGGACCGCCAGATCAAGGATGCTCGCAAAAAAGTAGACGACGGTCAGGACGCCGAGTCCCACCACCATCTGTACGGAACGTGTGCCCCTGATGATGGAGATGAGTTGGTGGATGACAAAGGCGACGATCAGAATATCGACCAGATCCTGCCAGCGGAAATAGCTGAATATATCTAACATGTAATATTACGGCCTTCCTTTCATGATCTCTGTTCCCGCAATCATGGGCTCCGTGCCGGCCCGGACGCGTCCGGCCGCATCGGCTTTGCTTGTGTTGACAGGGTGTTGACTGGGAATTCAAACCATGGTCTTACAGAGGTCTTCCAAAGATAGAAAAACTATAGCACATGAGTTTTCACAATTAACAGAGGATTTTCAATAATTTTTCGGAGTTCCCCTGCCATTGATCCCTGCCGGCCGCCACTTCCACCCAAGGCACTTGAAAATATGGGTAAGTTCTGCATATCTTCAATTTACAGATTCTCACCGATGAGATAAGTATAGGCACCCGCATGGTTTCACGATTTCGATGGCCGCTAGGTTCGCCATCGGATGAAGATTCACGAACAGTTTTAGAATTACATTGACTGGAACAGTTATGTCCGATCATTTTGGCAATATTCCCATACAATCTCCAAAGCCTCCCTCTCCCCCCAAGGAAAAGCCAGCCGCCCCCCCTCCCCCGCAAAAAGCCCTCAAAGGCAAGGGTCGAACCGGCCGGACCGAGAAGGCGCGCCCGCGCCCGAAAGCGAGCCAACTGTGGCTGTGGGCGCTGGCTCTTGTTTTCATCGTTGGGCTTTACACGGGGATCGGATTTTTCGGCGTTCCATATTACGTCGGCAAAAATATCCCCGCCAGTTTCAAGGAGACCACCGGCCTGTCGCTCGAGCCAGGCCTGGTTTCCTTCAATCCCTTCACCTTCCGTTTTGTGGCGGAAAATGCGCGGATCCTGCCCGAGACGGGAACCGGCCTGCTGACCCTGAAATCGCTCTCCGCCGATCTCGCCCCGCTCTCCCTGCTCAGGCGCGACCTGGTGAGCAATGCGATCAATATCGACGGCATCGAGCTGAACATCATCCGGGAGTCGGACAGCACCTACAACTTCGATCCGCTCCTGCGTAGGCAAAAGACCAGCGAGTCGTCGGAAATCATGGATTTTTCCGACCTCCCGTTCTTCTTTTCGCTCAACAACATCGCCATCAAAAACGGCAAGATCCTGTTCAACGACCAGCCGACCGGCAAAACCCACTCGATAACCGATATCCAGCTCGATCTGCCCGCCTTCTCCAACATCCCCTTCCGGGCGGATAAATACATCCATCCGAGGTTTTCGGCGGTCATCAACGGCAGTCCGGTGGAGCTGACCGGCCAGGCTCACGTGGGCAAACAGGGGGAGCCCGATCTTGTAACGGATCTTTCCTGCGAACTGCACGAACTCGACCTGCCCACCTATTCCGAATACCTGCCTGTCGATCTGCCCATGGTCTTCAAAAAAGGCAAGGCCGACGGCAGGCTCGATTTTCATTTCAATCCGGAGGCTGAGGACAAGGACAAGCTCTCGGTCGGCTTCGACCTGAAGATTGCAGGCACCGAACTGCAGACCCCCGACGAATCCCTTCTCATCGCCTCATCTCTGGCGCAATTGAGCGGCAAACTGCAGCCCGTGGCCAAGACGCTCCATTTTGCCGCCGTTTCCTTCACCGAGCCGGAAATACGATCCTACGGGGAGTCTTTCTTCAAAAACATCAACAACCTGATGAAAAGAGAGAAAAAAGCCTCCAGCGCCACGGCAGACCCGGCAGCGCTTGTCGTGGCGACCGATTCACTCGATTTCGACAACGGCAGCTTCCGCCATTACCGGAAGCTGGAAAATCAAAAGCCGGAACTTTCCTGGAAGGGCTTGAAACTGCAAGTCAAAGACTACTCATCGATCGCCAGGGGAGAAGAGGGTAGTAATTTCGGTTCGTTCAATCTCAACGGCGAGAAGGAAGACGGCAGCGCCTCCTTCGCCTGGCAGGGAGATTTCACCTCTCCGGAAAACCTGAAGGGCACGCTGAAGCTCGCCAAGATAGATTTTTCGGAACTCCTGAAGGCCCTCGGATTGGAGAAGAAAGAATTCGATGTACAGGGGACGGCCGAGCTGAATGGCGAACTTGCCTTCCCTTTCAATACCGACTCCGCCGCGAAGGCAGGATACAAGTTGACCGACGCGGAGCTTGCGGTACAGAATTTCAAGCTCATGGAGAACAAGCAGACCGTGCTCTCCGCTCCCCTGCTGAAGGCCGTCGGCCTGAACACCGCCGGCAATGCCATCGACTGGGGCAATATTTCGTTGAAAAACGGTGTCGCGATCCTTTCCACCACTCGCACTCCCGGTTTTTTCAAGGATTTCAACAGCGATAAGAACAGGATCCAGGGACTCGACCTCGAAGGCCAGGTGACCCTTGTGCCCGACAAGAAAGGCAAGCAAAAGATCCAGTTCACCAGTCTCTCGCTCAAGGCCGACAACCTTCAGACTCCTGAGAAAGCCAAGAATAATTTTTCCCTGACCGGCCAGACGTCAACCGGCGGCACCCTGTCCGGCCAGGGAGACATGCGGCTTACCCCCTTCGCCCTGGCCGCGAAAACCGAATTCAGCGGCCTGACTGCCGAGGATGTCTTTCCCCTCTTTACCGACTCGGAGTTATTCAATTCTCTCAGCGGCGGCCTGGCCGGCAACGGCACCCTGAGCTTTCCTCAGCAAGCGTTTGCGGGTGACCTGCGAGTAGCCAAAGGTCAGGTTCAGAGAGGGGGGAAAACGCTGTATTCATGGGAGGACTCGGTTTTCCAAGGCGTCAATTATGCCTCGAAGCCCTTTCGTCTCGAGATTAAGCTGGCAGCAATCGAACGGCCGGAATACACCTGGCAGATAAACGGCAAGGATGCCGATCCGATGCAGCAGCTGGCCGAATATTTCCAGCAAAATCTCCCGGAGGACGAGAAACAGCCGGGTGACAGGAAGGAGCTGTCCAGTGTCGAGATTCAGGAATTCCGCCTTGCCGGAGGCCGATTCCGGATCCAGGACAACAGGATGAAGCCCAAATGGCAGGGTCAGGTCAGCGATTTTTCCGGGAGCATCAAGACTATCAAACCGCCCACGGCGGAAAGCGCGTCAGGAGATTTTTCCTTCACCGGCAAGCTCGATGAGATCCCCTTGTCGGTCGAGGGAACGCTGAATCTCTTCGCCAAGACCCAGCAGGGCAAGTTTCGGGCAAAGCTCGAAGGATATCCCCTATCCGCCTTTCATAAACAGCTGGCGGGCAAGACCGACATCGATACCAAGGAGGGCGATTTCAATCTGACCCTCGATGGCTTATGGCAGGATGGTAAGTTTCGCAACACCGGATCGCTGCTCTTTTCCGGCGTCAAGCCTATTTCGGAAACTGCCGATTCGGCTCTCCCCCTGGCCCTGCTCACCGGGCCGGAGGACGTCTTCCAGCTGGATTTCGACCTGCAGAGAAGTGTTCCCGTCGCCAAGATCACTCTGGCGGAGGAAATCGTTTCCACCTGGGCGACTCAAACCGTCAAGGCCGCAGTTTCTCCGCTGTTGCTCGCCTCCGGAGATTTCAGCGACCTCATCGGCAACGAATATGCGGAATTTCTGCCGGGAGAGTTCATGCTCTCCGATAATGGCAGGGAGGCGCTCACCCGCTACTCGGCTCTGCTCCTATCCCATCCACACCTGGGCCTGACCCTTTCCGGCGGGGTGGATAAGGAGCAGGATGGCGAAGCCATCAAGAAGCAGCTCGAAGAAATCGAACAGCAGCGAGTCGACGCCCTCAACCGGAAACGCCTCGAAGAATGGAATGCCCGCAAGGAAGCCTATGAGAAGAAAATGCAGGAACCGCCGAAGGCAGGGCCGAACGGAAAGATCGTCGAGATCACCATCCCGCCCGATATTCTCGCGGGATTTACTCCCATCCAGCCGGAACCCGTAGTGGTCAAGGATTCCATGCTCCTTGAGCTGGCAGAGAAACGCCTCGATGTCGTGCATCAATATTTCACCACGCAATTGACGCTTGATGCGCATAGAATTACCCTCATTTCCTCAAAGAAAATGGCTGATGCGGAGAACTCGGTCAACGGCGTGAAGATCGGCTTGAAAGCCATCAAGCGATAGGAGCATCGCCAGCATTTTGGAATTCGGCATGGAACATCTTGATTCGACATTGCTCGAAACCGTGCTGAGTTGGCTGGCGGGGATCTCTTTCTTCACCTTCCTTCTCAGCCTGCTGCTCATTCCATTCATCGTCGGTCTTCTGGCGCCCGATTACTTCTTGAAATTCAAGGAGAAAAGGAAGCGGCGGCGTCCCGTTTCAGCCCGTTCCCTGTGTTTGCTTATCTTACGAAACATTCTGGGCGCTTTGCTGATACTCGCGGGAATCGCCATGCTCTTTCTCCCGGGGCAGGGGCTCCTCACCATCCTCCTGGGCATTCTGCTCCTCACCCTTCCCGGAAAATATCGGCTGGTCAACCGGCTGGCCGGCATACGCGGCGTCCGCCGCAGCCTTGACTGGCTGAGGAGAAAGGAAGGGAAACCGCCGTTCATCTGGCCGGTGGAGAACGACGATCAAACCCCATAGTTCGGCAAGACGGACCAGGATATTCCCGTAATCCGGAAATACATGAGAATTTCTTTAAAGGACTGGAAAAATCTATCAATTTTTTTCCACGTTATTTATAATAGCAGAAAAAACCTGGTCAACAAAAGGATTCGCATGAAATGGAGTCGCAGATCCAATCCAGAAATATCATAAAAGGCTCGATACAGGATTCGGAAAGACTCATCACCAATCAGAAGAGTCTTCTGGAGTCTATTCCCGAGATGGTTCTTCTGGTTAAAAAGGGGGAGTCCATCGAGTACATGAATCCCAGTGCCATGAGGTTCTTCGGCGACCTCACCGAGCCTGGTATCGGTCAGGATTCCGATCGGCAATTCCGTCTTTCCGAACTTCTTGGAATCGTTTCCCGGGCCATCCGTGAGGATAGGGTCGGGACCTTCGAAACCAACTTTGGCCAGCACCACCTGGAGTACACTCTCGCTCCTTTTTTCGGATACAACAAGGAGACGTTATACTGGTTTTTTGTCAGGGATGTCACCGAAAGCAAGCGGCAGTTCGAGGAGATATCCCTCTTTCACACCAGCATCGAAACCATCCTCTCCCATAAGATCAGCGAGTTGAAGGAAAGCGAGCGGATGCGGCAGAAGCTCGCCACCGAGCTGAATTCGCTCAAGGAGCACCTCAAGGAGCAGCCCGCCGAAGGAAAGATGGTCGGCTCCAGCCGGGCCCTCAGCGAGTTGCGCGACATGGTTTTCCAGGTGGCTAAATCGGATGCCACCATTCTCATCACCGGCGAATCGGGAACCGGCAAGGAACTCGTCGCCAATTTGATCAGGGAGAGCAGCAATCGCAACAACAAGCCCTTCCTGAAAATCAACAGCAACACCATCAACGATTCCCTGCTGGAGAGCGACCTGTTCGGTCACGAAAAAGGAGCCTTCACCGGCGCCGACTCCAAACGAAAAGGAAAATTCGAGGTCGTCGACGGCGGGACTATATTCCTCGATGAAATCGGCGATATCAGCCCGAGGATGCAGGCCGCGCTGCTGCGAGTTCTTCAAGACGGAGATATCATCCGGGTTGGCGGAAATACCCCGATCAAGGTCGATGTCCGGGTCATCGCCGCAACCAATCAGGATCTCTCCGCCATGGTCCAGAAAGGAACCTTCCGCCTCGACCTTTACTATCGTCTCAATATCATCAACATCTCAATCCCTCCGCTGCGCGAACGTAAGGAGGACATCATTGACCTCACCACGCATTTCATCAGGAAGTACCGCCGGGCGTTCAAGAAGGACATCAACTTCCTGCCCCAGTCGATCCTCGACCGCTTGCTCCGCCACGACTGGCCCGGCAATGTAAGGGAACTGGAAAACGTCATTCAGCGGGCAGTCCTCATGTCGAAAAACAACATCATCTCAGAAAATGAGCTCTTCTTCGATGCCCAGCCAGGCGAACGGGATCAGGCACCGCAAAAAAACTACCTGCAACGGATTGACGGGCAATCCTTGAAAACGATGGTATCCGACTTCGAAAAGGACATCATCCTGTATACGTTGGAAAAAAACCGCGGCAACGTACCGCTGACCGTCAAGCAGCTGGATATCGGCAAGACCGCTTTTTACGATAAAATGAAGCGTTACAACATCTCTCCGAAGGAACTCAAATAGCCGCAATAGCAGGCACTGCTTTTGCATGCCACTCATCATGACGCCGTTTCTCATTTACCCCTTTTGTTTTCCGGGACAGTAGACTATGGCAAACGACTCTTCCACCGGGGAAGTGTGTCCATTCTGGTCCATGCCGACAATGAAATGTCAGCTGTGCCGGGAAGGGCTTTTCATCCCCCTCAATGACCACATCGAACTCTACTGCCGGAGTGCTCATTATCCTCAGTGCCTGCAATTCTCGCTACACGCCGCCGACCACCGCAAGCGGGACGGGAAGAATTGTTCAAACCGCCGAAAATACGAGCGCGTGGCGGTCTCCCATCGAGTGAGCCTGGTCGAACTCGCCCCGATGGAACATGCAACATCTCGCCTTTCCGCTGCAGACAATGCGGGCGCGACAGGCAGAACGCTGGATTTGGGCAAAGGCGGCATGCGCCTGGCGACCGAACAACCTCTGCCGAAGGCCGCGGCCATACGATTTTCCTTCGAAGGTTCGTTTCCAAAGGGCGTCCAGTCCGGCGAAGGGCATGTTGCCTGGTGCAGAAAACAAAAGAATATCCCGGAATATCAAATCGGCATCGCGTTCCGAGACGATCGCCTGGTCGACACCATGGGCTTGTATCTGGGACTTATCGCTTCCGCCCCTGATTATTCTTAAATCTTTCGTAATTCTTCCTTCCGCCTGCTGAACCTCCAACCGTTCACATCATTTTCCATCGGCGGACTGCAGCTTCTGCACCCACCAGATCAGAATGAGCACCGGTACACCCATCAGGGCCGTGCACAGAAAGAAGCTGTCGTAGCCGATGGCCGAGACCATGGTTCCGGAGTAACCGCCGATTACCTTCGGAAAGAGGCTCATCAGCGAACTGAAAATGGCATATTGGACCGCAGTGAAGGAGACGCTGGTAAGGCTGGATAAAAAGGCGATAAAGGCGGTGGCGGCTATGCCGGCGCTCAGGTTATCCGCCCCGATTACCACGGTCAGCATGGCGATATCTGCCCCGACCCCGGCCAGCAGCATGAAAAGGAGATTTGTCGCAGCGGAAAGAACCGCACCCAAAAAGAGAATTTTGGCAACGCCGAAACGGGCGGTCAGAAAGCCTCCCAGAAAACCGCCGACAAGCGTCATGGCCAGACCGAAGGTCTTGGTGACGCCGGCGATCGCCGTCTTGCTGAACCCCAAATCTATGTAGAATACATTGGCTACGACACCCAGAACGATATCGGACAGCCGGTAAACCCCCACCAGCAGCAGGATGAGGATGGCGGTTTTTCCGCCATAACGGAGAAAAAAGTCTCTTACCGGCGCCACATAGGCCCGAGCGACCATTTTTTTGTCGGCAAGGCCGGTCGCCACCGTCAGCCAGGCGACTACTCCGGCAAGGCCGACCGCCAGACCAAACCGCAACACTTCGGCAATAAAGGGGGCAAATGTACCCCCCTCTCCAATTTGCGGCAGCAAGAATTCCGGCAGGCTCGAACCTGCATAGAAAAAGCTCAGACCGAAGGCTGCCATGGTCAGTACGAAGACGGCAAGAAAGCGAAGGTAATCCAAAGCCGTGTAGCTGTGACGGCTGACGGAATGGTCTTTTACCGGCTCCGAGACGCAGAGGGTCGTGATCACGCCGCTGCTCATGACGACTGCCATGGCCAGATAAGTGGTCCGCCATACCGCATAGCTGTAACCCGTTGCATCCCCGGCCAGGAAATCGGCGAGAAAGAGGGAGCCGGCTCCGGAAGCGAGCATTCCCAGACGATACCCCGCGATATACATCGAGGCGAAAAGGGCCTGCAAGGTCTCCTCCCCCTTCTCGATGCGGTAGGCATCGATGACGATATCCTGAGTCGCCGAGGAAAAGCCGAGAAGAACCGCCGCGAAAGCCATCAAGGTCAGGCTGAAGCCGCCTGCCGCCGGATCCACGAGAGCCATGGCGATGATGGCCGTGATGATGAGCATCTGGGCAACGAGGAGCCAGCCCCTGCGGCGCCCCAGGCTTCTTGTCAGAAACGGCAGGGGCAACAGGTCGACGATCGGGGCCCAGAGGAACTTGAAGGAATAACCCAGGGCCGCCCAGCTGAAGAATGTCACCGCCGACCGTTCGACGCCTGCCTCACTCAGCCATACCGACAGGGTTGAAAAGATCAGGAGGTATGGTATGCCTGCGGAGAACCCGAGAAAGAGCATGGCAACGGCCCCCGGATGCAGCCATAACCTGAAGGTTTCACTCCAGGACCGGATTTCTCGTGCACCTTGGCTCAATGTTGTCTTTTCCTTGCAATAAGATTATGGTATTTGACCTGATAAACGAAGCCCGCTGATCCCGATTGCCTGCGATGTACTTAATATAAGATATTCGAACTGTCCACAGCAGTTCCAGCAACGATGACGATACGAATCCACAATACCTTGTCCGGCAAGAAAGAAACCCTGCAAACCCTCGAACCGGGTCACGTAAAGCTCTACGTCTGCGGCATCACCTCCTACGATTACTGCCATATCGGCCACGCACGGTCCGCCCTGGCCTTCGACATGATCGTCAACTATCTCAGGTATCGCGGCTACAAGGTCACTTATGTCCGCAACTTCACCGACATCGACGACAAGATCATCGCCCGGGCGGCAGAACAGAAGACAACTCCGGAAGAGCTTGCCGCGCGCTTCATCAACGAGTTTTACGTGGACATGGACAGGCTCGGGATCGGCCGGCCGGACATCGAGCCCAAGGCCACCGAACACATCCCGGAGATGATCGCCCTCATCGAAGAGCTTGTCGGCACCGGCAAGGCCTATCCGGCGGGCGGCGACGTCTACTACATCGTCGACAGCTTCCCGGCCTACGGCAAGCTCTCCAAGAGAAATCTCGAGGATATGCAGGCGGGGGCGCGAATCTCCATCAACGAGCAGAAACGCAACCCCCTGGATTTCGTCCTCTGGAAAGGCTCGAAACCCGGCGAACCGACCTGGCAGAGTCCCTGGGGGCCGGGACGTCCGGGATGGCATATCGAGTGCTCGGCCATGAGCAGGAAGTACCTCGGCGAGACCTTCGATATCCACGGCGGCGGCCAGGACCTCATCTTCCCCCACCATGAAAACGAAATCGCCCAGAGCGAGGGGGCGCACGGCAAGCCCTTTGCCAACCAGTGGATCCATCACGGCTTTGTGACCATTCGCGACGAAAAGATGTCGAAATCCCTCGGCAACTTCCTGACGATCAGAGACATTCTTTCCCAGTATCATCCCGAAGTGCTCCGTTTCTTCATCTTTTCCACCCATTACCGGAATCCTCTTGATTTCTCCGAATCGGCGATGCAGGACGCGACCGCCGGACTCGATCGACTCTATGAATGCGTCGCCGCCGTCGACCGACTCGATACCGGGAAAGGCCTTGCCGACGCCGCATCAGTCCTCTCCGAAAAGGACCGGCAACTGCTCGAATCCATGGAGAGCCGCTTTCAGCAGGCCATGGACAATGATTTCAACACGGCCCAGGCCCAGGGGGTCTTCTTCGATACCGTCAAGACCATCAATCGAATCTGCGGCATGCTCCCCGCCGCGCCCGCGGCCGTAGATCTCGACTTTCTGAAGGATACTTCACTGACTTTGAGAAAACTCGCAGATATCATGGGCATTCTGCGGGAGGATGCCGAAACGTATCTGGCCGCTGGAAAGAACAAGATGATCGCCGAAAGCGACCTCGATGTCGCCGCCATCGAAGCGCTCATTGCCGAACGCAATCAGTGCCGGGCAGCCAAAAACTGGGCGAGAAGCGACGAAATCCGCAACCTGCTCCTGGCCCGTAATATCGAACTCAAGGACGGTCCCAACGGGACGACCTGGTCGGTGAAAAGCAGTTAAAGCACGAGCCTTTTGCAAATCTTACGAGAGAGGTGGATGGATGAGAAAACCCGCTGTTGCCGACCGCTTCTACCCGGGATCCGCGGAGGCGCTCTCGCTGGCCGTCGAGGAACTGCTGCCGGTCAATTCCCCTGTCGAAAAATTGAAGGGGTTGGCCGTCGTTTCTCCCCACGCCGGTTATCTCTACTCGGGAGCTCTCGCCGCCGAGACGCTCGCCTCAGTCATCGTTCCCAAAACGGTAATCATCCTCGGACCGAATCATCGGGGGCATGGGGCGCCTGTCGCTCTCGGCACCACAGCCTGGGAAATGCCGTTCGGCAATGTGCCGATCGACAGGGATGTCGCCGACCTCATCCTCCGCCATTCTCAACAGGTCAAGGAAGATGAACTCGCCCATCGCTACGAGCACTCCCTCGAAGTCCAGGTGCCGTTTCTGAAAAAACAGCAGGAGCATTTGGCCATCGTGCCGATCGTCATCTCGCATATCTCCTATTCCCTCTGCGAAGAAGTGGCGGAGGCACTGACCAAGGCCATACGGGAGAGCGGCAAGGACATCCTCATTGTCGCCTCGAGCGATATGAGCCATTATGAACCGAGAAAAAACGCCGAGAAAAGGGACAAGCTGGCCCTGCAGTGCATAGAACGACTCGACCCTCACGGTCTTTACCATACGGTCCATAAGCTGAGGATCACCATGTGCGGCGTCATCCCGGTGGTCATAGCCCTTTTGACGGCAAAAGCCTGCGGCGCCTCGAAATTCCATCTCATCGGCTATACCGACTCCGGCTATGTATCGGGGGACACCGACCAGGTTGTCGGCTACGCCGGCATCGTCATCAGCTGAAATAGCTTGACAGCTTGGTTTAATTTTTTTATATAACTATTCCTTTCGCAAACATTGGGGGATGGTCTAATGGTAAGGCGGCGGACTCTGACTCCGCTTATCGGGGTTCAAATCCCTGTCCCCCAGCCATGTAAATTCAAGGGTTTACGAGAAATCGTAAACCCTTTTTTCTTTTTCTCAGAATTTTGTCCCCCATTTGTCCCCCGGCTTTTTTTGTCCCCGATGTCCCCCATGGACCAAATAGAATTTTCTCATCGACCAAGGTGCACAGGCTCCAAGGCAAAATTCCATCTTCGAGGTGGTCGACCTGCAGGACCGGCAAGAGGCTATCAGGGTCTCGTCGGTATCTACGGGCTGGTGGATGTGGCGAAGGTTGACAGGTTCTATCCTTGACAGCCCCCCTCCCTGGTTAATCTCGGGCCATGAGTTCGCCATCAGGTTGAAACTGTAATGCTTCAGTTCCGACCAAAAAAGAGTGTAGCGCCGTCGTCCTGGTGATGCTGGGACCATTGCGCCTGCCGCCATCAAAGACAGTTCCTTCAGCGATAGTTTTAACTACGGTGTAGTTGATTTTCCCGGTCGTACCCATTGGCGCTTGTCCGGGGCCGCCTTCGGTGGCAACCACCTGGAAGAAGAGATTGGCCAGGACTACGTTGAAAGGCAGAATCACCTTCTGCTTATACGGACGTTAAACAATGGAATCATATCCAATCAACCATCTCTGAAACTCTTCGCCGAAGCACAAATCGTCAACATCGCCAAGGAAGAGCCGGGAATATGTATGAGATGGGATTGCTGAGCAGATGTGTTGTCGTATAATACCCTTAGTAATTTTTTTTTAATATCCCATACCAGTGTTTTCTTTTGGAATCACAATGAGAAATTTCTATGAAAAGCTACGATCCCTATTTTGTCGCCAAGCAGCCGATTCTTGACAGAGATCTCGCAACATATGGCTATGAGCTTCTCTTTCGCTCGGCACTTGACGATGACCGGGCGATGATTGATGACCCGGATATGGCTACTATCAATGTTGTAACCTGCGGCTTCATCAAGTCGCAGGAGGAGTTGCGGCAGAACAAGAGGATTTTCATAAATTTTACTGCAAACCTGTTGCTCAATGGCGCCCCTCGAGCACTTCCACCGTCCGTGACTGTTATCGAAATTTTGGAAACTACCAGTTTTTCCTCAGAATTGTTTGATCGACTGGTACAGTACAAACAAGAAGGCTATCTCATTGCCATTGATGACTACTCCTTAAAAGCGACACCTCCTGCCTTCCTCGATATTGCCGATATTGTTAAAATCGACGTTCTGAACAGAGAAATGCCCGAAATTATGGAGATAGTCGGTTCGCTTAAGAACAGCAAGGCTCTCAAGCTTGCTGAAAAGGTGGACGATGGAGCCGCTTTCCGGTCGTTAAAGGACATAAATTTTGATCTCTTTCAAGGCTATTTTTTTGCCAGACCAGAAAATCTCGAAGGCCGAAAAATTCATTCGTCACAAGCGGCGAGAATTCGTATCCTGGCTACTTTGCAGCATGCCCAATTGGAGACTCGTCAGATTGTCGATACCATAACCTCCGATCCGGGAATAGCTTATCGCCTCCTTCGCTTGCTCAATTCCGCGGCCTTCGGATTATCCATGAAAATCGAATCGATTCAGCACGCGGTCGTACTTTTAGGAAACGTCCGCATTCGACACTGGCTGCAGATGGTAATTCTCTCCGATATCGCCAGCGATAATCATCCTCAAGAACTTCTGCATCTAGCCTTGACCAGAGGCAAGATTCTGGAGGAATTGGCCCTTGAAGGCTCTATTGCTGAGCATAGGGCTGAAAAACTCTTTCTATTTGGATTACTGTCGCTGCTCGACATAATACTTGATATGCCCTTCCCTGAAATTTTTCTTCATCTACCGCTCTCTTCAGATTTCCAGGCGGGATATCTTGACTTAGATTCGAGCATGGGTCACTACCTTCAACTCCTGCACTCGTTTGAAAAGAACGATTTTCCTGCCATAATCGAGAACTGCAAAAGGCTCGAGCTAAAACCGCAAGCGGTGATGGAGGCATCAATTCGGGCCCATGCCTGGACAGAATTCGTAATTCAGGCGGTTCTATAGGTGAAAGTATGTTCAGGAAGGCAAGACTTAGCTACACGATCTTTCTCACAGTATGTTCTGCATTCTTCTCCCTGTTCTTCCTTGGCAGCTGGTTAGCCTATACCCTGGTAGATGGGGTCATAACCCGACATGTTGATGAAAATCTTGTAAAAACCGTCAAAAGTATACGACAGGTTGTGGAAACGTCGGCTAAATTGTCGAGCAGGAGTTATCTCCGAGCCGTCGCCGAACAGCATCTAACAACTGTCAATATTCAGCATCTGCGGAGTATACCCGGCGAGACCAATGAGAGAGAAGCCCGGCAGGAATCTCTTTCAAGAATACATGCCAAACCCATAGGCAGTTCAGGGTACACGTATATCATTGACTCCCAAGGCGTTCTCCAGTCGCATCCGGTGGGTCCTCTCCAGGGTAGGGATATAAGCGAATGGCAGTTCGTCAAAGAGCAGATAAACAGGAAAAAGGGCTTTCTCGAATATGAATGGCAGAATCCTGGAGAAGTCGAACCAAGAAAGAAAGTCTTATATATGGAATACTTCGATCCCTGGGACTGGATCATTTCGGTGACGGCTTATAAAGATGAACTGGCGCAGTTGATCGACCCCAGAGATTTCAGGAAAGAAATCCTGTCCATCAAGATAGCCGAGCATGGCTACCCCTTCGTAATAGACAAGTCTGGTATGATGCTGGCGCATCCGACAATTTCCGGCAATGTTCTCACCCAAAACAATGAGTATCGGGACCTTTTTCGTGACATCATCGATGCCCGACAAGGAAAGATACTGTATGATTGGACTGATCCGCAAACCAAGGAGAAGAAAAAGAAGATAGCAGTATTTGAGACGATAGATGGATTTTCCTGCATTGTAGCGGCATCCGGTTATGTCTCGGAATTCTATGAGCCGTTGCATGATCTCAAAAAACTATTTTTTGCCCTGGTCTGCAGTGGTCTCATTTTTTCAATTTTCATCTCCTACTACCTCAGTTCCCGCATAACCGCCCCCCTCCATTCTTTACTTAAGAAGATTTCAGCGGAGCGGGAAAATTCCGTTCCAGAGAAAGTCAGCGCTTCCGGTGGAAATGAGATTGAAGAGCTTTCAGATCATTTCGCCCAATACGTGAGGCAACTCAACGATCGAAATGACGAACTCCGTGGTCTTCTGCAGGAACAGCAACAGACGAGTCTTGATCTCAGCATTTATAAGGAAATATTCGAGAACATAGTCGAGGGCATATCCATCACCGACAGTCAGGGAACAATGGTTCGCGCCAACCCGGCCTTTGAAAAGATTACCGGCTATTCGGCCTGGGAAGCCATTGGGAATAACCCAAGGATTTTGAAATCGGGAATGCATCCTCCTGAATTTTACATGGAAATGTGGGCGATGCTGAAGGAAAAGGGATTTTGGTCAGGAAAGATCTGGAACAAGCGAAAAAACGGTGAGATCTATCCGGAGTGGCTTACCATCAGCGCCGTGAAGGATAAGACCGGCGAAGTCAGCCATTATGCCGCTGTATTCAATGACATTACCGATCATGTCCAACAACAGGAAAAAATTCAATATCTCGCGTATCACGACCATTTGACCAACCTGCCGAATAGACTCCTGGTACATAAAAAGCTCAGCCAAATGATTTTGGAGTGCAGAAAGAAAAATGAAAATCTGATCTGTCTCATCTGCGATCTGGACAACTTCAAAACCTTCAACGACTCTTTGGGACATGAAGGCGGGGACAATTTGCTTAACATGTTCGTCGAGCGACTGCGTCCTCTTTTTCAACTGGAAGATGTTTTTGGGCGTATTGGCGGAGATGAATTCATAATTCTAGCCAAAACGGAAACTTCTTCTAAAGAATACGCCATATTCAGGTCCGAGAGGATATTTTCTGCATGTAAAGACCCTATCCATCTTGCCAATCAAATATTCTATGTGACGATGAGTATCGGTATTTCGATCTTTCCTGAGGATGCCGAAGAAGCGGATGCAATGATCAAGCGAGCGATGCTGGCGGTTAACAATACGAAAAGGACGAAAGGCAACAGGATTTGTTTCTATAATCCTGAAATGGAGACCAAAGTTCAGCAAAAAGTAATGTACCTGGCCAGGATGCGCGAGGGATTGGCAAAAAGCGAATTTGTCCCTTTTTACCAACCCAAAGTCAATCTGGCGACCGGCCGGGTTTCGGGTATGGAAGCTCTCGCCCGATGGATATCGAATGGTCGGTTGGTGTCGCCCGGTGAGTTCATTCCTGTAGCCGAAGATTCCGGCCTGATTGTTCAGATGTCGCAGCAGATCTTCGAGAAAGCTTTCAGAGAAACTGCCGAACTCATTGAGCAGGGATACAATCTGAAACTCTCTGTCAATCTTTCTCCCATACAACTGCAATCGGTTTCTTTCCTTGATGATCTGCTAGCCCTACAACGAAACAGCGGACTTCCTGCAAAATACATCGAGTTCGAGATAACCGAGTCCACTCTCTTCGAGAATACAGATGAGATGCAGTTACTCCTCAAAACCATTGTCGATTTCGGTTTCTCAATTTCCATAGATGATTTTGGCACCGGTTATTCCTCGCTCCAGTATCTCAAACAGTTACCGCTCAATACTTTAAAAATCGACATGACCTTCATATCCGGAATCGGCAGAAACAAAGATGACGAACAGTTAGTGCGATCTATCACCCTGCTCGCCAAACAGTTTGGTCTGCATATTGTCGCCGAAGGAGTTGAGGAAAAGGTACAGGTCGATTTTTTACGTCTCCTCGGCTGCAACGACGGCCAGGGTTATTATTTTGCAAAACCTATGAAAATGGATGATTTCCGGAGTTGGTTGAAATCGACAGAGGCGAGAAAAATTTGAACAGATCCCAGGAACCCCAGTGAGCGACCTCCAATCCAAGATTGAAGCAAACACCATTAAGAGCGATTTACGTTTATCCAAAGTCCTCACAAGGATCATATTGCTCTGCATGCTCCCTCTATTCTTATTCGGAGCAATTTTAGCAACCTTAATGATAGACAAAATTCAGCAGGAACAAATCGATAAGGCCTCGCTCCTGGCGCGGAACGTGGTTCTTTACACCGACAATGCTATCAGTTCCCGAATAAACGCTCTCAACATGCTGGCGACATCCTCATTTGTGGATGACGTATCCCAATGGCACTTGCTTTATCAGTCGGCTCAAAATTTTCAACAGAGTTTCGGCACGCATGTGGTTATCACGGACGGAAATACACAGCCGCAACTATTAATGAGTACGCTTCGTCCGTTTGGAGTCAAATTGCCCGTTGTAAAAGACTCGAACGGGCGTATGGCTGGTCCGATTGCCATGCGAACCGGCAGGCCTGCGGTGAGTGATCTGTTTTATGGTCCTATCGACAAAAATCCGCTTATTGGTATTGCTGTACCGGTTATTCGAGAAGGCATACCAAAATGCGTAATCCTGACTGTCCTATCCAAGGATTTTTTTCAGGATCAGATCCAAAAGGTTTCGCTGCCACAGGGTTGGCACTTGGCTTTAAAAGATGCCCAGGAGCAAATAATCGCTCAGTTGAATCAACCCTCTGCTGAAAAGTCGACAAGCCGTGTCGAGGCCAGCTCAATGGTTTCTAACTGGAAAGTCGAAGTCGAAATCTCGCCCATTGCGCAGAGGGAACCGATCCTGTCGGTAGGGATTGCTCTAGCCGCGATCCTGTTTGGCGCGACGCTGACTGGTTTTCTGAGCGGTAAGTGGGCGGGGCGTCGTGTAGGAAGCGCCATCGAGTCTCTCGCAACAAAGGATTCCTCGGATAGTGCCGTTCATGATGCAATTATGGAAATTGCCGCTGCACGACGACTGATCAATCAAGAGGCTGAAAGACGCATTGCAGTCGAAAACGTGTTGCGCCAGAAAATGCTGGAATACGAAGCCATGTTCGAACGCAGCGTTGTCGGCAAGGCTCAGGCAGACCCGACAACTGGGCGATTCTTAAAAGTCAATCGGGCGTTTGCCGATATGCTTGGCTATTCACCTGATGAACTTTGTCGGATGACAACCCTTGAGATAACCCATCCCGACGATCAAGAGCAGGAACTCCAGGGGGGTCAGACGGTTCGCCCGGACAATGCAGTCCATTGGCACAACGAGATACGCTACCGGAAAAAGGATGGAACCGACATATGGGTGAGCGTTACAGCAAATGTCATTCATTCCGAAGATAAGAAATGCACACTTGCTGTAATTCAAGACATCGGCGAGCGCAGAAAAGCCGAAGAGGCTCTGAAACAGAGTGAGGAGTTATTCAGGAGGCTGTTTGATTTCGCCCCGCTAGGCAAGGTTTTGACCGGTCCTGACGGAACCTTCGAGAGGGTGAACCCAGCCTTCTGTCAAATGCTAGGATACAGTCCGGAGGAACTCGCCAATTTGTCGTTTCTCGACATCACGCATCCTGACGATGTACCCCTGAGTGAAGAAGGCGTTTCCACACTCCTGGCAGGCAAGCAAGACACATGGGATACGCAGAACCGCTATCTGGCCAAAGCCGGCCAGGTCGTGTGGACACGGGTAGTCACGACTCTTCTTCGTAACGCTGTTGCGCAGCCGATTCAATTCCTGACCCACATTCTTGACATTACCGAACTCAAGAAGACCGAGGCGGAGTTGCGCAACAGCAATAAACGATCAGATCTGATGGCTACAGTAGCTCAACGACTGCTCGGCGCTGAAAACCCACAAAGTATCGTTGAAGAGCTGTGCCGGATGGTAATGGAGCACATTGATTGCCAGTTCTTTTTCAATTATCTGGTTGATATTCCTGGTCAAAGAATGGAGCTCAACGCTTTTGCCGGCATACCTGCTGCAACGGCAGCAACGATTCGGCAACTCGATTTCGGTGTGGCGGTTTGCGGTTGTGCCGCCCGTGATAAGCAGCGCATAATCGCCGAGCATATCGACACAGGCGATGACATGCGCACTCAACTGGTCAAATCCTTCGGCGTTCGAGCCTACTGCTGCCATCCCTTAATGATCGAGGGTGAATTGCTCGGTACACTGTCCTTTGGCACCCGAACGCGACCTATTTTTACAAGCGACGAGATCTCACTGATGAAAGCGGTGGCCGACCATGTAGCGCTGGCCATGCATCGAATGCTGGCAACTCAAGCCCTTCACGAAAGCGAAGAACGCATCAGGGTCTCTCTGATGGAAAAAGACGTCCTGCTCAAGGAAATCCATCACCGCGTGAAGAACAATATGCAGGTGATCTCCAGCTTGGTGGAGTTGCAGGCTGATCAGTTCAAGGATGAAGCGATGCATTGGATGTTCAACGACATCATTTTCCGTGTGCGCTCGATGGCTATGGTTCATGAAAAACTTTACCAGTCCCATGATTTCGCACATGTGGATTTTGCCAATTATGCAGACAGCTTGATCGGTTACCTATGGCAGGCCCAGGCCAGGGCAACACTTCATGTGGCGTTGAAAGTTGAAATGGAACACGTATTGCTGCCGGTGAACGAGGCAGTACCCTGCGGTCTCATGCTGAATGAATTGTTCACCAATGCCCTTAAACACGCATTTGTGGGCCGCGAGAGCGGAGAGTTGACTGTCAGACTGCGAAGTGATGAGCAAGGAAAAGTAGTTCTGTCAGTCAAGGATGACGGAATAGGTCTGCCCCCTGAGATGGATATCAAGAAGGTTCGCACGCTTGGGCTTCGGCTGGTACAGATGCTTGCAAGACAACTGCATGCTTCCGTAGATGCACAAGAAAATAATGGAACCACATTTACAATCACGTTCGAGGTACCCGAACATGAAGCACATTGATGTACTGATAGTCGAAGATGAAGTCATCGTTGCCGAAAATCTGTCTCTAAAGCTCCAGAATCTCGGCTACACTGTTGCCGGGATAGCCGTAAGCGGGAATGAGGCGGTCGAAATGGCCCTTCTATTTCGACCGCAGCTGATATTGATGGACATCAAACTTCAAGGCGAGTTGGACGGCATCGAGACAGTCGAGAAAATCAAAAAACACCTCGATATTCCGGTTATCTACCTGACGGCCCATTCCGATCGTAACACTTTGGCTAGAGCAAAAACCAGCAAGCCTAACGGTTACGTGCTCAAGCCCTTTGACGAACTGGATCTGGCTGCACAGATCGAACTGGCTCTGTACAAACATGAAGCCGACCGCCAGGTACGAGAGCAACGCGAATGGCTGCGGGTAACATTGGCAAGTATTGGCGATGCAGTGATCGCCACCGACGCAGAGGGCGTTATCACCTTTCTCAATCCCGTCGCCGAATCCCTGACCGGATGGCCCGCCGATGAGGCAATCGGCACTCCCCTCGGCAATGTCTTTCGCATCATTAACGAGTATACGCGAGAACCGGTCGAGGATCCCGTTCACAAGGTCCTGCAGACCGGTGCCATAGTCGGCCTTGCTAACCACACGTTGTTGATCCGCCGCGACGGAAAAGAGGTGCCCATCGACGACAGCGGTGCACCCATCAAGGATAGTGTGGGACGGATTCAGGGCGTGGTGCTTACTTTTCGTGACATCAGCGAGAGCAAAAAGGTCGAAAAGGCGATATTCGAAAGCGAGCAGCGATTGCGCCTCTTTGTCGAGCACGCACCGGCTGCGCTGGCGATGTTCGATAGCCGGATGCGCTACTTCAGCGTGAGCCGTCGCTGGTTGATGGACTATAAACTTGGGGATCGTGATCTGACAGGGCTTTGTCATTATGATGTATTTCCAGAAATAACCGAGCAGTTGAAGGAGGTTCACAAGCGTGCCCTGAACGGTGAAGTGATTACTGGAAGAGGCGACCGGTTCGAGCGTGCCAATGGATCTGTTCAGTGGCTGCATTGGGAGGTTAGACCCTGGCGCGACCAGTTGGGGAAAATTGGTGGCATTGTCGTGTTCAGCGAGGATGTAACGGAATTGAAAAAATCAGAGGAGAATTTGCGTCGGTACGAATTACTCTCCCAACACAGCCGGGATATGATCCTCTACATAAGACATGAAGATGGTCAGATTCTTGAGGCCAATACCGCCGCCGTGCAAACATACGGGTATAGCTACTCGGAACTGATCGGGATGACGATCAAGGACTTACGCGCACCCGATACCAACAATCTTACGGCATCCCAGATGACAAAGGCCGTAAAAGAGGGCCTTCTCTTTGAAACCATTCACCGTCGAAAAGATGGAACGACTTTTCCAGTCGAGGTCAGTTCGCAGGGTGCAAAAATAAATGACACGAACATGTTGGTCAGTGTTGTTAGAGACATTACCGAGCGAAAAAAAGGAGAAGAGGCGCTTGAACTCAGCGAGCAACGACGTAGTCTTGCCCTGGAGGCAGCCAATGCCGGCACTTGGGAGTGGGATCTTCAGACCGATGAGAATATCTGGTCGAATGAATTATGGAGGCTGTACGGCCTGGAGCCCTTCAGTTGCAAGCCATCGTATTCAGAGTTGCAAAAAATAATCCATCCCGAAGATCTGCCGATGGCAGACCAAACAATTAAAGAAGCCATTAGAAAGGGTGTAGCATACAGCATTGAGTGGCGGGTGAGACCCAATGACGGAAAAGAACGATGGCTGATGTTTCGAGGGAAGCCTTTCAAGGATACCCATGATCGAGTTGTCCGCTACTTGGGGACCGCGATCGACGTCACCGAACGAAAGCAGGTTGAGGAGCAAAACAGGGCCCTGCAGACGAAATTGATCCATGCTCAAAAAATGGAAGCCATTGGTACCCTCGCCGGCGGCATTGCCCATGACTTCAACAATATTCTCATGGCGATCATTGGATATGCCGAAATGGCCAAGGAGGACTGCCCGGCAAACTCTGAGATCGGTAGTGATCTCGGGCAAGTCCTGGAAGCAGGCAGGAGGGCGACCGACCTGGTTAAACAGATCCTCCTTTTTAGTCGTCAAGATACTGCCGAACGTATTCCCATAAAACCTGGTCCACTGGTCAAAGAAGCTCTCAGACTGCTCCGACCGGCGCTGCCCTCCACTATCGATATAAAGCAACAGATTGATGTCACTACTCAAACCATTCTCATCGATCCCACTCAATTTCATCAAATTTTGATGAATCTCTGCACAAATGCCTACCATGCCATGGAAAAGACCGGAGGTAATCTCGAAATCACCTTGCAGGAAAGGTATTATTCACCAAAGGATGTAGAATCTCATCCAGCTATTCGAACCGGAAAGTTCATTGAGTTGTCTGTCAGCGATACGGGCCCGGGAATTAGCCCTGAAATACAGGATAAAATTTTTGATCCATACTTCACCACAAAAGAAGTTGGCAAAGGCACTGGATTGGGTCTGGCGATTGTCAATGGCATAGTTGCCGCCGCAGACGGATTTATCACCTGTGAGAGTGGACCTGAAAATGGAGCAACCTTCCGCGTGAGTTTCCCGGTTGTCGAGCAAGAAGCTGTCTTGGACGATAAACAAACCGATAAGGATCTTTCAGGTAATGAGCATATTCTCTTGGTGGACGATGAAGAAGCCCTCGCGAAGATGGGACAGGTCATGCTTGAGCGATTGGGTTATACGGTCACTATCCGCACCAACAGTATGGAAGCTCTCGTAACCTTCAGAAACCAGCCGGACCAATTCGATGCTGTTATTACCGACCAAACAATGCCAGGAATTACCGGTTCAGCCTTAAGCAGGATGTTATTGCAGATACGACCCGACATTCCGATCATTCTTTGTACGGGTTTCAGCACCCTTATCAATGAGGATCAAGCGCGTGCATTTGGAATTAAGGAGTTTGCTATGAAACCTCTGGTCAGGAAGGAATTGGCTAAGCTTCTACGAAAAGTGCTGGATGGTAAGGAATCAACTGCTGATCGAATATAGCAGTTTCAACTTGATCTGGCAGTTATCTGTTTGAAAACAGACAACTGCCAGGAGGGCTGGATTACACCTTGAATTCCTCGATCATCTGGCGCAACCCCCTTGCCAGCTCCCTCAAACGAGCGGCATTTTTATTCATTTCCCTGCTCTGACTGGCCACCTGGCTCGAATTTGCGCTCACGGTGTTGATATCCCTCGCCACTGTATCTGCAACAACGGAGCTCTGACTGACGTTCTCGGTGACTTCCTGGATACCTATGGTTGCCTGGGAGATATTTTCTGCGATTTCCAGGGTGGTCTTGTTCTGTTCTTCAACCGCCCGCACAATTGTGGCCACTGTCTCGTTCACTTCGTTTATGACATTCGTAATATGGCCGATCTGGGAGATGGTTTCCGTGGTCGAAGCCTGAATACCTTCGATCTGGTTTTTGATTTCCGAGGTTGCGTTTGCAGTTTGCTTTGCCAGGTCTTTGATCTCATTGGCCACCACTGCAAAGCCTTTGCCGGCTTCGCCGGCCCTCGCCGCTTCAATGGTCGCATTCAAGGCGAGAAGGTTGGTCTGTTCGGAGATCTCGGTGATAGTTTCTGTTACCTTGCCTATCTTTGATGCGGCAATCCCTAGTTCGTCGACTTTCACCGAGGCGGAGACTGCTTCATTGACCGCATTGGCCGTGATTCTCTGTGCATTTTCGGTATTTTTCGCTATTTCGGCAATGGTTTTCGCCATGCCTTCGGTAGCCTCCGAGACCAAGCTGATATTCGTGGCAGCCTCTTCAGTGGCGGCAGCAACGGTGTTCATATTGGCACTCATTTCTTCGGCAGCTGTAGCAACCGATAATGATCGCTCATTCATTTCGTTGCTGCCGTTGGCCAAGTCCTCAGAAGTATTGTTCAAGGTTGTTGATTGGGCATCCAAGGTGTCCGCCGTGGCGAATATGCCCTTAATGACTTTCTGCAGTTGATTTCTCATACTGACGATATCGGCGTTAATGCTGCCGAATTCATCCTTGCTGTCTATCGTCACCGTGCTTGTCAGATCTTTTCCGGCGACCTTCCTGATCTCAGAGGAGGACAGTCTCAACGGTCTGATGATATTGCGGTCAAGCAACAGCCAGCTGACCAAAAAACAAATCAGGAGGACTCCGACGGTCCACAGAAAAACTTTCAGGGCGGTATTCCGTACTTCTTGGTTAACTTCCGCCATGGAGCTTATTATTTCGAAGGCTCCGTGCGTTTCTCCAGCTTTCCAGCCCTCGAGCTTTCCACCCGTCGGATCAGTCTTCCCTTTGGGGTCGCCGTGGCAGAAGAGACATTCCTGGGTAAGCTTGATCGGCTTGAAATATCTTATCTCATCCCGGGTGATGAGCACTTTCTCCTCAAGATTTTTCTCGTCGATTTCGCGCAGCACTTCGAGTTCCAGCGTTGTCGGCTCATTTTTCGGATTCCTCGGGGAGACTTTCGGCACACGGAACGTGTAGCCCGACTTTTCCGCATTAATTGCAGCCGTCTGCATGGCGGTGACCACGGGCACCGCTTCCACAACCTTGTCCGCCTCTATCTCGCCAAAGGGTTTAATGATACCCAGGGTTAACTTGCGCGACATCTCGTTGCGAGTCGCTTCGGCCATTAGAACAATGGCCTTGCTCTTGTCAATGACCGTCTTTTCGGCCTCCAACCGTATTCCATTGATCCATTGCCAAGCCATGATAAGCGCGATAATTACCGGCCCGCCGAGTGCGAGTAGCAAAATTTTATATCGTATCGAAAAATCGCTAAATTTCATTTTTGACTCTGTTTTGAATATTTACCAGCAGAATGATTTGTCTATTGCAGCTCTTTTATCATGGTTAATGGAAAGGAGTCAAAAGGAAAATTCAGAATAGACATGAGAAATACAAGTAAGAAAATCTATTTTTTCGCCAGCAGTCCTCTCCTTATCTTGATTAGAAACTAAAGTTCTACAGGGAGGTAAAACTACCCCCTCTTTGCACAGTATTCATAGGAGCCGCCAATATATTAAAAACACGGGATAATTTAGAAATATATATTTGTTTTACATAAATTCTTTCCTGCTAATGGTGGTCATTTTACCACCTGCGCTAACTCTTCCCGCCAATCCCTTTATAAAAAATTACCTATATAATTAACTAATCGGCATCTTAAAGCATTCAAAAATTTTGGAACATTTGTTGCAACTAAATCGACTTGGTTCCACAGAGAGAAAATCAATCCCTTAAAAACTAGTAGATAAAGGAGTGGGAAAATGGACGTATTTGTTGCTCGCCAGCCAATCTTTAACGACAAAAGGGAAGTATTTGCCTATGAATTGCTCTTTCGTAGCGGCACATCCAATTCTTTTCCGGACATAGATGGCGAAACCGCAACATCAAGTCTGCTTTCTTCTTCTTTTCTCACCGTTGGAATAGATAGAATATCCAGTGGAAAAAAGGTTTTTATAAATTTTACACAAGAACTGCTCGTTCGTGAATTACCAAGTATGTTTCCCAAAGAAAAAGTCATAGTAGAAATACTTGAGAATGTTGATCCAACTATTCAAGTTGTCGCTGCTTGCCAGTCTCTTCAACGCAATGGCTACACCCTGGCCCTCGATGATTTTGTGTACCGTGAAAATTTAATTCCTCTGATCGAAGCCGCCGAAATTATTAAAGTTGACTTTCGTCTAACACCAGAGGAAGATATCCTTAAGTTCGTTTCTTACACGAAAAAATTCAAATGCAGATTGCTCGCCGAGAAAATTGAGACATATCAGGAATTTCAGAATGCCAAAACAATGGGATTCAGCTACTTCCAAGGCTATTTTTTCGCTCGTCCTGAAATTCTTCGAAATAAGGACATCTCTTCCTCACAGATGTCATCGATCAGACTGATTAGCATGATCAATGACCAAGAATTTGATATTGACAGCCTTGAAAAAGTTATTAATCAAGATATTTCAATAACATATAAACTATTAAAATATTTGAACTCTAGCTACTTTTCAAGAATTCAACAAATATCATCTATTAAACAGGCAATCACTTTTCTTGGAGAGAAAGGGATACGTCTGTTTGTTTCGCTGATAGTAATAAGCAAACTTGTTGATCATAAACCTGCTGAATTAGCACGAATTTCAGCTATAAGGGCAAATTTTTTATATCAAATAGGCAAGGAATTACAAATACAAAGCGCTGAATTATTTTTACTCGGACTCTTCTCCCTGGTTGATGCTATGCTAGATAACACTATGGAAAATCTGGTAAGGCAATTACCTTTGACTAAAGATGTGAGTACAGCTTTGGTAGAGCGTACAGGAAAATTATTTCCCTATCTGAAGTTAGTCGAAAGTTATGAGTCATGTAACTGGGAATTATTAGAAAAAGAGATTACCACAATTAATTTTGAAGCAAAAAAAGTAAATGAATTCTATCTTGATTCCGTAAAATTAGCAGATAGCCTGTTAGGTTAGTTTAATGATATTATTATTTATTGGTTTTTCTTGACAGTGAAATTTGCAAAGTAGATTACTCGATCTAGAGAAAATCTAAAAAATGTTGATATAAAACTGGAAGAAAATGCAATCAACTATAGCAAAGTAGACGTTTCTGTGATAACTATTTTTCTCTTGCCACCCAGTCCATTTCAAGGTGTGTCTGTAAGATTGACCTCATCCCATTTACTTTTCAGCATTTTTCGGAATCAAAAGTAGGCAGTTTGTGCAAGAAACTTTACGAAGCAACGTCCCATAGTAAGGAAGAACCATGAGACGGGCAAGTTCTGGGCCAGAGCCGAACATGAAATTCCAGACTTTCCTGCTGGCAGCCGGCTGGACCCTCTTTCTGCTGCTTCTGGGAGTTTGGTTCTTTCTGCATGAGTTGGAGGCCGCCCGCACTCTGGCTCGTGGCGAGGCCAAAGCCCATTTTCGCAAAGATCAAGCTTTTCGGCTGTGGGCTTCAGTACATGGCGGCGTCTACGTTCCCGATAACGCACGTACGCCCCCCAACCCCAGCTTGGCCCATATCCCGGACAGGGACATTCAAACCAAATCGGGCAAACACTTGACCCTGATGAACCCGGCCTACATGCTCCGCCAGATGATGGATGAGTATGGCGACATGTACGGCATCAAGGGGCGCATCGTCAGCGACAAACCCCTGCGAGCCGCCAACGCGCCAGACCCCTGGGAGCAGGAGGCACTCGACGCGTTCCGACGCGGTGAAACAAAGGCGGAAGCATTTCACAAAATAAACGGTGAGCAGTACCTCCAGTGGATGGAGCCGATGTTCGTCGAAGAATCCTGCCTCAAATGCCACGGCCATCAAGGATACAAGGCGGGGGATGTGAGGGGCGGCGTGGGGATCTCGGTACCTATGGCCCCATACATGGCCGAGGCCTGGATGAGTATCCGCTATTTTACGGTGGCCCTGGGTGCCGCTTGGTTGTTCGGGTTGGGCGGCATTGGCCTTGCACAGCTTAAAATCGACCGACGCATACGCGAGAGACGAGCCGCTGAACAGGCGCTGCAGGATGAACGCAACCTGTTTTTGGCCGGCCCAACCATGGTTTTTCGCTGGAGAGCTACCCAAGGCTGGCCGGTCCTCTACGTCTCGGACAATGTTCGCCAGATTCTTGGATGGTCTTCCGAAGAGCTGATCGATGGCAATAAGCCTTATCGAGACTTGATCCACCCGGACGATCTCCAGAGAGTGGCCGCTGAGGTCGACCTTCATACCCGGTCCGGCGACACTCGCTTTGAACATGAGCCCTACCGACTACGACGAAAAGATGGCGGCTTTGTCTGGGTGGCGGATTATACGACCATTCCAATCAACTCTGGAGAATCGGCTAAACATTATCACGGATATATTGTCGACATCTCTAGTCAATACGAAAGCGAGCAGCGACTCAAGCTCGCTATCGAGGGAACCAATGCCGGCCTGTGGGACTGGCACTTGCCTTCCGGTGAAATCGTCTTCAACGAGCAATGGGCCGAAATCGCAGGATACAGCCTGAATGAACTTGAACCAACAAGCATTCAAACCTGGATAGATCTTTGTCACCCCGACGATCTGAAACAGTCAAACGAACAGCTTGAGGAACATTTTCTCGGCAAAACCGATTGTTACCGGTGCGAAGTCCGGATGAAGCACAAGGACGGATCATGGGTATGGGTGCTGGATCAGGGCAAAGTGGTGGAGCGCGATGGTGAGGGTAAGCCCTTGCGTGTAGCCGGAACCCACATTGACATTACGAAGGAAAAGCGCTCCGAAGCTTTGCTTGCTGCCGAGCGCGATTTGGCCGCCAGCTGGGCCGCCTCATCCACATTCGACGAGCGGCTGACTCGTTGCCTTTTGACGGCCATCCGTGTCGCCGCCATGGATTGTGGGGTGATTTATTTGGTAAATGAAGACGATGGCAGCTTCCGACTCGCCGTTTGGCAGGGATTGTCCGAAGCTTCTTTCGAACAGTCGATGCATTTACGCGCTGATTCAGACGAGGCTCGCTCAATGCGACACAATAAGCCGGTGTACAAGTACGGTTGTGACTTGAAGGAGAAGGCCGCCGCTCGTGAGGGCCTGCGAGCAATCGCCATTCTACCTGTGAGCTTCCAAGACAAGGTGATCGCCTGCCTGAAGGTTGCCTCTCACCATCTGGACTATATGTCAGACCAAACCCGTAGCGCCTTGGAAAGCATCGCACTCTACATCGGCGCTTTTGTCCACCAAGAGATTCAGGCGGAAAATATCAGGCGTCAACACCGCGATATACTGGCGCTCTTTAACACCATCGAAGACATGCTTTTTATCCTTGATACCGATGGCAGGATTATTGCCCATAACAGGATCCTGGGCGAACGTCTGGAATACACAGCAGATGAACTGATCGGAAAACATATCCATATTATGCATCCTGAGGAACGTCACGACCAAGCCCAAACTTTTCTGTCCTCGATTATGAAAGGCGAAGCAGTCAATTGCGCTATCCCCTTGCAGACACGCTCAGGCCTGCTGATTCCAGTGGAGACCAAGGGAGTGCGTGGGTATTGGCAGGGCCGGAATGTTATTTTCGGCGTGAGCCGGGATATCTCCGAACGGCTGGAGGCGGATCGCCGCAGGTGGCAAATTGAAAAAGCCGAGAGCCTGGCGCGTATGGCCGGAGCCGTGGCCCATCATTTCAACAATCAACTCATGGCGGTGTTAGGCAACCTCGATCTTGCCCGAGAAGAAGTGCCGCCTCAAGCCGAAATTGTCAAATATCTTTCAGACGCTGAACGAGCGGCTCAAAGTGCGACGGAAATGAGCAGCACCATGCTGACCCTGCTGGGCCAGGTTAAAAGCAAACTCCAGATAGTGGATCTCTCGCAAGCATGCAGGGTGTCACTAAGCAGCTGCGCCAAGTACCTCCCTCCACATACCGATCTGGAAACCGATCTCCCCTTGCCAGGTCCGGCGGTCAAAGCCGACGAAGCCCAACTCGGCCAGGTCCTCAAGATTTTGATGGTCAACGGTGGGGAGGCCAAGGAAAACGCGCCTGTAAGAATACGAATTGCCGTTGATGTCGCCGACAAGGAATCTTTGGGCAGCCTGCAATGCTATCCGCCGGAATGGACGCCGACGGCAGGCCGTTATGCCTGTCTGCGTGTTGAGGACAATGGCCGAGGCATGGACGAACATACCATCAGTAAGATTTTCGATCCTTTTTTCACAGACAAGTTCCCCGGACGGGGGCTAGGTCTTGCCATGGCCCTGGGGATTGTCAAATCGTGGAACGGGTGTATCACTGTGGAAAGCGCACGGGGCTGCGGAAGTATCTTTCGAGTTTATCTGCCGCTGTCGACGGAAGATTGAAATACAGGTTCCGCGAGATTCATATCATCCGGACCTCTCGTGGGCAGGACAAAGATATTGAATGGAGGTGATTTTGCCACCCTCTCTTCATGGGCCTACGGATAAAGAACCAGTCACGCGCATACGCTTGGCCTGTTGTATGGCCAGGATCAGTTCCTGTTTGACCACCGGCTTGATGAAAAGGAAATTCACCTTGGCCGTGCGAAGATCCTTTTCCACAAGGCTATCCTCCGTCACAACCATGACAGGAGGGACTTCCGTACCTGACGTGGCCGTCCATTGTTCCAACTGTTTCAAAATTGCAAGGCAGGACCTGTTTTCACCGAAGAGTTCGAAAACCATCAGATCGAAAGAATTGGAGACAAGGAATTCCGGATGGAACTCCTCAAGAACCATGGCGACAGGTGCAATATTCATGTCTGCCAGTATCTGCGGCACAGTGAGGATGGCGCTCCGGTTTTCGTGTATCAGTAATATGTTCAGCATTCTTTCCATGTTGGTTGAGCCTCGCTGCTCTTGACCGTCGGTCAGCGGTGTTTTCCCGAAAAATCCTTCATAGACAGGCCCAGTTCTTTTATCTTCGTATAGAAATTCTTCTTGTGCATCCCGGAAAGTTTCAGGGCCTGTTGCAGGCTGCCCTGGGAAAGGGCCAGGGTATTCAGCAGGTACTCCCGGTCGAACTCCTCCATAACTTGTTCCTTGGCCTGCTTGTAGGTGCATGGAATGTCATGGATCTGACTGCCGACGACCCGTCTAACATCTGCAAGAGAGATTTTACGGTTGTCCGACATCTGCGAGATCTTGTAGAGGGTCTGCTTGAGCTGCCTGACATTTCCAGGCCACTCCATGCCTATCAGCATGGAAGCCGCATCCGCTGATATCTCGTAGGTAATGTTCCTGGCTGTCCCGAAAAGATCGAGAAAATGATAGATCAAGGGCAGTATATCCGCCTTTCGATCATCGAGCGGCCTTGTTTCTATAATAGAGGCGGACAGGCGATAATAGAGATCTTCACGAAACTTCCCCTCTTTGCACATCTCCTGGAGGTCCCGGTTCGTTGCCGCAATGATCCGAACATCTACCTTCTGGACTTTGGCCTCGCCTACCCTGCAGTATTCCCCGTTATCGAGAAAACGCAGAAGTTTTGCCTGAACCTCGATAGGCAATTCACCCACTTCATCGAAAAACAGGGTCCCGCCGTCGGCCGAGCCGATATAGCCCTTGGTGCTTTTGATCGCACCGGTGAAGGCTCCGCTGGCATGGCCGAAGAGTTCCGTTTCCGCAAGGCTGCCGAGCAGTGCACAGTTTATCGGCATGAAAACGCCGCCGCTGCGGGTACTGTTGCGGTGGATGTCTCTTGCGATTATCTCTTTGCCGGTGCCTGATTTACCGAGAATAAGCACCGGTATGTCAATGCCGGCAAGCGAGGAGATCTGCTCGCGGATATCCCTCGTCGACATGGAAACGCCGACATAGCCGCTGCCCAGTCTCTCGCCCGCTGAGGCGACGAAGGCGTTGCGCAGCCGCTTGAAATGAAGAGCTGCGTAAACAGTGTAGATCAGCTGTGACTCGTTGAACGGCTTAAACAGGAAATGGGTGAGCCCCATCTGCAGGCATGGGTCAAGGTTCTGTTCGTCCGGAACTCCGGTTATGATGATAATTTCCGTTGAAAGGGAGACTTCGAGAAGTTTTCGGGAAAAATCTACACCATTCATCTCCGGCATATTGATATCAACAAGCGCCAGGTCGAAGGCTTTACCCTTGATGGCTTTCAGTGCTGCCATTGGTTGGGTGTGGCCTTCGACACCATATCCGTTTTTACTGAGCGTGGTTTCGATGAAATCGACGATGCTCGGTTCATCGTCCAGGACCAGGACCTGGGCATTCTCGACAACTCTTCTTTTAGTCATGGTAATTCTGTATCGCCTGTTCCAGTTCCTGGAGAGTGAAGGGTTTCTGGAGAAATAGCTTGCCCGCCAGTTCGGCCGGGGCGGCCTCCTCGTGACCTGACATGAAAATAATTCTAAGGTGCGAGTTGATATGCAACATTTCCTGATAGCATGCGAAGCCGCTGGTATCCCGCAGCCCCACATCCATGAGAACGACGGTGATGGTATCATGCAGGTGCTCGTATTCCTCAAGAGCCTCGGCACAGGTTTCAACGCAGAAAACCATATGACCGTGGTGCTGCAGTCGGTGTACAAGGAAACTTCGCAGCGCTTCGTCGTCCTCGACGATGAGAATACACTGCTTGCCGATTCCGCTGCTCTGACGTCCGTGGCAGATCTTGGCCCCGGCCGCCTTCTCGATCGCAGGCTCTTCTTTTGACAAGGGAAAAAATACGCTGACCACGGTACTTCCGGCTTCGCTGCGGACGATGGTCAGCCGGCCGTGATTTTTGTGAGCGAGGGTTTTGGCGGCATAAAGCCCGAGGCCATGATGGGAGCCGGGTTTTGTGGTGGCAAAGGGTGAGAAACGAGCGGCCAGAACATCTTCGGCAAAGCCGGGGCCACGATCGTGAAAGGAGAAGACGACCCATTTGGCCGTATTCTCTTTCCCCAGCTCAACGATCAGGTCGATATCCCCTCCTTCCGGCGTGACGTCGACACAGTTTTCTCCCAGATAAAAGAGGATGAGAACCAGCTCTCGAAAGTTGCAGAAGATTTTTTCCTGATGAATGCTGTTATGCAGCACGAATCGGTGCACCCTGGAGATAGAGTTCAGTAAATCCACAGCCCGGTTGGCGATGAGCTGAGGGGGATAGCTGTAAATACCGGTTTCTGCGTCCCTGGTAAAATCAAAGAGAATAGCCGTCTGATCGATACCTCTCTGAAGCAGGTCATCGGTCAGTTCGCATCGTCTGGCGGCTGACTCCGCAGATGATAAACCGGCCTGCCGGAGCATCGTCAATTGTCCAATGAGACCAGTAAAGATGTTGTTATAGCTGTGGGTGATTCCCCGTGCCAGACGCCGGATGGCGGCCTGGTACTTGAACTCCTGGAAAAGGTTATGGATCCGTTCCGTGGAGAGCTGGTCGTGATCAAAAGCCATAGGCGTGCGGACCGTTCAGGGTTTCTGGTGAATGCTTTTCTTCCGTTGCAGGCGATTACTTACCATGTTCATTTTTTCAACGCTATTACGCATGAAAGCCTGCATTGTGCTGCTTGAATAGACCGAGCAATTCAAGCAACTCGCTTTTGCTGATCAGATTCCTCTCGACCAGGATAGCGCCGAATTTCTTCTGCATCCGCTGCTGGTGAAACATCAGCACTCTCACTTGGTGTTCGGAGAGAATGCCAAGCATCTGAGCAGTTTCCCCAAAATGCCTGAACGGTTGTTTCGCCTGCATGATGATATGTATATCTTCATACCTGCACATGCCGAAGCGTCTGCCGAGCTCGCCTATTCTCGGTCTCTCCGTCCTTTGCCAGGTGAGAATTCGACCAATGGTGCGCCAGTTGGCAAGACCCAAATAATAGAGGAAATGTCCAAAGAGCAGCGGGCGTCGAGGCAAGGGTCCGTTGTAATATCCGTCAATCGACAGTAATGGCCCTCTTTTTTCATCTTCGGAGAGGATTATCGGGTGTAGTCTGCGATGTAGACCCATGACATCCTCAAACGTATGTGTGGCATGACCTTGACCGGGGCCTCGCTGCTTGGAATTCTGCTTTTGTCGAATGGCGTCCTCAAATACATTTGTCTGGAAGGATTCTGCTTGTGTCTGTAATGCCCTGTTCATCAGGTAAGAGCGTAGAGTCTCGTATGCTTCCTGCACTGCCTGGAATTGTTCTGCACCCCGTCTGAGGGAGCAAGTGTCCATACCGATCAGTCGGTCGGGATGGGTCTCAAGCACCCGTTTGCGATAAGCGCTTTTCACGCCACCCATCTGAAGGTAGTCGAGGAATTGCCGGGAAACATCAAGTTCCGCACCGAAGAGTATTTCACAAGACCGTAAGAGTTGTTTTTCGCAGATCTCTGCCATAGAGCCGATCCTTTTTAAGGGACGAAAAATACTTGCTGTTGCAACCCGGCAACGTAAGACCGACGGTCTTATCCGCACAGCCTCAAGACTTCTGCAGCGATTTTTTCAAGAGGAAGGACTTTATGGACCCCTCCGTGTTTGATCGCCTCGGCCGGCATCCCGAAAACCACACAGCTGGCTTCGTCCTGGGCTATTGTCATAGCCCCCGCCTCATACATCTCTTTCATGCTGCGAGCACCGTCGTCTCCCATGCCGGTCATTATCACACCTACCAAATTCTTGCCTGCATAACGTGCTGCCGAGCGGAAAAGGACGTCCACCGAGGGCCGATGGCGGGAAACGAGCGGCCCGTCCTTAATTTCCACATAATAACGTGCGCCGCTCCGTTTCAGGAGAGTGTGGCGATTTCCCGGGGCAATCAGCGCTCGTCCCCGGACTACTGTGTCATTGTCCTCAGCCTCCTTGACAGTTACCCGGCAGAGGGTATCGAGACGACGGGCGAATGCAGCGGTAAACTTTTCCGGCATATGCTGGACGATGACGATGCCGGGGGAATTTTCGGGCATCATCTCGAGCAAAACCCGGAGAGCCTCGGTGCCGCCTGTTGAGGCGCCAACAACCACCACTTTTTCGGTCGTCTGAATCATTGCCCTCGAATTCGGTTTATCGATGATGACATCGGCGGTGTACTTGGGCGCAACCTCCTTGAGGGTGGACGGTGCGGATAAACTCCTTCTACGCCCGGGCTGCGTTGCGGCGGCTCCCTTGATGGCGTCACAGATCGTCAGCCGCGACTCTTCCAGGAACTGTTTGGTGCCGAGCCGCGGCTTGGTTATGATGTCCACCGCCCCGTACTCGAAGGCCTTGAGGGCCGACTCGCTGCTGGCTTCGGTGAGGCTTGAGCACATCACCACCGGCAGGGGGTGTTGACTCATGAGTTTCTGCAGGAATGTCAGGCCATCCATGCGGGGCATTTCGATATCCAGGGTGATGACATCGGGCACCACGGTTTTCAGACGTTCCGCGGCGATGTATGGGTCCCCCGCCGTCGCAATAACCTCGATTTCCGGATCGAGGTTGAGCATTTCTGCCAGCGTCTGCCGGACCAGCGCCGAATCATCGACAATCATGACTTTGATTTTACGCATGCTGCTATTCTCCGGGCCAAAAAGTATGAGCACTGTTTTGCAGTCTGCGCAGAAAGATTTCCCCTGTTTTGAGGGAAAAAAGCAGTTTTCTGCCCTGACAGCCACCAACATCCTTTTTGGCAAGGACGAGCCCAAGGTGCGCAAGGGTCTTTTCGGCTTCGATGACATTCAACTCTCCGATCGTCTTCCGGTCGTCATGGCAGTTGCCGCCAGCGAGGACTCGCGCGCCACCGAAGAGTTTGATCACCATGTCTTCCTTGCCGCCATACTCGATCATCTTGCAATGGATATAGCGGATAGCCGTTTCCACCGTTTGCAGGCTTGGCTCCCGATTCACGGAGTGCGGATGGACGGCATGGCAAATAGCGCCAAGTTTTTTAGCCGGTGAATAAAGGGTTATCGCCACGCACGAACCGAGGATCGTGCTCACCATAATGGGATTGCGGGAAATTATTACCTCCCCCGGCTTCAGAAAAACCTCACTGCTGTGGCCGGCTATAAAATTTCTCATGTTTTTAAATACACCGTTGACCCGACCGACTTGAAATCAGCGTTTATCCCATTCAAGGTTTCCGAATGTCCGAGGAAAAGATAGCCGTTCGGCCTCAGTTGCTGGTGGAATTTTCGCATGAGGGTCTGCTGGGTCGGTTTATCGAAATAAATTACAACATTCCGGCAGAAGACAATATCCATTTTCTCAGCTATCCCGAAATCGGGGTCCATGAAATTTATCCGTCGAAAGGAGACCTTGGATCGGAGTTCCGGACAGATGCGGACCAGGGGATTCTCCCTGTCCTTGCTCCGCATCAGGTATTTTTTCTTTATAGGCATGGCTATGTCGGAGGTCCGGTCATCGAGGTATACGGCTTTCCGAGCAGTCTCGAGAATCCTGGTGCTGATGTCGGAGGCCAGTATGGTATAGTGGAAATCTCTATGCTTGCAGGCGAACTCCTCCAACACCATGGCCAGGGTATATGGCTCCTCTCCGCTCGAACAGCCGGCACTCCAGACGCGCACCGGGTTGGCGCGGCTCACATCCCGTTTCTTTAGAAGAGTTGGCAGCGTCGTACGGGTAAGAAACTCGAAATGGCCTGGCTCCCTGAAGAAGTCGGTTTTGTTGGTGGTCACCACATCGATCAGGTGGATGATTTCCACTTTCTGCCCTTGCTCGCTGAAAACGAATTCGCCGTACTGTTCGAAAGAGGAAAATCCTAGGGACTTCAAACGCTTGTGCAGACGGGATTCCAGCATAGTCTTCTTTGAGGGCGGAAGCTGAATGCCGACTTGGTCGTATATGAAGGAGCTGAACTGTTGGAATTCGCTGCTTCTCATTTTCACAGGTGCTCTAGGAATCATGTTTTCTGACTCGGGTGAAGAGGCGGTGGAAAAAACTCCATGAACTCTGCATGGTGAAAAGCCCGCCATACCGCCGTTCACGGAGGTTCTTCCTAAATATCTTATCGTTACTGTACTGTACTGGCCTGCAGCTCGGTGAGCTCCTTGACGGAAAAAATTTTATCGATATCGAGGATCATCACGAAGTTGTTCTCTACCTTGCCCATACCTTTGATGAATTCGGTGTTCAGCTTTGTGCCGAGCCGGGGCGGCGGTTCGATGAGATCCGGTTCCATCTCCACCACCTCCTGCACCGAATCGGCGAGAATCCCAAGGACGAGGGTCTCGCCGTCAAGATTGACCTCGACCACGATGATACAGGTGTTGATGGTCTGTTCGGTCCTCTCCATGGCAAAGGACAGCTTCATGTCGATGACCGGCACCACGCTCCCCCGAAGATTGATGACACCGCGCATGTAATCAGGGGTCTGGGGGACTTTGGTGATGGTCGTCAATTCCAGGATCTCCCTGACCTTGGCGACATCGAAGGCAAAGATCTCGTCGGCCAGCTTGAAGGTCAGGTATTGTACGGTTGCGGTTATTCCTGCCACGCTCATGGGCAATTACTCCTCTTTGTCGACTAAATTGTGCTGTATGGCCCCTTGGAGACGGCCCGAGTATTTTTCTCTCAATATCTTTCAAATTCTTCGTCGAGATGGTCCTGCCTGGCCGTCCCTCCGAGATCGAGATGGATTGCGTCTTTATTAGACGCGGATTTCGGTTTAGGCGGTGCCGGCTTGGCTCCGGCTGCAGGTTTGTGCGTCAGCGTGTGACCGATCTGGATGTGCTTCTGCGGGTAAGCTTGAAAAGAACCCTGGGCCTGGCGGCGCTTGCCGGTATCGAGGGTGAAGAAGGCGATGGTCGCCTTCAGCTGTTCGGCCTGGCTTGACAGCTCCTCGGTGGTGGAAGCCATTTCCTCGGCCGCCCCGGCATTCTGCTGAATGACCTGGTCGAGCTGCTGGATGGCCTTGTTGATCTGGTCGGCGCCGGTATCCTGCTCCTTGCTGGAGGAGCTGATCTCCTGGACCAGTTCCGCGGTCTTCTGAATGTCGGGCAGCATCTTATTCAGCATATCGCCGGCCTGCTCGGCGATGGCCACGCTTGAAGTGGAGAGCTGGCTGATCTCGCCGGCCGCCGCCTGACTCCGTTCCGCAAGCTTTCTCACCTCGGAGGCGACCACGGCAAAGCCCTTGCCGTGTTCCCCGGCCCGGGCAGCCTCGATGGCGGCATTCAGGGCGAGGAGATTGGTCTGGCGGGCGATCTCCTCTATGATGCTGATCTTTGTGGCTATATCCTTCATGGCCGTGACCGTCTCGATCACCGCCTGACCGCCGCTCTGAGCATCGGAGGCACTCTTGATGGCGATCTTCTCGGTCTGCATGGCGTTGTCGGTGTTCTGGCGGATGTTCGAAGCCATTTCTTCCATACTGGAGGAAATCTCCTCGGCGCTCGCCGCCTGTTCGGTCGCCCCCTGGGACATCTGCTGGGCGGTGGAGGACATCTCCTGGGCGCCGGTGGCGACGTTGTCGGCGGCGGCCTGCACCTCGGTGACCACCTCTTTCAGCTTATCGACCATGTCGGCCAAGGCGCCTATGAGCTCGTCCTTGTCGCTGCGCTTTTTCAGGTCGACCATAAGGTTGCCCTGGGCGACTTTCTGGGCATTGGCAGTGATGCCATTGAAGGCCCCGACCATCTTGGCCATGGCGGCCATGACGCTCGTCTTGTCGCCTGCGGCAAGGGTTATCTCCCGGGAAAGATCGCCCACGGCAACCAGATTGGCGATCTCGCCAACCTCTTTCGGATCGCCGCCCAACTGCCGAAGAACGATTCGCGCTATTATCAAGCCGAGGCCGATTGCCAGCAGCACACCTAGCACCGAGAGAGCGGACATGACAGTCCCTGCTTTTTTCGCAGTGGCGGTGTTCTCGTCAGAAGTTTTTTTCGCCAATTCGATCTTGGCATCCAGCAGTTTTTGGATGGCATCCTGTTCCTCTCGAGCTGCCTTGGCACCTTCGCCGCTCAATAAGGCCGCAGCCTCGTCCATACGTTGCTCTTTCACAAAAGTCATTACCTTATCGAGCATTTGGCCATAGACGACGCGAGTTTTCTTGAACTCTTCATAGAGCCTTCTGCCATCTTCGGTCAGTATGGTTTTTTCATAATTTTCTGCATGTTTTTCTATGGCTTCCCGATATTGTTTGATGCGGTCGAGATGTTCTTCTCTCTTCTCCGAAGTGGTTGCGAGCAGAATATCCCGGCCGTTCACCCTGATGCGCTGGAAGTATGTCGAGATCTGGGCCAGATCACCCAGCGGCTCGGTCATATTTGTATACAGCAAGGTGTCGGCTTTCTCTATTTTATTGATGTTGTAAATCCCAAACCCGCCGATGATTCCGGCAATTATCGCCACTGTTATGAAACCGGCCAACAGCTTCGCCTTCAGGGACATATTTTCAAACCAAGCCATTTTTCTCCTCCTTGTGTAAGTTGTTGCAGATTAGCTTTTGTCTATCTGTCTAGTGGATAACCTTGCTGCTTCTCGTTTTGATGCTTTCAAGCTCAATGTCTTCCGCCATCTTCGATAGATCCGCAGGCGAAAGGATCAAGGCCACCGAGCCGTCACCAAGGATGGTGGCCCCGGAGATCCCCTTGACATCCTGATACAGCACCCCGAGTGGCTTGATCACCGTCTGGTGCTCGCCGACCACGAAATCGACGACGAAGCCGATGCGGGTATTCTGCACCGCGACAATGACGATCTGCTCGACCTCGGGCCGCTCGCCCTCGATGGCGAACTGGTCCCGCAAGCATATGTAGGGCGTCAGATTGCCGCGGACATTGGCGACATTGCGGCCGTGGGATACCCTGATGTCCTCCCTCGACAGCTCCACGCACTCCTCGATGGCGGCGAGCGGCAGGACGAAATGGCTGTCGCCGATCTTCACCAGCAGGCTCTCGATGATAGCGAGCGTCAGCGGGATCTTGAGGGTGATGGTGGTGCCCTCGCCCAGCCTGCTGTCCACCACGATGGTGCCGCGCAGGGACTCGATACCGCGCTTGACCACGTCCATGCCGACGCCGCGGCCGGAGACGCTCGTCACCTTTGCCGCCATGGAAAAGCCGGGGGCGAAGATGTAGCCGTAAATTTCCTGGTCGGTCATTTCGGCATTGGGCGAGACCATCCCCAGCTCGATGGCTTTCTTGTGGATGGCGTCGCGGTTGATACCGGCGCCGTCGTCGTAGATGGTGATGAGCACCGAGTCGCCGGCGTGTTCCGCCCCCAGACGGATAGTGCCGGAGGCGGGCTTGCCGAGCGCGACGCGCCTCTCCGGCGTCTCGATCCCGTGGTCGATGGAGTTGCGGATGATATGGACCAGCGGGTCGTTGAGCTTTTCTATGACGGTCTTGTCCAGCTCCGTCTCCGCGCCGAAGGTCTCCATCTCGATCTCCTTGCCCAGTTCCTGGGAGAGGTCGCGCACCAGCCGCTTGAACTTGCTGAAGGTGGAACCGATGGGCAGCATGCGAATGTTGAGCGCGGTGTCCCGCAGCTCGTTGGTGAGACGCTCCACCTCCTCGGCGATGGAGATGAAGGTGGCGTCGCGCTGCTGATTGGCGACCTGGGTGAGGCGGGCCTGGACAGTGACCATCTCGCCCACCAGATTGACCAGCTGGTCGAGGCGCTCCGCCGGCACCCGGATTGATGCAGCGGTTTCGGGAGTCGCTCGCTCCTGGCGGACTGCCTTCACCTGCTGCTGTTCTGCCAGCGCCGACCTGACCTTTTCTTCCGTGACCGTCCCTTTTTCGACCAGCAGCTCGCCGACAGGCTTCTGGCTCTCGAGGGCGCGCTGCAGCTCGTCAGGGGTAATGTCGCCCCGATCGATGAGGATTTCGCCCAGTTTCTTGTAGCTTTCGACCTCCTGTCCGGCCGGGTCGTCGATCAGTTTGATGCCGATCCGGCAATCATCCTCGACGAAGATGAAGACATCCCGGATAGCCGCCTCGCCGCGGGCTGTGGTGAGGACGATGTCCCAATAGAGATAGCAGTGCTCGGGGATGAGGCTGTCAAGCGGCGGCACTGCATCGAAGTGAGCCGTGACGGTACACTTCCCCAGGCTGTGGAGTTCGCCCAGCAGGGAGAGGGGGTTGCTGCCGCAGATAAGCAGTTCCCGGTTCGGCTCAAAGCGTATCCGCCAGGTCTGCAACACCTCCTGCGGTTTCTTCTCCGTGACTTCAGGTAAAGGAGGCTCCTGCCCGTTTCCCGCCCCACCCTGCCGCGTGGTCAGCTTTCTCAGGCTGGCGATGATCTCGTCGCCAACGCTATTGTCGATCTCGCCGATTCCGGCCGAAGCGTCCAGCAGAGCGGAAATGTGGTCCCTGGACTGCAGCGTGAGATTGAGCAGTTCTTTCGTCACCTTCATCTTGCCGTTGCGGACCAGGTCGAACACGGTCTCCACCTCGTGGGTGAAAGCGGCGATTTCATCGAAGCCGAACATCGCGCCGGACCCTTTGATGGTATGCATGGCCCGGAAGACCCTGCTGATCAGTTCATGATCGTCCGGGGTCTCCTCCAGCTCAAGCAGCGAGGTCTCCAGTTCGGCGAGCAGCTCTGTCGCTTCTTCGCGATAGACGGCGATATGTTGTTCGATCATTGTGTCGATTCCTCCGGAGGAGTGATTTGCCAGGCAGCCAGACGCCGGGCATTCCAACCGTTATCCCAAAACCTTTTTCACTACCGCAAGCAGCTGCTCGGGTTTGAACGGCTTGACTATCCAGCCCGTAGCGCCGGCCGCCTTGCCTTCGGCCTTCTTGCTGTCCTGGGATTCCGTGGTCAGCATGATGATGGGAACGAACTTGTTGATCGCTCCGGCACGTACTCCCTTGATCAGGCCGAGCCCATCCAGGTTCGGCATGTTGAGGTCGGTCAGCAGCATGTCCACTTTCTTGCCGGATAGTTTTTGCAGGGCATCCTTGCCGTCGACCGCCTCGATCACCTCGTAGCCGTTCTGCTTGAGAGTGAATGAAACCATTTGTCTTACGCTTGCCGAATCATCCGCGGTCATTATCAACTTACTCATCAACTGTTCCTCCGAACTTGCGAAAACATGCGGTGTTGTTGTACTTACATTGTTCCCGGCGCTCCGAACCGGCCGCGACAGCCAAATCGAGCAGCGCCTGCGGCAGCGCCCCCCGGAGGAAGAACCGCCTCCCTGCCGTTGTGGCGGTCCGGCAGGCAGAGCAGAAAAGCTGCAGAGCGGTAATGTCCACTTGAACCGACTCCGGAAATTCGATTATGACGGTTTGCGCCTCCGCGATCGCCTGTTGCACCTTGCCGGCGAAATCGCCAATTGTTTCGATGGTCAACCTCTCTCCGCTCAAGATGACCATTTCAGTGCGGTCGCCGCTCGCAGCTTCCCAGTTCCCCTCTTTTGTCTTTTCAGTTCCTTTTACCATCGCCATGCGTCCTCCCTTAATCTAACGGCGTGTAGCGGCGGCGTTCAGGAAACGGCCGAGCTCAGCATCCGTCTGCAGGATATGGCTTGTCAACCATTCATACAAAAAACCTAATATTTCGAGAAAATACACTTTCCTACTCTGAAAATCGGCGTGCATTTCCCCCACCCGGCGGATGAACTCGGCATGTTCCCGCTTATGGGTCGCCGCCTGCGGGTAATTATTTTCCTGCATCCGCTGCTCCTCTGCGGAGAAGTGGTAGGTTGCGTAGTCGATCAGCTCGTGCAAGAGCTTGTTCAACTCGCCGTGCGGCGAGAACTGCAGAAAATTATCGTAGGCTTTGTTCAATAAGGCGACGAGATGCCGATGATGCTCATCGATTTGCTCCACGTCGATCGAATAGCGGTTTTCCCATGTGAATATGGGCATATATTTCTCCTTGCAGGTTTTTGTGTTAAAACAGGTCGACATTATCTCCAAATTCAGACTCCTCGGCCATTTTCGCGGATGCGGACAAATCCTGTTCGGTCGGTTCCACCCCGTGTCTTCCCGCAATTTTTTCATGGATGCGGCGCTCGCTCTCCATGGTGTACTGCTGCGCCATCTGCCGAAGATCTTCCTTGAACGCGTCGCTGGCGGGGTGCAGTCCGCGGGATTCTGCGATGATCTCCCCCAGGGCTGCGAGGACCTCGTCTGCCATGGTTTTGATGTGCATATGCACTTCGATTCCTTTCGTGAGCTTCTCTATCCCCGCCGACAGGGACTGCGCCTGAGTCGATATCCTGCCAAGCAGGCTAACCAGTTCCTGACCCATGGCGTCGAGACCCTTCAGGACCAAGCTCAGCTCCTCGTCGATGTCGGCAAGTCTTGCCGAGAGGGTCTGCTGGTTGGCGCTGGTCTCGGTAGACAGCTGTTCGGTTATGCCGTGGATTTCGGTGAGGGTCGTGGAGATGATGTCCGTGCGCTGCACCGCTTCTCCCGACATTTGGCCGATTTCCGCGGCCAGCACGCTGAGAGAGGCGCCTTTTTCACCGGTGGCAGCGGCCTTGATCCTGGCATTGAGGGCGATCTGGATGATATCCTGGCCGATGGCCTCGATATCCGTGACAAAGCCGGTGATCTGCCGAACCGTATTGGTTACCTCGTGCATGATGGCCGAGATTTTACGATTGTTGGCCCCGGATGCAGTGAGAAGATCGGTGATGGCATGCATCTGGCTGCTGACTTCGGCGATGAATGAGTTTGACCGTGCCGTTTTCCCCCGTTTTTGACCGCCGGTCCGGTCAATGATATCACTGGACAATTCTTTCTGTCTGACGCCGATTGCACGCAGGCTGTCGACGATGGAGGAAACAGCATCGTTAAGTGCCCCCGCGGCATACTGAAGTTGCGCCCGCTGGAGTTCACACACATCGCCGGTCCTGGAGATAGCTGCCTGCCGGTCGTGATCGACTGGTCGGGGAGGAGGGTTGTCGCTCGACAGGACAGGCAGTAAGACCTCCAGGCCGGCAATAACGTGTTCTACCTGCTGGCGGAAGATATCGTGAAACTGCATCGATTGGACGATCGTACTGATATTGTTTGAGCACTCCAGAGAGTTGGCGGAGATGATGCCGCCGAGTTTGGAAAAATCACAGCTGACGGCGACCATTTCTTCGAGGCTTCCGGCAGTATTGGCCAGGGTTTCTTCGGCTTCGGTCTCTTCAGCTTCTCTGGCCTTTGCGAGTTCCTTGCCGCTCGCCTCGATAATGGTCTTCAGATTGCCGCGGTGATCCTCGATGGCATTAGCCTTTTCCTTGGTCAACTGGGAAAGTTGTTTGATATCCAAGGCCAGGTTGACAAATTCGCCACCCGTGTCGTCCAGATATGCACTCTCTATTTTGATAGAAACTTCGAGAATATAAAGATGCTTGCACATCTTTCTTACCCCGGCCAGGGGTTCTCCGATCTTTTTCAATAGATCCGCCGCTCTCTTCAGGGTAGCGAACCCTGCCAGGTTCCTGGTCCGAGTCTGGTCCAGGTAGGTGTTCATCTCCACGAATAATTCCCGGAGCCTGTCGATCAATTCTTGAAGCCGATCTCCCGAGGCCGTTTCCACCAGTTGGTGGGCGGTCTGGGAAAGGGTGAGGGAGCACTGGTAGATTTCCTGTAACTCCGTACCGATCTGCAGGAACTCCTGCTCGGTGGAGCCGGCCATCTGCCGGAGCATGGCAAGCGAAGAGCAAAGCGCGGAAGACCAGGATGAAAGAGAACCCTCGATCGAGAATTTTTCTGAAACTAAGGGGATCAGCATGCGATCTCCATGAGAAGAACCGCGATAGGCAAGAATGGCATATTGGAACTTTGTGGCATTGTCTTGATCCAGGGTCTTTTTACAGTGAAAAAACCAATTCTCTGTGTTCCTGGCGGGACATAAGCTAGAAACATGCCAATTTTATGGAAATATGAGATTATGGTGCAGGACCGGTTGGTTCAGGGCAGATGAAAGCATCTTTTGTTAGATAGGCGAAAGGCTCCCTAAATGATTCTTGTCGGGCGGGAGGCAACTTTGCCTCCCGTTCGATGACTGTTTATTCCGGAAGTATCGGATGGCAAGAGTTGATAAAGCCGTAAAAAGTGTTCCAACCCGTGGAGATGGACTCTGGAAAAAGTCCGATACACGAGGCGTAGTGTCTGAAACGGCGCTTTGGTAGTACATATGGTACAGCGAAGCGCCGTTTCAAACCTACAACGAAGTAGATCGGACTTTTTACGAGTCCATCAAGAGTTAACAGGAGGTGATTTTGCCTCCTTAAGGGTCTGCTTCAGCTAAGAGAAAAGTGTTTTCCCTGTTCAAGATGTTGCATGGAGCGGAGGGGGATCCCTGCACAGGAGTCGTTGGCAAACAAAAAGCTCGCAATAAAGAATATTTGCTCTAAGTGCAACAGAGTGGCATGAAGGGCTTTTGTCGGCCCGAGAACAGAGGAGGTAAAATCGCCTCCTCTCCGTGCCGGCTCAAGGTGTGAATATTTCGGATGTGCCGGAAGGCGCTTCGAGGACCGTCCTGATTAGGGATGCTATTTCCTGCTTCACCAGCGGTTTGAAGGCAAATGCACTGATGCCTGTAGCCAGGGCACTTTCTTCGGAAACGATATTGCTGTAACCGGTGCAGAGAATGATCGGCATCTTCGGCCGAATCTGGAGAATGGCTCGTGCCAGTTCAATCCCGGTCATTTCCGGCATGGTCTGGTCAGTGATCATCAGGTCGAAGTGCCCGGGGTGCTGCCGGAACAATTCCAGAGCTGCACGGCTGTCGGTCAGGCCTGTGACCTTGTACCCCATCCGCTGCAACATTTTCCTGCCCATCATCACCAGTATCTCCTCGTCATCGACGAAGAGAATGTGCTCCTCGCCTCTTCCCACCGTCGCCTCATGCGTCGCCTGTGACGCCGGCGCCTTTTCCTCCCGGTCGTGGGCCGGAAGGCTGACGCAGAACTCGCTTCCCTCCCCCAGGGTGCTCCGGCAGGTGATGACGCCACCGCAACTCATGACGATGCCTCTGACGATGGCCAGACCAAGGCCCGTCCCCTTACCATGTTCCTTGGTGGTGAAATAGGGATCGAAGATCCGCTCGTGGATCTCCGGCGAAATTCCCGGACCGGTATCCCGCACCGCCAGCTGGATATACTCTCCCGGCAGGGCTTTCGGATTGCCATGCAGTTCGGCATGGTTCAATGTTCGTCGCTGCAGGGTGATGGTCAGAACCCCACCCTGCTTCTCCATGGCGTGATAGGCGTTGGTGCAGAGATTCACCAGTACCTGATGGATTTGTGTCGGATCGGCGAGGACCAGTCCGGCGCTCCCATCGATGTCCTCGACGATGCGAATGGTCGATGGAAAGGAGGAGCGAAGCAGCTTCATCGCCTCCTTGACGATGATCGATGGCTGCAGCGGGATCAGCTCGATCTCGGACTGACGGCTGAAGGCGAGGATCTGCTTGACCAGGTCACGGGCCCGTTTACCAGCCACCAGTATCTGATCGACGTCCCTGACAACCAGCGAGCCTGGCAGGCTGTCCTCCCGGGCCAATTCTGCATAGCCGAGGATCGCCGTCAAAATGTTATTGAAGTCGTGGGCGATACCGCCGGCCAGGGTGCCGACCGCTTCCAGCTTCTGGGCCTGGCGCAGCTGCGCCTCCAGTTTCTGCCGCTCCTGTTCGGCCTCTATCCGCTCGGTGATGTCTCTGAAAATGCAAGCAAACCTCCGGAATGACGGCTGAAAAGCAGAAACCATGAAATGCTTCCCAAGCAAGGCATGATAATTCTCGAAGGTTATAGGCTCACCGGTGAGCGCCACCCGGCCATAGGTCTCCACCCAGTATCGTTCCGTCTCCGGCAACAGTTCGAGAACGGTGCGGCCGACCACCTGATCGGCCCCCAGACCGGTCATCTGCTCAAATGCCGGATTGACTGCGAGAAAACGATAGTCTGTCGGGATGCCGCCAGCATCGACGATTATCTCATGCAGGGCAAAGCCACTGAGCATGGAATCGAACAGTTGCCGGTAATCTCGTTCCGCGCGGCGATAGTCGGTAATGTCCCTGCCCATCGCCAAGACCGAGAGAACCTGCCCGTCCTTGTTCAGCTGCGGCATCAGCCGCCAGTTCAGAATCGACTGGCCCGATCGCATATCCGTGACAGATTCCATCTCGGAAGCCTCGCCGGTCGCGAGTACTCGACCAATGCCGGCATTCAACTCCCGGCAGAGATCCTCCGGAAAACCGAGTTCATCGACCGTTCGGCCAGTCATGTTCTCCGGCCGAAGATCAAAGAATCGGCTAATATTGTCCGAAGCGTAAGTATTCCGCCGCCGGCGATCGAAGTGGCAGATGATGTCCGGAAGCATCTGCACCAGCAAACGGTGCTGCTCTTCGCTGGTCCGTAAGGCCTCTTCGGCCCGGCACTGGTCCGTGATGTCGCGGTTGACACCGAGCATTCGCAGTGCCTGGCCCTGGCGGTCGCGGACGACCAGGCCGTCGGCCTTGATGTGCCGGATATCCCCGCCCCGGCGGATTATGCGGAAAACCGTATCGAAGTTTTTTTCCCCGGTGAGGGACGCCTTGACCTCGGCAGTCATCCGTTCCCGGTCATCAGGGTGAAGGCTTTCGGTCCAGATGGCAACTGTCGGTGAAGCCACAGGCTCGATGCCGTACATTTCATACATCCGATCATCCCAGAGCATCCGGTCGCCGACAATATCCCAGTCCCAAACCCCCAGTTTCGCCGAGTCGGTAGCCAGCCGCAGCCGCCGAATGTTATCCTCACGCTCGGCTTCGGTCCGGCGCTGTTGGACAACCTTCCAGACTGAGTCCATCATCAGGATCAGCTGGCGGACATCCTGCTTGTCATAGTCCCTGTCCTTGTTGGCCACGGCCGCCACTGCAACGATCCGTTCTTCACTGAAGATCGGCACGGTCAAAAAGCGGGAAAGCTGAATGTGCCCCTCCGGTGTGCCTTTTTTCAAGGGGCTCTGGCTGCGGTAATCGTTGTCGACGATGGGCCTGCGCTGGCGCACCGCCTCGCCCCACAACCCGGTATGCTGGAGATGGTAGACCGTCTGCGGCTTGACCACCCTGCATTGCTGCATGACATCCTTGGACCAGCTGCTGAGGGTGAATTTCTGCTGATCCTCGTCATAGAAATAGATGTACGCGATCTTGCTGCCGGTCAAGCGGATCGCTTCATCCAGGACAAAATCGAGCAATTCCTGGATATTTTCTGTGGAATACTGGGTAATCTTCAGCAGGCTCTCGAGCCGAGCCTCGTCAAGCCTGTTGATTTCCTCGGCACGAACACGTTCGGTGATATCGATGACGTTGGCGATCATGAGCCTCTTTGCATCACCTCGTTGGAGGTAATCGGCCATCAGCTGCACCCACCGCACTCCCCCGTCCTTGTGAATATAACGCTTCTCGACAGTATAAATTCCGTTAGGATTGGCCTTGTAATCTAGGATGCGCCGCTGCTCCTCTGCCCAGTCGTCGGGGTGGGTCAGGTCGCCGACCTTTAGTTTCAGAAGTTCTTCCTCGGTGTAGCCGACGATCTCGAGAAAGCTGCGATTGGCCCGGAGGAAACGCAGGGTCACAGGATCCACAACGGCAATCCCGGCCGGGCTGATCGCGTAAATACTGCGGAACCGTTCCTCACTGGCCTTCAGGGCTTCTTCAGCATGATTGCGCAGAACGATGTCCCAAACCATGTCGGCAAGGCTTGATACCAGTTCTGCGTCACGCCGGTCATACTCGAAGGGCTTGTTCCCCAATCCGAAAATGGCGCTCACAGTCCCGCCGCGCACCACCGGCACTATCAGTGCCCGTTCAATTGCGGCCTGTCCGGCCGAAACTTTATCAATCCCGGGAAGATTGCCGGAACCATTGTGGATAACAGGCTGCCGCTGCCGGAGAGCATCAACCAAAATTCCGGTTTGTTGTATGTCGAAAGCCAAAACCTTCTCTTCGGCCTGAGAGAAATTACGTTTTGTGGCTGTCGACCAGACGCACAGCGATGGAGTTTCCTGATCGGACTCGAGGGCGTAAAGACAGCCCATTCGGCTGCCGGTCAGTTTTTCCGCCTCGTCGATCGCCAGTTGCATGATCCTTTCCACCGTGAAGCCGGCGGTCTCATTCATCCGCAGCCGGGCTTGGAGCAAATTTTCCGTCCTGCGCCTTTCGGTGATATCGGTGCTGATGCCGCACATGCCGATCCTTTTGCCGTCGGGATCGAGGAATGTGTTGATGCGGCAGTCCATCAGCATGCGTTGTCCGTTTGGAGTGTAATTGACCACCTCCCCCTGCCAGCTGCCACGCGCCAGGGTCGTCTCCACTATCTGCTGCTGGCTGGCGCCATGCTCCGGGTCATCCGCGAAAATATTGACGCTACGCCCTGCCAGCTCATCTGCAGAACGCCCGAACTTACCGGCTGAAGCCTGATTGACGTAGGTGATTATCCCGTCGAGGTCGGTCACCGTCACCGCGTCGGATATTTGATCGAGAATCATCGCCTGCTCGCGCAGTTGCCGCTCGTTCCGCTTCCTTTCGCTGATATCGACAAAAGAAGCCAGCACCCGCGACCAGTTTGACAGGTCGTCAGGATCGACCGACAGCTTCAGTGCGAGAGTTATCGGTCGGCCGTGCACGTCGACAACCGGGATTTCCGCCTCGAAACGGTTCATGCCGGAAGCCAGCGCAACCAACTCGTCAGCGAAGACCTTCAGCGATTCGTCGGTAAAGTAGCTTCTCAGGTTCCTGGAGACCTCGTCCTTACTCGAAGCGCCCAAGACCTCGATGCTGCGCTGGTTGATGTCGACCACGCGGACCATCTCTGCCAAGGCCATTAATTCCTCGACGTTATCTTGCAGGAAGCCCCGTAGGTTCGTGATTCCCGATGCCCGCAAATGATCGATCCGGTGTTTGACTTCAGAAAAATCCTCTTCCCATGTAGCTACCGGCGAGTGCTCAAAGAGGGCTCGATAACGTTTTTCGCTGGCATAAAGAGCTTCCTCGGCCTGCTTTCGTGCAGTGATGTCGGTGATGAAATTGAGTGCCGCCGGTTCCCCCTGCCACTGGATGAGGGAGCCATTTACCTCTACCCATTTCACCTTGCCGTCACCGCTGATGATCCGGAAGCTGTAGATCTCGGGCATCTCTTCTCCACCAATCCTGCGCCGGTGACGATCGATTACCAACGTCAGGTCATCGGGGTGGACAAGATCCGTGAAGGTTTTCGAATATATTTCTGCAGCCGAATAACCGGCAAGCCGCTCCGCCGCCGGATTGACCAGCAACGCGCGCTGGTCTGCGCTGATGATTATTGCCTCATGGGCCCTCTCGACCAGCAGACGATACTTCTCCTCGGTCTCCCGGCGAAAGGAATCAGCCATATGCTTTGAGAGACTGAGACTGACATACGCCGCCAGGTCCTCGAGCTGGCCGATCAGCTGTGGTGTGAACCGGCCGCGTGCCGGGTCGTTGAACTGCAGCAGGCCGTAGGTCTTTTCGCGCAGGCGGAAAGGGATCAAGGCTACCGATTCGTAGCCCTCGCCGTTGCAACGGTTGCGGGTGCGGGACTGGCGGTCTGAATCGGAGGTCTCGGCCAGCAGGTCGCTGGTGCTGTTGGTCCAGAAGCTCCCCCTCTCGGTAAAAAAGGGCATTGCCTGGTCAAAACGACCATGGAGGATGCTGCCGCACATGCACTCCAGCACCGGGTTGCCGAAACCGTCACGAACGATGGTTCCCTCCGGGCTACGCTCACAGAGAAAGTTCTCGGTACGCAGAAAATGCGAGGGAAAACCGCGGCTCTCGTAATACGGGTAGTCTTCGCCATGACGAAGCCGGATGCCGACCGCCTCGCAATGGGTCAGCTCCTGAAAGAATGCAACGAGGGCTTTGACAAGTTCGCGGGTGTCGACAGCCAGGTGGCAGATACGCAGCAGCCGGCGCTCGGCTTCCCGTTTCGCCTCCTCGGCCCGGCGGGCGGTAATGTCCCGAAAAATGCAGTGAGTCTGCTGAAAGCGGCCATCCTGATCGCGGCCGATTTTGCCGTCAAAGGCGACGGTGATGATTCGCCCATCCTTGCAGCGCATCTCGAACTCGACCTCTCGGATCTCACCTTTATCCTTGAAACGGGGAAAACTCTCTTGGAAGTGTCCCTGCCACTCGGGATGGAGAAAATCGGCAAAATTTCGACCGATAACCTCTTCCTCGCGGTAGCCGAGAATATCGAGCCAGGCTTGGTTGACGGCGAGAAAACATCCATTCTCGTCGAGTGACTGATAGCCAAGCGGCGCCTTGTCATACAGTTGCTGCAAACGGTTAAAATCGGCCCACAGAAGGGCTTCCTGCAGTTGCAGGGCCGCAATCTTCGCCCGCACTTCCTCCAACTCACCGATGCTGCCCTGCTCGTCCGTCATGCCGTTTCGAAGCCACCTACTCAAGGAACTCTACAGTGTTTAGCGCTGCATCAAATGTTATCCGCTTGGCCATTTTGAAATTCATTGAAGTTAATGTAATCGTTGGCGGGAAGAGTGAGAATTATTATTCCTGGCTCGACCAAATTTGCTCACCATCAGGTCAATAAAGGTTAGTTGCGTACCATGTAATATCGACCGACAACTGGCGAGGGTTCATCAGCTAGCACTGGGTTCTTCAGATGGCAAGATTACCTCCTGATTACCGTCCTGCAGCCAAATGCTTATTGCAATTTACCCAGTTGGATAAAAAACCCACTCCTCTTCTTTCTTGATTATCAGTGACTTATTTTTACGCCACTGTCCCGGGAGGCAATAGTACCACCCAACTCAGCTTCATAAGAACAATACACGCCTTGAAATAAGATTTCCTGAGGCAGAAATCATGGCACTCCCCTCTCCAGGAGGTATTTTTGCCACCGTGGCCCTGCGTTCACACAAGCATTTTCCACTAATTAAGTCAGATTTACAATATCAAATAGTATCGTTAATGGACTCGTAAAAAGTACGATCTACTGTGTTGCAGGTCTGAAACGGCGCTTCGCTGTACCATATGTACTACCGAAACGCCGTTTCAGACACTACGCCTCGGATATCGAACTTTTTCCGGCGTCAGCACTTTTTACGGCTTTATCATAGTATAGTTGGAATTGGATCAAAATTTGCTAAAGAAATAATCATTCAACAAACCAAGCGGGATCGTCCGCCTCAAGAAATATGTTAAGGAGATCACATGCTCAACAACTTGAGAATCAGAACTCGATTGATTCTTGCCTTCGGCCTGCTGCTCGTCCTCCTGCTGGCCAACGGCGCCGCCGGCTTCTTTATGATTGAAAGATTGAACGCCGAGGTGACCACCCTTGCCAACGTTCGGATGCCCAAAGTCGAACAGGCAAATATGATCGTCGACAACATCAACATCATCGCCCGGGTACTCCGCAACATCTATATCGATACCGACAGCACCACTCAGCAGACAGAAATCAAAAGGATCGACGCGGCACGCGAGGTAATAGGACAGGCCCTCGCCACCCTGCGGGACAGCGCCTTGTCCTCTGAGGAAAAGGCCTTGGTCCAACAACTGTTCGATGCCCGCAGCGTCTATATCGAACGGTACAAACAGTACATCGAACTGGTCAAGGTGGGAGAGCTGGAAAAAGGCAGGCAAATGCTTCTCTCTTCTATTAGAAGCGCCCAATCAGCCTACTTCGAGATCGCCGAGTCACTGATTGCCTACCAATCCAAGATGGCCAATGAGGCCGCTAAGAGTGCAGAGGATGAGGCAGGTTTCGCCGAAACCTTGATCGTCTCCTTGATGCTCGCCGCTCTGGTGATCAGTTTGGTCGCCACATACCTCATCATCCGTTCGATTACCGGACCCGTCGACAAGACGATGAGACTCGCCGAGACCCTCGCCAATGGCGATCTCACAGCAATTCTGGATGTCGACCAGAAGGACGAAATCGGCAACATGGCAAATGCGATGAACACCACTGTTCAACATTTGCGGACGATGATCGGACAGATCGTCGGTGGGGTGAATCAACTGACCGATTCGTCCGCGGACCTCGCCTCTATTTCCCGGCAATTGTCGTCCTCCGCTCAGAGCACCGCCCGGAAATCGGAGACAGTGGCTACCGCCGCGGAGGAAATGAGCAGCAATATCCAATCGGTATCCGCCGCCATGGAACAGTCTTCGAGCAATGTCGGCATGGTGGCCACCGCCACAGAGGAGATGACGGCGACCATCAACGAGATTGGTCAAAGCGCAGCAAAAGCCAGGGCAGTCACCGAGAGCGCAGTAAAACAATCCATTGCCACAACAGAAAAGGTTACCGCCCTGGGCGAATCCGCCGGCAAGGTCGGTAAGGTCACCGAGACCATAACCGAGATCTCGGAACAGACGAATCTTTTAGCGCTGAATGCGACAATCGAGGCGGCCCGGGCAGGTGAGGCGGGGAAGGGATTTGCGGTGGTCGCCAACGAGATCAAAGAACTGGCCAAACAGACGGCGGCCGCCACAGTCGAGATCAAGAACCAGATCGAGGAAATGCAGGCCACCACCACCTTGACCATCGGAGACATCCAGAAGATAAGCCAGGTCATCTCCGACATCGACAACGTCATCAACGGCATCGCCACGGCGGTTGAAGAACAGGCTGCTGTCACCAATGAGATCGCCGGCAATATTTCCCAAGCCTCACAGGGCATCGTCGAGGTCAACGAAAACGTAGCCCAGAGCACCATGGTCATCGCCGATATCACGCGAAGTATCGCCGACATAAACCAGGACGCCGGGCAGGTGAGCGACGGCAGCGCTCAGGTCGAGCAGAGCGCCAGGAACCTCTCTGAACTCGCCGCCCAGCTTGAGCAGCTGATGCAACGGTTCAAAATTTGAGGATCTGCATGCGCACTGTGACAAAACTCCTGCTGCCCCTGCTCATCATTCTCGACCTGGTGATCGGCGCCATTCTCTATGTAGCCCAGGAACTCCAGCAGAAGCAGCAGATAGAGGACCAGTTGCGTACAGTCTCCACCCTCAAGACCAGGGAAATAGCCCATTGGCGTGATAGATTGCTGGGCGAGGCGGCGGTGCTCAGCGAGAGCGCCTTTCTCGCTGCCGGTATCGAACACTTTCTTCGCGAGCCGCAATCCCCTGCCGCCAACAGCCTCCTAGCCAGGATCACCAGCATCACGCGGCACTATCGCCATGCAGGCGTGATGGTGGTCGATGACCGTGACAAGGTGAGAATGACCGACAGCCACCTCATTTCACTGGAGGAGCATCAGGAAATAACCGCTGCCATAGATCAAGCCAAGGCCATCCGTCGGCCCGTCATTGGGGAGATCTGCAGCCATCCGACCTCGAACCTGGCCTCCATGGCGGTGGCGGCCCCTATTTTCAAGGATGCGTCGACAGACCAGCCAATCATCGGCCTGCTCGTCCTGCTCTCTGATCCACGGCAGTTCCTGTTTCCGTTGGTCGAGACCTGGCCGGTCCCGAGCTTGACTGCCGAATCCCTGCTCCTTGAGACCCGAGATCAAGACTTCATCCGCTATCTTGGCGCCAATCCCCGCGATAAAGCCAGATTGGATTCTTCCCCTTTTCCCGCCTCCCATCCGCTCCGCAATCTGCTTGCTGCAAACAGGCCGGGCCTGCCGGTTACTGGCCTGGACTATCGTGATCAGCCCGTGGTCGCCATCGTTCAGGATATTCCCGATTCTCACTGGCAGCTGATCACCAAGATCGACAAAAGGGAGGTTATTGATAAATGGCGGAGTGAGACCCTGCTGCTGGTTGTTTCCTTCGGCGGCATCGCCGTCCTGCTGATTGCATCGAGTCACTACTTCCGGCTTCATACCAAACGTCAGCATCTGCGGCAACTCCTGAAGGCCGAGCAGGATATTCGCAGGAGCGCCGAACGCAGCAGCATCATCCTCCACGGCATAGACGATGGGATTATCGTCACCGACAGCCAGGGTCGGATTGAGCTTATCAACCCGGCGGCCGAGCGTTTCACCGGCTGGCCGCGTCGTGACGCTCTGGGCAAACGACTCGACGAGATACTTACCCTGCAGGACATCGTGAGACTTCCCGGCGCCCCCCGGATAAACCAGGAGGGAGACGACACGGCGCACCAGCTGCACCCAATCCACCGGCCACAGGCGTTGGTCGCCAGGCACGGCCGGCGCATCCCCGTCGCGGTGAATTATGCAACCCTGCACGACGAAAAGGGCCTGCAGATCGGCAAGGTAGTGACCTTGAACGACCAAAGCCAGTCCCACTTCATGCAGCGGCTTACCGAGGCGCGGTTGAACATTGTCGAATATGCCTGCAATCACAGCCTGGAGGATCTGCTGAAGAAAGTTCTGAACGAGATTTGCTTCATGGTTGAAAGCGCCGGCGCATTTTTCCGTTTTGTCGAAACCGATCACTCCTTGTCCGGCCGTCAGTGGTCACGCTTTGCCGCCGACAGACTCATGGCCTGTAACGAGGAAGAGGCTCATGCTATTCCCGAAAACTTGTGGGTGGAGTGCCTGCGGCGACGCCGGCCGATAGTGGCAAACACAATGGCTGAGGAAGATGCCCCGACAACTCGGGCGCTGACTGTGCCTGTGCTCTCCGTCGACAGGGTCGTGGCGATTGTCGGGGTCAGCGACAAGCCGGAGGATTATCTGGAAGCCGATATCGAAGCGATCACCTACCTCGCCGACACAGCCTATCATATTATAGAGACCATTCGTCGAGATGAGGAACTGCGTCTGTCGCTGCAAACCTCGGCGGACCTGGTTCGCGCCATTCCATTAGGTCTGTTCATCTACCAGTATTCGCCGCCCGACTATCTGGTCTTCTTGAGCGGCAATCTCCTGGCCGAGCGAATTGTCGGCAGAGACCTGCCGCATCTCGTGGGGCGGGACATCACTGATATCTGGCCGAAGGCGCACGCCAGCGGCACCACTGCCCGCTTCCTCGAGGTCATGCGGAGCGGGATAACCTATGAGGGGGAACACGCCGACCATGATTTCGGGGGGACCTATCGCATCCGGGCCTTCGTTCTGCCCGGCGACCGGCTGGCAATAGTATTTGAGGATATAAGTGAACTGCGCCGTAGCGAGATGGAAAAAGAAAAACTCCATACCCAGCTCCTTCAGTCGCAGAAACTGGAAAGCATCGGCCGGCTAGCCGGCGGTGTTGCGCACGACTTCAACAACATGTTGAGCGTCATCATAGGCAACACTGAAATGGTCATGGTCCAGACAAAGAGGACTTCGGAAATTTATAATGAACTGGAGGAGATCAAAAAAGCGGGCTTGCGTTCGGCCGACCTCACCCGGCAACTGCTGGCCTTCGCCCGCAAGCAGACGGTAGTCCCGCGGGTCGTCGATCTCAACCAGACCATCGAGGGGATGCTGAAAATGCTGCGTCGCTTGGTAGGCGAGGATATTCAGATTGTCTGGGATGGACAGCCAGGTCTGCACCAAATCTATGTCGATCCTTCCCAGATCGACCAGATCCTCGCCAACCTGTGTGTCAACGCCAGGGACGCCATCGACGGTATAGGAAAAATCACTGTCAAGACAAGCAATATTTCCAGGATATCCGCATTATGGCCTCACAACAGTGAGCTCGTGCCAGACGACTATGTCCTGCTCAGTTTCTCCGATACCGGCTGCGGTATCCCTGCGGCGCATATCGATCACATCTTCGATCCCTTTTTCACCACCAAAAAAACTTGCGAAGGCACCGGCTTGGGACTGGCGACCATCTATGGAATCGTCAAACAGAACGGAGGATCCATCAAGGTCGAGAGCGAACCAGGGATAGGCACCACTTTCCATATCGTGCTGCCCCGTTACGCCGGCGAAGCTGAGGTGGAGTCCCCCTGCCTGGAAGCCATGGAAATCCCTCACGGGCAAGGAGAGACGGTGCTACTGGTAGAGGATGAAACAGTCATCCTGGAAATGAACGCAAAGATGCTCGAACGCCTCGGCTATCGGGTTCTCTCCACCGGCTCCGCTCTTAAAGCCCTTGACCTTGCCAGGCAGCACTTGGATGAGGTTGAACTGCTTATCACAGACATCATCATGCCTGAGATGAACGGCCACGAACTGGCCGTCAAAATTCTCCAGGAAAAACCGGACATGAAATGTCTCTACGTCTCGGGTTATCCCGCTAACGTCATCGCCCGTCAGGGTATCCTGCCAGGGGGAATGAATTTCATTCAGAAACCTTTCATGCGACGCACCCTGGCAACCAAGATTCATGAAATTCTCTCGGCAGATGTCGTATTATCTTCCTGATCATTGTCAATCGCTGGTCGTGCACCTACTATGGGTTATTCCCCAGCCCTCTCCGCAAGATATCTTTCGGCACCTCCTCTTAATGCACAGAAGCAGTAGTCGAGGACCTTCTGTAAAAGCCTGCTATTCATTCTAACTTCATTTCGTTCCTACCTCTTTTTTTACCTATTCAAAAAATAGATATTTGACAAATCAATTCAGTTAAAGTAATAATGAAAAACATTACTATTAAACCATTACCTTAACAAGAGGAGAGTCAATATGCCAGAAGCGCTCATTGTTTATTCTACTCGTACAGGGGAAACTTCCAAGATTGCAGAGCTTATTGCGGAAGGATTACGTTTTTCAGCTGTAAGTGTCACATTGAAGGACGTTTCAGAGGTAAAGCAGGAAAGCGATCTTGATGGGTATGACATCTATGTGTTCGGTTCTGCTACTTACCATGGTGAAATGATGAACAGGATGAAGACATTCCTCTTTCTGGCAGAAAGGGCTGGGCTCAAAAAAAAGATAGGAGGAGCTTTCGGCTCGTATGGCTGGAGCGGTGAAGCCGCTGAGCGCATTTTTGATACTATGAAGAACATTTATGAAATGGAAATGGTCAGTGCTCCACTTATGCTCAAAGCGAGTGCTGTCGATGGCGGCATCAGGGTTGCCCAAGCTTATGGTAAGGATTTGGCGGCAAAGATCATGTAATTCTCGGCTCCCCCAGGGTTCCATTACTACCAATTGACGTTGATCTTAAAGGGAGCCCTTTTAGCCAAAGATTCTTATGCACTCTGTGCTTATCAGTACGATTCTTTTGACTGCCGGTCGGACCGATCTTCTCCTTTTTACGTTTAAACAATATCAACTCATCGATTTAACATTATTTTAATATATCTTCCCATTATCAACCAAAACAATGAGGATATTTATGAGAGCAACTATTACAAAACAATGTATGGGAGACAGAAACTGCAACAAGCTCTGCCCTGAAATTTTTGAATATGACGAGGATCGACTTCTTTCGATTGTCAAGGTTGATGGCATCCCCGCCCACCTTGAAGAGATCGTTCGCCGTGCCGCCCGCGAATGCGGCGCCCAGGCGATTATCATCGAGGAATAGCCATGCGTTTTCGAGAAAGCGCAACTGCGCATAACCTGCTTGTCGCTTTTTCCGCCGAGTCCCAGGCCCGCACCCGGTATAATTTTTTCGCGGCGCGGGCAAGGGAGGAAAATTTCATCCAGATCGCTCGAATCTTTGAAGAGACAGCTGAACAGGAGTACGAGCATGCCCTTCGCTTCTTCAAGTTCTTCAATGGCGGCGAAATGGAGATAACCGGGAAATTCCCTTCCGGCACCATCGAGGACACACACTCAAATTTGCTGTCGTCAGCTGCACTTGAACTTTACGTGCACGGAACCATGTACCGGCAGTTTGCTGAAACCGCACGGCTGGAGGGATTTGAGAGGGCCGCGGAAACTTTCGACGCAATTAGTGTCTCCGAGCGATACCATGAGAAAGTATTCCGGGAGCTTGCAGACAACATCTCTATGGGACGGTGTTTCTCACGCAAAGAAGAGAGGCAGTGGAAATGTCTCGGTTGCGGCTATATCTGTCGAGGCGAGAAAGCGCCCGATAAATGCCCGGCCTGCGTAAGGCCACAGGGGTATTTCGAACTCCTCGGCAGTAACTGGTAAACAAAAGCGTATATCAGTTCTTCCAGCCGCAGTTGCAGCCATTAATAGGGAGCGCGAACGATCGCAAAAATCACTCTGCCCGCTCCTTTCCAGGATTACGTGGTGAGTGCCATGTACCGCAGAATCTTGGAGACCTTTTGGGGATTCGAGTTCGGTAGCACCCCCCGGATTCGTTTTGAGTTTTCCGATTCGATGGATATGTGAATTTTCTTGTACTGCAAAAAGAGGGCGGCTCTTCAGACGGCGGCATCTGTCTCGACATGGCAGGTTTACCTAAGCAGAAGAACTGCTCGCCGCCGTTGATGATCTTCCAGACACCAACAGCGAAACTGGGAGCAACTCCTGATATTTAATCTAAGCTGAATTGTTCCTCTGGAATTCTCCTATCTTCTTGTCTTCTGTTGTTATGTGGTCATGAAACCATTGCTTTATCAACTTTATGACCTGAGTAGGAAGAATGTATTTACCGTCGATAGCGGCTCGAAAATGTTGGTATATCTCATCTTTGAACAGACTATGAAGGCGAATGTGAAAAATCAGGTCCGGGTAACCGATCTTTTCCATGTATTCCTGCTCACATTTGAAATGGTACTCGGTGTAGTCCATCATCTCCTTGACTACATCTTTCGTAACTGCGTCACTATCTTCCCCATTCAAGCCCAAAATGCTGCTGTGCATGTGGTTGTGAAGCTCGATCAACTTTTTATGCTGCTCGTCGATTTCATTAACACCAGTACTCAACGAGTCATCCCACTGAATTCTTCCCATACTGCATCCTTTTAAACTGTTGCAGAGCAAAGCAGCCACATAGCAATCACATTTCAATGTTACTAGATTTTTTTCATTTTGTGGATACAAAGATTGTATACATTGCCTGTTTTTCATCAGTTGACCAGTTGAACAAGTACATGGTACATTTGTCCCAAGGCGCAGAAATTGCTTCGAATAAAATCAAGGATGTCAGCAAGCTTCTAATGGTGGGATTATGGTCCCTGTTCCCAGCCATCGACAACTCGAGCACTTATACCTACCCGCTCTAAGTGCTTTTTTGTTTATGGACTTTCTTGAACCGTGCCTGGCACCAGAATTAATGATCGGCACGCTTTTCATTTTCGATAATCGGCAACGTAAATTCCCATGCAGCGATATCTTCTTGTGATCCTGTCTTTCTTTCTTGTCTCCTGCGAAAATACGGATCTCTTTATGATGACGGATGCGGCCACCGATGCCGCTACTGCCATCACCCTCACCGATGCGGACGTGCGAAAGCTCGCCCGGCAGGCCGCCCAGGCTGCGGACGGCGAGCATCAGGTGGCACCTTCCGGCAACCCTTACGATACGCGTCTCCGCCGGCTTGCCGCCCGATACGCGCAACATGACGGCTACACCTTCGATTTGAAGGTGTATCTCACCGAGGAGGTCAATGCCTTTGCCATGGCCGACGGAACCATCCGGGTTTTCAGTGGCTTGATGGATATCATGAACGACGAGGAGCTTCTTTTCATTGTCGGACATGAGATGGGCCACGTGGTGAAGAATCATTCCCGTCGCAAAGTAGTGCTGGCCTACGCCACAAGCGCGTTAAAGAAAGGGCTGGCCGCCCAGGACAATGAAGTAGGCCTGATCGCCAGGTCGATGATAGGAGATTTTGTCGAGCAGTTGACCAACGCTCAGTTTTCGCAACACGAGGAACGGCAGGCGGATCAATACGGAGCCAGGCTTCTGCAGGACGAGGGGCACGGCCTGTCTCCGGCGATTTCCGCTCTCGAAAAACTCGCCGATCTGGCCAAACGGCACACTTTCCTCTCCAGCCATCCCGATCCCGGGGCTCGCGCGTCAAGACTCGCTCGAGTGGGGACCGGGGAGAGCGAAGACGAGCAATCTCTTGTCAAAACCTTATTCGAATATGGTGAAAAGCTGTTGCTCGGCCTGCTGGATCTGATTCGTTCATTTGCAGGCTGGGTGATTTCCCGGTTTTAAGGGGGCTGAATCGCGAGCCCCGGGATCCACCTGGTTGAGCCAAGGACTCGCAGATCTTTCATCCGATTTCATCAGATCGGCGGCGCAATGGTAACGACGATGCGCATATCCGTGGTAGCCCGAACTCCATGGGGTTCCCTGATCTGGCTGATCAGGATGTTTCCTGTCTTTGCCGGAATCTCGGCATCGTCCGCGCCGAGAAAGAACCCTTCCCCCTCAATGACTTGAATGGAGAGTTCGCCCTCGATATCATGGGAATGGACGGGAAACGTGACTCCGGCCTTGAGATTGAAATTGATGATCTTGAAAAACTCCGAATCCTCGACGAGAAAAAATCGCTTCATCGCACCTTCGGTAAACTCGCGGGTCGTATTGAGGTCGAGCACTTTCATACTTTCTCCTTCACTGACACTTTATCGTTATTTTCCTCTTTTCAGAGGATCGCTTTGTTTCCAGAGTACCACTCTCCTCCAAACCTGCCTTGACCTGAGTCAAATCCTTTGCCGTAGTCACATAATATGCCTGAATTCAGATATTGCCGGAGAATCGCCCAACATTTCCTGGAAAAAAACTCAATTTGCCGTAATAATGGGAGCCACGGGAATGGCTTGATCGGTTATTCCCGATCCCGCGACGCGCCTCCGTCGTCCTCGACGAATTGGCCTTCTTCTGGCGGCGGAGGCGCCTTTTTCCCTTCACCAATCTCTTTTCAGGACCCGGATCCTCTTACGGGTTGGAACTCAACGACAGGGGCGCAACATGGCGATACAGGATAAAACGACACGGGCTACCACCCCGCCCGAGGGGGCTATCACGGACGAGGCAATTCTCAGGATCGCCAAGGAAATCACCGTGAAATTCATCGAGGTCGGCAGGATAACGCCGACCACCTTCGCCACGGCGTTTACCTCCATTTATTCAACAATCGATAAAACCGCACGAAAGAAGTAAGTTATGATCACGCTCGAAGCGGAGCTCAATTCCGCGCCAGACAAGATACGTCACATCCATCTCATGGGCATTTGCGGCACCGGCATGGCTGCCCTGGCCGGGATGCTGCAACAGAGAGGCTATATCGTCACCGGCAGCGACAGCCATGTTTACCCGCCGATGTCGGTTTTTCTGGAAGGACTGAAGATTCCCGTGCAAAACGGCTACGGGCCTGAAAACCTGCAGCCTGCGCCGGATCTGGTCGTCGTCGGCAATGTCATCACCAGAAAAAATCCCGAGGCGGCAGCCCTGGCAGACTTAAGGATTCCTTATCTCTCCTTCCCCCAGGCCCTGTCCCATTTTTTCATCCGGTCGCGAACCTCTCTGGTCGTGGCCGGCACCCATGGCAAAACCACGACCTGCTCACTATTGGCGACATCCCTCTACAGGGCGAGTCTCGACCCGACCTTCATGATCGGCGGCATCGTGCGGGAGTTCGGCACCAATTTCAGGCTCGGCAACGGCAAGTATTTCGTCGCCGAGGGCGATGAATACGATACGGCCTTTTTCGACAAGGGTTCGAAATTCCTCCACTACCGACCTCAGGTAGCGATCATCACCTCCATCGAATTCGACCACGCCGACATCTTCGCGGATCTCGAGGCGATCAAGCGTTCCTTCCGGAAATTCGTCGCCCTGTTGCCGCCCGACGGTCTGCTGATCGCCAACCTCGACGACCCGAATGTGGTTGAAATCGCCAATGAGGCGCCCTGCCCTGTCCAGGGGTACGGCCTCTCCGCCGACCTTTCCTGGTCGATAGCCGACCTCCAGCGGGAGAACGGCCTCACCCGGTTTACCGTGATCAAGGACGGCAAGCCCTGGTCGGCCATGGCGGTTCGGATGGCCGGACGTTACAACTGCCTGAACAGCCTCGCCGTCTGTGCGGTGATGCACTATCTGGGGGTCGACCCCGCCCAAATCGACAAGGGCCTCAGCAGTTTCAACGGGGTGAAGAGAAGACAGGAGGTGCGGGGGATCGAGAACGGAATCACCGTCATCGACGATTTTGCCCACCACCCCACCGCGGTCAGGGAGACTCTGGCCGGTCTGAAAGAGGCCTACGACGGCCAACGGCTCATCGCGGTATTCGAGCCGCGGACCAACTCTTCACGGCGGGCGATATTCCAGAAGGATTACGTCACCGCCTTCGATGCCGCGGCGCTTGTCCTGCTGCGGGAACCGGTGCCGATCGAGGGGCTCACCGCCGAAGAGTTGTTTTCCTCGGCGCAACTTGCAGGCGATTTGAGAACTGAGCGGGGGCTAACGGCTGAGTCCTTCCCCACCACCGACGCCATACTGGCAAGGCTGCAGGCAGTGCTCAAGGAAGGCGATGTGGTGGCTATTCTTTCGAACGGCGGCTTTGACAATATCCATACGCGCCTGATCGATCAGATCAAGACTCAGCCATGCGCGGGTTAAGCCGACGGCGGAGCTGCAACGGGTTCAGCTGAACAGCGGGGATATGCGCAGTCGCAGGTCATCCACCAGGCTGCGGTAATCGATCGTAGTGTCGCCCTGTTTGCCTCTTTCTTCGATGCGCAGAGCGACCTTCGCGCAATCCCCTAGACCGAGATTGAGAAATGCCCCCTTAATGGTGTGTCCGGCTTTGCCGATCAGCAAAGGGTTGTTCTGTTCGAGGGCGTCTTCCAGGTTCCGCATGTGCGAACTCAATGCCGCAAGAAAACTCGGCAGCATCATTTCGATCTGATCCGCAGGTAAACTGAACTGCTCCGCCAGATGGGTCCTGATCTTCTCAATACTCGGTTGGTGTATCATGATTTTTATATGATGACTTGACTTTGCTCCGAGGTCTTTGCTCTTTGCGCTACAATAACAACACGGTATGAAGAAGGAAATAGAAACATGCCACAACGGCAAAATTCCCCAACGAATCGGCAGGCGTTGGTCGAGAGGGTAGCCGCGGTGATCCGCGACAACAGTCTTGTCATGAAAGACGACAAGATCCTGGTTGCCGTCTCGGGCGGCCCCGACTCCGTCGCCCTCCTCCATCTGCTCCGGGAAATCGATATCCCGGTGCAGCTGTTAGCCGCTTATATCGATCATGGACTGCGCCCGAGCGAAATTCCGCATGAAGTTCATACATTACAGGATATCTGCCGCACCCTTGACATCCCCTTCTTCACCCGGTCGGTGGACGTCCATCGGCTGCTGGCCACGGAGAAACGCTCCCCGGAGGAGGCCGCCAGGATTCTCCGCTACCAGTCACTGGAAGAGCTTTGCCGGGAACATCGGTGCCAGCTGATCGCCACCGGCCATAACGCCGACGACCAGGTGGAGGAGTTCCTGCTCCGCCTCGTTCGCGGCAGCAGCCGGCGGGGTCTGTCAGGCATGGCATTGAAGCGAGGAAAAGTAATCCGCCCCCTGCTCCATGAGACAAAAAAATCGCTGACTGAATATCTCACTGAAAAAAACGTCAAGTGGTGCCTCGACTCCTCGAACCTCCAGCGCCATTTCCTGCGCAACCGGGTACGACTCGAACTGCTGCCGCTGCTGGAGAGGGAGTTCAATCCGGCCATCCGCCGCACGATCCTGCAAAACATGGACATCCTGGCTGGGGAAGAGGAGTATCTTGCAGGAAAGACCGAAGAGGCCGTCCGGCTCTGTGTCCAATCCATCGACACACCGGAGGGCGGCATGCCACGGCAGCTTTTTGTTTCGACAGAGCAGTTTCTCGACCAGCATCGGGCCATTCGTCGAAGAATCCTGGAACAGTGCTTTCTGCGCATGGGTATCCGACCGGCCTATGGCCAGCTCGATACCGTCGACGAATTGTCTCTAAAGGGAGCCGTAGGTGCGGAAATACATCTGGACGACGGGGTGCGGGTGGAGAATCGGACCGGCTGCCTGCTGTTTTCCCGCCCGCTGGAAAAGGGGAAAAAACGCGGCTCTAAGGCCGCACTGCCCGCCATCGAATTGACCGTTGAAGGACCGGGCACGTATCCCGTCCCTGAACATGGCCGGGAGCTGGTCATCGAGCAACTCGATGCGACTAGGGCCATGCAGGACAAGGGAGAAAAGCTACTGGTCGACCGGAGCAAGATATCATTTCCGCTCAGGCTGCGTTCGGTAAGGCCGGGTGAGACTTTTCACCCCTACAACGGCCCCGGCCGCAAAAAGGTCAGCCGCTACTTCAATGACCGGAAAATTCCCGCACATGAGCGGAAGGCCTGGCCGGTTCTGCTTCAGGGCGATGATATCATCGCCCTGCCGGGATTGCAGATTGACCACGCATTCCGGGTGACCGAATCCACCTCCGAAGCAATGGTCATCGACTGGCGAAGGATAGAGAGCTGAGGTTTTTTTCAGCTCCTCTTCCGCAGAATCCGCTTGTCGCCGATCCGCATGGTGATCTTCACCCGGTCGAGATACTCGAGAATGGGAATGGAGAACTTACGGGTGAGGCCGGTCAGTTCCTTGAACGACGGAGCATCGATCTCGCCATGTTTTTCCATGTGCTGCAGGACCGAGTTGATGAGCGGCTCGATCAGCTCCTTGGTGTAGTAGAGCGACTCGCTGATCTTGAAGAGCCGGCCGTCCCGCACCAGAAGATCGAGAACCTCCTTGACCAGCTGTGGCGGATACTCGCCGAACTGGTCCATGGTCTCCTTGATGGTCGGGGTTGAGAGCCCCTTGGACCGGTACCAGGCATCGAGGTCCCGGCGCAGCTGCTCCTCGTCGGCCTTGAGCGCCACCTGATGCCCGGCCATGCGCACCAGGGATTCTTCCTGCACCGCCACCCCCTTGCGGAGCAGTTCGTTCAGGCAGTACTGAAAGACCTTGGGATCCACCTTGCGGCCGAGTCCGGTGCGCAGCTCCTCCTTGACGATTCCCGACTGGAGGGGGTTGTGCTTGTGATAGGCGGTCAGGTGGGCCACCAGCATCTCCTTCATCTTCTCGGCAATCTCAACCGACACATACCTCTGGGATGCCGAATCTACCACCACGATCTTTTTGGTGGAAATGGGGTCGTTCAGAGCCTTTTTCAGATGCTTGCCGAAGAGCCCGAGGCGGATCGCGAGGTCATCGGCGGTGAGACCCAACTCGCCACTCTCCTTCAGCAGGAAAAGCACCTTCTCCTCGAGCGATCCGTCCTTGAGGATGGGCATGATCTGTCGGTTGTACTCCCGGTCCTTTTCTTGCAGACGTTTGCGCTTGCGCGGCGAAACATTGCACAGCACCATGCCGCCGCCGATGGTCGCCAGGGGCGAATAGCTGCGGATGACGTAGCGGTCGCCCGGCCATACCGAGGCGGTCTCTTCCAGGAGCAGCTGGATCGCCGCCTCGTCACCGGGCGCCAGTTCGTCACGGTCGAGCAGCGAAACGCGGCCGATGATCTCCGCAGTGCCCAAATGTACCCGCACCCTAGCCCTGTGTTTCAGGGGCTTGGGATTCGAGGCCAGGTAGATGAACTGGCAGTCGAGCATATAGTTCGCCTGCAAGGCCCCGGGCGGAGCCAGCACCATGCCGCGTTCGATGTCGGCGACATCGACCCCCTGGAGGTTGATCGCCGTCCGGTGCCCGGCCTCCACCTCGTTCACCGCCTGGGAATGCACCTGGATACCGCGGATCTTGGCCACTTTCTCCGTGGGATAGATGCGCAGGTCCTCGCCCACCATGGTCCGGCCGGAAATGGAGGTGCCGGTGACCACGGCGCCGAAGCCCTTCATGGCGAACACCCGATCGACGGACAAACGGAACGGCCCGAAGACCTCGTGAAAGTCGTGTTGGCGGACGATCCCGTCGATGGTGTCGCGCACGGCCTCAATACCTTCCCTGGTGGTGGACGAAACGGGGATGATGGGCGCGCCTTCGAGAAAACTGCCGGCGCAGAACTCGGCAACCTCTTCCGTCACCATCTCCAGCCATTCGGGCTCGACCAGGTCCTTCTTGGTGATGATCACCACCCCCTGCCTGATCCCCATCAACCGGCAGATCTCGAAATGCTCGATGGTCTGGGGCATGATCCCCTCGTCGGCGGCAATGATGAAGGCCAGGATGTCGATACCGGAAACCCCGGACACCATGGTCTTGACGAAGCGCTCGTGGCCCGGCACATCTACGATACCCAGGCGGTGGCCGCAGGGGAGATCAAGGTAGGCGAAGCCCAGCTCGATGGTGATGCCCCGCTTGATCTCCTCCTTGAGCCGATCGGTTTCCATCCCCGTTAACGCCCTGACAAAACTCGTCTTGCCATGATCGACATGACCTGCGGTACCAAGAACAATTTCGCGCATAAGAAGTTGCGAATTTTAGATTTTTTAATCTTTAAGATTTTTAAATCATTGAATTTTTGATTGATGAGGATTCCTCAAATCGAAAATTCATCAATCAAAAAGCATCAAATTATAGAAAGGGATTCGAACGCGCTTCATCTCCGATGGTCGAACGGCTGCCGCCATAGCCGTGGCCGGGCCAGACTATCGTCTCCGGAGGCAGAACGAGCAGCTTGCTGCGAATCGACGTGAGCAGTTCCTGATGGGACCCGCCAGGAAAATCCGTTCGTCCCAGGCCGCCGACAAAAAGCGTATCGCCGGTGAAGAGATGGGGGGCATGGTACAGACACATGCCGCCCGGGGTGTGTCCCGGGGTGTGGATGACTTTCAAGGTCACATCGCCGATTGCGATCTCGTCGCCGTCCGCGACCTTGCGATCGGCAGGCGGCGATGGAGTAAGTCCCAGCATGGAGAAGTAGTTCTTCACCTCCGGCTTGCCGAAAAAATCCGCATCGGCGACGTGCATGATAATCTTCGCCCCGGTCTCTTCCTGAAGCTTCTTGTTGCCGCAGACATGATCGGGATGGCCATGGGTGGTGATGATGTATTCCACCTTGACACCCATCTTTTTCACCTCGGCAAGAATCTTCCCCTCGTCCCCGCCCGGATCTATCACCGCCGCCACCTTCTTGTTCTCGCAGGCGACTATGTAACAGCACACCGCCATGGAACCGACTATCATCTGTTTTACAAGCATATCTTCGCGAAATAGTTTTAGGTTTTAATAAAGCAACTTCTTTGGGAGATCGTTGCTTTGCACTGCATCATCCAAATCGCTATCGCTGTCGAATCAAAAGATAAAAAATCGATCCCGATTCCGATAGCGATTCCGATCCCGACACGTACCCGGCTTATGAAAATGACTGAATCTATTTCTGCGTCGAAGGACAACTGCCGCCGGTACATGCACAGGCAGCACCCTGGGCGCTCGACGCCATCTTCAGCGACACCGGAGCGGCCCCCTTGCCCGGTGGCAGCCTGGATTCGATGGCCCCGACCACCTTATCGAAAGCCCGAATGGCCGGACTGTCCTGGTCCGAGGAGAGATAGGGTGTACCGTCGTCGCCGGCCAGCACCACCATCGGGTCCATCGGCACCTTGCCGAGGAACGGCAGATCGAGTTCGCGGGCCAGGGCCTCGCCGCCGCCCGACTTGAAAATGTTCACCGTTTCATGGCAATGCGGGCAGACGAGCCCGGACATGTTTTCGATGACACCGGCGATTTCCACCTTCACCGTCCTGCAGAAACTGATCGACTTTCGTACGTCGGCCAGCGCCACCTTCTGCGGGGTGGTCACCACCACCGCCTTGACATGGGGAATGGTCTGAGCCACGGACAGCGGCTCGTCGCCTGTGCCCGGAGGGGCATCGATAATGAGATAATCCAGCTCGCCCCAGTCCATATCCGAAACGAACTGGCGGATCGCCTGGATTTTCAGGGGACCGCGCCAGATAATCGCCTCATCCCGATCCCGCATCATATATTCGAGGGAGACCACCTTCAGGTTGTCGTTGTATTTCAGGGGAGGAACCAGGTCATCCGGGTTCTTCGGCGGCTCCAGCGTCCCTTTCATATTGAGCATGCGCACCACATCGGGACCGTGGATGTCGACATCCATGAGACCGACCTGATAGCCCCGCTTCGCCAGGCCCAGAGCGAGATTTACGGAAACCGTCGATTTGCCGACGCCGCCCTTGCCGCTCATCACGAGAATCTTGTTTTTGATCTTGCCGAGCGACCTGCTTATCGCCAGTTCCTTCTGCGCTGCCGCCGCCTGCTGTGCCTCCTTGGTCCCGGTCCCGCAGGATCCACCACCACATCCAGCCATTTTCATTACCTCCTTAAAAACCTGATCACATAAATGTATTCGAACCTGAGCGGCGTGGGCCGTTCATTGCAAAAGTGTCCGAAAAAAGAACCTTCCCTACAGTAATGCCGATAGCCGGAATTGCAAACATTTTCCTGGCTCGACCGCCCAAGGAGAGCTTCCGGCAAGGGAGTGCAACGGATGGACTTTTTGTTGCTTTCTGCCGCATCTCTACTTAAGATACGGTGTTTTGCGATGCATCATGTTGGAATCCGCCGCGAAGGGGACAGATACCTACGGAATTTGGTAAAAAGTGGATTCCGAAGGTACTGATCACGCCGTCTTTCACTCATTCCAGGAAATAGATAATGCTAGGATGGTTCAAGAAAAAATTTAGAAAGCAAGAAGATACCACTCCGGAAAAAGAATCGACAGTCGAAGAACTGCGCACAGATACCCCTTTTCCCGAGCATGAGCAACCGGAAAAAACGGCTCCGGCGGAAACGGAGCAAAGCCCTCCGCCGGTCGAGGAAGCTGTCGTGGCCGAAGCTTTCGAGCCTGCTTCTCCCGTAGAAGTACCGCAGGAAGTAGCTGAATCCTTACCGGAAACCGCAGAAGCGGTAGAGCCCCCGGCCGCCGAGGTCGAGCAGGATCATGCCGCCGTACCGCCGAAAAACGTCCAACTGCGGGTAGCCAGGGATTTAGAGCTCCAGGCGAACCGCGACAAGAAGAAAAAATCGCTGTTCTCCCGCCTGACAGAACGTCTTAGCAAGACCCGAGAATCCTTCACCTACCAGATCGATGCTCTCTTTCTCGGCAAAAGGGTGATCGATGCCGAGCTGCTCGACGATCTGGAAGAGGTCCTCATCACCGCCGACCTGGGCGTCGAGACATCCATGGAGCTCATCGAGTACGCCCGGCGCAAGGTCAAGCGCAACGAGCTCTCCGATCCTGAATCTCTGAAGAAGGCCCTGAAAAGGAAAATCAAGGCCTTCATCACCGAAAACGAGACCGATGCCACCATGGTCATGCCGGACGAGGGGCCCTTCGTCATCATGGTCATCGGCGTCAACGGCGTGGGCAAAACCACCACCATCGGCAAGATTGCCCATAAGTTCCAGCAGGCCGGCAACTCGGTCATGCTGGTCGCGGGCGACACTTTCAGGGCTGCCGCCGTGGCTCAGTTGAAGATCTGGGGTGAGCGCAACAAGGTCCAGGTAGTAGCCCACAAGGAGGGCGCCGACCCTTCTTCGGTTGTCTTCGACGCCCTGGGCGTAGCGCTTGCAAAAAAGATCGATGTCGTACTGGTAGATACCGCCGGCCGCCTGCATACCAACAGTAACCTCATGGAGGAATTGAAGAAAATCAAGCGGGTAATGGACAAGAAACTGCCGGGTGCCCCCCACGAGGTCATGCTGGTCGTCGATGCCACCACCGGCCAGAACGGCATCTCACAAGCCAAGCTCTTCCACGAGGCGGTGGGCGTGACCGGAATCACCCTGACCAAGCTGGACGGCACCTCCAAGGGCGGCATCGTCGCCAATATCTGCAAGGTCATGAAAATTCCCATCCGCTTCATCGGCATCGGCGAGCAGTTGGACGACCTCCGGGACTTCGACGCGGAGGAATTCGTGGAGGCCCTGTTCCAAAGCCGGACGGGCACCGCACAATAATCTGTCGACGAAAAAGTCATGCAATATCATCGCCAACAACCACCCGGCTGCGGTGGATGCCTGCTTATCGTGCTCCTTATCGTTTTCGTATCCGGCGGAGCACCGGCACTCATTAATTTTCTCGGCGTTCTCCTTTACTCGGGACTGGCCGCGGTGCTGCTGTTCATTGCCCTGTTCTGGGGCTTCACCTACTGGGTGCAGAAAAAGGTGGCAAGCTACGAGCAGTCGCAGACGGAGTCCCATAACAGATTCGTCTGGCTGCTCGTTCAGATTCTGGTTCACACGGCCAAGATCGACGGTCAGATCACCCGGGACGAGATCCAGACAATTCACCGCTTCTTCCAGTACAGCCTGCGCTACAACCAGACCCAGATGCACTGGGTCAAGGAGATCGTCAAGGAAGCGATCCACCAGACGGCCCCGCTGGATACCCTGCTGAACGACTTCAAGACCACCTTTGCCTACGAACCTCGGCTCATCCTCCTGGAACTGGTCTACCAGGTACTTTATACGAAGAAATCGGTCTCTGAAAAAGAACTGGGAACCGCCCGCTATATCGCCGTGTTCCTGAATATACCCGACTACGACTGGCGGACCATAGAGGCCAAGTACCGCTACCACAGTCAGCGTACGGCCGCGGCCGCCGAGGATATGGCCGGCCGCCATTACGCCACCCTGGGACTGGCCAAAGGAGCCGGCATGGAAGAAATAAAAAAAGCTTACCGCCAGCTGAGCATGCAGTATCATCCCGACAAGGTGCGCCACCTCGGCGACGAGTTCAAAGCGGTGGCTGAAGAAAAGATGAAGGAAATCAATGCAGCCTACGACTATTTCAAGAAGCAGGCGGCATGAAATATTCTGCGGTATATCGGGAAAATCCAAATCGAAATCGGGATCGCTATCGGGATCGAAAAAAGTGGCACATCTCGATCCCGATAGCGATTTCGATAGCGATTGAGTGAACCGCGTGGATGGATGCACCGGACGCTCATTCCTTGCGCCGGTGATCCTTAGCGTTTCCCGAAGTGAGAAATCCGGGACAATAACAAGGAGAAAAAGTATGGCCATTTCTGAAAAGATGAAGCTTTTTGCCACAAAATCCTCGTGGATACGCAAGATGTTCGAGGAAGGCGCAAAAATGAAAGCGGTCCACGGTGCGGGCAAGGTCTTCGACTTCAGTCTCGGCAATCCCGACGCACCGCCCCCGCCGCAGTTCAACGACGTCATCCAGGAGATCGTACGGGATACAAGCCCCGGCGTACACTCCTACATGCCAAACGGCGGCTATCCCTGGGTTCGGGAGACGATCGCCGCCCGGATGTCTGCCGAACAGGGCGTCACCATACATCAGGGTGAGATGCTCATGACCTGCGGCGCCGCCGGCGGTCTCAATATCACACTGAAGGCCCTGCTCAACCCCGGAGACGAGGTGATCATCCTCGCGCCCTATTTCGTCGAATACGGCTTCTACATCGACAACCACGGCGGCGTGGCCAAAGTTGTCGCCACTGACGAAGAGTTCAACCTCGATGTCAACGCGATCGAGGCGGCCATCACCGACAAGACCAAGGCGATAATCATCAACTCGCCGAATAACCCCTGTGGCCAGATTTACTCGGAGGATTCTCTGTGGGCCCTGGGCGAAATGCTGCGTCTGGCCTCGGACCGGCTCGATACGCCCATCTACCTGATCGCCGACGAGCCCTACCGGAAGATCGTCTTCGACGGCCACGAGGTGCCGGGCGTCTTTGCCGCATACCGTAACTCCATTGTGGTATCTTCCTATTCCAAGGATCTTTCCCTGCCGGGGGAACGGATCGGCTACCTGGCCGTCCATCCCGATATCGATGACAAATCCGCCCTCCTCGACGCCCTGACGCTCGCCAACCGGATCCTCGGCTTTGTCAACGCCCCGGCACTGATGCAACGGGTGGTGGCGGAACTCCAGGATGCCAGTGTCGACACCTCGATCTATGCGCGGCGAAAGGGGCTGATCTGCAGGGTCCTGGAGGATGCAGGCTTCGCCTTCACTCCGCCCAAGGGAGCGTTCTACGTCTTCCCGAAGACGCCGATCGACGATATCAGATTCGTCTCACTGCTGCTGGAGGAGAAAATCCTGGCCGTCCCCGGTGTCGGCTTCGGCTCGCCCAATCACATCCGTCTCGCCTTCTGCGTCCCCGAAGAGGTTATAGCGGGTTCCGCCGAAGGGTTCAAGAGGGCGGTGGAGAAGGCCTGTTCGCTGTAGAAGAGCACGGGGGAGCGAGTCCGCCCCCCATCTCACCCTTTCTTTCGCTGCTGGGATTTGGCTTTGAACATTATCCTGATCGGCACTTTGTCCAGGCCCAGTCCCTCGCGATAGCGGTTGATCAGATAGCGTTCGTAGGAAAAGTGCACCCCCTTTTCGCTGTTGGTCATCACCACGAACTTCGGCGGCCTGGTGCCGATCTGGGCGGTATAGTAGAATTTCAGCCGCTTGTTCTTGTAGATGGGGGGAGAATGGGCCTCCACCGCCTCCCGCAGGAGGTTATTCAATGCCGAGGTGGGGAAGCTGGCGGTGAACTGGCGAAAGACCGAGCCGATCACCGGGAAGAACCTCTTGATCCCATAACCGGTCAGGGCGGAAACCTGCAGGACCGGCGCGTAGCCGACAAAAGGCAGGGCCCGCGCCACCTCGGCCATGACCGCCTCCTGCCGCTTTTTGTCGCCGGCGATCAAATCCCATTTGTTGACCAGGATAATGAGGCCCCGGCCTTCCTCCAGCACATAGCCGATGACCTTGGTGTCCTGCTCGGTGATTCCTTCCTCGGCATCGATCAGCACCGCCGCCACATCGCACCGGCTCATTGCCGCAAGCGACTTGAGGATGCTGAATTTCTCGAGTTTTTCGGTGGTCTTGCCCTTGCGCCTGATGCCGGCCGTGTCGATGAAGAGATAGCTGTAGTTGCCGTGGGTGACGAGGGTGTCCACGGAATCCCGGGTGGTCCCGGAGATCTCCGAGACGACCATCCGCTCCTCGCCCAGGATCTGGTTGATCATCGACGACTTGCCCACATTCGGCCGGCCGAAGAAGGCCACCTTCACCGTCCCCTCGGGAAGTTCCAGGCCATCGGTCTGGTCGCTCGGAATGGAGGCGCCCAACTCTTCCATGAGCGAGGGGAAACCGTAGCTGTGTTCGGCGGAGAGCGGCCACAGCTTTTCGACGCCCAACTCGTAGAATGGCGCCAGCAGCTCGATCTCTTTCGTCGCGCTGTCGATCTTGTTGACCACATGGAAGGTTGGTTTCTGCGCTCGCCGCAGGATCTCGATCACCTCCAGGTCCGCAGGAGTGACGCCCTCCTTGCCGTCCATGAGGAAGAGGACGATATCGGCCTCCTCGATGGCAAGCATTGCCTGCTCCCGGATGTGGGGGACCAGGGCATCCTCGGGGTTATCGTCGATGCCGCCGGTATCTACCAGGATAAATCCCTTGTCCTCCCAGACCACCCGCTCGTAATGGCGGTCCCGGGTCACTCCGGGGGTCGGATCGACCAGGGCCTTGCGCGACCGGGTGATCCTGTTGAAGAGCGTCGATTTTCCGACGTTCGGCCGGCCAATCAAGGCAACGATTGGTGAGTGTAAATTTTTGGACATTTTTTTGTTTCCTGTGAGATGAGCTTACAACCGGTTCCGGTTTCTGCCCCGGACTGTGGCGGTGTCAGGCGCGCGAAAGTCCGGCCAGTCCCCGCTCGACCAGATGACGGACGCGGGGAAAACCGGCAAAACAGCTTTCAGCCAGCCGGTCCCGCAGGGCAAGCAGCGATGGTTCGATAAAATCGGCGAAAAAGGCCTTGCCCCGCACCCGGTACAAGAACGAGAAGGCGCCTACGATCTGCAGATTCCGCTGCAGCGCCAGCAGCCCGTAAGATTTGAGAAAGCCCTCCTCGGCGCCGGGCTTTTCGGCGATGAGCGCCTTGAGATAGACGGCCATCAGTTCCTCCTGGTCCTCGAGGATCAGCGTGGCATATGGGTCGATGAGGAGCGACGCCACATCGTAGCCGAGAGGACCCAGCCGTCCGCCCTGGAAGTCGATGAAGCGGACCCTTTCGTCCTTTATCATGACGTTGCGCGACTGGAAATCGCGGTGGAGAAAAAAATCGGCCGGAGCTTGCGCTGCCCTGGCGGCGATCTCCCGGAATTCCTCCTCAACCCCTGGCGGGATCTCCTCGCCGAGCAGCCCCTGCCAGAAGGCCCGAAGAAAATAGCCGGACTCCCGCTCCTGCATGAGGGTCACATCGTAGCGCGGGCTGTCCCAGCACCAGCCGGTATCGAAGCCTTCCGCTGCTTTCACCTGCATGGTGGCAAGACGGGTCAATGTTTCCTGATAACGCTCTGCGGCCTGGCCCAAGGAGCGATCGCCGTTTCTCCGGGAGGTCAGATCGTGAAGCCGCAGATCGCCCAGATCCTCGTAGAGCAGCAACCCGCTCTCCTCGTCTCGACCATACAACTCAGGGACCGGCACACCCTTGGCCCGAAGGTGCCGGCCGATATGCCAGGCGGCTCGCGACTCGGCCAGCTCGGCCTCGCCGGTGCCCGCCGGCGCCGCGATGATGCAGAGTGAGGCGTCACGACGGCCGACCCGCCAAAACCGCCTGGTGGAGCCGTCGCTCTCGATCTTCGTCAAGACGTCCCGCCCCCCCTGCAGCCCCCGCACTTCCGCACGGGACAGTATGCCGAGATCGCCGAGCAGCCGGCCTGCCCGTTCCAGTATTTCGAAATCTGAAAAAACCTGCATGTTCAATTGATTCTCCGCCCTTTCTGGTCCGAGGAGACGATCAGGTCCACCAGTCGGCAGGACCCGGCGACGGATACGTCGTCCCAGACCACCACCCGCTCGAGGTGGGCGCCGTTTTCGATATAGGCCTCGCCGATACAGGCCCAGTCGAAGAGCTTGATATGGGCGGGCAACTTGGCCCTCTTGGCGATGCAGTAGGGCTTGCGCACCGGTCCCGCCTCCTGCCAGCAGGGAATCTTGTCGGTTAAAAGGCCGTGATGCAGTTCGAGATATGCCTCCGGCGTCCCCATGTCCGTCCAATAACTGCCGTCCACCCGGTAACAGTCGATTTCAACTCCCCGCTTAATGAGCCTGCGATAGTGATCGACGATGCAGGAGTACTCTGCGTTTTTGATATCCTCGAGAAGGTACGGCTCGATGACGTGCAGACCGGTGAAGGCCAGCTGGGTGAACTCGACCCGATTGTCGAAACTTGCAATCTTGCCGTCGATGACCATAACGTTGTTGAAGCGGGGATAATTGTGCATGGCCAGCGTCACCGCGTTGCGCTTCTCCAGGTGATGCTCGTAGAGAGCCAGCATGTCTATGGTGTGGTAGATATCTCCGTTGGTCACCAGCAGCGGTTCGTCCCGAAAGTGCTTGAGAGCCATGCGCAGGCCCCCGCCGGTGCCGAGGATGACCTCCTCCTCCTGGACGATGACGCCTGGAATCCCATTCAAAACGCTCACCACCTGCTCCCGCAGATGGTGGCAATTCACCACGATCGAGTCAAAGCCCAGGTTCTGCAGTCTTTTTACGGTAAGAAGAAGGAGCGGTTGATTGAGGATGGGAAAAAGAGGTTTGGGACGAATCAGGGTATGGGGCAAAAGCCTGGTACCAAAACCGGCTGCCAGAATCATTGCTTGCATAGAACCTCTTCTCCGGATTGAGGGTTTTGTCCTGTACGATTCACACCATAGTGTCGCGTCCTGTTCCAGCCCGGGTTCTCATGAACATTGTGTCGATTTCCAGAACTTACGGGTTAGTCCATCAGCAGGGAACCATCATCTTTTTCGGTCACGCCAACCACAATTATTCCTGCCCTGTTTGCTTCCCGGATCATCTCTTGCCGATCGAAGAGCAGCGACTGCCCGGCTTCCACCGCCAGCACCGCCCCCTTGACCTGTTGCAGGGTCTTGATGGTCTTCAGCCCGGTTGCCGGGAGATCGAAGCGAAAATCCTGCCCCGGTTTCTTTACTTTTACAACAACAGCCTTCTCTTTCGCAAGCATTCCACCACGAAGGATGGCGGCGTCGGTACCCTCGATCGCCTCCACTGCCAGCACCGTACAGTCCCGCACCACTACGCACTGACCGATATCCAGCCGGCCGATGGCCCGGGCGTTCTGCCAGCCGAAGGCGATATCGCGCCGCTGAATCTCGTTTGGTTTGGTCTTGGTCAACACCCCCTGCGGGAAGAGCAGATGGCGGAGATAGACGGTCGATTCCAGAACCTTGATCTTCTCTTCCTCAAGGGCGGCGGCGATGGCCCGCAGAATGGCGTCATCCTGCCTGCGGTCGATCTTGTTCCACAGTGTGAGGGCCTTGAAGTCAGGCAGGACATCGCGGAATATCTGGGTCTTGGTGATCGTGCCTAGAAAGACAGTCTCCCCCACCCCCTCCTTGTGCAGAAAGCTAATGACCTTGCCCAGCTGCCCCAGTTTCACCCAGGTTACGGCATCGGCTGCGGAGGCCACCCTGTCGTCGGTCTCACCCTTATGGGCGACCACCACCACTCGCCGCCCCTCTCGATGTGCAGCCTCGATAAAAAGCAGGGGGAACTGGCCGCCCCCGGCGATTATGCCTATATTGCGTGCGTCTCCTGACATATACATCCGCGTCTGGTTACTGGTTAGGGATGCGTTCCTCCATCCGATTCCGCAACCGCAGCGTTTTTAATCCTCTTCCTCTACCTGCTTGAACACGCCGCGCTTGGAATCCAGGAAGAACTGGACGAGCGTCTGGACTTCCGGGCACTCGGGAAATTCATTCTTGGCCACCTCGATGGCATCCTTCATGAGCAGGCTGGGCGTCCGGAAGATGATGCGGAAGGCGGTGTCGAGCTTTTTGATGGTCTCCTTATCGAAGCCGTTGCGCTTCAGGCCGACCTTGTTGATCCCGGAGATTCTCGTCTGATTTCTGGTGCCGGCGATGATCACGTACGGCGGCACGTCGAGGCCGATGCCCGACACCCCTCCGATGTAGCTGTAGGCGCCGATGCGGCAGAATTGATGGATCGCCACCAGACCGCCGATGGATGCCCGGTCGCCGACCTCCACGTGCCCAGCCAGCGTCGCCACGTTGGCCATGATGACATTGTTGCCGATCCGGCAGTCATGGGCGATATGGGTGTAGGCCATGAAAAGGTTGTTGTTGCCTATCACGGTTTTCGAATGGCCGTGGGTGGTTCCCCTGTGGATCGAGGCAAATTCCCGAATCTGGTTGTCATTGCCGATGACCAGCTCGGTGGGCTCGTTCTTGTAGCTGAGGTCCTGCGGCGCACCGCCGACAACGGCGAAGGAGCCGATAAAATTTCTCTCACCGATGGTGGTCGGCCCCGAGACGACGGCGTGGGCGGCTACCTTGGTGTCGGCTCCGATACGGACACCGGCTTCTATAACGGCATAGGGCCCGACTTCGACGGAGGAGTGGAGTTCGGCACTGGAATCAACGACAGCGGTTGGATGTATGGACATATGTTTTTCTCGTGGATGGAGGATATTCTTTCGATGGTCAACACGTAAGAACCAAGGGCGTAAAAGCTGCTTTCCTTACCTTCTCCCGACGACTATTGCAAGGAGATTTCGCATTTTTTTATGGCCGGGCCAGCCCCTCTGCCGCCCGACCGCCCTCAATTACACAGCACCTCTCAGGAAAACGAAGCCATGAGTTCGGCCTCGCAGACCACCTGGCCGTCGACCGTGGCGGTAGCCGACATTATGGTAATGCCCCGCTTCTGTTTGATCATCTTCAGGGTGAAGATCAGCTGATCCCCGGGAACCACGGGTTTCCTGAACCTGGCCTTGTCGATGCCGGCAAAAAACAGCAGTTTTTTGCCGATCGCCTCGGGATTGGCATAAAAGGCCATGATCCCGCCAACCTGGGCCATGCCCTCCAGGATAAGCACGCCCGGCATCACCGGCCGGCCCGGGAAATGGCCCTGAAAGAAAGGCTCGTTGATAGTCACATTCTTCAAACCGACGATCTCCTCCCCCATGGTGAGGGAAATGATCTTATCCACCATCACGAAGGGATAACGGTGCGGCAGCAGTTTCAGGATCTCGATGATATCTATTTTCTCAGGGACGACAAACTCGCTCATACCTTATCTCCTTCACGCTCTGTATCTTTGTCCGTCCGGCCGGTCAGTTCGGCCAGGGCTTTGGTATTTTTCCGCACCGCAATTTGCAACTCGGGAAGCTTATTGTACACCGCGCAGCATTTCGCCCACTGCCGGGCCGGAATGGCCGGCGTGCCGCCGACCACCGCACCCTTGGGCAGGTCGTTATGAACCGCCCCCCTCGCCGCGACCATCACCCTGTCGCCCAGGGTAATATGGCCGGTAGTTGCCGACTGGCCGCCCATCACCACATTGCGGCCGAGGGTGGTCGAGCCGCTGATCCCGACCTGGGCGACCAGCAGGGTGTTTTCGCCGATCACGACATTGTGGGCTATCTGCACCAGATTGTCGATCTTGGACCCGGACTTGATCCAGGTGACGCCGTAAGCGGCCCGGTCGATGCAGGCATTGGCCCCGATCTCGACGTCGTCGTCTATCCGCACGATGCCGACCTGGGGCCGCTTGATGTGTTCCCCCTTCTCGTTGGTCGAGTAGCCGTATCCGTCGCTGCCGATGACCGTGCCGGAGTGGATGGTTACCCGTTTGCCTATGAGGCAGCCCGCGTATACGGTGACATTGGCCTTGATGGTGGTATCTTCGCCGATCTGCACATCGTCGCCGATGAAGGCTCCCGCCTCGATGGTCACCCGCTCGCCGAGCCGTACCCTGTTGCCCACGTAGGCGAGAGGGGCGACGGTGATCTCGCGTCCGAGATTGCATCCCTCGCCGAGAAAGGCCCGGGGGTGGACCCCCTGGGCGACGAAAGGTCTGGCCACGAAGTAATTATGGATGATCGCCACCGCGAGATATGGGTCCTTCACCTCGATGAGCGTGGCTCCGCCTTTTTCGGCTACTCCAGGGGGCACGAGCACGGCGCCGGCCCTGGTCGAAGCGAGCAGTTCGGCCCGGGCCGCCTTGGCCAGGAATGAGATGTCGGCGGGGCCGGCCCCGTCCAGGGGCGCAAAACCCTTGATGAGGAGTTCCCGGTCGCCGTGCACCTCGCCGTTCACCATATCGGCCAGGGCGCCGACGGAAGTTTCTTTTTTCGTCATAATCTTCGCGGGTTGAGATTTAGTACCTTAAAATTCATTTCATTTTTTGATGGACTCGTTAAAAGTCCGATCTCCTTCGTTGTAGGTCTGAAACGGCGCTTCGCTGTACCATATGTACTACCAAAGCACCGTTTCAGACACTACGCCTCGTATATTGAACTTTTTCCAGAGTCCATCTCCACGGGTTGGAGCACTTTTTACGGCTTCATCATTTTTTAAAAAATCGTGAAGGTACTTTCCCCCCTAGTGGGGGTCAATAGAGAAAATATTTCCGACGCATGGAATCGAAGTACTGCAGTTCATCCTGCCAGTCGGCCTCCATATCCTGTACCGGCCGGCCGCTCTCCAGCTGCCGGCGCACTGCCGTATCCCCCAGGATCAGGTCCATGGGCAGCCGGGTGAATTCGTATTCGTAGGGCGGCTCCTTATACCGGAAATCGTCGGGATAGAGCAGCATCGCCGCCTGAAGCAGCGCAAGGCTGGTCCGGTAGGGCAGAAAGCTCGTCGGGTCGGTCACATGTATCTGGAAGCCGAAGCACGGCTCGCCAGCCCATTTGCCGGAGGTCGGCTGGAAGACGATGGGCCGCAAGAAACAGCCGGGCAGTTCGGTCTCGCGGATTCTTACGAGCATCTCGTCATGGCGCCAGTAAGGGGCGCCGACAAATTCGAAGGGCATGGTCGTCCCCCGGCCCTCGGAGACGTTGGTCCCCTCCCAGATCACCTGACCGGGATAGACCAGCGCCGTTTCCGGAGTCGGCATGTTGGGCGACGGCGCCACCCAGGGAAAGCCGGTGTCCCGAAAGCCCATGGACCGGTGCCAGCCCTGCATCGGCACCACCTCGACATCGGCGCCGATGCCAAACTCGGTATTGATGAGCAGCGCCATTTCCCCGAAGGTGAGGCCGTGGCGCATCGGGATCGGATAGAGGCCGACGAACGAGGCGCAGTCCTCCCGCAGGATATTTCCCTCGACCTTCTCCCCGCCGACCGGATTGGGGCGGTCGAGCACTACCACCTTCCTGCCCTGGGCGCCAGCCGCCTCCAGGCAGTAGGCCATGGTGTACATGAAGGTGTATACCCGAGTGCCGACGTCGACAAGATCGATGAGCAGCACGTCGAGCGCATCGAACATCTCCGCTGTGGGCTTGCGATGCTCCCCGTAGAGGCTGAAGAATGGCAGGCCGGTGACCTTATCGACGAAGTGGTCCGACTCGATCATGTTGTCCTGCTTCTCGGAAAAAAAACCGTGCTGCGGGGAAAAGAGGCAGCTCAGGCGCTCTCCGTACTTTTCCTTGAGGAGCAGACGGCCGTGGACGAGCGATCGGGCCGTTGATGCCTGATTTGAGAGATATCCTATCCGTTTGCCGGCGAAAGATTCTGACAAGGTCTCGAGTCCGACCTGGAGCACTTAATCACCCATATAATTAAAAACTTGAGAGTTGCGGCAAGATTTGCCTAAAAGAGATGCTATCTTAATGGCGGGGAGAGGAAAAGTCAAAAAGTAGATGGCAAGGGCGGAGGGAAGATTCCTCAGGTAACCTTCCCTCCTTGACGAATGTGCTCAGATGCAGCACGGGCGTCAGGACGCTTTGCGGAAGCGCCCGAAATGGACGAACTCCTCTATTTCCCGCCGCTTCGGCGCTGACGGCTCATGGTCCGGATAGCCGAGGGGAATGAGGGCAATCAGTTCCACTCCCCGTGGTACGGAAAGCAGTTCCTCAGCCGCTTTATGATCGAAGGAACCGACGATCACCGTCCCCAGGCCCATCTCGCAGGCCTTGAGGCAGAGGGTCTGGCTGAGGGCGCCTAAGTCGTACATGAACCAGTGCTGGTACCTGGTCTGCTGCTCGCCTTTATAATACCCCGAACGGAGCGGATTGCCGCAGACGGCGATCACCACGGGCGCAGTCTCGGTGCACAGCGTCGCCGGATTTTTCGGGCTAAGGAGTCCTGCCAGCTTTTTTTTGTCCTCGGCGCCGCGCACAACCACCAGCTCCCAGCACTGCAGATTGCCCCAGGACGGGCTGTACCGCACCGCCTCGAGCAACTCGGCCAAGGTCTCGTCGGTCACCGGTTTATCTTGAAACCGGCGGATGCTTCTTCGTCGCTTGAAAAGATCTTCCATATTTTCCGTATTCCTCCCCTCTCAGGAAAATTCCCGCAATATTTCTCTGGCGATGATGACTCGCTGAATTTCGCTGGTTCCCTCGTATATCGTGGTTATCCGAGCATCCCTGGCATAGCGTTCGATGGGGAAATCCTTGGTGTACCCGTAGCCGCCGAAGATCTGCATGGCGTCATAGCAGGCTCTGTTGGCGGCCTCGGTGGCAAAGACCTTAGCCATGGAGGCCTCCTTGGCGAAAGACCGCCCCTGGTCCTTCTTGAAGGCAGCCTGCATCAGGAGCAGGCGGGCGGCCTCCAGCTCGGTGTAGCGGTCGGCGATCTTCCACTGTATCGCCTGAAACTCGGAGATCTTTCTACCAAACTGCGAGCGCTCCTGCGAGTAGCGAGTGGCGCGGTCCATGGCGGCCTGCCCCAGCCCAAGGGCGAGCGAGCCGATGCCGATCCGTCCGCCTGCGAGCTCGGTCACCGCCGCGCGGAAGCCTCCGTTTACCTGGCCCATCAGGGCCGAACCCGGGATCCGGCACTCCTGAAAGAGGATCTCGTTGGTGGGCGAGGCATGCTGGCCCATTTTTTCTTCTTTCTTACCGACGATGAGACCGGGCGTGCCGGCTTCCACCAGAAAGAGGCTGATGCCCTTGCCCTTGGGCGCGCCCTGGTCGGTCACCGCCCAGACCACAAAGACCCCGGCAAAGGAGCCGCTGGTGATGAAGAGCTTGGTCCCGTTCAGGATCCAGCTGTCGCCGTCTTTTATCGCCGTAGTGGTCATCGCCGCCGGATCGGAGCCCGCCCCCGGCTCGGTGAGGCCAAAGGCCCCGGCCAGGTATTCGCCGCTGCAGATACTGCCTATGTAACGCTCTTTCTGCTCCTCCGTTCCCAGGGCCTGAATGACCTCACAGACCATGTTGTTGACGGAGACAGTCACGGCAGTCGAGGCGCAGGCCTTGGCGATCTCGGTGATCGCCAGGCTGAAGGCCACCGCGCCCGCCTCGGCGCCGCCGTACTTGTCCTCGATGTTGAGGCCCATGAAGCCCAGCTCGGCGAGCTTTGCGAGGTTCTGGTAGAAGACGGCGTCGTCCCCGCCACCGTCGAGCGCCGCCGCTGCCGGTTCCAGCTCGGCTATGGCGAATTCTCTCGCAGTATCCTGGATCAGTTTCTGTTCTTCGGTGAGATCGAGATTCATCTTCGTACTCCTTGGCGGTCTGTTTATCCTGAGCTTCTACCTGTCCTGAAAGTCGGGGGAACGTTTTTCGAGAAATGCCTTCATTCCCTCTTTCTGGTCCACGCTCGTGAAACAGTGGGCGAAGAGATCGGCCTCGTAGGCGCAGGCCCGCCGCAGATCCATCTCGATGCCGTTATTGACAGCCTCCTTGCAGAGGCGCACGGCGCAGGGTCCGCGGCTGGCGATACGTCGGGCCAGGTTTTGGCATTCGTCCATCAGGTTTTCCGGCGCGAAGACCCTATTGACGAGGCCGATCCGGCAGGCCTCCTCGGCGTCTATGATGTTGCCGGAGAAGATGAGTTCACCCGCCAGCCCCTTGCCGATCAGCCGCGGCAGCCGTTGGGTGCCGCCGAAACCGGGGATGACCCCGAGATTCACCTCCGGCTGGCCGAATTTGGCATTGGTCGAGGCAAAGCGCATGTCACAGGAGATGGCCAACTCGCAGCCGCCGCCAAGGGCGAAGCCGTTGACCGCTGCGATCACGGGCTGGGGGAGGTATTCGATCAGGCGCATCACCTCGTGGCCCAGCCTGCCGAAGGCCCTGCCCTCCTCCGGGGTGAGCGCCTGCATGAAGGAGATGTCGGCGCCGGCAATGAAGGCCTTCTCCCCCGCACCGGTGATGATCACCACCCGGACGGAGCGATCCCCGGCCAGGGTCCCGAAGCAGTCCCGCATCTCGAGAAGGGTCTCTTTGTTCAGGGCATTGAGGGATTTCGGCCGATTAACGGTCACTGTGGCGATTGCTTCGGTTTTCTCTACAAGTAAGTTGGTGTATTCCATGCACTCCTCCAGTTATTTGGGATTTTCGCTCTTGAGGGAAAATTTCCAGGCACAGTACCACTCTTCCGGATGAGCGTCGGGCGGGCAGCCAAGGCATTCGGACTCGATTCGGTCATCGATGGTCCTGGCGAAATAGGTGTATTCAACCAGCCCTCCCGACTTGCAGGGATAGTCGGCTAGGCCTTTTCTCTTTCGTGCCTCCTGGACGCGGCAGCGATTCATGCGAAAGACGAAACTGTCGTCGGTTTCGTCGGTGATCGACTGCTCGTTGATGCTTTCATAAACCCGAAAGCCCAGGGCACGCTTGAGGCCGGCAAGGCCGGGTCTGTCGCCCAGGCCGAGCAATTTCTTGACGGCATGGGCCTCGACCGGGGAAAACTGGGCCCAGCAGGAATCGTTGCAGCGCTTGGCATCGTTCATGCCCTCGGTTCCCTCGATGGCCTGGAACCAGATGCCGTCGTTGACCAGCCAGTTCTTGGCCAGCCGTTCCTTTAAAGCCAGCAGGGCCGCAGGCTCCATCCGGAGCAGAAAGGAGGGTACGCCGTCCACAAGGTCGAAGCCGAGCAGCTCGGCCAGATGCTTCATCTGGATAGCGAAGCTCCGGTCGGTCACCCGGCCGAGCGCCTCGAGGGCTTTTTCCATTCCCATCTGGTGTTTCACCTCCGCAAACCAGAGGCCATGGTGAAGTATGAGCCGGTGGAAGAGATCGACGACGAAACGCGCCGTCTCCCCGTGATCCAGTTCGCTTGCCGTATTCCGATGCGTCATCTCCATCCGTAGTTCCCTCCTTTTGGCTCTTTGATGATTAAATGACGGTGATCCGGTCGGGGAAGCGGGACAGCGGCTCCAGTCCGTCGTCGGTCACCAGCATGGTATTTTCGATACCGGCAACGCCGAGGCCGGGAAAGACGACCTTCGGCTCGAGCGCGATGGTCATCCCCGCCTGCAGGGGGAGGCGCTGCCCCTTGGCCAGGAAGGGGAACTCGTCGAGCTCGAGTCCCACGCCATGGCCGGTGAAGCGGATCCTCCTCTCCCCAACGCCCATGAAATGCTCGGCATATCCTGCCTGATCGGCCAGCGTGACCATGAGCTCGTAGAGTTCGCCGCTCAAGACCCCCGGTTTCGCCTCCTTTTTTATTCGTTCCTGGATGGCGAGCATCGCCTCGTGGGCCTCCTGGAGCCGGTCCGGCAGAGGACCGATGGAGAAGATCCGGGCATGATCGGATATATAGCCGTCGAGAGCGAAGACATAGTCGACGAGAACCGGCTCGTTTTTGCCGATTTTTCTGAAACCGGCGCCCTGGCCGACGACTGCGCTGACCCCAGGCCCGCCGGTGGGCGAGGCAAGATAGCTTGGCACCGCAGCCGCTTCGCCGGAAAGCAGGTGGCCGTAGAAGAGCTCGCTGCCCCAGAGGCGCATGCGGACGATACCCTGATGGCCGAGGCCGCGGGCAAAGCCCTCCAACTCGCCCGCGAGCGCCACCTCGGTCTTGCCGGCCTGGAGGATCTCCGGCACCCGCGCCGCGACTTGGTCGGAAAGCGCTGCGGCGGCCCTGATTTTTTCGATCTCAAAAGGTGATTTCACCGCCCGAACCAGGCGTATCTCGCTGGAAATATCAACTATTTCCGTTGAATCAAAGATCTTCCGATACTGGAAGTACAAGTTTACCGGCAGCACATCCAGCTCCATACCCAGCACCGCAGGCTGCGGATAACCGTATCGACCCAGTACCTCGGGGATATTCTTGGCGGCAACGATGGAGACGATCTCGGCGAGGGAGGACTCCGCAACCGCCCTTTCGTATTCCTTGAAAATCATCAGGACCGGCTGGCCGTCTCTGGGCACATAGAGCCAGCCCTGCTGCGAGGTTCCGGAGAAATAGAAGAGGTCGGTCTTCTGGACGATCAGCGCCCCGTCGACTTCCCGGGAAGCCATCGCCTGCTGGAGTTTCGCGATCCTGGTCCGGAGTTCCTGCGGTGGTACGTTTTTTTCCATTACTCCTCCTCATGCGTCGTCTCTGCCATCAGGGTTACTGGGCTGACCGCACGTTGAACCGGCGATGCCGCCGCACCGGATCAATACGTATAAAATCCCCTGCCCGTCTTGCGCCCCAGCCAACCCGCCTCGACGTACTTGCGCAGCAGCGGGCAGGGCCGGTATTTGGAATCCTTGAAACCGTCGTAGAGGGTTTCCATGATGGCAAGGCAGGTGTCGAGGCCGATGAGGTCGGCGAGCGCCAAGGGACCCATGGGGTGATTCATGCCGAGCTTCATGACGGTGTCGATGTCTTCCGCACGGCCGACACTCTGGTAGAGACAGAAGATGGCCTCGTTGATCATCGGCATAAGGATGCGATTGGCGATAAACCCCGGAAAGTCGCTTGCTTCCGCGGGGGTCTTGCCAAACTTCCTGCACAATTCCCAGGTGATGGCGAAGGTCTCCTCGCTGGTGGCCAGGCCCCTTATCACCTCGACCAGCTTCATCACCGGCACCGGATTCATGAAGTGCATACCGATCACCTTTTCGGGACGCTTGGTCTGGGCGGCAATCCTGCCGATGGGGATGGAAGAGGTGTTGGTGCCGAGAATGGCGTGCGGCGGGCAGAAGGAATCAAGATCTCTAAAAATCTTGAATTTCAGGTCTTCTCTTTCGACCGCCGCCTCAACCACGTAGTCGACGCCCGCCATGTCGGCGAGATTTGTGGTCGTTGAGATCCGCGCAAGGATGGCGTCGCGATCTGCCGCTTCGAGCTTGCCTTTCTCCACGCTCCTGTCGAGGTTTTTCCGGATGGTTGCGACACCTTTTGCGGTAAACTCCTCCTTGATGTCGCTCATCAGCACCTGCAGTCCCGCGGCCGCCGCCACCTGGGCGATGCCGTTGCCCATCTGGCCCGCACCGACTACTCCGAAGTTTTTTATTTCCATAATCTGTTTCCCCCTTGTTTGTCATAGAGCTTTCAGCGATCAGCCGTCAGCTTGTCAGCTCTTATAAAGCCGTAAAAAGAGCTCGATATACGAGGCGTAGTGTCTGAAACGGTGCGTGGGTGGTACATATGGTACAGCGAAGCGCCTTTTCAAACTAACAACGAAGTAGATCGGACTTTTTTACGAGTTCCATCAGCTTTTAGTACGTTACATATAGCCGGTTGAGTACGTGAAATACCATCTCCCTGTGGGGAGCAGCTGTCAGCGTAGTTTGATCTAAGCTGAATAGCTGAAGGTTCGCTGTTTATCTATTTACCACCATCGCCACGGCCTCGCCGCCGCCGAGACACAGGGAAACAAGCCCCCGCCTGGCATCCCGCCGCGCCATCTCATAGAGGATGGTGGTCAGGAGCCTTGCGCCGCTCGCCCCGATGGGATGGCCGATGGCAACGCTGCCGCCGTTGACGTTGACCTTGGCGGGGTCGAGCCCCAGCACGCGGTTGATGGCGACGGAAGTGCCGCTGAAGGCCTCGTTGACTTCGAAGATATCGACGTCGGCCAAGGTAATCCCCTCCTTCTTCAGAACCTTGGGGATAGCCAGGATCGGCGCCATGAGCACGTACTTCAGCTCTATGCCGGCCGAGGCCTGAGCCCCCACCTCGGCCATTATCGGACAACCCAGATACTCCGCCTTCTCCCGGCTCATCATCACCACGGCCGCAGCGCCGTCGCTGATGATCGAGGCATTGCCGGCGGTGCCGAAACCATCCTTGCGGAAGGCGGGCTTCATTTTGGTAAGACTCTCGTAGCTCGTCTCCGTCGGGCACTCGTCGACGGCGAACATTTTCACCTCGCCCTTCTTCTGGGGGATCGGCACCGGCACGATTTCATCATTGAAGATACCTTCCGTCACGCTCCTCACAGCCCGCCGGTAGGACTCCTCGGCGAAACGGTCTTGATCCTCCCTGCTCACCTGCCACTTCTCGCAGATGAGTTCGTTGGACATGCCCATATGAAAGTCGTTGACCACGTCCCACAGACCGTCGTGGAGCATGTGGTCCTCGATCTTGCCGGGCCCCATGCGGTGGCCCCAGCGAGCCTTGTCGAGGTAATAGGGCGCCATGCTCATGCTCTCCATGCCGCCGGCCACCACCACCTCAGCATCGCCGCACTGAATGGCCTGAGCGGCGAGCATAGCCGACTTGAGGGATGAGCCGCAGACCTTGTTGACCGTGAACGCTTCTACTTCCTGGGGTAGCTCGGCCTTGATGGCCGCCTGTTTCGCGGGGTTCTGGCCATAGCCGCAGGGCAGCACCATGCCCATGATGCATTCATCGATCTGTTTATTATCGATGCCTGCGCGGCGAACGGCCTCCCTGATGACAATGGCGCCGAGGTCGGTCGCCCCGATTTTGCTAAGCGTTCCGCCAAAACTACCGAAGGGGGTTCTCACCGCACTGACGATCACCGCTTTTTTCATTCGTTTCCCTCACTGTTCAACTGATTCTTTAACCTTGGCTACTTTTTCGACGCCTCAAAGACTTAAAGTGAATTCCTCGAAAGAACTTCTAGCCCGGGTCGCTCTCGGATAAACGTTTATGAACTACTCATACGAAAACCTGGAGCCTGTCGGGTTACGCCCTTTTCTCTTCGATATTTCCGGTAAATCAAGATGTCAACTGATCGTGATTAATTCCCGGAAATGCCCCCATCTGAGAAAAAATGGCAACAATTCGATATGCTCCCGGCAAAAACCGACCAAGCGCTCAATCGCTTTCGACAATGGTGACCCACAGTTGTTCTTTTGTCAATCAATTTTCATATCCATCCTCGCTAAAAAGCATACTGGTGCCTGGCAAAAGTTGCGATTTTCCACCCGATCATTTTTCTTGCCATACCTTCACCTCCCGCGAAGTTAGTGAGCGTAGTCATGTTCTTGAATTTACACTCAAACAATTGGTACTCCCATCATACTCACCTCGCCTTTCGCAAGATAATAAAAAAATGCTTTGACAAACATAAATAATTATAAAATAGTGGTATAAAAGAAATCCGACCGAGCGCTCAGTTGCACTGCGGAAAGAGGGGAAGGGGATTTTTGTAGCGGAAGATCATTCTCAAATTCTGACCAAGAGGAGTCACTGATGGGTATGGAAAATCTCTACAGAGAAGTAATGGACCTTAACATGATGGCTGACGATGACCGCAAAAAGGAGAAAGCCCGTGCCTTTTTCGAGAAACTCAACTTCATGAAAATGCCTGAATATTTCAACTGGGCTGCCGAAATATTCGAAGGACTCCACGTCAAGGAACGGGGGGACAAGAAAGCCCTCATCTGGGCGGATATCGCCACCACCGAGAGCAAGAGTTACACCTATCAGGAATTCGCCTTCCGCGGCAACCAGTGCCTCAACAGACTCCGTAAATCTGGGATAGAGAAGGGCGACAACATGTACATGATGGTCCCCATCTTCCCGGAAACCTGGTTCGCCAGCTTCGCCTGCATCAAGGGCGGCCTGGTTGCCGTCCCCACCGCCACCACCATGACCCAGCGCGAACTGGAATTCCGCTTCGAGGCCTATCCGCCGGATTCGATCATCGCCGACGCCATCTACACCGACATCATCGACGCGGCGCTGGCAACCACCGGCAAAAGCGCAAAGATCAAACTGGTCCTTGGCGAAAAAGCCGGCTGGACGAGCTATGCCGATCTCAACGCCGAGGCCACCTTCGCCGAGCCTGCCAAGACCAAGGCGAACGACCTGCTCTTCTGTTTTTTCACCTCAGGCACCACGGGGTTGCCGAAACGGGTCGGCCATACCGCCACATCCTATCCGCTCGGCCACCTCTCCACCTCGATCATGACCGGCATCCAGACCAGCGACATCCACCACAACCTGAGCGCCCCCGGCTGGGCCAAGTGGGCCTGGTCGAGTTTTTTTGCGCCCCTGAACCTCGGCGCCACCGCCACCGGCTTCCATTTCACCGTGCTCGACGGCCACAAATACCTGACGGCGCTCACCACCCACAAAGTCTCGACCTTCTGCGCCCCGCCCACCGCCTGGCGGATGTTCATCAACCTCGACACCTCGAAATACGACTTTTCAGCCCTCAGGCAGTCGATCGGCGCCGGCGAACCGCTGAACCCGGAGGTCATTTCGAAATGGAAGAAGCTCACCGGCACCGAGATCCGTGATTTCTATGGGCAGACCGAGTCGACGGCCATGATCGGCAACCATCCGTGGATGGCCGGCAAGATGCGCGCCGGCTCCTTCGGTCACCCGTCTTTCATGTACGATGTGGCTCTCATGGACGACGACGGCAAGGAAATCACCCAGCCCAACGAACCCGGCCACATCGTTGTCAAGCTCGACAAATGGCGCAGCGTCGGCCTGTTCACCGAATACATCGGGAGCCCGGAGAAGATGGCCGGGGTCTTCATCAATAACGCCTACTACACCGGCGACCGCGCCAGTATCGATGAGGACGGCTACTGGTGGTTCGTCGGCCGCGCCGACGATGTCATCAAGTCCTCCGACTACCGCATCGGCCCATTCGAGGTAGAAAGCGCCCTTATCGAGCATCCGGCCGTCGCCGAATCGGCCATCGTCGGCGTACCCGATCCGAAGCGCCACCAGCTGGTCAAGGCCTTCGTCATCCTGAAGCAGAATTACAAGCCCTCGCGTGAACTGGCGCTCGAGCTGTTCCAGCACTCGATCAGGATCCTCGCCAAGTTCAAGATCCCGCGCATCATCGAGTTCGTTCCCGCCGTGCCGAAGACGCTGTCCGGCAAGATCCGCCGGGTCGAACTTCGGCAGCAGGAGATCGACCGGCAGGAGAAGAAGGAAAAGGGTGGAAAAGAGGAATACTTCTACTGGGATTTTCCGGAGTTGAGTTCCAAGAAGGAAACAAAGAATTAAATCGTTGACGGACAGTCTTTTGGACCCGGGAAAGCTCCCCTGCCCTCCCGGGTCGTCCGCGGGACCGGCACGCACTGGCGGTCCCGGTCTGAAACCGACATTGCGTGCCGGACCTAATTTAATAAGGAGTTGATACAGAAATGAATTTCGAACTCACCGAAGAACAGAACCTCATCCGCGACATGGTGCGGGAATTCGCCGAGAAGGAAGTGGCGCCGACCGCCGCTATCCGCGATGAGGAAGAACGATTCGACCGGGCCCTGATGTTCGATCGGCTCGGCGAACTGGGCCTGACCGGCATCGTCTTTCCGGAAGAATACGGCGGCGCGGGGGCCGATTACCTGAGCTACGCCATAGCAGTCGAGGAACTTTCCCGGGTCTGCGCCTCGACCGGCGTGACGCTCTCTGCCCATCTCTCGCTCTGCGCCAATCCCATCTATCTCTTCGGCACTGAGAAGCAGAAACAGGAATTTCTCGCCCCGCTCGCCAGAGGTGAGAAGATGGGGGCCTTCGGGCTCACCGAACCCTCGGCCGGCTCGGACGCCGGCGGCACCAAGACCACCGCGGTGCTAGACGGCGACAGCTGGGTGATCAACGGCGCCAAGATCTTCATCACCAACGCCGGAGAGGCGGAAACCTACGTGGTTTTCGCCCGGACCGACAAAGAAGCCCAAAAACACCACGGCATCAGCGCCTTCATCGTCGAGAAGGGCACGCCAGGCTTCACCTTCGGCAAGAAGGAAAAGAAGATGGGCATCCGCAGTTCGCCCACCATGGAACTCATTTTCGAGAATTGTCGGATCCCCCGCAGCCAGCTCCTCGGCGAGGAGGGCCAGGGTTTCAAGATCGCCATGAAGACGCTGGACGGCGGCAGGATCGGCATCGCCAGCCAGGCCCTCGGGATTGCCCAGGGGGCGCTGGAGACGGCGGTGAACTACGCCCGGGAGCGCAAGCAGTTCGATACCCCCATTGCCAGGTTCCAGGGGGTAATGTTTCAGCTCGCCGACATGGCGACCCAAATCGAGGCGGCAAGGCTCTTAGTCTACAGCGCGGCCTACAAGGCGAGCCACGGGCTCTCCTACTCCCAGGCCTCGGCCATGGCCAAGCTCATGGCCAGCGAGACGGCCATGCGGGTGACCACCCAGGCTGTCCAGATTCTTGGGGGCTACGGTTATATCCGTGACTTTCCGGTCGAGCGGATGATGCGCGACGCCAAAATCACCGAAATCTATGAAGGAACGAGTGAGGTCCAGCGTCTGGTGATCGGCTCGGCCTTGACCAGATAGCATGAAATAATGAGAGAGTGAAGGGTACGGCAATGAAGATTCTGGTATGCATAAAACAGGTTCCGGACATGGAATCGAAATTCAAGATCGCCGCGGACGGCCGTTGGTACGACCAGGCCGACTTGGCCTTTCGCATGAACGAGTATGACGAGTACGCGGTCGAGCAGGCTGTCCGATTGAAGGAACAGACGGGTGGCGAGGCAACGGTCCTTTCCATCGGCCCCGAGCGGGTCAAGGAGACCATGAAGAAGGCTCTGGCCATGGGTTGCGATCGGGGTGTGCATGTCGCAGACGACAGCATCTCCGCAAAGGACCCGATGACCGTCGCCGGCATCATCGCCGAATACGCCAAGCCTCAGAATTTCACCTGCATCTTCAGCGGGATGCAGTCCCAGGACCGGGGCAGCGGCCAGGTCGGGGTACTGGTGGCCGAGATGCTCGGACTGCCCTGCATCACCACTATCGTCGATTTCGCCTATGACGGCGGCCGCTACTCGGTCAAGCGTGAACTGGAAGGCGGAGTCAAGGCTCTGGTCACAATGGAGGGTCCGGCGGTCTTCACCTGTCAGCTCGGACTCAACACCCCGCGCTACCCGACCCTGCCGAACATCATGAAGGCCAAGAAGAAGGAACTGGTCAGCCTGCCTGTGATGCAGTTGCAGAAGACGGACAATCTCCAGGAAACCGAACGGCTCTACTTTCCCGAGAAGAAAAGCGGTGGCCTGGTCCTGGAGGGCGAGGTGGCGGATCTCGCCGACCGGCTGATCGGCATTTTGAAAGAAAAGACCGCCGTCCTGGCATAAGAGGAGGGAAAAATGAAAGTATTGCTGGTTGCAGAATATCGCGAGGGCAAACTCCTCGGCAGCATCAACGAACTGCTCGGTTTTGCCGGGGCGCTTGCGGCGGAAGCCGCCGTTTTCCTGGTCGGCGTCAAGGACAACCTGCCGGTATTCTCCGGTAAACTCTATCTGGCCGATGCTACCAAATACAGCGAGTACAATCCGGACGGCCATAAGGCACTGTTGCTCAAGGCCATCGACCAGGAACAGCCGGACCTCATCGTCTTCTCCCACTCCTCCTACGGTTGGGATTTGGCGCCGCGCGTCGCTTTCGCGCTGAAGACCAGCCAGATCTCCGAGGTCGTGGCGGTGGCCGACAGCGGTTTCGTGGTGCCTGCCTGCAACGCCAAACTCAGGCGCCAGGTAAAGAGCCTCACCCCGAAAACGGTGCTCACTCTCCAGGTCGGGGCCTTCCAGGGTACAGAAGGAAGCGATGCGCCCACGGTAATCGACATCGACGCCGAGGCCTCCCCGCGCATCAGCTTCACCGGCTATGAAGCGGCAGTCGGAGGCGGCGTCGATCTCAGCAAGGCCTCCGTCATCGTCAGCGCCGGCCGGGGCATCGGCAAGCCCGAGAATGTGGCGATGATCGCCGAACTCGCAAAAGCCCTGAAGGGCGAGTACGGGGCCAGCCGGCCGGTGGTCGACTCGGAGTGGGTCGAGCATAACCGCCAGGTGGGCACCACCGGCCAGAGCGTCGCTCCAAAACTGTATGTTGCCTGCGGCATTTCCGGCGCCATTCAGCATCTGGCAGGGATGAAGAAGTCGGAATTCATCGTGGCGGTCAATACCGACCGGGATGCCCCGATCGGAGAAATCGCCGATGTGCTGGTCGTTGCCGACCTGAAACAGTTCGTGCCGGTTCTGACCGAGAAGTTGAAAGCGCTGTAGCCCGGAAATACTGCATGTCCGGTTGAGAACCAAGCACTTGACGATGGTTGGGCAGAAAGCCTGAATGCGTGTGTACGGCCCCGTTGTAGTACAGATTTTCCTTTTGTTCTCCGCTTTTTTTGTATACGTTCTGCACAAACGTCTGCAATAGCTGAAAAACGAACGAAAAAGAATGCCGGGAGCAAGATCGATGGATACCGAACACGCACGCGAGGTTGCAACACATATCAAGAACCAGGAACTGGTCAAGGAGCGGCGGCGGCAGATCGTCGATGGGGCTGTGAAGCTGTTCATCAAGCACGGCTACCACAAGACCACCACTCGGGCGCTGGCCCGGGAAACGGGGCTCTCCATCGGCTCCCTCTACGAGTACGTATCGACCAAGGACGACGTGCTCTACCTGGTCTGCATCGCCATCCACTCGGCGGTCGAAGAGGGGGTGAAGGAGGCCCTCGCCCGGCCGACAGTCGGCAAGGCGGCGCTGGCCGAGGTGATCCGCGAGTACTTCCTGGTCTGCAACCGGATGAGCGACCACGTGCTGCTCATGTACCAGGTCACCCACTTCCTGCCGAAGAAATGGCAGGACAAGGTCCTGGAGGCGGAACTGCGCATCACCAACCTCTTCATCGAGGCCATGCGGGAGCTTCGCGCTTTGGGCAAACTGCCGAACCTGGACGATCCGACGATCAACCTCATCGGCCATAATATCTCGGTGCTGGGCCACACCTGGGCGTTCCGGCGCTGGTATTTCGGGAAAAATTTTACGATTGAGCAGTACATCGAGCAGCAGACGGATTTTATCATGAGTTTCTTGAAAGGAATTAAGGATTAGCAGTCCTGTTTCTTCCAGCTCAGTCCGTTTGCCTCTCTTTAAGGTACTCATCAAGGTCACCCCATCAAATCGGGGAGAGAAGGAGAAAATATGCAAACGGACGTTCATAAGGCAGATACCTACCGGCCCAGAAACGCGGTGCGGGTCATCACCGCCACCTCCCTTTTCGACGGCCATGACGCCTCGACCAACATCATGCGCCGCATCATGCAGGACAGCGGCGTTGAGGTCATCCATCTGGCTCACAACCGCTCAGTGCAGGAACTGGTCGATACAGCCATCGCCGAGGACGCCCAGGGCATCGCCATGTCAAGCTACCAAGGCGGCCATATGGAATCCTTCAAGTACATGATCGATTTGCTGAAGGAGAAGAACGCCCCCCACATCAAGGTGTTCGGCGGCGGCGGCGGGGTCATTGTCGCCGACGAGATCAGGGAACTGGAAAACTATGGGGTGGCCAAGATCTATTCCCCTGAGGACGGGGCCTCCATGGGACTGCAGGGCATGATCAACCACATGGTCGAAATGCTCGACTTTCCCACCCTGCCCCACCATGATCTCCGGCCAGAGGAACTCGCCTGGAACAATCCCAAGGCCATCGGCGGCTTCATCACCGCCATGCAGCAGGCCAAGGCCAGCGGCAGCGGCGAGCTCAACCGGCTGAAGGAGATGCTCGTCCCGCTTGCCAACAGGAACAATCCCCCGGTCATCGGCATCACCGGCACCGGCGGAGCCGGCAAGTCCTCGCTGACCGACGAGGTGATAGTCCGGTTCCTCCACGATATGAAGGACATCCACATCGCCGTCATCTGTTGCGACCCGTCGCGCAAGAAGACCGGAGGGGCACTGCTTGGCGACCGCATCCGCATGAATTCGCTGGGCAACTCCGACCGGGTCTATATGCGTAGCCTCGCCACTCGCGACTCGGCGAGCGAAATTTCGGAGGCCCTGCCGGAGGCGATTTTGGTAGCCAAGGCCGCGGGCTTCGATCTCATCATCGCCGAGACCGCCGGCATCGGCCAGGGAGACTCGAAGATCACCGACATCGCCGACATCTCCATCTACGTCATGACCAGCGAATACGGCGCGGCTTCGCAGCTGGAGAAGATCGACATGCTCGACTACGCCGATATCATCGTGGTCAACAAGTTCGAGAAGAAGGGCAGCGACGACGCGATCCGCGATATCAGAAAGCAAGTCCAGCGCAACCGCAAGGAGTGGAGCAAGGCTCCGCAGGAATTCCCTGTCTACGGCACCATCGCCTCGAAGTTCAACGACGACGGCATCACCGCCCTCTACCACGGGATCATCGAGGAGCTGGCCAGAAAGTGCGAGCTGGCCCTCCACCCCTCCCTGCCGAAGCCGGCCGGCAAGACATCCTCGTCGAAGGCCATAGTCATCCCCTCCGAGCGGCTTCGCTACCTCTCGGAGATCGCCCAGACCGTCCGCGACTACCATAAGAAGACCAAAAAGCAGGCGGGGGCGATCCGGCAGCACCACCACCTCGCCGAGGCGGTGAAACTCATCGAGGGCGAGAGCCATGACGATTACGGCAAGGCCCTGAAACTCCTCAAGACAAAAGCGGACACACTCTCGGAGGCAGTTGCTCCGGATTCCGCCGAACTGCTTCAGAAGTGGGAGAAGACCCGCGCCGACTATGCCGGCGACATGCTGGTCTACACCGTGCGCAACCGGGAGATCTGCGTGCCGCTCTACACCGAGTCGCTGTCGCATTCGAAGATCAGGAAGATCTCCCTGCCGAAGTATACCGACCCCGCCGACGTCTACACCTGGCTTCGCAAGGAGAACCTGCCCGGGTACTTCCCCTACACCGCTGGGGTCTTCCCGATGAAGCGGACCGGCGAGGACCCGACCCGGATGTTCGCCGGCGAAGGCGGCCCGGCCCAGACCAACCGGCGCTTCAAGCTGCTCTCCGAACACCACGACGCCAAGCGTCTCTCCACCGCCTTCGACTCGGTGACCCTCTACGGCTGGGACCCGACGGTCAGGCCGGATATCTACGGCAAGATCGGTACTTCGGGGGTGTCCATCTGCACGCTCGATGACGTCAAGCTCCTCTACAGCGGTTTCGAACTTTGCGCCCCCACCACTTCGGTATCGATGACCATCAACGGGCCCGCGCCGATAATACTTGCGATGTTCATGAACACCGCCATCGACCAGCAGGTGGAAAAATTCGTCGCCGATAACAACCGGGCGCCGGACAACGGCGAGTACGAGGAGATCAGGGACATGGTGCTGCAGAACGTCCGCGGCACTGTACAGGCCGACATCCTCAAGGAAGATCAGGGCCAGAACACCTGCATCTTCTCCATCGAGTTCGCCCTGAAGATGATGGGCGACATCCAGGAGTACTTCATCGAGAAGAAGGTGAAGAATTTCTATTCGGTCTCCGTCTCCGGCTACCATATCGCCGAGGCGGGCGCCAACCCGATCACCCAGCTGGCGCTGACCCTGTCCAACGGCTTCACTTATGTGGAGTACTACCTCGCCCGCGGCATGGACATCGACGATTTCGCGCCGAACCTGTCCTTCTTCTTCTCCAACGGCATGGACCCGGAATACACAGTGATCGGCCGGGTGGCACGGCGCATCTGGGCCATCGCCATGAAGGAGAAATACGGGGCGAAGGCTACTTCCCAGCGTCTCAAGTACCATATCCAGACCTCGGGCCGCTCGCTGCACAGCCAGGAGATCCAGTTCAACGACACCCGAACCACCCTCCAGGCCCTCTGCGCCATCTACGACAACTGCAACAGCCTGCACACCAACGCCTACGACGAGGCGATCACCACTCCGTCGTCGGAATCGGTGCGGCGTGCGCTGGCCATCCAGCTCATCATCAACCGCGAGTGGGGGCTGGCTAAGAACGAAAATCCCTACCAGGGCAGCTTCATCGTCGAGGAACTGACGGATCTCGTCGAGGAGGCGGTGCTTGCCGAATTCGATCGGATCACCGAGCGAGGCGGAGTGCTGGGAGCCATGGAGACCGGCTATCAGCGCAGCAGGATCCAGGAAGAGTCGATGTACTACGAGCGGCTCAAGCACTCGGGCGAACTGCCGATCATCGGCGTCAACACCTTCCGCAACCCGGACGCCGACTTCGACGCCCAGGCTGCCACGCTCGAGCTGGCCAGGGCGACGGACGATGACAAGAACGAGCAGATCGCCCGCCTGGCAGACTTCCACGAGAGGCATAAGACCGAGAACCCGGCAGCGCTTGAGCGCCTGAAAGATGTGGCCCTCCAGGGCGGCAACATCTTCGCCGAGCTGCTCGAGACGGTGAAGTATTGCAGCCTCGGCCAGATCTCCAATGCCCTCTACGAGGTGGGCGGCCAGTATCGCCGGAATATGTAGCACTCGGCGACGAATACAAAAAGCAAGAGGCGTGCAGGAAATAACCTGCACGCCTTTTTTACTGAGGGAGGCAAGCGCCCAACCTGAAATCCATTGCTTCAGGAAATCGTGGACAGGGCATTCTTTTTTCCCAAATACGCTGCCATCGCTAACAGGGTGTGCTTTGCTGGGCTTCTCTCTTTTTTTCAGCCATGCTCGCCAAATAATTATCGACACATTTTTGCAGCGTCGTTTCCGCCAGCTGGGCGCAGTGCAGATGGGTGTCCGGCAGTCTGCCGACGTGGTCCATGATAGTGATAATACTGATTTTTCGTAAATCTTTAAGAGAGTTGCCCAAGGCGAGATTGGCTGCGGCTTGGACGCAGTTTTTGCTGAATGAGCAGCCGTTGGTCCAGTGATGGACGCCGTTCACGCGCCCTGCCTGAAACCGCAGGCCGATTTCCATGGTGTCACCGCAATTGCCGACCACCCTGGCGACCCCGTCGGGGTTCTGCAGGACCGGGTTGTTGAAATAATAGAGGAGAAACCAGATGATGCCGATGACAAACAAGACGGCGAAGGCGACAAGAATATTGAGTATAGTCATATGACCAGTCTCTCCTGCGAATATAATTGTTGCAAATCTTGATGGACTCGTAAAAAGTCCGATCTACTTCGTTGTAGGTCTGAAACGGCGCTTCGCTGTACCATATGTACTACCAAAGCACCGTTTCAGACACTACGCCTCGTATATCAAACTTTTTCCAGAGTCCATCTTCACGGGTTGGTGCACTTTTTACGACTTTATCAAATCTTGAGTCAGGCTGAGGGAGAATGTCGCCGATCTCTCATGCCGGCCATAGCAAGGGGAATTCACAAGCGGCACGGAACCAGTCCGACTTGTGATGCATCAATGATGTTGCATGAAAATGCCGAAAGCATCCGCAATCAGCATCAAGTGCAAAATATTACCGTGATGTGTCCTTCTGTTCTTTCAGGGTGTTTGATTGACACATTCGTCCTTGCTAATACGTTCCTAGCATTTTCCCAGGCAAAGAGGTGGAAATTTCCGAAGCTGCCTGCGGGACCGTCCCTTGCGATCCAGGGTTGTAATTATCCCTCACAGGCAGAATAATTGTATCATTGGATTTGCTTACAGCTCACTTGCTCCTCATATGGAAATTGAGATGATACGAGAAATCACCGCTGCCCTCTATGCCGAGAAACCGCAGGAAAGGCTTTACCACTACACCAGCTTCTCCGGCCTGCTCGGCATCGTCGGCAGCAGATCGCTGTGGGCAAGCGATATCCGCTACATGAATGATTCTGCTGAGTTGAAGCATACCGCCGACCTCATCCGCGCCGAGATCAACCGCCGCATCGGCACGGGCCACGGCCCCCATCGTCTTCTCAACCAGTTCCTCGACTGGTTTACCTATCGGATCACCAACGGCCATATGCTCTTTGCCGCGTCCTTCCGCGCGAGCGGCAACCTGCTCAGCCAGTGGCGGGGTTACAGCCGGCTCGGTAAAGGGGTGAGCCTCGGTTTCAGCCCGGACTACATCCTGCGCCGAGCCGGGAAACAGTCGTTCGAGATCGGCCGCTGCATCTATGATCCCGAGCAGCAGCAGAAGCTGATCCGGCAGGTAGTCGATGCGGTGGAGGTCCTGGCGGAAACCCAGGGCCTCAATGTCGACGGCCGAAGCACGGAAAATTGGTACCTCTCCATTTTTCAGGTGATCGAGAGCGACCTGCTGCGCATCGCCGCCATCCTCAAGCACCCCTCTTTCCGGGAGGAAGAGGAGTGGCGGCTGGTCTCATCGGTGGTGACCGACTTCATGGAGGCGCCGGTGCTGTTCCGCGAGGGGACCTCGATGCTGGTGCCCTATATCCAGTTTTCGTTGAAGGACGAAGACGAATCCCTCATCCGCCTCGACCACATATTCCTCGGGCCCACCCCCAATATCACCATCTCCATGAATTCGCTGACCATGTTTCTCTCAAAGAACGGCATCCAGCCCAAAAACGGCATCTCCTACTGCCAGATCCCTTTCCGGGCCCGGTAAAAAAGGACTGAGGACTGAGCAATGAGGACTGAGTAGTCCGTAACTGAAAGGGCAACTGGCGGAAAAAATATTGGTCCCTCTACTCAGTCCACAGTCATTTCAACTCAGTCCTCTTTTAATTATCGCCAGGCGAAGGTCGGCTGCTCGTAATGAGCCACCCTGGTATGGCGGCCGAGCAGAGCAACCTCCCGAAACTGAAATAAAATAGCCGCCGTCGGCGCGGCGATCCAGCTGTTGCCGACCGGCATGAAGAGCACAGGATTTTGGTCTCCTGCCGGCTGCAGCACCGGCGCATCGCTGCGCAGCAGTTCGAAACAGGGAATCCTGTGGATGGATGCCACTTCGAGTTCGTTCCTCGTAAGCGTTACGTCAGGCCCGCCCCAGACCACTACCGGGGTGATGATGAAACCCGACCTGGTGATAAAATCATCAAGACAGCCAAGAACCCGATCAACTGGGAGCGGCAAGCCGACCTCCTCGGCCAGTTCCCGCAAAGCGGCCTGCTCCGGGCTCTCTCCAGTTTCTATCCGCCCGCCTGGCAGAGCCCACTGCCCGGCATGGTTCTTGAGCGACTGCGTCCTTCTGGTAAGTATGAGCGCAGCACTCTCAGCTGTCCGCGAAGCCAATCCATCGATCCCACCCAGTCCCTGGTAATCAACAACGCAGAGGGCAACGGCGGCCTGTCTTAGATTTCCCCGCTTTTTATCTTCCGGCGCCGAAGCCCTCTTTCCCGCCCAACCGGAAAGCTTTTTTTCTATATGATTTCGGAGGGTCGGCGTGCAGTGCAGATCGATCATTTACAGGCATCCAGTGTCTTCCTGACAAGAGTGCCCATATCTCTTGCAGTAAGCGGTTTTAAGGCAAAACCTTTTATACCGACGGCCTCGGCCTCTTCCTCCGAGACAAAGCTGCTGTACCCCGTGCAGAGTATGATCGGCAGATCAGGGCGAATCTGCAGCAGAGCGCGGGCGAGTTCGCTTCCCGCCATTCCGGGCATTGTCTGATCTGTGACTATCAGGTCAAATTCACCAGGATCGTCACGAAATGTGGCGAGAGCGGAAAAGCCGTCTATCCTGGTGGTTACCCTGTAGCCCAGTTTTTCCAGCATCGCCTTGCCCATCTCGACAAGCATCACTTCGTCATCTATCAATAGTATGTGTTCCTCGCCGGTCGGTATCGCTTCTATGACGTTATTGTTCTGACCGGCGTCTGCATCGACCATCGGCAACGCAATTCGGAATACCGTTCCCTCTCCGACTCTACTTTCGCAGGTGACAAAGCCACCATAACTCTGGACGATACCATGCACCATGGCCAGTCCCATACCGGTGCCTTTTCCAACCGCTTTCGTGGTAAAATAGGGATCGAATATCCTGCTTTGGATTTCCGGGACGATCCCGGTTCCGGTGTCTCTCACCGACAACTGGACGAAGGCACCCGGCATCTTCTCATTCTTGAAGAGGATATCCTTCTCTGAGTCCGTTAATTTCTTCAAGGAGACGGACAACTTCCCGCCACGGTTCCCCATGGCATGGCACGCATTGGTGCAGAGGTTCATCAGTATCTGGTGGATCTGGGTCGGATTGGCAAGAACGGCTCCAATTTTGGAATCGATCTCCTGCTCAATTGCAATGGTTGTAGGCAATGCTGCGCGAAGCATCTTGAGCGTTTCCGCTATGATAGGCGCCAGCTTCACGGGAAGCCTTTCGCCTTCGGACTGGCGACTGAAGGCGAGAATCTGTTTTACCAGATCCCTGGCTCGAATGCCGGCCGCGATGATCTGATCCGTATCGTGTGCACCTGCTGAATGTGGGGGGAAATGGTACCGGACCAGCTCAGCATACCCGATTATTGCTCCAAGAATGTTGTTGAAATCGTGGGCGATTCCTCCCGCCAGAGTACCGATGGCCTCCATTTTCTGGGCTTGATGCAACTGCAGCGTCAACCGCCTGTTCTCTTCTTCCGCCTGTTTTTTTTCGGTGATGTCACGCAGGAACACGATCAGCTGCTCGTCCTCGGACGATCTGTGCTGGGCGCTGATTTCGACATCCATGATGCTGCCGTTTTTCCGGCGATGCTTTGACTCATAACGGCTACTTCCTGCAGCTGCAATATTGCGGATGCGTGCGGCAACGGCTTCGGCACCTTCATTACTCTCCAGATCCGCCACTTTCATGGTGAGGAGTTCCTCGACGGAGTACCCGCTCATTTGGCAATACGTTTGGTTTGCTTCCAACAGGCGTCCCTGCATATCTATGAGCAGAAACCCATCCATAGCCGCGTGAAGAACACTCCTGTAGCGTTCATAGCCTTTCGCGATTCTCGCCTCCGATGCTCTGAGGAGGCTGTTTCCTTCTCTCAACCCCAGCAGGCCGAGTATGCAAATCAGCAGATGGGCAAAAAGCAGCTGTCTCTGCTGCCCCTTCGCGGCGGTGGCGTACGGGCTGAACGGTACGGAAACGCTGATCCCGCCCCTGATATCACCTTCCTTATAGCCTTGGGAGGCATGGCACCTGAGACAAGGTTTTTCAGTCACCAGCGGCCGAATGAGCCTGAGGATCTCCCCATCGCTCTCTCTGGTCACAATTTCCCTGCTGCCGGTCTCTAACTTCTTCAAGGCCGCTGCTTCCCAGGTGTCGGGAGCGTTAATGGGATTCAAGGGCTTCAGGCTGGTGATCTTGCTTTGAATGCCGTATTGCTCTTTGCCCATCATATGCACCTGCCGGGTCATATAGGCGGGATTTACCAGGGTGAGTTTTTTGCCGTTCACGGTCGTTATATCCCGATCGGGAATATGCGACAAATAGGTATTCGGGGGAGTTGTTTCGGATGGAGGGACATACACCCCGCCCTGGATTGCCGCCCACCTCCGATAGACCAGGTCTTTTTCATATGACGCTCTGGCCTCTGACCCAGCAAACATTACCGCGGACTCTTCGGCCTTGTGCCAGTTCCAGGCAAGAGAGAGACAGATCGCCAGGATCCAGCCGCCGGCAATGATTCTGAACATGACTCTTCTCGGCTTTTCCTTACCCCAAGATTGCAGTTTCATGATCTCACCCCGATACAATGCAGAAGAAAGAGCCGGATGCAATCACGCCAGCAGGGCTGACTCCCTGCTTCAAATGCTATCACTGTGGGTTTGGGAAGTCCAGTTCGAGGGAATCTGCTTATCCTCCGAATTATCCATTCCGAAAGAGTACCAGAGTCATGTTTGTACGATTGCGCAGTAAATTTTGGATTCCTGCGAGGCTCGATTGAGGGAGCATAGCAGCGCCTATGTGACCGATAGAGCAACGATACCGAAGGACAAAAGGACAGGTAAGCCTAGTGCAGCGGAGACTCCGAGCAAGATACAACAGATGATGCTTGACAGGACACTGGGCGAGGTTGACCGAAACATTCGATAGGTGTAAATTTATGTGCTTGCTTCATACTGCCAAAGATTTGCACTCACCCAAACGATACTCCGATATGACCAATTACACTTTCTACCTCGTTGAAAAAGAACCACCGATAGCCAAAGTTTTCCTCAATCGGTCTGAAAAGAAAAATGCCATGGGGCCGGCGGCCTGGCGGGAGCCAATCGAGATTTTCGCCGATCTGGACAACGATCCGGAGATAAGGGTGGTGATTCTGGCAGGGAAAGGCGGCTGCTTCTCGGCAGGGATCGACCTCACCGAAATGGTGCCGCATCTGCCGGAGCTGATGGACAAGAACCAGTTCGGCGCCACCAAATGGAAATTCCTTCCGAAGATAAAGCAACTCCAGGATGGGATCTCGACTGTGGAACGGTGCCGGAAACCGGTGATCGCGGCCATTCACGGGCATTGTCTGGGGGCTGGGCTCGATCTGGCCACCGCCTGCGACATCAGGATCGCATCTGAGGATGCCCTCTTCTCCCTCAAGGAGGCGGCGGTCGGTTTTGTCGCCGATGTCGGGGTGCTGCAGCGAATTCCCCTTATTGTCGGCCAGGGTCATGCCCGGGAACTCGCCTATACCGCGCGGACCATCTCCGCCGCCCGAGCAAGGGAAATCCAGCTGGTCAACGAGGTCTGCCGGGATTATGATGCACTTATGGCGAGAGCGGAGGAGTTGGCCCGGGAGATCGCTGAAAACTCGCCGCTCGCCGTCCAGGCCTCCAAGGACGTTTTTAACTACTGCGTGGGCAAAACCATCGAGGACGGCCTGAGATATGTCGCCTCGATCAGCGCCAACATCATCCCTTCGGCGGACCTCATGGAGGCGGTGACGGCCTTCGCCGAAAAACGAAAACCTCGGTTCACCGGGAAGTGACCATCATGAACGAAGATCTTGCGCAATATATGCAGCCAACGTATTTCCTCGATTTCGACCATGAAAGAGTCGCCACCTTTGCCGAGGAAGTCTGCGCCTCGGCCGACACGCCGACCGAGCGGGCAGTCGCCCTCTACTATGCGGTCCGCGACGGGATCAGGTACGACCCCTACGACCTCCGCTACGCCCGGGAGGCGATGAAGGCCAGTTCGGTTCTTGCCAAGGGGTCGGGGTACTGCGTAGCCAAGGCGGTACTGCTGGCAGCTATCGGCCGGCAGCAGGGCGTCCCCTGCCGCCTCGGCTTCGCCGATGTAACCAACCACCTCTCCACCGAACGGCTCCGCAAGATGATGGGCACCGACCTCTTCGTCTATCACGGGTATACGGAGATGTTCCTCAACGGAAAATGGGTGAAGGCAACACCGGCCTTCAACCTATCGCTCTGCACTCGTTTCAATGTCCTGCCCCTGGAGTTCGATGGCAGCTGCGACTCGATTTTCCACGAGTTCGACGCCATGGGGCAGAAACACATGGAGTATGTCCGGGACCACGGCCCATTTAACGACCTGCCATTCGACTTGATCTTTGCCGAATACAGCCACGTCTATCCGCGCTTTTTTGAACATTTTGGTGGCGGACGGGATCATGATTTTGCGGCGGATGCGGAGCGGGAGAGAAGCCGAGGCGACGCGTGATTTGATGAGCGATCAGTAAACAGCGATGAGCTTCCCTCGTTGTCAGTGAAGCAGCAGCGGAACGGTTGTCGTTGTCGTAATGGTTATCGAAAAGAGGACGAAAATTACGACAACGATTACGACAACGACAGCGAAAAGGTCCCAACCGCAGTTTCAAGAAGCCGCGCGCCCCTCAAGCTGGGACGTCATGTCTCCTAAAAGGCTGACCGCTGAAAGCTATCTTCACACCACCCCGGCGGCGACAAAACCGTCGATCTCTGCCGCCGAATATCCGATTTCCTCGAGAATCTCCCGGGTCGCGCTACCGAAAGGCCTGGGAGTCGTCCTGATGCTGCCGGGCGTCCCGCTCATCTTCACCGGTATGCCGAAACCGTGCCGAGTCTCCCCGCGCATATCGGTGTAGGTGTGGACCATCTCCCGAGCCTGAAAAAGCGGGTCGACCAGCACCTCATCCATCGTCTTCACCGGGGCCCAGCAGATATCGAGGCCGGCCAGCTCTTTCTCCCATTCGCCCAGGGTCTTGGCGTGGAAGGTTTTGCGCAGGAAATCGATGATCTCCTGCCGCCGTTCCTCGTCGTACTGCAGGGCGATGTATTCCGGACGGCCCACATGCTCGCACAGACCCCGCCAAAACCGGTTCTCCACCGCGCCCAGGGCGAGGTAGCGGCCGTCGGCCGTCTCGTAGGTGTTGTAGCAGCCGTAACGGTGCGACAGGAGAGCGTCGGAAGCCTGCGGCGGCTTTCCGGTCAAACTTGAGAAGTAGTAGGGCAGGGAGAGGAAGCCTACCATGCCGTCGGTCATGGAGATATCGATATACTGGCCTTGGCCGGACTTCTGCCGGGCGATAAGGGCCAGCAGGATGCCGATCGCCGCGTTCATCCCGCCGCCGGCGATGTCGGCAAGCTGCACGCCCGGGATGACAGGCTGCCTACCCTTTTCGCCGATGAGCCCCAGAACCCCGGCATTGCCGAGATAGTTGACATCGTGCCCGGCCACATCTGCGAGTGGCCCGGTCTGTCCGTAACCGCTGATGGAGCAGTAGACGATGCCGGGATTGATCCGCCGCACTGCCTCGTAATCGACGCCGAGGCGCTTCACCACCCCCGGCCGAAAACCCTCCAGGATCACGTCGGCCTTCTCGGCCAGCCGAAAAAAGATGGCAAGACCCTCCTCGCTCTTCAGGTTGAGCGACATATGGCGCTTGTTCCTGTTCAGATCGCTGAAGAAGAGGCCGTCCGCCTGAAATTTTTTGTCCTCGATCGCGATCACATCGGCACCGTGATCGGCGAGGATCATGGAGCAATAGGGACCTGGAAGCATCCGGGAGAGATCGAGAACACGGATGCCGGTCAGTGCGCTCTGCTGATTCATGTTGTCTCCTCTTTATAAAAGCTGTCAGCTATCAGCGGTAGCTATCAGCGGTCAGCTATCAGCGGTCAGCTATCAGCTAATGCGGGCTGACACCCGCAACCCAAGGGTTGTTATCCCCTCCCACAGCAGAGGGGATAACACCACGAAATTCATTCCTAAACAAGAAGTGAATTTCCTAAGGTACTTAAAAACAACAACACCCCACTCAAAAAAGCTGACGCTGACAGCTGATTGCTGAAAGCTTAAACCAGCTATTCAATACTCTATCCCCTTCTGGGCCTTGATCCCCTGCTCGTAACCGTGTTTCAGGGAATCGATGACCGACACGGTGTCGGCTATCTCTATGAGTTTCGGGTCGGCGTTGCGGCCGGTCATGATGATCGACAGGCGTTTGGGTTTGTTGCGGATGAGCTCGACGATTTTTTCGACCTCGAGAAAGTTGTAATGCGGGAGGTAGGTGATTTCGTCGAGAATGATAAGATCGTAGCAGTCGCTCTCCACCTTCTCCTTGGCAAGCGCAAAGCCCTCCTGGGCGACCAGCCGGTCCTCCTCGATGTTTTCCTTGTTGAAGACGAACCCCCTGCCGCAGATGAACCAGTCGAGGTTGGCGATCTCGCCGGCCATGACCCGCTCGCCGTATTTGCCCTTGCCCTTCAAGAACTGGATGACGCAGACTTTGTGGCCGTGGCCCAGGGCTCGGAAGGCCGTGCCGAGGGCCGCGGTGGTTTTGCCCTTGCCGTTGCCGGTATGGATAACAACCCTGCCGATATCAGTCATGGGAACTCCTTGATGAGGTTGTTGCAGCGTATGAAATGGCGTAAATCCCAGCATCTTTTCTTAAACCTTAATAATACCTGATTTCACTGATCAAGGCAGCATTTGACCACATCCTTTCTCACAAATCCGGTTGTGATCTCCGCCAAAGCGCGGTATGCATAAGACCTTGTTGGAAAAGAGTAATACTAGTCCGGAAATGGTCAAAGGATTCCGGATGCATATACGTAAACTTCAGCCACGGGACGAGGGATGAGATTTCAAGTTGCGATCAACGGATACGGACGTATCGGGCAAAGCGTGCTCAGGGCCATCTACTCATGTCCATACCGGTCGAAATTCACCATCGTCGCCATTAATGACCTGGCGGATATCGAGACGCTGACCTATCTCACCCGCTACGACACCACTCACGGCCGCTTTCCCTATCCGTTGCGCTGCGACCGGGACTGCCTGCACATAGGTGAAGACACTATCCAAATCGTCAACGAGCCGAATCCTGCGAAAATTCCCTGGGCCGAGTTGGGCATTGATCTGGTTTTCGAGTGCTCCGGCTCGTTTGAGGACATGCCCACCGCCGAATTGCACCTGGGAGCAGGGGCGAAAAGGTTGCTGCTCTCACACCCCGCTACCCCGAAGGTCGACGCCACTATCGTCTACGGATATAACCAGACCCTTTTGCGGCCCGAGCATCGCATCGTCTCCAACGCCTCCTGCACCACCAACTGCATCGTGCCGGTCCTCGACATCCTCCACCGGGAGTTCGGCATCGAGAACGGCGTGACCACCACCATCCACTCGGCGATGAACGACCAGCCGGTGATCGACAGTTACCACCACACCAACCTGCGTCTCACCCGCAGCGCCCTGCATTCGATCATTCCTGTCGACACCGGACTGGCCAAAGGGATCAACCGGTTGATGCCCCACCTTGCCGGCCGCTTCGAATGCCTGCATGTCCGGGTGCCGACCATCAATGTCTCGCTGATGGACCTTGCCATCAATGTCAGAAAAGAGACTACCGTGGCCGAGATCAATGAGGTGATGCACCGGGAGGCCGGCGAGCGGCTGAAGGGGTTGCTCGGCTACACCGACGAGCCCCACGCCTCGGTCGACTTCAACACCGATCCCCGCTCCGCCGTCGTCGACGGCACCCAGACCAGGGTATGCGGCGGGCGATTGATCAAGATGCTCTGCTGGTTCGACAACGAGTGGGGCTTTGCCAGTCGGATGCTGGACGTGGCCAACCACTGGCTTTCCCTGCGGTGAGGAACGTGATATGATGGAGCTGGAAATTGTTATGCTGCCGTACCACAACACCTCAATTCTTCTTCGGAGAGTTGCCGATGATAGTCTATAAACGAGACAAGAACCTTATCTGGAAGCTTGACCACATCCGCTTTCTCTACCCTCCCGACGACTTCACCGGGTCTTTCGCCAACGCCAAGATGCAGGAGCGACATGAGGCGCTGCAGCAGGCGAAGGTCAAGGAGCTGGTCGATCATCTGGAGAAGCATACCGACCCGCTGGAAGCCATGCTGGGGCTTCATCCTCTCGATCACCTGCAGTTTCTGCAGAACAATCTCGAGCATTTTCGCAAGGCCAACCGACTGGAAAAGGCAGTGCTGCAGCTCTATTACCGCAAGAACACGCCCTTTGCCGCGGCCGGCGACTTTGGTGTTTGGAAATCGCTCTTTACCGAGTGCGATCCGGAGAGAATGGCCGCCGAGGGAAAGCCCTTTCCCTCTGACAGGGTAACTGCCTATCGGGGCTCGGTTACCGGCAACCCGAAAGGTCTCAGCTGGACGATAAGCCGGGACGAGGTCTCCTGGTTTCTCGAGCGCTGGCAGGACAAGTCCCTGGGCGGCGGGACGATTTATGCCATGGATATCAGCAGGGAGGATGTATTGGCCTATATCGAGGACGACAGGAGGCGGGAGGTGATCCTCAAACCCGAGGTCGCCGAAGCGGCCCAGCCCCGGGTGATAGAACGATTGTAGGTTGCCTTCTCCGTCGACTCTGGACGCTGGAGCGTCCCGGGCTGCGTTCCCACGCTGGAGCATGGGAACGATCAAAGTAGGATGCACTCTGTGCACCAGGTGCATGAAATGCACCCTACGGCACTACGACATAAGTCTTAAAATAATGACATCGGAGTGCCCCCGCGTGGGCACCGAAGTCGGGATTGAAATCTGAAGGCCAAGCTCGATTTCCAAAGAGATGGCTATTTCGATCCCGATATGCGCCAGGTGCAATCCTCGTTCAAGAAAACAGCCTCTCAGCTCTCAGCTCCTTCCTGCTGAGAGCTGAGAGTTAAGCTGACCGCCAACTATTCCACCGTCACACTCTTGGCCAGGTTGCGCGGCTGATCCACATCGCAGCCGCGCTTGGTGGCGATCTCGTAGGCCAGCAGCTGGGCTGGGATGGTATAGAGGATAGGATTCATGACCGGAGCCACCTCCGGCATGTAAATGATATCCTCGGTGATGTTTTTGAGATGATTGTCGCCGTCTGTGCCGATGAGGATGATTCTGCCCTGGCGCGCCTTGATCTCTTCCACATTCGAGATGGATTTCTGGTACACCTCGTCCTTGGGCACCAGGGCAAGCACCGGCATATCCTTATCGATCAGGGCGATGGGGCCATGCTTCAGCTCGCCCGAGGCATAGCCTTCAGCATGGATATAGGAAATTTCCTTCAGTTTCAGCGCCCCCTCGAGAGCTATGGGGTAGTTCAAGCCACGGCCGATGAAGAGAAAATCCCGGGAATCGTAATATCGTTCCACTAATGCCTGGACTTCCTGCTGGATGCGTGGCAGTTCCTTTGCCACCACCGCCGAAATGCCGATCAGCTCCCGGCCCAGTTCCAGGCTCTGCTCTGCGCCGATGGTCCGTTTCTTCTGGGCGAGGTAGAGGGTGAAGAGAAAGAGCGCCGCCAGCTGAGAAATGAAGGCCTTGGTCGAGGCCACGCCGATCTCGGGACCGGCGTGGGTGTAGACGGTGCCGTGGGCCTCCCGGGTCATGGTCGAGCCCACCACGTTGCAGATGGTGATGATTTTGGCCCCCATCTCCTTGGCGATGCGGATGCCGGCCAGGGTGTCGGCGGTTTCCCCTGACTGGGAGATGGCGACAGTCAGCACCCGCTCGTCGATGAGCAGATGCCGGTAGCGAAACTCCGAGGCGATATCCACCTCGACGGGGATTCGGGCGATCTTCTCCAGCCAGTATTTGGCAACCAGAGCTGCGTGCCAGGAGGTACCGCAGGCCACCAGAAAGATCCGGTCGATGTTCTTCACATCGTCCTCGCCGAGTTGCATTTCCGGCAGAACCACCTCTCCCGTTTCGGGGTTGATCCGGCCGCTGACCGTACTGGTGATGGCTACAGGCTGCTCGAAGATCTCCTTCTGCATGAAGTGCTTGTAGCCGGATTTTTCCGCCATCGCCGCATTCCAGAGGATGGTCTTCACCTCTTTCTTCACAGGTTCCCCGGTCAGGAGCGAGAACACCTCGAAGCCGTCGGCCCGGAGAATCGCCATCTCCATGTCTTCCATGAAGACCACCTGCTTGGTGTAGGGGAGAAGGGCCGGGATATCGGAGGCGAGAAAGGTGCCGTCGTTTTCGCTGACACCCAGCACCAGTGGACTCTGGTTACGGATTGCGATGAGGGCATCCGGCATGCCCGCCCAGAGCACGCCCACGGCAAATGAGCCCTCCAGCCGGGAGACCGCCTTCTTCACCGCGGCCACCAAATCCTTGTGCAGGTATTCCTCGATGAGATGTGCCAGCACCTCGGTGTCGGTCTGGGAGGCGAAGACATGGCCTTTGGCCTTCAGCTCCTCGCGAAGTGAGTGATAATTCTCGATGATGCCATTGTGAATGACCACCAGGTTGCCGGTGCAGTCGCTATGGGGGTGGGCGTTGGTCGTGGTGGGGGCGCCGTGGGTGGCCCAGCGGGTATGGCCGAGGCCGATATGGGCCGGTGCGGCGATGGCCTCGTCGAGGATCGCTTCCAGCCGCGACAGCTTGCCCTCCGAACGATGTTTGATCAGCCGCTCCCCTTCCAGATAGACAATCCCGGCCGAATCGTAGCCGCGATATTCAAGCCGCCTGAGTCCTTCGAGGACGACCGGGACAACCCGGCGAGGTCCGATATATCCGACTATTCCACACATATACCACTCCTTTGAAATGAGCTGAGCTCGTTTAGTACCTTAAATTCATTTCTTTTCCCCGCTCCGTAAGTCCGCTTGCCTGAAGTGGAGACAGCCGGCGTCAACATACCCAACAGCGACATACAAAGCAAGAATCGTTCCGGGATTACAGATGGTTCAGCATTAAAATATGCTTTCAGCCTAACAATTGTAAGAGGCATTGACCAGTTTTTTCCCCTTTCGCCCGGCAAAAAAACAAGGTAGTATCGGCAGCAATCGTCAACACCTCAATTACCAAGCCTTTTCAACGACTGCGAGTGACAGACACATGGACGACAGACAACGACTCAAGGAGATTCTCCTGGAAAAATCATACCGTAAGGGGACCTTCACCCTCACTTCCGGGAAGACCTCCGATTTTTATATCGACGGCAAACAGACCACGCTCTCCGCCGAAGGCGCCTATCTTTGTGGGAAATTACTGTTCGAGCTGTTGCAAAAATCACCCACCCCGGTCCAGGCCGTGGGCGGCATGACCCTTGGAGCCGATCCCCTGGTAACCGCCGTTTCCATAGCCAGCTTCCTGTCTGGACAACCCATTCCCGCCTTCATCGTCCGCAAGGAGGCCAAGGGCCACGGGACCGGCAACTATATAGAAGGATTGAAAAACATGCCTGCCGGCTGCACCGTCGCCTTGCTGGAGGATGTGGTGACCACCGGCGGAACCCTCCTTAAGGTGATCGAGCGGGTGGAGGCGGCCGGCTTCAAGGTGGGCCTGATTGTGACCATCGTCGAGCGCCAGGAAGGCGGTACCGAGGCCCTGGCCAAGGCCGGCTACCGGCTGGAGGCCCTCTTTACCCGGACCGAACTGCTCCAATGATGAGGATACAAAAAGATATGAACTGCAAAAATTGCTCAGGCAAACTGGAAGTCCATCGCTCGTGCCGGCGTATCCGTATGCGCTGCACCGTCTGCGGCCTTGAATACCAAATCCATGAAGTGGCAAGCGAGATGGACCGGGAAACCGAAGAAATTCTCGAACGCTACACGGCCATCATCTATGACTGACCACCCGGTTTTGGACCGACCGTCGGCTTTGTTGCCCTGTTTCCATCGGGACGGGGCAACGTTCTCCAGATAAGCGGCGGTATCTTTCGCCGCGCGGAAAATTCAAAAAGTGCGTAATTTCGGCATCCCTCAGCCGAGCGATCAGAAGGTCGTCACGAAATCGGCAACTTCTCTTTGTTTTTTTGGCCCCCGCCTCGTATAATAGTGTCGTTTACCTGAGATTAGATAACAAGAAAGAGCGGATATGCCAGAAAGAGAACCAGCACCGGAACTAAGAGCCTTTGTTAAAGAGGAGGACGAAGCCACCATCATCTGTCCGTCCTGCAATGCTGTGAAGGAAATCTCGGTGCGCCAGTTCCGCCACCGTCTGCATATGCTGAAGGTCAAATGCCGGTGCGGCCATGCCTTCCGGGTTCAGCTCGAATTCCGCCGCCATTACCGCAAGCCCACCGATCTTCCCGGATCCTATGACCTCCTCCATCCCGGGGTAGGCGGCGGGATCGCCAAGGTGGTCAATCTCTCCTTGAGCGGCGTCTGCTTTGAGATAAAGGGGATGCACGACCTGAAGATCGGCCAGAAAGCCGTGCTGGTCTTCAAACTCGACAACCGCAAGGAGACGGTCCTCAATAAAAATGTTCTCATCCGCTCCGTAAACGGCAACCGGATAGGCTGCGAATTCATCGAAGACCGAGCCTTCGACAAGGACTTAGGTTTCTATCTGCGGATGTGACTTGTCGCTCATTACCTTGCCGATCGTCCTCTCGGCCTCTATGAGAAATTCCCGCAGGCTTTCCGGCTTCAGGGCGCTCACCAAAAATCCCTCTCTCCCCACCGCTCTTTCCACCTCCACCCGGTCCTCGACCTGATCGATCTTGTTAAAGAGCGTCATCCTCGGCAACTCGCCCAAGTCGAGTTTCTGCAGCAGCTGCTCAACCACCGCCATCTTATCCCGGTAACCCGGATTGGCCACATCCACCACATGGATAAGAAGATCGGCCTCCTTCAGTTCCTCGAGCGTCGCCATGAAGGCCTGGAGGAGATCCGCCGGCAGATCGCTGATGAAGCCGACGGTGTCGGTAATGATCACCTCGGTGTCGTAGGGGAAGCGCAGCCGCCTGCTGGTCGGGTCCAGCGTCGCAAAGAGTTTGTCCTCGGCGATGATGTCGCTGTGGGTAAGCGTGTTGAGTAAGGTCGACTTGCCGGCATTGGTATAGCCGACCAGCGACAGGACCGGCAGGTCCTTCTTGCGCCGTTTTGCCCGCCGCCGATACCTCTCCTTGCTCACCTGATCCAGCTCTTTAGCGAGTCGCGCCAGCCGGTCGTTGATCCGCCGCCGGTCTATCTCGAGTTTTGTTTCGCCGGGGCCCCGGGCGCCGATACCGCCTGTCAGCCGGGACAGGGCGTCGTCCCGCTGCGAGAGTCGCGGCAGCATGTATTTCAGCTGGGCCATTTCCACCTGGAGCTTGCCCTCCCGGCTCATTGCCCGGTGGGCGAAGATGTCGAGAATGAGCTGGGTACGGTCGATGACACGGAGGTCGGTGAAATCGGTGATCGAGCGGATCTGCGATGGATTCAGCTCCTGGTTGAAGATCAGGAGGTTGGCATCGCGCTGCAGGGCGGTAACCATGATTTCGGCGAGCTTGCCCTTGCCGAGGATGAGCCTCGGATTCACCTGGCTGCGGCGCTGCAGCACCGTATCGAGCACCGAGATCTCGTCCGACTTGGCGAGCTCGGCGAGCTCGGCCAGCGACTCCTCCGCCTGCTGTTTGGCGGCGGTGGTGACGCTGATGAGGATGGCACGATCTTCCTTCTGGTCGACCAGGCTGGTCTTCCGGCCTGCGCTCAATTCCGCTTCGATCTCGGCTATCAACTCCTCCACCGAATCCTGCTGACCCGCGGGATGCACGGGCTCAAGAAACGTCCAGTTCTTACCGTCCCTGCCGCCCGGCAGGAGGTGGGCGGAATACATCCGCTCCGGCAGGCCGTCCGCGGCCACCTTGATGACGGTGATGAGGTCGAGGCGCAGAAAGAGCAGGTCCATGAGGTCCTCGTCGGTGATGTCCTCCCCTGCCAGATGAGTATGAATGAGGCGGAGACCGCGCAGCCTGCCGCCCGAGGCCCGTACTCCCCCCAGCGACGGGATGACGATCTGGGCATGGCTGCCGACGATGACGTTCTCCACCTTGCCGGAGCGGTGGACCAGCAGGCCGATCTGCCGGTTGAGCTGAAACGACAGCTCGCAGATGGTCCTCGCCATTTCCGGGTTGATGATGCGGTCCCGCTGGACCTTTTTGGCGCCGAGGCGTTCGAGCACCTTGAGCTGGTTGGTCTTCAGTCCCTCGATATTTCCTGTGACTATTCCGATGGCTGCACTCCTTTTTTACTCAATGCGGTCATTCATGCAAATCGCAATCGAAATCGTAGTTTCGATCCCGATAGCGATTTCGATCCCGATTATACAAGCTATTCCGATCAACACAGTTCTACTTTTCCTATTGAGACTTCTGAGACGTGTTGAATAATTGCTCCTCATTCTCCGCCCCCGCCCGGCGGCAGACGGTTGCCTCGGTGTAGCCCTGCCAGGCGGGATCGTCGTAGCGGTCATGGCAGCGGACGCAGAGGCCGACCCTGAGGATCGCCTTGAGTTCAGGTCCGTTGAAAGGCCGCAGTTCCGGCCGCGAACTGTGCTGCAACGGCTCGCCTTCAAGCGTCACATAGGCGTCGAAGGGAACCGTCGGGCCAACGCTGGTCGTCACTCCCTGGTCGATGCCGGTGAAGACGAGCTTTCCGTCGCGTTCGGCGATTGTTCCCTCGCCCAAGCCCACCGTCTTGGTGGATGCGTGGCAGTCCGCGCATTCCCGACCCTTGGCCTGAGTGGTATGGGGATTGATGGCCGCCATGGTGAACCGGTCGAAGCTGCGATCGATCTCGCCTTTTTCATCCACTACAGTAACTATATCCTGGCATCCCGGAGTGACAACCACAATCTCCTCTTTCCAGACCCCGAGCATCGGCCGCTCGTAGCGGATATAAGAGCGCCCCTCCTCCCACAGTCCCGGCGTCTCCGTAAGGCTCAGTTTATCGAGATGGGTGCGGGAAGCGTCGCGCTTGGCATGGCAGCCGTAGCACTGGGCGACCCAGGTCGAATGGCAGGCCTCGCAGGTCAGGCGCTTATGCGCAGGGAAATTGCAGACGCCCTGCTTCGCGGGCTTCACCGGATGCTCCTTCTGGTCGACCTTGCCGGTGAGAAATACCTTGCCGCCTTCCTCGACGAGATTGTTCAGCCTGTTGTCCTTCCGCGTCACGCCAGGCTCTTTGCCATGGCAGACCTCGCAGGAGATCTCCAGCTGCTCTTCGTAATGAGCATAGCTCGTGCCGTCACCCATGATCTCGCCCCTGGTGTGGCAGTCGATGCACTCCATGCCCTTCTGATGATGCACGTCGTCGGCCAGCTCCAAATAAAAGCGGGCCCCGGGCAACTGGCGGTGGTTGGGTCGACCGTCCTGGTAAGGAGTGCCGTAGCCCTCCGACTCGAAGATCCCGGCGTAGGAGAGACCGATCCGCCCGGAGCGGTTGTGGCAGCGGATGCAGCTCGTGCTCGTCACCTCTTTGGTGATATGGGGATGGAGCTTTTTTTCTTCCCTTGTGGACGGGAGTTTCTCATGGTCGGCAACGAGACTTGCGGCAAGATCATCTGGCCGGCCCGGTTTCTGATAATGGCAGGCCGAACAGCCACCGCCTTTCTCGCTGAAAAACTGCGGCAGTCCCGGGAGATCGTTCTTCTGCTTCCACAAGTGGCAAGTGGAGCAGAGTTTACGAAAATAATCGAGGGCAAGGGAGTCTTTTGCCCCTCCATTCTGCAATAGCTCCTCGACGGTAAGTTCGGTATCCTGGCTCTCGCTCTCACCCCAGTAATAGAGCAGGGTCCCGAGGATCCCCCGATTGGTAGCCATGAGTGAATTCTTCACCTTGTGAGCATCGGTCGGGTGGCAACCTTCCACCGAGCAGGTTTTCTCCACATGGCGCAGGTCGCCAGGGTTCAGCACCATGCCGCGATGTGCCTCCTCTTTCGCTACGGCGAGGGGATTGCCGAGATGGCAGGAGGCGCAGCCGATGACCCCTGCGTCGTGGGCGGGATTGAGTTTCTCCTCCTTGTGGCAGGAAAGGCACATGTCGACGCGGCCGCTGCTCGTGGTGAAGAGCTTGTCGGGACGCTCCAGGAGCGACTCTCGCGCAACCAGCCAGACAGCTCCGGCCGTAAGGCCTACATAGACGAGAACTTTCAGCAAGCCGGCGATCGACAGACGATTATTGCGCAAGTCCTTGAACACGTTTGATGAACTGTCATCCCTGGAAATTCTGGACATTGGGGTAGCGGCGCCCGTAGCCGAAGGCCTTGGTGGTAACCTTCAGTCCCATGGGGGCCTGTTTCCGCTTGTACTCGTTGATGCGAATTCGCCGCAGAATATCGCGGACAATAGGTTCGGTAAAACCCTGCGCCACGATCTCCTCAATTCCCAGGCCCTGCTCCAGGTGCAGTTCGAGAATCCGGTCGAGCACCTCGTAGGCAGGCAGATCGTCCTGATCCTTCTGGTTCGGCTTCAACTCGGCGCTCGGCGCCTTGGCGATGATCCGCGCGGGGATGATCTCCCGCTGCCGGTTGACGTAGGCGGACAGTTCGTACACCAGCTGTTTCGGTACGTCGGAGATCACCGCCAGACCCCCGCTCATATCGCCGTACAGGGTGCAGTAGCCGACGGCCATCTCGCTCTTGTTGCCGGTAGTAAGCAGCAGGTGGCCGAACTTGTTGGACAGGGCCATGAGCAGATTGCCGCGTATCCTGGCCTGGAGGTTCTGCTCGGTGAGGTCTTCGCCACGGCCAGCAAAGAGATCCGCCAGGTTCCTGCGGAAGGTGTCGAAGAGTTCGGCGATGGGTATGATCTCGAAGCGGCAGCCGAGGTTGTCGGCGAGCTGCCGGGCATCCTCCAGGGACTCGGGCGAGCTGTAGGGTGAGGGCAGGGCCACCCCGAGCACGTTATCCGGCCCCAGGGCCTCGACCGCTATGGCCGCCGTGAGCGCCGAGTCTATGCCGCCGGAGAGGCCGAGAACCACCGAGGAAAAGCCGCACTTCCTCACGTAGTCGGTGACCCCCATGACGAGCCCCCGATAGACGGCCGCCTGCTCGGGGATCTCAACTTCCTCGTTGATATCGCCCCGCCAGGTGTCGGTGTCGAGGACAATGATATCCTCACAGAAACCCTTGGCCTGGCCGACGACCCTGCCCACCCAGTCCATGATCACGCTGCGCCCGTCGAACAGCAGGGAGTCCTGGCCGCCGACCTGGTTGCAGTAGAGGAAGGGCACCCGGTATCTGGCACAGATTCTCTCGAATATGCCTTTTCTGACCTTCTCCTTGTCGCGCTGGTAGGGCGAGGCGGAGATGTTGATCAGGGCGTCGATATTCACCCCTTTGGCCTCCGCCTTGCGGAAGAGATCCGCTACGGGATCGACCTCGTAAAGATTCATGGCGTCGCTCCATACATCCTCGCAGATGGTAATCCCGAAAGACAACCCGCCCAGCCGATACAGATCGGCAACGCCGCCGGGCTCGAAATACCGCGTCTCGTCAAAAACGTCGTAGGTGGGCAGCAGCCGTTTGCGCGCCCGGAAAATTATCAGGCCGCCACGAGCCACCGCCAGCGAATTGTACAGCGGCTTGCCCCGCTCGCCGTCGCGCCGTTCGAGGCAACCGAACATGGTATCGATGCCCGGGGGAAGCTGCGGGAGCATCCGGGCGATCGCCTCGTCATGGGCGGCCAGGAAAGATGAGCGCTCGAGCAAATCCTGGGGCGGGTAGCCGGGGACGACCAGTTCGGGAAAGATCACCAGCCGGCAGCCGCGTGCCGCAGCTTTGCCCGCCCAGAGAATAATCTTTTCGCAGTTTCTGCCGAAATCGCCGATTATCGGGTTTATCTGCACCAGAGCAATTTTCACTGCCTTCCCCCCTATACCACAGATCTATTATGCCGCTTATTCAGCAGTTGTCAGTCCAAGCCGGAAGACCGAAACAAAACGCCCGAAATTGCCGTGTCGCCTGCGGCGACCTGAATAGTCTGGCTTCTGTCATCTGGTTTTCCTGTTTCTGATTTACTTACCGTTTATGCCGTTTTTTTTCCGCTGGTATTTTTGCACGGCGTTGTTGTGTTCGTTCAGATCCGCGCTGAAATGGTGGGTGCCGTCGTTTTTGGAGACGAAGTAGAGATCCTTGGTAGGCGTGGGATTCAGCACCGCCATCATTGAATCCCGCCCCGGATTGCAGATGGGCCCGACGGGCAGGCCGGTTATGACGTAGGTGTTGTAGGGCGTGGGGTTCTGCAGGTCAGTTTTGGTAATGGGACCAGAGCGGTCCAGCAGGCCGAAGAGCACCGTCGGATCGGATTGCAGCTTCATGCCAAGCTGCAGCCTGTTGTGGAAAACTCCGGCGATGAGGGGGCGCTCGCTGGGAGTCCCCGTCTCCTTTTCGACGATCGAGGCCAGAATGACCGTCTTCTGCCGATCCGGCTTTTCCTCGAGACCCTCGGTCATTTCTGTCCAAACCTTGGTGAAGCGATTGACCATGAGGCCGATGATCTTGTCCGCGCTCCGCAGATCCTTGGTGAGCTTATAGGTGTCGGGATAGAGATAGCCTTCCAGGCTGTCGACACCTTCGAACCCTATCTCGGAGATGAATTTTTTGTCGGCTATGAGATTGGCGAAACTGTGGGGATGGCACCAGCCTCCCTCGCTGAAGATCGTGGCGATCTCCGAGGATTTCAGCCCTTCGGGAATGGTGATCGAATACTGGATGGATCGGGCCGTGGCCAGCGTCCTCAGGACAGTCAACGGCCGCTTGCCGGTCTCGAACAGGAACTCCCCGGCCTGAAGCCTGCCGGCATAGCCGGATACCTTGGCCAGCAGAAGGAAGCGGATATCGTCGTTGATGACACCCGCATCGGCCAGTATGGTGCCGATTTCCCGGGTCGATTTGCCCTTGGGGATACTGACGACTACGGACTCGTACTCCTGCTTCGGGCCAGGGTAAAAGGCATAGAGGGCAACCAGTTCGCCTACGATTATGGGCGGCACCAAAAAGAAGAGGATGACCGCCATAGTCACCCTCTTCTTCGTCAAAAGCTTCTTAAGGTGCTGAAACACTGCTGGGCAGGCTCTCCTTCAGCCCAACTTTTCTGGCTTTCTTCGGAACACTCTGGAGAAAGGCGATCCTCACCACCTCATCCATATCCTTGACCGGGAAGAACTCCATTTTTTCTCTGATATCCTTTGGTATCTCTTCCAGGTCCTTCTTGTTCCGATCCGGAATAATGACCTTGTCGATATCGGCCCTGAGCGCTGCGAGGGCCTTTTCCTTAAGGCCGCCGATGGGCAGCACCCGGCCGCGAAGGGTCACTTCGCCGGTCATGGCCAGCTTCGCCTGAACCACCTTGCCGGTGATAGCCGAATAGAGGGCGGTGGCCATGGTAATGCCGGCAGACGGCCCATCTTTCGGGATTGCCCCGGCCGGGACATGGATGTGGATGTCGATCTTCTCGAAATAATCCTCGGCCAGGCCCAGCTCCGCCGAACGGCTGCGACAGTAGGTGAGCGCCGCCTGAGCGGACTCCTTCATCACGTCGCCCAGCTGTCCGGTGAGGATGAGCTTGCCCTTGCCAGGCATGAGATTGACCTCGATCTGGAGAATCTCGCCCCCCACCTCGGTCCATGCCAGTCCCGTGACCAGGCCAGGCTGCACCAGTTTTTCCAGCTCGGATTCCGGGATATTTTTCGGAGGACCGAGGTACTTGCTGATGGTTTTTTCGGATACCGAGAACGGCCCCTTGCTGCCCTCGGCGATTTTTCTCGCCATTTTGCGGCAGACCTTACCGATCTCGCGCTCGAGGTTCCTGAGTCCCGCTTCGTAGGTATAGTGGGTGACGATATGCTTGAGCATCTCGTCGTCCATCTTCACCTGGGCGGGCTTCAGGCCGCTTTCCTTCAGCTGCCTGGGCAGGAGGTACTTGCGGGCGATGACCACCTTTTCCTCCAGGGTGTAGCCCGAGAGGCGGATCACCTCCATCCGGTCGAGCAGCGGGCCGGGAATGGTATCGGTCATGTTGGCGGTAGTGATGAACATCACCTTGGACAGATCGATCGGCAGGTTCATGTAATGATCCGAAAACTCGACATTCTGCTCCGGGTCGAGCACCTCGAGCAGCGCGGAGGAGGGGTCGCCCCGGTAGTCGGAGCCGATCTTGTCGATCTCGTCCATCATGAAGACGGGGTTATTGGAGGCGACGGTCTTCAGGCCCTGGACGATGCGGCCGGGCATAGCGCCGATGTAAGTCCTTCGATGGCCGCGGATCTCCGCCTCGTCCCGCATGCCGCCCAAAGACAGCCGGTGGAACTTGCGGCCCATGGCCCGGGCGATCGACTGGCCGAGCGAGGTCTTGCCGACGCCGGGCGGGCCGACGAAGCAGAGGATTGGCCCCTTGGTCGAAGGATTCAGCTTGCGCACCGCCAGGTACTCGAGGATCCTTTCCTTGACCCGCTGCAGGCCATGATGATCATCGTCGAGGACCTCCTTGGCCTTGACCAGGTCGAGGATGTCGGTGGTGCTCTTCTGCCACGGCACGTCGAGAATCCAGTCGATATAGGTGCGGATGATGGTGGCCTCGGAGGAATCCGGATGCATCATCTCCATCCGGCTGAGCTGCTTCATGGCCTCCTTGCGGACATCCTTCGGCATCTTGGTCTTCTTGATCTTGCGCTCCAGCTCGTCGATCTCCTGGGTCCGCTCGTCGGTGTCCCCCAGCTCCTTCTGCAAGGCATGGAGCTGCTCCCGCAGGAAGTATTCCCGCTGGGACTTGCTCATCTCCTCCTTAGCGTCGTTCTGGATCTTGGCCTGGACGGTCGAAACCTCCAGTTCCTTGGCGAGCAGGTCGCTCACCAACTTGAGGCGTTTTTCCGGATCGATCTCTTCCAGGATCTTCTGCGACTCGGAGATCTTCAGCCGCAGGTTGGACCCCACCAGATCAGCCAGCCGCCCCGGATCCTCGATGTTGTTGATGATCATCATGAGATCGGCGGAAAGGATGCCGCGCAGGGACATGATCTTCTCGGTCTGCTCCCTGACCGAGCGCATCAGCGCCTCGGTCTCCACGGTGATCTCTTTCACTTCCGGTTCTTCGATGACCTCTACCGACACCTGGTAGGACGGTTCGGACCTGAGGATGTCCTTGATTCTCGCCTTGGACATGGCCTGAACGAGCACCTTGAGCCGCCCGTCGGGGAGTTTCAGGGTCCGCATCACCATGCATACCATTCCTACCCGGTACAGGTCTTCTTCGGTAGGGTTGTCCTTGGTGGCATCCTTCTGGGTGACAAGCATCAGCAGTTTATTGGCCCCCAAGGCCTCGTTGACGGCTTCCACCGAACCTGGACGTCCGACAAACAGGGGGATGATCATATAATTGAAGATCACCACATCCCGCACCGCCATCATCGGCAGGACTTCCGGTATTTCCATATCTTCGTTGTTGGAAAAATCGTCCATGCCTATGCTCAACGTATCATTAAATTCCACTCAATCCTCCTGCTGAACGCTGGATTCAGGGCACAGCTCTTACCCCGGCCCTTCCTTATGACACTCGGTAAGTGTACCGTATTTTTCTCTTAATTCAAATGGATAGCGCCCGTAATGGCGTTGTTGCCCGAAAAACCAGGGAAATACTAAACATCCGAATAACTTAAGTCAAGCGAGGTTTCTTTGCCTTGCCGGTCGCTACCTTTTTTCCTTGAACTCTTCGGACAATTTTCGCATAGTGCCAACTAGCTTCTCTCTGTGCCACGACGCATTTCCGCGGTTCCCGCTCCCTTCCCTATAAATATGAGGACAGCATGTTGACGGTGCAATCTTTTTTTGACCTGGCCGACTTCCCCCATCGCGATCTCTTTAACCCCAGGGCAAAAGCCTGGGAGCCGCTCAACGACCTGCAAGCTTACATGAACAACCACGAGTTTCCGAGCCTCAACCGCAGCCTCATAGGTGACGGCATACCCCTTTCCGGGCACGTCATCCTCTACGGCGGCAAAGCCATTGCGGGCACGGAAGCGCAGATCGAGTACGGCGACACGGCCAAGGGCGGACTGCGTGTCTTCATGAACGGACAACTCCTGGCGGGAGCCTCGGTGCTTATGGCAGGGGCGGTGTTGACGGGTGACAGGATCGATATCGGGCCGGGGGTCCTGGTTGAGACCGGGGCGATGATCAAGTCGCCGGCGATTATCGGGGCGATGACCGAGGTCCGCCAGGGTGCCTACCTGCGCGGCCACTGCCTGTCCGGAAAAAGGTGTGTAATCGGTCATACCACCGAGGTCAAGCATGCGATCTTCATGAACGATGCGAAAGCCGGCCACTTCGCCTACATCGGCGACTCGATCCTCGGCAACGACGTCAACCTTGGCGCGGGGACCAAATTCGCCAACCTCAGATTCCTGCCCGGCACCGTGACCTTCGCCCACGGCGACGAACGAGTCGATACCGGTCGCCGCAAGTTCGGCGCAATCCTGGGCGACCAAAGCCAAACCGGCTGCAATAGCGTTACCAGCCCTGGCACCATCCTCGCAAAATGCTGTTTTCTTATGCCCAACACCACCTCCAGGGCCAGCTATTACCCTGAAGGGACGCTGATCCGGTAAGTTCCGGTATTTGCGTGTAAGGCAGCGCAGCAAGCCTCTGCCAAGCGATCCTCCATGAAGTGATCCGGGAATTTGCCATGGTCACATATTTATGATAATTAAGATGATCGTCGCCGAAAAAAAGTAGCTTTACTCTCCCTCTTCGCTCCTCGGCTGTATTCGGGTTTTCGAAGAAAATTTTATGAAATCATTCATGAATACCCCATCCAGACTTGACAAACCTGAAACAACCGGAAACCGGCCTGAAGATTGCTGTGACAATCTGCGGCAGCATTACCGCAATTGCCCCTTCGCCTATCAGTCTCTGGATATCGGCGGGAATCTCATCGAGGTCAACCGGGCCTGGCTCGATTTGTTCGGGTACACCCGAGAAGAAATTATCGGCAAGCCATTCGCCGAAATCCTGCTTCCGGATTGGCAGGAGCTTTTTCGAAAAAATTTCGAGTTGATCGGACTCGTCGCCGAAACCGCCGAAGGCGAGTTGCGTGCGTTGCGGCAGGACGGCGCGGATATCTCCATCTCCTATCACGGGTGGAAGGTAGGCGGGTCAGAGATTGCGACGCATTGGTTCATTCGGGACACAACCCGCAGAAAGAGGCCCGAAGAACGACTCGAGGCGAAACTCGATCAGCAGGAACAGGATAAGCATATCAGGGCATTTTCCGGCGATCAACTTCTCGATAACCTCGCCCGCCTGGTGCCGGGTGTCATCTATCAGTATCGCCTTTATCCCGATGGCCGCTCGGCCTTTCCCTATTCGAGCCCAGGCATGAACCTCATCTATGAGGTAAAGCCCGAGGAAGTCCGCGAGGATGCCACCCCGGTTTTCGGTCGGCTCCATCCCGAAGACCATGACCGGGTTGCCGAAGCCATTTTTGCCTCTGCCAACACCCTGGAAACCTTCTACTGCGAGTTCAGGGTCATTCTGCCGCGGCAAGGACTGCGCTGGAGGTGGTCCCAGGCCCAACCGCAGCGGACGGAGGATGGCGGTACGCTCTGGCACGGCATCATCCTAGATGTCACCGAACGCAAGCAAGCCGAAGAAGAACGAAAAAGGCTGACCGACCAGCTGCAGCAGGCCCAGAAGATGGAGGCCATAGGCACGCTGGCGGGAGGGATTGCCCACGACTTCAACAATATCCTCAGCGCCATCCTGGGGTATGCCGAACTGGCACACGACCAAAGTCCGGCGGGTTCTCATCTGGCCGACGACATCGAGCAAATCCTCAAGGCAGGCAATCGGGCCAAGGAACTGGTCAGTCAAATTCTCGCCTTCAGCCGACGGGGCAAGTCGGACCTGATCGTCCTGAAGCCGGTATCGATCATCAAGGAAGCCGTGAAGCTGCTGAGAGCCTCCCTGCCGACGACCATTTCCATCAAGGAGGAAATCGATCAGGAGGCCGGTGCCATTCTGGCCGATCCTAGTCACATCCATCAGATCCTGATGAATCTCTGCACCAACGCCTTCCATGCCATGGAGATGAATGGAGGGACCCTCACTGTCTCGCTGCAGAACGTGACAGTGTCCGACGCGAATCAGGGCAAGCGGCTGCAGGTAAGACCCGGCGAATACCTGCAGCTGTCCGTCCGGGATACGGGAGAAGGGATCTCCCCGGCTATCAGGGAGAAGATCTTCGACCCCTACTTCACCACCAAGGAAGTCGGCAAGGGGACCGGCATGGGACTGGCCATGGTCCACGGCATCGTCAAGAGTTACGGCGGTTTCATTACCTATGACAGCCGTCTCGGCGAAGGAACTGTTTTCCATGTTGGTTTGCCCGCGGTCAGGGACCTGCCTCCGGAAGAGAGTGAAGCAAGCGAGCCCGTTTCGGCCGGCAAGGGACACATTCTCTTCATCGACGACGAGAAAATGCTGGCCAAGATGGGCAAGTCCATGCTCGAACGGCTGGGCTACCGGGTGACGGCCAGAACAAACAGTTTGGAAGCCCTCAATGATTTTCTCGATGACCCGGACAGGTTCGATCTGGTCGTGACCGATCAGACCATGCCGGGGATGACCGGCGCGGATCTGGCCCGGCGCATGCTGCGGCTTCGTCCGGAGATGCCGATCATCCTGTGCACGGGCTACAGCAACCTTATCACCGAAGACAAGGCGAAATCGATCGGAATTAAAGGCTTTGCCACTAAACCTCTGTCCATGAAAAGCCTTACGGCTCTCATCCGAAGGGTCCTCGATGAAAAAACGCCCCATCCGCCGAAAGGATGACTATGACGACTATTACCCGGGAACGGCCGGACAGTGACGATGCCAGGACACTGATCGCGGAACTCGATGCCTACCTCGCCCCACTCTACCCGCAGCAGAGCCAGCATGGGTTGAGCGTGGCCGCGCTGATTGCCGAAAATGTGCATTTTTTCGTGCTCCGCCGCGAGAACAGTGCTGCCGGCTGCGGTGGTGTCAAATTCTACGGCAGGGAATATGCCGAGATAAAGCGCATGTACGTGCGAACATCCTTCCGGGGCCAAGGCCTGGGGAAGCGTTTGTTGAACTATCTGGAGACCTTTGCTTCCGGCGAAGGAATCCCTATCATTCGTCTGGAGACCGGCATTCTGCAGCCGGAAGCTCAACGGCTGTACGAATCCCTGGGTTACCGCAGCAGATCCCCCTTCGCCAATTATGGGGAAGATCCCCTCAGCCTCTTCTATGAAAAAGATCTCCAAGGGAACTATCCAGCCCTTCTGGATAATGATTCAACTTCCACAAAGACATGAGCCGCAACCGCCGCGAACAGCGCATCGTCGTCGACGACCTGATGCAGCAAGGGTACGTTTACTTCCTCTCGGAGCCCGTCGGCAAAAACTTCCATCCGGACTTTCGCCCGGAACTCTCACCCCGTGAGATGCTCGAGCTGGGCGTCTTCGGCGGCAAATACATGACGGACTGCCTTAACGAATTTCCCGCTGAATGGTTTGAAAGGGCCCTGCTATGCCCCACCCACCACGACCCGGAGCTGAATTTTTTCGGCGTGAACGCCTCCCAGCCGCTGGCCGTATGGCGGAGAAAAGGGTGGATTTATCACGAGGACCCGCGCGGCTGGTTTCAGTGGTACTGCCGCTACTATCTTGGCCGCCGCTGCCCCGACGACGAGCGGCAGATCAAAAGGTGGCGCGCCATGCGCCGCCATATCGCCCAGATCGTCAGGAACTGCCATAAAGGCGACCTGGATTGCCGTCGGAGACAACGTCAGGCCCTGCTCCATTGGGCCTACGACTCCCGCAGGTTCTGACGCCAGTTTCGAAATTGTTTTTAGAATGCTCCTTGTACCAACCGTGGCGTGGGAGCAAACTTTTCCAAAGACCAATCCACTTACAGCCGGCCTGCCTGAGCCATTGAGAAACCCGCCCCCCTTTGGACCCGTTCGAGCATCTCCTGGGCTTCGACGCAGAGCGTGGCGAAGGGCTGGATCTCGAGACGGCGGAGCCCGATCTTCTCCCCCGTTATTTCGCAGTATCCGTAGCTGCCGTCCTTGATTCGGCCAAGGGCTTTCTCGATCATGCTGATCCGGCTCCTGTGTCGCTTCAGCTCCTCGAGTTCTATGTGGATCTCGGCATGCGCCGAGGCGACGTCGTACGGATCCGGAACGCCGAGGCCGTTTTCCTTGAGCTCGTTTTTCGCAGAAGCCGAGGTATCGAGCAGCTTCATCAGCAGGTTGCGCAGTTTTCCCTCAAAGTAGGCCAGCTGGGCGGGGTTCATGTATTCGTCTATTCCCCCGGTATATGGCCCGAGATTTCCGGCAATTTCCGTTTGCATAGTCATACCTCCAATAAAAAGAAAAGAGGGATACTTCTATATTTTCAAGCAGAACTCATATGTGTGATAAAGCCCTAAAAGTGCTCCAACCCGTGGAGATGGACTCATATGTGTTTTCTGACCAGATCGAAGGAAACGCTCGCGGTGGTCACCGTGCTGCGCCCGAAGACCAGGAAGGAGACCGCCCAGACCAACTGGAGGGTGAGGATGAGCGCAGGATTCCATAATTTGTCGAGGCCGTTGACGATTTCCGGCTCAATATAGTGAGGCGCGGGGATGCAGAACGTCACGACGAGCATGTACAGGGTGCTGATCATGCCCATTTTCTGATAAGCCGAGATTCTGCCGAAGCCGCGGAAGTCGGCGCGAAGCGTCTCGGAGAAAATGCGCCAGAGCTGGGTCAGAATGACAGTCAGGAGCAGAGCTTCTGTGAAGCAGCCGAAGAGAAAAAGAAAAGCCCCTGCCAGCGCCCCGCCGGTATACACCACGCAGGTAACAGCCTGGATGGGAATAAGTCGCTCACCAAGGAGCCGACCCTCATAGGCCACCTTTTTAGTCGCGCCGTGGAAGATGAAGTTTTTCCTGGCGAAGAATTTTTGCAGCAGCGGATGACAGTCCTTGAGAGGCTTGCCGTAACAGCAGCCGAAACTGATGCAACCGAGCCGGCCAAGTCCCTCGCCCAGGGTGTACGCTATTGACATTGCGGCAAGAACGGGGATGATCGGCAGAAAACTCCCCTGATCGGCCAGCAGGCTTTCCACTCCCATGACCACCCACGGCGCGATGAGGATCCCGAGGAACGAGGCCCCGCCGATGGTGAAGGTGTGGCGCTTCTTTTCCACGACCATCGCAATCAACCTGGCTGCGGGAATGCAGCAGGAGAGGATGGCCAGAACTATCAGCAGCCCCCCGTAAATCGAAGCGTACATAGACGCCAGCAGGGAAATGAACAGGATGATGGCGAGGAGTTGTCCGGTGGCGATAAAAAAACCGTAATAGGTGAGGTTGGTCCCCTGCCAGAGTTGCCCGTCTTTTCGCCTCGGCACCACCGCCAGCATCTGCCAGCGTTCACCGGGAAGATGGGTGAAGCCCCATTTGAGAAACCAGGCCAGGATAACGCCCAGAGCGAACACAAAGAAACCGTCGATAAACATTTTTCTTCCTCCGTTAATTTACACATACGCAACGCATGGGTATCGCGATCTCTGAACGCACCCGGACATCCGTCTCGACACGCGATCGACCGCATAGCCCTGAAAATCTGCTCCGCACATCCCGACGTCTGGAGTTTTCGGCCAGATCACTGGAAAAACAGACCCGGCCCGGCTCGAACAAGAGGATCACCGTGGAACTGCCGGGCCGGAACAGGCTCTTCGGACAACCCCGCCTCACGAACATTCCCGGTTCGACATGACGGGGCCGATCGTAACGTTCTTCACTGTAGGCCTGGACGATATCGCCGATCATCAGGGCCACGATCTCGATCATCGCCACATATCCAACCTGCGAACCGGAGGGTACATCGGTATCGATGATCGTCACTATCCTCCTGTTTATTGAGGCAAGCGAGGCGATGGCGATGCAGGCCGAGGGATTGCAGGAGTGGTGCCTGCCGTCGAGTCCGTAGAAATCGACCACCCGGCCGCTCACCGGCAGGTGGTTGTAGTGGTATTTGTCCGGGGTGAGACGGAAGACGGCGAAATCCGCGCCCAAAAACCTTTTTCGCCAGGGGCCGGACGGGCCCAGGAGCTCGGCCAGCTCGAAATACTTCTCCTTGATGAAAAACGAGGAGGTTTCTGCCAGGCTGCCGAGCAACAAACGCGAATCGGCCGGGGCGACAATGCTTTCAGGATTATCGTTCATCGCCCGGGTCTCCCAGTAACGGATCTGCCGCTCGAAGACCTTCCGTCGGGAATCGTAATACGAAAGTGGCTCGACACATTCCCGATAGTCGGCACCTATGACGTCAAAAAGCTCTCTGCCCCTCTGCCTGCCGGGCATGTCGTAACGGCAGAACGCCAGAAGGCGCGACATCCGCGCCGAGGTCAACGTTCTGAACATGACCGGCGCGCTCTCCCTCAGCCGGTGATAGAGCAAATGCACGGCCGTATCGCCAATTAGCCGCTCGGTCATTATTTCTTGCGAATCCCGGTCGATGTATTGATGGACTACGGGTCGATCGATCATTGCCGTTAGCACCTCCCTCTTTCGTCGTGGACGACGGCGAGGATGATCCGGATGAATTGGGCCAGGACCCCGGTGTCCGCGTTCTCCGTCAAGATTGCATGCCGATGCAGTTCGACGTAGGCGTCTGCCGACCGTCCTCCGGTTTCGGCCATCATGATGTTCTCCAGATGGGGATCGTGGGACTGCTGCAGACGCCGGCAGTCAGCGAGGAGGGTCGAGAAGCCTTCGTCCATGTATCTTTTTCTGAGGGTCGAGCGATAATAACGTTCCACCCCGTCGTTGAAGACCGCCGCGGGCGCCCGGGAGGGGGCCTTCGCCCCGATTTCCTTCTGCACCTCGGCCACGATCCCGGCAAAGGCGGAGGCCCCGGAGAGTCTTTGCCGAAGGCTTTCGAGACGCCCTCGCAGGCTGCCGCCCTCGATCAGGTCCGCCCCGTCTTTCTCCAGAAGCTTTATCAGAGCCAGATTGTAGTCCCTGCGCTCGACCCTGATATAGCCCTGGTAACGCCTGCTCGCGCGCTGTGACGGTATGTCGGCGAGGATCGTCCGCAGCAATTTGTTGGCTGTGTTTTCTCGCACATAAAAGGTGGGTATTCCGATGGCGCTGCCGAAGAAGATCTGCCGCCGCTCGCTTTCGATGAAGGGCTGATCGGGAATATCATGGTGGTGGATCTTGCCCTCGAGGACATACCGGCAGGCGACCGCGGTGACGAGGTTCTGCATATCCACCGCCTCCGCCATGTCTTGATGGAGGCTGTGAAAAAGCGAATAACTGCGGCCTTCGAAGCCGGCATAGCCCGCAGTCGCCCAGATGCGCTGGCGGTAAGGCAGGTAGATGGACATGCGGGCATCAAAGACCCCCATCTCGGCGAGATCGGCCTTGAGCCGCTCATGGTTGCCGATCATTCCGTTGAGACCCGGGCTGGTCTCGGTGGACAGCAAAGTGACCAGATAGTCGATGAGACGGAAATCGGGGATGAGATCGCCATTGAGGGAGAGGATCTTCGCCAGCCTGCTGTCCAGCCAGCGCGGGCCAAAGGGGGTGACGGTCCTGCCGAAGAACCTGTTGCCGGCCTTTTTCTGCCATCTCCGCCAGATCATCCGGAGGTGGGTGTAATCGAGTTCATGGGGCAGAAAACCCAGAACCCGCTCGGGATGGAAATCGGCGAAGTCGATGCGACATGGGGCGGCGCTGTAGGTGCCGACGAAGAGCGGCAGGAAATGCTCGACGATCTTGATCACCAGATCCCCGAGATACTTCTCGACGGCGGGCGAAAAGGAGGATCCCTGCTCTGCCGCGAGCGTGGTGAGCGCGCGGCTGCCGAGGGAGACGTGGGTTCCGTTGTTGGCCAGACAGGTCGTCGAGGTATTGGGCAGCACCACCAGGTCGTTGTTTATGATCCCGGCATCCTGCAGCTTGCCGATGGTGTTCAGCTGGCTTCGGGAGAGAGTCTTGTGGCAGAGCTCCATGTAGCGATGCTTCTCTTCTCCCCTGTCCCAGCCGGAGAGACACGGGCTGACGAACAGCCGGCGATAGAAATCGTCCGGCACCAGAGCGTTGAGCAGCTTCTGCCGGGACGGGGCGTGGGGCGCCGAATAGAGCAGACATTTCTGCCCTGAGGCCTCCAGTTCGAAGTTCTTGTTGGCGTATTGGACCAGCAGCTGGCCGAAAAGCAGGGTCCTGGCCGACTCGGCGGCAGCCAGGTCGCCAACCCGCCCGCTCGTGGCCCGGGGAATGGTGAAACTGAGGATTTCCGGCGAGGTGTTGTCGCTCAGGAGGTTGTCCATGAGACTCGTGCCGGTAGCAAAAAGATCCGGCGACAGCAGTGCGTCGCTGCTAATTGCGTTGGCCAGGGACAGCTTCAGCAGGTAGCTGACGGGCAAACGCAGGTACTCCCGCCCCTTGTGCAGACATCGGAAGCGGTGAATGTCTCCCCTTGGCCGGGACTCGGGATTCTTTTTGTCGGCGAGAAGGTCGCGGCCGAGCACCCTTCGGCCGAAGTCAGTCAGCCGCTCCTCCGCAAACCTGACCCAGCTGTTTTCCCAGACGCGGGAATCGCTGCCGGCGAGAAATTCCTGCAACAGGTCGAGGCGCTCCGGCGGCAGGTCACCCCGGGCGGTGCGCTTCACCAGATTCTTATAGTAGGTGGAGGCACAGACGGCGAGAGCCAGGTCGACATCCTCCGGGTCGCCCTCGACCGCCACCTGCAGTTCGTATTCCATGCCGACGCTGGTGTCGCCGCCGGCGAAAGGAATTAGGCCCTCGTCGGCGAGATGGCTGGATAGTTGCCGCAGCTCCCGGGCTGCGCTTTCCTGAAACCTTTGCGGTATTTTCATGTAGGTGTTCATGTAAAGCTTTCTATCTGACAATTATTAGGATGCTGCTAATAAAGCGTAAGGATCAGGTTACTCGTATCAAACGCGTAGGAGCTGAAGATGCGACCACGGCAACATCCTCGACAACATTCCTGTCATTGGTTAGTCTTACTGGATACCCGACTTTGCACGGGACCCGTTGATGCTGTAAAAAGAAACCGAGTTCAGATCATGGAAAAAGGAGGGAGCCGGGTGAGGCGCTGCCGCAGAAGCTAAAAACGACGCAGATGAATTGAGTCGTTTGACGAAACAATACTCCGACCCCGCTGAATCATGGATCCGAAGATTTTAGGAAAAGCCTACGACAGACTCGCCAAGTGGTGGCACGGTCGGATGCACGGCTCACAGTACGGCATCCGTCAACTTGAGCGGGCGCTGAATTTTTGCACTCGGACGGGACCGGCCCTCGATGTCGGCTGCGGCGTTGGCGGTCGAATGATAGAGCTGATACAGCAACGAGGATTCCAGGTAACCGGGATTGACGTTTCAGCAGAAATGATCAGACTCGCGCGGAAGAATCATCCCGGCGGCGATTTCCTGTTCGCGGATATCTGCACCTGGGACACCGAGCGGAGGTTTGATTTCATCGTGGCCTGGGATTCCATTTTTCATCTGCCTCTGGCCATGCAGGAACCGGTGGTGAAGAAAATGTGCAGGCTGCTCATGGACGGAGGGGTTCTCCTCTACACCTTCGGCGACGCCGAGGGGGAGCACGACGATGTGATGCGCGGCGAGGTCCTGCACTACAGTTCGATCGGAATCCGGGGCAACCTGCGGGTGCTGGCCGAGACCGGCCTCACCTGCAAGCATCTGGAACTTGATCATTGGCCGGAAAAACATGCTTATATAATCGGGGTCAAGGTGTAGATTCGTTGAGGATGTTTCGATTTTCCCCGATAGCAGCCGTGACAAGATACCTTCTTTCTTCCCTCTCCGGCCTTGCCTTTCTCTTCGCGTCTTCGCGCCTTGGCGTGAGCTTTCAAAGAGGCTCAGCAGCGTATTCGGAAGCGAATGGTGAGCCGGCCGGTTCCCTGGCCAAAACCTTCGATAGGTAAATAAAAAGTGGAATTATCCGTGACGCCCGGCGGAAATTCCAGCCGAAGGTGATAATCATACGGTTCGATTCCCGTATCGCCGCATTGGAGACAGGCAAAAAATCCCCTGCCCCCTCTGCCGCCGCAGGCGCGGCACCGCTGCCATGCCGGGATGAGCAGCCGGAGTGAACCGCCGTTGCCGGCCTGCTGCGGAGTCAAGGTGACCTCGACTGCCTGACTCTCACCTCCGGTGCGTCCTCGCTTGAAAGAACTGCCTAACATTTGCTCGAACAGGCTGACGGCATACGGCCGGTACGATCGGGAAAAAATCGACGGCGAGCCGAAGTCCGGTGGCTGATCGGGGATGAGCGGCTCGACTGCCTCGGCAGGCGGGCGGGTTCTCCAGCCTGCTGTCTCTTTTCTGGCGCCTTCCCACAGGTGTTCGTCGTATTCCCTGCGGCGCTCAGGGTCCCCCAACACCGCATAGGCCTCCTGGATGCCGAGAAAAGGCGTAGGCTCATCGCTGCAGAGATCCGGATGGAACTTCTTGACCAGCCGGCGATATGCCGCCTTCACTTCCCGCTGTGTCGAGTCTGCCGGTATGCCCAGCACCAAATAATAATTCTTCGGCATGACAGATCCTCCCGACAACCGTCCTCCTCAATACCTACAACAATTCATTTAATAAGCCGAAAAAAAACCAGATTTATTCCCTTCGCCCTCCCCCCGTGTAACGGTGGAGATTTTCGAGTTCGTCGTGCTTCATCCGATAGTACCTCAGCCTCTTCTCGATCTCGTCGATGCGGTCAAGCAGATCGAGAATGAGACCGCATCCGGCGAGATTGACGCCAAGGTCGCTTTTCAACCGCATGATCTTGCCGATCCGGGGGACCACACTATCTTCGAAAAGCATGTCGGGTTTCTCCACCTGCGGATCGATCAAGCCAAGCATGAAGAACCGGTGGATCATATCCGGGTGCAGACCGACGAACCTGCTGACCTCATGAATATTCAGCAGAGTCTTGCTGCCTTGTTGTTCATATATTATCAGCTCATGCTTTACCATTTCTTGCTGCTCTCTGAGAGCGTTTAGCCCTCGGGTTGAATGAGGATTTTCTCGCTATTTCTGACAACAACCTTTCCTCCTCCTGGGTCAGGTGATCCGGTATTCTCATCTCCAGTTCAACGAAGATGTCGCCTGCGCCACCGCCCCGTTTCGGCAGGCCCTTGCCGCGCAGACGAAGCTTCTTCCCGTTCTGCGAGCCCTTGGGGATGGAGAGGCTTGCCGTGCCGTCGACCATATGCACCGGGATTTTGGCCCCGAGGGCGGCCTCCCAGGGCGATACCGCAACGGATGTATAGAGATCGTGGCCCTCGGCCCGGAAACGGGGGTCCGGAGCGATGCGAATCCGCAGGAGCAGATCACCTGCCTCTCCCATCCCCCTTTCGCCCTGGCCGGCAAGCCTGATGACCGCCCCGTCCGTCACCCCCGGCGGGATCTTGACCTGCAGGGTCCGGGTTACTGGCCGCACCTGGCCGCGGGCGTCAGCTTCGTAGGTCTGAAGCGAAATGGCCTTGGTCGCCCCGTGATAGACATCGGCCAGCGAAACAGTGAGTTCAGCCTCCTGCGCACCTCCCGGCATATCGTACTCATGCTGACGCCGCTGTCTGGAGAACCCTTCACCGAAGAGACTGTTGAAAAAATCGCTGAAACTCGAGGAATCTTCGAAGGTGCCGTCGCTGCCGAAACGGAAGGTTTTGGAGTGCCCCTCTTCCCTCGGCGGCTGCGTGTATTCCCGGTACTGCCATTTCGGCTGTTGCGCGCCCTGCTGCCAATTCTTGCCGTACGCGTCATACAGCTTGCGTTTCTCGGGATCCTTCAAAACCTCGTTGGCCTCGTTGATCATTTTAAATTTTTCTTCGGCATCCTTATCCTTGTTGACATCCGGATGGTATTTCCTGGCAAGCTTCCGGTAGGCACGCTGGATCTCTTCCTGCGACGCATCCTTTTTCACTCCAAGAATCTTATAATAATCCTGAAATTCCATAGAGTACCATCATATTAATGGCCGGCTGTGCAGCAGACGGTCTATTGCTCTGCCCCTCCAAGATTTAAGATAATACACTTCCATGGTTACTAAAATAACTTCTGTCATTACTTTGTCAAGTAACACATTTATAGTAATTTTATGTGAATAATACTATTAATCAATACTCACAATATTGACTTCATTTTTATCGTAATTATTCTAGAAAATAAATAAGGGAAAATACAAATGCTTCGACTGCATGCTATATAGGTGAGGCAACTGATCCAAACCATATCCAACGACATGAGGAGGAAGACCATGTGGACGAGATTACGTGATTTCGAGCGAATGTTCAATACCATTGATCTGCTCCAGAACAGGATGAACAGGATGTTCTCCGATTACGGCAGGGTCGGAGCCTTGCCTGCGTCCTGCGGAGTGACACAACCCGGCCCGTACGCCAATCTGTACGATTGCGGCGATCATCTGGAGATGAAGGTCGAGGTGCCGGGCATTGCCAAGGAAGATCTCAGCATCAAGGTCCAGGGCAACTATCTTGAGATCGGTGGCACCCGAAAATCCGCGGTCCCGGAAGGATATACTGCTCAACGGGTAGAAAGGGGCTCAGTCGAATTCACCCGGAGCTTCACTCTGCCTGTGGAGGTAAACGCCGGCAAAGTTGAAGCGAAGCTGTGCAACGGTATCCTGTGCCTGGTCCTGCCAAAGGCGGAGACTGCCAAACCGAAGCGGATCGCCATTCAGTGACTGATTGACTCAAGATAACGTGAGGAGGTTTTGCTATGAATGAGAGAAAGGAAATGATGAAGAGCGAAGAATCGATGCCTGAGAGAAGGCGTCAGATTCCGGCTGTCGCACCTTTTGTCGATATTTTCGAAAACGATAATGAAATCCTGTTGCAGGCTGATATGCCCGGAGTCGACAAAAAGGACATCACCATCCATGTCGAAAACGGCAGACTTACCCTGGGCGGGGTCAGGAAGCTAGAAACCAAGGGCGCCACCCAATGGGAAGAACTCGAAAGCGTTGAGTACCAGAGAACCTTTTCCGTGCCTCAGTCCATCGATGCGGAAAAGATTCAGGCTGAGTTGAAAGACGGAGTTCTCTGCCTCCATCTGCCGAAATCCGAATCGGCAAGACCGCGGCAAATTGAAATAAAAACGGCATAAGGGGCTACGGGACATGGAAATGAGTCAATGATTTCCTGAAGCGTCATATATCTGCATAAGGAAAGCGATGGAAGCGGGAAGTCATGGGTAGTGATTTCCCGCTTCTTCTTTCATGCATTTACAATATAATGCAGGCTGACGCCCGCAACCCAAGGGTCGTCATCCCCTCCCACAGCAGAGGGGATAAGTACCTTCACGAAATTCATTCTCAAAAAACAAGAAATGAATTTCTAAGGTACTAAGGAGGTTGACTATGGATCTCAAAAAGCTGGCTCCGTGGAATTGGTTCAAAAATGAAGAGGAAAGCACCCTTGTTCCGGTTCGCAGGACGCAAGGCCTGAGTTCTTTCCCGGAAAGCGGAGCTTTCAATCCGATGCTCGAACTGCGCCGGGAGATGAATCGACTCTTCGATTCCGCCTTCCGGGGATTCGGCCTGTCTCCGTTCGGCTCCGACACTCCGCTCACGGCCTCCGTATATCTCAAGCCTCAGGTGGATATCAGCGCCACCGAGAAGGAGTACTGCATTGCAGTCGAGGTGCCGGGCGTCAGCGAAAAGGATGTGAAGGTAGAGGTCGCCAATAACGTCATGACCATTCGCGGCGAGAAAAAGTTGGAGAAGGAAGACAAAGGCGAAAACTATTATCGAATGGAGCGGGCCTACGGGTCTTTTCAGCGGGTGCTTTCACTGCCCGAGGATGCCCAGCATGAAGACGTGCAGGCCACCTTCAAAAACGGCGTGCTGACCATCAAAATGCCGCGCAAAGCCTTACCCAAAGTAGAGGTAAAGGCAATTGAAGTCAAAAGTGCCTGAAATATGCGCCGGATTTACCGGCGCATGGGCGCTTTGTTACAGTGGCTGGAAGGTGAATTTCTGCCCGCCTATCGACAACTCGTACATGAGACCGCCCAGGGTGTGGATGAAGACGGCCATGCCTCTCACGTAATAGACATCGGCCTGAATGCCTGTTTTGGGTCCGGCGGTGGCCCCGGCACTCACGCCGCCCGTTCCGGCACTGGCCTGAGCCCCTGCCGTAATGATGGTGGCCTGGGCGGTGGCGTCGAACTCGAAATTGCCGCTGGTGAATCTATCGTAGGCCATCTTGTCCTGAAAGAAGATGATCTCACTGAAAGCTTTTCCGCCTGCCTGGAAACCGAGTGAACCCTCTATAACGGATGTTTTCCCCGTCACCTTTCCGCCCCGGTAGACCTGCCCTCGACCGTAGGAACCTCCGACCACGACACCGGCTTTGCCGATGGTCGGGAAGACCGCATAGCCATAGGAACTGTCGAAATATCTTGCCACTACCGGCGAATTTTTGAAGACTTCGATGGTGCTGGAATAGTCCTCAACATCGGCGGCAAAGACAAGGTTGGATACCGCCAAGAGAATTCCCGAGAAAATTGAAAAGATAAATTTTAACATTTTGCCCTCCCTTGTTGAGCAACTCTTCTTATGCTGCAGGAAGTCAACTCTTCTTATGCTGCAGGAAGTGAGTTTTCTATCCATCGAATGAAATCCCATTGTTCGAAATGATAGATAGACTTTAATGTAAAAACATTATGGTGTTTTCACATGAAGTCAAGAAGAGCGCGATTAGGCCGGGCAGGAGCAAAGGGAACGTTCACCCCGCGAGCCTGTTATGCTGATGAATTGTCATTTTTTGCCCGACGGCGAAATGAGTAAAGCGAGACCCATTCATCGGGGCCTTGCGAACAATCATCGTCGAAAAATAATGTATCTCCCGGCCAACCGCGTCGCGCACATCAGGCCAGATCCTCTGGTCTTCCAGACTGCACCGTTCGATCAGGACGGCATTGCCGATCAGGCCCATCTCGTCGAGAAGCCCCACCAGCCGAGGCATGACCTTGTGGACCTTCATGAAGACCGCCACCTCGCAGAGGTCGAGCAGTTCGCGGATGCGCTCGTTGGCAAAGGTGGCGGGGATCACCACCAGACGTTCGTCGCCGAGGCAGAGGGGCAGGCCGGATACGGCGGACGAGGCGCCGACCGCGGAAACTCCCGGGACAATCTCGACCTTGAAGGGTGATTCGAATTCCTTGAGAGTCTCGCAGACGTAAAAGCCGGTGGAGTAGATGGCCGGATCGCCAAGGGTGGGAAAGACCACGTCGCGACCCTCCGCCAGGCAGGCCATGATCGTCCGCGCTGCATCCTGCCAGGCACCCTTTACCTCCGGATCGGCCGGTCGGCCCCGGTGGACCTGCTTCATCGGGAAACGGTGGCTGAGAATGGTCTTGCCGGTGGCGTCAACGACCCCGGCGGCGATCTTGAGCGCCATGCTGCCGCCGTTCTCGAAGGCCGAGGGCACGAACCAGACCTCACATCTCTCCAGAATCCTGGCCGCCTTCAAGGTCATCAGCTGCGGGTCTCCAGGTCCTACGCCAACTACATAAAATGTCCCTTGCATATTACACCTTCCAAAAGTTTTCCGACCATCATAGGAATGGAAAGACACTCGGGCTTGCCTCTCCGTCACCGTTCGGACTCTTTCCGGCACTACTTCAGAGCAATCCCTCTCTCCTTTGCGGCATCGGCGATATTTTCGACGAAAAGAGCGGCAAAGGCATCATTGGAACCCAGCCCCTCGAGGACAGGCTGCACGGAAAAACCAGCGGCGGTGAGAATCGATTTCCACGACTCCTTATCGTCTCCGGCCATATCGTTCACGGCATGGTCTCCGGCGGTTATCATAAAAGGCCGCAGCACAACCTTTTTCGAGACGCTCCCCTTCAGTCGTTCCATGAGGTCTTCAAGAGAGGGAGTCCCCTCGACCACACCGATGAAGGTCTCTACATCAGGGTAAGCCTGCCTCATTTTTTTCTCGGTCTCGCCATACACGCCGGTCGACCAGTGCTCGTTGCCATGCCCCATGTAAAGGAGGATGGCACCTTCCTTTCGGGCCATGGCCGCATCGGCGGCAAAAGTTGTGATGACACGGTCGATATCGTGGTGATAACTGTAGGCATCCCCCGGCATACCGAGGGCCGGACGGCCCATGACGACCTGGTCGAAAGGCCGCCATTTGGCCTTGAGCGTCCTGATCGAGGCCACAGCGGCGACATAGCTGGATAAATCGTGGGATTGCTCCATGAAAAACATATGGGTGGGCTGGACGATGATATTGCGATACCCCTCCTCCTGCAGATCGCCCAGGCTCTGTAAAATGTTCTTCACTCCCATGACTTCTTCAGGGATACCCTGATCGAGCCACTGCTGCGCGTTCTCCTCCCGCCGTTTCTTCCAGACCGAACGGACCATGTTGGAGGTGAAGGTGATGCGGACCTCCGTGCCGGGATAGGCCTTTCTCACTATATTTGTGATGTTGTCAAGAGCCTGCACGCCGGACGGAACGGTGGTGCCGAAACTGGCGAGAAGAATTGCAGTCTTGGAACCTTCGGACCGGCTGTCGGACGCTGCCGCCGGTCCGGCGACGAGAATGGTGAACAGGAGAGGAAAAAGAAGAGCGGTGCAGGCAAGTCGAAACACGGGGGAATCTCCTTTCACTGTTTTTTCAGATCCGGAGAATAAAAAACCCGGATCATGTCTATGATCCGGGGAGTCCCTGTTTCCTCGCATCGATGCGGCACCCTTTTCCACGGGATGCAACTACCGTCATTTCAGGCAGGTCTTCTGACTCCCGGATCGTCCATCTTCCACACCTTCCCAGGAATTTCCCAGTGGTTTCCCGTGGAATCTGTACCCGGTCACAGCGGCGGGCCCGTCCTCGACTTGCACGAGGTTCCTTTTTGAGCTTGGCAAAGCACCTGAAACGTGGTTGCACATTACTCCCGGCATTCCCCCGTCGTCAACTCTTTTTTGCCGGCATCGTCCGCCTGCAAATCGTCAGGCATAGTATCCTGGGGCAGCCCGGGCCGCGAGAATAATCTGTTTGCAATCCGGCTTATGAGGTGTAGTATCCCCCGGAAATGACCCGATCGAATCCCGCCTGCCCCGCCTGTCGAGAACGGCTGAAGATACTCCAGACGCAAGGACCATGGACCAGGAACTTCTCTCTCAGATCTGGCCGCAGATCATCCTGCCGATAACCAGGCTCGCCTTGTTCATCACCATCGGGCTGTTTATCGCCAATTTCATCGAAAGCCTCAACTGGACCCATAAGCTGGCGGTGGTGGTCCGTCCCCTGCTTCGCCTGGGCCGGCTTTCTGCCGTCACCGGGGCCAGCTTTTCCGTCGCCTTCATTTCAGGGGTCTCCTCCAACACCATGCTGGCCGAGGCCTTCGACCAGGGCCGGCTGAGCCGGATAGAACTCTACCTGGCCAACCTCTTCAACTCCCTGCCGAGGTTTTTTCTCCATCTGCCGACGGTCTTTTTTCTTACCGCTCCGATGATCAAGACCGGCGCCCTGCTCTATGTCGGCCTCACTTTTCTCGCCGCCCTGGTCCAGACCGTACTGGTGGTCGTCATCGGCCGGCTGGTGCTGCCCGCCAGCGGTGAACCCGGAACCATCCCCATGCCCGCCCAAAAAAAGATTACCTGGCAGGATGCCGTCATAAAGAGCTTTAAACGGTTGAAAAAGCGTATCGGCAAGGTTCTGCTGTTCATGATTCCGGTCTACATCCTCTTTTTTCTTTTGAACAAATATGGTCTATTTGCCCGACTTGAACAGTATATTGCCGCCAATGCCTGGTTTCTCGCCTGGCTGAACCCGGAGAGCCTGGGCATTGTCGTCCTGCACGTCACCGCCGAGTTTTCGGCTGGGCTTGCGGCGGCAAGCGTGCTGCTCGCGGAAAACAGCCTGACAACCAAGGAGGTGGTGCTGGCACTCATGGTCGGCAATGTCCTCTCGACGCCGATCCGGGCAATTCGCCACCAGCTGCCCTACTACACCGGGATATTTTCGCCGCAGTTGGCCCTGCAGCTGATCGGGGTAAGCCAGACGGTGCGGGCCCTGTGCATCGTCCTGGTGATGGCGGGCTACTATTTTCTGGCCTGAAGAACATTACGCGACACGACTATGCTGCGCCATTCCGAGAAACACTTCCTGCTCTTTACCCTGGCCCTCGCCATCTGCGCGGGTGGTGCAATCGTCGTCTCGATGGGGATGGGCTACATGAAGATCGGCGCGGGCGACGTCTTCCGGGTGATCGGCGCGCATCTCTTCGGCGACCCGAGCCTCATCGAAGGACTCGAGTCGACCGTGCCCTATGTGGTGATGGACGTCCGCCTGCCGCGCATCCTCACCGCAGCCCTGGTCGGGGCGGGGCTGGCCATGAGCGGGGTGATCTACCAGGGCATCCTGCTGAATCCCCTGGCCGATCCCTATACGCTCGGCATCTCGAGCGGGGCCGCCTTCGGCGCTTCCGTGGCCCTCTTGGCGAGCGTTGCCGGCCTCGGTCAGTTTTCCACCCCGCTCTTTGCCTTCGCAGGCGCCATCGCCACCCTCGTCATCGTCATGCGGCTTTCCACCTTCAACGGCCAGATCTCACCCCAGACCCTCATCCTCTCCGGAGTGATCGTCGGCGCCATCCTCTCTGCAGGGATAAGTTTTCTCAAGTATCTCGCCGACGAGCAGGTGGCCGTCATCATCTTCTGGCTGATGGGCAGCTTTGCCGCGAGCACCTGGAGCGGCGTCCTGATGTCCGGCAGTATCGTCCTTGCGGGCACGATCATCACCCTCTACTACAGCCGCGACCTGAACATCATGAGCCTCGGACGCCGCTGCTCCGATTCCCTCGGGGTCGAGACGGCCAGGATCCGGGTGACGCTGCTCCTCGTGGCCTCGCTGGTGACTGCGGTCTGCGTGGCGGTGACGGGCATCATCGGTTTTATCGGCCTCATCGTCCCCCATCTGATGCGCTACCTGATCGGGCCCGACAACCGCCGGCTGCTGCCCGCCTCGATCCTCGCCGGGGCCATCCTGCTGCTCCTGGCCGATACCGTCACCCGGGCGGTGCTGCCGGTGGAGGTGCCCATCGGCGTGCTCACCGCGCTGATCGGCGGACCGTTTTTCTGCCTGATCTTTCGGCAGAAACAAAAGGGCAGGAGCTATGACTGACGCTGAACTCTTTTCCATCACGGGGGTCTCCTTCGCCTACGACGATAACCTCGCGCTCGACAAGATCGACCTGAGTCTTGCGGGCGGACGCTTCTACGGCATCGTCGGCCCGAACGGCTGCGGCAAGACCACCTTCCTTGATCTGCTCACCGGCAGCAAGAAGCCGCGTACCGGGGCGATCCACTACAAGCATCGGCGGCTCGACGCCTACGGCAGAAGAGAACTGGCCCGGCAGCTCGCCCTGGTGCCCCAGGAGTTCGACACGGGTTTCGGCTTTACGGTGGAAGAAATCGTCATGATGGGGCGGCACCCGCACATCGACCGTTTCGCCACGCCCAGCCAGGCTGACTGGGACGCGGTGGACGAGGCCCTCTCGGCCATTGGCATCGCCTCCCTGCGCTTCCGCTACACCAACACCCTCTCGGGAGGGCAGAAGCAGCGGACGGTGGTGGCGAGGGCGCTGGCCCAGGACACCCCGGTGATCGTTTTCGACGAAGCGACCGCCAGCCTCGACATCAGATACACTCTGCAGATCTTCAACCTCGCCCGCAAGCTGGTGAAAGACCAGGGCCGCACGGTGATCGCGGTGATCCACAACCTCGATTTGGCCGCGGCCTACTGCGACCACCTGATCTTCATGAAGGATGGGCGATTGTACCGGGAGGGGCCGACGTCTTCGACCATGACCGCAGAGACCATCGCCGATGTCTTCGGCGTCCGGAGCCGGGTGGCCCCGGACCCGTTCAACGGGAGCCTGCAGGTCAGCTACCAGTATTGGGAGTAATTGAGATGGCAAGGACTATTTCCATAGAGTTTCAGGTTCTGTTGATGCTGCTCTTGCTGCCGGCCGTTTTTTTTGTGCCCTGCAGCGCGGGCGCCGGGACGACCAAGACGGTCATCGACAATGACGGACAGGTGGTCAACGCCACGACTCCCTTTACCCGGATCATCTCGCTCTATTCGGCCCATACGGAAAATCTCTGCAGCCTGGGAGCGGCTGAACAGCTGATCGGCATCGACAGCGGCGAGGAACAACCTCCGGCCGCTGCCGGAAAGAAGAAATTCTCCTACAGGGAGGACCCGGAAAGATTTTTGGCTGCAAGACCGGATCTGGTGCTGGTGCGGCCGATGATAGAACGCTCCGTCCCTGAGTTCGTCGGCAAGCTCCGCCGTGCCGGCATCACCGTGGTGTCCCTGCAGCCGAACACGGTGGAAGAAATGTTCGCCTACTGGCGCAGCCTCGGCCTGTTGACCGGGCACGAGCCTCAGGCTGAAGGGATGATCCAGGGGTTCACGGCACGCCTGGAAAAAGTCCGGGACAGCCTGAAAGGAATCGAACCGTCCCGTCGTCCCAAGGTCTATTTCGAATCGATCCACGCCAAGATGAAGACTTTCGCCCCTGAGAGCATCGGCGCCTATGTCCTGGAACAAGCCGGAGGCATCAATCTCGCCGCCGACGCCGAACAGGTCCGGGAGACCAACATCGCCGCCTACGGCAAGGAGCGGCTGATCAGCCGAGGCGAAGAAATCGATGTCTACCTCGCCCAGCAGGGCCGGATGAACCCCATCGACCTCGACACCATCCGCAGGGAACCGGGCTTTCAGGCGATCAGGGCGGTCCGGGAAAACAGGATCCACCTCATCGACGAGGCGCTGGTCTCCCGGCCGACGCTCCGGATCCTCGACGGGATCGAGCAGCTGAACCGGTACTTTTTCCCGAAAGGCGGCCAAGGTTGAGGAAAAAACGATGACCACTACTCCTCCCGCCTTCATCGTCTCCGGCACCTCCAGCGGTTCGGGCAAGACCACCGTGACCCTCGGGCTGATGGCAGCCTTCCGCAAGCAAGGCCTGAGCGTCCAGCCCTTCAAGTGCGGCCCGGATTTCATCGATCCCGGACTGCACCGGCTGGTCACCGGCAGAGTTTCCCGAAACCTCGACCTGTGGATGGCGGGCGAATCCTTCAGCCGGGCGACCTTTGCCCGCAACAGCCGGGGAGCCGATCTCGCCGTCATAGAGGGAGTGATGGGGATGTTCGACGGCGGAGTTTCATCGAGCGGCTCTCTAGCCTCGGCCCTCGGTGTGCCGACCATCCTGGTGCTCGATGTGCGCTCCATGGCCGAGAGCGCCGCGGCCATCGTCAAGGGTTTCGAGACTCTCCGGCCCGAGGCCGCGCCCCGCGGCGTAATCCTCAACCGAATCGCGAGTGACCGGCACCTTCTTCTGGTTCGGGAAGCCATTCGCAGCCACTGCCGGGCAGAGGTGCTCGGATGTCTGCCGAGGAGCCTTGACTTCGCCATCCCCAGCCGGCACCTGGGCCTCTTTACCGGAGACGAGGCGCCTATCGGGCCGGAGGCGATCGGGCTGCTGGCCGATACCGTCATAGAGCATGTCGATCTCGCAAAGATCCTCAATCTGGCGAAGGAAACGTCGGAGACAGATTGTCCGGACCTGCCGGTTGCGCCTGAGCGTCTTTGCCGGATCGGCGTAGCCAGGGACCAAGCCTTCTGCTTCTACTACGAGGACAATTTCGACCTGTTGATGGAGGCGGGGGCGGAACTGGTCTTCTTCAGCCCGCTGACCGATGAGCGCCTGCCCGAAAATCTGGACGGCATTTATCTGGGCGGCGGCTATCCGGAGCTCCATGCCAGGCAACTCCGCGACAACTTATCCATGCGGGCGGCGCTGCGCGAGTGGATCGAACGGGACGGCCCGGTCTACGCTGAATGCGGCGGCTTCATGTACCTGACGGAGGGGATCGAGGGCCAGGATGGAGAGTTCTGCCCGATGGTCGGCGCTTTCCCCGTGAAGGCGAAGATGCAGGACAAGCGGGCCAGTCTGGGCTACCGCGAGGTGAAGACCGAGGCGGAAAGCTGCTTCGGCCCTCCCGGTACTATTCTGCGCGGCCACGAGTTCCATTACTCGACCATCGAGGAGATGCCCGCGCACATTGGACGTATATATTCGGTCAACAACGGCGCCCGGGAAGGCTATAGCTACCGGAATACCCTGGGCGGCTACCTGCACCTCCATTTCGGCTCGGCGCCTTCCGCGGTGCGGGAATTTGTCAACTTTTCCAGGAATTCGAAGAGATAACCTATGGCTGCACATCTTCAGCAAATCGCCCCCGCGGAGATCGAGCGGGAGAGCTTTCGGATCATCAGCGAGGAAATCGGGGCACACGGCTTCGACGACCGGACCTTCAAAGTGGTGCAGCGAGTCATCCACGCCACCGGTGACTTCTCCTTCAAGGACAACATGCGCTTTGCCCCCGGAGCGATCGAGGCGGGCATCGAGGCCATCCTGGCCGGCAAGGACATCCTCACCGACGTCACCATGGTGGCGGCCGGCATCGGCAAATCCTTGCTCGGCAAGTGGGGCGGACGGGTGATCTGCAGGGTGGGTGAGCCGAACATCGCCGAGAAAGCGAAAGCACAGGGCCTGACCCGATCCGAGGTGGCAATCGGCGAGAGTTTGGGCAGCAATATCGGCATCATCGCCATCGGCAACGCCCCCACGGCGCTGGTACGGGCCATCCGCAGCGTGGCCGCGTCCGGAGCCGGTCCCGCACCTCTGATTGTCGGGGTGCCGGTCGGCTTTGTCAACGCCGCAGAATCCAAGGCGCTGCTCGTAGAAGAGAACGACTGTTATATCACCAGTCTCGGTCGCAAGGGTGGCAGCCCGGTTGCGGCGGCCATCGTCAACGCCCTGCTGCGTTTGGCGGCGGAGCAGCGATGACCAGGCGTCTCCGAAGCGGCTTCACCACCGGGTCCTGTGCCGCCGCAGCGGCCAAGGCTGCAGCCGTGGCTCTGCTCGAGGGTATCAGCCCCGGGGAAATAGCCATCCCCTTCCCCGACGGGAGCAGAAAGACCTTCCCGGTCCATTCCTGCCGGACCGGAGAGGGGATCGCGGTCGCCTCGATCATCAAGGATGCCGGCGACGACCCCGATGTGACCAACGGCGCGGAGATCGTGGCCACCGTCGGTTCCGGCCACGAACGAGCGGGGAGCGACTGCGTGCAGCTTGGCAGTATCCGCCTCTGCCGCGGCGAGGGCGTCGGGATGGTGACCAAGCCGGGCCTGGCGGTCCCGGTGGGCGAGCCGGCCATCAATCCCGTCCCCCGGCAGATGATCGTGGCGGCGGTGCTGGAGGCTGCCGGTGAGGAGAAGGTCACAGTCACCATTTCGGTGCCGGACGGCGAGGAACTCGCCAAGAAGACCCTCAACCAGCGGCTGGGGATCGTCGGCGGGCTCTCCATCCTCGGCACCACCGGCATCGTCAAGCCGGTTTCCGCCGAGGCCTGGACCGCAACAATCAAGGCCTCCCTGGATGTGGCCAGGGAGGCGGGATTGCAGGAAGTTGTGCTGGCCACCGGCCGCACCTCGGAAAAGGGGGCGCAACTGCTCCTCGACCTGCCGGAGGAAGCCTACGCCATGATGGGGGACTATCTGGAGTTCTCCCTCAAAGAAGCGTCAGCGCGTGGGTTTCGCACGGTGCACGTGGCCGGGATGTGGGCGAAGATCATGAAGGCGGCGCTCTGCATCCCCCAGACCCACGTCCGCCACGGCGCCCTGGAGGTGGCGGAAGGGGCGCGGCTCCTTGCTGCCCTGGGCGCAGCAGGCGAGCTGCTGAAAAAGGTACAATATGCCAATACCGCACGGGAAATGTACACCCACATCGAGGATGCGGGCGAAACCGGCCTGATCCGTGCGGTCTGCCAGAAGGCCCAGGAGTACTGCCGGGAGGTGACCGGCCGCGAGGTGCGGGTCTACCTGGTCAACCACAAGGCGGAAGTCGTGATCCATGTTTAAGCTCTACGTGATCGGTATCGACGAACCGGCGCTCTCGGCCCGCCAGGAAAGTCTGCTCGCGACCTGCTCCCTTATCGTCGGGACAAGGCGCTTTGAGCTGATGACAGCACGTTTTCGGGCCGCCTTCCAGAGTATCACCCCCCTTGCCGAGTCCTTTGCGGCCATCGGCCGTCATTTGCCGCTGGGCAATGTGGCGGTGCTCGCCTCGGGCGACCCCCTTTTTTACGGCATCGGCCGCCGGCTGCTCGCGGAATTCCCCGAGGAGGCGATCGAGATTCACCCCGCCCTCTCCTCGGTCCAGCGGGCCTGCGCCCTCTTCCGGCTGCCCTGGGACGACGCCGAGGTCGTGAGCCTGCACGGCCGGCCCTGCGCCCACCTCCCAGGCCTGCTGCTTGCCCCCGGCAAGCACATCGTGCTGACCGATGCCCACCACTGCCCGGACCGGATCGCCGAAAAACTCCTCGACTACCTATGCTTGGTGGACGAGCAGCGTCTGCCAGGTGATGTCATGATGCTGGTCGCTGAAAATATCGGATTGCCCAATGAGCGGGTCTTTCGCGGGACGCTCGCCGAGGGCGCGGCGAGAAAATTTTCAGAGCTGAACATCCTCTGCCTCATCGTCCCCGAAGCGCCCGGCCTTCCCGATACTTTCCTCGGGCTTTGCGAAGAGGAACTTTTCCACAGCCGGGGGCTCATCACCAAGAACGAGGTCAGGGCCGCGACACTGCACGCCCTCCGCCTGCAACCTTGCGGGACCTTCTGGGACATTGGAGCGGGCAGCGGCTCGCTCTCCGTCGAGGCGGCCCGGATGAATCCCCGTCTGACCATCTTTGCCATCGAGCAGAAAGACGAAGAACTGCAGAACATCAAAAAAAATATTGCCAAGTTCCGCTGCTTCAACATCGTGCCGGTCCCAGGCCGGGCGCCCGAAGCGCTTGAACGGCTGGCGACTCCGGACAGAATTTTCGTGGGCGGCAGCGGCGGATCGCTTTCCGCGATCTTAGAACTCGCGGCCCGCCGTCTGGCACAAAGCGGCATACTGGTGGTCAACGGCGTCCTCGACAAGACCGTGGACGAAGCGCCTGCGCTCATGAGAAAGCTCGGTTTCTCCGTGACCACCTCCGTCATCCGTGTAACCAGAACGGGAGCAGACGGCGTAGAAAGACAGTTCAACCCGATAACCATTATGACAGGAATACGATGAAGCAAGCACTTACAACGCATACCGTCCACTTTGTCGGCGCCGGCCCGGGCGATCCGGAGCTGATCACCGTGAAAGGCAGCCGACTGCTGCGAGAGGCGGATCTGATCATCTTCACCGGCAGCCTGGTGCCGAAAACCCTGGTGGAGGGACTTGACGCGGAGGTCCGAGATTCCGCCGGAATGCATCTCGACGAGGTCTTCGCCCTCATCAGGGATGCATGGAGGGAAGGCCGGAAGATCGTCCGCCTCCATACCGGGGACCCGGCCATCTACGGCGCGATCAACGAGCAGATGGCGCTCCTGCGGGAACATTCCATTCCCTTTGCGGTGGTTCCCGGCGTCAGCTCCGGCACCGCCTCGGCCGCGGCGTTGAAAACCGAACTCACCCTGCCCGAGGTATCCCAGACAGTCATCTTCACCCGGCGCGCCGGCCGCACCCCGGTCCCGGAAAAGGAAAATCTCGCATCCCTCGCCACCCATCAGGCGACCATGATGATCTTTTTGAGCGTCGGCATGATCGACGAGGTGGTGGCGGAACTCATCGCCGGCGGCTATCCGGAGGACACCCCGGTGGCAGTGGTCGAAAAGGTCAGCTGGCCGGACGAGCGGCAGCTGCGCGGGACCCTTGCCACCATCGCCGGGCAGGTGAAGGAGGCGGGCGTCACCAAAACCGCGATTATCGCCGTAGGCCGCGTCCTGGCGGAGACCCCTCCACCCGCGCTCTCCAAACTCTACGACAGCACCTTCAGCCACGGCTATCGCCAGGGCAGCGCAACTCCATGAGAATCGGCATCGTCGCCATAACCGCGGGAGGCAGAAGACTGGCCGAGGAGTTGGCCGGAAAACTCGAAGGCGCCCGGCATCTCGAGACGCCCGAAGGACGGAAGGTCGCCGACACCATCGCCTCCGCCTGGGCCGCCTGCGACGCCCTGATCTGTATCATGGCCACGGGAATAGTGGTGCGGGCCATTGCCCCGCTTGTTCGAGACAAAGCGACCGACCCTTGCGTCATCGTCATGGACGAACTGGGCCGATATGCGATCAGCCTTCTCGGCGGCCATCTCGGCGGCGGCAACGCTCTTGTTAAAAAGATCGCCCGGCTCACCGGCGGGCAAGCGGTGATAACCACCGCCTCCGACACGCGTGGCCTCGTCGCCCTCGATATCTGGGCGGAGAAGCAGCACCTCGCCGCCGACCGGCAGACGCTGACCGCCGCTGCCGCCGCTCTGGTCAACCGCGGCGAACTGCGGCTGTACTCGGAGGTGCCGGTGCATGGCCTGCCTCCCGGCCTCATCCTCGAAAAAGATGCCGCTGTCGCCGATGTCATCGTTTCCAGCTCCACCCGTTTCGACGGCAGCCGGCCCTTCATCTTCAGGCCCCGCAATCTGGTGGTCGGCGTCGGCTGCAATCGAGGTACGAGGTATTTGGAATTCGAGGAGGCCCTTGAGGAACTCTTTACCGACCTGCGGCTCAGCAGAGAAACCATCCGCAACCTTGCCTCCATCGACAAGAAAGGCGACGAACCGGGACTCCTGGAATTCGCTGCGGACAATCACTGGCCAATCGACTTTTTTTCCGCCGACCGTATTAATGCCCTATCGGATCCCGCCATACTGGATATCTCTCGTGCGGCCATGAAGGCGGTCGGCGCCATCGGGGTGGCGGAACCTTCCGCCCTGCTCAGCGCCGCGGGCGACGCCGCCCCCCCAGCCAACCTTGAAAAGCTTCTTCTCAGCAGGAAAAGAAAATGGAAAAATGTAACCTTGGCAGTGGCAGAGGCGCCCTTTTCGTTGTCGGCACAGGTCCCGGATCCATAAAACAGATGACCATAGCGGCCTGCGAGGTCCTGGACCACGCGGAGGTGATCGTCGGCTATAAAACCTATCTCGATCTGATCCCCACTTTTCTCGCCGGCAAGGAAGTGATCTCCTCGGAGATGATGAAAGAGGTCGAGCGCTGCCGTCTGGCCCTTGCCACGGCCGCGGGCGGCAAACAGGTGGCCCTGGTCTCCGGCGGCGATCCCGGCATTTACGCCATGGCCGGGCTCGTCTACGAGCTGGCCAGGGAAACGGGTTTTGCGGGGAGGATCGAGATAATTCCTGGGCTTGCCGCCGTCAACAGCTGCGCCGCCCGTCTTGGCGCTCCGCTCATGCACGATTTCGCCGCCGTCAGCCTCTCCGATCTCCTCACCCCTTGGGAACTCATCGAAAAGCGCCTCACCGCCGCGGCCGTGGCCGACTTCGTCACCGCCATCTACAACCCCAAGTCGAAACGGCGCACCGATCAAATCGTCCGGGCCCGGGAAATCTTCCTTACCCATCGCGCGGCATCGACTCCAGTCGGCATCGTCACCGCGGCGACCAGGGAAAACGAGCGTATCGCCGTCACCACACTGGCGGATATGCTGGACTGCGAGATCGGCATGCAATCAACCGTCATCATCGGCAACAGCCAAACCTATGCCTGGAACGATCTTATCATCACCCCGCGGGGGTATGGCAATAAATACCAGTTCTAGCCCAAGGGGAGGATTCGAGAGGTCAGGAATTTGATGTTAACAACGACCTCAGCTTGTCCCCCAGCTCGGTGAGGCTGTACGGCTTTGACAAAACATCATCAAAGCCGTACCTGGCGTAATTCAGGACGGCCGGATCGTTGGTATAACCACTGGAAATGACCGTCAGCACCTCGGGGTCGAGTTGGCGGAGCATCTGCACCACCTCAATGCCGCCGATGCCTCCGGGGATGACCAGATCGAGAATCACCAGATCAAACTTCCTGCCGCTTTCCATGGCCTGCCGATATATGTCGACCGCGGCCTGGCCGTCTGCGACAAGAGCCGCCTCATAGCCCAGGCTTTTCAACATCAGGCCGGCTGCATCTCTCAGCATCTGCTGGTCATCCATCAGAAGGATTCTTTTTTTCATGGCATCGCTGTGATTTCCAAGGTTTGTGCGAAGCAGATCCGGGGATAAGACCCGGCTTTCCGGCACAGGTTGCAGTCACAGGCGATATTACTTCCTTCAACTTTTCCTGTCAAACTTTGAGTTTAAAATAACTGTCAGGATAATAAAGGAAGATATGTTTGGAATATCAGAAGGCACAAATTTGTGAGGCGATAGCTTAGGAATGTGCAATTGCTTGAAAGGGCAAGCCGAAGTTGCATGTCAGTCGCCCAGGCAGGTTCCGACGTTCCGGGCTGCTCTCACCCAGGGATGGTCCTTCGGCACGAGATTGCGTTTGCCCACGACCTCTTCCAGCGGCACAGTCTTGGTGCCGTCGCCGTCGACGGCGATCATCACCCCGCTAATGCCCTTTTCGATGCAGTCGACGCAGGCGCTGCCGAGGCGGGTGGCGAGCAGCCGATCGAAGGCGGAGGGAGTCCCGCCCCGCTGGTAGTGGCCGAGAATGGTGACCCGCGATTCGAGTTCGGTCATCCGCTCCAGTTCCTGGGACAACATGAGGGTGTTGTTGCTTCGCTTGATCGAGAATTCCCGCAGAGCCTCCTCGACTTTCTTCAAAGCCTTGACATCCCTTTCCTCCCTTTCCTTCAACCTTGCCTTTTCCTCCTTCAATTCGAGGTAACGCCTGTGGTCGGCCACCGACAGCGCTCCCTCGGCCACGGCCACGATACTGAAGTTCGTCCCCCGCTGCTTGCGCTTGCGGATGGCGTTGCTGACCGAAACAAAGTCGTAGGGAATCTCCGGAATGAGGATGACGTCCGCCCCGCCCGCAACACCCGCGCCAAGGGCCAGCCAGCCGGCATTGTGGCCCATGATTTCAACGACGATGATGCGATGATGGCTGTGGGCGGTGGAATGGAGTCGGTCGATGGCATCTGTGGCGATTTCCATGGCAGTGTGGAAACCGAAGGTCACGTCGGTCATCGCCACGTCGTTGTCGATGGTCTTAGGCAGGGTGAGGATATTGAGGCCCTTCTGGGCAAGGCGATAAGCGTTCTTCTGGGTTCCGCCGCCGCCGATGCAGACCAGGGCATCGAGGTTGTGCCGCCGGTAATTGTCGCAGATCACCTCGGTCATGTCCATGACCTCGCTGCCGACGGGCATCTTGTGGGGTTTGTCTCGGCTGGTGCCGAGGATCGTGCCCCCCCGGGTCAGGATCGAGGAGAGGGTTTCCCGCTCCAGTCGCATGGTCCTGTTTTCCATCAGGCCGCGAAAACCGTCGCGAAACCCCAGAACATGCATTCCCAGTGACAAGGCCGACTTGCCGATGGCGCGGATGGCGGCATTCAAGCCGGGGCTGTCCCCGCCGGCAGTTAGTATTCCGATATGTTTACTCATGATTCCCTGAGCCGTATAATTTTCAATGGACTAGCAGTGTCCGCAGGCCTCGTTGTAGCGCATTGCGCCTCTTCTCATCCTTTACTTAAATAATACGGAAAGCAGATACCATCAAGAAGACTTATTAGCACGCCCACAACGAATCTTCCGGTGGTCTGCCAAGCAACCAGAAATAGATGTTATTTCAAGCCTTTAACTGGAGCATTCCGGCCAGATCGATAAGCTGGCCCAGCCGTCTGTCAACGACCCGATAGTAGAGCACCGTTCCCTCTCGCCGGTTGGCGACAAGCCCCATGGTCCTGAGCAGCCGCAGCTGATGGCTGACCGCCGATTCCGAAACGTCGAGAAGCGCCGCCAGATCGCAGACACACATCTCCTGCCGGAGCAGGGCATGGACGATGCGCAGTCTGCCCGGATCGCCGCAGGCTTTGAAAAGGTTGGTAATTCCTTCCGTCGCTGTTGCCTCGAGATCGTGAACCCTGGCCACGTCAACCTTGTCCTGATGGACGATTCTGGAACCGCATTTGTCGTTGTTCATCTTCTCTCCTTTTTACTATATGATCATATACGCATAGAACAGTGGCGAGATCAAGTCAAGAAGAGATACCAAGAAAGCTGATGCAAATTCACATTGAATTGATAATACTGAACTGAGTTTTGTTGGGATTATCCATTCCGATTAACACCTACTTCTTTTCCAAACCTCTTGGCAAGGTTGATAAAGCCGTAAAAAGTGCTTCAACCCGTGGAGATGGACTCAGGAAAAGTTCTCAATTAGACCGAAGATCGAAGCGTTTGAAAATCCCCATGACCATCGCCTCCAGAGCTCCCGGCAGCCTTTTCGTCGTTCCCACCCCCATCGGCAATCTCGAGGACATCACCCTGCGGGCCCTGCGGACGCTCAAGGAGGTTGACCTCATCGCCGCCGAGGACACCAGGCACACGCGCCAGCTCCTCACCCATTTCGGCATCGCGACCCCCCTTATCAGCTATTATCGGGAAAAGGAGACGGAACGCAGCATGGAGATCATTCGACGCCTGGAAGAAGGTGTGAATGTTGCCCTGGTGAGCGACGCGGGCACGCCCGGCATCTCCGATCCGGGTGCCATCGTGGTCCGGGATGCCCATGCCAAGGGCATCAGGGTCGTGCCGCTGCCCGGAGCCTCGGCGCTCACCACCGCCCTCTCCGGAGCGGGGATCACCTCACCGGGCTTTCTTTTCCTCGGCTTTCTCCCGGCCAAGAGCGGCCAGCGGCGCAAGGCGCTCACTGCGCTTGCCGCCTGCGAACACCCGGTAGTGATTTACGAATCGCCTCGCCGCATCGAGGCTCTCCTCACCGATGCCCTTGAGGCCCTGGGCGACCGTTCAGCTTTCTTGGCCCGGGAACTCACCAAGACCTTCGAGGAGCTGCAGAGCGGCACCCTGAGCGAACTGCTGGAAAAGAGCAAAGACGGCAGGAATCGCGGCGAGTTTGTAGTAATCATATGGCCGGGAGAAAAAGAAGCGGTGAAGGGAGGCACGCTCGAAGAATTGATCGTCTGGTACCGCGATCACTCCGAACTCTCCCTCAAGGATGTCAGCCGGCGCCTGGCCGAAGATCTCGGCCTCTCCCGTTCGCAGATCTATCAGCAGGCCCTCGCCCTGTGGCACAAGAAAGAAGGATGAAGAAAATGAAATCTCTTCGGACATGCATCACCCCCGCCGGCAAATTTCAGTACGGCATCCACAAGCCTGCCTATACCGTGACCAACATGCGGCAGGAGACGAATCTTTCCGTCCTCGGGCTCACCACCGAAAATATACCGGTTGATAACGCCCGGAACTACCCGGCGGGCAAGGTGTCCGTTCCCGATGCCGACTGGATTTTCGAGATCCCCAACCCCTTTCCTTTCAAAGGCGCTACCTATATCGACAAGGTATGGGCGGATGCAAGCGCCGGCAATCCCGAGCGTATCCGGCTGCCTGTTCCACTGGAAGTCTCCCTCGCCAAGTCCCTCAAAAAGAGCGGCGTCGATCAAAATCTTCTTGCCGAGCTGCCCGAACCGCTGCTGTTGGCGCTTGCCACCTGCTCGACCGATCCGGCCGATCTCGTGCAGCTGGCTGAACTCTCCTGCGAAATGATCAAAAGCGAGGAGATGCAGGGAGCGGCGCTGGGCCTTCGCTACAAAAAAGATAAAAGAGGCGGCCTGCGGCCGGTGATCCACAACCATCTCCTCTTCGAGGCGGTGGCCAACAACCCCAGCCTGCCCGACGATTATAAAATCGCCATGGTCATCCGCCCCGGCGCTCAGGGCGGGAGCGAAATCGTCGGAGAATGGCCGACCAATACCGGCACCCACATCTACGAGTATCTGCGCCGCAACTCCTATATCGCCGGCGGCCACTACGCCGCCAACATGGCCGAAGACGCCATCCGGTACAGCATCCGGACCCTGGGCCAAGGCGATATACAGGGCCTGCGCCATCTCTATTACCAGCGTTCTTTTATTCGTCTGGCGGAGGAGCTGCAGCTGCCCCTGCCGGCTACGGCGCGGGTGCTGAGCGAGGATGAAATGGAGACACTTCGGCTGGACGTGCTGGCCGCGCTCCCGGAAGCAAAGCATGATCTCGCCTCCGGAGCGAGCCTCTGGGGCTGGAATTTCGGCTTCGACTTCGCCCCGAGCAGATACCGCCTCCACGCCTCCCATCAGCAGATTCATCAGCAGTACGCCCTGGTGCCGAAGACGGTCACGACCTATTGCGAAGGGACGGAACAGGCGGCGGGAGAGATGCCTGCCTACAGCTGCGGCGATCTGGTGGCGGAGGTGATCAAAGAGTACCGCAGCCTCCACGGCCACGATTTCTTCGACGACTACCGGGCGGCCATCGCCGCCAACCGCCGCATGGACGGCCGCGATGAGCTGCCGGACAGCCTGGTGGTCTGGCGCGACGAGCGGGCCATGCTCTTTGTCCCCAAGGCCCAAACTTCCCAATGGGAGCTGCAGCTCATGACCTTGCCGGACGAGGCAGGAATTTTGCCGGGCAACATCCTCGAATGCGACCGCAATGTCCGCAGGTCGCTGGACATCGGAATCCTCACGGCCCAGAAGGTCCTGGCCAGCCTGGGCGCGAGGATGGTCACCTCCATCGAATACGGCAAGAGACTCGCTCTGGATAACGGCCAGCCCTTGCTCTATGCCCTCCTGCCCCGCCTGCCGGAGTCGCCTGGGGCCTTCAGCGAAGCACAACTTCGCTTCATAAACGGCCACTATCCGGAGGATTTCGCCGCAGCATGCCGCAGGCAGATGGGATGAGCTGGGTCAGAGGTTTATTTAGCCCTGCATGATCATCGTCGTCACACCGGCCTGCCGGATGAGCTTCTGGATTCCCCGCCGGGTCCGGGGATTGATGATGATCGGCCCGGCGATGTTGGCATTGAGGCCGCCCCCGCCTTCTTCCTTTTTGCTGAGCATCATGAAGATGCCCAGTTCCTCCGCCCCCTCGGCCTGCAGGAGTTCCCGTTCCTCATCGCTCAGTTCCAGAGTGTAGCCGAGACCGTATGCCACGGGGTCGACAATGGTAAAGGTTACAGCCGACTCTTCGCAGGACTCAAGCCAGTAGGCATGCACATCATTTTCTTCCTTGTGGTATACGCGGTAAGTAGTGTATTTTTCAAACCCTGGTATACCTTGAGGAAAAATCACGATTTTTTCCTCATTCATCGTTCGGTTTTCATCTTTGGCCATACCATTCTCCTTGCCATGAAAATAAATTACTCCCGAAGCTTAGCAAAACTTCAGGACAATATTCAAGTCATGGCGCAGTCTTCGGAGATATCCGCCGGGAATTGTCCCGGTTGGCAAGATGACCGGCCATGTTTATAGAAAAGATCAGGCACACAGAGAGAGAGCATGGAGAAGAACATGACACACGACGGTTTTTTTGGCTGCTGGGGAGGAGCTTTCATCCCGGAAATCCTCCACGAGACGTTTGAACAGTTGAAGACCTCCTTCCGGCAGGCCAAGGCCGATCCGCTCTTCTGGCAGGAATACCGAAACTTGATGTCCACCTATTCGTGCCGGCCGACCCCGCTCACCTACGCCGAAAATCTCACCCGTCATTTCGGGGGAGCCAAGATCTTCATCAAGCGCGAGGACCTCAACCATACCGGCGCCCATAAGGCCAACAACGTCATGGGCCAGGGCCTCCTCGTCAAGCGGATGGGCAAGAAACGGGTAATCGCCGAGACCGGCGCCGGCCAGCACGGCATGGCCACCGCCACCATGGCCGCCAAATTCGGTTTCGACTGCACCGTCTACATGGGTGAGGTGGATGTCCGGCGGCAGCGTCCAAACGTCTTCTGGATGGAAAAGATGGGAGCCACGGTGATCCCGGTGAAGGACGGCTCCCGGACCCTGAAGGACGCTATCAACGAGGCCTTCCGCGACTGGGTGACCAACGTCGACTCGACTCACTACGTTTTCGGCACCGCCTGCGGGCCCGCGCCCTTCCCTGAGATGGTCTCCTGGTTCCAGTCGATCATCGGGCTGGAGGCAAAAGAGCAGATCATCGCCCAACACGGCAAACCTCCGGCCCGGGTTTTCGCCTGCGTGGGCGGCGGCTCGAACGCCATGGGAGTGTTTCAAGGCTTTCTCGATGACCGCAACGTGGAACTCATAGGTGTGGAGGCAGGCGGCAGGGGTCTTTCTTCCGGTCAGCACGCCGCCAGACTCTGCGGCGTGGATGCGAGCCCCGGCGTGGCCCAGGGCTACAAGACCATGTTTCTGCAGAACAGCGACGGCCAGATGCTCGAAACCCATTCCGTCGCGGCCGGCCTCGATTACGTCGGGGTCAGCCCGATCCTCGCCGACTTCGCCGAAAAGGGCCGGGTCCGCTTCGAGTCGGCCACCGACAAGGAGGTCATGGCTGCTCTCGATCTCACCATGCGGATGGAAGGAATCATACCGGCTCTGGAATCGACCCACGCCTTTGTTCAGGCCTTCAAGGAAGCCCCGGCGCTTTCCCGGGATGAGGCGATCATCATCAACCAGTCGGGACGCGGCGACAAGGATATCTTCACCATCGCCCATGCCTTCGACGATCCCTCCTGGAAGGAGTTCATCATCGGCCGCGGCCGGGAATACGAGATGAAGTGAAGCGACCATCCCAGAAAAGAACGGAACGGTGAAAACAAATGGTACTGGAACAACAATTGCGAAAAAGACTGGGCGAAAAAAAAATCCTGCTGATGACCCATATCGTCCTCGGCTATCCCTCGTTTGAGGTAAACCGCGAGGTCGTTGCCCAGATGGCGGCAAACGGCGTCGACTGCATCGAGATGCAGATTCCCTTTTCCGAGCCCATGGCCGACGGGCCGGTAATCCTCAAGGCCAACCAGGACAGCATCGCCGCCGGCACCACCGTGGCCGACTGCCTGGCCTTCGGCGCCGAGATGACAGGAAAGTACGACATTCCCTTTCTCTTCATGACCTACTACAACATCGTCTTCAAATACGGCGAGGAGAGGTTCTTCCAGGACTGCCGGAAGGCCGGCATCAAGGGACTGATCATTCCGGACCTGCCGCCGGAGATGGGGGATGATTTTTTTCGGCTGGCCAGGGAATATCAGATAGCGCCGGTGCTGATTTTTGCGCCGACCTCAACCGACGCCAGGATGTCGGAACTGAACAGATCCGCGGCCGGCTTCATCTACTGCGTGGCCCGTCGCGGTGTTACCGGCAAGCAATCGGAATTCGGCGACGATTTCACCGGCTATCTCGCCCGTTGCCGGGCGGCGACCAATCTGCCGCTGGCCGTGGGCTTCGGCATCCGCAGCCGCGAGGACGTGGCGGCGATTACCGGCAAGGCGGATATGGCGGTCATCGGCTCGGAGACTATCCGTCTGGTGGATAAAGAGGGACCGCAGGCTGTGGGCGCCTTTATCGCCGGCCTGCGCTGAAACATAAAACTCTCTCGTTCCTAGGAGAAATCTTCGCTGGTTTCAACGGAAATTATTCGTGAAGGAACCTATCCCACTCAAAGGGCGATTTAAAAAGCCCGTTCATATAGTTGCAAGGAGGGGGAAATATGACTGATACCAAACAACAAAACGAATTGCTCGGTACCACTGAGGTAATCTGGGACCTTACCGACCTCTACGGAGGAACCGACGATCGACACATCGACTCCGATATCGCCTGGTGCGAGAGCGAGGCGGCCGCCATTCGCGAGGCGTACAGCGGCAAGGTTAAGAATCAAGGCGCGGCGGAGCTTCTTGTCCTGGTCAAAAAACTCGAGGCGCTCGACACCGCTCTGTCCAAACTCGCCACCTTTTCCTTTCTCAACTTCACCACCCGCATGACCAACGCGGAGGCGGGCGCCCTGAACCAGAAGATCATCGAGCTGGCAAGCAGGTGCGGGACGCAAACCGTCTTCTTCGAGCTCGAATGGAACCAGGTGCCCGACGAGCAGGCGGAGGCCCTGATATCCAGCCCCGAACTTGCCCATTACCGCCATTATCTCGCCAGCCTGCGCCGCTACAGGCCCCATCAGCTCTCGGAGAGCGAAGAAAAAATCCTACTGGAAAAGGAGGCGGTGGGCAGAAATGCCTGGACCATCCTCTTCAACAAGATCCTCAGTACGGCAAAGTTCGGGCCGAATAAGAGGACCGAGGAAGAGGTGCTGAACGATCTCTACAATACGGACCGGGAGGTGAGAAGGACGGCTTCCGAAGAAATGACGGCAGGGCTGAACGGCCATAACCACATCCTCACCCACATCTTCAATACCCTGGCCGCGGACAAGATGATCACCGACCGGCTGCGAAAACACCCCAGCTGGATCAACGCCATGAACCTGCACAACGAACTGCAGGGAAAGACGGTAGACACCCTGATCGAGGCGGTGACCTCCCGCTACGACATCGTCCACCGCTACTATCGGGTCAAGAAACAGCTGCTGGGCCTGGATGCGCTCGAGCATTACGATCGCTATGCTCCGCTGCCCTCGCTTCCCACCAAGAAAATCGACTGGCGTTCTTCCCGGGAGACGGTGCTCAAATCCTTTGCGGATTTTTCCCCGAGGATGGAGGAGATCGCTGAAATGTTCTTTGTCCGCGAGTGGATTCACGCCCCCCTTGGCGAAGGTAAGCGGGGCGGGGCTTTTGCCCATCCCTGCGTGCCGGAGGTGCACCCTTACGTGCTGGTCAACTACACCGGCAGCCTCCGGGACGTCTCCACCCTCGCTCATGAGCTGGGCCATGGCGTCCACCAGTTCCTCGCCGCCTCCCAGGGTCACTTCAACAGCGACACGCCGCTGCCTCTCGCCGAGACGGCCTCGGTCTTTGCCGAACTGCTGGTCTTCAACAGCCAGCTGGCCCTGCTCGACAAGGAAGAAGAGCGGCGGGCCTTCATCTGCCAGAAGCTCGAATCCATCTTCGCCACCGTCTTCCGCCAGACCGCCATGAACCGCTTCGAGCAGCTGATGCACGAGGGGCGGCGAAGCCAGGGCGAACTAAGCCGCGAGCAACTCAGCGACTACTGGCTGACCACTCAGCGGGCCATGTTCGGCGACACCGTGAGGCTGGGCGAGGATTACTCCATCTGGTGGTCCTATATCCCCCATTTCCTGTCGACCCCGGGCTATGTCTACTCCTATGCCTTCGGGGAGCTTCTGGTGCTTGCCCTGTACGGAATATACCAGCAGGAGGGAGAGGCCTTTGTAGCGAAGTATCTGGAACTCCTCTCTGCCGGCGGCTCGCGCACGCCCTATGAACTCCTCCAGCCCTTCGGTATCGATCTGGACAGCCCCGCCTTCTGGCAACAGGGCCTCAACGTCATCGAGGAGATGTTGACCCGCGTCGAATGAAGCTGGAGTAATCGCCTTCTTTGGTTCGGCGGAGCAGTCTTGTCATCCGCGGGGCAGAATCCGAATCTGCTCCGGCGGACCGGCGACCGTCGCCTTGCTGACCGGCAGAGCGATACAAAGCATATCCATCCTTGGCCGTCACCGCTTCTTGCGTGCCGGCAATCTCAACCGACCTTCTTGTTACGCCGCCAGTGCGGGTGGGTGATGCCCATCTTGCTCACCTTATAGTTTAGGGCCCGAGGACTGATCCCGAGCTTCTTTGCAGCGTTCTTCTGGACCCACAAACACTCTTCCAGGACCTTGAGGACGAGTTCCTTTTCGCGTTCCGCAAGCGACTCGACGGGTTCCGTTGCCGGCTCGCCAGCCTCGGCCAGCCTGGCCACTGCAACCTGCTGGCGTATGGTTTTTCTGGGCAGGGCGAGGTTGTGGGAGTGGATTTTCCGATCATCCTCGAGGATCACCGCCCTCTCGATGGTGTTTGCCAATTGCCTGATGTTTCCAGGCCACTCGTACGCGAGGATGAGGTTTCTCGATTCGTCGGTGAAGCCTTGGATATCCCGGTGCATAGAGGCGCTGCACTTTTTCAGCAGGAGATCGGCGAGCGGCAAAATGCATTCCGGCCTCTCGCGCAGCGACGGCAGTGTAACCGGCAGGACGTTGATCCGGTAGTAGAGGTCCTCGCGAAACAGCCCCTCCTCCACCTGCTGCACCAGGTCCTTGTTGGTGGCGGCAATGATCCGCACGTCGCTGTAGATGGTCTTGTTGCCGCCCACCCGCTCGAAGGACTTTTCCTCCAGCACCCGCAGGAGCTTCGTCTGCAGCCGCATGTTCATCTCGCCGATTTCGTCGAGGAAGATGGTCCCGCCACTCGCCTGTTCGAACCGGCCGATGCGCTGCTTGTCGGCACCGGTGAAGGCCCCCCTTTCGTGGCCGAAGAGTTCGGATTCCAGGAGATCTTCGGGGATGTTCGCGCAGTTGATCTTGACGAAGGGTTTCTTCCGCCTCGGCGAGTTGAAATGGACCGTTCCCGACAGGAAGGACTTGCCGGTCCCGGTGTCGCCGGTGATGAGAATGGTCGAATCGGTCTTAGCGAAGCGTTCGAGGCTTTTCAGGATCCTCTGCATCCCTGGGCTGAAGGCTACCACGTCGCGGAAATCGTAGACCACGTCCTGTGTTCGCCTGTGGTAGGCGATTTCGAAGCGCTGGTCGCGAATCTCGATCGCCTTTTCCACGGCGATGTTGATGCGGGTGGGGGATATGGGGTGAATGAGAAAATCACTGGCCCCTGCATTCATCGCTTGGACGATGACCTCCGCCTTCTCCGACTTGCTCGTCATGATTATCGGCAAAAACGGATCCTTATTGTGGATCTGGCTGAGAAGAATCAGCCAGTTATCGCTGATTGAATCTATGTCGATAAAGATCAGATCGAACTGGCGAGCCCTGATCTCGGCTTGAAATTCATTCTCATTGGCGATACAAGTCAATTCGCATCGATCTTCCAGGGCGGCAACGATACTGGCCCTAGTCGCTTCGAAAGAATCATATATGAGAATTTTATACATCGAATAGCCTCACGAGGATTAAGATTCTCGGTGACAGCTGGAATACATCACATTGAATTTTCTGCATGGCAAACCGCAGAAAATATGCACCTTCTCATCCGGGTCAAGCCAGGATTTGAAACAGTCGGTGAATCCAGTTTTCAACCCCCTGTGGGGGTAGGAGCCCCTTTAACGAGGGAAAGGGAAAGACATCCCCTTACGAGCATTACGTATACGATCGGCAAAGGGACAATTACAAGAAGGGAAATGATATTTCAAAATCGTAACTCCTGTTTCCTTTATAAGGAGTATCAAAGAAAAATGCAAACCAAAAGCTGTTTTCATTCCGACAAAGCAGTGCAGAGATCGGACGAGCTTGAACGGGAGCAATCGGCTGGGGCAAGGGATGTCTTCTGGATGGAACGGGCCATCGCCGAAGCCGTCGATGCTGCGACAATGGGCGAGGTGCCGGTCGGAGCCGTTCTGGTCGGCGAAGAAGGGTTGATCGCCGCGGCCGGCAACAGCCCCATCAGGATGAGCGACCCGACTGCCCATGCGGAGATCCTGGCCCTGCGACAGGCCTGTAAAGCCGCCGGTAACTACCGCTTGCCGAACACCACCCTCTATGTAACCCTGGAACCCTGCATCATGTGCATGGGGGCACTCATTCAGGCAAGGATCGGCCGACTGGTCTTTGGCGCCGCCGATCCCAAGACCGGCGCGGCCGCCTCCCTGTACGCCATCGGCAGCGATAACCGGCTCAATCACGGCATCGATATCCGCGGCGGAATCCTGGCAGACAGGTGCGGAGAACTGCTCCGTATTTTTTTTAAAAACAGGAGGAACGGATAAGCCGGCCGGGCCGGAACAGTTTGCCCTTTTTGAAAATGTCCTTATTTTTTTGATTGCTAAATCGATGATGACGGTATACATAGTACCACACGTTTTTGAGGGCATTCGAGAGCATTCGGAGAGCGTTCAAAGAAGGAGAGATGACCGAGTGGCTTAAGGTGCACGCCTGGAACGCGTGTGTACGCAAGTACCGTGAGTTCGAATCTCACTCTCTCCGCCATAAAGAGTTCGACTTTGATAGCCGGGCCCTGCGCAACAAAGAATCGCGAACCCCGCCAGGTCCGGAAGGAAGCAACGGTAGCGACACTCTTTGGGTGTTGCAGGTAACCCGGCTATCATTTTTCCGGCAGATGCGAACCGCACGTCATTTCTTCTTAACCAGCCGCGGTGTTCAAAAATGTCCTATCTCGTCCTGGCCAGAAAATCCCGGCCCCAGACCTTTGCTCAGGTTGTCGGGCAGCGTCCCGTCGTCAAAACCCTGCAGAACAGCATCAGGCTCGACCGAGTCGCCCACGCCATCCTGTTCTCCGGCGTCAGGGGTGTGGGCAAAACCACGCTCGCACGCCTCATGGCCAAGGCCATCAATTGCCAGGGAGACCGTGATGACCGCCCCTGCGACCGGTGTCCTTCCTGTCGGGAAATTGCCGCAGGCACCGCACTCGACCTGTACGAAATCGACGGCGCCTCCAACCGGGGCATCCAGGAGATCCGGGAACTGAAGGAAAAAATCCGATTTTTGCCCACTTCGGCCAAATACAAAATCATCATCATCGATGAAGTGCACATGCTGACCACGGAGGCCTTCAACGCTCTGCTGAAGACCCTGGAGGAACCTCCCGCCCATGTCTACTTCATGTTCGCCACCACGGAGATCCACAAGATTCCAATCACTATCCTGTCCCGTTGCCAGCAGTACGAACTGAAGCGGATTTCCGCCCAGGAGCTCTATGACCATTTTCAAAAGCTCGCTATGGCCGAAGGTTATGAAATCGAGCCCGCCGCGCTCTCCCTCATCGTCCGCGAGGCCGGCGGATCGGTGCGGGACGGACTGAGCTTACTCGATCAGATGTTTTCCTTCGGCGAGCAGAAGATAACCGTGAGGGATGTGGTCGAGGTCCTTGGACTCGTCAGCCGGGAGGTTCTGATGCGGTTGACCCGCGGCCTGCTCGACGGCACGATGAAGGAGGTCCTCCTTGCCCTGGACGAGATCTTCGGCTACGGCATGGATATAAAGCGGTTCATGGAAGACCTCATGGGCAATTTCCGAAACCTCCTGCTCTGCCGGATAGAAGGCTGCGGCGACCTCATCAATCTGCCAGCGGAGGATCTTGCGGAATTCCGGAAACTGGCGACGGAAGTCAGCAGTGAAACCCTGCACCTGAAACTCGCCCTCCTCATGCAGACGGCAGACGACCTCAGGCACGCCGTGCAACCCCGTCTGACGCTCGAGACGGCATTCCTGAAGATAATCGAGGCCGGCAATGTGGTGCCTCTCTCCGACCTCCTCGGCCATCTCGCCGAGATCATGAAAACCTTGCCGGTCTGTCACCCGTCGACCGTTTCCCTGCCGGAAAGACAACAGGCCAGCAAAGAAACAGCACCTCGGCCCCAGCCGCCCCAAACAGAAACGAGCCCGCCTCCGCAACCGCCGCCGACCTCCCGGCCGGAACCCCGCGCCGCCGAATATGCCGCTCCGCCACCCGAACCGGCCGTCGAAAGACCGCCTTCGGCCCCGGCACCACCCGAGACTGAAGCAGGAACGGAGGCCGACCATGAAGCCCAACCGGTCAAAATCAAGCCCCACGAAAAGGATCTCCGAAGGGACTGGCTTGAATTCATCAATTACGTGAAAGTGAACAAGATGTGGATGGCCCAGGACCTGCAGCGAGCCGACCAGATCAAACACGACGTCGAAGGAGAGCTACACCTCGTCTATCACGATCCTGCCAATTGTCTGATGCTTCGGCAAAAGGAAAATCGCCAGCTCCTGACTGAATTCGCCCTTGATTTTTTCCAGAAACAACTCAAGATTCGCTTCATCATCCCGGCTGCGGAAGACCAGACGGAAGCCAATGGCGAATCGCCCAACCGAAAGCGGGCCCAACTGGCGGGCGATCCGCTCGTAGTCATGGCGGCAGAGATTTTTAACGGCGAGGTCGGGGACATACGCATCGGCCCGCACAGCAGATAAATCAGAACAGGATAACTGTCATGGATATGAATACGATTATGCAGCAGGCCAAGGCCATGCAGGAAAAGATGGCCAAGATCCAGCAGGACCTGGCCATGAAATCAATCACCGGCAGCGCCGGAGGCGGCATGGTACAGGTGACGGTCAACGGCCAGGGCGACGTACTGTCGGTAGCTATAGAGAAAACGGTCGTCGACCCGCAGGAAATTGAAATGCTTCAGGATCTGGTGGTTGCGGCGACCAATGACGCTCTGCGCCGAGCCAAAGAACTCTCCAAACGGGAACTGGCCCAACTGACCGGCGGCCTCAACCTGCCCGGCCTCACAAACTTCCTGCAGCCGTAAAGATCATGCAGGTTATCCCGCCGGCCCTGGAAAGGCTCATCGACAACCTGGCCCGCCTGCCCGGCATCGGCAAGAAGACGGCTACCCGGCTGGCCCTGAACATCCTGCGCAAACCTCCGGCACTAGCCCGCGACCTCGCCGAATCCCTCATCGGACTGCACGAGGCTATCCGGCTCTGCTCCAGCTGTTTCTCCTTTTCCGAACAGGACCCCTGTGCCATCTGCGCCGACCCCCGCCGCCAGGCCGACACCGTCTGCGTGGTCGAACAGTCCGGTGATCTCCTTGCCATCGAGAAAACCGATTCTTATCGTGGTCTTTATCACATCCTGCACGGCGTCCTCTCGCCCATGGACGGCATTGGGCCGGAGGAGATCAAGAGCCGGGAGCTTGTAGCCCGCGTTCGCCTGGGGTCGATCAAGGAAGTGATCATTGCGACCAGTTCCACCGTTCCCGGCGAGGTCACGGCATCCTATCTCATCGACCTCCTCCATCAGGAACCGGTCCGGGTGACGCGTCTTGCCTGCGGTATACCCATGGGCATGGACATAAAATACGCCGACCGCTATACGCTGGCAAAGGCGATCGAAGCCCGTTCACCGGCAAAATAGCAGTGACAAGAAGGTGAAGCTGATTCCTTTTCCGACATGAATGCCGCCGGCTCTTCATCATGCAGTTCCGGCCGCAATCTGCGGATTCGATACTACTTTTTATCCAGAAGCAAAGAAAAAATTGTTGCGCCTCAAAAACAATCATGTTAAACAGTGGCTCTTGCCAGCGACGGAATGCGAAAAGCCCCGGCCGAAGGAGTGCAAGGCAAAAATTCAGTTTTCCCAGGCGCGTAGCTCAGTGGGAGAGCGCCACCTTGACGTGGTGGATGTCGTGGGTTCAATCCCCTCCGCGCCTACCAAGATAAAAGGCTAAAGTAGAACTCCTTAATTAAGGCGTTGATTCTTTAGCCTTTATTTTTATATACAAGGTCACATGTCAGAAATAACAGTAACCTTATCCGGAGGAGAATCCGTCACAGTACCTGCAGGAACTACGGTACAAAATGCATTGACCTCCCTCCTTTCGAACAAGCAGCGAAAGCTGACGGTGGCCGCCAAGGTCGGCGATGCCGTTGTCGACTTCACGCGCCCCTTGACCGAGGATACGGTTCTTGTTCCCGTGCAGATCGGCTCGGAAGAATCGCTTGATGTGCTTCGCCACAGCGCCGCCCATATCATGGCCCATGCAGTCCGCGACATCTTCGGCAAGGACGTCAAGGTGGCGATCGGGCCGGCCATCGAAAACGGCTTCTACTACGACTTCCAACGAAGCGAACCGTTCACCCCCGAAGATTTCGAGAAGATCGAGCAGCGAATGGAAGAACTGGTCCGCCAGGCCCTGCCATTTCAGCGCACCGAGATACCCAGCGGCGAAGCTCTACGACTTTTTGGCGCCGAGGAGGAGAAGTACAAGGTCGAACTGATCGAGGATCTCGCCACTGATATCGTCTCCCTCTATCAGGTAGGGGGATTCACCGATCTCTGCCGCGGCCCTCACCTTCCCAACACCTCTTTCATCAAGGCCTTCAAGATCCTGCGTGTTGCCGGCGCCTACTGGCGGGGGGATGAAAAGCGCGACGTTCTCCAACGGATTTACGGCACCGCTTTCTACGACAAGAAGGATCTGAAAAAATACCTGAACGATCTGGAAGAGGCGAAAAAGCGCGACCATCGCCGGCTTGGCAAGGAACTTGAACTCTTTACCATCCGTGACGAGATAGGTCCCGGCCTCATACTCTGGCAGCCCAAGGGCGCCCTGCTCCGCCGCCTGATCGAGGACTTCTGGAAGGACGAGCATTACAGGCACGATTACGAGCTGCTCTACACTCCGCACATCGCCCGGCAGGACCTCTGGAAAACCTCAGGCCACCTCGACTTCTACAGCGATAACATGTATGCTCCGATGTTCATCGATGAGGTGCAGTACCAGCTCAAACCGATGAACTGCCCTTTCCACATCGGCGTCTACAACAGCGAGAAAAGAAGCTATCGCGAACTGCCCATCCGGTGGTGCGAGCTGGGCACCGTCTATCGCTATGAACGGGCCGGCGCCCTGCACGGCTTGTTGCGAGTCCGCGGTTTCACCCAGGACGATGCCCATGTTTTTTGCCGCCCGGACCAGCTCGAGGAAGAGATTCTCAATATCCTCAACCTCACCCTGCATATTTTGCGATCGTTCGGCTTTTCCGAGTACGACATCTATCTCTCCACCCGGCCGGAGAAATATGTCGGCAGCGACGCCAATTGGGAGAAGGCCACCCTCGCCCTGAAGCTTGCTCTCGAGAAAAAAGGCCTTGCTTACATGGTCGATCCTGGTGAAGGAGTCTTCTACGGGCCGAAGATCGATATCAAGATCAAAGACCAGCTCGGCCGATCCTGGCAGTGTTCAACCATCCAGGTCGATTTCAATCTCCCGGAACGTTTTGAGATGCGATATACCGGAGCGGACAACACAGACCATCAGCCGATCATGATCCACCGGGCCCTGATGGGATCGCTGGAGCGATTTGTCGGAGTACTCATCGAGCACTACGCCGGAGCTTTTCCGCTCTGGTTTGCTCCGGTGCAGGCCCGCATCCTCAACATCACTGACGATCAGGCTGACTACTGCGAGGAAGTCTACACACAACTTCGCAAAGCAGGAGTTCGTATCGAAAAGGATTTGCGCAACGAGAAATTGAATTATAAGATCAGAGAAGCGCAAATGGCTAAAATTCCGTACATGCTTATTGTCGGAGACAAAGAGAAAGTCGATCGGACGGTGACTGTTCGTCGCCGTGACGGGGAAAACCTGCCGCCGATGTCGATTGCCGAATTCGCGGCAAAAATTGCAGATGAAGTAAAAACAGGTCGCGGCTATTGAAGCGACCCTGGGATGGTGATGGTGCCCGGAACCCTATGCCTGCTCATATCACACCGGGATGATTGCCAAATATTATAAGCTCGTAGAATCGAGGAGGTAAAGTTATTAACAGAAAAGGAAGGAGTGGTCCGGTACAGCGGGATGATAAATCGATAATCAATGAAGCGATCCGCTTCCCCAAGGTCAGGCTGATCGACGCCGACGGCAATCAGCTCGGCATCGTCTCATCAGAAGAAGCGAAAGATATCGCTGCCGAGGCGGGGCTTGACCTGGTCATAGTTTCCGAAAATGCCGACCCGCCCGTTTGCCGGGTGATGAATTACGACAAGTTTCGCTACGAGCAGAAGAAGAAAACGCAGGAAGCCAAGAAGAAGCAGACAGTTATTGAAACCAAGGAGATCAAATTCCGGCCCAAGACCGATGAGCACGATCTCAACTTTAAGATAAAAAACATCAAAAAATTTCTCGCCAGCAAGAACAAGGTGAAACTTACCATGCGTTTTCGCGGCCGTGAGATCGTCTACAGCGAAACGATCGGTCTCGAGGCCATGAAAAAAATTGCCGAGGCGCTCGCCGAGGATGCCGTCATCCTGCAGGAACCGAAGATGGAAGGCCGCCAACTGGTGATGTTTGTAGGACCGAAGTAAGGAATTTATGTCTGAGCCCCGTTGAAGCTCGTTTGTTTGATTGATAACAGTCGCTGTTGATTGGTGGTGTCCAACGGCAGCAGATAACAAAAGCCACCTTCAACAGTTAATGATATCGAGGTGAAAGGAGTTTTGTCATGCCCAAAATGAAAACCAACAGAGGTGCGGCCAAGCGCTTCAAACTGACCGGAACCGGGAAAATCAAGCGCGCCAAGGCGTTTTCCAGCCATATCCTGACCAAAAAATCAACCAAACGAAAGCGTGGCCTGCGCCAGGCTGAGTTGGTGGATTCCGCCAATTACAAGGGAATCAAGAAAATTTTGCCGTACATGTAAGAGAACAGGTTTTTGCCATATATTCACTGAACATTTTGCATTCGCCGAAAAGCCTTTAGGCAGACGGCTGCAGGATAAAGAAGGAGTTGATACATGCCACGCGTAACACGGGGCTTTAAAGCCCGCAGAAGAAGAAACAAGGTGCTGAAGCTTGCCAAAGGCTACAGAGGAGGCAAATCCCGCTTGTACAAAACCGCAACGGAAGCGGTGGATCGCGCCTTGAATTATGCATACCGCGACCGGAGAGCCAAGAAGAGGGATTTCCGTCGGTTGTGGATCGCCAGAATCAATGCCGGCGCCCATATGAACGACATGAGCTACAGCAAATTGATGGGCGGGTTGAAAAAAGCCAATATCGACCTCGATCGAAAGGTCCTGGCCAACCTGGCCATCCTCGATGCAGGCGCTTTCTCCAAAGTGGTGCAGATAGCCAAAGAAGCGAACGCATAAGTAACTTTATTTCCCATTGTTTTTTCTGCGTGCCGGTTTTGGTTTGAGCGACCAACAACCGGCACGCTGTTTCTTTCCGTACTCACTTTTGGCATTCGATATGGAACACCAGTTACAGAGTTTGGAAACCGAGGCCAAGACCCTTCTTCAGGACTTGCGTGATGAGGGACAGCTGGAAGAGTTTCGCATCCGTTTTCTCGGACGCAAAGGCAGTTTCAGCACCATCATGCGTCAACTCGGCAATGTTCCCGCTGAGGAACGGCCCAGGTTCGGACAGATGGCCAACAACATCAAGGCGGAGATCGAAAAACTGTTCGAGGAGAAGAAGACCGTGTTCTTGGCTGCGGGCGCCGGAACCCGAGACGTCACGACACCGGATCTCACCTTGCCCGGTCGCGTTCCTGCGGGAGGCAAGCTCCATCCGATCACCCAGGTGATGCGGGAGACCTGCGCCATATTCGAGAATCTCGGCTTCTCGGTCGCCGAAGGCCCGGATGTCGAACTGGATTACTATAACTTCGAAGCCCTGAATATCCCCGCCCACCATCCGGCTCGGGACATGCACGACACCTTCTACATCGGCGATTCCGTCCTGCTCCGCACCCATACCTCGCCGATGCAGGCCCGTATCATGGAAGCACAGCAGCCGCCGCTCCGGGTCATCGCCCCGGGCAAGGTCTACCGCTGCGACTCCGATATCACCCATACACCGATGTTTCATCAGGTGGAAGGCTTCCTGGTAGATAAGAACATTTGCTTTGCCGACCTCAAAGGCGTGCTCACCGTCTTCACCCGTAAAATGTTCGAGAAAGAACTGCCCCTCCGCTTCCGGCCGTCATTCTTCCCCTTCACCGAGCCAAGTGCGGAGGTGGACATCGCCTGCGTCATGTGCGGCGGCAGCGGCTGCAGGGTCTGCAAGAAGACTGGCTGGCTCGAGATTTTGGGATCCGGCATGATCGATCCGGAGGTCTTCAGGATGGTCGGTTATGACCCCGAAGCGTACAGCGGCTTTGCCTTCGGTCTCGGCATCGAGCGCATTGCCATGCTGAAGTACGGGATCGACGACATTCGCCTGTTCTACGAAAACGATCAGCGTTTTCTGTCGCAATTTTAGTACATTAGAAATATTTTTCTTGCTTTTCACCCTCGAAGGGGGTGCTGAATAGAGTAAGGAAAAAATTTCGGCAAGGTACTTATACCCCTCAAGGGGATACGAAAAAGTCCCCTTCAATTGGGGGTTAGCCCGTTACACCACTACTCGGAACACTACCATGAAGCTTACTCTTGACTGGTTGCAAAACTATGTGGATATCTCCGGCGTAACGCCCTCCGAGCTGGCCGACCACCTCACCATGCTCGGCCTTGAAGTCGATGCGGTGACGCCTCTCTACGAGGATCTCACACCCCTCAAGACCGGCCTGGTTGTCTCTGCCGAACGCCACCCCGATGCCGACAAACTGACCGTCTGCCAGGTGAAGATCGGCGACACCACCCACCAGATCGTCTGCGGAGCGCCCAATGTCCGCAAGGACCTGAATGTCGTGGTCGCCCTACCTGGTACGGTACTGCCGGGGGATATGAAGATCGGCAAATCGAAGATCCGCGGCGTCGAATCCTTCGGCATGATCTGCTCCGAGCGGGAGCTGGGCCTCAGCACCTCCCACGACGGTATCATGGAACTGCCGCCGGAAGCAGGCGAAGGCCTGGCTTTCACCCGGGCGATGGGCCTTGCCGACACCTTCGTCGAGGTGGATCTCACTCCCAACCGCCCCGACTGCGCCTCGGTCATAGGCGTGGCGCGGGAGGTGGCGGGCGTCCTGAAAAAGGAGCTGCATCTACCGGTGAGCGGTGCCGAGATCAAGAAAACGAGTGGTGAGTTCTCGGTAGAAATCGAATCGAGTGAGCTCTGCCCCCGCTACGCCGGACGGTTGATCAAAAACATCAAAATCGGTCCCTCGCCCTGGTGGCTGCGCAAAAGACTCCTCTCCGTCGGCATGCGACCGATCAGCAACATCGTCGACATCACCAACTTCGTCATGATGGAGTACGGCCAGCCCCTGCACGCTTTTGACTTCGACACGCTTGCCGGCGGAAAGATCGTTGTCCGGGCCCCGCGGGAGCATGAAATGAGCTTCACCACCCTCGACGGTAGCACGAGGCAACTCGACTCCGAGATGATGATGATCTGCGATGGCGAAAAACCGATTGCCGTCGCTGGCATTATGGGCGGCGCAAATTCGGAAGTGAGCGACAAGACCATAAACATCCTGCTGGAAAGTGCCTGCTTCAATCCCGTCTCCATCCGCAAAACCGCCAGAAAACTCAATCTGGCAACCGAAGCCTCATACCGCTTCGAGCGCGGCGTCGATCCCAGCGGCACCATCAACGCCCTTAACCGCGCAGTGGAACTGATCTGCGAACTGGCGGGCGGCCATGCCCCAGACGAAGGTGTGGACAACTACGGCGGCAAAAAAGAGCCGCTGACGCTTGCATTACGGGTGGGGAGAACCCGGAGCCTGCTCGGCCTTGAGCTTTCGGCCGGAGAGATCACCGCCCTCCTGCAGTCCATCGGCATCCGCTGTGTCATCAAGGATGACGACACTCTGCTCGTCTCTCCCCCGACCTTCCGGGTAGACATCGAACGGGAGGCGGACCTCATCGAGGAGGTCGCCCGCCTCTACGGCTACAACCGCATTCCCACCAGTCTGCCGAAGGTCGACCTCAGCTATCCCGAGCAGGACAAACGCCGGCTCCGCCGCCTCGCCATAGCCGAACGACTCACTTCCATCGGCTTCACCGAGGCGATCAACTACAGTTTTGTCTCGGACAAACATTCCGAGATGATGGAACTGGCCGAGAGCGATGTCAGGTATAAGACGGTCCGCCTGCTCAACCCCCTGAGCGAGGAGCAGTCGGTGCTGCGCACCATGCTCCTGCCCGGCCTGCTGGAGAATGTCAGACGCAACCTCAATTTCCAGAAAACCGATGTCAAACTCTTCGAGATCGGCAAGGTCTTCACTCCGCAGGACGTAAACGCCCAGCCGCTCGAGACCACCCGGTTCACCGGAGCGATGTCGGGGACCCGCTACGGAGAAAGCGCACCTCTCTATTTCAAACCTGAACCGGTCGATATCTTCGACGTCAAAGGCGCAGTTGAATTTATATGCCGGGAGATGTCACTCGGCTCCTTCGACAGCGATACGGCCGGCCTCCATTTTGCAATTCCGAAACCGGGGACAGAAGAACCCTTTGCCGAAAAAGGCTACGCTCTCGATATTTTTATCGCGGACCGCAAACTCGGCTCGCTCGGCAAGCTGAGAACTGATATACTGCGCCGGTTTTCCATAAAACATGATGTATTCTTTTTCGATTTGGATTATGAAGGGCTCTGCGAACCGAAGGCCATCGAAAAAAAATTCACATCACTGCCGATCTATCCGTCGGTGAAAAGAGATATAGCCCTGGTCGTCCCGGCAAGTGTGTCGGCTGGGGAATTGTTAACAGCAGTGCGTAACGCTCCGGACAAACTCATCGAAAGTTGCGAAATATTCGATGTGTACCAGGGGGGAAAGATCCCTAAGGGGCACAAAAGTGTCGCCCTGAGCATAACGTACAGATCACAGACCAAGACGCTCACGGAAAAGAATGTGGAGAAGTCCCACGACAAGATTGTCCGTTTGCTGACAGAACAATTTGGGGGTAGTTTCCGCAATGCATGACAACAGCACCAATCTCACCAGAAAAGAACTCACCGAAGCATTAGCCGCCCAGTTGGGCTTTTCCCAAAGTAATTGCTCCCAAATGGTTGACAGCTTCCTCGATACCATGAAAAAATCCATGGTAGAGGGCCGGTCGATCAAGCTTGTGCATTTCGGCACCTTCACCGTGCGGGACAAGTCGCCGCGAAGAGGACGCAACCCCAGGACCGGCGACACCATTACAATTAAAAAACGTCAGGCCGTCAGTTTCCGGCCGAGCAAGAAGCTCAGGGAGCTGGTGAATAGTTAGGCCCGGTTCCTGGTCTTTATAGGGAAGGCTGGCATATATGAAAATCGAAATACCAGACAAACTCTATTTTAAGATCGGAGAAGTTGCCAAAATTGCCGAAGTTCCAACCCATGTTCTGCGTTACTGGGAGTCTGAATTCCCGGGAATTCGCCCAAAACGTGCGAATTCAAAACAGCGCCTCTACAGAAAGCAGGATGTCGAACTGATCGTCGAGATCAAATCCCTGCTGCACGAAAGAGGCTTCACTATTGCCGGGGCCCGGAAACTCATAGAGAGCACCAGCACAGCAGGCCCTGTGGATAGACAAGCTGCAAAAGCGGTAGGAAAGACTCCCACAGGCCAATTGCTCACCCAAAAACTGAATACTCTCAAACAGGAGTTGAAAAGCCTGCAGAACCTGCTTACCAATAAAAAAGAATAGCGACTATCTGCCTGATACTATTGACAGCAAATTCAACAAATGGTAGATAGAGCGTCACGTCGGGATGTAGCGCAGCCTGGTTAGCGCACTAGTCTGGGGGACTAGGGGTCGGAGGTTCAAATCCTCTCATCCCGACCATTTTTTCTTGAAAATATCTAGCACTTGAGTACATGCTCTTCATGCCGCTTGGTATCACACCCGTATCGCATCCTCACCTTCCAAGTTTTCACTTGCTCCAGAATAAATTTCTCGGCTTCTAAAAAATTGTTCGTGCCTTGCTTTGAAATAAGCTCGCAACAGCATACAATTCATGAACGATTTTTGCATTTTGGGGATACCACATGAAATATCTGCCTGCTATCACTTTTGGACTATGGTCAATTCTGGTCATTGGCTATTTTTTCGCGAATGAAATGATCCTCCAGCCAATAGTCTTTTTCCCTATTTTCATCATTTTTTCTATTTTTATACCTATATCTTTTTGGAACCTCCAAGCTCAGAACAAGAAAATCCTTCCTTTGTTGCTCATTGCTATCTTCTTTGTGAACCTTTCATGGATGGTATATGGCCTCTATAACCATATTTCCGTACTCAAAATGATTGATCACGATAATGAAGAAAAAATTGATCCCCAATTAGCCTCCCTGCTCGTGATTGGTGAGAGTTTAGAGGAAAGGGAAACAACGAGTAGAATTATTTACGAAAAACATGGAGTCGCACTTCCCTTTAAAGCGGAAGGAAATATCTTCAATCTTTATTCACCAACAAAATCAGACGAGGTTACTTTTGAAAAAAATCAGAGTTTGAACTTCAAGAAATCTTTCTATAAGAATAATGCCATTTACCAAATCTCGTCCTTTTTTTTGTTGCTTGCTATTCATATTGGGATTTTTTTAGCTTTACTTGTCTATTTAATTCTTTTTGATAAGTCCATGGCAAAGAAAGTTGAAGATTGAAATTCGTTCAACTTTTTTTATTTTTTCCTTTCGCTAGTATCCTTGAGTTTCAAGTTTTGTAGATTCATAAATCTTTTGTAACTTCTTACAGCTTTGGCGATGTCTGCTTCCTGACTGGTCTTGTCTCCACCGCCGAGCATTACAATCAACATTTCGCCGCGCTGTATGTAGTACATTCGCCAGCCCGGCCCGAAATGTTCACGCATTTCGGAGATTCCATCACCAACTGGCTTCACGTCGCCAAGATTGCCAATCATCGCTTAACGTAGGCAAATATCCAATCTCTGCCTGGTCATTCGGTCTTTGATTTTTGACAGCCACCTGTCGAATTCCGGGGTAGTCTTTTACCGCGTACATTACTAAACGTGTAAATCGTTCGACGAAAGTCAACATCGCGTTCAACCCGTGTATCACATTGGTATCACACTTCATTATTCTTATTGTAATATTAGTGCCTTATTCCATTCCTACTTTTTGATTCTATAAAAATCCTGTATTTACTTCACCACTTCACCATCATCACCTTCCTTTTAAACGAGTTGTCAACTTTCATTGTCATCATGTCAGAATTGATTGCCATCATGTCAACTATCAATGTCATTTATTGTCAACTTTCCTTTCTACATAATCCTGATCGTTGTTCTCGCGTTCCAGCATTGCCTATCCTTTCATCCGAATTAACGTAGTAGATAGGACACAACTTTTGCCTATATTTCACTTAGTAATCAGATCTATTAAGGCGGTTATTAATTGCCGAACATAGCACTCAGTCATCCACGGCGAAAATGACGGACATGCAGTTCGTTAGCAAATGGTTCCGTGTCCGGCAGTCGACGTATTCATTAATAAATCTATTAAAGAGGGAGCGACATGCAAAACACGAATTCAGATCAGCAAAGAACGGTCGGCGAGATTGTTGCAGCGGATTTTCGCACTGCAAGGATATTCGATAAATACGGAATTGACTACTGTTGCGGCGGCAAGATTGCTTTTCAGGACGTCTGTCTTGAGAAGGGAATTGATCCAGCCGAACTATCAAGGGAAATCGAGGCAGTCAAAAAAACGCCTTTGGAGAAAAGCCAGAATTTTTCTGCCTGGCCAAGTTCCTTCCTCGCCGACTACATTATCACTACTCACCACACCTATCTCAGAGACAACCTGGACCAAATCGCTTCGTACACCCGAAAGATCGCTGAGGTTCATGGCGAGAAGCACCCGGAGGTAAGGGAGATCACCGCGATCTTTGCCGGGATCGTCAAAGATATGTACGTCCACCTTAAGGAAGAGGAGGATGTTTGCTTTCCAGCTATAAAGCGGGTAGAAGAAGCAAAAAAACTGGGGAAGTCTCCCTCAGTCGAGGATATCGAAATTATTACCCGCAGTCTTGAAAGATTTGAGGCCGAACATGATGAAGTGGGCGAAGCTGCCCATAAAATCAGTGAACTCTCGCAGAATTACTCATTGCCGGATGACGCTTGCAATACGTTTCTGATCACCTATCAGAAACTCAAGGAGTTCGAAGAGGATCTTCACAAGCACGTTCATCTGGAAAACAACGTCCTCTTTCCTAAGGTCTCAAGACTGTAGGATTCATGAAGCCGCAGATTAATGTTTCCACTCGAAATCGCACGGATAAGCCCCCTTGGATCATCTTGGTGCCCCAGCGCCCGATTTTCTGGAACTCCAAGCTTCTCCTGCGCTTCGATGAGGCCTGGCCTTTACTCGTATGTCGCTATCGGCGTGCCGCTTTCAATGGTCAATGTCACCTTGGAAACAGCCGACAAATGCAATCCAGGCCATTCAAGCGAAGTACCTTCTTGATCCACAATCATCAAATCCCAGAATTCAGCCTTCTCCTCGCGTGAAAATTGTATACGACATTCGCCTCCCGCAGGTAATGTGTCCGCACACAGGACATCTTCCCCCCATTTTGCCTTTGCCACCGGGCTAATATAGAGTCCGGCTATATCCACACCTGTTTCATTTACTAAAGTGAAATCCCGGATGCTCGCAGAGGCATAGCAAGCGAACATCATCATCCCCAGGCTTAGCGACAACAAGAGGACTCTCATTCTTCCGCACTCCTTGTTTATAGTTGTTCAGATAAATCACCCGTCGCGGTTGGCTGCACCACCCTGTTCCCGAACTGAGGGTAGGCGCCATCATCAATTGCCAGATTTTTTTGTGACTCTTTAATATACCGATATTGCCAAGAAATTGGCAAGCCGAGGCAGAGACAATTTTTTTTTATGTATTGTCGAATTTTTTAATTTTTAAATTCAACAACATATGCTTGAGATCTACAATCTCATCCAGTCTGCGACTTTTCCGTTGCATGATCGTGAAGAAATCCTTAGCTATATAACAATCTATAGGATCAACTGAGAGGCCATATTTCGTGCTCAGCTCGCTCACCGCAATCCGTTGTTCCTCGTAACTTTGGTCTCACAGCAACACCCGATTCCTTTTCTTTCCATGTTCTCGTACACTTGCAAATCCGTCCTGGTGAGTTTGATTCACTGGAACGTAATGTTTAATAAAGGAGCATAGCCATGAAAGCAATATCCAAAACAATCATGACACTGGCCTTTTCCGCAATCGTCCTGCCGTATCAAAGCTTCGGCACAATTTACACCGCTGATCTCGACGGCCCAAGTGAATCTCCGCCAAATTCCTCACCGGGTACGGGCTTTGCTCGGGTCAATCTTGACACCATTCTCCATCTCATGGAGGTGCAGGCAAACTTCAGTGACTTGACCAGCCCTACAACCGCGGCGCATATCCATGGCCCGACGGAGTCTCCTGGAACAGGGACAGCAGGAGTTCTCACCCAACTCCCGAGTTTCGAGGGTTTCCCTCTTGGGGCGACAAGCGGTATCTACAGCAACACCTTCGACACGACCTTACCCTCGACGTGGAATCCTGATTTCCTGAACTCCGTTGGTTCGACGCTAGCGGCTGAAACGACTCTCCAATCGCATCTTTCTGCCGGAACCGCTTATTTCAATATTCATACCAACAATTTCCCCGGAGGTGAAATTCGAGGCTTCTTCGCTCCAGCACCCCAGGCAGACCCGATTCCCGAACCGGCGACCTTACTTTTGATAGGTGCCGGCATGACTGGACTGGCGGCCACAATTAGAAAAAGAAAAAATTAGCAAATCCTTCCTGTAAGGACTCGCGTTCCCTGTTGTCGGAGTGCTATGTGCCGATCAACTTCGCTGAAACAACAGGGACGCACCTGATCCCATCGGAACTAGCCGTCCCGTCGTTTTGGTGACCCCTTTTTTATGCTCATTGTCGGTTCCGTCTTTTTCAGCGTTTTCCACAGAAAAAGTTAGGGGAAAATGTTTAGCTGCATCGCAATGGAGAGCGCCAACTTCCCGGACAATTTGACAGCCTTGCTGAAATTGTGGATACTCAAATGAGTGCCGGTTAATGCCACACTGTGGCGCGAGTAATCGTTGCAATCTCCATTCAAGGTTCCCGCGCCAATCCCGCCGTGCACCTCTCGGAGATTAAAACTGAAAAATGCCGAATCTGCAGACGGGTCGATAAACCAAAACAGGAACCGAAACGAGGAAAAGCGGCAATGGCAAAAACGAATTCATTCGGTTTTCAGAGTAAAAACTCTCCGGAGGTGTTCAATCTCTGCGAAAGAGGTCCTCGTTTGAGGGTCAGGCAGGGAAAATCTTTGGATAAAAATGTACATCAGGCGGTTCGCGAGCTGGCAGCGCAACTCGAACAACCTGATATTCAGGCCAATCTCGTGTTTTTTTCGGATGAATACGATCCACAGGAACTCGGCCTGGCCTTGAAGCAGTACCTGGCTGGTCCAATCATCGGGTGCACCACCGCCGGTCAGCTCTCAGAATCAGGTTTTCAGCGCGGCGGCGTCTCCGGAGCCTCACTGGCAGGCAGCAATCTTTCGGTCATCCTCTATCTTATCCGTCCTCTTGCTGCTTCGGGGAAGATGATTGACAGACTCGCCAAAGATGTCCGGGCACGCCTTTCCGCTACCTCGCAGGACGCTTTCGGCTTCTTATTGGTGGATGGGCTTTCCATGCAGGAGGAAGAGCTGATTTCGACACTCTATATGTCCCTTGGAGACATCCCCATAGTTGGCGGTTCGGCGGGCGACTCCTTGAAATTCAAGAGGACTTTCGTCTACCACGATGGTCAACTGCTGCAGGATGCCGCAGTGTTTGCCCTGTTCCTGACCTCCTTGCCCTTCCATGTTTTCAAGCATCAGCATTTTCTCCCAACTTCGACGAGACTGGTTGTCACGGAAGCCGACCCCGCCAATCGCCTGGTAAAGGAAATCAACGGAGAGCCGGCAGTGGAGGCCTATGCCCGGCTTATCGGCACTCCGGTCAGGGACCTCGACTCCGTCGTATTCTCCCGCCATCCGCTCATGCTCCGTATAGGCAATGAATATTTCGTTCGATCGATATCGAGTGCCGAACCGGATGGGAGTCTGAAGTTCTTCTGTGCCATCGATACCGGGCTCGTCCTCACTATTGGCCAGGGCAACTCAGCAATCGATGCCTTAGCGCGCCACCTGATTAAAATCAAAGAAGATATGGGTGAGCCTGCCGTCATCATCGGCTGCGACTGCATACTTAGAAGACTCGAGATGGAAGAACGGGGAATCGACGATGCCATGGGCCGGCTACTGGCGGAATGCAAAGTTGTAGGTTTCAGCACCTACGGTGAACAATACAACTCCGTGCATGTCAATCAGACCTTCACGGGGATCGCAATTGCTGGTTAGTGGTTGGAACTATGGACCGGAAACGTGCAGACTGTGAAAGCGAGACACTTATCGCCATGCTTCAAGCCAAACTGCGAGCCCAGGAAAAGACTATCGCGGTGCTGATGAATGCCGCAGAAGAACGATATTCGGCGAGGGTCTCATCTATGGAACTGCTTTCCCAGAACCTGGCACTGGAGCGAATCGTGCAAAAAAAGACCGAAACTCTGCGGCATCAGGGAGAAGAACTGAAGAAGACTCTGGAGGAATTGCAGCTTACCCAGGCCCGGTTGCTCCACTCCCAGAAAATGGAGTCGATCGGTCAACTTGCAGCCGGAATTGCCCACGAGATTAACACCCCGGCCCAGTTCATCGGCTCGAACATTCAATTCATGGAAGAAGCTTTTGATGATTTGCGGCGTCTGGTCCATGCCCTGGAAAGCTTGCTGCAAGCGATTCCGGACACCCTCGCCGAAGCAAAGGAGGCGGAAAATCTGCTCCGGGAGGTGGACTGGCCGTACCTCGATGGTGAGATTCCTGCGGCACTCAACCAATCAAAGGAAGGACTGCAGAGGGTCTCCACCATAGTCCAGGCGATGAAAGAATTCTCACATCCCGGCAGTAAGATCAAATCCTTTCATGATCTGAACCGCATCGTGGAAACCACCGTTATTGTCGCCAGCAATGAATGGAAATATTGCGCACAAATAGAAAAACGGCTCGCCCCCGATCTTCCTCAAGTCTACTGCCTTGCTGATGAAATCGGTCAGGTTTTTCTTAATATTCTTATCAATGCGGCCCATGCCATCATCGAGAAAGACCCTATTGACAAAGAAAAGGGCATCATCACCATTTCCACCCGCCTCGATGGGCAGCATGTCGAGATACGCATCGGCGACACCGGAACCGGAATCCCGGAGAATATCCGCGAACGCATCTACGATCCCTTCTTCACCACCAAAACCGTGGGCAAAGGAACCGGCCAGGGATTGGCAATCGTTCATAACGTGATCGTTACCAAACACGGAGGATCGATCAGCTGTCTGTCGGAGATGGACAAGGGAACGATTTTTACCATCCGCTTGCCTATCGAACCGCAATCAACGGACATTCAGACGGAAGAAATGCCGGAAGCAGAATAGCTTTCTTTGCCCGTCCTGCACGGCAGCAACGGTTCTCGAAGAAGTGTGGCGGTAAATGGTCCGAAGGGCCAGTTACCGCCACTCTGTTTCCCCGGTTAACCGACTATTCTTACCCAGGCGGCTATTGCTGCTCTTCTTCCTGCTGTTTCCTCTTTTTCTTTTCCTGCCTCGGTTTCTCGTCCTCCGCCTGAATCTGTTCCTGTTGGCGATCCTGCTCCTGCTTCTTCGTCTGTTCCTGCTGACGAACCTGTTCCTTCTTCTGGCGATGCTGAGCTTCCTGCTCCTGACGGCGTTGATCCCGTAACTGATTCTCTTTCTGCTGGCGAGCGAGCTCCTGCTGGCGGGCGCTTTCCTCCTCCTTCTTCTGTCTTGCCGCCTGCGCCGCCAACTGCTGTTGCCGATCCTCTTCGGCCTGGCGTTTACGGGCCTCCTGCTTCTGGCGCTGTTGGGCTTCCTGCTCCTGACGGCGCTGATCCCGCAACTGATTCTCTTTCTGCTGACGGACGAGCTCCTGCTGACGGGCGTTTTCCTCCTCCTTCTCCTGTCTTGCCGCCTGCGCCGCTAACTGCTGTTGCCGATCCTCTTCATCCTGCCGCTGACGGACCTCATCACGCTGCTGATTTTCTTCCTGCCCAGCCTTTTGCCTTGGCGATCTCACCCGCGGTTGCTCCTGGATTTCCTGGGTTTGACCCTGTTCCGCAGCCCGTTGTTCGACCTGATCTTGCCTCGGCTGTCCGCGCCGCCCCCTAGCCTCTTCCGGCTGCGGCCGACCAATCTCCTGCTCAGGCTGACGTGGGCCGGCTTCCGGCTGTTCCAGTTTCTCCTGCGGACGCGGTCGTTGATCACGATCCCCTTTATCCCTCGGCGATCTCAACCAAGGCTGTTCTTCTGGCTGTTGGGCCTGGCCGGGCTCTCGCAACTGCTGCGGTCCTTCCGTATCCCCTTGCCGCAGTTCGCCGGGAGGCCGCGGACCGCGCCGCCCCCTGGTCTCTTCCGGCTGCTGCCGCCCGATCTCCTGCTCAGGTTGGCTTGGGCCGGCTTCCGGTTGCCCCAGATTCTCCTGCGGACGCGGTCGCTGATCACGATCCCTATTATCCCTCGGCGATCTCAACCGCGGCTGTTCTTCTGGCTGTTGGGCCTGGCCGGGCTCTCGCAACTGCTGCGGTCCTTCCGTATCTCCTTGCTGCAGTTCGCCGGGAGGCCGCGGGCCGCGCCGCCCCCTGGTCTCTTCCTGCTGCTGCCCAATTTCTCGCTCTATCGGGCGATTGCGTTCGCCTGACTCCAGCTGCTGTTGTTCCCTTCCCTGGGGTGTCGACTCACCCTGTTGCGGGAGAGCCAGTTCAGGTTCCATTGCCGTACCTGCCTCGCCTTTGGCTTCCTTCCGGTCAGAATCCCGATCCCGATCCTGCCTGCCCCGGTCACTCCGGCGCTGTTCATCGCCCGCCGCCAGCCGCCGCTCCCTTTCACGTGGTTTAATCTCCTTCTTCTCCAAGTCCAGAGCCTTGATGGGCCTGGAGACTTTGTCAGGTTCAACAAGCTTGGGTGTCAGAGCCGGCTTCGGCACATCTGCCTTGGCCGGCGGTGGTTCCGACCGGACGTCGAATCGGGTGAGATCACGTTTGATCCGGTCCCGGCCGGTACGTTCGGTTTCTTTTATATCCCTTTGGTTGGCGTTGATCCGGTTCACGACCGTGACGTGGGGCTTGCGGTCGACTTTCACATCGTTATAGGCAAACCGCCGCTTATCTATATTGAAATTGTTGATGACCGTATTGTTGATGACCGTTACTGGCTGATAGTTGTTAATGATGACGTCGCGGCCGACATCGCGCCGGACAACCTCGGTATAGCGGGTCCCCCGATAAAAATGATCCCGGGGGATGACGACCGCCTCGTCGAGGAATCGATAGCGGTAAATATTGATGTTGATGACCGTTTGTGGCCTGACGACGACCGTACGATGTCCCCAGCGCCGGTGCCCGTAGTATTCCTCGTCCCAGGCCAGCGGCACCCAGCCGATGGTGCGGCCGCTGTGAATCCATCCCACCCGTCCCGGATGCCACCCGAACCTGACAAAAAATCGCGACCTGTCGGGAATGAGTCGCGCAACCGGCGGCATCCAGAACCAACTTCGGTGGGGTTCGACATAAACCCATGTGCCGTAATGATGGGTGACATAACCGAAAGGCTCATCGGGAACCCAGCAGTGGTCACCGTAATAGACGGTCCAGCGACCGGCGGTGAATGGCCGCCATCCCCGCTCGACCCGGTTCGGTCGCCACATATCCCAGTAGGCACCCTCGTAATAAATGCGCTCCCATTGACCGTTTTCTTCAAGATAATAGGAGTCCTCCCGGATCGATTCCGGCAAAAAGCCGGCCGAGTATGCGCTGCGCCTGAGGCGCGTCTCCCAGAGTTCGTCACGTTCGCGGTTCCAGTCGTCCCACACAGCATCCACAGTCCCGTTGCCGCTCATGACATCCCGATCGTCGGCAATTATGGAAGAATACCCTTCCAAGACTTCATACCTGGAATTCGAGCCGTAGTGGACGAAATCGACGTCACCGTCGACGGCAATGACTTCCAGCGAGGAGTCGCCGACATAGAGGTCGAATACCGTCTCGCCGGGCGCGACGACATAGCCGAAAGGGGTCGTTACCTTGATGACGACATCCTGGCTCTTGTTGTACAGCCGTGTAAGCCCCGAGGCCACATCCAGGGTTGTGGCCTCGGGGTTGAGATCGATGAGCTGGACCTGGGTGTCCTCGCCCACCCGCAACCAGGTCCTATTCGGCAACATGAACTCCGCTTTTGCGTAGTCGCCCGAATAGAGGGCATCCTTGAGACCGAAAGGCGCATCCTTGACCGTGATAACCCAGTCGTTCTCTTCTTCGATATAGCGCAGGAGCTTGCCCTCTACATGGGAGATTCGACCGACCAGAGTGAGCTCATCATCGTCCCTGGCTTGGGCCGGAGTTAGAACGAGGAGGATGTTTGCGATAAATGACAGAACCAGGACCAGAGACCGGAAAACAGCCTTCATTATTGTTCCTCGCTGGAGAATTTTGAATTAAGAAGGTTCGCCTATCGGCGAGCTGTCTTGTACCATAAAGATTGACTCGCGTTAAGGCAACGCCGATTATAGGCGATTTTACAAACGAAATGAAATAGATCCACGACAGGAACGGTTCGTTTATATTTTTTAGTTCAAGAAATTTTTCAGACCTGTAAAAAAGATCTGGGCCGCGAGTGCAGAAATGAAAAGACCTGTCAATTTGGTGAGTATGGTTAGCCCCTGTTGACCGAGCAAACGTTCGAGCTGGCCGGCAGCGAGGAGGAGGCCGCCCACCGAGAGTACAGCACAAAATAGAGCGAACGAGGCGATAACTTTTTCAGAAATGGTTACAAGGCCTGCTCCCATAACCAGAAGGGCGCCAATGGTGCCTGGGCCGACGGTAATTGGAATGGCCAGGGGTACCACTGCCACATCCTCTTTGGTTTCCTGGGGGGAGACGGCGGTTTTTCCTTGAATCATCGATACCGCCGAGAGAAAGAGCACTGCTCCTGCGCCTATACGTAAAGCGTCCAGGGTAATGCCGAACAGGGCGAAGATATAGGAGCCGAAAAGAAAAAGGATAAAACAGATCAGTGTGACAGCGACTGTGATTTTCATGGCGACCCTCTGCCGCTCTGCTTGGGATTCGTTTTTGGTGAGCGACAGGAAGGCCGACATAACAAAAAACGGCGTGAAGATGATAAAGAACTTGAGGTAAATATTGATGAATAAGGTGAGCATCTTGTCCTGTTTCAGTATGTTGGATTATGGCAATCGGCAACGATTTCGGTTGACGAATCCCGGCCGCCAATCTTTTTTCGGATCCGAGATCGCACTACATGACCTGCGTGCTTTCGCGTCTTGCCTTTGGCTGGCATTTATGTTTTCTGTGGTAACGTTGCATAAGAAAGATTCCCGGAGAAATCTAAACGTGATAAAGTCGTAAAAAGTGCTCCAACCCGTGGAGATGGACTCTGGAAAAGTTTGATATACGAGGCGTAGTGTCTGAAACGGCGCGTTGGTAGTACATATGGTACAGCGAAGCGCCGTTTCAGACCTACAACGAAGTAGATCGGACTTTTTACGAGTCCATCAAACGTCAAATCCCCCTTGAGAATTAGCCTTCCATGCAGATAAACCTTATGGACTCCAATGTCATCGAGGCCATTCTCTCCGCTGTCCCGGAACCGTTTTTTGTTTTTGACGAAGATGGACGTTATGTTCAGATCCTCGGAGGAATGGATCGCAGCAGATATCACGAAGGACTGCATCTGATCGGCCAGCGGATCCACGATGTCATCCGGCCGGAACTGGCAGATCAATACCTGGCGCAAATAAAAAAGGCCCTAGTCACCAATGAAGTCCTTACCTACAAGTATACGCTGTCAGCCAAGGACATAAAAGGGTCGGAGGATCTCGACGGGCCCGAAGGATTGCAATGGTTTGAAGCCCATATTTCGCCGATCAGGAATATTGCCGGCCGCCCCCGCATGGTGGTCTGGATCGCCTTCAACATAACACCTCTGCAACACGCCCTGAAAGAGAAGGACTCGCTGATTCTCAATCTGCAGCAAGCCGCACGGAAAATCAAGACATTGCAGGGCATCATACCGATCTGCTCTTATTGCAAGAAAATCCGGGACGACAAAGGGTACTGGACGCAGCTCGAATGCTACCTTGCCGAAAACTCCGAAGCCGACCTCAGCCACGGCATCTGCCCGGAATGTTTGAAGAAGCATTACCCGGATTTTTATTGATCAGGCGATTCAAGAGGGGTATTCAGCATCAGAAAAGTTTCCGGCGATAATGGGTGGGACCTTGGCACATTTTCCTTCAATTACTGAGCGGCTCTTTTTTCAGGTGTCTGCATCATCTGCAGTATCGGCTGATTCGACCGCTGCCCAAATTCTGTAATCCAACTTTAGTCTTTACCTCCACGCCTTATCCTATCGGTTTTATCCAGTGAAATCAGGATTCTCAGACATCCGGCACCAGACGGCTGAAAAAAATTTGTACCTGAGCTTCACTTTTTCCGCAGTGCTCTTACCTTTGTAGGGTCTTTGTAAGAATTGTCGGTCAGAATATTCCGTTATTTGATGCAATTCCTACATAAGGAGGGAGTAGCGATGACTGAAGATGAAAAAGAAGAACTGCTGTTCAAGTGGAATTCATGTGACCGGGAGACCAGGATCCGACTGGCCAGCGAATACCTGACCGTGATGGATCCAGGCGACGGCCAACTCGGCTGGTTGCTTTTTCTTCAAGCCAATCTGAGTGAGAACCTCGCCATATAGCTACAAAACAGGGTATTCGCTCCATTCGGCCGGATGCCCTGCTGCTCCGCTTGAATTATCCAATCTCAGGGAAGCTGAACCTGCGATCTGGAGCGGCTCTTCAGAAACTCGATGGCGACGGGCACCACGGAGATTCCTATGATTGACAGCACCACGAACTCGAAGTGGTTTTTAATGAAGGGAATATTGCCGAAGAAGAAGCCGGCGAGGACGCAGCTGAACACCCACCCGGCACCGCCGAGTATGCTCCAGAACAGAAAAATATTCCATTTCATTTCCGCCATGCCGGCCACAAAAGGAACATAGGTCCTGAAAAAAGGTACGAACCTACAGATCGTCACCGCCTTTGGCCCGTATTTTACATAGAAATCACGTGCTTTCTTCAGGTTTTTCTGATTAAAGATCGGCCTGTCCTTACCGCTGAAAGCCTTTTTCCCGAACCAGACTCCCATCAACCTGTTGAAATTGTCTCCCGCTATCGCCGCTACCGGAAAGAGAGTGAGAACCAGATGCATATCCATGGCTCCAGTGGCACAGAGGGCGCCGATGGCAAACAGCATGGAATCGCCGGGTAGGAAAGGAGTGACAACCAGACCTACCTCGCAGAAGATTATCAGGGCAATGAGACCATAGATCCAGGGACCGTACAGGTCCACCTGCTGAGCGAGATGGTAGTCGATATGGAGAAAAACATCGAGGGCTTGCGTGAGAAATTCCATTATGTCAGTTGATGATAGGCTTATAAGAGATCAAATCCACAGAAACCTTGTCAGGTGAGCTCGGAAGCCTGAGGATTTGCAGACATCGCTATTGCCATATCTATATTAATTTTGGAAGTAGAAGTCATTATCTTTTTCAGTAATCGGCATCCGGCGCGCCGCATTGCCGGATGAACACTCAGGATTCATAACGCTTATCGCGGACAGATCAACCTAGAAGAAGTGAAGCGATTACACGAGCTCTCACATCCTCGACGGCAGTTGGACAAATCCGAAAAACTATTGCCTTTTCAGTATCTCCGTGGTCTTACAGATATCTTTCATCAATATTAGTGATAACGGAACTTAATGACATGCGCTCGCTTTGTGTATAAGATCTTTAGAGGAATTAAGTATGCAAACCTATGAAGAATTTTCGCGTGTCCAGTGATTTCGATGATGTTTCAACCTTTAAGCGACTTTAATCAGATTTTTCTTCCCGGCACTGTAGACGAGGTGGTGGAGTTACTCTATAACGATTTACCGCTCAGAGAGAAAGTGGTAATGGCCAACCTTTCCGAGGATCAACTCGATTCGGCTGTCTATCTTGCCATGGCCAAAACCATTCGCAAGGAATTCGGGCTGTACCATGGAAATGCCGAGTTATTGAGGTCCTGCCAGAGCTATCTCGGCTCGACGTATGACCGTTATGAGGACCCGGCAATGGTGATCCTCAAGGAATTATGGAAGAAGATCAGGAAAAGCCATAATATCCGCCTGGTCAGTAAGCGCGTGCCTGCATGAGACAAGCCCCTTCTCCTCCCCTGTACTGACACTCCGATCATTTCTCATACTCGTGTCCTGTCAAGCATCATCTGTTGTATCTTGTTAGTCCTTTTGATTTCCTGGCTTCGTTACTCTTTCGGTCACATAGCGCTGCTATGCTCCCTCGATCGTGCCTCGTAGAAAGCCAAAATTACAGCGCACTTGACGCTTGCCATGACACTAGTTGTTGCCCCGGCAGAGTTGTTGAGCTATTATCGACTGGTGTTTCGATCGTACCCCAGGTAATCAGCTAAACAGTCAATTCCATCAAGGGCTTACCATGACTACTCTTAAGAAAACTGATTTCATCGAATCCATCGCCGACAGTCTGCAGTACATCTCCTACTACCATCCGCTCGATTTCGTCAAGGCCATGCACGCAGCCTACGAAAAGGAAAAAAACAAGGCAGCCAAGGATGCCATAGGCCAGATCCTCATCAACTCCAGGATGTCGGCTATAGGCAAACGGCCCATCTGCCAGGACACCGGCATTGTCAACGTCTTCGTCAAAATCGGTGCCGACTGCAAGTTCGACACCACCGACTCCATCCAGGAGATGGTGGACGAAGGGGTGCGGCTGGCCTACAGCAACAAGGATAACCCCTTGCGGAAATCCGTCGTTGCCAATCCCGCCACGGACCGGAAGAATACCAGGGACAATACCCCGGCCGTCGTCTACACCGAAATCGTCCCGGGTAACACACTGGAAGTCCACATCGCCGCGAAGGGCGGCGGCTCGGAGAACAAGAGCAAGGTGGTCATGCTCAACCCCAGCGACTCCATCGTCGAATGGGTAAAAAAGACCGTGCCCACCATGGGCGCCGGCTGGTGCCCGCCCGGCATCATCGGCATCGGCGTCGGAGGCACCATCGACAAGGCAGTGATGCTAGCCAAGGAATCGCTGATGCAGCCGGTGGATATCCACAAGCTGATCGAGCGCGGTCCTGCCAATAAACTGGAAGAACTGCGGCTGGAAATCTATAACGCCATCAACGGCCTGGGCATCGGCGCCCAGGGGCTGGGCGGTCTCACCACCGTCCTCGATGTGAAGATCGCCGAGTACCCGACTCATGCTGCCTCCCTGCCGGTGGCCATGATCCCCAACTGCGCCGCCGCCCGCCACACCCATTTCAAACTGGATGGCACGGGTCCTGCCAGGCTCACTCCGCCCAACATCGACGAGTGGCCGAATATTTCCCTTGAAGCCGGCGGGGACGTCAAGCGGGTATTCCTCGACGGCATCACCAGGGAGGAGATCGCCACCTGGAAGGCCGGCCAGACGCTGCTCTTGAACGGCAAGATTCTCACCGGCCGGGATGCCGCCCACAAGCGCATCCAGCAGTTCTACAACGAAGGCAGGCCGCTGCCGGAGGGCGTCGACTTCAACGGTCGCTTCATCTACTATGTCGGGCCCGTGGATCCGGTCCGTGACGAGGTTGTCGGACCTGCCGGCCCCACTACCTCCACCCGTATGGACAAATTCACCGGTATGATGCTGGAAAAGGCCGGACTCATGGGCATGATCGGCAAATCGGAGCGGGGCGACGCTACCATCGAACTGATCAAGCAGCACAAGGCCGTGTACTGCATGGCGGTGGGCGGCGCCGCCTACCTGGTTTCGAAAGCGATCAAGAAATCGCGTATCATCGCCTTCGAGGATCTGGGCATGGAAGCGATCTACGAGTTCGAGATCGAGGATATGCCGGTGACCGTGGCGGTCGATTCAAGCGGCGATGCAGTACATAAGACCGGCCCGGCCTTTTGGCAAAAAGAAATAGCCAGGCTGCAGGGATAAGACCCCTTAAGGGCGATCCTCGTGATCGCCCTTATTCAATCGGTCAGATATAGAATTCGCCCTTCAACGACATTCTTCTTCCGTCGCAAGATGCCATGGGGTTCCCCGAGGGACAGCGGTGGCTCGGTTGTGAGACGAAGGCGGTTGCCCGGATTGGCCTTGACCACGGGATTCCCCTCTTCGTCCCGTATGCCAGAAACCGTCAGCGCCATTACCTCGATTCCTCTGGGCATATACTCCACGTATTCGCCTATCGCCAGCTGGTTGCGCATTTCAACCAGAGGAGCGAAGCCCGGTTCCAGAATCACCGCCACCGGCTCATAACTCTGTTCCGCCCGTGATGAAGTATAGAGCATCTCAGAACTGCCCGGCCGCTCTCGGATGAAGTTTTCCGTGGCACCTCTCGTGCCGGTGCGGAGAAGTTCGGCCATGAAGTGCTCGGGCAGGCGGATGGCCTCGGGATTCTCCCAGGCCTCGACCGGGAGATCTTGCAGATAATCGAGCGCCGCCCGGTAGACCCGGACCACCCCGCCGACGTAGAAGATCGATTTCATCCGCCCTTCGATCTTGAGCGAATCGACTCCGGCCGCCAACAGCTGCGGCAGCGTTTCCAAGAGGCAAAGGTCTTTTGCATTGAAGATATAGGTGCCGCGCTCATCCTCCTCGACCGGGAAAAACTCCCCGGGCCGTTTTTCCTCGACCAGCCGATAGCTGAACCGACAGGGGTGAGCGCAGTGGCCCTGGTTGGCATCGCGGCCGGTCATATAGTTGGAGAGCATGCACCGGCCCGAATAGGAGATGCAGAGAGCACCGTGGACGAAGACCTCCAGTTCGCCGCTGACAGTGGCCCTGATTTCCTTGATTTCGTCCAGAGAAAGTTCACGGGCGAGATTGAGCCGCACAACGCCTTGGGCAAGCCAGAATGCCGCCGCTTCACGATTTGTCACGTTGGCCTGTGTCGAGAGATGTATTGGCAGCTCAGGGACTGTCCGGCGGGCGCAGGCGAGAATGCCGGGATCGGAGATGATTAGCCCGTCCGCTCCGATCCTCTGCAGCGAGAGTAGATGATCTTCCAGCCCCTCCAGATCCCGGTTATGAGCAAAGACGTTCACCGTCACATAGATCTTCGCGCCATGGTCGTGGGCGTAGCGCACCCCCTCCCGCATCTCCTCCTCGGTGAAATTGCCGGCCTTCTCCCTGAGGCTCAGGCGCTTGCCGCCCAGGTAGACTGCATCGGCCCCATAGTGGACGGCGGTCACCAATTTTTCGTAAGTTCCGGCCGGGGCCAGCAGTTCCGGCATGGCCGGTTTCCGGCCATTGCCGCTTTCAATTTTATTCATCGTCGGGTAAGGTTGATAATGTCGTAAAAAGTGCTCCAACCGTGGAGATGGACTCTGGAAAAAGTTTTGATATACGAGGAGTAGTGTCTGAAACGGCGATATGGTAGTACATATGGTACAGCGAAGCGCCTTTTCAGACCTACAACGAAATAGATCGGACTTTTTACGAGTCCATCAAGTTTAGATATCACCGAATGGGCCAAACATCCGCTCTTTTCCGCAGCCACCTGGCAGGCGGTAGGGCTTCTCCGGCCCGTATTCCGGGTACTCGATTTTATGCACGATGTATCCTTTTTAAACCCCACCTTTTTAGAGTAAGCGATCCCGGATTGCAAGTCAGATAATGAAAGATAAGAGGATCGGCATTGCCATGAGCGGCGGCGTGGACTCCACGGCCTGTGCACTGCTCCTGCGCGAGCATTATGATATACAAGGCTTTTTCATGCGCCTTGCCCAACCGAATTTAGAAAGCCAGAGATCCCGGGTGGAATCCATCGCCGCCCGGCTCGGCATCCCCCTGCAGGTGATCGACCTGCGGGCTGCCTTCGAACAGCATGTTTTACAATATTTTGCCGCCAGTTATTACGCCGGACGCACCCCCAACCCCTGCATCGTCTGCAACAGGGAGATCAAGTTCGGCCTGTTCCTCAAGACGATACTCGGTTATGGCATGACCCACATGGCTACCGGCCATTACGCCCGGCTGGAAAAAATCGGCGACACCTACCGTCTCTTCAAGGGAGTCGATCCCGGCAAGGACCAGTCCTATTTCCTCTCACGCCTTTCCCAGGAACAGTTGGCGAAGATCGTTTTTCCCCTGGGAGGCAAGGTCAAGGAGGAGATCTACCAGTTCGTTGAAGGACAAGGCTTCAACGACTTTCGCGGCCTGGAAAGCCAGGACGTCTGCTTCCTGGGCGACACCACCGTCGGCAGTTTCCTGGAAAGCAGGCTTTCCGGACCCGGCGAGGCAGGGCCCATCCTTCATGCTTCAGGCGAACGCCTAGGCACTCACCAAGGCCTTTTCCGCTACACGATCGGCCAGCGCAAGGGGCTGGGAATTGCCAGCGATGCCCCCCTGTACGTCACCAAGATCGACGTCGAGAGCAATGCCGTCATCGTCGGCGGCAACGAGGATCTCCTCTGGCGAACGATCAAGGTGGCGGATTGCCACTGGCTGGCTGGCACCGCACCCGACCCTGATCGCGAGTACACAATACGCATCCGCTACAGCCACAAAGGTTCGTCGGCAAGTCTCGTCCTGCAGGAGGACGGTTGCGGAGAAATCGTTTTTGACGAACCACAGCGGGCTATCACTCCCGGGCAGTTCGCGGTGGTCTACGACCGGGACGAACTGCTCGGGTCCGCAATGATTCTTGCCGGCGGAGACGCCTGAAGATGAAGAAGGTGCTGATCACCACTCTCGGCTGTAAGGTCAACCAGTACGAGTCGACGGCCTTTCGCACCGGACTCGAAGAGGCCGGCATGAAGGTGGTTTCCCGAGGCGGGAACGCCGATATCGTCATTATCAACACCTGCGCCGTAACCGGCAGCGCCGGAGCACAATCGCGTCAGGCGTTGCGCCGGGCCCTGCGCAGCAGCCCCGCGGCCCGGATCATCGTCACCGGCTGCTATGCGGAGCTGGCTGCCAGAGAGCTGGCCGCAGAACCGGAACTCGAGGGCCGCAACTACAGCCTCATCGGCAACAGCAAAAAGGATCGTTTGGTGCCACACCTCCTGGAAGAGGAAATGGGCGAAGAAATGATGGGCACCATTGCCACGGCAAGCGAGATCTGCCGGCTGCCGGTGCGGCGCTTCGGCGACCGCAGTCGCGCCTATCTGCGCATACAGGACGGCTGCGAGAGTTTCTGCACATACTGCATCGTCCCCTTTACCCGCGGTCCGAGCCGGAGCCTGCCGGAAGAGGAAGTGATCGAACAGGCTCAAATCTATGCGGAGCAAGGCTACCGGGAGATCATCCTCACCGGCATCCATATCGGCAACTACGGCAGGGACCTTGGCAGCGAGCGGACACTCACGCACCTGATCGACCGATTAAGCAACACGACGCCTGACGTGGCCTACCGGATCAGCTCGCTGGAGCCCCTCGAGCTCGATGAAAAACTGCTTTCTCTCATGGCGGAGCGCTCGAACATCCAGCCTCATCTCCACATCCCCCTGCAGAGCGGCCAAGACGAGATCCTCGCCCGGATGAACCGCCGCTACACCACCGCGGAATTCCGGCAAAGAATCGAGCTCTGCCGCAGATGGCTGCCCGACGCTGCCATCGGCATCGACATCCTGGTGGGGTTTCCGGGGGAGACGGAAGCACATTTCGCCGAGACTCTTGCCTTTCTGCGAGCGCTCGACTTTACCTATCTGCACGTCTTCCCTTACTCGTTGCGCCCAGGAACGGTCGCCGCAGGCTTTGCGGATCAGGTCCCGCAGCCGGTAAAAGAGCAGCGGGTTGCGGTGCTCCGCCGACTGAGCGAAGAAAAAAGGATCTCTTTTTTTCGAAGCCAGCTCGGCCGCACCTGGCCGGTCATCGTCGAGGGCCGCCGCGACGGGGAGGGCCTCCTGCAGGGTTTCACCGCCAACTACGTGGCGGTACATTTCGCGGGTCCCGACAGCCTGCTGCACGGTCTCGCCACCGTGCGACTTCTGGACCTCAGAGACAACCATATCCTTGGAGAGAGAATTCCATGAAAGTTGAAATCATCGCCATCGGCGACGAACTCACTTCCGGCCGGATCCTCAACACCACCAGCAGTTTTGCCGCCCGGAACCTGTTTGAGGCGGGGTATGAGATCTCGGCCATGAACACCATCGGCGACACCCCCCACCTCATCGGCGAGGCGCTCAAGCAGGCATTGAATCGCGCCGATGCCGTGCTGGTCACTGGCGGCCTCGGCACCACCGACGACGACTTGACCAACGAGGCGGTGTCAAAGGCCTTGAACCGCCCGACAATGCCGAACTTCGAGATCCTCTCCACCATCCGGACCCATCTGGATGAAATAACCAAAACACCGGTGAGCCAGTTGGAAAAGCTCGCCTGGCTGCCGTCGGGGGCGGAGGCCCTCAGTCCCGGCTCACGGATGGCCGGCTACCAGCTTATCCACGATGACAAACCGATCTTCTTCCTGCCCGGCATCCCCAGTCAGATGAAATACCTCCTGGTGGAGCAGGTGCTGCCGAAGCTGGCCACCTGGCAGAAAGACCACCGCCTGGCGACCTACCAGCGGATTTTCCGCATCTTCAACCTGCCGGAGACCGAGGTCAACCGCCGCATCACCACCCTCGACCTCAGCCCGGACGCCCACATCGGTTACTATCCGGTCTTCCCCGAGGTGCATTTGAGCCTCACCGTGCGGGACAAGAAAAACAACAACGCCCGGCGCCTGTTCAAGTCATCCTGCCAGGCGATCTCCACGGTGCTGGGTGATGCCATCTACGGCCACGACCGGGAGAGCATGGAGATGGTGGTGGGTAAACTTCTCGTTGAACAAGACAAGAAGCTGGCCGTGGCCGAATCGTGCACTGGCGGCCTCATCTGCAGCAGGATCACCGACACTCCCGGCAGCTCCGCCTACCTTCTCGGAGGTGTGGTCGCCTATGCCAATGAACTGAAAACGGAATATTTGGGCATCTCCCGGAATATGCTGGAAGCCCACGGCGCTGTCAGCCGGGAAGTTGCCGAGGCCATGGCGGTGGGCGTGCGCAAACGCACCGGGGCTGACATAGCGCTGGCGGTAACCGGCATCGCCGGGCCCGGGGGCGGGACCGAGGAAAAGCCGGTGGGGACGGTATATATTGCCATCGCCACCGTCGAGGAAAACTGGGTCACCAAATTTCACTTTTCCGGAAATCGCGAGCAGATCCGTGAGATCACCGTGGAGAGCGGACTTGATCTGGCCCGGAAATACCTTCTCCAGAAAAAAAATCCGGGATCGTCGCCCGAAAAATAAAATTTTAAGATTTTTGTTTATTGTTCAGATTATGGTAAATACTAGCGGGTTGCAATTCCCCTGCCCCTGGAGCAAAGTTCCGGGATAATTCCCGGCATGGCAGTAATTTCTTGGAAACCAATTACTTTTCGGAGATCAGTATGGCCATCAGCGCTAACAAAGATAGAACGAGCAGCGTCGACAACGCGATCAGTCAGATCCAGAGGCAGTTCGGCAAGGGTTCCATCATGCGACTCGGTTCCAAGGAGACCGAAAACGTGCCGGTGATCCCCACCGGAGCTCTGAGCCTCGACATCGCCCTTGGTGTAGGCGGTTTCCCCAAAGGCAGGATCACCGAGATCTATGGACCGGAATCCTCAGGCAAGACGACGCTCGCTCTCCATGTTGTGGCCAACGCCCAGAAAGCCGGCGGCACCGCGGCCTTCATCGACGCCGAGCACGCCCTCGACACCAGCTATGCCGAGCGCCTGGGTGTCGATATCGACAACCTCCTCATCTCCCAGCCGGATTTCGGCGAGCAAGCCCTTGAGATCGCCGAGATCCTCATCCGTTCGGGCGGCGTCGATGTCATCGTCATCGACTCGGTGGCGGCCCTCGTGCCCAAGGCTGAAATCGACGGCAATGTTGGGGACGCCCATGTGGGGCTCCAGGCGCGGCTTATGTCCCAAGCCATGCGCAAATTCACCGGCGTGCTGAATCGCAGCAACACGGTGCTCATCTTCATCAACCAGATCCGCATGAAGATCGGAGTCATGTTCGGCAATCCCGAGACCACCACCGGCGGCAACGCCTTGAAATTCTACTCATCGCTCAGACTCGACATCCGCAAAATCGGCCAGATCAAGGACGGCAATGACATCATCGGCAACCGGACCAAGGTGAAGGTGGTCAAGAACAAGGTCGCTCCGCCTTTCAAAGAATCGGAGTTCGACATCATCTACGGCGAAGGGATTTCCAAAATCGGCGATCTGCTGGATCTCGCCACCGCACTGGAAATCGTGGAAAAGAGCGGTTCCTGGTTCTCCTACAATGAGGAGCGAATCGGCCAGGGTCGGGAAAACTCCAAGAAATTCCTGACAGACAACCGGGAAATGGCCTCCGAAATCGAGACCAAGGTGCGAATGGCCTACGGCCTTGTGCCGGCCGGGTCTCCTTCCGATCCCTCGGCCATGACAGCCGCTTCGGCCACCTCGGGAGAATAATTGTTCCAAGCCCGGCGGGAATCGGCATCAATGTCGATTCCCGTCGCCCTGCAGAGCATGTGCCAAACGATCCCCAGTAACTGTCGGAGGTAGTCCAACAGAGGCGATCGAAAATAAACAGGCACGCCGATTGATGTAACGCCTCACCCAACTCAGGCAAAGTAATTCCGGAGTCGGTAGCGAGTTCCTCTTGTCGCATGCTGACCTCCATCTGCGACTATTATTCCCCGACTGTCTCTGCTCTATGGCCCCGGTAATTGAGTCTTGCCACCCAATGTTCACCAACAGCAATATCGAAACTACCGTCAAGGGTAGCTTCGCAGCCGGCGATCACCGCGAGTTGCCGATAATAGAGTTGCAGCCGCTGCGACGGCACCGAAAAAACATCATTCTCCGGATAATTACCTGCCCAATTTTTTTTGCAGTTTGGTGTTGACACTTCTCTCCCATCAGCTATAATGGGGTTCAGGTAATAATAATTATCATTTTCTAATCTTTTAAATCAGTGAGGCGATTATGCAGAAATGGGAATGTCCGTGCGGCTACATATACGATCCTGCAATCGGTGATGAAGATAACGGAGTTACACCTGGCACTGCCTGGGAAGACTTGCCTGACGACTGGGTCTGTCCATTATGCGGTGCGGAGAAAGAAGCTTTCTGGAAAGCTGACTAAACTGTACAGGCTGTAAAGGAAATCTTGGAGTTCCTTACAGCCTCTTTTTTCGACAAAAAAGTTATACCTCTCTAATTCCTTTTGGGCATCCAGCATGGATGTCTCTCAATCAGCCAACATTCAACAGGAGACAACAACCATGAGTCTTTTAGTTACCCAACCTGCCCCCGACTTTACCGCCACAGCAGTCATGCCCGACAATTCCTTCAAAGAGGATTTCCGCCTCTCGGATTATCGCGGCAAGTATGTCCTGCTGTTTTTTTACCCGCTTAACTTCACCTTTGTCTGCCCGTCCGAGATTCTGGCCTTCGACCAGGCCGTTAAGGAATTCGAGGAAAACAATTGCCAGATCGTCGGCATCTCCATAGACTCTGCCTACTCTCACCTGGCCTGGAAGAATACCAGGGTAAGTGACGGCGGCATCGGCAATATTCAGTATCCGCTGGTTTCCGACCTAGACAAATCGATCTCGCGATCCTACGAAGTGTTGATGAACGCCAGTATCGCCCTGCGGGGTCTTTTCCTGATCGATCGGGAGGGTATTGTCCGACACATGGTGGTGAACGATCTGCCTCTTGGCAGAAGCGTCAACGAGGCTCTCCGTGTACTCCATGCCCTGCAGTTCACTGAGAAATACGGCGAGGTGTGCCCGGCCAACTGGCAGAAGGGCGAGGAAGCGATGAAACCCACCGCTGCAGGCGTGGCCGAATATCTCTCCGTCCACCACAATAAACGCTAAGCCGTTGAAAAAGAATAAGGTGAACATATCCTTCGCAGGAAACGGCATAAGGGGCCATTACGAAATGAAATGAATGGCTCAGTTATTTCGTAACGGCCCCAAGCTTAGATGCTGCTCTAGGAGTCTGTCGGATTATGCCCTTTTCCCCTTTTCCCCCATACCTTCGTTGAATTCGAAAATAATATCCTCGGAATATTAAGTATATGCCTCCGGTAATTTTTTCGAATTCGCCTCGATCTGAGAAAAAATTGCTATAATCCGACAGACTCCTTAGGTGTGTATCATTTCACTCCCCTGCCATGCGACCGGCGACCAGAAGCACCATGTGGATCATGAGAGCGGAGTTCAGGGAAATAAAGAAAAACCGGAAATTGGTGGTGTGCCGGACCGCCAAGCCGTACCAGAAGATCGCCGGCAGAATAAGACTATTGGCGATCACGGCATAGCGGATCCATGTCCATATCGGATAAGGCAGGACGGAAAACATCAGCATGACAAAGGACAGGGCGCCGATCCAGGTGATCAGCAACCGTCTCACGCTTTTTTCCGGCAACTGATGAAGCAGATTGGGGAGATCGCTGCCGGCGTAATCGTCATGATTGCTGAGCAGGACCAGCCAGAAATGAGGAATCTGCCAGAGGATAAAAAGCGAAAAAACCAGCATGGCGGTGGAGTCGATATCCCCACCGCCGGCCAGCCAACCGATAAAGGCCGGCAAAGCCCCACACAGGGCGCCGGGAACGATTGCCAGGACTGTTCTCTGCTTGAGCGGCGTGTACATGCCGTTGTAGAGGAGAATGGCGGCGGCGGTTCCCGCCACCGGCAGAATGTCCTGCGCGCCGAAGCCGACGAGGCTAAAACCTGACAAGAGAAGAACACCGGCCTGACTGCCGGCCTGGGAGCGACTGAGGCGGCCGGTGGGCAGCGGTCTGTTCCTCGTCCGAATGAACCGGCCATCCAATTGTTGCTCCTGCAGGCTGTTCAGGCTGGCGGCGCCTGTTGCAACCAGAAAGACGCCGGCTGCGACCAGGATGGCCCGGGAAGAGATTGCCGGTCTCGCCATCAGCGCGCCAAAAATCGTGGCGCAGCTGATAAAAAGGCACAGTGGCACCTTGGCCAGCTCGAATCTGGCTGTCAGGGAATTTCCTCGGTGGTGACGAAAGGTCTCCTTCACTCTCAATCACTGTCCTCGTCCAGCCAGGCCTCGAATTCCTGCGGCTGGACAATACGGAGTTTGGCCACCATGGCGGAGTGATCGACCCCGCAGTACTCGGTGCACTGAATATCGTATTCGCCCAGTTCGTCCGCGTAGAACCAGGCATAGGTCGGCATCCCCTTCACTGCATCGACCTTGACCCGAAAAGCCGGCAGAAAAAAACTGTGCACAACGTCGACGGAGGTGATATTCAGCTTGATTGCCCTTCCCTTCGGCACTACAAGCTCGTTTTCGCTCTCCTTGTCGTTCTCGTAGATGAAGAGCCAGGAAAACTTCTGCGCTTCGACCAGGACTTCCATGGCATCCTCGGGCACCGTCCGAAGGCCGAGATAGGAAGTCCAGCCGATGTAGAACATCGACAGCGCTATGAGCGTGGGGACGACGGTCCAGATGACCTCCAGTTTATAGTTGTCCCGGATATCGCTCGGCACCGGATTTCTGCTGCGCCGGAACCTGACAACGAAATAAACCATCACTGCAGTGATGCCGAACAACAGGACGACGGAAATTCCCAGGATGTACCAGAAAACCTGATCTACCGCTTGAACCGGGGTGGTCATAAAATCTCTCCGCCTGTTATCTAAATGCCACATCCCAGAAGGTGAAGCCGATCATGATCATCAGAAAGGCTACCGTGCTGAGAAAGGAAATGACGATGATCGGCCCCTCATATTTCAGATGCATGAAAAACAAAAGGACAAAAGTCACTTTGGTACAGGCGATGGCAAGGGCCACCGGCACGTTCAAGAAACCCAGGTGTACGTATGATATGCCAACGGTGACTATGGTCAGCACCAAAAGTGCCGCCAGCACGGCACCGAGCTGGCCATAACTCAATACGTGAGGTGTTTCTTCCTCCTGCCCCCTCATGTCATCATTGCTGAGCGGTACATTCTTCATTCTGCCTCCTAAAGCACCAGATAAAACAGTGGGAAGACGAAAATCCATATCAGATCGACCAGATGCCAATAGAGGCCTGAATTGTCAAGCATGGCAAATCTGGTCTTGTTCACTTTTCCCATCATGACCAGGGCGAGGCTGATTGACAGAAGAACCATGCCAATGATGACATGCAGTCCGTGCAGCCCGGTGATCACATAGTAGAGACCGAAAAAGATATTGAGGCCGGGATCTCCGTTTACGAGCGTCTCCGAGTTCGGATAGATATCGTGGTGGAATTTCGCCCCCCACTCGAAGTATTTATTGATGAGGAACACAAGACCGCAAAAAATAGAAAAAATCAAAAAGCCGATGGCGTGTTTTCTGGCATCCCGCTGGATCGCTGTAATCGAGGCGGCAACCGTGAAGCTCGACACCAGGAGAACGATGGTGTTCAAAGCCCCGATAATCCGGTCGAGTTCCTTGCCCCCGGTAGCGAAATATTCCGGATATTCGTGGAAATACACAGCATACAGCACGAACAGGCCGCCGAACAGAATAATTTCCGAATAGAGGAACAGCCACATGCCGATTTTGATCCCGGTCTCGTCTATCCGCGCACTCATCCCCTTTCTCCTCTCGCCCGTGGTTTGTTATTTTCTCGCGACTTCTCTGAAATCATACGGGAAATCCATGATTTCAGGTGTATCCGGGAAATTGTGCACCGGCGGCGGGGAAGGCACCTTCCATTCCAGGGTAGTCCCTCCCCACGGATCGGCGGGGGCGGTAACGGGCTTTCTGAAGCTCATCGCAAGATTGATAAACATCAGCACGATGCCGAACACCATGAGATAGCCGCCGAAACCGGCGAGGAAATTGCCGGTTTCAAATTGCGGCAGATAATCGTAGTAACGCCGGGGCATTCCCTGCAAACCGAGAATCAGCATGGGGATGTAGTGGAAGATGAAACCGACGGCGGTCAGGACCGCCGCGATATTGGCTCTCCGCAAGTTGTACATGATACCGAACATTTTCGGCCACCAGTAATGGAGAGCGGCAAAGAATGCGAAGCCGGTGCCGCCGAACATGACGAAATGGAAGTGGGCGACAACGAAATGGGTGTCGTGGACATGGATATCTGTACCGGCAGCCCCCAGCACCAGACCGGTGAGCCCGCCGACGCTGAACAGGTAGATGAAGAGCAGCGAAAAGAGCAGCGGCGGGGAGAGTTCAATCGACCCCTTGTACATGGTCGCAACCCAGGAAAAGACCTTGACCGCCGAGGGTATGGCGACAAGGAAGGTCAGGAGCGAGAAGACAAAAACCGATACGTCGCTCATCCCGCTGGTGTACATGTGGTGCGCCCAGACCAGCGAGCCGGCGATGGCAATCGCCATGGATGACCAGACAATGGCCTTATACCCGAATATCGACTTTCGTGAAAAGACCGGAATGATCTCCGAGATCACTCCCATCCCGGGCAGGATCATGATATAGACCGCCGGGTGGGAATACATCCAGAACATATGCTGGTAGAGCAGAGGGTCCCCGCCTTTGTCGGGGTCGAACAGGCCGATGTGCAGGAATCGCTCGACCACCACCAGGACCAAGGTGATTGAGATGACCGGCGTGGCCAGGATCTGCACCCAGGCCGTGGCGTAAAGTGACCAGGTAAAGAGCGGGATCTGCATCAGACCCATCCGCTTGTCGCGCATGCGGTGAAAGGTGGTAACGAAGTTCAGGCCGGTGAGCATCGACGACATGCCGAGGATGAAGGCAGCAGTTACCGTAAGCCCCACGTTGGCGGAATTTTCGATGCTGAAAGGCACATAAAAGGTCCAGCCGGTATCGGGAAATCCTTCCCCGGTAAAGAGGGAAACGACGGCAAAGAGGCTGCCGAGCATGAACAGGTACCAGCTGAACAGGTTGAGCCGCGGGAAAAACACATCGTCGGTGCCAAGCTGGATCGGTAGAAAAAAATTGCCGAATATTGCCGGGATGGCTGGAATCATAAAGAGAAAGACCATCACCACCCCATGCAGGGTGAACAAGGCGTTGTACATTTCCGGCCCCATTATCGTCCGGCCCTGGCTCATCAGCTCGGTCCTGAGCAAGAGGCCGGCAAAGAGGGCGATCATGAACCAGAAGAAAACGGCGGCAAGGTACATAAGCCCCAACCGTTTATGATCGTGGGTGAGCAGCCAGGCCCTGATGCCGGTAAGGCCGGGCGGCGCCGGAGTCTGGTAAAACGATTGTGTCGCTGTCATGATTGTTATTTCCGTGTAGTGCTGTTTTCCTGATCCGAGTCCCTGTTCCGGTCCTCCGTATTATTCGCCTTTGCGCCGCCCCCTGCCCCGGTAATAGAGCCAGAGGGACGCCAACGTCACACCGAAAAGGACCAGCATAGCTATTTTCACAGTTTGGAATACTGCCCTGTTGGTCTTCGGATCATAATTGAAACAAAAATCGAGCAGCCGCCGAACCGAGCGAGCCACCGTGCCGCTCTGGGCAGAGGATACGGCTATGTCGATGTCGCCGGCGAGAAAGGAACCGTAGACATAGCGAATGATCTTGCCGTCACTGGCGATGGCCATCAATGCCGCCGGGTGTATAAAGGTTTCGTCGTCCACCCTCTTGAAGCGGAAACCGAGCGCTTCGGTCGCAGCCTCAATCGACTCCTTGTCTCCGGTAAGAAAGAACCATTCGTCCGCCGGCCAACCTTTGTTCAGAATTTTCACATAGTTTCTCTTCGCTTGGGCCGCATCCTGGAAATCCTCGCGCTCATTGAAACTGAGGGCGACAACCCGGAAATCCTTCCCCGGTTGAAAACTGAGGTTGTTCAAGGCAATGGCCAGGTTGGCGAGATTTCTGCTGCAGATATCCGGGCAATAGAAATAGATCGGCAGCAGGATGGTCGGCCGGTCGATGATCTCTCCGAGCCGGACGGTTCGTCCCCTCTCATCGACAAAGGCAAGGTCGAGCGGCAGATATTGCCCGGCTTTTTCTTCAACCCACTCTCGGCCTTCCGGATTTTCGCCGGAAAGGAGCTGCTTGCTCTGCTCAAGCAGCCCCGAACCGTCAGCAGCAAGGCAGGTAAGGGATAATCCCCACGTTCCGAGACACATGACCAACATTATGGTTATAAGAAATCGCAAAAATCCGGTCATGTGGCAGCTCTGTCAACTAGCTTTTTCTGAAGAACCGGTGCTCAGGTTGACCTTCAGGGCAGTCCGATACTGATGTTTGCTCTTGAAGCTGTCGCGTGCACCGCCGTAAGCCAACAGTACGATGGTGTCACCATTCGCGGTGATGGTTCCGTCATTCTTGTCGGGCGATTGCAGCGGCATGGTAAACTCGATGGTGGTCATACCCCCTTCCTCACTGCCGCCGACCAGGGTTACATCCTGGGTGCCGCCCAATTTATCGTCGGGGCTGTGATTGTTGTTGGTATCGCCGAAATCATCCGTGATCTCGGGCTTACCATCTTTCACATATCCCAGTATGAAATTGGCATCCTTCATCATCCTGCTCGGATTGAAGCCGATTCCAACCCAGCCCTCCGTCTGCGCCGACAGTTTTACCGCCAGCCTGTCACCGTCAACTTTCCAGGCAAAGGTTATCTTTTTGTCCTTCACTTCGTGATCGTACTGGGCAGCCTGAACGTTAACGAGAGAGCCGAGCAGGATGAGACCGACTCCGGCAAAAATCTTCTGGATGTTTTTTTTCAACATAGATTCTCCTTCAATGAATAATTCTCCTGGTATTCGACAGCTGGTAGCCAAAGACATCACCTCTCACTTCACTTCGTAATCAAATTTTTTCCTGCTTTGCCGCTCCAATGTTACCATCTCGGCAGAAGATCCACCCTTGCGCAAAAGAGTAGCACACCTTTCGTTCCCTGAAAAGCAACATTCAGATTTTGTTACTGATTGGCAGATTTGAACTATTATTTTCAGTCTATTCTGGGAGAAATTCTTTGCATGTCAATAATGCATGATTAAATTACTCAGTCAAAGTTCGCACCTCACCACCTTTTGACAGGCAGAGGGGTGAAATCGCTCATTAAAAATCAACCATGGGCTGAGATCTCTCCTGCAAAATTAATCACTTCTATCGAGGAGGAAAACGGATGGCGCAGAAAATGGCAGTGTATAAATGCGAGATTTGCGGAAATATCGCTGAAGTTCTTACCGCAGGCGGCGCGGAAATGATGTGCTGTGGTCAGCAGATGACGATGCAGAAGGAAAATACCACCGATGCCGCCGTGGAAAAACACGTTCCGGTCCTCGCCAGAAAAGACGGCGGCTGGCAGGTGACCGTCGGCGCAGTGGATCATCCCATGACCGCGGCACATTATATAGAATGGATCGAACTCATCGCCGGTGATGCCGTTTACCGTCAGTTCCTCAATCCCGAAGACAAGCCCACAGCGTTTTTCCCGCTCGCTGCCGAAAGCGTCAGCGCTCGAGCCTACTGCAATCTGCACGGACTCTGGAAGAAGTAAATCGCCTGTGCCGGTCGGAAGTAGTACCCCGACCGGCACATTTTCCATAATAATCCCATCTTTCGCCCCCACAAATGTACTTCCGCAATACATCGAGCATGCGGGAGCGTCCTCTTCGTCTCAGGAGTCGCCTCATTTCATCGGGGTGACAGCCATCTTCGGCGAGTGCAAAAAAATCCTACGACTTCGTTGCAATTGACAGCGGGGCACTTCGATCATAGTTTGATATCAAATCAAGACTCGGAGTGTACGTATGATTCATTCGCAAGGCAGTAGAAAACAGAATCTGGCGCTGGATACCTTCAGTAAACTGATGCGATGTTCGAACAGTGTGGCAAACGATGTGCACAAACACATTCAGAACCAGCTGACGGTGAGCCAGTTCGGCATTCTCGAATCTCTGGCGCTTCTCGGACCGATATCCCAGAAAGAACTGGCCGCAAGAATCCTTAAATCGCCCGGCAATATCACTACCATCATCAACAACCTCGAAAAAGCCGGGCTGGTCGTCAGGGTCTTGAGTGCTCAGGACAAGAGATATTATGCCATCCACCTCACCGACAAAGGACGGAGAACGATCGACCGGATCATTCCGGTCCACACGGAAATACTTTCCAACAGAATGTCGGTGTTGACGGAAGAAGAACAGCAGACTCTTGGCACGCTCCTGCAAAAACTCGCCAAAAGTAACGGTCCGTAAACAAAAGGATGAGCAACCAGAGTGCCAAAGCATAACAAAGACGGCAAGTCACGATTATTCGGTGGAACTCATGGAAAATCGAATAGAAAGAGACAGCATGGGTGAAGTCGGCGTGCCGGCGCACGCACTTTACGGGGCGCAGACCCAGCGAGCGGTGCAAAACTTCACGATCTCCAGCCAGCCCATGCCCTGGAATTTTCTCGAGGCGGTCCTGCTGATCAAATCGGCGGCGGCCCGTGCTAACGGAGAACTGGGGCTTCTGCCGGAAAACTTTGCCCAACTTATTGTTGCCGCTGTGTCGGCGCTTTTGACCACCCGGCCGATCGAGCAGTTTCCGGTACCCATATATCAGACTGGCAGCGGCACCAGCACCAACATGAATGTCAACGAAGTGATCGTCGGCATCGTCCGGGCCCAGGGCGTGGAACTCTCGCCGAACGATCATGTCAACCTCGGCCAGAGCAGCAACGACGTCATTCCCACCGCCCTCCATTTATCAGCGGCACTGGCCATAAGCCGCTTCCTCCTGCCGGCCCTGGGAGAACTGGCCGCAACCATCCGGGTCTGTGGCTCCGCCAACCATGACGTCATCAAGACCGCACGAACTCATCTCATGGACGCCCTGCCGATCTACCTGCAGTCGGAACTGACAGGCTGGGCTGTCCAGATCGATGAATGCATCGAGCGCATTGAAACGAGTCTGGACAGACTGCAACGATTGCCGCTCGGAGGAACCGCGGTCGGTTCCGGCGTCAACTGTCATCCGGAGTTCGCAGAACGAGCTATCGCCCTGCTCAGCCAGGAAACCGCCCTGGCCTTTACCCGGGCCCCATCACTTTATAAAGGGATCAGCAGCCTCGACACGGTTGTGGAATTCTCCGGCCATCTGAAGTCCTGCGCGGTTGCCCTGGTGAAAATTGCCAACGATCTGCGATTGATGAATTCAGGGCCGCTCACCGGCTTCGGAGAGATCACCCTGCAGGCCCTCCAGCCCGGCTCGAGCATCATGCCCGCCAAAGTCAATCCGGTCATTCCCGAGGCGGTCCTCATGGCCGCGGCCCAGGTGATCGGCAACGATACCACCATCGCCCTGGCCGGACTGGGCGGCAACTTTCAACTCAATACCATGCTGCCGGTTGCGGCTGCCAAAATTCTCGAATCCATTGATCTCTTGGCCGGCAGCGCCCGGGCTCTGGCAGAGAAGGTAATAGAGGGGATGCAGGTCAACCGCGAGGTGTACAGCCGGGCCCTGGCCCTGAATCCCATTCTGGTGACGGCGCTCAATCCTGTAATCGGTTATTTAAAGGCGGCGGAAATCGCCAAAATTGCCCAGAACGAGAACCGGCCGGTCCTCGATGTAGCCATGGAACACACTGATATTCCGGAAGAGGAACTGCGTCGCCTGCTCGATCCGAAGAATCTCGCCGAAGGAGGCGGACAAAAGGGCTTCAGCGTCTGAAAAAGTGTCGGAGGCAGAGGCCGACCAGCTGGCGAAGGTAATCGAGGACCACCCTGCGGTTCATCTTCGACTCGCCGAAATCACGGTCCCGGAAGACAATGGGAATTTCCTGAACTCGCAGCTCTGGGTTGTACTCGGCGAGAACAGCCAGACCGATCTTAAAACCGGGCACGTTGCCGGGCAGTTCGACCAGCCGCCGCCGTTCCACTGCGAAGAATCCGGCCAGAGGATCGTTGACGCTGCAGAACAACCGGGCAGGTATTGTGGCGAGCCGGGAAGACAACCGACGCGACAGTGGCCAGTCGGGAGTAGCCCCTCCTGCAACATATCTGCTGCCGATCACCATGTCATGGGTCCCCGCGAGCAGCGGCGTGAGCAGTTCGGGGATTGCCTCCGGCGGATGGCTGAGATCGGCGTCCATCACCACGACATATCTTGCCTCGGTGGCCTTTGCCCCTGCGATCACCGCACCGGCCAACCCTACATTGACATCCCGCCGGAGCAACCGGACCGGTTCCCGTTTAGTCCATGCCTCAACCCGATCCCCGGTCCCGTCCGCCGATGCCGAATCGATAAAAAGCACCTCAAAGTCGAGCCGAGAGTCCCGTCGGACTTGCAAAACCCTTTCCAGCAGAATGTCAATATTTTCCGCTTCGTTGAGTGTTGGAATGATGACAGTGACGGTGGTCAATTTTCAATCCCTTTTGCAGAAAAATCCGTAGAGCCTCAAACTACGCAGGGGGCGAATATCACCCCCCCCATCTCCACGCACAGCCGCTTTCGCCGAAATACTCCTATCCGCCTATCTTTTTCAGTCCCAGATCATGCAGTGGCAGGATCGTCGCGCCGAGTGCCTTCACCCTCTGGATCGACTCCCAGGCAGCCACAGCATCCAGATGCACCCCCGGGCAAACCGCCGGACCATTAGCCGGAAAATTTTCCCGGTTACAGCAGAAACCGGTGATCACCGCCGGCCCCTCCGCCGTCTGGATCAAGACCGAAAGCCCACCGGGGCTGTGTCCGGGCGAATAGAGAATCTGAATGCCGGGGACAATCTCCACGCCGTCTTCGACGGTGACGAAATCGATATCTTCGATAAAATAGGTGTCGTAGCGGTGATCGATGGGATGGGGCGAATTGCAGAAATCTATCTCGCTCTGATGGGTGTAGAATTTCGCCCCCTTGAACAGCTGATTGTTACCGCAGTGATCGTCATGAAGGTGGGTATTGATGACGATATCGATATCCTGAACGGTCAGATTATGTGCGGCCAGGCAATCAACCAGAGATGCCGGTTCCATGCCCGTCTCCTGGATGAACTGATCCGGCGTGAACAGCTCGTTCTCATCGAGTCCCGTATCAACCAGAATGTTATGGCCGCCGCCCTGGACCAGAAAAGCCCAGATCGGCAGCCAGATTCTCGTCCCATAGCCTTTCTGGTAGGTCATTATCCCCTGATCCGGGTTACGCACTCCGGTAAGCAAAGGTGTTATGGAATACTCCATGGCACGCTCTCCTTTCGGCAGGTTCATGTGATAGGAAAATTCTGAAATGTCCTCGTCACTTCTCCTCTGTCTGGTAGCAAAAAAAGCGTTGATAATCAAGGGAGAAAGCATGCAATAGAGGGTTTGGCGATTCTCTCTGCCATAGCGACAGCAAGGAGCAGCGCCATGCTCCGTTCTCGCTCCACTTCCTCAGTTAAGCCAGATGTTGTCGGCCGAAGCCAGAATATTCAGAATATATTCACGTCATTTTAAAAATATCAGAATATTATTCTTGACACGGCTCTATTGCGAGAATACATTGCTTCTATAAGCGAGGAGAGCAAATGGATGCCATAAGCCTGGAAATTTTAAAAATACTTCAAGAAAAAGCCCGCATACCGAATATCGAGGTATCGCGGCAGGTGGGTCTTGCCCCGTCTGCAGTCCTCGAACGGATCAGGAAACTCGAAAAGCAGGGCATCATCGACGGCTATGAGGTTCGCCTCAATCCTCAGCACTTTCGCCGCGCCCAGGTCGCTTTCGTCCACGTCCAGACTACCACCGCCGCCTGCAGCGAGGTGGGCAGACAACTCTCCCAAATCGCCGAGGTGCAGGAGGTTCATTTCGTCTCCGGCAACGACTGTTATCTGGTGAAAGTCAGAACCGCCGATACCGCCTCGTTGAGCCTCCTGCTGCAGGAGCGGATCGCCGCTATCGACGGCGTCATCGCTACCAAGACAGAAACAGTACTCTCGACCATAAAAGAAACAAGCCGTATACCACTTCCGGAAAACGTTTAAGGAATGCCGCCATGCCCATGTCACAACCCTACAAAGATCGACTCTTTCCCGTCCTGAACGCCATCGCCGAGCATTACGGGACGCCCTTTCACATTTATGACGAGGCCGGCATCCGCGCCACCGGAAGCAGTCTGGAAGCTGCCTTCGCGGGCATCGAGCGTTTCCGGGAGTATTTTGCGGTGAAGGCCCTGCCCAATCCGAAGATTCTCATGGTCATGAAGGATATTGGCTTCGGCTTCGACTGCAGTTCCATCGCCGAACTGCGTCTGTCCCGACAGGCCGGCGGCCGGAGCGAGGATCTGATGTACACCTCGAACAACACCAGCCAGGAGGAATTTGCCGAGGCTGCGGGTGACGGCGGCGCCATCCTTAACCTTGACGACATCACTCTGGTCGCGAAGGTCCCGGTCATGCCCGAAATGATCTGCTTCCGCTACAATCCCGGCCCCCGGCGCACCGGCAACGGCATCATCGGCAATCCGGTTGAAGCGAAATACGGCGTCGCCCACGACCAGATCGTCGAGGCCTACCGCCAGGCCAAGGCCCGCGGCGCCCGCCGTTTCGGCATCCACACCATGCTGGCCTCGAATGAGCTGAACTACGAGTACATGGTGCACACCGCCGAGATGCTTTTGGCGCTCGTTGCCGAGATCTCCGCCGAACTGGGCATTGCCTTCGAGTTTATCAATATCGGCGGCGGCCTGGGTATTCCTTACCGGCCCGGAGTGGCAGGGCTGGATCTCGCGGCCATGGGCGAAGCGATCACCGCCCGGTTTAAGGCCTTCCGCCACGTCCACGGCTACGAGCCCGCCCTCTTCATGGAAAGCGGCCGATTCATCACTGGACCCCACGGGGTGCTGGTAACCACGGCCATCAACCGCAAGGACATCTACCGGACCTATATCGGTGTCGACGCCTCGATGAGCTCCCTCATGCGCCCTGGCATCTACGGCGCCTACCATCATATCGAGATCCTCGGCAAGGATGGCTCCGCCGGGACGGAAGTGGTCGATGTGGTCGGTTCACTCTGCGAGAACAACGACAAATTCGCCATTCAGCGCGAGTTGCCGAAGATCGTCGATGGTGATATCCTGATCATTCAGGATACCGGCGCCCACGGTATTGCCATGGGCTTCAACTACAACGGCAATCTTCGCCCCAAGGAACTGCTGCTGCGCACGGACGGCACGGTGGAATTGATCCGCCGGGCTGAACAGGTGGAAGATTATTTTGCCACTCTGAATTTCCGGCCGGACGTGCTGCGCCTGTAAACATGTGGTTAGTGCTCATCTGAGGTTGTGAATTTCTATGACTATCGATATTGACCGGTTCCTGGCGACCGTTGCCAGGGTCGTTCAGGGCGAACAGGTGCCGGTGGTGGATCTCATCGCCGTGCAGACCGAAGATCCCTTCAAGGTCCTGGTGGCTACTATCCTCTCCGCCCGTACCAAGGATGAAACCACAGCCGCGGCCTCTGCCCGGCTGTTCGAAATCGCCCCGGACCTCGAATCGCTCGCCGGACTGCCCGAAGCGGAGATCGCCCGGCTGGTTTACCCGGTAGGCTTTTGGAAAACCAAGGCCAAACATCTCGCCATGTTGCCGGAGGCACTGCGCCGCTTCGGCGGCAAGGTTCCGGAGACCATCGAGGAGTTGGTCACCCTGCCTGGCGTAGGCCGCAAGACCGCCAACCTGGTCCGATCGGTCGCCTTCCGGAAACCGGCGATCTGCGTTGATACCCACGTTCACCGGATCATGAACATCTGGGAATATGTCGACACCAAGACGCCGCTCGAGACGGAAATGGCCCTGCGGGCCAGGCTGCCGGAAAAGCACTGGCTTTCCGTCAACTCTCTGCTCGTCGCCTTCGGCCAGTCGATCTGCCGGCCGGTGGCACCCAAATGCGATGTCTGTCCCCTGTCTACAGATTGCCCCAAAAAGGGAGTCCGTCCCCGCAAGATACCCCTGGATAAAAAGGGAAAGGAGCAGGTAATGAAGTGTATCTCCTGGAATGTCAACGGCATCCGCGCCGTGGAAAAGAAAGGTTTTGCCGAGTTGCTGAAGGCTTTCGATGCCGATGTGGTGGCCCTTCAGGAAACCAAGATCCAGGAGGATCAGCTCACCGACGAGTTGAAGAACATCCCCGGCTACACCTCCTACTGGCACTGCGCAGAGAGAAAAGGCTATTCCGGCGTGGCCTGCTACACCCGCATTCCGCCGGTGGCGGTCCATTATGGCCTTGGCGAGCCTGAATTCGACTGCGAAGGTCGGGTGCTGACCCTGGAATTCACCGACTACTACCTGATCAACATCTATTTTCCGAACAGCGCCGAAAAGCTGGTGCGCCTCGCCCACAAGCTGCGCTTCAACGACCGGCTGCTCGCCTTCGCCAAAGAACTGGAACTTAAAAAACCGGTCATCCTCTGCGGGGATTTCAACGTCGCCCATAAGGAAATCGACCTTAAGAACCCGAAGAGCAACGTCAAGAACGCCGGCTTCACCCCGGAAGAGCGGGCCTGGATGGACAGCTTTGTGGCGGCTGGATTCGTCGATACATTCCGCCTGTTCTGCCAGGATCCGGACCAGTACACCTGGTGGAGCTACCGGTTCAATGCTCGAGCCAAGAACGTCGGGTGGCGTATCGACTATTTCTGCGTCAGCGGATCGGCCGTGGATAGAGTGAGAAGCGCAACCATCATGAACGAAGTGCTGGGCTCGGATCACTGCCCGGTGGCCTTGGAATTTCTCTGCGAGGGCGCAAAAGGTATTATCCCGGAGATGAAAAATTAGGCCGAAACGAGCATTTCAGATAGAGACTCGCCAAGCCGCTCAAGGAGTTTCCGCGGGCCTGCCGGAAAGGCGTAACCGCCGATTTCGGTACTCTGAACCCAGCGGAAGTCGACTGCCTTCCTCAGTCTCGGGCGATCATTGCCCTGCAACTCGCAAAGAAAGGAGTGGAGGATAATCTTATAGCAGGTGTAATGGTGGATTATGACCGGCAACTCCTCGATCACCCGTACCACCAGACCGGTCTCACCCGCTATCGCTGAAGCTACCTCGTTTTTAGGATTTTCGGCCGTATGCTCGCCCCCTGGAAACTCCCATAGGCCGCCCCAGACATCATCCGCCCTACGCCTCTGAATGTAGATGCGGTCCCGGTGGCGGATGATACCCGCCACCTTTCGCAGCGTGACGATTTTTTTCTTTTCCGAGGCAACCGGCCGCTCCGCCACCGCCCCGGCCTGCCTGGCCTGACAGGACCGGGCAATGGGGCAGGCCTCGCAGCGCGGCGCTTTCGGGGTGCAGACGAGCCCGCCCAGGTCCATCAGCGCCTGATTATAGGCCCTCGCCCGGCCACGGGGCAGCAGGCTTTCGGCGAGAGCCTGAATCTTTCCTTGCCCGTCCTTGCTCTTCACCGGCACAGAGATGTCAAAGATTCGGGCATAGACCCGCGTGACATTGGCATCGACCGCCGCCACGTCATGGTTGCCCGCCACGCTGGCAATCGCTGCCGCAGTGTAGGGACCGATACCGGGCAGGCGGCGTAGTTCTCCGTAATCGCAGGGCACAATCCCGCCAAGTTCGCCCGCGATCGCCTTCGCCGCCCGATGGAGATTCCGCGCCCGTGCATAGTAACCGAGTCCTTCCCAATACTTGAGGATCTCCTGCTCGTCCGCATCCGCCACCGACTGGACATCGGGAAAGCGTCCGATCCAGCGCCGAAAGTAGGCAACCCCACGCTCCATCTGGGTCTGCTGGAGCATGATCTCCGAGATCCAGACATGATAAGGATCGTAGGTGCGTCGCCAAGGAAGATCTCGGGCGGTCCGGCGAAACCAAGCCAGAAGAGGCTCGACAATTTCCTCTGCTGGATCATCGAACGGCAGGTCTCTTCTTGTTCCACCGGTATTCAATGCGGCAGCCTCACCTCTTCCACCACCCATCGAAACAGTCGACCTACATGCGCTTGTAAAGCGCCAGGCAGCGCTCCCGGGTCATTTTTTCACGCCAGTCGGGACCGAGGCAGTTTTCCCAAAGCGGCACGAGATTGAGGGCGGTGGTAACCATGAGATCGAGTTTCTGGTCATCCATCCCGGCGGTGAGCCCGCGCGGCAGGTTGATCCTGTGCTTGTCCATCATCTTCCGGAATTCCTCGACTCCAGCCGGGTAGATTTCATCGAGATAGTCAAAGGCGATGCAGCAGCCGATCCCGTGATGAATGCCGAGTACGTAGGACAGCCCGTAAGAGAGCGCATGACAGGCGCCGACCTGGGAATAAGCGATGGACATACCGCCGAAATAAGATGCCATCATCAGTTTGTCGTCCTTGTCCGGATGATCCCCCAGGAAGACCTGGCGGCAGAGATCGAGGGATTTTTCACCGTAGGCCTTGCTGAACTCGTTGATGAAGGTGCCCTGCAGGGATTCGACATCATGAATATAGCAGTCCATCCCGGTGTAAAACCACTGATCGGTCGGAACACCTGCAAGCAACTCGGGGTCGAGCACGATCTGGTGGAAAAGGGTGTGGTCGGAGTTGATGCCGAGCTTCTTCACAGGACCGGTGAGGATTGTAGTGCGGGAGATTTCCGCGCCGGTGCCGGCGAGCGTAGGCACGGCGACATGGTAGACGGAAGGGTTCTTGATCAGATCCCAGCCCTGGTAATCAGACGACGAGCCGGGATTGTTGAGCATAAGCGAAACGGCCTTGGCGATGTCCATGGCGCTGCCGCCGCCGATCCCGACGATGCCGTCCGGTTTTACCGGGCTGTATGCCCGGATCTGCTCGACAAGTTTATCCACATAGCCGGTCTTCGGTTCGTCATCGACATTGACCATCAAAAGGAGATCCCGGCCTTCCATGGGCAGCCTCTTCTCCAAAGGTTTGCCGGCAAAGACATCATCCAGGACAAAGACGAAATAGGAGTCGGGATTGAGCCTTTTAGGAGCGATGACATCGCCCAGCTGATTGAAGGAACCCCGGCCGAACATGATTTGAGGTACTATCGCGAAATTTCTATACATACGTTAAATTGCCTGCCCGCGGGAAAAAGAAAAACAGAAAACGCAGCCGCTCCAGCGACTGCGTGCCGATATCTCGCCTTCCCGTAACAAAATTCGGGCTAAAACTCAAGGGAGATTTCCCGGCCGTCTCATGATTACCAGTTTCCTTGACAGAGGTCATCTTTTGTACTGAAGGTAGAGAAAATAATATGTCTAAAGGTATTTATCCCCCCTTGCGGGGGGCTTGCAATTACCGGTAGAATGATCACGGAAGCGAGGTTTTCTTGTCGCGTAACCTTAGATTTATAGAATCCCTGAAAATATGTCAGTTATCAGCGAAGACAGTGTTTTTACCTCGTTGCAGCAGCATGGCCCGATGGCGGTCGAGGAAATCATCAATCTCTCCAAACCGTTCTCCAGACAGACCAGGCTGTGGGTGAAAAACCTCTGTCGGAACAAAACCAATGTGACCAAATATCGGGCACTGAGAGGCCAGATTTTTGAATTCCTGGGCATCTCGAGCTTTTCCCAAATCCCCCGCTTACTGGAAGATCACGACAGCCGAAAAGAACTCAGCCAGCGTGCCTGCTCCCTCCTCGGTAAGATGTTCGGCTTTGACGGCACTGCAAGGGAAATCGAGGCGAGGGTTGGGGAATATGCCCGCACCGCAGATGCCGTGATCACCACCTTGAACGGCAAGATCCTCGCACCCTATGCCTCATCCATCGCTACCACCAACGAAATCGAAGTTACCAACGACCCGGTGACCCTCCTGCTCATCATGTTCGACGACCGCTACCACAAAAAGGCCCGTTTCGAGGCGCGCCGCAAACTGATGCTGATGAACCTGGCCGGCAGCATCGATCAGAGGGAAAGGGAGACCAAGACCGAAGAGAAATTTCTCAACTTCCTCCACTTCCTCAACGATTATGTGTGGAGCAAGAGCCTGAAGATCGGTGAGCACGACATCATCTACCTCCATTCCAGGCACGACGAGCTTGATTATCGCTGCACCGAGGTGAAGGTGATTTCCGCCACGGAAGCAAAGTTGATGGATCCAGGCAAGAACGAGAAACTCACCCTCTTAAAAAGGCGCCGTTTCACTGCAGGCACGCGGGACATCCCGATCTATGTCTCGATCCGCAAGAAGCCGCCTGAGGCAAAAGTCTTGAAACTGTTGCGCAAAAACGAGAAAAACCCTGCGGTGGCGGTGGATGACGAACTGGGTCTGATGGCGGTGCTCGATTCGGTGGCCGATGTCAAGACTTTCCAGCTCCACCTGACTCGAAGCGCTTCAAAGGCCAACAGCTTTATGGTGCTGGAGGACATCTCCGACACCCTGACCGGCACTTCCCCCTACAAGACGACCAACACCGGCTCGAGTCCGCAGACCGAGATGCTGAAATTCTTCGCCCGGCTGGGCGGGATGAGGGTGGAATTCATCATCCATACCAACCGGACCTGGCTCAACTACATGTTGCAGAAGGATGTCGCCCACGATGAATACGAGGTGAAAAGGATTTTCGACACGGGCGTGATGGAGCTACTCTTTCCCAGGGATATCTTCCAGCTGGATCATAAGTCGATCCGTGAAGACATGATCCGCCGCTTCAGGCGGCGGATCGAGGAGTAATTCGGCGCGCGAACCGAACGTCAGGCCGGAACAGCTCGAGCGAGATAAGCCCGGTAGGCATCTTCCAGACCTTCCCTGAAGGAGAGGCGCGGCCGCCAACCCAGGCTGTTGATCCGGGACGTGTCGAGGAGCTTTCGCGGCGTACCGTCGGGCCGTGCACTGTCGAAAATCGTTTCGCCGTCAAAACCGACGAGCTCGGCAATGAGTTCCGCCGTCTCGCGGATGGTGATGTCCTCCCCTGCCCCTACGTTGAGGAAGGAAGGGCTTGGGGCGGTAAAGTGTGACTGGTCAAGGCCCATCACATGAACACAGGCGGCGGCCATATCGTCCACATGGAGAAATTCCCGCCGGGGCGAGCCGGTGCCCCACAGGATTACCCGAGGATTCCGCTTTTTCTCGAGCCGCCCCTCTCCCGCAATCCAGCCGATGGCCCGGCAGATATCCCCCGGTATAGCCCCGTAACGGACTTCATCTGCTTTGACTCCTTCTGCATCCCCCGCCATGGCCAGTTTGGCGAGATGATATTTGCGGAGCATGGCTGGGACCACATGGCTGTTTTCCAGGTGATAATTGTCGCCCGGGCCGAACAGATTGGTCGGCATGACCGACCGGAATCTTGTGCCGAACTGGCGGTTGTAGGCTTCGCACATCTTGATCCCGGCGATCTTGGCGATGGCGTAGGGCTCGTTGGTGGGCTCGAGGATGCCGGTCAGGAGATGGCCCTCATTCATGGGCTGCGGGGCGAATTTGGGATAGATGCAGGAACTGCCGAGAAACAGCAGATCCTTCACGCCAGCCCGATAGGCTTCATGGATTACGTTGGCCTCGATCATCGTATTGATATAGATGAAATCGGCCGGGAAGGTATTGTTGGCAAGGATTCCGCCGACCTTAGCCGCCGCCAGAACAACCCTGTTCACCTTTTCCGCGGTGAAAAATCGCCGCACCGCCACCTGATCGGTGAGCTCCAGTTCATCATGGTTCCGGGTGACGATATCTTCGCACCCTAATTGCCGCAACTGCCGGACAATGGCGGCTCCGACCATGCCCCGGTGCCCGGCGACAAAGATGCGCTCCGGCGTAAGGTGTGAGGCGTGACTATTCATGGTGATTGAGCACTGTAAACCCTTGGCTTTTGCACATCTCGTCGCGGCGGGCTACATCCAGGTCGGCCCGCATCATCTCGGCCACAAGTTCCCGGAAAGTTGTCTTCGGCACCCAGCCGAGTTTTTCTTTCGCCTTGGTCGGATCACCCAGCAGGGATTCCACCTCGGTAGGCCGGAAATAGCGGGGATCGACCCGCACGATGGTGTCGCCGCGCTTTATCCCGATACTCCCAGCCCCGCCAGGGACCTTGTCGACGATGCCGACCTCTTCGACACCATACCCCTCCCACCGCAGGCCCACACCCAGTTCGGCGGCCGCAGCATCGACAAAGTCGCGGACCGAATGCTGTTCGCCGGTGGCGATGACGAAATCCTCGGGCTGGTCCTGCTGCAGCATCAGCCACTGCATCTGCACGTAGTCCCGGGCATGCCCCCAGTCGCGCTTGGCTTCGAGATTGCCGAGATAGAGGCAGTCCTGCATGCCGAGATAGATTCGCGCCAGCGCCCGGGTGATCTTTCTCGTAACAAAGGTCTCCCCCCTCAACGGCGACTCATGATTGAAGAGGATGCCGTTACAGGCATAGATATTGTATGCCTCCCGGTAGTTGACCACGATCCAGTAGGCGTACATCTTGGCCACCCCATAGGGGGAACGGGGATAAAATGGGGTCTTTTCGGTCTGCGGGACCTCCTGGACCTTGCCAAACAATTCCGACGTGGACGCCTGGTAAAATCTGGTTTTTTCGGACAACCCTAAAATACGGATGGCCTCCAGGACCCGCAACGTCCCCAGGGCATCCGAATTGGCGGTGTACTCCGGCTCCTCGAAGGAAACGGCGACATGGGACTGAGCAGCAAGGTTGTAGATTTCATCAGGCCTGACCTTGCCGATAATATGGATGAGACTCGATGAATCGGTCAAATCACCATGATGGAGGATGAACCTCCGGTTGCCGACATGAGGGTCCTGGTAAAGATGATCGATCCGGTCGGTGTTGAACAGCGACGCCCGGCGCTTGATGCCATGTACTTCGTACCCTTTGCTCAGCAGGAATTCGGCCAGATAAGCGCCGTCCTGTCCCGTGATTCCCGTGATTAAAGCTTTTTTCACTGACACCCTCTTTCTCAGTTGATCATATTTTGAGTACTCACCTTGACCGAGCGGCCGCGGCCGATCCCGTAGTAGGCCAGTCCCATCGCCTCCACTCGAACAGGATCGTACAGGTTGCGGCCGTCGAAAATGACCCGGTCCTTCAGTTCTGCAAGCAATCCCTTGAAATCAGGCACCCGAAAGCTCTTCCATTCGGTGACGATGGCGAGAGCCGAGGCCCCGTGCAAGGCCGCCTCCTTGGTGCCCATGAGCATAAAGTCGTCGCGGTTGCCATAGATCCGCTGCGCCTCCTCCATCGCCTCCGGATCGTAGGCCTGGACCCTGGCTCCCGCCTGCCACAGCGACTCGATCAGGACCCGGCTCGAGGCCTCACGCATGTCGTCGGTGTTGGGCTTGAAGGAAAGTCCCCATACGGCGAAGGTTTTTCCTTCGATACCGCCGGGGTAGAAGGAGCAAATATGCTGGAAGAGTTTTTCCTTCTGCCGATGGTTGACCCGCTCCACTGCCTGCAAGATCTCGGCCTGGTAACCGAATTCCCGCGACGAGCGCTCGAGCGCCCGGACATCCTTGGGGAAGCAGGAGCCTCCATATCCACAACCGGGATAGATGAACTGATAACCGATCCGGGAATCGGAGCCGATGCCGCGCCGTACCTGCTCGATGTCGACTCCCATCCGCTCCGCCAGATTGGACATCTCGTTCATGAAGGATATCTTGGTGGCAAGCAGGCAATTGGCCGCATATTTGGTGAATTCGGCGCTACGCACATCCATGATCATGATCTTTTCATGGTTACGGCTGAAGGGTTCATAGAGTTCTCGCATCTTCTCCTCGACCTCCTCAGAATCAGTGCCGATGATGATCCGTTCCGGCCGCTGGCAATCGTCGAGCGCCGAACCCTCTTTCAGGAACTCGGGGTTGGAGGCAACATATAGCGGGACATCAAGATTTCTCTCCCGCAGGATGGCGGTCATGTGCGCCCGAACCCTATCGGCGGTGCCCACCGGGACAGTCGATTTATCGATGACGATCTTGCCTTCGGTCATATGTCTGGCGATCATCCCCGCCACCTCCAATACATAGCGCAGATCGGCGCTGCCATCCTCATCGGGCGGGGTCCCGACGGCGACGAACTGCAGTTCTGCATGCTCAACGCCCTTTTTTGCATCGGTGGTAAAATCCAGCCGCTTTTTTTCATAATTATGCAGTACCAGCTCGGTCAGGCCTGGCTCAAAGATAGGAATGATGCCGTTTTTCAAGTTTTCGATCTTCTTCTCATCGATATCGACACAACACACGCTATGACCTACATCTGCCAGCACCGCCGCCTGCACCAGACCGACATAGCCGATTCCAAACACCGTTACATTCATGTGACCCTCAATAGCCAGAATTTGAGATTCGGATGGTTCAAATCGAATAAAATAAGCGCCGCATAATAGTCACAAGCTCGAAAGTAATCAACCTCAACTGCCATAAGGTAACAAAAAACAGAGGTAAATAGAGAAAAAAATCGACGTGCAATTGCATTTATTAAGGTTTATAGATGACAGCGGTTCTTTACAAGGGCCGGCACCTGATTCATCAGCAACAACTCCACCCCGACCCGTCACCTCTTCTGAATTCTCTTATGTCGATCAATTTGAAAATTCTCTTCGCCCTCACCCTTATCCACTTCACCGGTGATTTTTACACTGCATTTATCAGTCCACTCTTTCCGGTCTTTGTCGAGAAGCTTGATCTCAGCTTGACCCAGATCGGCATTATTGCCGGGACAATGCGTCTGCTGGCTTTTATTATTCAGCCAACTGTCGGCTATCTTGCCGACCGTCATCAGACCCGTTCCTTCATCTTTGCCGGTCTGGCAATGACCATCATTTTTATACCGCTGTCCGGAGTCGCCCCCAATTTCTGGGTGCTTCTGCTCTGCGTCGCTCTCGGTTCCATAGGTTCATCGATGTTTCATCCCTCGGTCACCGGCATGGTTCCTCTTTATGCCGGCTCCAAGGCCGGCTTTTCCATGTCGGTGTTCAATACCGGCGGCACTCTGGCCTTCGGCCTCGGTCCGCTGTTCATAACCTGGTATGTCGCCTTCTTTGAACTGGAAGCCATGCCCGCCACCATGATCGGAGGGTTGCTGGTTCTTCTCTTTATCTGGAGAGTACTGCCAAGGCCCCAAAGTGAAGGCCTCGAACGCAATGGCTTTTGGGGAGCTCTCAGAGAAAGCCTGGGAAGCGCCTGGAAATATATAGCGATGATATGGCTGGTTATGTTTATGCGCGCCCTGGTGGGACAGTCTTTCCTGACTTTTATGCCGGTGCTTTACGTCCAGGAAGGTTTCAGTGTGGTATCCGCCGGGGCGATATATTCGCTCTTTACAGTCTCCGGTACTATCAGCGGATTGCTGTCCGGTCACATCTCCGATCGGATCGGCTTCAAGCCTGTATTTTTCTTCAGTTATCTTTTCATGGCCCCGGCCCTCTGGCTATTGCTGCAACTCGGCGGCAATTGGATCTATCTCGGTGCCGCGCTTGCCGGTGGTTTTGTTCTGGCGCCTTTGCCGCTCGGCGTCACCATGGCTCAGACTCTCGCCCCCAAAGGCAGGTCCATGGTTGCAAGCCTGATGATGGGTTTCGCATACGGCCTTGGTGGCGCCATCACTCCCATTGTCGGCAATTTGGCGGATACTTTCGCCATTCGGCCTGTGTTAACGGCTGTCGCCTTTCTCCCACTCCTCGCTCTTCCGATAATAACTCTGTTCCCGAGGACGCGAAGTAACGGTTGATAGTATAACTCATACCAAAATGGAGATTTTAAGGGCTACCCGACTTTACATCGGAGAAATTCGGTAATAAGATTAACTCGTAGTGAGTTTCCCCTTGACTGATCTTTCCCGATCAAGTAGTTTGCCGCGGTCCTGTCGATGAGGGGACGCGCTGCCCGTTGCAAGAGGTTAATCGGACAGCCGATCTTCGAATTGAAGGACAAAAAGAGTAAAAAAGAGA
>JAEYNP010000043.1 GCA_023412495.1 Pseudomonadota bacterium
GCTCGGCGCTGCCTGCCGGTGATCCCGCGGTGCTGCCCGCGCTCAAGCTGCCGCCCTGCGCCTGGATGGTCGAGCGCGGCTATGCTCCGCCGGTGAGCCAGGAGTGGTGGTCCGCCGACCTTTACGGCTGGCCCGATTATGCCCTGGCAGCTTCGCTGTATCAGGCTCCCACTACCGCCGCAGCCGAACTGGTCGCGCAGCGCATCGACTGGCTCGGCGCAAAGTTCCCCGAAGGCCCCGACACGATGTGCGGGCCGCTGGTATGGGCCATCATGCGCGACGCGGGTGTTTTCCCGCCCGGTTGGGGAGAGTGGTTGTCTGCCGGTCCCAAGGCTTTCTGGCTGGCTCAGCCCGAGAAGAACGGCCGTCCCTGGTCGCTCTTCCCCCGCGAAACCTACCAGATCCATCATTTCACCCAGCCGCTGGGCAGCTTCGACTTTCGCCTCTTTCCGCTGTACCCGGGTGACTTTATTTACACCTTTGCCGCCAGAGACGGCTTCGAGCATATGCTCCTCGTCACCGAAGTGGCCCCCGACGGCAGCGTGTACACCGTCTCCAATCTGGTATGGGTAGAGCCCGAGCCGCGAATTACCATCGAGCGCGTGCTGCTCCTCAATAACAACGACCGCACCCAGGGGATCGCCCGCAACGGCTGGGCGCGCGATAAAATCAACGGGCGCACCGGCCACGCCGGGTTCCAGGTTTTCCGCTGGGCCTGGATGGCGAAGGACATCGCCGGAGAGCCGGTAGCCGATACGATCCTTCCCGGCGATACGCTCGGACTGCTGGCAGCCCGCTGGAAAACCCCCGCCGCCGCCATTGCGGAGTACAATGGAATAGCGCTGGATGCGCCGCTTGCGGTAGGGCAGGTGGTGCTGATCCCGCCGAATGTACGCTAACACGAATGGAGGGTGAATCGGGCAATGCAGGGTGTGAATCCGCAGGATGAAACCCAGGAGCTGCCGTCTGCGCAGGGTATTCGGGCCGCGCTGGAGGCTCAGGTTGGCGAGTGGCTGCGCCGCCGGGACCTGAAGCTGGTAGCGGCCGAATCTTGCACCGGCGGTTTGATTGGTCATCGTATTACCAATGTGCCGGGCGCTTCCGACTATTTTATTGGCAGCATCATCGCCTATGCCTATGAAGCCAAGCAGCGCTTGCTGGGCGTATCCGCCGTTACGCTGGAGAACCACGGAGCGGTCAGCCGCGAAGTGGTGCTCGAAATGGCCCACGGGGCTCGCACCGCGCTGGTCGGCGATTTTTCACTGGAACAGCTTGTGTCGGTCTCGGTCAGCGGCATCGCCGGCCCCGACGGCGGCACGCCGCAAAAGCCGGTCGGCACGGTCTGGATTGGCCTCAGCGCGCCCGGCGAGGAGCGCGCCTGGCAGTACCTCTTTCAGGGCGACCGCCTGAACGTCAAGGCCCAGGCGGCCGAGCAGGCGCTGGCCAATTTGCTCGAATACTTGCAGGAAAAGGGAGCCTGATGGAAATGGAACCGGTTCAAGTTCAGGCCCGCGGGAAGCGCGGCGGCGGTTTTGAACCGCTGCGGATTGTGTGGAATGGCACGGAATACCGCGTTGAGTCGACCGGGCGCAGTTGGGAAGACGAGCACGGGCTGCACGTGTTAGTGATGATCCGGGGCGGCCGCGTGTTCGAGCTGGTCTTTCACCTCAACCCCGCCGGCTGGCTGCTGCGGCCCGTATCGGGGAATTCCGCGGCTGCTTGAGGAGATCGATCCCTGCTATGAATGGTGAATCCGCGCTCAGCCTGACAGTTGGACGGCGCAAAGCGCTGATTTTGACTGCGGATGCGGGGTTTGGGCACCGCAGCGCCGCCAACGCCGTTGCCGCCGCCCTCAACGATCTTTACGGCGATGTTTGCGATGTGGTCATCGCCAACCCGCTCGAAGACCGCCGCGCGCCCTTCTTCCTGCGCGACAGCCAGGCCGACTATGACAAGATGGTGCGCAGGCTGCCCGAGCTGTACCGCTTTGGCTATGATGCCAGCGACGCCTCGGTTCCCGTGGCGATTGTCGAACAGGCGCTGACCGTGCTCCTCTTCGAAGTAATGCGCGATCTCATCCGCACCCATCGCCCGGACGTGATCCTCAGCACCTACCCGCTCTACCAGGCCCCCTTGCGTGCGGTGATGATCCTCTCGCGCCAGTCCATCCCCCTGATCGTCACCATCACCGATCTGGCGACCGTCCACCGCCTGTGGTTCTATAACAACGTCGACCGCTTGATGGTTCCCACGCCCATCGTGCGCGATCTGGCCCTCAACTACGGCCTGCTGCCCGAGCAGATCCAGGTCACGGGCATCCCTGTCAACCCCATTGTCATGCGCGAGAAGCGCCGCCCGCGCGAGATCCGCGAGGCGTTGGGCTGGGAGCCCGATATGCTCACCATGCTGGCGGTGGGCAGCCGGCGCGTCGACCGCCTGCTCGACACGGTCAACGTCATCAACCACTTTGGCCGCCCGATCCAGATCGTGGTCGTCGCCGGCAAAGACGCCGACCTCTACCGCGATTTGCAGAATATGGAATGGCACGTGCCGGTCCACCTGTACGAGTACGTTCAGGATGTGCCCACCCTCATGAAGGCCGCCGATTTCATCGTCTGCAAGGCCGGCGGGTTGGTGATCACCGAATCGCTGGCCTGCGGGCGCCCGATGCTGCTGATCGACGTGATCCCCGGCCAGGAAACCGGCAACGCCGATTACGTGGTGGAAAACGGCGCGGGCGATCTGGTCCGCGAGCCGGTTGAAGTGCTGGAAGCCCTCGCGCATTGGGTTCAGGACGGCGGCACGGTCTTCCGCAGTCGCCGCGAGAACGCCCGCCGCCTGGGTCGTCCCAACGCCGCCTACGAGGTCGCCAATGCCGTCTGGCTGGCGGCCCAACTGGCGCCCGTCCAGATCCCTCCCAAAGCCACCGGCCGCCTGCGCCTGGCCGACCTGCTTTCCCGCAACCAGATCCGCTGGGAAGACGACACAACTGGAGAATAACCGCATGACCGGTCGAAACCCGCCCGCGGAGCCGTCGCCGTTCGCGGTGGTCGTGATTTCCGCCAACGCCGAGTGGCGCATCGTCCGCAGCCTCTACCCTGATGCTGCCGTCCAGCAAACCCCCTACGGCGAATCCTTCCGGCTCGATCTCTCCGGCCGCCCGGTGATCGTCTTGCACGGCGGCTGGGGCAAGATCGCCGCGGCGGCTTCCGCCCAGTACGCCCTGGCGCGCTGGTCGCCGCGCGTGTTAGTCAACCTCGGCACCTGCGGCGGTTTTGCCGGTTTGTCCGGCGGCTTGCGGCGCGGCGATATCCTGCTGGTCGAGCGCACGCTCGTCTACGACATCGTCGAGCAGATGGGCGACGCCGAAGCAGCCGTCCGCCATTACACCGTTGACCTCGACCTCTCCTGGCTGCGCGAGCCTTACCCGCTTCCGGTGCGCCGCGCCCTGCTCGTCTCCGCCGACCGCGACATCTGCGTCCCCGACATCCCCATGCTGGTCCAGCGCTACGGAGCCGCGGCCGCCGATTGGGAGTCCGGCGCAATCGCCTGGGTCGCTGCCCGCAATGGCGTCCGCTGCCTGATCCTGCGCGGCGTCTCTGATCTGGTCGGCGAGCACGGTGGCGAAGCCTATGGCGATATCGGCGTCTTCCACGAGGGCGCGCGCCTCGTCATGGAACCGCTCCTAAACGCCCTCCCCGAATGGCTGAGCTGCATCGAAGAGAATTAATCATCCAGTCTATGCTGCTTCGCGCCGTTCGCGGTTAAATCCGCTTCGAGCCCTTCGTATCTTCGTGGTGAACGCTTAAGCGGGTTTTCCCAGTCTTGCCCGTTCCTCTTCGATGATCTTCGCTTCCAGCTTCTTGAACAGCGGCGCGGGCTGGTTCAGCTGCCTGCCCGGCTGGATCTGGCTCGGTTCCCAGCGCCCGGCGGCGCTTTCGCCGTGATAGCGCAGCACCGTGTGTTCGCCCAGGTCGTCCTGCTGCTGCTCAGTCGACTGCGTGCCGAACAACGCGCCCTCGTAATTGAAGAAGCCGTGCAGCTTCTCGCTCGTGAAGGGCAGGAACGGCGCCAGCAAAATTTTCAGCGAGTCGATCGCCTTCAGCGCCACGAATACCGCTCGCGCAGCCGCCTGGCGGTCGGTTTTCAGCGCCGTCCAGGGAGCGGTCTGGTCCAGGTAGCGGTTGACCTCGCTCGCCAGCCGCATGGCCTCCCCCAGCCCCGCGCGCAGGTGCACCGCTTCGAACTCGCGCGCTACCGTGTCAAACCCGCTTTCCACGGTTTGCAGCAGCGCGGTGTCGAGCTCGGTCAGTTCACCCGGCTCGGGGACCTTGCCCTCGAAGTTTTTGTATGTGAACGACAGCACCCGGTTCGCCAGGTTGCCCCAGGTCGCCACCAGCTCGTCGTTGTTGCGCTTGTAAAAGTCTTCCCAATCCCAGTCGGTGTCGCGCGTCTCCGGCATCGTGACCGTCAGATAATAGCGCAGCGGGTCGGGGTCGTAGCGGGTAAGGAAATCCCGCGCGTAGACGGCCCAGTTGCGGCTGCCCGAGATCTTCTGCCCTTCCTGGTTCATAAATTCATTCGCCGGTACGTCGTGCGGCAGCACCAGGTTCTCAGCGGGCTGGCTGCCAAACAGCTCGTCGAACGTCTTGCCGGTGCCGATAAGCTGCGCGGGCCAGATCACCGCGTGGAAGGGAATGTTATCTTTGCCGATAAAGTAGTAGCTGCGCGCCTGCGGATCGTGCCACCAGTTGCGCCACGCGTCTTCCTGTCCGTTGATCTTCGACCACTCAATCGTCGCGGAAAGATAGCCGATCACCGCCTCGAACCACACGTACAGGCACTTCCCCTGCCATCCTTCCAGAGGCACGGGGATGCCCCAATCTAGGTCGCGCGTGATCGGCCGCCCGCGTAACCCCTCGGTGAGGATCTGCCCCAGCGACTGCCGCAGCACGTTCGGCCGCCAGTAGCTCTCGCGCGCCCGCAAGAAGGTGACCACCTCGTCTTGCAGCTTGCCCAGGTCGAGGTAATAATGCTCGGTCTCGCGCAGCTCAGGCGTTGAGCCGTCGATCTTCGAGCGCGGGTCGACCAGCTTCTGCGGCTCGAGCAGGTTGCCGCACCGGTCGCACTGGTCCGAGCGCGCATTGGTGTAGCCGCAGATGTAGCACGTCCCTTCCACGTAGCGGTCCGGCAGGAAGCGGTTCTGGGATGGCGCAAACCACTGGAACTGCCGGTCGGTGTACAGGTAGCCGTTCTGCTTCAGCGCCAGGAACAGGTTCTGCGATACGTTGAAGTGATTGGCGGTATGCGTGCTGGTGAAAAGGTCGTAGCTGATCCCCAACTGCTGGTACAGGTCGAGGAATCCGTGATGGAAGCGCTCGTATACCTCCAGCGCGGTGGTGTTTTCCGCGTCGGCCCGCACCGTGATCGGCGTGCCGTGCGCGTCTGAACCCGACACCATCAGAACGTTCCGGCCGCGCAGGCGGTTGTAGCGCGCAAAGATATCCGCCGGCAGGTACGAGCCGGTCAGGTTACCTACGTGAATTTCCGCGTTAGCGTACGGCCATGCCACCGCAACCAGAACGTTTTCCGTCATAGCTACACCTCAGGTAATGAATTTTTCGCCGGAATTGTATCACACCGTGTGGTCTTCCGGAGTTTTCACCATGCTTCACCTGCTGATGAAAATGGGGCTGTCCAAAAAGAACGTTTGGACAACCCCATAAACCTTCAAAAACCGGGCAGCTATAGATAATCCTTCAGCTGCCGCGCCCTGCGCGGATGGCGCAGCCTGCGCAGCGCCTTGCTCTCAATCTGGCGGATGCGCTCGCGCGTCAGGCCAAACTTCTGCCCGACCTCTTCCAGCGTATACGCCCGCCCGTTTTCCAGCCCAAAGCGCAGCCGCAGAATGCGCGCCTCGCGCGGCGGCAGCGTATCCAGCACTTCCTGGACCTTCTCGCGCAGCAGGTTGCCGTAGGTGCTCTGGATTGGGGTGGGGGTCATCTGGTCCTCGATAAACATCCCCAGCTCCGAATCCTCCTCGTCGTCGTTGATCGGGCTTTCCAGCGAGAGCGGCAGCCACGAGACACGCATCATCCACTCCACCTTGTTCGAGTTGACGCCGATCTCCTCGGCCAGCTCGTCGGTGGTCGGCACGCGCCCCAGCTTCTGCTCCATCTCGTGCGTCGTGCGGTAAAGCTGCCGGATGCGGTCGACCATATGCACCGGCACGCGGATCGTGCGCCCCTGGTCGGCGATCGCCCGCGTGATCGTCTGCCGGATCCACCACGTCGCGTAGGTAGAGAAGCGGAAGCCGCGCTGGTACTCGTACTTCTCGACTGCTTTCATCAGCCCCAGGTTGCCCTCCTGGATCAGGTCCAGGAACGGCACCCCGCGCCCGATGTAGCGCTTGGCGATGCTTACCACCAGCCGCGTATTGGCTTTGATCAGGTGCTCGCGCGCCAGCACGCCGTCGCCCACGTGGACTTCCAGGTCCTGCCGCCGCGCCGACGGGGTATGCCCGTTCGTGCGCGAAAGCTCGCGCTTGGCCAGCTTGCCCCGCTCGATGCGTTTGGCCAGGTCCAGCTCTTCTTCCACGCTCAAGAGCGGCACCCGCGACATCTCTTTCAGATACAGTCCTACCGTATCGTCGCTCGAAATTCGGCTCAGGTCGACGAACGGATCCGCCTCTACGTCGCTGTAATTCTCCTCGGATTCGTCAAACCCGGCTTCCTGTTCATCCTGGTCGAGGATATCGACGCCCCTGCGCCGCAGCGCCAGCACAATCGCTTCCAGGCGGTCGGCATCTTCGCTGACCTGGGGATACAGCTCCATCAAGTCTTCCGTCGTTAGATACCCCTGCACGTCTGCCTTTTCCAGCAGCATGCTTAAAATCTCGGTGTTGCGTTTGTATCGACCGGGATTTGTCACAAACATCCTCCTGGATATTCGCTCTTCTCGCCTGCTGTGTTTTCGCTTATTGCCGCCTCTCCGCGCGTGGTCCGCACCGAAAGGTGATGTTGAGTACTTCCTGAGAAACGGTCATCGCGAATTCGGGTAGGCTTTGGCATGGAATCGATTGTTCTACGCTTCCTCTTCGGGATGGTGGTGATCTTCACCTGCTTCGTTCAGGTTCTCTCCGCACACCGTGCATAGTCCTTTGCAGTCCTCGCGGCACGTCGGGCTGATCGGCATCTCGATCAAAAGGTATTCGCGTACCAGCGGCTCCAGGTCGATGTTGGCGTCTTCAGGTAAAATTAACCCGGATTCGGTGGTGGACCGCTTGTCGAATGCATACAGCTCGTCAAATTTCGCGTGCAGGGGTTGATCAAATTCCGTCAAACAACGCACGCACTCGGCCGGGGCTTTGCCCTCAAATTCACCTTGCAGCAAAATCCCCTGGGGAGTGCGGCTTAGGCGCGTGACGCCTGAAAAATCGCTCAACTTGAAGTCTGGTCTTAGTAAGATCTCCGGTTCTTCAAAATGAATGTCGCGATAAGTCCCAATTGGGGTGTTTAGCAGAAAACCAACATTTACTCGTAAAGGGTATCGTGGATTGTTCACGTTTAATTCGCTCTTCAGATATAATAATACACGCAAATTATAGCACAGCCGATTCGGCAAGTCAAGTTTTGTTAAAATTTATCAAATAAATAATAAAAATTATGACGAAAACGCTCCTGATCGCCAGCAGCAATCCGGGCAAGCTCCGCGAATTTGAAGCCATTCTCGGTGTTCTACCCGTGCGGCTGCTCATGCCCTGGCATATCGGCCTGGACCTTACGGTTGTGGAAGACGGCAAAACCTATTCCGAGAACGCCGCCAAAAAAGCGCTCGCTTACGCCAAAGCTGCCGGCATGCTCTCCCTGGCCGACGACTCCGGCCTAGAAGTGGATGCCCTCTCTGGCGCGCCTGGCCTGCATTCTGCCCGTTATGCCGGCGTTCTCGGCGCAACCGACGCCGACCGCCGGCAGCTCCTTCTCCAAAACCTCGCCGGGCTGCCCCGTCCCTGGACGGCGCGCTTCCGCTGCGTGGTAGCCGTCGCCGCCCCCGGCGGTGAGCTGGTCCACGGCGAAGGCGTATGCCCCGGCGAAATCATCCCTGAAGAGCGCGGCAGCGGCGGGTTTGGTTACGACCCCGTCTTCTTTATCCAAGAATACGGCAAAACCATGGCCGAGCTTCCCGCCGAGGTCAAGAACCGCATCAGCCACCGTGGGCGCGCCGCCGCTGCCGTGCTTCCGCAGCTCGAGCGCATTCTCGACCGTTTCACCGGCGATACCCGCGCCGGCGAAGAAGAATAATCGCCTGTCCCTTCTATGCGGACAGGCGCGGTGAACCCGGTCAGAAAACCGGGTTTGTTATTGG
>JAEYNP010000098.1 GCA_023412495.1 Pseudomonadota bacterium
TCGCGATGCTTGGTCGTGCGGGCCACCATCTCGCGCAGCAGCTCGCGCTCGACCGGACCGATCCGCCAATCGGCGTTCGGATCGATGCGTTCCGCCAATTCTTGGTACATGCCCCGGCTGAGCGACGGGTAAGCCTCGCGGAGGGCGGCCTGAACGCTCAGGTCCGTGGGCCGGGCGGAGACCATGGTTGTCGAGGGGGGCGTTTTACGGTCAGCCGCCAACGCGAGCGGCGTGGCGCGTTCGTCGGCCAGGCGAACGAGTTCGGCTTGCAGGCCCTGATGAGGCGAGCGGCTTAGGCCGGGCAGTTCGGCATACGAGCGGGCGTCAGCCACCGATTTAGGGCCGGCGCTCGGCGATTTGCCGCAACCCAGAAAGATCGCGAGTAGGATCAACACGACGCCGATGCGCACGCAAATGCCCTCTGTAGGGTTCGGTTTCTGCCAGCCGGGATAGTAGCCGCAATGGGCTAATGGCCAAATCCCAATGACCAACGGTTAAAGGCCGAGCGGCGAAACGCTGCCGGCGGGTAAAGCCGGCCCGCATTGTCAGCTTGTTAAGGCGTCCGTACACTCGACGGTTAGGCTTGCATACGGGCAACGCCTCCAAAGCCCACCGTTTCACCGCTTGCTATCGACGCCTCATGACCCGTTCGGCTGCTATCACGCTCGACAAGATTCGCGACAAAGTCCACGCTGGCAAGCGGTTGTCGATGGAAGACGGCATCTTCCTCTATCGGCCCGACGTGCCCCTGCATGAGGTCGGGGCCCTCGCCAACCTCGTCCGCGAGCGGAAGAACGGCAATTTCGCCTACTACAACATCAACACGCACCTGAACGCAACGAACGTGTGCGTCTATCGCTGCACGTTCTGTGCGTTCCGCAGCGACCTCCGCGACCCGAAGGGGTACGCGATGGAAGACCAGGCGATTCTGGCGCGCGGTCAGGAAGCGGTCGACAACGGCTGCACCGAGCTGCACATCGTCGGCGGCTTGCACCACCAGAAAAAGTACGACTGGTACGTGCACGTCGTCCGCCTGTTGCATGAAGCTTACCCGGCCCTGCACCTGAAGGCCTGGCCCGCCGGTGAGATCAACTGGTTTGAGTTCCTCGCCAAGAAGCCGGTGAAGGCCATTCTGGAAGACATGCTCGAAGCGGGTATGGGAAGCATGCCGGGGGGCGGGGCCGAGATTTTCCACCCCGAAGTCCGCGGCTTGATCTGCGAACACAAGGCTGACTCGCGGAACTGGATCGATATCCACCGCACGGCCCACCAGATGGGCATCAAGACCAACTGCACGCTGCTCTATGGCCACATCGAGAAGCACTATCACCGAATCGACCACCTGATCCGCCTCCGCGAACTGCAGGACGAGACGGGGGGCTTTCAGACCTTCATCCCGCTCGCCTTCCACCCCGAGAACACGGGCCTCGCGCACATCAAGAAGCCGTCGGCCATCATGGACCTGCGGACGATGGCCATCAGCCGGCTGATGCTCGACAACATTCCGCACATCAAGGCCTACTGGATCATGCTCGGCATCGGCACGGCCCAGACGGCTCTGTCGTACGGCGCCGACGACATCGACGGCACGGTGCGGCACGAGCTGATCTATCACGACGCCGGCGCCACGACGCCCGAACTGCTCACCACCGACCAGATTCAGCGGCTGATCGTCGAAGCGGGCCGCGAGCCGGTCGAACGCGACACGCTCTACCGCCGCATCGTCCGCGACCCCGCCACGCCGGCGCAGTGGAGCGTGGGCGAGGAGATTTTGGTGGGGGCGTAGCGTAAGATAGAGGGTGCCCCCTTTCCACGGGATACCTCGGAATATGAACGCGCTGACCCGTTATCCGCATCTATCTGTCGACGACCAGGGCGTCGTGCGCATTTCGGGCACGCGCTACAAACTCAATCATCTGGCAGCCGAACATTACCACTACGGCTGGTCGGCTGAGGAGATTCTGCGGCAGCACCCGGACTTGCGGCCGGAAGAGGTGTATGCGGCGCTCACCTATTTCTACGATCACTACGATCAAATCGTGAGCACGATCGGCGAGAGCGCACGCCAGGCTGAGACGGCGCGATCTGCAGCCAGATTCTCCCGGAGCGACCTGCTCCAGCGCAAAGCGGCCGAAACCCCCGTACCGCTTCGATGACGATAGCCGGAGGTTAACAACCTCCGGAGAACGGCGGCGCGCGATGGCCGACGAGACGAGCGGAGCGAGGCTCGGAGCAATGCGACCGCGACTGATGCGTGTAGCGCGGTTGATTACGCGCTACGTCTGACCGCGTGGTAGCGGCTTCTCGCTGTTCTCCGGGAGCTGTTAGCTCCCGGCTGCGGTGATTAGCGTTCCAGGCGAGTGCCGCGGGCGGCGTCGATGGCGTCGAGCAAGGGGCGGAAGTAGGTCGTTGTGGAGCCGACCAGTGGGGCGGCGATGTGGATGACTGGGTTGGTTTGCGAGCGGCTGGCAATCCAGTGCCCGCCAGTCAGGTTCGCGTGCCCCGTGAGGTAGCCGCGGACCACTTCCACGTGCAATTGCTGGCCGTCCCCGCGCCACAGCATCTTGGGCTCTGGTTCCGCCGAGAAGAGCAGGAACCGATTGCCCGTTCCCAGCAGCCACAGCCGGCCGTTGGCTGGCAGCGGGTTCTTCACTCCCTCGGGCCATTCGAGCGTGATGCTATCGTAGAGGAAGTTCGCCTGCTCCTGGTTCTCGAGCAGGTCGAGCACCGCTCGTGCCACCGATCGCGGAGGCTTGCCGCCGTTGGCTCCGGACGGCAGGCGTTCTTGCAGCGCCGCGTGGAAATGCTTGTCGAGCAGCTTGCGGACGTGCTTCTCGTCCTTGCGCAGGTAGGCGGCCGCATCGGCAAGGAACTGCTCGATCTGCTGCTCGCGCGGCGTGGTGTAGACGTGCAGCCGAACGAGTTCGTCCAGGTAGGTCGTGGCCAGTTCGCTCTCGGGATCGAGATCGGGATGCTCAAAGAAGTAGGGCGGCTCGTCGAGCAACCGCGCGAACTGCTCCGCTTGCTCGCTGGCCGTCAATTCCGCCACCAGCGGGCAATCGCTCAACAGCTCGGGCAATTGATCGGCTTCGCGTTCCTTCACGCCGACGAGGAAGCTGGCGAGCGAGCGGATCGCTTCGGCCCGCTGCTCGGCTGGAGGCCTAGCCACCGGCGTCCAGGCGGTCAGCTTCACGCTCAGTCGATCCTCGACCCCCGCCTTCCACTTGTTCACCCGTTCGGTCGACTTGCCGTGGATGAAGGTCTCCAGATAGCGTTCCAGCCGACCGGCGATGGCGCTCCGTTCATCGGGGGTGAGGATCGCGTGCGCCCGGTACTGCTCCGGCCGGCTTGAGGCATGGGCCGCGATACAGCGGTAGAGAAACACCCGGTCGTATTCGCTCCGCAATTGCAAGGAGCCGATCTCGCGCAAGGCGTGCGAAAGGCTGTCGCGCGAGAGGGGGAAATGGCTGACGAGTTCGGCCAGTTCGACGGCATAGATCCAGTTGGCGTCGCGGTGGCGGAAATTGCCGTAGAGGCTGGCCACTTCGTAGCCGATCACGCGCACGACACTCGCCAGCAGCGCGAGGGCCTGGCGGTTGACCAGGTGCTGGGCGATGGCGGTGGCGCCGCGCTGGCTGAGCGAACCGAGAAACCACCAGGCGCCGAGCGTGAGCGGATTGGTGCCCATGGCAAACCGGCCGAGGTACCAGGCGGTGTTCACATAGGGCCAATAGGGCTCCGACGAACGGTACATGCGATAGGCTTGCACGGCCCGGCGGATGTA
>JAEYNP010000027.1 GCA_023412495.1 Pseudomonadota bacterium
AAAAGACATTGCCAACCTGATATTATTTGGTAAGGCTACGTATAATAAAATGATACAAAACCTCTGGTGGGCTGCGGGTTATAATATACTTGCAATCCCTTTAGCAGCAGGTGTATTATACAAGTGGGGATTTATGTTAAGTCCTGCAATTGGTGCTGTTTTGATGAGTTTAAGCACTATTGTAGTAGCAATAAATGCACAGCTATTAAAAAGACGACTGACATGAGAAAATCAAGTTACATAGACGCAGAAAAGAAGCACGAACCGCTAACAGGCGTTTGGCTCAATGGCGGGTGACGTGGTTAATTGAACATTGTACCTCGCATCAACTTTTGTGGTGTATTGACAGTTTTGTGCTCCGAAACCCGCCACTGCGCCAAGCGCCTGTTAGCAATAATTTAAAACCCTAGTCATATCTAGTCATATAGCTGAACAAGACATAATTTTAAAAAAATACATAATGAAAACAAAGAAAATTGCAATTATCCTATTTGTACTAATCCTACAAATACAACAGGGATTCTCTCAAAAAAGTATTCCTTACTTACAAAAGATAGGAGATAAAACCCATTTGGTTGTTGACGGAAAACCATTTATTGTTTTAGGAGGAGAGTTAGGAAACTCATCTTTTACTTCAGTAGAATATATGACACCTCATTGGGAAAAGTTCAAAACCATGAACCTTAATACAATTTTAGCACCTGTTTATTGGGAATTAATTGAACCCATAGAAGGGCAATTCGATTTTGAATTATTGGATGAACTTATATCTGAAACTAGAAAAAATGATTTGAAATTAATTATACTCTGGTTTGGTTCTTGGAAAAACAGTATGTCTAGCCATGTGCCGTCTTGGGTAAAACAAAACCAAGCAAAATATCCTAGAGCTGTTGATGAACGCGGAGTAAGTCAGGAAATTTTAACCCCATTTAGTGAGGACAATCTTCAAGCAGATTTAAATGCTTTCAAAGCATTAATGAGCCATATTAAAAAGGTTGATAGTGAAAATCAAACAATAATTATGGTACAGCCTGAAAATGAAATAGGAATGTTGCCTTCAGCAAGAGATTATCACCCATTAGCAAATAAGCTTTTTAAAGAACAAGTACCAACTGAATTAATTGACTATTTGCAAAAAAACAAAGAAAATTTAGTTCCGGAATTTTTAAATATTTGGAGAGAAAATGGATATAAAACACAAGGAACATGGGAAGAAATATTTGGTGCGGGTTATGGAACAGATGAATTATTCATGGCTTGGTATTTTGCAAAGTTTACGGAAGAAATCACAAAAGCAGGGAAGGACGTTTATCCCTTACCTATGTTCGTAAATGCCGCATTGATAAGACCTGGAAAAATCCCCGGAGAATATCCAAGTGCAGGCCCTTTACCACATTTATTGGATGTCTGGAAAGCGGGTGCGCCTTCTGTTGATATGTTCTCTCCGGATTTTTACAACCCTAATTTTGAATATTGGAACGACCTCTATGCTCGTCAAAACAATCCCCTTTTTATCCCTGAACACAAGTTTGACAATACGGTTGGAGCAAAAGCATTGTTTGCAATAGGTCATTATGAAGCAATTGGCTTTTCACCCTTTAGTATAGAAAATAACGTGAATTCGGAACTGACTGGTGCATATAGTCTAATAGACCAATTACATCCGATAATCACCGAAAACTTTGGTCAAAATAGAATAGAAGGTGTTTTATTGGACAGAGATAAAATACTTTCAACGATTGTATTGGGAGATTATGAATTTTCGTTCAAAAATAGTTACACATTGGGTTGGGAAGCAGGTGCCAGTGAAGACGTTTGGGATTCTGGAGGTGCAATAATCATTCAAACAAATACCAATGAGTTTTATGTTGCAGGCTCAGGTGTTGTAGTAACTTTTAAAAATTGGAAAAATAGAAACAAAGTAGTCGGTATTTTGGACAGCGAGGAAGGTATTTTTGAAAATGGCAAATGGAAAGTATTACGACACCTTAATGGAGACCAAACACACCAAGGAAGACATATAAGAATAAGTCATGGAAACTATTCTATTCAAAAAATTCGATTATATGAGTATGAATAAAAAAAACTATTGCTAACAGCCAATATAGCACAGCGGGGCGATATGTTCTCATTCGGCATTCCGTCTACGTTTCAGCATTTTCATCGGTGGATAAAAACGCGTTCCAAAAACCCCGCCGATGCCATATTGGCAAAACGTTGGCAACAAGTGTAAAAAGACAGACGAGCAGACAGATACGATAGTGATAAATTGAAAATAGAAAGGATTTAGCTTCTTGATAGGACAGTGCAAATTTGATGGAAATTTATTTTGTTTTTTTCTTCCCCTCGCAAAAAAAGAAGAAAGAAACCCCACCCACATTGCAGCACATTTGCAAACCCCACGAGCCAACGCTCAAAACCAAAGCTTGCAAAAGAGCTGCAATTTTGCTTACGCACCCCTGCCAAATTGTTACATTTGTGCTTTAAATTGAATTTAAAATAATGGACAAAAAGAAATTATCGGAACGTGATATTTGCACCAAGTTTATTACGCCTGCGTTAGAAAACGCTGGCTGGGATAAGCATTTGCAAATATTGGAGGAGGTTTCTTTTACTGATGGGAAAATATATGTCCGTGGAAAATTTACTGCAAGGGGACAGCGAAAAAGAGCTGATTATATTCTGTATTACAAACCCAATATTCCGATAGCGATAATTGAAGCCAAAGACAATAACCATACGGTAAGGGCTGGAATCCAACAAGGACTTGATTATGCAAGAATTTTAGATATACCTTGTGTTTTCAGTAGCAACGGAAACGGTTTTCTTTTTCACGACAGAACTGCAACGGACGGGGATATTGAAAAGGAAATTGGATTAAATGAGTTTCCAACTCCCGAAGAACTCTGGGCAAAATACAAGCAATACAAAGGAATTACTACACCTGATGCTGAAAAGATTGCTTCTCAAGAATACTTTTTCGATGGTTCAGGTCGTAGACCAAGATATTACCAACAGATTGCGGTAAACAGAACCGTTGAAGCCATTGCAAACGGACAAAATAGGATTTTGCTTGTAATGGCAACTGGAACAGGTAAAACATACACCTCATTTCAAATCATTCATCGACTTTGGAAAAGCGGAGCAAAAAAACGGATTTTATTTTTAGCTGACCGCAATGCTTTAATTGACCAAACCAAACGTGGCGATTTCAAACACTTCAAAGACAAAATGACTGTGGTAAAGCACAGACAAATTGATAAAAGTTTTGAAGTTTATTTGGCATTGTATCAAGGACTTTCTGGAAATGATGAATCAGCAAATGTTTACAGACAGTTTTCAAGAGAGTTTTTCGACTTGATTGTAATTGACGAGTGCCACCGTGGTAGCGCAAAAGACGATAGCAGTTGGAGAGAAATTTTAAATTATTTCAAAACTGCAACACACATCGGTTTGACTGCAACACCAAAGGAAACAAATGAAGCAAGCAATTCCGAATATTTTGGCGACCCGATTTACACCTACTCATTGCGACAAGGTATTGACGATGGATTCCTTGCTCCGTATCGTGTAATTAGAATTGCATTAAATGTTGATGCCGAAGGCTGGCGACCCGACCAAGGGCAAACCGATGTAAACGGCAACGAGATTGAAGATAGAATATACAACCGCCGTGAGTTTGATAAAAACCTTGTGATTGAGGAACGCACCGATTTGGTTGCACTAAAACTCAGCGAGTTTCTGAAAGGGTACGACCGTTTTGCAAAATCTATTGTTTTCTGCGTTGATATTGACCATGCAGAGCGTATGCGCACCGCATTGGCAAAACAAAATTCCGATTTGGTTGCCGAAAACTACAAGTACATCATGCAAATTACAGGCGACAATGACGAGGGTAAACGAGAATTGGACAACTTCATAAATCCCGAAGAAAAATATCCTGTAATTGCCACTACTTCGGAATTGATGACAACTGGCGTTGATGCACAAACTTGTAAAGTGATTGTGCTGGATGCCAACATTAATTCCATGACCAAATTCAAACAGATTATCGGTCGTGGAACACGGATAAACGAAGAATACGGCAAATTGTATTTCACAATTTTGGATTTCAGAAATGCAACAGATTTATTTGCCGACCCTGATTTTGACGGCGACCCGATACGAATAAAACCTGTTTCGGAAGATGCCGACTTGGGCGATGTAATTGACGAAGAAGAAACAAACGAAGAACCGATAATAGATGAAGAAACTGGCGAAGAAATTATTTTAGACCCACCAATGCCGCAGCCTGAACCACCGTTTACTCCAGAGCCACCAACTCGAAGAGAAAAAGTTTATGTAAATGGTGTGGATGTTTCGGTATTGATTAGCCGTGAATTGCATTTCGACCAGCACGGAAAACCAATTACAACAAGTCTGAAAGACCATACAAGGGAAATTATTCAGGGGCAGTTTGCTTCATTGGACGAGTTCCTGAACAAATGGAATACAACCGAACGAAAGGAAGCAATTATTGCAGAATTGATTGAGCAAGGCGTAATGGTGGAAGCCTTGTATGAAGCAGTTGACAAGCAGGTTGATTTATTCGACCTCATTTGTCATGTGGCTTACGACCAACCACCAATGACCCGAAAAGAACGGGCAAACAACGTGAAGAAACGGAACTATTTTACCAAGTATGGCGAACAAGCCCGAAAAGTTTTAGAAGCATTGCTCGACAAATACGCTGACCAAGGCATTGAAAACATAGAGAACATTCAAATACTGACTGTTCCGCCCATCAATGAATTTGGTTCGGTAACGGAAATTATCAAAGCGTTTGGCAGTCGTGAAGAATACGAGAAAGCCATCAAAGAATTAGAAAACGAATTATACAAAGTAGCATAGACAAATGAGCAACATAGCAGGCACTATAAAATCAATCAGAGATATTTTCCGCAAAGACCCGGGCTTGAGTGGAGATGCACAACGCATTGAGCAATTGGGTTGGATGATATTTCTGAAACTCTTTGACGACAAAGACAAGGAAAAAGAAATCCTTAACCCCAAATACAAATCAGACATTCCTACGGAATTGCAGTGGCGAAATTGGGCAGAAAATGATGAAGGCATCACGGGCGATGAACTCATCAATTTTGTGAACAACAAATTGTTCCCTACACTCAAAAATCTTACGGTTTCGGCTGATGACAGATTGGGCATTACCATTCGCCAGATTTTTGACGGAACCAACAACTATATGAAAAGCGGAACCTCTTTCCGCCAGGCCATCAACAAACTCAACGAAATTGATTTTAACAGCAGCAAGGAGCATCACGTTTTTAATGTGATTTATGAGGAGATTTTGCAGGGATTGGCTGCCAAGAAAGATACAGGCGAATTTTACACGCCAAGAGCCGTAACCCAGTTTATTGTGGATATGGTAAACCCCAAATTGGGCGAGAAAATTACTGACCCTGCTTGCGGCACTGCGGGCTTTTTGGTGTGTGCCATTGAACACCTGAAAAAGCAGGTAAAAAACATTGAAGACCGCAAGACCTTGCAAGAAACCGTAACAGGCAGCGAACTGAAACCCTTGCCTTTTATGCTGAGTGTGGTAAACCTGATTACCCACGACATTGAAGTGCCACAAATTATAAACGGAGATTCTTTAAGCCGAGAATATACCTCTATCCGACAAACAGACCGTGTGGACATCATTGTTGCCAATCCGCCTTTTGGTGGTGTGGTGGGCGATGGTATGGAAACCAATTTCCCTTTGAATTACCGCACCAAGGAAAGTGCCGATTTGTTTTTGATACTGTTTATCCAATTACTGAAAGATGGCGGACGGGCAGGCATTGTTTTGCCCGATGGCAGTTTAACAGGTGATGGTGTAAAACAACGGGTAAGACAAAAACTGTTGGAAGATTGCAATGTGCATACCATTGTGCGATTGCCCCAAAGTGTATTTGCACCCTATGCCACCGTAAACACCAACCTGATTTTCTTTGAAAAAGGAAAGCCTACAAAAGAGATTTGGTACTACGAACACACTTTGCCCGAAGGTCAAAAAGCATACAGTAAAACTAAACCAATACGCATTGAAGAATTTGAACCTGTCAAACAATGGTGGCAAAACCGTAAAGAAAGCGAATCAGCTTGGAAAGTGTCAATGCAAACCATCATAGACCGCAACTATGATTTGGATATTAAGAACCCAAATAAAGTTGTAGAAGAAGTTGTTTATGATAGAAAGGCAATCATCAATAAAATTGAAAGCAACCAATCGCAAATTTCCAAGATTTTGGAAGAATTAAAATCGTTAGCATAAATGAAGTATAGATTAGGCGACATATGCACGATTACAAAAGGTGCAACAGGGATAATGAAAGCTATTCCAGGCCCTTATACAATGATTGCATTGGGCGAAACCGACAAAACACATATCGAATATCAGTTTGATACAAAAGCAGTTATTATTCCTTTGGTTTCTTCCACAGGACACGGACACGCAAGTATGAAACGTGTAAAATACTGTGAGGGAAAATTTGCATTGGGAAATATCCTTTGTGCTGTTATTCCGAATGATGAAAGTTTTGTGTTAGCCAAGTATCTACACATTTATCTGCATTGGAACAGAGAAGAATTGTTGGTTTCACAAATGAAGGGAATGGCAAACGTGAGTTTACCAATGAATAGAATTGCTGATGTAATGGTAACAGTGCCAAGCATTGACAAGCAAAGAGAAATTATTGAACTTGAAAAGCAATTAGTTGAGAAAGAAATAGAAGCCGATAACCTTTTTGCTGACCAACTCACCCAGCTCGAAAACCTAAACCAAGCCATTTTACAAGAAGCAATACAGGGAAATTTAGTAAAGCAAAATACGAAAGACGAACCAGCCAGCGAATTACTCAAACGCATCAAAGCCGAGAAAACGAAATCAGGCAAAAAAGAAAAACCTTTACCACCCATCAAACCAGAAGATATTCCTTTTGAAATTCCTGAAAACTGGGAGTGGTGTAGATTGGGGGAAATTACAGATATACAAAGAGGCTCATCTCCAAGACCAAAAGGCGACCCTCGATATTTTTCAAAATCAAAAACCAACTTTAATTGGATAACAATAAGCGATATTTCTAATTTCTGCGAAAATAACGTCCTTCTTCAAACAAGAGAATTCCTAACAGCAGAAGGTTCTAAACACAGTAGATACGTTGATGTAAACGAATTTATAATAGCAGTTAGTGGCTCAACTACAGGCAAATGCTGTATAACAGGAGTTGAAGGATTCATTTATGACGGTCTTGCAGTTGCAAAGATTATTGAAAACAGTTTTGATTCAAGATACCTTTTGAATTATATGATGTGCTTATACACAACAATAAATAATTCAAAAACAGGTGCGTCATTCCCAAACATCAATACAGACTATCTGAACAATCTTATTTTTCCATTACCACCCATAAAGGAGCAAATAAAAATTAATAAAGAAATAGAAAAACAATTTGCCAAAACCAAACAATTAAAAGAATACATCATTGCCAACCAACAAGCCACCGAGCAACTGCTTAAAGCATTGCTGCATCAGGCGTTTGAGGTTGAGGAAATGGAAACAGTGTAAAATATTTATTATGAATAAAACTCTATTCGGATTAGCCTTAATTTCCTACAATTGGGAGAACAGTAAGAAAGATATTATTGATAGTTATGTTCCATTAGTTTGTAGCTCAATAAAGACAAAGGCATACTCTAAAGTTACCCGTGAAAACGTTCAAGAGGACTTTACAGAGTTTTACGGTATTCATATTCCTCTAGGAGCAATAGAATCCATTCTAAAAAGAATGGCTAAAGATGGATTATTAAATAAGCAAGGTGGAGAATGGTTTGTTAATTATGAAAAGGTTTGTGATTCAGTTAAAAATGGAGAAAAGGATGAACTTGATACAGCTTTTCAGGAATTAGTAAATGATTTAAAAAAATATAGCACTGAATTATTTTCAGTTGAACTTTCAAATGAAGAAATTGAATTAGGAATCATTGCATTTTTCAAAGACAACGATTTAGACTTGTTATTCGCAAGCAATAATGGTGAAAGTGTATTGCCAAAGGTTAAAGAGAGTAAAAAGGCCAAATACATCATTGCAAAGTTTATAACAGATTTACAAAATAAAGAACTTCGTAAATTCAAAACAGTATTAAAACTAGCTAAGGGGTATGCCATTGCATCTTTAATTACTTACGAAGACATCCGACATTACACAGGGAGTCTGAATGATGTTGAGATTTTTCTTGATGCTCCAATAATTTTCAACCTTTTAGGTTTAAATGGCGAATCAAATTTAAAATTGGGTAAAGAATTAATTGATGCTCTCAAAAATAATGGGGCACAACTTCGAGTTTTTGAATTAAACTATGGCGAAGTAGTAAAAACTGTTCAAGATGCCATCAAAAGGCTTAATACTCAAAACTATGATATAACAAAAAGTTCAAGAGTATTAAAAACAGCCATTAGAGAAAACATATCGGCACAACAACTACAAATAAAGCTTAATCAGCTTGAAATAATGCTCAAAGGGCATTCTATTGAAAAGGTAGATACGCCATCCTTAAATGAAAATGAGCATAAGTATCAAATAGATATTGAAAAACTTACAAAATCAATAGAAGACCTTTATAAAAGGGAAGGAACAAGTAAAATACCTTGGCATATTGGAGAAAAAATCGATAGAGATGTAGAAGCGATATCAAGTATTTTCAAAATTAGAAAACAAACACAAGCAACTAGTCTAAAATCAAGCAAAGCCATTTTCTTGACAAGCAACGAGCAAATTGCATTTGCTGCAAAAGTTTATGAGAAAAATGAATGGGCTTATAAATCAGCTATCCCTGTCTGTGTTACAGATATTTTTCTTTCTACAATTCTATGGGCTAATTACCCTACAAAAAATGAAAACCTTAACATCAGACAGTTAATAAGCGAATGTTACAGTATTATTGAATTAGATAATCGTTTACTCAATAAATTTTATGAGGACATTAATAGAATGCACAAAGAAAATTCTATTACAGATGAGCAATTCTACCTATTGAGTGCTTCAAATTTAACGTATACTCTACTTGAGCAGAAAACTCTTAATGATTTCGAAGAATATACAGACAAAACACCTTCTGAAATTTTGGAAGATTTACAACTTAGAATTAATGCTGAACTAAACACTGAAAAATCAAAACTTTCAGTAATTGACAATAACATTAGGCGATTCTCTAAATTCATTGCAAAAAGTGCTTTCATTCTCCTTGGAGTTATATTGATTTTGCTTTCGATTTGGATAAGAACACAAAAGCCTGAGTTAAATAACAATTGGTTTAATTACACTTTCATTATTGTTTCAATTGCTTTAGGAGTTTTTGGTGTTTTAAGATGGATGGAGTATATCCCAACAAAGTTTAAAGTTGAAACCGCAATTGACGATTTTGTATTTACACGATTAAAGAACTTACTAAACAAAGAATAATGCCAACCCATTTTGCAAGCACATTGCCAAAGCCCCGCAAGCCCACGCTCAAACCAAAGCTTTGTCAAAGAGCTTGCAAAGCCAACGCATAAAAAAATGTTTTTAAAAAATTTCCCATCGCTTCAAAAAAAAATAAAAATACACCGACACACAGCCCAACTATCAAAGCAGACAATGACGCAGAAACTCAATATTGAACGGGGATACAAGCAAAGTGAGAAAGAAGGCCAGCAGGTAACACTGTATAAGAGCAATAGCGGGTGAAGTGGTAAAATCAAGGCCTGTGCATTTAATAAACTTTGGTGGTGGCGGATAGGTAATTGCCTTGAAATCCGCTACTGCTCTTATACTTACCGTTGGGCGTCATGCTAAAAGGACCTGCTTCGTTTATAATTATTGACTAAAAGATGAAAATTGAAACACTGACATATCGTGATTGGACATTTGAATTTGATAAGCAATTAACGTCTGATACTTAT
>JAEYNP010000040.1 GCA_023412495.1 Pseudomonadota bacterium
TGCTCATGCCCCACGTAGAGCGAATGCACGCCCGCCGCCACGCCCATAAGGCTCAAAAGGGCCAGAATCCCCATGGCCGCGTTGTATCTGCCTGATCCGGTCGCCGCCAAGCCGCCTTCCTGCGGGATTATGCCCGCCAATACACCGTTCATACCTTTCCCTCCCGTGATTGATTTCAGAAAAGCCGCCGCAATTGCGCCAGATAGCGTTTCACCTTCAGTTCATAAAAGGTGTGTACAGCAGCAGCACCTATCCACAGCACCAAAAAATAGACAGCTTCCATGATTTCCTCCCCCGACTGAACTCTCTGTCGGACAACTTCCCTGATACAAGAAGAAACTGAAATACTCAGCCTGTATTCTATCTAAACCTTACAATTATAATTGTCAATTAATTGTTAATTTATTTATGATGTTTTTCAAAGCCCGGAGAGCAGAACAAAAGAATTTTCATCTATTATATCTTGATTTTATTGAATTCTATACCAAACACCTAATGCGTTTGATTTTTCGAAATTTCAGGCGCAAGATGCGCCAACACTATAATGGGCGCAGAATGCTCCAGAACATATAGTATATATTTTTATTTACGAATTTATTTACAATTAGAATGAGTGCATGAGCAAAGTTGTGTGTCTTCGAGAGATCGCTTGCGACACCATCTCATGCCGCTCATGCGGACAGCGGCGCAGCCACCGCGTCCTTCGGGAGGAAGAGAAGCTCTATGAAGATTGCGAGAGGCGTGAAGGTGGAAAGAGGGAAAATCCGGAGGGGAACTCGAGCGGACAGCGGAAGGAATTCACCTTCGTAACCACTATCCGCCCGGTGGGGGCAAGCGAGGCAGGCGCGAATTCAAGCGGCGAGGTTGTTCCTGTCCGGAGAAGGCACCAGCCTGAGCACCTTTTTCGGCACCAATGTGTTGGAGAAGAAGGCGGAGCAACGTTTTCTCTTCTCGAAAGGACAATCGACGATATTCCAGCAAGGGGTAAACTTGAGGAGCTTTTTGACGCCGTTGATGCTTACCCCTTGCTCATGGATCATCTTCAGCAGGCATTCGAGCCATTGAATATCGCGCATGGTGTAATACCTCCAGGCGCCCTTGCGCAAGGGGCTGATGAGTCCGGCCTCCTCGTAGTTGCGAAGAGTCCGGGGATGGATATCGAGCATTTCCGCCGCCCGGCCAATGGTAAAAAGTAGTTTGTCTTCTTTCATTTCCCTATCTCCTTCCGTAAGCGAAAGGCGAGATCGGACCCGCCTCCGCTGTTCCGTGCTGAATGCCTTAAATCAATGAACGTTCTCCCTGGTGAAAGCCTCGTGCAGGAACCTCTCACCGGCGATGAAGCCGAACCCGACGACACCAAGGCCGGCAACCACCAGGAGATATTCGGCTGTGGTCGGCAAATAGCTCAGATATTGCGCCACCCCGACAAGTCCATGATCATTGGGCACAATCTGCCCGCCCACCACCAGATTATAGCGGGAAAAGAACTGGCCGACGAGAACCATGAGCGCCGCCGCGGACAAGGCCTGGATGGAATGCAACCGGCTTGCCGTCAGGATCACGAAGGGCAGCACGAGACCGATGCCGACCTCGAACAGCCAGAACTGTGTGGCGAGAGGGCCCCTCACCAGGGCATCCGCCGCCAGGATCGTCTCCTCGGTGCCGCAGTAGGCATTGGCAAACTTCCAGACGGTGGCAAGCGCCACCAGAAAGGTCATCAGCACCATGATTTTTCCCGCGGTCTGCAAGCCCTTGAAAGTCTCATCGGAGAGACTCCTCCGCTGCAGCAGGTGACTGTAGTGGGTGAACAGTACGAGCGCCGCCGCGCCGGATAGCACCGCACAGGCAAGGAAGAAGACCGGAAGCTGGGAACCGTACCAGAAAGGCCGGGCATGCAGTGATGCAAAAACGGCGCCCAGGTTGCTGTTGGCAAGCGACTCTGCAACCGCGCCCAGAACCCCAAGAAGGATTGCGGCCGAAAAACGTCGTGTCACGATGAGATAGAGCTCAACCATCAACACCCCCACGGCAAGACCGTAGAGCGTCCCCATCCACCAGATATTGGAAGTGACATTGGGGTGCAGGATCACGCCGAGAGGCATGCGCCAGGGATTCTCGATCTCCAGACCGATCACGGTAAAAGCCCCCAGGAGGGTAATGATCGACAGCCACACCATCCTGTTGGCCAGCGGCGACATTTGATTGCCGCCGAAAGCGTGGCTGAAGACCGCCAGCAGGCATAATCCCGTCGAGATAATGGCGAAATAGGCATACACCCCGATCAGCATGCCCCACGGCATCTCCCGGGTGTTACCGAAGGCATGGTGGTGGCCTGCCAGCTGGGCGTACACCGCCCCCGCCACGCCCACGACGATCATCGCCAGAAACAACCATACCAGCTTATTGGAGGGCAGCTGAATTTTGGTCTGCTGCACCTGGGTCAACGTTACATTGCCTTCCATTGCATCTCTCCTTTTGGTGAATGAACGAAAATCAGTTCCCGTCAAAGAAGCATCTGTCAGCGGCTGCCGATCGTTTGAGGTTCCTCGCAGCAGTTGTCTTCCAGGCCCAGTCTGGCGAGAACGATCAGGACCACCGGAGCGCTGAATGGTCCCATGATGATGAAGAGCAGAAAAGAGACGAGAAACCAGAACCACTCTCCGGCCTGCCTGAAACACGATGCCGCTCCACGCCGGAAGTCCGCCTGAGAACCTGTGTACAAGCATTTGATAATTGTTGTAGTCGCCATGACAGCCTCCTCTGTTGGGGATGGGCTCAACCAAAATAGTTAAGCTACATCTTAAACAGCAAGCTTTGTGCCAAACGGAGCGGATCTGCCAACAAGAGACTTATGTTTTTATAAATAATCTTTTTTGTTGTATATTTTTGAAATGTTCCTGCATTGAGCCGTTCTTTCGGCCCCCGCCAATTTCCTGCTTCAGGCTCATTGTGCGTCCTCTTCCGGATGGGACATGGCGCAACTTGAGTCCATCGCCTTAACAGTTTATGTTATTGATTTTGCTGAATATAAATTTTTGTTAAGCAGAAACGGCGGGAGCCAGGGAATCAAACGGCGGAAGCAAGAGAAATAAAGTATAGATAACTTTTTCGTTACGTATACTTACATGACATTCAGAGGAGATGGCGCATCTTACGCCCTTGACGATCTATGAATGGAAAATCGAACAAGCAAATCGGGCAAAAAAAGAGGCGAAAGAAAAAAAAGGGATTGCCTCGACCGGCAATCCCTCTTGAGCTTTTTAAAAAAGGCGGAAGGTCAGTGGCTTTTTTCGGCGGCAACGCTTTCGCCGGTCAAGCGTGCATGGCCGCGAACGCCGATATGGCAGGTGGTGCAGCGGGTGTTCGAGGCGAAGGCGGTAGAGCCGTCATGGCAGGAGCCGCAGTACCCACCCTTGTAGAGGGTGTCCATGGTAAAATCATCCTTGGCCTCGGCAGCCCCGGCTTCCATCTCAAATAACTCGTCATGGCAGGAACCGCAATCGAGGCCTGCGTCCATGGTGTGGACCTTGTGCTCGAAGACGACCGACTTGACGGGTTTGACCCAGATTATGGGTGCCTTCGGTCCGTAGGTATCCTCGTCGTACTCCTCCTTCTCCGCGGCACCATCTGCCGCAAAGAGTATGGCGCTGGTCAAGAGACAGCTCACGAAAACCAACAATAACAGGATCTTTTTCATTGTATCTCCTATATCGGCACGAATTTACGAATTGATGTAGAAAACATTGGGAATGGCTCCGGTTTCCGGACGCAATACCCAAACCATCGTTTCCGGGGCGTGGACCAGCTTGAAAACCCTGCTGGTAGAATCGGCAAGATTGCCGAAAACCCGGACATCGGCCGGACAGGCCTCGACACAGGCGGTGGTTTTTTCGCCTTTCGACAGGCGGGCGAGGAAGCAGAAATCACATTTATCCACAGCCCGGTCCTCTTCCTTGAAATATCTGGCGTTATAGGGGCAGGCAGTCATGCAGGTCTTGCAGCCGATGCAGCGGGATGGGTTCATGACGACGATGCCGGTATTTTCATCTTTCCAAGTCGCCGTGGTCGGGCACACCCTGACGCAAGGCGGCCGATTGCAGTGATTGCAGAGCACCGGCATGAAGGTCGTTTCGAATTTGTTCTCCCCCAGAGACCGGCGCTTTTCAAGGATGGTGGTCCTGAACCCGTACGACGGCACATGGTTGGTCTTGACGCAGGCATCCTTGCATTGCTCGCAGTCTATGCACAACTTCTCCCGGATCACCATGCTGTAATGGGGATTATACGGATATTTACCGACCTCCGGGACAACTTCCGAGCCGTAGGCGTTTCTCACGGAGGTCAGCGAGAGAATGCTGCCGCCGAGATACAGGCCGGTTACGACCAGACCGAGTTGCAGGAACTTCCTCCGTTCGGCCGAGGGCAGGGTATCCAACTCCTCACTTTCCATCTGCTCCAAATCATCGATATTCATGCTCTACCTCTTAAATTTCAACGAAACCCCGCCGCTTTTGCACAAACAGGGTGATAGAATCGAACTTGAGAATTCCACGTCTTCTATGCCTCAATGGTGCTCCGCGAGATGGCCGCGAAAGAGCTTCTCGCCCATCAGAAACAGCAGCCCGCAGAAGGCCACCCCGCCCACGACCACCAGGTTCTCATGCAGGGACGGCGTATAGGTGAGCAACTCGGGATAGTCGACCAGTCCCATGCCGTGGAAGGACGGGATCAGTTGCCCGATGATCACCAGGTCGTAGCGCATGAAGAAGATCCCGACCATCCCGGCCAGCGAGGCGATGAACAGAGCCGTCATGTTCCGGCCCCGCACCGCCAGGATCAGCAAAAAGGGGATCGCCATGCCGAGCAGGATCTCGCCGACCCAGAAGTTGACCGCATAGGGACCGGAGAGCAGCGTCTGCATCGACTCGTACTTGCCGGGCGGGTTGCCGGTCACCCCGGCGATCATCTTCCAGCAGGTGAAGAAGATGATCACCGCCATCATCAGCGCCCCGAGTTTCGCCACGCTCTCCATGGACTTCTTCATCCCCTCGCTCATTTCCCAGCCGT
>JAEYNP010000045.1 GCA_023412495.1 Pseudomonadota bacterium
CTGAGGGCTGAGGGCTGAGGGCTGAGGGCTGAGGGCTGAGGAAGTGTACGACACAACATATCGATTGCAAAGGAAAAATTTACTCAGTCCTCATAGCTCAGTCCTCAGTCCTTCTCATCTTTCCCCCCACACGATATAACCTTTCTCTTTCAGGTCTTCCACGCACCGGGCGTTTTTGGCATAGGAAGCAGGAGTCGCCCAGGCGTCGACACTGCAATTGACAAAGTCCATGGTTTCGGGGTGTTGCATGATAACCACGGACTTGGCCGAATGGTTGCCGCAACCGGTGAGGCCGGAGAGCGCGAACAGTCCCGGCGCCACCAGGAGGAGCCGGGAAATCGCCAGGAATACCTTACTGGCAAAACATCTATTCATACACTTCGGCCCCCCGGAAAAGGGCTCCCGCCGCATCTTTTGGGGAAAGAATCGGAAGATAGTCGATGGGCCAGTCGATGCCAAGGTCGGGGTCGTTCCAGACGATGCACCGTTCGTGTTCCGGCGCCCAATAGTCTGTAGTTCGATAGAGAAATTCCGCCGCCTCGGAAAGAACGAGAAAACCATGTCCGAACCCCTCGGGAACCCACAACTGCCGTTTGTTTTCCGCTGAAAGGATAACGCCCACCCATTTGCCGAAAGTGGGAGAAGAACGTCGCAGATCGACCGCCACGTCGAAGACCTCGCCAACCACCACCCGCACCAGCTTGCCCTGGGCCTGGCGAATCTGATAGTGCAAACCGCGCAGTACACCCTTCACCGATCGGGAGTGATTGTCCTGTACGAAGACCCGAGTCAGGCCGGTCTCTTGCCGCCATTGTCGCTCGTTGAAACTCTCGTAGAAGAATCCCCTGTCATCGCCGAACACCCGTGGTTCGACGAGCAGCACCTCCGGAATTGCCGTAGCTGTAACTTTCATAGTGCATTTCCCATCTTCGCGCTTTCAAAAATCCGTGGACCGAGTGGACGTTGTGGACTCAGTGGACGGAGTTGATCTCCGACAGCCAGCCGACAGGTCCACTCAGTCCATAACCTCCACGCATTCCACCCTGTCCACGCGCTCTCTTTTAAAGAATTATTTCCTAATGCGGGCTGACGCCCGCAACCCAAGGGTTGTTATCCCCTCCCACAGCAGAGGGGATAAGTACCTTCACGAAATTCATTCTTAAAAAACACGAAATGAATTTCTAAGGTACTAAAGCTTGTACATCGCCTTGTAATATTCCCGGTATGTGCCGTTGACGATGTCATCCACCCATTGCCGGTTGGCGAGGTACCAGTCGATGGTCTCTTCGATCCCCTTCTCAAAGGTCGCCTTCGGCTGCCAACCGAGTTCATTCCCGATCTTCGCGGCATCGATGGCATAGCGCCGATCGTGTCCCAGGCGGTCGGGGACGAAGGTGATGAGTTCGCGGCGCGGCAGACCGGACGGCCCGAGTCCGAGTTTCTTATCGAGCAGGTCGCAGATGAGGGTGACCACCTCGATATTCTCCTTCTCGTTGTTGCCGCCGATGTTGTAGCACTGTCCGTCCCTGCCCTCTTCCAGCACCTTCACGATAGCCTCGCAGTGGTCCCGGACAAAGAGCCAGTCACGGACATTGCGTCCGTCGCCGTAGACCGGCAGCGGTTTGTAGTGCAGGGCGTTGTTGAAGATCAGGGGGATGAGTTTTTCAGGAAACTGATAGGGGCCGTAGTTGTTCGAGCAGTTGGTGATCCGCACCGGCAGTCCATAGGTATGGAAATAGGCGCTCGCCAGGTGATCCGAGGAGGCCTTCGAGGCGGAATAGGGCGAGCGCGGGTCGTAGGGCGTGGTCTCGGTGAATTTGCCGGTCGCGCCCAGGGAACCGTAGACCTCGTCGGTGCTCACATGGAGAAAACAGGGGTTGTCTATCTTTCTGTCGGGGCGCAGCCAGCTCTTCCGTGCCGCCTCCAGAAGGGTGAAGGTGCCTTCGATATTGGTGCGGATGAACGCCCCCGGTCCGGTAATGGAGCGGTCGACGTGGGATTCGGCGGCGAAATGAACCACGGTATCGATCCCCTCTTCCAGGAAAAGGTTCACTGCCAGCTCGGCATCGCAGATATCGCCGTGAACGAAGCGATAGCTTTCCCCCTCTTCGATACCTTCAAGGTTTTTCAAATTGCCGGCATAGGTCAGTTTATCGAGGTTGACCACCCGCCAGCCCGGCTTTTCGGCGTGCACCAGCCGGACGAAATTGGCGCCGATGAAACCGCAGCCGCCGGTTACCAGAACGGTTCGCTTATTTTTCATTTGTTCAAGTTTTCTGTTTGCAGAATCGGAAAAAGGACATATCCTGGTTATTTTTTTCTGCCTGTTCTTATAATAGGTTCATCTTCCAATTCAAAGTCATATTTTCTTTCAGCAGTCATGAGCAAGCAACAGCAACAGGAAATTGCCAGGCGCCGGACCTTCGGCATCATCAGCCACCCCGACGCCGGCAAGACCACGCTCACCGAAAAACTTCTGCTCTTCGGCGGGGCCATCAATATGGCAGGCGCCGTCAAATCCCGCAAGGTGGAACGCCACGCCACCAGCGACTGGATGGCCATCGAGCAGGAACGCGGCATTTCCGTGACCACCTCGGTGATGAAGTTCACCTATCGGGATTATGAGATCAATCTCCTCGACACCCCCGGCCATCAGGATTTCTCGGAAGACACCTATCGGGTGCTCACCGCCGTCGATTCGGCCATCATGGTCATCGACAGCGCCAAGGGCGTCGAATCCCAGACTGAAAAGCTGATGGAGGTGTGCCGGATGCGCAACACCCCGATCATCACCTTTATCAACAAACTCGACCGGGAAGGAAGGTCGCCGCTGGAGCTCATGGCGGAGATCGAGGAAAAGCTCCAGGTGGAATGTACCCCGCTGTCCTGGCCGATCGGCATGGGCAAGACCTTCAAGGGGGTCTACGATATCTATCACAAGGCCCTCCACCTCTTCACCCCCGGCCTGCATACACGGGATGTCAAAGGCATTCTGATCGAAGACCTGAACGATCCGAAGGTGGACGAACTGCTCGGCCGCCAGGCTGACGACCTGCGCGAGGACCTCGAGCTGCTCTCCGGCGCGGCCAACCCTTTCGAATACGAACATTACCTCAAGGCGAGCCAGACCCCGGTCTTTTTCGGCAGTGCCATCAACAACTTCGGCGTACGGGAGATGCTTGACGGCTTCGTCGAAATGGCCCCGCCGCCAGGCCCCCGCGAGGCGGTAAGCCGCGTTGTGGACCCCGAGGAGGAGGATTTTTCAGGTTTCGTATTCAAGATCCAGGCCAATATGAACCCGGCCCACCGCGACCGGATCGCCTTTTTCCGTATCTGCTCCGGCAAGTTCACCCGCGGCATGAAGGTGAAGCATCACCGCTTGGGCAAGGACATTACCCTCGCCAACGCCACCATCTTCATGGCCCAGGAACGGTCCAACGTGGACGAGGCCTGGCCGGGCGACATCATCGGCCTGCACAACCACGGCACGATCAAGATCGGCGACACCTTCACCCCTAAGGAAACGCTGAAATTCACCGGCATCCCCAATTTCGCCCCGGAACACTTCCGCCGAGTCCTCCTCAAGGATCCGCTGAAGATGAAGCAGTTGCAGAAAGGCCTCACCCAGCTGGCCGAGGAAGGCGCCATCCAGGTCTTTCGGCCGATCATCGGCTCGGATTACATCATGGGGGCGGTGGGCGTCCTGCAGTTCGAGGTGACCATGGCCAGGCTGCAGAACGAGTACGGGGTGAAGGCGATCTACGAGCCGGTCGACTTTCAGGCGGCGCGCTGGGTACGGTCGGAAGATAAAAAGGTCATGGAGGAGTTCGAGCGGAAGAATCAGCCCTCTCTGGCCCGGGATACCGAGGGCTTTCTCACCTATCTCGCCCAGAATGAATGGATGTTGAAGTATTTCATGGAGAAGTGGCCAGGGATCATCTTCGACAAAACCCGGGAAAATGTTTGAATACGAGCGTCCTGTCGGATTATGCGGGTGGGTTGAGTGGACAGAGTGGACTTCGTGGACCAAGTGGACTGGGTAAGCGCCGGCAGCCGGGCCGACATGTCCACCATGTCCACAACATCCACAGCGTCCACTAGGGATTGAACCACTCCGGATCCTACTCCGCCTCCACCTGATCGACAAAGACCAGCGCGTGACCCTCGGTGAGGGCCTTGGCCGTCTTCTGCCGGGCGATGGTGATGATGCGCTGGATGGTGCCGCGGGACACCCCCATGCTCTTCCCGGCTTCTTCCTGGGTCAAACCCTCCCCGTCGCAAAGCCGCAAGGCCTCCAGTTCATCCTGGTACAGCGGAACCTGGGTGAGCTCGACAAGAGGCGTGCCCGTCGGCTTGAAGGCCTTGCCGCAAAATTTGCCCTCGCATTTTCTGGTCTTCTTCGGTCTTGGCGACATAGTTTTCCGGGATCCTCACAGGGCGATTTGAATTGTTCCTTACTGCAAAGATAAGACAGCTCCGCTGCCCCCGCCAAATGGCGGCTTTTTTTTACTTCCCGCTGTGCCGGATGGGCCAGCCATTCGGCACGCTTCTTATACAGGCTGCCGCGGGAAAATTCAATCCATCAGTGGTGGGAGTGGCCCGCGCCGTGACAATCGCCGGAACCCTTGCAGACCTGGTCGGCATGCATCACCGGCAGGCGATTGGCGGCAAAGTCGTCGATCACCTTACGGACGCTCATGACACTGTTCGGATCGGCAAAGTAGACTGCAATCCCCGCGTCGGCAAAACCGCGCATCGGCCGGGCCCCCAGACCGCCGACGACGATCGCTTCAACCCCCGAATCCTGGAGAAGCCGAACCGGCAGCATGCAACCTCCGACCTCATGGCCGCCGTTCTCGATAGTCGCCACGCTTTCGATTTTTTTCCTGTCATCGAGCTGAACCACGGTGAACACGTCACAATGGCCGAAATGGGCGGAACGTTCGGCATCGAGACCGCCCGGATTGTTTGTCGGAATGGCTATACGCATTGTTAACCTCACTCTCTTTTTTAGTGACTGAGAAATTCATTTCTTGGAAATGAATTTCGTGAAGAAAATTCGCCTGCCGGAATGAAACAGCAGTCTTTTATTGTGCATTTGCACGCTAATCTGCAGTTCTTCTTTTGTCAAGCCGGCAGTCACTGCCACTGCTTGATTTATCCAGATCTTCGGCAGGGGGTGAACCGTTTGCACCCTGCTTCAGGCATCTCCGGTGAATGAGAATCACACCGAACAGACCAAGGGGGCATGATGCCGGCAGCTGCCCGAGGAACAAGCCATGGACAACCCAGGCAGGATCAGGTAAATTACCGGCAAATCGAATTGACGAGCCCGTATCTGTTGGCAATCACAAAAAAGACTAAAGTGGGGTCTCGTTCCATTCCATCGCACCTGTCATGTCTCGAAAAATCATCCTTTGTGTTCTAGCCTTCTGCCTGCTGTCTTTATCGCTGACCGACCACACGCCGGCGACCGAACCGCGACCGAGGGCCTCCATCAAGGAACTGACCGCCACCACCTCCAACACCCATATCCTGCTCTTCGGAACGCTGGAGAACAGCTTCAAGCCGGAAATGATCGACATCCTGCACAGCGGCATTCCACTCAAGTTCACCTTTTTTGTCGAGTTGTACAGGAAAACGGAGAAATGGCCGGGCGAGCAAATCCTCGTCCGCAATTTCCAGCACATTCTGGCCTACGACACGCTGAAGAACAACTATCGCATCACCCTGGAGGAGGACAACAACCGGGTGCTGCTGTACAAGTCCCTTGGCGAGGCCGAGAAGGCGCTGAACGAGATCAACGGCGCACGGGTGGTTGAACTCAATCAGCTCATTCCCGACAACACCTATAAGTTGAAGATCCGAGCGGAACTGTTTCAAAAGACCTTACCCCTCAGTCTGCACAGCGTCCTGCCCTTTCTGTCCTGGTGGGACGTCGAGACGGACTGGCAATCGATCGAATTCAAATTCTGACCGGCGCCATGGAAAAGCAACCCCAGGGAGAGAGGCAAGGTGAAAAGCGGCCCTACACCACAAGGCAGCTTTTGCAGAAGCGCAGACTGATCCGCCGGGTCATCCTGATCTGCATCCTGCTCATCCCGTTCTTCATTTGGATCCAGAGCATCCTTTTCAAGGGGAAAATCGCCCTGCCCCTGGACAACAACATCCTTATCTTCGCCCTCATCAATATCAATGTCCTGCTGGTCCTGTTCGTGCTCTTTCTGGTCCTGCGCAATCTCGCGGAGCTCCTCTTCGAGAGGCGGATCAACCGGCTCGGCAACAAGCTCAAGACCAAGCTCATCGCCTCTTTTCTCTCACTGACCCTCATCCCGACCATTTTGCTCTTTTTCGTGGCGCTGCAGTTCGTCTCCACGAGTATGGATTACTGGTTCAACGCGAGTGTCGAGGACTCGCTGACGGAGTCCCTGCAACTCGCCCAGTCGCTGCTGCGCGAAAAGGAGGAGCAGGTGACCCTGATGAGCAAGGGCATTGCCGAGCGGATGAAGGATCTGGACATCTCTTCCTACACCTCCGAGACTATCAGCGACACCCTGGAGAACATCCTCTCCTTCAATCCGATCAACGGTCCTGACAGTATCGGGCTCATCACCAACGACCGTAACCTGGAAATCAGCGTCCGGGGCCCGCAGCTGCGCAGCACCCTCCTGCCGAAGATCCCCCTGAATATCCTCGACCGGGTGCGGGATGAACACGGCCGGGAGACCCTGGTGCAGGAGATAACAAGCGGCGACCTGGTCAGCTGCATCGCCGAGGTCCAGATCGGCAGCGGCAGCCTCGGCAAGGCCATCCTCATCACTTCCCTCTTAGTCAAATCCGATCAGCTGGCCCGGATGACCACCATCTCCCAGGGCATCGAGGACTACCGGCGATTGAAGCATTTCAAAGAACCGTTCAAGTTCTGGCTCCTGATCATCCTGCTCATCGTGACGCTCCTCGTCATCTTTGCCGCCATCTGGTTCGGTCTCTACATCTCCCGCGGCATCACCGACCCCCTGGAAAAGCTGGTCCTGGCAACAAGGCGGGTGGCGGACGGGGATCTCGAGTTCGTCATGGAAAGGGGGTCGAACGACGAGATGGGGCTGCTCGTCGACTCCTTCAACAAGATGACCCAGAACCTGGGCCACAGCAACAAGAGGCTGGCCGAAGCCCATACCGCCCTCCAACTGAGCTCCCACGAGTCCGAGCAGCGCCGCCGGTACACGGAAATCATCCTGCAGAACGTTTCCGCCGGGGTCATCTCGCTGGACGACGACGGCAAGATCACCACCATCAACCGCTTCGCCGAAAAGCTGCTGAACATAGACAAGAACCTCTTCATCGGCCTCAATTTCCGTGACGTCATGCCGCCCTACCAGGCGGCCGTGGTGGACGGCTTCATTGAGGAGCTGCAGGTAACCGGCAAGAACACGGTGGAACAGCACATCAAGCTGCAGGTGCTCAGCAAGACCTATTCCCTGCTCATCAATTTTACCCGCCTTGAGGACGAAGGGGGCAAACCCGTGGGTTTCGTCCTGGTCTTCGACAACCTCACCAAGCTCGAAAAGATGCAGCGCATGGCGGCCTGGCGGGAGGTAGCAAGGCGCATCGCCCACGAGATCAAGAACCCGCTGACCCCCATCCAACTCTCGGCGCAGCGGCTGCGCCGACGTTATCCGGAGATCCTCAGCGAGGAAAACAGCGTCTTCGACCAGTGCACCAGTACCATCATCACTCAGGTGGACGAGCTGAAACGCCTGGTCAGCGAATTTTCGCAATTCGCCCGCATGCCCAAGGTCCAGAAGGCCCCGGAGAATCTCACCAAACTCGCCAGACAGACCCTTTTCCTCTACCAGGAGGGGCACAAGAACATCGCTTTCACCTGTACGGAAGAGCAGCCCATACCTATCTTCAGCTTCGACGGCGAGCAGATCAAACGCTGCCTGATCAACCTTCTTGACAATGCGGTTGCAGTTTTGCCGGATGGCGGTAATATTGACATCGTGTTGACCCTCGACGAAGAAAAGGAGAATGTCTTCCTCAAGGTCTACGACAACGGTCCGGGGATTTCCAAGGAGAACAAGCTGAAGCTCTTCGAGCCCTACTTTTCCACTAAGAAGACCGGAACCGGCCTGGGCCTGGCCATCGTCTCGACCATCGTCGCCGACCACAACGGCTATATCCGCGTCCAGGACAACGAGCCGGAGGGCTCGGTATTCATCATCGAGCTGCCGCTCCTGAACCAGCAACAGGTCGAGTCGGGGAATCAACCGAAAAACAAGCAAAGATCGTTGTTCGAGGGCAAGAATTAATGCTCTCGTAATTTCCGCCAAGAGGACATGAAGAGCAAGCGCATTCTCATTATTGACGACGAGATCAGCATTCGGGAGACCTTGGCCGGCATCCTCGAGGACGAGGGTTTTTCATCCATCGCCGCATCCTCCGCCGAGGAGGGGCTGGAGCTGCTCGAATCGATGAATGTCGATCTGGTCCTGCTCGACATCTGGCTCGGCGACAACATGGACGGCATGACCGCCCTGGAGAAGATCCGCGAGCGCTACAGCATGCCGGTCATCATGATCTCCGGCCACGGCACCATCGAGACGGCGGTCCAGGCCACCCGCAAGGGGGCCTTCGATTTCGTGGAAAAGCCGCTCTCCTACGACAAGATCATCCTGGCCATCACCAACGGGCTGCGTTTTGCCAAACTCGAGCAGGAAAACCGCCTGCTCCGCCAGGGGTCCGAGGAAAAGCCGGTCCTGACCGGCAACTCCCCCTGCATCCGCGCCCTGCAGAAGCAGATCGAGATGGTCGCCCCCACCGACGCCTGGGTCCTCATCCGCGGCGAGCACGGCACCGGCAAGGAGCTGGTGGCCCAGTCCATCCACCGGGCATCGCGATCGTGCGAACAGCCGATGATCGAGGTCAACTGCGCAGCCATTCCAGAGGAACTCATCGAATCGGAGCTCTTCGGCCATGAAAAGGGATCCTTCACCGGCGCCCACATCAACAAGCGGGGTAAGTTCGACCAGGCCGACGGGGGCATCCTCTTCCTGGACGAGATTGGCGATATGAGCCTCAACACCCAGGCCAAGATCCTGCGCATCCTCCAGGAGCAGAAATTCGAGCGGGTCGGCGGCAACAAGACCATCAAGGTCAACGTCCGGGTTCTGGCCGCCACCAACAAAAACCTGGAGGAGGCGATCGAGACCGGCAAGTTCCGGGCCGACCTCTTCTGGCGGCTGAACGTAGTGCCCATCCACGTCCCCCGGCTGCGGGACCGGCTGGAGGACATCCCCCTGCTGGTGGAATCGATTGTGAAAAGCATGGTGAACAAGGGTCTCAAGCACAAGGAGTTCAGCCAGGATGCCTATCAGGCGATGATGGAGCACCAGTGGCCGGGCAACGTCCGGGAACTGCGCAACTTCATTGAAAGGCTGGCGATCATGTGCCAGGAGCCGGTGATATCCGCCGGGCACATCCGGACCTTCCTCAACCCGAGTCAGGTCGCTCCGCCCGCGGCCAACGGTTCCGGCATGATCCCCTATCTCGCCATGGACTACAAAACCGCTAAGCGGGTCTTCGAGAAGGAATATCTGCAGCAGCAACTGCTGCAGAACGACAACAACATCTCAAAAACGGCGGAGCAGGTCGGCCTCGAACGGAGCCATCTGCACAAGAAGCTCAAGACCTTTGAAATAATCCAGTAACAGGCCCTGGGGCGCACGCTCTCCAGGCCGCCATCTGCCAACTTCATTTCCTCCAAGGAGTCGATATGGTTTTTCCTGAATACCGCCCCCGGCGGCTTCGCAAGAACGAGGCATTCCGCGCTCTTATCCGCGAGACGCGGCTTTGCCCTTCGCAACTCATCTACCCGCTCTTTGTCAAGCCCGGCAGGAAGCAGCGGGAGGAGATCGGGTCCATGCCCGGCGTCTTCCGCCTCTCCGTCGACCAGTTGGCCGCCGAGGCGAAGGAATGCCTGAACCTCGGGATCAACAGCATCCTCCTCTTCGGCCTGCCGGAAAAAAAAGACGCCATGGGATCCGGTGCACACGCCAAGAACGGCATCATTCAGACGGCAATCCGGGAGGTGAAGAATGCGGTGCCGGAGATGATGGTGGTCACCGACGTCTGCCTCTGCGAGTACACCGACCACGGCCACTGCGGCTGCCTGATCGACAAGGCGGTGGACAATGATGCGACGCTGGAGATCCTGGCCAAAACCGCCCTCTCCCACGCCCAGGCCGGGGCCGACATGGTTGCGCCCTCCGACATGATGGACGGGAGGGTCGCCGAGATCCGGGCGGCGCTTGACGAGAACAACTTCGAGAGCCTTCCGATCATGTCCTACGCGGTGAAATACGCCTCAGCCTTTTACGGGCCGTTTCGCGAGGCGGCCGACTGTGCGCCCCAGTTCGGCGATCGCAGGAGCTATCAGATGGATCCCGCCAACAGCCGTGAGGCCCTGCGCGAGGCCACGCTCGATGTCGACGAGGGCGCGGACATCCTCATGGTGAAGCCGGCCATGGCCTATCTCGACATTATTTCCCGGCTGCGCGACGAGTTCGACCTGCCCATCGCCGCCTACCACGTGAGCGGCGAATACGCCATGATCAAGGCCGCCGCCGAAAAGGGCTGGATCGACGGGGACAGGGTGATGGAGGAGACGCTGCTCTCCATCCGGCGGGCGGGCGCCGATATCATTATCACGTATTTTGCCAAGGAGATGGCAAAGATCCTGAGAAACCGCAGATAAATCACAAATGTCGGGGGAAGAAGCCAGCCTTTCTCCCCCCCGGCAATCCTCTTCCATGCTATGCCTTCTACGCCGTCTTTCGCCTCAGGCGGAGCCACAGGAGACCGGCCAGGGCCGCACCGGCTCCATCCGCCATCAGGTCGAGAAGACTCACCTCGCGGCCGGGGACGAACGACTGGTGGATCTCATCCGTTATCCCAAAGAAAAGACAAAAAACCGTGGTGATGATCACAGCGAGAAAGGGCCTCTCGGACTTCCAACGTTTATTGAAGGCGAAAAACGTGGCAGCGGCAAGCACGCCGTAGGCGAGGATGTGGGCCAGCTTGTCGATTCCCGGCAGAACCGGCAGACAGAGACTATCACCGGATTTGTGGGAGAGAAAGAAGATGATTCCCATGATAAGAACCATGGGAATAACCCGCAACGATAACGGTAATTCCCCCGTCATACGGCTCCCGACTGCTCCGGGGGCGGAGTAGGCAGGTGCACCTTCTTCAACTGGTCGCTGGAGAACCGTTTACGGATCCGGCGCATGGCGGCGTTCAGCTCGTGGGTCGGTGCGTCAGTGAGGAATTCGACGCTCTTATCGGCATAGGCGGTGATGCGCAGCTGTTTGTTTTCGATCGCGTACATATGGCTCCAGTTGATCTCGATGGTCTCGGGATTCTCGTCGATGGGAATATCGAGGGCCACACCGTCTTTCGCCACCTGAACGCAATCACAGTCGGTCATCTCCATGACCCAGGCATCACCCTTGTCGGTCGAATAGAAGAAAAAGACCCCCAGCTCCCGTATCGCCGTTTTCTTCTCTACCGCATCTTTCTGGATATCCTCCACGCCGCCGGTCAATGTCAACTTCAAGGCCGCCTGCGGCGACGGCTGACGGCGGGCCTCCTGGTCCTTCATGGCGCAGCAATGTTTATACTTTTTGCCGCTCCGACAAGGACACTTCTCGTTTCTCCCAATCTTTGGCATCTCTTGTACCTTTTATATTTTTTATATCCAGCTGCACTAGTGTCCGGTTAAAGAAATAACGATCATCTATAACTGGAAGTATTAATTAAAAAAACAACACAGAATGACCATAATCGACTTGAAAATCTATCCCTTTCTAGGGAACTTGTTCGGCAAAACCCTGGGGAGGGGTACACATGTTTGCCGGACGATTGATTTTCGCACAGGTTATGGACTTCATGCCTTTACCAATTTTTCGTCGTTGCGTGGCGAAATATCAGGGCGACTTCAGGGTCAGAAAGTTCTCGTGCCTCGATCAATTTCTCTGTATGGCCTTCGCCCAAATCACCTACAGGGAGAGTCTGCGGGATATCGAGGTTTGTCTCCGTTCGCAGAACAAAAAACTGTACCACATGGGCATCCGGGGCAAAGTATCCCGGTCAACTCTCGCCGAAGCCAACGAAAACCGAGATTGGCGAATATATGCCGAACTGGCCCATCACCTTATCGCTACTGCAAGAGACCTCTACAGTTCCGACTCGTTTCTCGTCGATCTGGACGAAACCGTCTATGCACTCGATTCAACGACAATCGACCTCTGCCTGTCAGTATTTCCATGGGCAAATTTCCGCAAGACCAAAGCAGCTATCAAACTCCACACATTGCTGGATCTGAGGGGAAGCATCCCCACATTCATTCACATTTCCGATGGCAAACTGCACGATGTCAATGCGCTCGATCTCTTACCGATAGAAGCTGGCGCCTATTATGTCATGGATCGAGGATATCTCGACTTCCAACGGTTATTTTCTCTCAGCCAGGCATCAGCCTTTTTCGTAACCCGAGCCAAATCAAACACCAAGTACAGGCGACTTTATTCGCACCCGGTCGACAGGACAACAGGTCTAATTTGCGACCAGACAATCGTACTCACGGGTGTCGCCACAAAGAAAGACTATCCGGAAAAACTCCGTCGCGTGAAGTTCGAAGATTCAGAAACCGGCAAGACTTTGTCTTTCTTACGAACAACTTTACTCTTCCAGCATTAACAATAACTCAGTTGTATCGCAGTCGTTGGCAGGTAGAGTTGTTTTTCAAATGGATCAAGCAACACCTCAGGATCAAAACATTTTTCGGGACATCGGAAAATGCTGTGAAATCTCAAATCTGGATAGCTGTCTCAGTTTACGTTCTTGTCGCCATCATGAAGAAGCGACTCAATCTCCAGGAGAGTCTTTACACAATTTTACAGATCGTAAGCGTTACTGTTTTCGAAAAAATATCAGTTGGTTACCGAAAGAGATTGCAAGACTGAAATGGCTCAAACGTGTAACCAATTAAAATTATTTGATTATTAAACCGGACACTAGTGATCCAGCTGTGAACTGGATGATCCTCAACTACGAACACTTGCTATAACCGCACTCGGCGCAGGTCTCACAACCCTCTTCGAAACGGAGCATGCCCGAGCACTCGGGGCAGATTGAGGAAAAGCCTCTCTGGGTTCCCGCCATGAAGGACTTGAAAAGCTTGCTGAGCTGAGCCGGAAGATCGAGCATGTGACCGCTCGACCGGTCGAGCTGCTTGATGATCTCGTCCATCGGCACGTTGAAGCGCAGGGCTAAAGAGACCAGACGGCAGGTGGTCGTCCACATGGTCGACTTGTCTTTCAGATCCACCCTGTTATCGAAAGGGAACTTGGCGAAGACTTCCATCGGCTTTTCGTTCTCATCAAAGCAGACGATGATGTATACAGATTTCTGGTACTGGTCCTTGACCCGGTAGCGCTTGGCGTTGAGGGTGTCAGGCAGGATCGCCTTGATCGGCCCTCTCTCTGAGACCATCGCGATCTTCTCCGCCTTCTCCTTGGCCGTGCTGTCCGTGGCGTGCAGGACCTGCTTATCGCGGGAACCGTCCCGGTAGACGGTGAGTCCCTTGCATCCCAGCTTATAGCCGGTGATATAGGAGAGTTTCACCTCTTCCTTGGTGGCACCCGCGGGCAGGTTGATGGTCTTGGAGATCGAACTGTCGACTCCACTCTTCTGCAGGCAGCCCTGCATCTTGATGTGATCCTCCGGCTTGATGTCCTGGGCGGTGCGGAAAATCTCCTGCCAGTGCACGGGGATCTCGCTGTGGCCGATCACCGTGCCTGAGTCCGCCACCTTGGTCATCAGTTCTTCAGAGTAGAAGCCCTCTTCCCGGGCCACCTTCTCGAAGTATTTGTTGACCAGGATGAGCCGGTCGCCGTCCATGACATGCTTGACCATGACGATGGAAAAGTACGGTTCGCAGCCGGAGGCACAGTCGGCAATCATCGAGACCGTGCCGGTAGGCTGGATGGAGGTGAGAGCGGCATTGCGGCGCGCCGGATATTGGTTCAGCTTGGAGTCGTAGGCGGGGAACGGCGACTTTTCCTCAGCCAGTTCGATGGACCGTTCCTCCGCCGCATCCCTGATGAAGCGCATGACCTTGCCGGCCAGCGCCCGTCCTTCCTCGCTCGCATAGGGGATCTCCATCTGGATCAGCATGTCGTGCAGGCCCATGATTCCCATGCCGATCTTCCTTGTCTTCAGGGTCATGTCGGCTATTTCGGGGATGGGGAATCGGTTGCAGTCGATGACGTTGTCGAGGAAGTGGGTGGCGATCCGCACCACCTTCTTCAGGCGATCGTAATCGACTTTCCCCTTCTTGACGAAATTGGCCAGATTGACCGAGCCGAGGTTGCAGCTCTCGTAGGGCAGCAGCCACTGCTCCCCGCAGGGGTTGGTGGCCTCGAAACTGCCGAGCTGGGGCGTCATATTGTCCCGGTTGGCGACGTCGATGAACAGGACTCCCGGTTCACCGTTGTGCCAGGCCAGATCGATAATCTTGTCGAAAACGGCGCGGGCATCGAGCCGTTTCACAACCTGCCTGGTGGACGGTTCGATCAGTTCATACTCGTCGCCGTCCTCCACCGCCTGCATGAAGGCGTCGGTGATGGCCACGCTGAAGTTGAAATTGTTGAACCGGTTCTGGTCCTCCTTGGCGGTGATGAAATCCATGATATCGGGATGATCGATGCGAAGCACCCCCATATTGGCCCCTCGTCTCTTGCCGCCCTGCTTGATGGTTTCAGTGGCGGCATCAAACACCGCGGCAAAGGACAACGGACCCGAGGCGACACCCTGGGTGGAGCGAACCGAGGCGTTCTTCGAGCGCAGCCGAGAAAAGGAATAGCCGGTTCCGCCACCGGTCTTATGCACCAGTGCCCCGTTGCGAATCGCGCTGAAGATACCGTCCATGGAATCTTCGACCGGCAGGACGAAACAGGCGGAAAGCTGCCCCAGATCCGTGCCGGCATTCATCAAGCATGGGGAATTCGGCATGAAATCGAGATGATAAATGATCTTAAAAAACTCTTCCCGCAGCTGTTTCTGATGCGACTGGTCCTTGTCGACATCGGCCACCGCGTTCGCCACCCGTCGGACCAACGTCTCCCACGACTCGGTAACCTTGCCCTCGGCATCTTTGAGATAGTATCTTCTTGCCAGCACTGTTTCGGCAGTAGTCGTCAAGACCTGTTTGGCTCGATCAGGTGTCATGCGGAACCTCGTATGGAGAAATTGACAATATAATCCCTGGCAGAATCGTCGGCCACTTTGCGTCGATTCTGGCACGGGAAGACAACCCCGCATGGGGTGTGCTACATTAACCTGGACACTGGGGCCTGGGAAATCCGTGAAAATACATCGCGAAAAAGGTTACTTCGGACACCTTGTCACCCCCATGCACGCTGTACATTTGAGGGTGTTTTATACACCACATTTATGGCTCTCTCAATACCATTCTACAATATATGGTATCATTTTTGAGATCCGCCGCAATACCGAGGGCTTCATGGAAATTCATTTTTTTCAAGAAAAAACCGGCATCTCGTGATATTTTTCTTGGTGGTAGCAGCAAACCTGTTACACCACGTATGGTGTAAGGCTCGGCTTTTTCCGGAAGAACCCGAAAGTCGCCAATAGACAATGTACCTGTCAGGCAAATCACAAGCGAGAACAAGAAAAAAAGGATCATCCGGGAAACGAGTACCTGGAATGAAGTACCCAGGCCCTGCCTGTTGTTACAGGTTCCATTGCTGAGGAGGTCATCGAAAATCGAAACGCCATCCGAATGGCGATCATGGAGTGATTTCGATAGCGATCCCGATTTCGATTTGAAGGGTCATTTACCCGCTTTTTCCATCCGGCCGCGGGCTCCTTCGACCAACCGGGCCTCCATCACAATAGCCCTGGAATGCCGGCCGCTTGCCACCTTGCCTGCCCTATCGCTCACCTCGACATCGAACAGATAGAGCTTGCCGTCGCGGCCGGAAAAAGTGGCCACCGCCTTAACCTCTTCGCCGACGGGGGTCGGCGCAAAGTGCTTGATGTCGATACCCACCCCGACGGAGAGTTCACCAGGCTGCAACAATGGCTTCATCAACCGGGCCGCCGAAATTTCCATCAGTCCGATCATCCGTGAAGTAGCCAGAACATCGGGAAACTCATCCTCATCGCTAATTGCCACCGCACTGGCCAAATCCTTGTGCTGCACGGTATAGACGCACTCCCCTTTCGCCCCTGTTTCCATCCCCTTCCCCTCATAATTGTTATGAAAGTATGCCCAACGGTTTCCATCCTATTTACAGCGATATCACAAGATTGTAAAGACAAACGGTGCGTTAGGACAGCATGCGACCGACTACGGCTACTCCTCCGAAAGGGGCGCGGTGCAAATAAAAACGGCGGATATTCCAGGCCTCAAATGCCCGGAATATCCGCCGTACAGTCCTGCTATGACCTTTTCAATACGTCAATTAAAAGCGGAAACGCATGCCGATACCCAACCGGCCGTATTCCTTAACGTCATCCAGCTCGTCAAATCCGGAACGTCCTTCCAGGATGAAGGAGCCGTTGAAGCCTTCGGGATCCCCGAAGACACGGGCCCCGATAGCGACGATGAGGTCTAAATCGTCGTCTTCAGCGTCAAGGTCGTTGTCGCCGTCGGTTAACCAACCGCCCACACCAAGATCGACAAAGTATCTGTTACCGAACTTGTACTCCCCGAGGAGGTCGATCGTAAAGGCATCATCACCGTCGGTACCATCATAGTGGATAGCCCCGCCCACAAGTCCGAGGGCCGACCACTGCTCGTTGAAACGATACTCGCCACCGATACGGCCAAAAATGTAATGGCCCGGATCCCACTGATGCATGTAGCCGACATCGGCTACAGGACGGAATCTCTTGATCCCGGTGACGTCGGCCGTACACTGGGCGGAGGTGGTCTCGGCGCCTTCGTTGTCGACCACGGTCACCTTCACCGAGTTGCTGCCGCAGGGCATGGCGATATCGCCGACATTGCCGTTAACCGTTTTCTCGCTGACGACCTTGCCGCCTTTGTCCACAACAGCGATTTTCATCCCGGCGATGCTGCCGTCCGGATCTGAAGAATTGCGGGCATCGACCGTGACCTTCTGACCACAAAACGCCTTGGTCGGAGTGACGACCATGCCGCAGGTCGGGGCCTGATTCTTCCTTGCCACCGGGGCCGGCTCTACGGGGATTCTACTCTCGGCAAAGAGAGCAACGTTGCCGCAGCCTTGCGGGACGACGAAGGTGATACGATTACCTTCATGCACGATGTCGAACTGATAGCCGGGGAAAGGCTTCTCATTGGCCCAGGTTACATCCTTGGCCACACGAACCGCACCCTTGCCCCCCTTCTTGAAAAACATCCACTCGAAATGGGTCCCCTTGGGATAATCGACCTTCTCGATCCGGGTTGTGCCGATCTGGGCCATGAAGGGCTGATAGAGCTCGGGCCGTCCGGCCAGGGCAAAACCTTTTTCCATCTCACCCGCTCTCGACTGGACCATGGTGACCAATTCGTCAGGCGACTTTATCGGTTTACAAAAAGGACTCCTGCCAATTTCCCTCAATGTCGTGGCGGCGTCCGCCAGACTTACCGACATCAGCATAAAGGCCATGACGATAAAAGAAAATAGCTTTATCTTCAACATCTCCCCTCCTCTTTTTGAATTAATCATACCTGCTAATTGATGTGTATATAGTGAATTTTCCCGAACGGGTTGTCACAAATATATACCAACTTCCAGAATTTTTCCAGAAATCATTTGACATCCGATCATTTACTGGACGATTTTCCTCGACCACCAGATTATTCCTTGATTTTCGACAACTAACCTCCTCTTCCGATAGAAGTCTGGCTGTGTTAATTTTCTGGATTACTCTACATTGGCTGGTTGGGATGCTCATTTTCAACCTCCGAGTATGTGCGATCGGTTAAAAAATATCGAACTTACGGCCATATCCCAGATTGCTGAAATTGGAGGTCCATCGCTTAAAAATGCTATACATTAAAAACAACGATAATACACAATTTTAAACTAATGCGGGATGTCGCCCGCAACCCAAGGGTTGCCATCCCCTCCCACAGCAAAGGGAGTAAGTCCTTCATGAAATTCATCAAGAAGCAAGAAATGAATTCTTAAGGTACCTAATTTTCAGCGATGGAGACTTTTCTTTTCCGCAAGGCAAAAGGTACGGTGAGAAGAGCCACTGGCCACGCGCGTCTTCCGGGAAGTGATTCCCTGCGCTCTTGCCGAACTCATGCCCAATCGACTCTCCACCGAATGTGGCGCTGCACCAAAAAACGACGCAAATTCTCGCTAAAAGCAAATAGGAGGAGTCAACACCATGAGATTCATGATTATTGTTAAAACTACCAAAGATTCCGAAGCAGGCATCCTGCCAAACGAAAAGTTATTGGCTGAAATGGGCGGGGACTCGCCAATGACGGAGTCCAGATCGAAGGTTCCGACCTCCAGCCGAGCGCCAAAGACTGGCGAATTGAATATTCCGGAGAAGATAGGACTTTTGTCGATGGACCCTTTAGCGAAGCTGAAGAACTCGTTGCCGGGTTTGCCATCACTCCGGGTGGCATCCCGCGAGGAGGCGATCGAATGGATCTGACGCTTTCCTCATCCGTCCATAGCTGGCAGAGCGGCCGAGATAAAGGTGCGTCAGCTCTACGAGCTGGGGGACTTCAGCCCGATTGGAGGAATCGACCGTTTCCGAAAAACGGGATCGGCACATATAGATAGTCCTGCGACGGCTCGATGCCCTGAAGAAGAATACTCAATCGGTACGCCGGCGAAAGTGGAAGAGATGATAGCCTTTTCTCCGGTGCAACATTGATTTCATTTCAGGGACTGTCTTTAAAAAAGGAGTTGAACAATGAAACTGAATTCACGACACGTCAATCCCATTCCGCACGGGATGCACACGGTGACACCACAAATAATATGCGCTGGCGCGGCCGAGGCCATAGAATTCTACAAAAGGGCGTTCGACGCGGTGGAGGTGGGCCGTACGCCCGGTCCGGACGGCAAGCTTCTCCATGCCATGATCCGCATCGGCGATTCGGCTATCATGCTGGTAGACGAATTCCCTGAATTCGGGTCGTTCGGTCCCAGCCTCTCCAAGGGTTCGCCGGTGACCATTCATCTGTATGTGGAGGATATAGACAACTTCTTCGAGCAGGCCGTCAAGGCAGGGGCCAGAATTATCCTACCCCCCCGGGACATGTTCTGGGGCGATCGCTACGGTCAGCTGGAAGATCCCTTCGGCCACCACTGGTCGGTCGCCACCCACGTCCGAGATGTGGGTCCGGAAGAGATGGAGGAGGCAGCACGAAAGGCCTGCATGTAGACAGCCGTAACTTCTTTCCCGGGCAGGTTTGGAGAAGGGCCCGCCCGGGATTTCATCGACCCTCCTTCAGACGACAACCCACCCGAATATAAGCCACCTCAGCGAATCCATGAGTCATTTTTCCTCTCCTTTTATCTCCGGCGATTCTCCCCAATCGACAGGCAGCAGCACAGTAAAGGTTGAACCGCTTCCCGGCTCGCTCTCCACCAGGATTTCTCCCCGATGGTTCCGGACAATGCCATTGCTGATCGACAGCCCCAGCCCGGTCCCCTTGACCGCAGGTTTGGTGGTATAGAAAGGCTGAAAAATAAGTTCCATCTTCTCCGGATCGATCCCTACACCGTTATCCTTTATGGCCACGGCAATTCTCCGCTCTTCCAGCCGGGTACTGATCATAATCATGCCGCCCGGGAGGCATGCATCCGCCGCATTGGTCAACAGATTGAGAAAGACTTGCTTGATCTGGTCGGGAATAGCCTGGATCTGCGGCAATTTTTTCTCGAACCCCCGAACGACGCTGATCCTTTTCTTTTTAAAATCGCTATTGCACAGCAACAGCAACGAGTCAAGGGCCGAATGCACATCCATCAGCACCTTCCGCCCCGATGACGGCCTGTTGAAATCCTGGAGGCTACGAATGAGATTTTTCATCCGTTCAGACTCGCTCATGGCAAGCTCCAGCAACTCCCTGTCTTCCTCTTCCAGGGTCACGGTTTTTCTGAGGCTTTTGAGTATTGCCGTAACCCCCTGCAGCGGATTGTTGAATTCATGGGCGATGGAGGCGGATAATTTGCCGATTGCCGAGAGTTTTTCCGCATGCAGATATTGCGCCTGAGTCTCCTGCAGCTGACGGGTGCGCGTCTCAACCCTTCGCTCCAATTCGTCATTGAGAGCCTTGAGCTGTTCTTCCACCTTTTCGCGGGCAATAACTTCTCCGCTCAACTGTTCCACGGCCTTTTTCAGTTCCGTGGTTCGTCTCTCCACGATGTTTTCGATCTGCTGGTTCTTCAGCAGCAGATCGTGCTCGGCCCGCTTGCGGTGGACGATCTCCTGCTGCAGTCCCTCCACAAGGTCGCGATTCTCGTAACGCAAGGCCAACAATCGCAAATAGTCTTTATGAGTGCGATGAGCGGTGATCGACATGATCAGAAAAAAAAGAAGGGACATGAATCCCATGGCGATATGTATTTCGCTCTCGATCGTGAAAAAGCGGACGATGACCGGAAGGAAGGCCGGCACACTGAAGATGTAGAAAGCCCAAATGATCGAGGTGAAGGAACCGACCGCGCCGGCAACCATGCCGCCGGTGACAAAGGCGATAAATACCTGATGGCCTATCGAAGCCGATGGAAAAAGAAAAATGGCCGGTGCTCCCCAGAGCAGCCCGGAGAAAAAAAGCGAGAAGAGAAAGTGGAATTTCCACTTGGCAGCGTTGAGGGAAGGAGATGCTGCCATTCGGTAAGCCACAGTAATAGCCACCCTGACGGCGAACACCACAAATACGGCAACCACCCATGCCACCAAGTTCGGCGCGTATGACTGCCCCTGCAGGACAAAGAACAGAATACAGCCGTTGATGAGCGAGGCAAGCGCACCCAGGATGGCATTGTCGTACAATTTGCGGATTCGGTCCGCCAGAAGCTGCTCTCTATGGTGAGCTGCGCCGATTTTTTCCGGCGGGTTGTCGAAGTCGTGCAATTCCTTTATGAAGCGCCAACTGGCGCTACGAATCGCCTCATCCGACCCCGCCTTTTTTGTGTGTTCCATAATGTCTCCGGAAGAAGCTCATTGACACTATGGTGTGTTTTTCTCCTTTGACAAGAAGGTTGTCGAAAGTTCTGAAAATCAAACGAACTACGGGATCAACAATGGTGACTCCGGGTTCAGCCGATCGCTCTTCCCCAGACCTTCAGGCGAACGCCCGCCGGCGCAACCTCAAGGCCTTGGCAATTACGAAAGATCGAGGAGAAGCTCATGGCCGCCGCGGCAATCATCGGCGACAGGAGCAGCCCCGTAAAGGATACAGCACGCCCGCCGCCAGCGGTACACATAGTATGTTACAGATGAAGGCGGAGAAGAGGTTCTGCCGAATGGCCATAGTGGCGGAAAAACACTACTCTATCCGTCGCTCCCCGTCTTGGCGACCCATCGAAGACCATTCACCAGTCAGGTTCCAGTTTGGACTAATCGGGGGAAAGGCCCAAGATTTTGGAATCAATATGCGGCCGGATTGAGTGCAGACGGGGATAAGGGGATAAAAAAGGCGAACGAGACCATTTGGCGCTGCGCCGCTAAATCAAAGAAACCCCTGAAAGAACGGGGTTACATGGTAATTGGGCAATAATGGCGGCTGCGTAATGCAGAGTGAGGATTACGACTTATCCTTGCCAGATGGAAGGTGGGGCGAGCCTTCTTTCCGACCCGGACCGAACAACTCCTGAAAGCGCCGGTTGGCGAAAGCCTCAATTTCTTCCTGCAGTTGCCGATACTTGGCCACCAACTCCCGGGCATGGGAGGAAAGCGTTGTGCCGCCACGCCCTCCGCCGCCTTTTTTGGCAACAACCAGTTCGTCGGCGATGTTTTCCTGCAGGATCTTGATATGAGTCCAGGCTTTTTTGTAACTCATCCCCAATCGCTCGGCAGCCTTGGCGATGGAACCATCCTCCTCGATCAGCTCGAGGATCTCTGTCTTGCCCTTGCCGAAGAGCAATTCCCCCCGATCGTTTTCGATCCAGGTCTTTGTCTTCACCTGCAATTTGGCGATATCGTAGGGATCCATTGGCAATCGACTTCCCAAGGATTCGGGAAACGGTGAAAAATGACATTTGCTTCAGTTCACGGCAGAAAACTCTGCTGAACCGGACCCCTGCAGAACAGCACAGGGGTCGACGTATCTTTGATGTACTGCTTATGCTTTTTTTACGTTTGCTGCGGCCGGTCCTTTGGCTCCATCGACTACATCGAAGCTTACCCGCTCGCCTTCCTTGAGCGACTTAAAGCCATCCATGAGGATTGCCGTATGATGCACGAAGACATCCTTGCCCCCATCCTGCTCGATAAAACCGAACCCCTTCGCATCGTTAAACCATTTGACAGTTCCTTCAGCCATCTTACTACTCCTTCTTGCATTTATGCGACTCAATCGCATTTGTGTTGTTGGTTCCCTTCGGGAACCAGGGTAAAAACTAAACATATCTTACCGACATGTTTAGAAATTGAAGCTTTATGCCGGTTGTGGCCATCCTTTTGGAGGCCTTTGCAGCTATTGGTAACAGCGAAATGAGCGACAGGCATCCGGAGCCGGCTCTTGGTGCGGCTTTCCTTGCAGATGCCAAGACTCATAGAGAGAGATTCCAGGAGTGGATGGGGAAAGAACCTGTCGATCCGGTCCAAATCATAGTTGCCAAGGTGTCGGGTCATCTGATGACGATACGGAAAAAGTTATTTGCGCCGCAAGCGGGCTTTCAGCACCGGGCAGAATGTGATCGTGGATCGAAACAAGCTGGGATAGTCCAGATTGAGGTTTTGCAGGGGAGATTACCTTTTTAAAAGTTTCCTCATTGTATCAGCAAAGACTTTTAAGGTATCTGTCACGAGCGAGGATATCAAGAAAAGAATTGCCTTCTACTTATAGGTGCGCACAGTGTAGTTCATTTCATTTCGTTTATCAAGGTAATTCTTGGTGAGGAACTTACAAATCCGTAGTTGCTCCTGCAAAATCGTTTTTGGAAGCCACGGCCTGGAGCCTCCAGCGCAACGGTTCTGGTTATTTTCAGTGATTACGTCAGGTATTGCTCGGGGTGAACTATGGCCAAGCATCTCCCACCAAATCGTGGTATAGTCCCCTCCCTGGATCCCGCTTACGTAGCGACATCACAAAGACCGGCCCACCCGCCCTTCATCTTCTCGAAGATATGAATGTCATCATTTACGGCACGACAGAATTCAGTTATCTGGTGGCGACACGCCTGCATCAGCAGCACAACCTCACCATCCTCAACGACGGCGGCGAGTTGGGCGAGAGGTTCAACAACCTCGATGTCAGCATCGTCGAGGGCAGCGGAGGGGACATCGCCGTGCTGGACAGGATCGAGGCCAGGAAGGCCGATCTGTTCATCGCCTGTTCGGCCCTTGATGAAGCAAATATCGTGGCCTGCTGGACGGTGAAAAAGATCGCCGACACCGAGACCATCTGCTTTATCAGCAAGGCCTCCCTCTACAAAAACTTTTCTTCCATCACCAACAACCATTATCAGACCAGATACGACATCGACTCGATCATCTGGCCGGAACAGCTCCTCACCCAGGATATTTTCCGGATCATCTCGGTGCCCGAAGCCCTCGACGTCGAGTACCTCGCCGGCGGCAAGGCCAAGCTGTTCGAGTACCGGATCAAGCCGAATTCGACGATCATCGACAAGCCGATTAGGGATTGCCGTTTCCCGGCCAATGTCCTCATTCCCGGCATCACCCGGGAGGGCAAGCTGTTCATTCCCTCCGGATCCACCACCATCCGGCTGAACGACAAAGTTTTCTTCATCGGCTCGAGCGCGGCCCTCGACACCTTGGCCGCCGATTTCTTCAAGCACGACCGCAAGGTGAAGAGCGTCTCCATCATCGGCGGCGGCGCGGTCGGCTTCATGCTCGCCGAAAAACTCGAGCGGACCGGCATCAAGGTGAAGATCATCGAACATAACGCCCAACGCTGCGCCTTCCTCGCCGACTCACTGAAGAGGGCCCTGGTCCTGCAGGGCAACGGCACTGACCTGGAACTCCTGGAGAGTGAAGCCATCGCCGCGGCCGATGTCTGTGTCTGCACCACCGACAACGACGAAAAGAACCTGCTCTGCTCGCTTCTGATCAAGCAAATGGGCACGAAACGGATCATCACCAGGGTCGGCAATATCCAGAATTACGGTCTCTTCGAGCAAGTAGGCATCGATGTTGTGGTGTCCCCCAAGGCCTCGGCCCTCACCGAAGTCCTCAACCGGGTGCAGACCCACAGCGTTGACGTGGTGGCACTGCTGGAGGGCGGCAAGGGCGAGGTCCTGCGGCTGAACCTGCCGAAGACCTTCAGGGAAACCAAGATCAAGGATCTGGACATGCCCTTCAACGCGATCATCGGGGTGATCATCCGGGGTTACAAGGTGATCATCCCGAACGGCGAAAGCATGCTCCTCCCCCAGGATCGCCTGCAGATCTTCGCGATGAAGGAGGATTCCGAGGCCATCAAGAGCTTCTTTTTCACATGAAGACGCCGTTCATCTCCAGCGCCCTCGGCATCATCCTCATAGCCTTCGGCGGCATCATGCTGCTGCCGGCGATGGTTGCCGTCATTGGCCGCGACTACGGATCGGTCCTCCCCTTCCTTGCCGCCTCCTGCGTTTCCCTGGTTTTCGGCCTGATCTGCCGGTGGCATGGTCGCTTCACCAGCAACTTCGATACCATGAAGCGCACCGAAGGGCTGCTCATCGTTTCCCTGACCTGGATCGTCGCCGCCGCCATCGGGGCCATCCCCTATGTTTTTTTCGGCCTGGATCCGCTCGACGCCTATTTCGAATCGGTCTCCGGTTTCACCACCACCGGGGCGACCATCCTCATTGATTTTTCCCTCTACCCCAAATCCTTCTTCTTCTGGCGCGGCCTCACACAGTGGTTGGGCGGCATGGGGATCATCGTCCTTTTCGTCGCCATCCTCCCCCAGTTCGGGGTGGCCGGCCGGAAAATCTTTTTCGCCGAGGCCCCCGGTCCCACCGAGGACAAGATCACGCCCCGCATTGCCCACACCGCCAAAGCGCTCTGGCTCATTTATCTGCTCCTAACCCTGGTCGAGATCGTCTGCCTGAGACTGGCCGGGATGCCGCTCTTCGATGCCGTATGCAATTCCTTCGCAACCATGGCCGCCGGTGGTTTTTCCCCGCACCCGCAGTCAATCATGGGTTATCAGAGTTCGACCATTACCTGGATCGTCACCATCTTCATGTTCTTTGCCGGGGCCAACTTCGCCCTGCAGTACAAGCTCTTTCTCCAGGGAAAATCCAAGCCGCTGCTCACCAACGAGGAGTTCCAGTTCTATCTGGGCATCACGGTGGTGAGTTCGGTCTTCCTCGGCATCATCCTCCACAGCCTGCAAGGAAGCATGGCTGTCGACAGCATTCGCGACAGTCTCTTTCAGATCATCTCGATTTTGACGACGACCGGTTTTGCTTCGGTGGATTTCGGTCTCTGGACGGTTGCCCCCCAGGCAACGCTTTTTGCCATGATGTTTATCGGCGCCTGCGCGGGGTCGGCAGGCGGAGGAATAAAAGTGGTCCGGATAATGTTCGCCTTCAAATTCCTCAAGCGGGAGATCGATCAGATCGTACACCCCCGGGCAGTTCTCCCCATCAAGATTGACCGGGGGACCGTACAGGACGATATCCAGCGACAGATGCTCAGCTTTCTGCTGTTCTATGTCTGTCTGCTGATCTTCTCGGGGCTGCTGGTCTCCATGATCGAACAGGACCCTCTCATCGGTTTTGTCGGCACGGCTGCCACAATCGGCAACATCGGACCGGGATTCGGCGAGATAGGCCCCATGGGCAGCTTCGGCAACCTCCACCCGCTTACCAAGGGTATCTTCATCCTCGATATGGTGGTCGGCAGGCTGGAACTGATCCCCTTCCTCGCCATGCTCTGCCCGGAATTCTGGTCGTTCAGCCGAGGCGACCGGCGTTAACCCGACCCAGCCGATGTAGAATTACGATACATTCGTCCCTATTCTCACTGGCGTCGGGCACCCGGCTGAAAACATCTCCCGGCGATCATATAGCAGGTCACCGCAGTCAGGATCAAGTAGCCGAACATCTGGGCATTCTTCGTCTTGAGGATGAAGGCGATGAAAATAACGAGGAAGGCGCTCGCCAGAAAGAAGAACGGTTTTGGAACGCGTTTCAGAATAACCCGGCCGAAGTGGGCAAAGCGGATATGGCTGACCATCAGGCCGACGGACAATGCCGCGAAACTCCACAGCCAGTCGGGAGGGACGCACAGGGCGGCGCCGAGGACGATGAGGGCGCCGGCCGGGCTCGGCAGGCCGTTGAAGATGCCCTCAGGAAGATCGATCCTCTTCTTGTCTACGGTCACGAACCGCACCAGCCGGTAGGCAACCCCGAGAAAGAAAACATAACTGAAGAAGGTGGCGAAGGACCCGCCCTTGGTGACGATCACATAAGCCGGGGAAAGGCCGAAGCTGACGAAATCGGCGATGTCGTCCAGATAAGGCCCGTACTTGGTCCCGCCGTGCTTGCTCGCCATTCGGCCGTCGAAGAGATCGAAGAGCTGGCCGACGATGATGGCGAGGATCGCCCAGGCGAAATGATGCTGGTGGGTCAAGACGAGGCTGGCTACTCCGCAGAAAAAGTTGAGGGTCGACAGGATGTCGGCGTAGAGCCGGTTGGGAATGAATTTGAAGACGATGGAGGCCGAGGCCAGGATGATGCAGGCGACCAACACCTCATCGGCCATATTGATCACTTGCGGGTTTTTATCAAGCAGGGCGCAGTAGATGACCAGGGCAAAACAGATGATTGCCTTGATCTTGCCGAAATTGTTGGCCGCCCCGGAGATCCTCAGTAAAGTGAGTATTCGGCGCGCAAAAAACTGGCCCACCAGTTCGACGCCCACCAGAATCCAGACGAGTTCCGGCAACATGACCCCGGCATAGGCGAAGCCGACGAGGGGCGGCAGATAGGTCAGTTTGTCGCACAGCGGGTCGAGCCACTCTCCAAACTTCGAACCGAGGTTACAGCTTCTGGCGACTACCCCGTCGACGCCGTCCAGGATCGCGGCAAAGGTGAATATAAAAATGGCCGGGGACTGATATGGCGTGAAAAAATAGAGAAAAAAGGCAAAGAGGGCCATCCCCGTCCGCCAGTAGCAGATAGCATTGGGATGCAGGAGCCAAAGATGCGAAAGGATCAACTCCTGCATCGGTTTCTTATCCACAGCCCGGGAAAACCAGGTGAAAAACCCAACCCCGATCGAGGCTGCGCATGCGATGACCAAAAATCTTTCCATGTGTTATCTCGTAAAAGAAAACCACTGCAGGAACTTCACCGATAATTTTTCGCCGCTATTTACCATCTCGCCGAAAAAAAGTCCATCCGCCGCACGACTCTCACACCGGCCGAGGCGGGAAGACTCTGCTGCTCACTGGCCCCGCGGCCAGTACATAATGATTCCCACCCCTATCAAGGCCACCAGGCCTCCGATAACATCGAATCTATCCGGAGAAACTTTATCTACCTTCCAGCCCCACAGGATGGATAGAACGATAAAAACCCCGCCGTAAGCGGCATAAACACGACCGAAATGCGCCGGCTGCAAGGTGGGAATTACACCGTAAAGAACAAGGACGATCGCCCCCGCCAAACCGAAATGCCAAGGTTTTCCCTCGCGCAGCCATAACCAGACAAGGTATCCGCCACCAATCTCGAACAACCCGGCGATGATGAAATAGAAAATCGATTGTATCCTCGTGAAAAAATCCATATCGAGTACAGCAGTTGTCCGGCGATAAAAGGGTCAGAAACCGTCGATCATTCGGGTCAGACGAAATTTATTGGCGAAGACCGTACGCTGCACGGCAACGAGGTTGTACCTTGCCCTGGACAGGCTGGTAATAGCGTCCAGCAGGTCCGATTCCCGCTGAAGTCCCTCGTCGTATTTGAGCTGGGTGATCCGGAGATTTTCCTGGGCCTGCTCGATGGAGCGGGCGGCCACCTCGACATTTTCCAGACTTACCTGAAAATCGATGTGCAGGTTTTTCAGATCTGTCAGCAGGGTGTTTTTCAATTCTCCAAGTTCATACTGCAGGGCGCGCGTCTGCAGCTTCGCCCTGGCGACCGTCGCCTGGGTGGTGTAGCCCTGAAAGAGATTCATCGACATGACCATCTGGGCCCGCATCTCCTCGTCATCGACACTGCCGTCGAATCCGCCCAGTGTGCCGCCAAAGTCGCTTGGCGCGTAATTATAATATTTTCGGTAACTGCCCGTCACATCCACCCGCGGGTAATAACCGGCCTTTTCTGCCTCGGCCTGGGCGGCGGCGGCATCCACTCCCAGTTCCAAGGCCTTGATCTCGCTTCTTGCTGCCAGCATTCTGGCGGCATACTCCTCCCTGTCGACCAGCGGTGGAAGATCTCCGAACTCGGCAAAATTGAGTTCATCGAGGCCGATCTCTCGACCGACCTGGTAGGAGAGTACATTGATGCTCTTTTTCAGGCTCGCTTCGGCCGCCTTGGCGGTGATGTCGGCATCGTCGTAATCGACGCGGAATTTCAGCAACTCGTTCTTGCCGATGAGCCCCACCTGGTATCTACTCTCCCCGTCCCGGTAGACCTTGCCCAGGGTCTGAAAGGCAGACTCGGCGACCTCCAGGTTGGCTCTGCGCTCGTAGACCTCGAGATAACCGAGGGCGACGTTCAACTGCACATCCTGTTCGATCCCCCGGAGCCGGTAGCCTTCCACCTCGTTTCGGGCTTTCGCAGAAAGAATGTTGTACTTGTCACGAAAGCCGGCAAAGACATTCCAGCCGATCCTCCCCTCTGCGACATAGTTGTCCCGCTCTTCAAGGAACCCGCCTTCATCGAGCCTGTTGGCGATGTATGATAGGTCAACGAAGGGATAATAGCCGCCTCTCGCCCGGATGATATCCTGCTCGCTCTGCTCAAGCGTCATCATGTACTGGCGGATAACCTCGCGGTTATCCAAGGCCAGCGCCTGCATCTCGGCAAGATTTATGGCATGGCCGGGCCGGGCCCAAAGCTGGATGGCAACAAAGAGCAGGAGAGCGAGATTTGCGGCGGCAAGGCGAAACGTAGAGAAGATCATCTGTTCGGCTCCTTTCTTAACAACAGTAAAACCAGGCATGGGAGCACCAGTTTTGCAACGCCCCCATTGCTTTCACACGTCACGTACCAAAGACAACCCTTTTTCAACAATCTCATCCAAGGACCTGAGGCCAGCACGAAAAACTGCATCCCGTCTCCGATCCTTCCCGGATATAATCGCCCGCGAAGCGGCCGTCCATGAAAAAATCTTGCAGAGTGCTCCTCGGTCTGCATTAAAAAACCACCTATTCTTTCTTGCCGGCCATTTTGCTGATATTTGCGGTTATCGCCTTGAGCACTCCCAGGGCCACCTGCTGTTGGTCGACGGGAATCCCCCGCACCAGTTCCGTCCGCAGGCCTTCAAAAAGATTGATGACCTCCGCCCTGAGCCGCTCCCCCTCCGGGGTGAGAGAGACCAGGCTCGAGCGTCGATCTTCCGGGTTAGGCCGGCGGACGATCCTTTTTTTCTTTTCCAGCCGATCGAGAATCCTGGTGATATTAGCGGGGCTTTTGCCGGAAATCTCGCAGAGAATGCTCTGCGACAGGCCCTTTTCGGCCGCCAGTTGTTTAAGGAGTTGAAGTTGTTCAACCGTCAGATCGTAGCTCTTCAATCGCTTGTCGGCATAACTGCGCATGGCCTGTCCGGTGAGAGCAATCATCCGCCAAAACGATTCTTCACATGAGCCCATTGCTTGCCCTCCTTAATATTTAACACGTCAAAATGGTAGGCGTTCCCATTTCCCCTGTCAAGGAGCCGGAAAAATTAACAATTTCATGATGGACAGGAGAAACAATAATCACTACAGTGGAGAACGTGAAATTCGGGCCCGGCTGTACACCCTGCCAACAATCATCAGGAGAAACCATGCGCCGCCTCAATCGCTATGTTCCGGTTCTGTTCCTCTTCATCCTGCTTTCCGGCTGCGGCTACAATGCCTTGCAACTTCAGGAAGAGGCCGTGTTCAAGGCCTGGGCCGATGTCGAGGCGACCTTACAGCGGCGGAGCGATCTGATCCCGAACCTGGTGGAAACGGTGAAAGGCTACGCAAGACATGAGGCCGACACCCTCCAGGCGGTGATCAACGCCAGGGCCAAGGCTTCCTCGGTGCGGCTTTCTCCCGAAGATCTCAGCAACCCCACGGCCATGACCAATTTTCAGGCGGCCCAGGGCGGCCTCGCATCGGCTCTCGACAAGCTCATGGTGGTGGTCGAGCGCTACCCCGACCTCAAGGCCAACCAGAATTTCCTCGATCTTCAAAACCAACTCGAAGGGACCGAGAACCGGATCAATGTGGCCAGGCAGCGCTACAACAGAGCGGTGGAGGAGTTCAACGGGGCCATCCGCAGGTTCCCGCAAAGCCTGACCAACAGCGTTTTTCTCCACCTGGAACGCAAAGAATACTTCAGAGCGGACGAGCAGGCGAGAACGGCGCCGAAAATCCAATTCTAATTCGGAGCCGAGCCATGACGACCGGCAAGACCCTGCTGTTTCTGGCACTCTTCATCGTCACTTTGTTGCGGGGCGGAGTCCCGTGGGCGGTCGGCGCGGAAGTGCCGCAGCTCACTGCACGGATCAACGATTATGCCGGGATGCTCTCCCGTGCGACCGAACAGCAATTGGAAAGCGTCCTCGCCGACCTGGAGCGGGAAGAGTCGACACAGCTGGCCGTGCTGACCATCCCGTCGCTGGAGGGGGAAAGCCTGGAAGAAGTTTCCCTGAAGGTGGCGGAAACCTGGGGCCTTGGGCAAAAAGGCCGCGACAACGGCGCCCTGCTGCTGATCGTCAAAAACGACCGCAAGCTGCGCATCGAGGTTGGCTACGGCCTCGAGGGGAGACTGACCGACCTGGTCTCCGGCCGGATCATCCGCGATATCATTACCCCCCGGTTTCGCAACGGCGACTTCGACCAGGGCGTGATCGACGGGGTCGGCGCGATGATCGCCGCCGTGCGCGGCGAATTCAGCGGCCAGAGCACAGGCGGCTCAGGACGGGAAGGAGCGCCTGCCGATGATCTCGACGGAATGCTGGTCTTCTTCGGGTTCGCCTTTTTCGTCCTCGGCAGGGTCTTCGGTCGGCACCGGCTGACCACAGCATTCCTCGGCTCCATCATTGCCCCCGGCCTTGGCCTGGCATTTCTCGGTTTTTCCTGGTTGATCCTCCTCCTCATTCCCGCGGGTCTCGTTGCAGGGTTTCTCGCTAGTCTGATCTTCGGTAGGCCCCGGGGAACCGGCTACTTGACGACGTCGCGGCGGAGGGGCTCCTCTTTCGGCGGCTTCGGTGGTGGCGGTTTCGGCGGCGGTTTCAGTGGCGGGGGTGGTGGCTTCGGAGGGGGCGGCGCCTCCGGGAGATGGTGACATTGAAGAGTCCGGCAGAGCAGTTCCTGACACAGGAGGAACAAGATCAGGTGACAGCGGTCGTGAAGGAGGCGGAGCAGACCACCTCCGGCGAAATCGTGCCGATGATCGTATCCCGCAGCCACGACTACCCGATGGCTGCAGCACTTGCAGTCGTCTGCGTCGGTTTGCCGCTCAGCCTCCTGCTGACTGCTCTCATCGGTTCGCTGCTCTGGATCGGGCCGGAGAACCTCTGGCTGTTCCTGGCGATTTTCTCTGGCTGTTTTGCGGTGCTCTATCCCCTGGCTTACCGGTCCGACACCATCAAACGGTTCTTCCTCAACGAAACACTGGCCGACTTCGAGGTCCGGGAAGCGGCGCTCGCCGCCTTCTACAGCGAGGGGCTGTACAAGACCCGCGAGTCAAACGGCATCCTGCTCTTCGTCTCGGTGCTGGAGCACAAGGTATGGATCCTGGCGGATGCCGGAATCAATGACAGGATCGACAAGGCGGTCTGGGAGAATATTGTCGCCGACATCACCCGAGGCATCAAGGCCGGGCGGCGGTGCGAGGCGATCTGCGAAGCGGTGCGCCGGATCGGCAGCGTTCTTCGGGCCCAATTCCCTTATCAGAAGAGCGACACCGACGAACTGCACAATCTCATCGTCCGCTGAAAACTCTTCGGCCCTCCTCGGGACCCGGCTGCTTTTCCGCCTTATTTAAAATTTTGATCCGCAGTTCGATCTCCTGGATTTCGTCCACCAGCTTCAGGGTCTTGACGAAACCGTCCACCGTTCCGGCGAGAGCTTCCTGGACGAAATGCTTAAGGGGAACCTTGTTGCCGTTGACGAGCAGCGATGCCATTTCCGCCCCCCCTTTCGGAGTCAAAAAGCGCTTTTCGAGAAAAAGGGCGATCTCCTTGGCCTCATCGAGGCGGAAGACATAGTCCGCGACAACCCCGGGAAGATCGGTGGCCACGGCAATCACCCCCGAAACCTCGTCGCGCAGCCGTTGATCGAGGTCCTTGAACACTTCGATCTTGGGCACCTGCCGTGCGGTCTTGAAACCCTCGCCGATGAGGATATCCACATCGGGAAAGAAGCGGTGGGCCAGCGTTTTCAGGGACAGCCCGCTGTTCCCGGTCTGGAGCACCATCTGGTCCGGGGCAACGATCATGACACTGTCCGCCCCCGCCTCCTTGTGCTTATAGGTGTCGGTCCCGGGGGTATCGAACTCGAGACCCGTTTCGCTGCTCGACTTGATCACCCCGACCCGATACCCGAGCTTTTTCAGTTCGGCCACCACCTGAGTGGCAAGCGTGGTTTTGCCGCTGTCATGCCAGCCGATGAAGGAAATAATTGAAGACATACGGTCCCTGTGATGGTTGTGCAATTTCTTCGGAATTGGCAAACACTACTCTCGGGGAAGGTAGCATACCCGTCCGCGCTTGCACAGGGAATTATCCCCCGCTGGAATATTTCCAGGGGTTTCATGATGGGGTCCTCATGGGGGCTGACACCCGCAAACCCAAGGGTTGCTATCCCCTCCCACAGCAGAAGGTACTAAAGAACTCCGTCGTCACGGCAGGGCCGCGAGCTGTTCCACTACCTTCTCCAGTGGCGGCCGAAGATTGATGTCCGACACCTCGATGCCGCGGATGACACCGGCATTGTCGATAAAGAAAAGGGCCCGTTCGGCCGTACCGTCCGATCTCAGGACACCGTACAGGTCGGCCACCTCTCCGTGCGGCCAGAAATCGGAGAGGACATCGAACCAGAGACCGCCCATCCGGCGCACCCAGGCATGCTGGGTGGGAATATTGTCCACAGTGATGCCGAGGAGGATGGCGTTATGCCGATCGAAGAACTTCCTGCTGATGTTGTATCCGGGCCACTGGTCGGAACAGATCGGGGTCCAGGCCGCCGGGACGAAGGACAGGACCACGTTCTTCTTCCCGCGGTATTGGCTGAGAGTGATTCTTTTGCCGCCTACGGACGGCAGGGAAAAGTCCGGGGCAAGCTGGCCCACCGCGACTTTCAGCCGGCTGTCCACCGGCTTCAGATTCCCGGGTGCGTAGATGAAATCTTGAAGATTATCGGCTACCGCCAAACCGCCGCCGGCGAAAAGGGCGACGCCGAGAAGACAGCCGATCGCAGCCATAATTATTGTCCTGTTCATTTTTTCCTGTGCCGCCTTGTTCATCGGGAGAGCCTCCCCTTGTCGATCAATTCATCAAGGAAAGCAGCGGAGTTGGAAAACGCGCCGGCCTTGCGCAGAACGATGACAGGTCGTTTGCGTTCCTGCAGCCTGCAGCCGATGAAGGTGGGAGTGCCCTCTCCGGACAGGGCCTGGAAAAAGCTTTTATCCTGATCGGGGAAAAGCGGGAAGTCCACATCGTAGATCTCGCGAAAATGTTCCACCTCGAACCGGGAATTGGAGACACCCAGCCCGATGATCTTGACCACCGGTCCACTTTCGGAAATCTCCCGCATCCTGTCATACAGTTCATTGACTGTTGGGGCCGCCTCCTGGCAGTAATGGCAATACATATTGAACAATTCGATGAGCACGATGTCGGCGTCGATGTCCTGTATCGAAAAGTCGCTGCCGTCCTCGCCGGTCAATCCGAGGTAGGTCCTGTGGTCCGGATCTTCGGGAACCTTCAGGATGAGATCGGGCAGCAGCTCCGGCTTGGCCGCCTTTTCGGCGGCCGGGGAGGCGAACGGTGAGACGAGCAGGAGAATTATGGCGAGGGGCAGGGCGATTTGATTCATCTACTTTCTCCGAGGTGATGGTACCTTCCAGCAAATTCCGGCCTTTGCCGGATCCCGTTTCCTGGAAAGAATAAGACATCTCGCTTTATCATTCCCGGATTTTCCGGACCGCCCGCCAATAAGCAAAAAAAGGAGCGGGGATCTCACAATCGCCCGCTCCTGCCAACTCACCAGTTTCTCTAAGGTGTTAATTGCTTGGCCTCCGATCAGGTCCTCCCCGATCCATGCTCGGCGCCGAGTACCGCTCGCGCATGCAATCCATTGGGGCAGGTAGCTCTGGCCGTCCCGCCGTCCTGTGCAGCAGCAGTCCTGGTGACGGTCTTCACAGTCATGGCCGCCCCGGTGAGCGCAACGGTCGCCGCAAAGAGCCTGGCAAAGGCCAGCTTCGCCCGCCCGGCTTGGCTTGCCTTGCGGCTGCCGACCATGCATTGGCCCGAGTTGAAGGCGATTTCTTTGGTATTTCCCATATTCCTTTACCGGCTATCAGTCAGCGATCAATTCTGTCTCCAGATCGAGATAACTGCACAGCAACCGGCTGCAGCGAAGGTAGAAATCGGCATGCTCATTTTCTTCGAGGACCCCTGCCATCTGGTGGGCAAGCGGCACGAGATAATCGACCAGCAGCCTGCCCTGCAACTGTCTGGCTCGCCAACCTTCCCCCGTCCTTTCCTCTTCGACGAGCACGGCCAGAATATCGAGCAGGACCACCAGGCTGTCCTCCGGTTCCGCCACTGCCGGGGCTCGGGCAATACCCGCCTCCTCCATGAGTTGGCGAATCCCCTCCCGTGTCTCGTGAAACCGGCAACCGTTGCGGTGGAAGGAGAAGACCGTCACCGCCGGCCGGTCACCAGGCTCATCATAGGGTCCGGCGATGACCCGAAAATATTCGCGCTGCAGCCCGGGCAAACTCTTTTTCCAGAGAAGCTCCGCTATTTCATCCGACTCCCTGTCGAAGGCGGGATCGACCTCCGCTCCGGCCAAGGCGGCGAAGATGCCCCGCCAGCGGGCAAGCTTCTCGACATCGGGCTCTTTGTCAAAAAACGATTTGCAGAGATCGATAAGACGCAGGCGCACCCGGCAGAGATCTCTCTCCTGAATGACGCTCGTCATTGGTTCACCTCGTTTTGCGTCAGACGGCCTGAATGAGATGCTCCGGGATTTTCGTCTGGAAGGTAAAGCTGCAAAAGGTGCTGGTTTTTTGCGGCGCCGCAGTCCGCACCCGCCGATGAGTTGCCGGCACCACTCGCCGCAGTCGCCGGAGCATTCTGAAGCGTTGGTGACAGGGGGAATCCGCTTTCCGTAGTCACTGAGGTGAAGTCCCAGGCAACAGTGATGGCCTTCCTTGATCAGGGGAAAACCGGAGCCGGGGTGGAGGTTGGCCTCAGCTTCCAGGAGTCCGGGTGCAGCCGGACCCTGGACTGGCAGACACGTGAAAAATTGTTTCGTCATGGATCATGAAACGACTTTTGCACATCTTCAATGGATTCACCCCTGCCACCAACATTTTCAACCGACCCTAAATGGATAAGACTTCTGTAATCCACGGTCAGTATAAGAAAGTCTTATACTAAAGGGAATCAGCCGAACCCCTTTTGTTGTGTAGGAAAATAGCGACAGTGAATGTAGGGAGTCACCCTACATCGTCAGGGTCGGCGGGATCGAAGAATTCCTGCTCGGTCCAGAGCACGGCGCGACGGATAAGTTCCGCCGCCGTTTTGATGCCGAGCTTCTGCTTCACCCGGTCGCGGTAGGTGCCGATGGTCTTGACGCCGAGCTTCATACGGTCGGCGATCTCCCGGGTGGAGAGCCCGGCTCCGATCAGTCGGAAGACCTCCAGCTCGCGATCGGTGAGGAGATCGGTGGTCGGGGCGCTCGAAACCTCCGGCTTGAGGTGGAAGCGGTCGAGCAGCCGCTCCATGATGTTCGAGCTGACATGGATCTTGCCGGCCAGGATGCAGCGCAGGGCGAACATCACCTTTTCGCTCGCTTCCTTTTTCATGATGTAGCCCCGTGCCCCGGCCCTGATGGCGCGCTCGGCCCAGACCTGCTCGTCGTGCATGGAAAGGACCAGGATAGCCGGGGAGTGCTTGTTTCCCGCCAGCTCCTTGACCAGATCGAGGCCGTTGTCTCCGGCGAGGGTGATATCGATGATGGCCAGGTCCGGTGCATACTCCTGGATCAGCTTTCTTGCGCTGGCTATATCCTCGGCCAAACCGCAAACGGCAAAATCGTCCTCCTGGTTAAGCAGTTCCGCCATGCCCATCCGGAAAATGGGGTGATCGTCGACTATTATCACTCGTGCTTTCATTCATTACCCTCCCCGCTGACCGAGATGATCGTCCCACCTTCTTTGGCCGACTGGATCGACAGCGTCGCGCCGATCGTCTTGGCCCGGTACTGCATGGTATGGAAGCCCATACCCTTGGCCGCCGGCGTGCCTTCGAAGCCTTTGCCGTCGTCGACGATCTTCACCGAAAAACCGCCATCGTCAACCCGCACATAAACCCCTATATTCCTCGGCTTGCCGTGGCGGGCAGCGTTGAAGACCGCTTCCCGGATGATGTAATGGAGATTTGTGGCGGTGCTCGTCCCGAGAGGCTTCTCGCCCTCCCAGGAAAGATCGAAGTTGACCGGAAACATCTTCTCGACCTCCACCACCAGCTCCTCGATGGCCGACTCCAGCCCGTACTCGATGACATGGACCGGATACAGACCCTGGGACAGGCGGCGGGTCTTCTCGATCGCATCCCGGATCAGGTTGCGGATCGTGCCGAGCTGCTCCGCCCTCTCCGGGGCCTCGTCCCGGAGCTTCTGCTGCAGCGCCTTGCTCAACAACTCGACCCCCGTGAGATGGGAGCCGAGGTCATCGTGCAGGTCGCGGCCGATATTGCTCCGCTCTTCCTCGCTCACGGCGATGATCTGGCGCTCCAGCCGAGCAAGGTCCTCTTCGGCGTTCTTTTTCAGAACGTGCAGCCACATTCCCTCCAGGACCATGGTCATCTGGCGGATGTCGGAATTGTCGTATTTTTCTTCATTGTTGCAGACCCCGGCCACTACGACCACCCTGCCGTCATTGTAGATCGGCACATCGAGGTGCCTCCGCAGCACATTGCCGTAAGGGAAGGTGTCCTTCTCCGTCTCGGCGGTGCAGTCATTGACGATAATCGCCCTCTTGCGCATGACCGCCTGGCCGGGAAGACCGGCCCGGGCTATAGGGTGTGGCGTATTCAACTCTTTTTCCGACAGGCTCTTGCCCTGACCGTTGAAGACGATGAAGGAACAGACGGTCAGCTGTCCCTGTGCGGCGTCGACCTCCGCGAGATACCCCTCCTCGCTTCTCGTGATCTGCACGATTCGCCTGAGGATGAAGTCGTACTTCTCCTGCAGAGAGTATTTCTCCATCATGCCGAGGCGCAAGAGGGTGTCGAGGCGCAGCTCGTCGCGATGCAGGAGGATCTCGTTCTTGATGCGATCCTCGACCATCCTGTTGGCCAGCCGGCCGAGATCCTCGAACTCGCGAAAGACCAGGTTTTCGTTCTCGATCTTCACGTTGGAATCGGCGGCGTCCCGGAAGAAATTGGTGAACATACTTATTCCCTGCTTGATTTTCAAGGAATAGAGAAAGGTGGAGAGCAGGAGGAAGGCCACGGCGATGGCGAAAAGTACGATGAAGGCAAAGACGTTGCGGAAATTGATGCGCTGGTAGGTTTCCGTCTCGGCGGCGATGGTCTGCTCCATGGCGTCCATGAACAGGGTCGTCCCCAGCACCCAGTCCCAATCCCGGTACGCCTGGACGAAACCCAGTTTCTGATGGGTCTCGCCGGTCGTTGAGCGCTGCACCGAATAGTGCACGAAACCGTTCTGATCCCCGGTGGTCGCCGTGTGCAGGAAGGCCTCGCCGAACTGCACCCCGTCATTATCCACCAGATCCTTGACGGAGCGGCCGATCAGCCGTTCGTCCCGATTGCTGAGGATGGTCCCGTCGGAGCGAAAGCAGAAGACATCGCCGTCCTTGCCGAACTGGATGTTGCGCATCCTCGCCAGCACCTCGCGCTGCAGCCCCTCTTCCAGGTCTTCGTGATAGATACCGGCGCCGATGAACCAGTCGAGCGGCGCGAAATACTTGACGAAGGCGATCTTCGGGAAACTCCCGGTGAAGCCGGGTTTGATGAGATTGTAGCGGTAGATCCCCGCCTCCTTTTCCCTGATGATCGAGACGATGTCGCCGACCACGTCCTGACCGGTGATCTCATGGAAGGCCGCCGCCGATTTTCCCTCGAAATATGGTTCATCGGCAAAAAGATCGATCACGCCGCTGGTCACCCGACCGATGAAATAGTAACCCCGGCCATTGTTCCAGCGGATGGGCCGGAGCAGCTCGATGATCTTCCAGCGCAGCTCCTCAAGGGTTCTCTCATCCTTGAACAGCCGATAATTGTGGGAGGCCATGGTGTAGGCAGCCTGCACCCGCTCGCGGATATCCATCTCGACCTGCAGCTCCGTCTGCCGCCGCCGGTACTTGATGAGCTCCACCACATTGGCCACTTCCTCCTGCAGCCGCACCTCGTACTGATGGCGGTAGTTGGCCTTGATATTGGCGATGCTTTCCTGATATGCCTGGTACTCGTTGACCGCCCAGAAGATTCCGATGAACACGGTCAGCGAGGTGATTACCACCAGGGATGCATAGAAGGGCGCGGCGGAAAGGGTGATTCTGCGAAAGATGTTCACGGCCTCACCCTGGATGATACGAAAAGCTCAGTTGTCATCCCGAACCTTGCGGACAATAGGAAAAATCTCGGTGAGATAGATGGCGTCCAGGCCCTGGTGGTCCTTGGCGCCGAACTCGAGGAGAAGCCCGCCGAGGTCGAATTTGCCGACCTCTTCCATGGTTTCGATGAACTTCTCGGTGGTGAGTTCTCCCGGCACCGACCGGGCTATCTCAGTGAAAAGACGGCCGGCGATGAATCCTTCCAGGGAGGTGAAACTGATCTGCGCATCATGCTGGTACTTGGCCATCGCCGAGTGATATTCTCCGATCAGGGGGATGTCCGAGTCCTGCGGCAGGGGGACCACCTGCGACACCAGCACACCACTGCCGTAGCCGCCGAGTGCTTCCCGCAGGCTCTCCGTGCCGACGAAGGAAATGTTGCAGAAGACGATCTCCTTGTCTACCTTGTTTTTGCTCAGCTTTATAAATTCGGAGCAGGCAGTGTAGGCGCCGACCAGCACCACCGCTTCCGGCTCCGCCTTGTAAATTTCCCGCATAGCCCCCATGACGGCCACAGTGTTGCGCTCATAGCTGCCTTTGGAGACCAGCTGCCGGCCCCGCTTGGCGAGAGCTCGCTCGATCCCCTCGAGTCCGGCGAAACCGTAGCTGTCATTCTGATAAAAACAGGAAATCCTGGTGAATTTTTTCTTGTCGATCAGGTAGGAGGCCAACTTTTCCATCTCCTGGAAATAGCTGGCCCGGACGTTGATGACATAGGGCTGGAAAGGGGTCCTGAGGAATTCAGCCCCGGTGAAAGGGCCGAAGAAGGGGATCCGCGATTCGTTGGCGATGGGGACCACGGCCATCGAGGTCGGGGTGCCGACCGCGCCGATCAGGGCGAACACCTTATCGTGGTTGATAAGCTCCCTGGTGTTCCGGACCGCCTCGTCGGGCTCGTAGCCGTCGTCCCGGCTGAACAGGGTGACCTCCCGCCCGTGGATGCCGCCGTTGTCGTTGGCCAGGGAAAAGGCGGCGAGCAGTCCCGCCCGCATTTCCCGCCCCAGATTCTGAGCTGGGCCGCTCAAGGCGCATGATTGCCCGAGGACTATCGGCCGGATATTGGTCCGGGCCTGCCCCGCAGCCGACAGCAAGAAGCAGGCAAGAACGAGAAGAACGAGAAAAAACCTGATCATAGTGTCCCAACTGCCGGACAATGGAAAGAAGTTGACAAGAATAGGTTCTGCGCGTACCTCTCTTATTATCGTAAACCGGCCGTAAACACCATATCTTTTTGCATGTCCGGCCGGGAGAAGACAGTCGCTCGCAACGAGGGGCGAAAGTGCCTTCATGAAATACTTTCCTGCGGTGCTTGGTAGTACATATGGTACAGCCAAGCGCCGTTTCAGACCTACAACGAAGTAGATTGGACTTTTTACGAGTCCATCGGTAGAGAAAACAAGCAAAAAATGAATATGCCACAGACCCTCAGCACCCCGCTCACCCTGTGCCAGTCCACCACGGTCATCACCCCCGACGGGGCAAGTGAACAGGAAGAACACCTGGCGATCGAGACCCCGTATACCATCGCCTTGAACGATGAGAACATCGGTTCTTCGATGGTTTTGCCCGTGGGCCTCGAGGAATTCGGGGCCGGATTCCTGTTCGGCCAGGGTTATATCAAGCGGCCGGAAGAGATAAAAGAGATCCTCGTCTGTCCGGAGGGGCGGATTGCCGTCTATGCCGATGTGGAGATGACGGAACCCAAGGAAGTGATCATCACCTCGGGTTGCGGCGGCACCGGCAAGATAGCCAGGGAGATGCTGGAGGGAGTCTTCGAGCCGCTGCAGGAGTGTACCATCTCCCTGCCGGAGATCGGCACCTTTATCCGCCAGGCCCTGATGCATTCGCCGCTCGGGCCGCAGACCCACTGCGTCCACGGCTGCGGCCTGTGGCAAGATGGCAAGCTGCAGGTCTTCTTCGAGGACGTGGGCCGCCATAATGCAGTCGACAAAGTCCTGGGGGCGATTCTCCTGGGACGAGCCACCCCCAGGGGGGCGGTTTACACCACCGGAAGATTGACCTCTGACATGGTGCTGAAATGCGCCCGGATCGGCATTCCCATCATCATGTCGCGGACCGCACCCTCGTCGCTGGGGCTCGCCATCGCCAGAAGAGCGGGCGCGACGCTCATCGCCTATGCCCGACCGGACCGGTTGAATGTGTTCAACGCGCCGGAGCGGGTCAAATACAAGGACTGAGCGTCTACTACAAGGACTGAGCGATGAGGACTGAGGACTGAGAATCTCTATCCCCCACTCAGTCCTCAGCACTCAGTCCTCAGTCCTTTATTTTTCCATCCCAAGCTCGATGAGCCGTTCGAGAAACTGCGGAAACGGCAGTCCATGTTTAGCCGCAGCCTGGGGCATGAGGCTTGTCGCAGTCATGCCGGGGATGGTATTGGTTTCAAGGAGATAGAGCGAGCCGTCGGCGGCAAGGATCATGTCCGTGCGGGAATAGCCCCTGAGGCGCAGGGCGCGGTGGGCGGCCACGGCAAATTTCTGGGCGAGGGCGGTCTCTTCCGGAGTGATTCGGGCCGGGCAGATCTCCTCGGTGGCCCCCGGTTTGTATTTCGCATCGTAGTCAAAAAAGTCGAAGCCCTCACCGGGAACGATCTCGATGACCGGCAGGGCCTCCACATCGCGGTTGCCGAGGACCCCGACAGTGAGTTCCCGCCCACGCACATACTGTTCCACCATCACGTGGCTGTCGTTGCTGAGGCCTCTTTTGATCCCGGTCAGGATGTCGTCTTTGGTGCGGGCGAGAGTCAGCCCCAGGCTCGAGCCCTCGTGCACCGGTTTGATGACGACCGGCAGGCCGAAGCGGGCGACCAGAACCTCGGCATCCAGGCTGTCGTCCTCGCACAGAATCAGCCAGTCGGCAACCGGCAGGCCGTTCAGCCGGTACAGTTCCTTGGCCAGATGTTTATCCATGGCGATGGCACTGCCGAGCACTCCAGACCCTTGATAGGGGACGCCGAGCAATTCGAGGAACCCCTGCATCGTGCCGTCTTCGCCATAGCGTCCGTGAAGCAGGATGAAGGCGAAATCGACTTCCGGCGCGTCGGCCGCGAGACGGGCCAGGTCCGTGGCCGGATCGTAGCGCCGCACCAGGAATTTCTGCGGGTCGAGCGCCTTTTCCACGCCCGCCGCGCCGTTCAGGGATACCTGACGTTCGCCCGATGTTCCCCCTGCCACCAAAGCAATATGCAGTTTGCCTTCCACCATGTGATATTCCCCCATTTGTACGAATGATAAAGCCGTAAAAAGTGCTCCAACCGTGGAGATGGGCTCTGGAAAAAGTTCGATATACGAGGCGTAGAGCCTGAAACGGCGCTTTGGTAGTACATATGGTACAGCGAAGCGCCGTTTCAGACCTACAAAGAAGTAGATCGGACTTTTTACGAGTCCAGCACGAATAAAATATTTGATAAAGACAGGCCGTGGGCCCATTGTCAGTGTACCACAGCAGCCTGCGGCCTGCCAGCAAAGCCGGCAGGGATTATGCCGAGCCGGTCCCATAAAAATACATTGACAAAAGTTCCAGAGCTTTAGTATATAAATGAGATTGTCGTCCTGAAACAGGAGCCTTACTCTTAAAGAAGAACGCTGAATACCGCCTTTTCCTAATCTTGAATGATTCGTTAACATCAAACGGAGCCGCATATGATAGAAGTTGAAGTCCGAGGAGATCTTGAGTACGCAATCCGCCAGCTGAAAAAGAAGCTGCAGATAGACGGCATTAAACGTGAGCTGAAACGTCGTGAGTACTACGAGAAACCGAGCGTGAAAAAGCGCCGGAAGCAGGCGGAAGCCCGCAGAAAACTTCGCAAGTTCGCACGGCTGAAGAAAACGGCGTAAAGCGGTTGCCACCCTCTGAGAGCCAGTCGCATCGGCTCTCAGCAAGGTCGCCCCGGCCGGTAGGCCGATTCACGAGACGCCATCGAAACTCCGCCCCTTCCAGAACATCTTACTGCAGCTTTCGAGCTGTACCTTCACTATCTCATTTCCGAAAAGAGACTGGCCGAAAACACCGTCGCGGCATATTCCGCCGATGTAAACCTCTTTCTTGGCTTCTGTGCCGCTCACCAGAAAAAGCGACCGGAGGACATGGACCTTGCCGCCATCCACGCCTTTCTTCGCCGGCACGGCGCTGTCGACGACGTTTCCCGGCGCACCAACGCCCGGCGGATCTCTTCACTGAAATCCTTCTTCGATTTCCTGGTTCGGGAAGATTTGTCCCCACGCAATCCATTTGCCATGGTCGACCTGCCGAAAAGCGGCAGGATCCTGCCCAAGGCCCTGACCGAACAGGAGGTCCTGAGCCTGCTCGCGCCGCCCGCCGCCGAGACGCCCATCGCCCTCCGCGACCATGCCATGCTCTATCTGCTCTATGCCACCGGACTCAGGGTGTCGGAACTGGTCCGGCTGCCTCTGGCCGCCTGCAATCTCGGCGCGGGCTTCGTCCGGGTGATCGGCAAGGGGGACAAGGAGCGGCTGATCCCCTTCGGCGAGCAGGCGAGGACGCGGATCAATCACTACCTGAAATCGGCCCGCCCCCTCATTCTGCAGGGCAAGCGGAGCAACTATCTCTTTGTCACCCGGCGAGGCACCTGCATGACCCGGCTTCGGTTCTGGCAGATCGTCCGGAAGAATGCCATGACGGCGGGCATCGTGAAGGATATCTCGCCCCATATGCTCCGCCACTCGTTCGCCACCCATCTCCTCGGCAACGGCGCCGATCTTCGGGCGGTGCAGATGATGCTCGGCCACGCCGACATCGCCACCACCCAGATTTATACTCATATCGATCACGCCCGGCTGAAGGGAATCCATAAAAAATTCCACCCGCGGGGGTAACTCCCCTCGACCTCGGCGCAAAGAAATCCGGGACAGGGTGATTTTCTGCTCACTGGCAGTGGCAATATTTTGCAAGACAACATACAATGCCTTCATATTCCTCGACTTAAGAGCAAAAACGAAAGCGGAAACCATGCGTCTCATCACCACTCACCATAATGCCGACTTCGACGGTCTTGCGGCCCTCATCGCCGCCCAGAAGATCTACCCGGACGCAGTCATGGCCTTTGCCGGCTCGCAGGAGCGGAATGTGCGTGAATTCATTTCACAAAGCCTCCTCTACAGCTACGATTTCAGAAAGCTGAAGGATATCGACATTCAGGCGATCGACACCCTTATCCTGGTCGACACCCGTTCTTCCGAGCGTATCGGCCAACTGGCCGAATGTTTGAAAAACCCCGGCTTGAAAATCCATATTTACGATCATCATCCCCAAAATGAAGAAGACCTGACCGGCGAGGTGGAAGTGATCGAGGATGTGGGCTCCACGACCACCATTTTCATGAATATCCTGCGGGAGCAGCAAATAAACATAACCCCGGCCGAGGCGACCATCTTCGCACTCGGGATCTACGAGGACACCGGGTCGCTCACCCACCTGACCACCACCCCGGAAGACCTCCGGGCCGCCGCCTGGCTGGTCGAAAAGGGCGCCAAGCTCGATCAGGTGGCCCAGTTCATCACCCACGAGCTGACGTCGAGCCAGATCGGGATCCTCCACGAGCTGATGAAGAATGCCAAGCAGTACAATATCCAGGGCATTCCCTTGGTGGTGGTGACCCATTCCCTGCCGGAGTACGTCGACGAGTTCGCCCTCATCGTCCGGCGGTTCATGGCCATGGAGAACCTCAACGTCCTCTTTGCCCTGATCTCCATGGGCGGGCGGATCTACCTCATCGCCCGCAGCCGGATCGCCGACGTCAACGTCGGCATCATCGCCCGCGATCTCGACGGCGGCGGCCATGCCACCGCGGCCTCGGCGACCCTGAAGGACCTGACCCTCATCGAGGCGCAGGAAAAGCTCATCCACACCCTGCACCGTCATATCCGCCCGCAACCCATAGCGAGCGAGATGATGTCCAAGCCCGCCATCACCGTACTGCCGGACGCCACCATCGCCGAGGCCCAGGCACTGCTCACCCGCTACAACATCACCGCGGCGCCGGTGCGGGAGGATATCCGCACCGCCAAGGACGCCACCCACTCCATCCTCGGCATCATCACCCGGCAGATCCTGGAAAAGGCGGCTCACCATAACCTCAGCGACCGGCCGGTCAGCGAATTCATGACCACCGACGTCAAGACGCTGCCGCTGGGCGCCACGCTCGCCGACATCCAGGAACTGATCATCGAAAACCGCCAGCGGCTGGTCCCCATCGTCCAGAACCGGGCCCTGATCGGCATCATCACCCGCACCGATCTCCTGAACCGCCTGGTCAACGATCCAGCCCATCTGCCGAAGAACCTGCTCCACGAGTCCGAGCACCCGTCGCTCGCCCGGATGCGCAACCTGACGTCACTCCTGGTCGAATGCCTCGACCGGAGCATGATCCAGCTGCTGCAGAGAATCGGCGAGGTGGCCAACAAGCTCGGCTGCAACGCCTTTGCCGTGGGCGGCTTCGTCCGGGACCTGTTGCTCAAGAAACCGAACCTCGATCTGGACATCGTAGTGGAAGGCGACGGCATCGAATTCGCCAAGGCGCTGGCCCACCATCTGCATGGCCGGTACCGGACCCACGAGCGCTTCAAAACCGCCGTGGTGCTCATGCCGAACGGTTTCAAGATCGACATCGCCACCGCCCGGCTCGAGTACTATGAGTATCCGGCCGCCATGCCGACCGTGGAGCTGTCATCGATCAAGCTCGACCTGTACCGGCGCGATTTCACCATCAACGCCATGGCCATCCATCTCAATCCGGAGCATTTCGGCACCCTGATCGACTTCTTCAACTGCCAGAACGACCTCAAGCAGAAGACCATCAAGGTCCTGCACAACCTGAGTTTCGTCGAGGACCCGAGCCGGATCTTCCGGGCGATCCGCTTCGAGAAACGGATGGAGTTCCAGATCTCGCCGCACACCCGGCGGCTGATCGTCAACGCCGTCAACATGAAGCTCTTCGGCAAGACCGCCGACTCGCGTTTTCTGGCGGAGTTGAAAATCATCATGTCCGAGGAGAATCCCCTGCCGGCGATCCAGCGGCTGGAGGAATTCGACCTTTTCCAGTTCCTCTGGCCCGACCTCCGTCCCCACTACAAGTTCGACCGGCGCTTCCTGCACGTGCTCACCCAGGCCCAGCTGGCCATTTCCTGGTTTAAGCTGCTCTATCTGGACAATACCTGCCAGAACTGGATGGTCTATCTGCTGGCGATCATGTCGCGCTCCAGGCTCGCGGAACTCGACGCCTTCTGCCGGCGGTTCGAGGAATCCCCCAAGACCACCGAATTTCTGCTGGCGCAGAAGGAAATGGCGGAAGAGGCCGCGAACCAGCTGGCCCGCGAGAACAGCAGCATGAAAAACAGCCGGATCGTCGAGCTGCTTCATGAGATCGCCATCGAAGGCCTTCTCTACATCATGGCCATCGCCCGGAAAAACAGCGTCAAGAAGGCTGTCTCCCATTACGTGACCACGCTGCAGAACATCGAGCCGTTTCTCTCCGGCAAGGACCTGATCAAGATGGGCTACACCCCCGGCCCCGAATTCAAGAAAATCCTGAGCTTCCTGAAAAACAACCGGCTCGACGATCAGGTGCACGACCGGGAAGAGGAGATCGCCCTGCTCAAAAAGAACTTTCCTCTCCCGAAAGGAAATCCCGAGGCGCCGAAGCCCCCGGCAAAGTAATGGCGGTATCCGCTATTTCGCCTTGCCTTCCCGAGGCCTGTAGAAGAGGTGGTCCCCGACATCCGCCGTCCTGCTGTACTTTTCGGCCCACTCGGGGGAGACCCGGCGGTGGTGGAAGTAGAGGGCGCCGCCGGTCCTGTCCTTCAACTGCCCATTGAGCGCCTTTCTGGCGATCTCCTTGGCCACGGCATGTCGTTTCTCCTCCTCCACGTCGTCCGGCCGGCCATCGCACCACCATGAGAACTGGCAGGCGCCCTTCTCGCTGCCCTCTTTGACCACACCGCAGACCGTATCCGGAAAGCCCTCGTGGCCGAGCCGGTTCATGACCACCCCGGCGATCGCCTCCATGCCGTCAGCTTCCTCGCCCTTGGCCTCCCAGTACACGGTGCGGGCAAGGCAGGTGATAGCGTCATCCAGAGGTTCCCCGCCCGTCGGATCAACGACCTGGGCTTCTGCCCTGGTAATGACCGCGGAGGGAGGCGATTCTTCCGATCCCCCTGGCGCCGCCAGCCGTTCCAGGATCACGGCCTTGTCCTCGGCTTCTTCCGCCTGCCCGTCCCGACCGGCCACAGCCGCCCCCCCGGCAGACAAAATTGTCGCTAAGAAAAGAGATATCAGCAAGCGCATGGCCCAACCTCCTCACCACGCCTTCGCCCCGCCTGTCACCAACTGCGCAGCCCGACGAAGGCGACCGGAGAGCAGTTCGGCCTCCGGCCCCCTGAGCCCCGTCCACTCCACGCCGCATTGGAATTTCTCGATCTCCGGCCGCCAGTAATCCTCGTACTCGCTATCCGCGACGAGTATGGCCTTGGCCGCCGCATCCGATTCGGGGTTGCCGGCCTCGAAATAGTCGATCAGGGTGTTGAGCACCCGCTGTATTTTCTTGGTTTCTTCGGTATCCACAGGGCTTCTCCTTCTCGAAACGATCAGGCGGGAGGCGGATATAATGCCCCCCGCCTTTGACAGATCTCGAAGCCATTCTACCAACAGCAAGCGAGACTAACGGCCAAAGAGCTTCACGAATCGGCCGAGGCCCTCCTTTTCAAGATCCGCCGCCGGCACGAAACGCAGGGCGGCGGAATTGATGCAGTACCGGAGTCCCGTCGGCGGCGGGCCATCATCGAAGACGTGACCAAGATGGGAATTTCCCTCCCTGGACCGGACCTCCGTCCGCACCGTAAAGAGATGCCGATCCTCCTTCTCGATAATATTTTCCTTAACTATCGGCCGGGTGAAACTCGGCCAGCCTGTGCCGGAATCGAATTTATCAAGGGAGGAAAACAAGGGCTCGCCCGAGACGATATCGACGTAGATGCCTGCCTCCTTATTGTTCCAGTACTCGTTGTTGAAGGGCGGTTCGGTGCCCTCCTCCTGCGTCACCTTGTACTGCAGGGGAGAAAGCCGTTTCTTCAGGTCTTCCTTGCTTGCCTGTTCCATATTCATATTTCCTTCAATGCTGCCTTTGCTCCAGTCGACGCTTGAGAGAAAGTCATCCCTGCCCGACCTGCTGCGGTAGAAAGAGTAGCGGATGGGATTCTTCTTATAATAATCCTGATGGTACTCCTCCGCCGGGTAAAAGACGGCGTACGGCAGGATCGGAGTGACGATGGGGGATTTAAAGATCTGCCGGGCCTCGAGCTCCGCCTTCGACTCTTCGGCCAGCCGGCGCTGCTCATCGCTTGCGTAGAAGATCGCCGTGGTATAGGCGTGGCCGCGGTCGACGAACTGGCCCCCGGCGTCGGTCGGGTTCACCTGCCGCCAATACACGTCGAGCAACTGTCGGTAGCTCACTTTCCCGGGGTCGTAGGTGATTTCCACAACCTCGATATGCCCGGCTGCGGAGTAATCTTCGTAGGTGGGATTTTTTGTCGTCCCCCCGGCATAGCCGGAGACCACCGCGATGACCCCGTCGAGCTGCTCGAAGGGCTTCTCCATGCACCAGAAACAGCCGCCGGCGAACATGGCCTTCTCCACCGCCCCGCGCATCTGCTTTTCCGGCTCGCCGGCCGTCACTCGGGAGGTCATTTTTTCGGCGGCAAAAGTTACCAGACCTACCAGGGCCAGGAGGCCCGTTATGATAATGAGAGTTTTCATTTTCGTTTTGCCTCTTGAGTTATTTCTTCCGTCTTCAGTGACTTTTTGAGAAGTACTGGTTCATGTCCGGTAAGGAACATTCCTCAACAAAAGGAGTTCCTCCCTGCAGAGAAAGATAAGCAGCCGCTGTAAAGGAAAAACGAGAGAATGATACGATTGGGTAAAGAAAAATCAGTGCGATGTTTTCCGCAGCCTCCCCATGCTGCGAATCATTGGTCGGTCCCGGCCAAAGGCAGAAGGAGATGAAGGCAGGCGCCTCCTCCGTTTTCCTTGTTCTTGGCGTAGAGGCTTCCTTTGAGTGCGTTGACTGTGTTGGCGCTCCAGTGCAGACCCAGGCCGGAACTCCTCTTTTTGGTGGAAAAGTTACGTTCGAAGACTCGGTCGAGGTGCTCTTCCTCGATGCCCATCCCATTGTCTTCGAAGAAAAAATGAACCATGGGAATGCCTTCCACCGCTTCCCGCACGGCCCGGACCAACAGTCGGCCGTCCTCGACGCCGCGCTCCATGATCGATTCCGCCGCATTGATCATGAGATTGACGACCACCTGCTGGAGGGCTGCTCGGGAAGAGAGCACCGGTCCGACTCCCCGCACCCCGGGATCTATCTCGACGGCCATCGCGGCGCGCATCGGTGCGGCCATGGACTGCTCGGCCCTGGAGACGATACAGGCCATATCCAGAGGCTCCAGGATCCGTGCCGCCCTGGCGTAATGGCTCTGATCGGCGAGAATCTGCTGAACATACTGAATCTGGCGAGCAAAGTCCGCCACATGCTTCTTGGACCGCTCGATCTTTTCGGCCATTTCCGCGCCGGCCCGGACCACGAATCGGGCGAGTTCCTCCCGACGGTTCCCAGTCGTTGCCGGGTCAGCCAGTTCCGGGATGGCCGTCTTCAACTCCTCCACGGAGGCTGCCTGCAGTTCATCCTTGAGATTGGCGCTCCCCACCTGTAGTGGAACCATGGCATTGCCGATGTTGTGCAGAACTCCGCCGGCCATTTCGGCAACCCCTGCCTGGAAGCTTTGGTCCACCAGCTTCTTGCGGGCCTCTGCCAGACGGCCTATCATCTGATCGAAGGCCTTGGCCAGCACCCCGATCTCGTCCTTGCGCTCAAAGTCCAGTCGGCTGCGTAGGTTGTCCGTTTCGCCCAGGGAGACGGTGTGGCGGGTGAGACGGGCGAGTGGGGTGAGAATAGTGTTGTGCAGCATGAAGAGAAGAAGGCCGGCCACCAGCAGCCCGGCGCAGCTTAGCGTCACCGTGGCGAGCAGCACGGCAGCCCTGCCCCGCGCCACGACCTCACGCGGTGCATCCACCCGTACCTGCAGGAAAGGGCGGCCATGGATGTCGGCAAGGATGGTGGACGACTCCAGCACGTTCCGGGTCTCCTTGAGCAGGATCGGCGAGTGGGAAAAACCGTGGGCCAATTCCGGGGCCCAATCCGGAACCGGCTCCCCGTCCGGAATGATCGAAACGGACAGCTGCAGTCGAAGCTGGTCCGCCATCCGCGTGACGGCCTCGATATCCAGAAACCGTCCCAGCACGAAAGAGCCGCTGGCCGGTCCCGTACGCTCATTGGTAAGGATGTTTTTGGCATGCAGCATCAGGGGCCCGTTCTCGGTAGGGACGAATCCGGCAACTTCTCCGATTGGTTGGGACAACTGGCGCAGGGGGTGTCCAGCCGACAGCTTTGGGGCGGAGAGGTCGCCGAAGTCGAGCTCTTCTCCCGACCCGCCCAAGGACTTGCCCCAGAGCATTTTCCCATCCTGATCATATATATTCATCAAGTTGAGCTTGATGTTCAGCAAGGCATTTTCGTCCAAGGTTGTCTTCAGAAACTCCGGATTGCGGCCGGCGGCAAAATGGTACAGGTCGTCCCAGTACGCCCAATCGGAGGCGGTTGTGCTCAGGGTCTGAAACTCGCGGCTGAGGGATCCGAGAACCATCCCCATGTTATTCACGGCCCTTTCACGCTCCAGTTCACGGAAGCTCGACATGACGACCAGTTCCTGGACGATCAGATGCATCGCGCCAGAAAAGACAAAGACAGCGAAGATTATGGCGATGGTCTTTTTCTTCAGCGACATTGAAAATCCTTTGTGCGCACAAGCAGAATACAACGCATAATTATCTTAAAAACCTTCCTGTTACGAGATAAACTCCGCCAAATGAAGCAAAAATATTCCAAAAAGGCAAGAGCCGAATTATGTTGGGAAAAAATTCTTTCTTTTCGCCAGGCCCAAAAAAAAGAGTCCGACTGCAACTCCATCTATTGCAACTTCATCTATTCTTGGTGCGCCGGATCGATAATCTCTCTTGAACCGGCTTCGTGCCCAGCCACGGGCTCTCTGAAGGTCTCCTGTTTTATATTCGAACACCTTTGCAAAATCACGAGTGAGGAGGTAAAATCCCAACCATTATATTGATCTTTAATTCTCTGAAAATGCGCTGACGAGTCTCGTGTCAAGTCTTTGATGTCGCAGGATCCGAGCAGCAATTGACCTGCCCCGTTCCACTCCGCGAATGAAAGATCCACCCCCAGCAGGCTGAACGGCTACGCCGGTGAGCCTGAGAGCCGAGGGGTCGTGAGTGAAATATCCAGGGCGGAACCGGGTGAAAATGCTCGAAAGGAGGTTCTATGCCGGTGAGGAGTTTTCTGTCGTGCTGCTTCTTGCTCTTGATGGTCTGGGGCTGTTCTCATGAGGCTCAACTGCCGGTTTCCGCAGGCGTCGGAAACGATCCTGTCCTTCCGCCGCCACCTCCGAAACACCTGATTCCTACCGTGAACATTGCTCCGGCAATAGGCTGGCCGAGTGGCGCCAAACCTTTGGCGGCCGAAGGCTTGACGGTCACCGCCTTTGCCGGAAACCTCGACCACCCGCGCTGGGTCTTCGTGCTTCCCAACGGCGATGTGCTGGTTGCCGAAACCGATGCCCCTCCCAAACCCGAGGATTACAAGGGGGTAAAGGGCTGGATCATGAAAAAGGCAATGAAGAAAGCCGGGTCGGGCGGCCCCAGCGCCAATCGCATAACCCTTTTACGGGACAGCGACGGCGACGGCAGCGCCGAGTTCCGCACCGTTTTTCTCGAGGGACTTCACTCCCCCTTCGGCATGGAACTGGTGGGGAACGATTTCTATGTGGCCAATACCGATGCGGTGATGCGCTTCACCTATCGTGACGGCCAGACTCGAATAACAGAGCCGGGCGTCAAGATCACGGATCTGCCGGCCGGCCCTATCAACCGCCACTGGACCCGCAACATTATTGCCGATCGGGACGGGAAGTCGCTCTTTGTGACTGTCGGATCGAACAGCAATGTCGGCGAAAAAGGCTTGGATAAGGAAGAGGGGCGCGCCGCCGTCTGGAAGCTTGACCTCGCAACGGGCCAAAAACGCATCTTTGCCTCCGGCCTGCGCAACCCCAACGGACTGGCCTGGGAATTTGACAACGGGCAACTGTGGACGGTCGTCAACGAACGAGACGAACTTGGCAGCGATCTCGTCCCCGATTTCATGACCGCTGTTCGCGAGGACGGATTTTACGGCTGGCCCTACAGCTATTTCGGCGGACATGTCGATCAGCGGGTGAAACCGCAACGTCCGGAATTGGTGGCACAGGCTATCATTCCCGATTACGCCCTGGGCAATCACACCGCGTGCCTGGGTCTGGCCTCTTCGCGGGGAGCAAATTTGACGGAGCGATTCGGCAACGGCATGTTCGTGGGCCAACACGGGTCGTGGAACAGGGAACCTCCCAGCGGCTATAAGGTGATATTCGTGCCCTTTCACCAGGGCAGGCCGAACGGTTCTCCCGTCGATGTCCTGACCGGTTTCCTCAGTGAAAAAGGCGATGCCATGGGCCGCCCGGTCGGTGTGGCGATCGACCGGCGCGGTGCCCTGCTGGTAGCTGACGATGTCGGCAACATCATTTGGAGAGTCGCGGGGAACCAGCAGCACAAGAGCTTTCAGCCCCTCTCATCGCAATAATTATAGCCATACTGATAGTTCGAAATCGGACTTGAATGATCCTCCAAAAATCCGAGGGTATTGCGGAACCTCGCCCAATACAACAAACATGTAATAAATGGATGCCCATCCAGACATTTTTGTCCAGCCTCTGTAGCGAAAGCAAAAAAACCCCTCTTATTGGTGAGTCAACAACCTGATAATAAAGTATTTTTCAAGAGTGATATAAACGCATCAGGCTGGTCCAAGAGTTGCGATGGGAAAGAACCGGCAAGAGCTGCCGGATTTGATCAGCCTGCCAGCACGGGCAGAGGGTATGGAATACTTTGGTATTAAAGGAAATGAGACATGTATAGCTTTTTCAGACGGGCAACCAGGGAACTGCTTGAAAATGAGGTCAGGGCAATAAGGGCTTCCCTCGATGGCAAATGGGACCTCAACGAAAAATTTTCATTGCCGGGTGAAGGGCCGGCAAAAATCCTTGTCGACGGCCTCAACCAGATCTTCTCCCGACTGGTCGGCTTTGTTACCGTATTAACAAGAAAAAGTGTTGAAATGGCAACCATTGCCCCGCTCACCCGGGCCATATCCCGGAAGGTTCTCAGTTCGGCCGAATCACTGTCCGCAAAAGCCGAACAGATTGAAGGTGCCTGTCAGGATCTGGCCGGCGGCATAGGAAGATCTTCGGAGAGCGCAAATCAGGCCCTGGAACAATCGTCCTTCATTATCACCGAAATCTCCCAGGCCAAGGTCCTGACCAACCAGGCTTTCGATCGCATGCAGGCGATGGGCAGCGACGTGAGGCAGCTCTCGATTTCCATCGATGCCCTCGATCAGCGATCACGGTCCATCGGTTCGATCATCGAATCCATTTCCGACATCGCCGAGAATACCGGATTGCTCTCGTTGAACGCCTTCATCGAGGCTGCCAGGGCCGGGGAGCACGGCGCCGGTTTCAGCGTCATTTCCAGGGAAATCCGCCAACTCTCCCAAGAAACCTCCAGTGCGGCCAAGGAGGTTAAAGAGTCCCTTCTCGCCATCAGCGAACTGATCAAGGAAACCGTCTCGGCAGTCTCCCGGGTGAGAGAGGGCGTGGGCTCGGGCCTGCAGGTCAGCGAGAATGCAACCTCGGCCCTGGAAAAGGTAAGCCGGGAACACCACCGGTTTCACACCCACCTCGAATCGGTTATCAGCGTGGTCAAGGATCAGAAGGATTCGGTAGCCCTGGTTTCCAGAGATATCGCCACGATCACCTCAGTCGGCAAGGAAGGGATCTCCGACAGCAAGAGACTCGCCGAACTCGCGGAGAAAATCAATCTGCTGACCGAAGAGCAGCTCATGGCCACCGGCATATTCATCCTCCCCCAATATCGCAAGGCGGAGGCGGATGTGGTCGCCATGGCGAAAGACCCGGATATCCGCGCCCTGGGTGGCGCCGTTGACGAGGCCCTGCACAAAAGGATCCGAACGCTCCCTTACCTTGAGTTGGTCTACCTCACCGACAGGAACGGACGGCAGATCTCCAGCAACATCTTCCGAAAAGAAGAGGCAATTGTGCGTGACGAAGAGGCAAAAGGGAAAAACTGGGCGCAAAGGCCCTGGTTTCACAATGTCATTCAAAAACAGAGACCGTTCATTTCGGATATCTATGTCTCAAACGCCACAAACTCATTCTGCATGACTATTTCCACCCCGGTGTTCCACAACTCGGAACTGGTCGGCGTTCTCGGCGCCGATATCAATTTTGAAGACCTGTTGAATATCTGACTGTACATTTGTAGTAATACTTCTTGCTTAATATCCAAAATTATCTGCTCAATTCCAAATATGAATCCTGATCCGAATTCCGATTTCGACCAATTCATTTTACCGAGTGAATCTTTTGTATTCCTTCATGCGGGCTGACGCCCGCAACCCAAGGGCTTTTATCCCCTCCCACAACAGAGGGGACTCTTTTCAGTCCCCCATTGAGGGGTACTTAGTTCAGTCCCCCCTTCGGGGAAAAGTACCTTCACGAAATTCGTTTTAAAAAACAAGAAACGAATTTCTAAGGTACTAACTCGACGGACATTGGTTCTTTTTATAAATGCAATATCATGAAATGACTCTTGCGAAGGAGATCAAAATTTGTCAAGGTGTGTTTCACTGAAAAATTACATTTGAAATAGGAAAATTTTGCATATAATTTTCCTGCCTTCAAAGGATCCAAAGGATTTTTCATTCAAATAAAGATTGCAACTTCTGCCAGATCGATATGGAAATGTAAGCCCGTCCGCAATTCGTTCTGAAAAACTCTTCGTTGAGACGATGAATGACTCATAAGGATCACGTATTCGAGGAGATCAAGAGATCCGGAAATCTCCCATCTCTACCTGAGATTTTACTGAAGTTACTGGATGCCTGTGAAAACGAGACGCCCTCCCTCGTCGAGATTGCCGAAGTTATCAGTAAAGATCCGGCTCTCAGCCTGAAAGTTCTCCAACGTGTAAACTCATCGTACTACGGTCTCTGCCGCACCTTTGTCAGTATTGAAGAAGCAGTCATTTACCTTGGAGCGAACAGTATAAAGAGTTTGGCTGTAAGCGCCTGCATTCATAAGGTATTTCAAGACAATCGTTATTCCGCCCTCACGGGGTTCAGCCTGAGCACATTTTGGTGGAACTCTCTGCTGTGCGCCACCCTTTCAAGGCGTTTAGCAAAGCAGATTTGCTACAATAATGCCGATGAAGCTTATTTATCCGGATTGCTTCATGACATCGGCAGACTTGTCCTGGTTTCGACCTTTCCGGTCAAGCACAAATCGATTGTTTTCGAAACAGAAGACATCCAGAACGAATGGTGGGTCGAGCAACAACTTCTCGGGGTTTCGCACTGTGAGGTCGGGGCATGGCTTGTGCAAAATTGGAAACTGAGTCCTCTGGTGGCGGATGCGATTCAATACCACCACAGCCCGCTTCAAGAGGTGCTTGAGGCCTTTCCCCTGGTGAAAATCGTCTATCTCGCGAATGTAATGAGAGAACAGGGAGGAGACATCAACCAGTGCCTTGAAGCGGGAAGACTGCTTTTTGATTTGGAAAATTCAGCATTAGAGGCGATCAAGGAGGGAGCTACCGAAGAAGTTGCTCAAATTGCCGAAGATCTCGATATCAATGCCAAGCCTCCATCCACCGAAAAACTGAAGGGCACTGGGGGACAACTTGGCTTGGAAGACGCTTCGGCACCGGGACACAAGAGAGAGAGTGGAATGAAAGTCATGTCCGAAGGCAGCGCTTACGAGGATATTCTCACCTGGCGCGTAAAAAATATAGCTCTTGCTTCCAGTCTTCTCGAAGATCTTTCCCAAGCTCAAGATACCGGTGCAATAATCGAGGTTTTCGAAAGATCGATCCACAACCTTTTCAATATCGACAAGGTAATTTTCTTTCTCTCCGAGAAAGATGACACCATCCTCAGAGGATATGCTTCCTCAACCAATAGATTTGAACTTCTAAGCAAGGATCTGATACTGCCGGTTAAGCTGAGCAAGAGCTCGATCGTCAAAACCTATGCCAGCCACGAATTTCATTATCTTACTTCCGGGAACAACGGCAATCTTGCGGACAATCAAATTACTTCTCTCTTTGATGGCGCCGACATTCTTCTTGTTCCGATTATCGGCCGCAACAAATCATTTGGAGTACTTGCACTGGGCTTACCGGAGCAGATAAAGGTCCTGCCGAAAAACGACTTCGATCTTCTCATGATTGTAGTAAAACATATTGGTCTCAGTCTCTACATTGAGAAGATGCAGCAGGAAAAAGCGGCCGAAGTCGAAAATGAAAGAAGGGCTGCCATTGCAGTTACAGCACGGAAATTTGCCCACGAAATAAACAACCCTCTGGGCATTATAATGAATTATTTGACAACGTTGAGATTGAAAGTATCCCAGGAGGGTTCAATACTTGAAGAATTAACCGTCATCAATGAAGAAATAAATCGAATTTCGGCGATGATCAGCCAGATGGACCTGTTCTCCAACACTATGCCGCTAAATTTCCAACTCACGGATGTAAACACCTTAATCGGCGGCATTGTAAGAATTTTTCAAGAACCTCTTCAAACTACATCACAGACGATTCTGTCATTCAGACCGGATGATGGAATTCCAATGGTCATCACTTCGGAGTTTGGGTTGAAGCAAGTGATTATCAACTTGATAAAGAATGCTTCCGAGGCAATGAAAGATGGCGGCTCGATCACGATCTCAACAGGACTCGCCAATCGACATCAGATGAGTGGATTACACAAAATACCTTCGAAGATGGTAGAAATAACAGTGGAAGACTCTGGACCTGGAATTCCGGCCGAAATTGTCGACAATCTTTATAAACCTTTTATGACAACAAAGGGCGGCGGCCATTCCGGTCTAGGGTTGTCGATTGCGCATAAAACCGTCTCCGATATGGGCGGCAGCCTCAGTTGTCTAAGTTCACCAAACAACGGTACTCGATTTACAATTCATCTACCCTTGAGAAATTAATAGCCATGAATGCAGTACCTAAAATCCTTTTGGTCGATGACGAGGAACGATTTGTAAAAAGTTTACAAGTAATTCTTGATCATTATGGTTTTAACACTACTGCAGTGTTAAGCGGTGGAGAGGCTATCAGCTTATTAAAAAGTGAAAAGTTCGAACTCGCCCTACTCGATATCAATCTTCCCGACCTGAATGGCATTGACATCCTTGAATTTATCAACGCCTCGGATATCAACACATCTGTAATAATGCTCACCGGGATAAGCACGGTTGAGATGGCAGTTACATCTATAAAACAAGGAGCGTATGACTTCCTCAGCAAGCCCATTAATCATGATCTTCTTTTAAAGACGATAGAGAAAGCATTGCAGCACCGTGCACTTAAAGAGGAACTCATTGCAAGCGAGAAAAGGTTTCACGTTCTTGCCGACGCGTGTACGGAAGGCGTAGTGATCCATGACGCGGGAAAACTAATCGATGCCAACAAGCAGTTTTTAAACCTTTTTGGGTATACGAGAGAGGAACTGGAACCGGGTATATTCTACGAGAAATTATTGTCGCCACACCACCTTGGAATCGTTCAAGAAAAAATAAAAAATTCCTATTGGGGGAGTTATGAAATTTTCGGCATAAGAAAAGACGGCCGACAATTTCCTATCGAGGTCAATTCCAGGCAGATACATTATTTTGGCCGACCTGTAAGGATTTGTACGATTAAAGATCTTACCGAGAGGGTTAAAATCGAGGAAGAGCGATTGAATCTGCAGAAAAACTTAGCCAAAATCGGGAAACTTCAATCTCTGGGCATGATGGCAGGATCTGTTGCCCATGACCTGAACAATATTCTTGTCGGTATCGTCTCGTTTCCCGAAACTCTCCTTTATACACTTGATAAAAATGACAATTTATATTCAGGAATTAAAAGGATCCAGGAAGCCGGCAAGAGAGCTGCCACCGTTGTAGCCGATTTGTTGCTAGTGGCACGAGGCGGGTCGATAAATACTACCACATACAATCTTAATGAAATCATTTCTTACCATATCAGATCACTAGAGCACCAAGAACTCATTTCGAGATACCCGAACACGATAGTTCAGACTGATCTCCAGCAAGACCTATATGACATAAGATGCTCGGTCACCCATATTCAAAAAATTCTACTCAACCTTATAAACAATGCCCTGGAAGCAACCCGTAACAACGGGGTAATTCTCATAACCACCAAGAACTGCAAGTTTTCTCCCCCCTATCACAACAGCGAGCATGCAATCCATGAAACCGATTATGTCAAGCTTGTCGTTTCAGACAATGGTCCTGGTATCGCGGAAGACCATTTGGATCGCATTTTCGATCCGTTTTTTACGACGAAGAGAATAGGGAAAAGCGGTACAGGACTGGGTTTATCGATAGTCTGGAACGTTATCCAGCAACATAATGGGTGGATTGAAGCAAAAAACACTCATCATGGGGCTTGTTTCGAGATCTACCTGCCGGCAGAAGTTGGAGAGGCTCGGAAATCTTCGAACGAAAGCATTTTGAAATTGCAGGAAGGGATGGGAGAAAAGATCCTGCTCATTGACGATCAACAGGATCAAAACGAGGTTCTGGGTTTAATGCTCACAAACCTTGGATATACTACCGACTCCGTAACAAGCGGAGAATCGGGCATCGAATACTTAAAAAGGAAAACGGCAGACCTTGTCATTATAGATATGGATATGGGCAAAGGGTTGAACGGCAGGGAGACTTATGAGAGGATTTTGCAGATATCGCCTAAACAAAAGGGAATAATCCTGAGTGGATCCGCCCATAGCAAAGATTTTAGCAGGGCCAAGGAACTCGGCATTTCTTTCTGTTTGGAAAAACCGGTGACCATGGACATATTGAGCGCTGCTGTAAAACAAACTCTCAGGGACGAGTTTTTCACGTAAATCGGCATCGAATCGGAACACTCCAGACATCAATTTCGATCGATTAAGTACTGGATATTTGCTCGGCCTCCCTCATTCGATTTCAATTGCGATTTCGATTACATTCCTCAGCATCGGCCTCCCCCCTCACATCTTGCTTTCCCGCTTTTTCTTGCAAAACGGTTTCCGATACCTATTCTGTCCAAGTAGCGATTCCTTTCAAAATATTCCCCTATGACGCGATGGGAGGTTTCGTATGCACACTTTCAAGACCATAACGGTTGACGCGATTCCGGCGGCCCTGGAGAAAGCTCATCAATACCGGCGGCTGAACGAACCCAGCGACGCGGAAAGCATCTGCCGTGACATCCTGGCTGTGCAGCCGGATCACCAGGAGGCATTGAAGACCCTGCTGCTGGCGCTTACCGATAAATTTGCGGCGTACGGGATCAGCCCCTCGTTCGAACAGGCCCGGGAAATCGTGGGGCGACTCGATTCCTCCCACTGCAAGGCGTATTATTCAGGCATCATTTACGAACGCCGGGCCAAATACCACCTTCGGCAGGGCGGGCCTGGTGCCGGCACCGCCGCCTATCCGTGGCTGATGCGGGCGATGGAAGCCTTCGACCTGGCTATCTCGGAATGCGATACGAGAAACCAGGATGCCGTGCTGCGCTGGAACTCCTGCGCCCGAATCATGAACAACAACCCGGAGATTCGCGCCGACGAGACCGACAGGCAGCAGCCGCTGCTCGACCCATTCGAGACGCCGCACTGACTTGCAGGATCGCAATGCCGCCACCCAGAATGGGCGGCGGCACCGGCAGGTCCGATCATCTGCGGTGTTTCTTGATCATGTTTTTCGTTTCGTTGATCCGCTTGGTGATGAGGATCGAGCGGGGACAGGCCTGGGTGCACTTGAAATGGTTCTGGCAGGGCCAGACTCCGGTCTTGTTGTCTAAAAGCTCCAGCCTCTCGTCCCTCGCCCGGTCCCGGGAGTCGGCGATGAAGCGATAGGCCTGGGCGATGGCCGCCGGGCCGACGAATCCCGGCTTTTGCTCCAGCACCGGGCAGGCCGAGTAACAGGCGGCGCAGAGAATGCAGTTGGTCGTGTCGTCGAAGACCATACGCTCCTGCTGCGACTGCAGCCGTTCTCCGCCCTCCACCGGTTCATCGTTGATCAGATAGGGTTTGATGAAACGGTATTTCTTGAAAAATTCCGCCTGGTCGACGATGAGGTCGCGCTGGACCGGCAGGTAGCGCAGAGGCTCGATGGTGACGGCGTCGCCGTCCTTTTCCGCCACGTCCTTCACCAGGGTCTTGCAGGCCAGCCGGTCCGCGCCGTTGATGCGCATGGCATCCGAACCGCAGACGCCGTGGGCGCAGCTCTTGCGGAAACCGAGGCTGCCGTCCTGAAACCGCTTGATCTGCATCAGGGCGTCCAGCAGCCGGTCGTTGGGGTCGGCCTCCACCTCGTACTTCCGGAAATACGGCTCCGCGTCGGTTTCCGGATTGAAGCGTTTGATATTTACGATAATTTTCATGATTGCTCCTTTGCCTCAGTAGGTGCGGGGCTTGGGTTTCCAGATCGAGGTGTCGACCTCCTTGTAATCGAGCCGCACCGAATCCTTGTCGAGGAAGGCCAGGGTATGCTTCAGCCAGGCCTCGTCGTTACGCTCCGGGAAATCCTCGCGGCTGTGCGCCCCCCGGCTCTCCTCGCGGGCGAGCGCCGAGACGGCGGTGACGAGGCTGAGGTCGAGCATGTTTTCGAGCTCGAGGATTTCCAGGAGGTCGGTATTGAAGCTCCTGCCGGTATCCTGGACCCGCACCGCACGGTACCGCTCGCGGAGTTTTCCGATCTCCTCGATGGCCGCCTGCATGTCGGCTGCGTTGCGGTAGATGCTCACCTTCTCCATCATGGTGTTCTGCATCTCCTCGGCAATTTCCCCGCCATGCGGACCCGCCTTCCCGTCCATGAGCATGCCGATCCGGGCACGGGCATAGTCTTCGGCTTCACCGGGCGGCTTGACGGGGTCCGCCTGACGGACATAGTCGCAGATATGCTTGCCCGCGCGCCGGCCGAATACCACCAGGTCGAGCAGACTGTTGGTGCCGAGGCGGTTGGCACCGTGCACAGAGATGCAGGCGCACTCGCCGGCGGCATAGAGGCCGTTCACCACGGTTCCCTTGGCATCCCCGAGCACCCGGCCGTGGGTGTCGGTTGGGATGCCGCCCATGGCGTAATGGGCGGTGGGCAGGACGGGGATGGGCGAGTCGGCCGGATCGATCCCCAGGTAGGTCTGGCAGAAGCTGGTGATGTCCGGCAGCTTGCTCTTCAGCACCTCGCGGCCGAGATGGGTGGCGTCGAGAAAGACATAGTCATCGATTTTGCGGTCGCCGCGGATGCCCCTGCCGGCACGGATCTCAGTGATTATCGACCGGGAGACGATATCCCGGGGGGCCAGGTCGAGCAGGGCCGGTGTATAGGTTTCCATGAACCGCTTGCCGTCGCGGTTGCGGAGGATGCCGCCCTCGCCGCGCACCGCCTCGGAAATGAGGATGCCGAGCCCCATGATCCCGGTCGGGTGGAACTGGTAAAATTCCATGTCCTCGAGCGGAATGCCGCGCCTGGCGCAGATCGCCGGCCCGTCGCCGGTGTTGGCGTAGGCATTCGAGGTGGTCTTGAACAGCCGGCCGAAGCCGCCGGTGGCGAAAAGCACAGCCTTGGCGACGAAGGTGTGGACCTCGCCGGTGGCCAGTTGGACGACCACCAGGCCGCTGCAGGTCCCGCCGTCAAGAAGGAGATCGACCACCTGGTATTCGTCAAAGAAGATGACATTGTTCTTGATGCACTGCTGGTAGAGGGTCTGCAGGATCATGTGCCCGGTCCGATCGGCGGCATAGCAGGAACGGCGCACCGGCCCCTCGCCGAAATTGCGGGTATGGCCGCCGAAGCGGCGCTGATCGATGCGGCCTTCCGGAGTCCGGTTGAAGGGCAGGCCGCGGTTTTCCAGGTCGTAAACCGCCTGGATCGCCTCTTCGGCGAGGATCTGCGCGGCCTGCTGGTCGACGAGGTAGTCGCCGCCCTTGACCGTGTCGAAGGCATGCCACTCGGGCTTGTCCTCCTCGACATTGCCCAGCGCCGCACTGATCCCGCCCTGGGCGGCCCCGGTGTGGCTGCGAACAGGGTAGAGCTTGGAAAGCACTGCCGTCTTCGATTGCCGGCTGGCCTCGAGCGCCGCGTAGAGCCCTGCGCCTCCGGAGCCGACGATGACCGTGTCGAATTCGTAGATCACGTTTTCTCCTCCTTGATACGTGTTGCGGGACGTACCCGGTATAATGCGAGAAGGCTGGCGAAGGCGTTATGGAGGTCCTCCTCTTCGGCCTGGGTTTCATCGAATAATCCTATCTCAAATTGAGATCAGCAACAACTGTATTTGTTGGATGAAGCATGCTTCGGCTTCGGTCGGGTGGAGAGGAGGGAGGTCAGGAGCAACCTGACAGGAGAAATGAATTTCTAAGATAACAATGCGGGCCTGCGCCCGCAACCCAAGGGATGTCATCCCCTCCGACAGCAGAGGGGACTCTTTTCAGTACCCCCTTGAGGGGTATAAGTACCTTCACGAAATTCTTTCTTAAAAAGCAAGAAAGAATTGTTAAGATACTAAAACCATTGCTCAACGGGCAAGTTTGGCATATCGTTTTACCAGTTTGGAAGAAGCTTCCGGTCGCATGGACTGACCAACAGATGGTTCTGGTTGAGGGATCACAATGGCTTTGACGTACTCAAGTTACCTGAAAATCGATGAACTCCTGGCGCTTCAACAGCCTTTGGCGGATGAGAAAGCTCACGATGAGATGCTTTTCATCATCATCCACCAGGCCTACGAGTTGTGGTTCAAAGAGATTCTGCACGAGCTGGACCAACTGCAGGCGCTGCTCTCCAGCTGCGATTTTCCACGAGCCCAGTTCCCCCTGAAGCGCATCCTGACTGTTGTGAAGGTCATGATCGCCCAGCTCGATGTGCTCGAGACGATGCTGCCGCTCGATTTTCTCGCCTTTCGAAACCGCCTGGAAACGGCAAGCGGTTTCCAGTCCGTGCAGTTTCGCGAGCTTGAATTCGCCCTCGGTTACAAGCGGCGCAAGATCTTCGAGCATCTGCCCGATGCGTCGCAGGCCAGGCAACGGCTGGAAAAGCGCCATGCGGACCCGACCGTGTGGGATGCCCTGCTGGCGGGTCTTGCGAGAAGCGGCTATCCCGTTCCCGAGGCGGCTCTGCATCGCGATGTGGCAGAGCAGCTCGCTCCGTCGACCCAGGTCCAGGCCTTGCTCATCGATATCTACGTCGGCTCGCCGCAGCTCGTCTACCTTTTCGAGCTGCTGCTGGATCTCGATCAGGGATTCCAGGACTGGCGCTACCGGCATGTCAAGATGGTTGAACGGATGATCGGGCAAAAGTACGGGACCGGCGGCTCGGCGGGCGTCGACTATCTGAAGTCCACACTGTTCAAACCTTTCTTCCCCGACCTGTGGGCCATCCGGACGGAGCTGCAGAACCGATGATCACGGCCGAATCGCTGTACCGTTCGCCCAACGCGCTGGCATCCCATTACCGCAGATTTCGCGTCGGCGAGCGTCTTCTGCTTACCGGTCACTCGCACCAGGCCTGGCCCGATTGCGGCCTGGACGGGCAGCGGCAGGCCTGGCTCGATGCCGCCGAGTTACTGGACCACAAATGGGAGCGCGCCTTTGCCAAGGCCGAGCGGGTTCGGCGCGGCTTCGCGCAGCTGCTCGATGACCCTGACGGCCATATCGCCCTTGGCTCGAACACCCATGAAATGGTGGTACGCTTTCTCTCGGCCCTGCCCCTGGAAAAGCGCCCTCGCATCGTCACCACCGACGGCGAGTTCCACAGCCTGAGACGGCAACTGGATCGCCTGGCCGAAGCCGGCCTGGAACTGGTGAAAGTGCCGAACTCGCCGGCCTCCCTGGTGGCGGAGCGGCTGATCGCCGCGGTCGACGACCGCACTGCTGCCGTGATCGTGTCGGCGGTCTTTTTTCAGACAGGCCACATCGTTGCCGATCTGGGCAGCGTTGCGTCGGCATGCCGGCGGGTGGGCGCGCATCTGCTTGTCGATGCCTACCACGCCCTGGGCGTCCTGCCCTTTTCCCTCAGAGAGGAGCGGCTCGGCGATGCCTTCGTGACGGGAGGAGGATACAAGTACTGTCAGCTTGGTGAGGGCAATGCCTTTCTTCGCTTCCCGCCGGATTGCCGGATGCGGCCGCTGGTGACTGGGTGGTTCAGCGAGTTCGAGGCCCTCGGCGGCGCAGGCAGTGGCGGCGTGGTCTACGGCACGGGCCCCGCTCGTTTCGCCGGATCCACCTACGACCCGACAAGTCACTATCGGGCGGCCGAAGTCTTCGATTTTTTCAAGCGTCAGGGCCTCTCTCCTAACTTCCTGCGGCAGGTCAGCCAGCACCAGATCGAACTGCTTGCTTCATGCTTCGATCAACTCGATGCCAGCCCCGAGATCATCGCCCGCGACCGGTCGACCCCGCTCAGCGCCATCGGCGGATTTCTTGTCCTCCGCTCGCCCGTGACCGCTGAAATCTGCCGTCTGCTCGATGCACGGGGCGTCCTTGCCGACTACCGCGACGACGCGCTTCGCCTGGGACCCGCCCCCTATTTGTCGGACGACCAGTTAAAGACGTCCATGCGGATCCTCGGCGAGGTCCTCGATGACGTCAAATTGCCGAGGTAAGTGACCGCGGAGGCCGAGTAGGGTTATCTGCTCAAAAAGAGGAAAAGATTCGTATGCTATTGCAGGTTCTGGGCAAAGGAATTGTAGTGTTCCACCGGGGCGAGGTCGTCAGTGAGAACAGGCCGCTGCGCCTGCCCGACAGACTCGACGCGGCGGGCGAGCATGGCGGCGATTTCTGGATCGGGGCTCTGCATGGAGATCGGCTCATCCGACCGGCAGGCGACGAGCATCACATTCTGCAGTTCTGTATCCCCTCTTCCTGCGATGACTCTGAAGACATGAACCTGGGGGAACACCGCCCGATAGGTTGCCAGCTCGGCCTGGAAAAAACCGCTTGCCGGACCCTGCAAGGCGCCGCCGATGTTGAAGACAACCACTCCGTCGTCCTTCAATACCCGATGGATCTGCCGAACCGCCTCGATGGTCGTCAGTTGGAATGGGACTGAGAAAAGCGCGCCGAAGGCATCCATCATCACTGCATCGTAACTGCCGGTATCGGCGCGATTGAGAAAGACCCGGCCGTCCTGATGGTGGATACGCAGCCGGGGGTCGTCCTGAAGCCGGAAAAAACGCCGGGCAAGCGCAGTCATCCCCGGATCGATCTCGACGACATCTATCAGCGCCGCCGGGTATTTCCGCAGGTAATCCTTGGGAAAGGAATAGCCGGCGCCGCCGATCATCAGGGTCTTGGAAAAATCGGGCCGGAAATGACGAAGCAGATGGTAATAACGGGTATAGGGGGAGACCAGCTCATCGGAGTCGAGGTACATTCGCGACTGGATATAGTGCGGATCGATACTCAGGTAGCGGACTGGTCTGCCTGAGCCGGGGTCCTGGCTAGTGAAGATACGCACAGCGCTGTATTCGGTGTCGGTCTGATAGAGGTCCCGGGTCTTGGTAAGGTATATCGCCCGTATTTCCTGGGCGCCGATTCCTCCCAGAAAAAGAAGCAGCACCACCGCACGGCTCTTGCCGAGTGAAAAAGGCGTCAGTATGGCGCCAAGAACCAGAAGGCAGCCCGCGATCAGGTAGAGGGTCCTGCCGGCGCCGACGAAGGGAAGGAGGTAAAAGCCGGCGAGGAAGGTGCCGACGATACTGCCCAGGGTCGAGATGGCATAGAGCCTGCCGACGATACGGCCGGAATCGTCGAGCGACGACATCTTCAACCGGACGGCATATGGGGTGACGAAGCCCAGCAGCACAGCCGCCGGGGCGAACAGCAGGACGGCGGCGAGCATCGACTGCAGTTGAAGGATGAGCGATGTCGCAGCGATGAGCGAGAGGAGGTAATCGCCGGCAAAAATCGTCAAGGCCACAGCGCCGCCTGAGAGAAACAGTACTCCGGCCAGGACCTTCATCTCCGCCTTTCGGTCGGCCGCCCGCCCGCCGAGCCAGTAGCCGAGACTGAGGGCGGCAAGAATGACGCCTATCAGGCTGGTCCAGATATATGTCGATGTGCCGATATGCGGGGCCAGCAGGCGCGCCCCGGTGATCTCGTAGATCATCACCACTGCCCCGCAGACGAAGAGGGTGGTTTCCAGAATAGCGCCTGGCGGATTTGCCGCTCGGACGGCTGTTGCCGCAGGGATGGTTCTCTCAGGGGTGATTCTCTTCTTGTTTGCCAATGGTTCTCCTTCAATTGGAACGAGTTGGGCAAAAGGATACTCAAGATTATCTTTCGAGCTTTCGGTAAAGGGTAATAAACCCGATCGATTATGTCAAAGGAAGGGGAAGTTGACTTGAGGTGTGCCGCGGAAAGGGTAAGGGGCAAGCCCGAACGGTTACACGCCCAGGGCATCGACGCTATTCCTTGTGAAGGTTATAGCTCTCCGACCAAAGACCATGATTTTTTTTTGCCGGCTACGGCTTTGCTCTATAGAGAAACTTTCCCAAAAGATATCTGGAAAACCTGTCGATATTCTAGTTTTCCTGCTCCGCCCAGTTAATTAATACTTAGTGCCGCAGTCGCATAACCGTCGATTTCCCCCAAACACCTGCATCCAGTTGGCTTGTTGCAGCCTATATTTCTGTTGAATGCCGCTAAAACAAGTAAAATCTCCACTTATGACGTACGGACTAAGTGGAAAATAACACTTTGAAGCCGCATCAAAATCTAACTGGTTCGCTTGTCAAATGATAAGATCTCGTCTAAGATGCAATGAAAATCTTACACTTCCATTACATAGGAAGGTAAAGAAGAAATTAGCTGGAAAAGATTTAGGACAAGACCTCATTCGGTCTTTTCTAAAAGTGGTTATAAATGCCACAATGTGGTAGATTCTCACCCCAAAAAACGGCTGCGGGCTAATTAAACGTTTTGCATGAAAAAGGCACTTATGAAAAAGACCTTATTTACAATAATCACATCACTATTAATGATTCTTTTTTTACTAGGAGGTGGGTGCAGCATTGTTAAAAGTCGTGTGGCGCGTTTGACAACGGTTTTTAATACATTTCCCTCTGATAATAGAATATGTTACGAAGATGGTGCTGAGAAAATTGCTGAGAAAGCAGCTTTACACCTCAATAATGCTATAAGTGATGTCGAGTCAAAGCAATTTGGAAAGTTTGCTGAACCTGTAAATATTTATGCTTTTGCAACGCCCGAAAGCTTTTCCAACTTTTCAGGTATATCAGATAAAGCAAGAGGTGCTTCAATTGGCAATGAAGTTTATCTATCCGGTTTACTGGAAAATATGCCGGAAGAAATATACGGTATGCTCGGACATGAGTTGTCCCACGTCCAACTTTCTCAAAATCTCGGCGTTATTACTTTTAATCGTACTCTACCAAGATGGTTCCGGAAGGTTTGGCAATCTATGTTTCTTCTGGTGGTGGCGCGCCAAGGAGTAAGTATCCACCGGCAAAGCCGGTGGCTTTAGATTGTGAACCGCTCAAAGCGGTATGTTAAAAAGATTTACTGACCACCTTCGGTGGTCGCCTATTTAAAGAGCGATAGTTGTTCAATGCGATGATCTTCCTTTTCCTGCTCCCGGATATATGCTCGAACAACCTCCTCGTCGGTGCCTACAGTTGATACAAAATAGCCTCGTGCCCAAAAGTGCATTCCATTGTAGTTCTTCTTCTGGCCGAGATAGTTCCTCGCAATGTGTATTGCGCTTTTTCCCTTCATATACCCGACTACCTGGGAAACTGCATACTTCGGTGGTATTGAGAGCAGCATGTGAACATGATCCGGCTGGAGGTGCCCTTCCAGCACCTTGCTCTCCTTCTGCCGAGCCAGCTCGTGGAACATCTCACCAAGGTGCTTTCGCAGTGGGTCATAAAGTGATTTCTTGCGACATTTGGGTATCCACACGACGTGGTACTTGCATTCCCACTTCGTGTGGCTTAAACATTGTGTGTTGTTCATGAAGCCTCCTTCTCGTGACTTTGAGCGGTCCACGGGAACGGAGGCTTCTTCATTTTTCTGGAACCGTCAAACTTTTTGTAGTCCCCCGGCAAAGCCGGGGGTTTACCTAAAGGAAATTACATCAATTCTTCAGGCGAAGAGATGAACCGTCATCTGGTTTCGCAACTGCGTACGTCGGGAGCGGAACTGGTCTTTTCCGGACTCAAGAAGCAGATTCTCGACGTCGTGCGGGCTACGGGTTGTACAAGCTCATCGGCGAGCACAACATTTTCCCGACGGAGCGTCTGGCTCTCAGCGCCATTGCCCAGCGGTTGGGCAAAGAGGCTAAGGATGACCCTCTTTTTAGGCGTGGTGCAAGTGTATCCAACGGATGATTTCCGGCCACAGATGCCGATGCGCCCGCCTCCCGACCAGCACGCCGACGTGCTGCAGGGCCACGCCGAGATCACCTGTATACCACAGCACCTTCCTTTCGGTGCTCCCCATGGCATCGTGAAAAGACAGAACCGCCGATGGCGGCACCACATCCGATCCCCCATCGACCACGCTTAAGAGAGGCGCTTCCACCGCAGCCGGCAGGGCTTTTTGCCCTCCAACCGTCAGCGTCCCTTCGATGAATCGATTTTCGCGATACAGCAGTTCCATGACATCTATGAAAAGCTGCCGGGGCAAAGGCAATTCATCAAGCGTCCATCGCACGACCAGCAGGTGCGTGTGCAGTGCCCGGACATCCAGCATGCTGCCGAACCAGTCACTCCATCGCGCCATCTGAAAACTGATCGGGGAGGCGACTACACTCACCGCGCTCAAAAAGGAACCCGGCACGTCACCGCGCAGTGCCGTCAATAGACGAGCCGGCGGGGCCGCCGCCGTCAGCGAGCCGAAGGCTCCACAACCTGGTCCGAACCGGAGCGGTGCGGTCAGGAGGACCAGCCCTCCTACCCTTTCCGGATGCAGAGCGGCATAGATGGCGGCAAAGGTTCCGCCGAGCGAATGGCCGGCCAGGAACACCAGCTGCGGGCCAAGCTCGGCCACGATGGCATCCAGACAGGCAGAGATGTAGCGATCGGCATAGGCGGCAAGTCCGTGCTCACTGCTTTCCGGCGGTTCCCACTGAATCAGATATACAGGCACGCCGTGGCGCAGACACTGCCGCACCACACTCACCCGGGGGATAAGATCCCAGATATATGCACGCTTGATCGGTGCCGGGACGATGAGCAAAGGCGGTCCCTGACGGTCGTAGTTTCCATAGGCCTTCAAGGTGAAGGCCGGTGCGGATAAGATGATGCGCTCAGGCGTCTGCAATAGTCTCAAGCCCATCAGCTCAAGCCATCGGCCCTGCGAACGACGTACTTGATCGATTTGGTGAAAAAGGTGCATTGTTGGCGATAGCTCCGCATCGCAGGATAAGAACTCGTTTGAGAGATGCATCCTTGAGAAAAATAGTCGAAATCGGAATCGCTACTTCATCAAGATGAGGCCGAGCATGAAAAGAACAAGAGCTATCGCCTCTCCGAGGACGCAGCACTGCTCAAATAGCCGAGGTCCCTACTGCTCGCAATTTCGGGTACGGCCGGGTGTAGCCGGAGATCTCTCATCTCTCGCGGAAAAGATCCGCTTTCCACCCATAACTGGCAGTACTCATGAGCTCGCCGAAGAGATCCACAAACTCGGCACCATCGGCAGCCAACCGAATAAGAGTGTCATGAAGGAGTCTTGCGATTTGACTGGAAGAAGCAGCAAGCCATCTGCCGGCGGAGTCTTCCAGAGTCCCCTGGCCGAGATGTCCTACCAACCATCGCCGTGGAAAGCCGTAGGTGAAGGGAACAATGCAGCCGTCCGGCTCCACTACAAGTGCAGGAACCAATTCCGAAAAAGCTGTGGATGGCAATGAATCGCCAATATTCATGCGCTGCAGCCAGTTGCTTTCCTCAATGACCGAACGCTGAATCACATCAAAGATAGCGGCGGGACCATCTGATTTGTCCTGAGCCATAACAATCGCCATGAAAATGGAAGCGATCTTGAATTCGAGGCTATCCGGAACAGCATCGGCAAGATTTTTCGTAGCGGCCCCCGACATGCTTAACGGATGGACATGGATCCCTGCCGCTCCCGCTTCACGCGCGAATGAATAAAGCCAGCTCATCCTGTGGGCGTTGTGCTTGGTAAGGGTAAAAGCCAGCGTAAAGGGGATGCCGGCATCGCGAAGCGCCGAGAGGCCCGTCTGCATCAATGGAAAAGCAGTGTGAGAACCTCGTATTATCCCATGGTCTTCCGGAGGTCCATCAACACTAACGGCAACTACACCGACCAGATCCCGCAGCTTTTCTGCCCTCTCCCTCGTCAACATAGTGCCGTTAGTCGACAAGGATGTCGAAAAACCTGAACTTTTAGCAAAATCAAGAAACTCTTCCAAATTTTGCCACAGGAGAGGCTCGCCTCCGGAAATGCCTACGTAACTGTATCCCAACTGGCGAGCCTCGATCAAAAAATCCTTGAGGCTGGAGAGCTGGAGTTCTTCGTGCCGCTGAGGTCCGCTTTCGGAATAGCAGTGCAAGCAGCGCAGGTTACATCGCAGGGTAGGTTGAATCTGCACCAACCGAATGCTTGCCGGTGAAAAAAGAAACGGATATGAAAATTCGTAGCGCTCCCTCGAGCCGTATATCTCGCTCATCCAACCCCTCTTTATCTATGAATGTTTCGGGATACCTTCATGAGGATTTCCTCAGGTACCGGAATGCCGTTGATAAGAACTTCAAAGTCGATCCTGTGGGCAACCAGCTGATCGACCATCTTGAGGAAGACATCGGGCTTTGGCACAGGCCACTTGATGCGAAAACGACCGTTGCCGCACCGATCGCCATCCGGCGCTACCGAATAAAGGGAGCCGCCGGCTTTTTCCACTATCTCGGTGATCATCACCATTTCTTCAACACCGATCCTGTCGCCAATTTTGATGATTTCTTGAATCGCTTTGGCCGAACCTCTTTCCTTTTCCATATCATCGCCCTCCTGTTATGTGAATGATCCGGTTTAGGAATTGCGGGTGCCTGCCGTGTTACTGCCGGAGGTGCCGCCCCCGCAGCTTGCTTTCCACTGAAAGACAAAGCTGCGCTACAATCGTTGTGAGTCTTAAATCCGATGACCCGCCCATAACTATCTTTTACAGCTGAGTGATTACAGATAGATTACAGATAGGTTACAGGTAAAATTATTTATTAGAGATCAGAGATACCTTACGGGACAAGGAAGGCCCCCATTCGTTTTTTCCGAAAGCTCGACAACTCTTCTCATGGTGACTATTCGTCACTGGAAGAATGCTCAATTTGTAAGACCACTTCATGGTTAGGTTTAAATATTTTATAGTAGTAGCGCGACTATGTTCCCCAACTCAGTACTCTCCTCCGCCCCTCATTCACCAGGCGTTTACCTGATGCAGGACGCCAAATCGACCATCCTCTACGTGGGCAAGGCCAAGGATCTTTTCAAGCGGCTCTCCTCCTACGCCCGATTTTCCGGGGCTGAGTATAATAAGACTGCGGTATTGCTCGATAAGGTGAAGCAAGTCGAGACGATCATCACCAATACCGAAAAGGAGGCCCTGATCCTCGAGGCCTCGCTCATCAAGAAGCACAAGCCCAAGTACAACATCATCCTGCGGGACGATAAGAACTACCCGTACATCAAGGTGACGGTGCAGGAGGAGTGGCCGAGGGTGTTTATGGCGCGGCGGCGAACGCGCGACAAGGCCCGCTATTTCGGACCGTATTCCTCGGCAGGGTCAATGTGGGCGACCCTGCGCTTGATCTCGTCGCTTTTCCCGCTGCGCAATTGTAAGAGCGCCGAGCTGAAAAAGCGTGACCGGCCCTGCCTCAACCGCCAGATCGGCCGATGTCTCGCCCCCTGCGCCGGCAATGCCGACTGGGAGCTTTACCAGGAGCATGTGAGCAAGGTGGTCATGCTCCTGGAGGGGCGGAACCGTGAGCTGATGAGTACCCTGCAGACCCAGATGCTGGCGGCCTCGGAACACCTCGATTTCGAGCGGGCGGCTGTGATTCGCGACCAGATCGCGGCGCTCTCCCGGACCATCGAGAAGCAGGTCATCGCCGCCAGCCACAGCAAAGATCAGGACGTCTTCGGCTTCGCCCGGAAGGATGCCGCGGTGGCCATCGCCGTGCTCTTTATCCGTAACGGCCTGATCAACGGCAGCCGGAGCTTCTTCCTGAGCGAGCCCTTCGGCGAGGACGCCTCCATCCTCACCCAGGTCCTCATGCAGCTGTATGATGCTGACGCGGTCATTCCGAAGGAGATCCTCCTGCCCTTTACGCCGCTCGATCTCGAGCTGTTCGAACAGCATCTGGAAGATCTCAGCCCCTGCCGGGTGACGGTCAAGATCCCGAAGCAGGGGGACAGCCGGCAACTCGTCGGCATGGCCTGCGCCAACGCCCTGCAGACCTTCGAGGAGAAGGAGAAGAAGAGCATGTCCTGGGACCACCTCTGCCAGTCGATGCAGAAGGTGCTGCACCTGGACCGTCCGCCCGGCCGGATCGAGTGCCTGGATATCTCTAATATCAGCGGCAAGATGGCAGTCGGGTCCCTGGTCAGCTTCTATCTCGGTGAGCCGGACAAAAACAACTTCCGCCACTATCGGATCAGGACCGTCGAGGGCCCGAATGACTACGCGATGATGAAGGAGGTGCTGGGCCGGCGGCTGGCCCGCGGCCTGGAGGAGAAGACCTTGCCCGACCTCTTCCTGGTCGACGGAGGCAAGGGCCAGCTCGGCATGGCGCTTGCCGTTGCGAAAGAATTGGGCATCACCGACGAGATCGACTGGCTGGGCATCGCCAAGGAGCGGCAGGACGAGGGGGAGAAGCTCTACAAGCCCGACCGGAAGAATCCCATCGTACTGCCGGCCCACAATCCGGTGCTGCTCTACCTCATGCGCATCCGCGACGAGGCCCACCGCTTCGGGGTCACCTTCCACCGCAAGCTCCGCAACATGGAGACGCTTGCCTCGGAGCTCACCAGGATCCCCGGCATCGGCAACGAAAAGAAAAAAAAGCTGCTCCGGCACATGGGCAGCCTGAAACGTATCATGACGGCGTCGGAGGCCGAGTTGATGGAAGTGGAAGGGATTGGAGGGGCGCTGGCTGCAGAAATCGTCAATTATTTCAAGGAAAAGGCAACAGGACAGGAGTCGGGGTAAGGTCGGCTGAAGCCCTGCGCAAATTTTCGTCCACCATCCTGGGGCGGAAACCGATTTTGCGCACAGACCAGAAAACGCGAACCATCCGTTTTTGATCTAACCGTAGCAAAATGAAGCAACAGAGATCGGATCCATTCCCAATTTCCGGCTTTCTTCCTTTTTTTTGTGCCGAACCGAGAGCTGGCACATCCGATGCAATTTCAATTGAGCGGTTTACAAAGAAGTGCTTTAATGAGAGAAGACGTGAGGATGCCTGGCGGACGGCAATCCATCGAAGCGCGAGAAGTCATTGACATCGCCTGACCGAGGCATTATCACGTAGTTAATATCGATCATTTTGTGAAATACTATCGCTTTATGAAGGGATATGGCTATGGGGAAAATCAACAAAAATGACAGGGTCAAACACTATAAGTGTGAAGTATGTCTGAAGGAGATACCGATCGAGTACTATTTCACACCGGGTGATTCGATAACCTGCACCGGTTGCGGCACCGAGTATGTGCTTCGCTCGAAAAGCCCGCTGGAACTTGCCATGCAAGCGGTCAATTACACCAATATCGATTACGACGAACCATACTAAATCCCCCAACTGCAGTTTCGATCACTCTTGAGGGGCGGGGTGTCGCGGGGGCAAGCCGCGCGGG
>JAEYNP010000046.1 GCA_023412495.1 Pseudomonadota bacterium
TGCTCATGCCCCACGTAGAGCGAATGCACGCCCGCCGCCACGCCCATAAGGCTCAAAAGGGCCAGAATCCCCATGGCCGCGTTGTATCTGCCTGATCCGGTCGCCGCCAAGCCGCCTTCCTGCGGGAGTATTCCTGTCAATAGATTGTTCATTGTTCCGTGCTCCTTCATGCTGAAAAGTATATCATCGCGCCAAAACCCTTTCGGCGTATCCGCAAGGCACAATTCGCACTTCACCGTGAACTCACAGTGGAGAATTGCGACCGGCGGCTGTTCTAAATTATCAAGAAACTCCGATGCGTGGAGCCAAGGTATTTTCGCAGTGGAATCCGGCCCTGTCTATAACCCCTTTTCCCTCCGGATGTCCCTCATTAATGGGACAAACAGAGAGAAAAAACAACTAAAAAAGGCATTCCTGATACCGATGATGTTGAAATAAATTACGCAACATCGAGTAGATACCACAAAAGAGTACTTACGGTCATATGCTCATAAGTTTTTAATTATATTCTTTAATTCCGTGCAAGTTACCTCTCACAAAGACCCTTGTCAAGCCTTTTGCGAAGAGTGCTGATTTTGTCCACTTTGCCCAACCTGACCGCCCTCCACCTTCGGGAACATTTCCGTTCGGCGATACAGTCAGACTACGCATCTGTCCCGTGATTCAATGGGAAAAATGAAGAAGGTGACCTCCTGACACAGCACTGATTGCACATTTAGCACAAATTCGCAAAGAGTCTTTGTTAATGTTAGGCCAGTAACCGTTTTCGGCGCAGGCCGCAGAGAGCTAGCTGCCGGCACAGCCGTCCTGTACGACTTTTGTACTTGACAGGGAAAATGACAAACCGGACTATAAGGAAATGATAAGTGCCCTTAGAAATTCATTACTTGTTTTTTAAGAATGAATTTCGTGAAGGTACTTACCCCCTCTGCTGTGGGATCGACCCTTTGGTTGCGTGCGTCAGCCCGCATTAGAACACAGATTGTTTCCGCGAGAAATGTGTCTAAAGGTATTTATGCCCATTACGAGGTTTAAGATAGGATAATGGCTCTTTAGACTGAGTGACGTTGCGGAATGACAAGGAATGGGAGCATGAAGCAAGATAAGGCGCCCGGTTCGGTGACGGGAAAACCACTGCTGTATTGGGCCTTCAGCGGCAATCTCAAGCTGCAGCTCATGCTTCTCCTGGTCATTGTCCTCATCGTTGCCGCGAGGGTCGTGCCCCTGGAAATGCAGAAGCGGATCATTAACGACGCGATCGCCCTCCAGAACCTGAACGCGCTCTTTGTCTACTGCGCCATTTATATAGTGGCAATAACCGTGGCCAGCGCTCTCAAACTGGCGATCAATTATCTGCAGACGGTCATCGGCGAGCGGGCCATGACGGCGATGCGCAAGAGCCTGTACGACCACATCCTGACTTTGCCATTGAGTTTTTTTCGCACCACCCAGCCCGGCACAGTGGTTTCCTCTCTTATGACCGAACTCAGCACTGCCGGCAGTTTTGCCGGCATGGCCTTCGCCGTCCCGGTCAGCAATATCCTGACGCTGCTGGCCTTCACCGGCTATCTGGTCTGGCTGAACACCAAACTGGCCCTGGCGACCCTGATCATCTATCCTGTGGTCGTACTCGTCATCCCGGTCCTGCAGAAGAAAACCAACAAGGCCAACAAGAAGAGGGTCGATCTGGCCCGGGCCACATCAAGCCAGATTGCCGAGTCGATCGCCGGGATCAATGAGGTCCAGGTGCACGGAGCGTACCACCAGGAGAGCGGGAAATTTGCGCAGCTGGCCGAACGCCTGAAGAAGATCAGGATACGCTGGTCATTGTTCCGCTTCGGGATAAAGACGGCGAACAACTATTTCGTCGGTCTCGGTCCCTTCGTGGTCTTCATTTACGGCGGTTATCTGATCATGCACGGCCAGCTCGAACTGGGAGCGATGGTCGCTTTCCTCTCCGCCCAGGAAAAGCTCTACGACCCCTGGAAGGAACTCATCGAATTCTACCAGGCCTACCAGGACGCCTCGGTCAGCTACAACCGGACCATGAGCAGCTTCGACATGGAGCCGGAGTTTGCAATCGATGCCGCCGACACCCCCACCCCCTGCCTGACCGGTCGGCTCGATATCCAGGATCTGGTCTACGATACCCCGGAGGGCCTCAGGCTGCTGAACGGCGTCTCCTTTTCCCTGGCGGCAGGCGAACACCTGGCCATCGTCGGCTTCTCCGGGGGAGGCAAAACCACCTTGTTCCAATGTCTCGGCAAGATGTTCAACTACACCTCGGGCAGCATCAGGCTCGACGGCATCGAACTCTCGAACCTGTCGAAACGTACCGCCATCGAGGCTATCGGCTACATATCGCAGAATCCCTTCATCTTCACCGGCACTATCGAGGAGAACCTGCTGTACGCGCGGAAGGCCGTTGAAGGCAACGAAACAGCCGCGGGCGAGGGAAAGGTCCAGGTCGACCTGGACAGGATGATCCTGGTGCTCCAGCAGGTCGGGCTGTTCGTCGATGTCATGCGCTTCGGCCTTGACAGCCAGATAGCCTTCGACGACAGGCAGACCATCGAGAAAATCATCCGCATCCGCCGGCGCTTCCATGAAAATTTCGGAGAAAGGCTGGCCGATTACGTGGAGTTCTACCAGCGCGACACCTACCACGTCAATTCCAGCGTCGCGGAGAATATCCTGTTCGGCACGAGCAACCGGCCGGAGTTCGACTACCATCTGCTCCCGGACAACAACAGTTTTAGATCCTTCCTCCATTCGGTGGGACTACTGGATCCGCTCCTGACACTCAGCGTCGAACTGGCCGGGCAGGCCGTCGATCTTCTGGCCGGTGTCGAAAGGGTCGATATTTTTTTCAAGAACAGCCCGGTGCCGGCCGACCGGCTCGAGCACTGCGAATTCATCCTCAACCGACTGAAGAGGCATTCACTGTCGACCCTGCCAAGCGGCCAGCAATCCTTTCTCCTGTCGCTGGCCTTGAATTTCACCCCGGCTATCCACACCATGGCCAGGATGCCGGTGGACCTCGAGCAGAAGATCCTCGCCGCCCGGCAGGCCTTCCCCGCCTGGGCCGATTCGATCGCCGCCGACCTCTTCACCTTTTACAGCGATTCCAGCTACATTCACGGTCAATCCATCCTCAACAACATCTTTTTCGGCAGGATCCGGCCGGCTCTCCCCCATGCCCAGGAAATGATGAATCAAGCCATCATGCACCTGCTGGTGGAGGAAGATTTTCTCGAAGAGGTGGCGGCCATCGGCATGGCATCCCCCGTCGGCAACATGGGGGATCGGCTGTCGGGAGGTCAGCGGCAGAAGCTGGCCATTGCCAGAGTGCTCCTGAAATCCCCGAAAATAATTCTGATGGACGAGGCCACGTCGGCGCTGGACAACGCCTCCCAGGCGAGGATTCAGAGGCTGATGACCACCCGCTGGAAGGGCAGGAGAACCGTGGTCGCCGCGGTGCATCGCCTCGACATCATCGAGGGGTTCGACAAGGTTGCGGTAATGAAGGCGGGAAAACTGGTCGAGTTCGGCACCTACCGGGAACTGTTAGAAAAAAGAGGTACACTCCATGAGCTCATCTACGGAAGGAAAAAATAACCGAAATCAGGTTCCGGTCATGCAGCAGAACCTGGAACTCTTGAAGGAGCTGAGATTCTTTCAGTACTTCCCGGACAAGTCATTGAAGCTGCTTGCATTTCTTGCGAAAAGATCAAAATTGGCGGCGGGCGACCAGCTCTTTGACGAGGGAGAGGACTTCGGCCAGGCATGCCTGCTCCTGTCAGGCGAGTTGACACTTCAGAAAAGGATCGGCGAAGAGACCAGGATCTTACATCGCTACTATCCAGGGGACTTTCTCGGCTCCTTCTCACTGCTCGGCACCCTGCCCTCGCTGTTCACCCTGCGGGCGAGCGCCGACTCCACCGTCCTGACCATCGGGCGCGAACAGTTTTCAAAAATACTTGAACAATTTCCAGAAACGGGCAAACTGGCGTTGAAGGCTCTGCTCAAGGAGCTGCATCAGTGGGAAAGAAAGAACCTGGCCGAGGCGGACGCCCCCTGCCTCAATCAAGCCGGAGCGACGATGTTGTAGCGTATGGATGTCTCCTTCCAGATAACGAACGATCTGACCGAGCTGAACACCCTGCAGGCGCGACTGCAGCCCCTGCAGAACCACTGGCATTTGACCCCGAAAACCCTCGCGGAGATAAATCTGGTCCTGGAGGAGATCGTCGTCAATATCATCGCCCACGGTGATCGTTCCAGGAAAAGCCCGATCACCATCACCCTGGCCAAGGAGGGACAGGTACTGACCATGACCGTCATCGACGAGGGCCCCTCCTTCGACCCGACGATCTGTGCTTCCCCGGATATCACCCTTCCCCTGGAGCACCGAAAGTGCGGAGGACTCGGCCTCCATCTCGTTCGCACCTTCTGTCAGGGATGCAGCTACACGAGGGAAAAAGACAGGAATATTCTTGTCGTTAAAAGAACATTACCCAAGGAGTGCAGGTAGCCCTGCAAACGACCATGGAAGTAAATATAAACAAGGCGAAGGATGCCGTTATTTTCACCCTGAAGGGGCGCCTGGATTCGAACACCGCTCCCCAATTCGAAAAACAGCTGCATGACTTTCTTCACAAACCCGGCAGCCACCTCATCTTCGACTTCGAAAACCTCGATTATATCTCCAGCGCCGGCCTGCGGGTGATTCTGAATACCGCCAAGGCGTACAACACCGGACCCTACCGTTTCGCCGCCTGCGCCATGCAGGAACATGTCCAGGAAGTATTCGAAATCTCGGGTTTCGACACCTTTATTGCCATTTACCGTTCGGTGGACGAGTCGCTGGCATCCCTTGCAAAGGCGTGAAGGGGGGGCCACCGTTTCCTGAAACCGGTTTGATAAGGCCGCCGGGGACAAGGCACTCCCCGGGACTGGCCTGAAACCCACTGGTTCTTTAGTATCCAAAGCTGCAACAAGATGCCGATCACCTCCGTCGGGAAAAAGAAGTGATACGACCTCCCGCAAGGTCACTGCACGGTGATACCAACCTCGCCCGCGCACATTTCGCCGACCCTGGCCGCGACCGCGACACCCGCAGCCAAAAGATCGGCCTGCAGGCTCTGCGCCTGCTCTTTAGGCAAGGCGAGTAAGAGTCCGCCCGAGGTCTGCGGGTCGTACAGGATTTCCATCCGGCTCGCTGAGAGGGCTTTCTCCATGTTGAGGGGGCACCGTGCCACCAGAATCCGGTTGGCCTTGTTGCTGCCGGTGGTCTGCCCCTTCCCGTACATATCGAGCGCTCCCGGGTAAAAGGGCAGCGAGCTGTAGTCGACCACCGCGTGCACCTGGCCACCCATGGCCATTTCCAGCAAATGGCCGAGCAGGCCGAAGCCGGTGACGTCGGTGCAGGCATGGAGGTCGTACTGCAGGGCCTTGGCCATGGCCGTACCGTTCAGGGTGGCGACGATCGGCAGGACTGATGTCTCCAGCTCCTTCAAACTGTATTTTTTCGCCCGGGTGGCGTTGAAGAGCACGCCGGTGCCCAGCGGTTTGGTGAGGATAAGCGCGTCTCCGGGCCTGGCCCCGGCATTGGTGATGATCCGCTTCGGATGAACGGTGCCGTTGACGCAGAGGCCGTACTTCGGCTCGTTGTCATCTACGGTATGACCGCCGGCCAGAACGGCCCCGGCTTCGACCACCTTGTCGTTGCCGCCGCGCAGGATCTCCCGGAGGATGCCCATGTCGAGGTGCCGGGCCGGGTACATCACGACGTTCAGGGCAGTGACCGGCTTGCCGCCCATCGAATAGACATCGGAAATGGAATTGGCCGCGGAGATCTGGCCGAACCAGTAGGGATCGTCCACCGGCGGGGTGATGAAATCGACGGTGTTGATCATGGCCAGATCGTCGGTGAGACGGTAGACCGCGGCATCGTCCGAAGTCTCGATGCCGACGAGCAGATCAGGGTTTCGCTGGAAGGTAAGACCGCTCAGTGCGTCCGACAGATCCGCCGGACCGATTTTGGCCGCTCAGCCGCAGGTCCTGGCGAGCCCGGTAAGGGTTTTCTTCTTGAATATCAACATCCTTCAATTCTCCGATATGACACCGAATACGCTCCCGATTGTCGTTCTCCGGCAAGGGTCTTCCGGGGCCGTCCCTCTGCCCGATTTCACAATAACCAGATATGACGGCCGGGCAAGGGAAAAGCGCGCAAGCTGTCCTAAAAAAACGATATGAACAACTCCTAACGAGCCGTAAAGAAATTGAAAAGAAGCCCTGGTTATTCCATATCCCCTCGCCGAGGTTTCAAACCGTGCGCCAGTATGGCTGGTTGACAAAACGGCCCGGGACTTTTAAAGAATAGCCGGTTCAACACCAAGAGCAGGCAGGAAAACCTTTTAGTCAAACGAAGGCAAATCATGAAATTTCTTGTATACGGAGCCGGCGCGCTCGGCCAGGCGATCGGCTGCATGCTGGCGGCGAAAGGCGGCCATCAAGTCGATTTCATTCTCCGCGAGCGCTTCATCGAAAGCATCGTTGAAAGCGGCCTGCGGGTAACCGGCATTCTCGGCAATTTTCTCGCCCCACCGGAGAACTGCTCCTTCCTCTCGGGCATCGACGGGGCCTTCGGCAGCTACGATTACGTCCTCCTCACCACCAAGGCCTACGACACCGAAGCCGCCGTCCGGGACATCACAAAGCTCGGGGACCGCGTCCTCCGGGTGGTTTCCCTGCAGAACGGCTGCGGTAACCTGGAATTGATCGAACAGCAGTTCGGTCCGGACAGGAGCCTGGGAGGCCGGGTGATCACCGGTTTCGAGATCGTCCGGCCGGGGGTGATCGACATCACCGTCACAGCCGACGCCATCCACGTGGGCGGCAGCCGCCGCGGCGTCATCCCCGATGCGGCGAAACACCTGGCCGCCATGATAACCCAAGCGGGACACCCGGCCCTTGCGGTACCGGATATTCATCAGTCACTCTTCGCGAAACTCCTCTACAACTGCAGCCTCAACCCCCTGGGTGCCATCCTCGGCGTCCATTACGGGGCGCTCGCCGAACGGTCGGAGACGAGAGAACTGATGAACCGGGTGATCGACGAGACCTTCGCCGTCATCACCGCCCTCGGCGGCGCCACTCCCTGGCCGGACGCCGAGACCTACCGCCGGGCTTTCTACGATAAGCTCGTTCCCGCCACCTACAACCACCGGCCGTCGATGCTCCAAGACCTGGAAAACGGCAAGCGAACCGAGGTCGACGCTCTGGTCGGCTACGTGAGCAGGCAGGGTCGGCAGCTGAGTCTTGCGACAGGCACCTGCGACATGCTGGCGGCCCTGGTGAAGTTCAAGGAGGCCCATGGAAGTGCGGGCAAATAGCCGTTACGTTCCTTGAGCTTTCTAAAAAGAAGATGGACTCGTAAAAAGTCCGATCTACTTCGTTGTAGGTCTGAAACGGCGCTTCGCTGTACCATATGTACTACCAAAGCACCGTTTCAGACACTATGCCTCGTATATCGAACTTTTTCCAGAGTCCATTTCCACGGGTTGGAGCACTTTTTACGGCTTTATCAAAAGAAGGCAAGAGGAAGAAAATAACGCATAAGAAATGAAGAAGAGATGGCTCGCATTTGCACTCGTCGCCGGAATACCGTATCCTTCATCATCGCAAAAGGGAATCCGGATTCGGCTGAGATTTGGGCCGAAGCACCTCGACTCCCACCTCAACAAAGATTTTGATGTCAGATTTTTCAACGCCTGCAGTACCCATCCCCATCGAGAAGCAGCTAGAGTCCCTGCCGCCGCTGCCCGTCACCGTCGCCCAGGTGCTCTCCGTGGTCAATAATCCCGAAAGTTCGGCCAACGATCTGGTCAAGGCCATCCTCCCCGACCAGTCCATGTGTCTGGCTATCCTGAAGATCGCCAACTCCGCCCTCTACGGTCACCAGAAAAAGGTGAGTTCCCTGGAGACCGCCGTCATGGTGCTGGGATTCAACGAGGTGCAGAATATCGTCCTGGCCAAGGCCGCAGTGCAGGCCATCAAACCAGCGCTCAAGGCCTGGGAGGAGGAGCTTAAACCTTTCTGGGAACACGCCTTCACCTGCGGCCTTGCGGCGCGGATCATCGGCGAGTCGATCAACCTGCCATCCGGTCCGTTTTTTGTCGCCGGCCTATTTCACGATATCGGCAAGCTGGCCATGCTGCTCGGGCTGAAGGAAAGATACGATATCGCCAGGCACATCGGGGGCTTCACCACGAGCGAAAAACTCGAAGCGGAACAGAAGACCTTTTCCTTCAGCCACGACCAGATTGGCAGCCGTCTCTTTCAGCGCTGGCAGTTCCCCGACAGCCTCGCCATCGCCCTGCTCTATCATCACTGCCCGGAGAAGACCCAGAAGATGGCCGGTTATCCCCTGGTCGTCCAGCTCGCCGACTTTCTCGCCCACATGTACGCGCGCCCGGAGTCGCCCGACGAAGAGACGCTGAAGAGCTGTCTGAAGGACTGGCTGCCGGGTTTCGAGGCGCAATGGCGAAAAATGAACCTGCCCTGGGAGGAAATCACTCTGGAATCGTGGTTCGCCTGGCTGAAGGTCGACCGGGCCAACGGCAGCGCCGTCCTGGACATCCTGGCCATGTGATTGCGTTGGAGCACTTTTTTTTTATCAAAGATGGATTTCTGTTGTATGGTATGCTTACGTACGAAAAATTTTATCGTTAACAATCTCACCCTGAGCGCAAGATGCTGCCCCCTCTTCTCTTTCGCCGAATTTACAGCGGCTCGCTGCGGAGGCGACTGGAATTCAGCAGATCCCTCCACGCCGTCCTGGGGCCGCAGCTGATACCGGACAAGTTTTTTACCCAGACCTTCGACGACCTGCGGCAAGCGGCCGACAAGCTTGCCGGGTACATGGCGACACTGGGCATGGGCCGTCGATGCGCCGCCTGTTCGGCCGACAATCCCGGCGGCTGCTGCAGCCTGGAGATGGCCGAGGAAACCGACGCCATCCAGATTCTGCTGAATCTGCACGCGGGCGTCGAGGTCGAGATCGCGGACAATGGCCCGGCATGCTGCTTTCTCGGCAAGAAGGGCTGCATTTTCATCTTCAAGCCTATGTTCTGCCTCAATTACAACTGCGACAGAATCATCTCCGAAGTAGGACTCAGCCGCGGCGAACTGGAAGTGCTGACCGGCCGGCTGCTGTGCAAACAGTACGAAGTGGAGAAGATATTGCTCGAGAGGATTAAAAACCTGCCGGGCCTCGCGGCAGGATAGAAGCGGGAGCCTCTGTCCCCTCCTGCCCCGTAAACTTCATCCACGCCTCGATCTCGTCTTGCTTCCTTTCGATCCTGACGGCAGGGAAGCTTTTCCGGCAGACGGCCAGCATCGCTGTGTTCTCCGGCAGCATGGTGGCGAAAAAGCCTTTGAAGCCGTTGGCCGAGGCCACCTTGGCCAGCTGTTTCATGAGATAGCCGCCGATGCCCTGGCCGTGGAAATCCTCCCGGACCACGAAGGCCACTTCCGCCCAATCGTCGTCCATCCTGGCATAGGTGCCAATGGCCACGATCTCCTGATTGCCCTTATCCTGGACGATGCCGATGAGGGAGATGATCTTCCGGTAGTCCATCGAGGCCCAGTGATCCTGGGCCATCTTGCGGGAAAAGATGGCCACCGTGTGGAAAAAGCGCATGTAGATCGTCTCCCGCTGCAGCGAGTAGAAGAAATTGCGGTAGGCGATCTCATCGCTCGGGAGAAGCGGGCGGACCAGCATGTTCTTACCGTTCTTGAGGATGATCCGGCTCTTATACTCCTCGATGAAGATGAGATCCTCGGCGATCGGCGGCAACTGGTCGGGGAAGATGTAATGGTTCTCCTTGGCGGCGTCGATGAGGCTTTCCCGGAAATCGGGGTGGGCGATCTGGCAGAGTTCGATGACCCTCTGGCTGACGCTCTTGCCTTTAAGCTGGGCGATGCCGTATTCGGTCACCACGAAATTGACGTCGGTGCGGAGCGTCGCCACCCCGGCACCTGCGCTGAGATTGGCGACGATGCGGGAGACCTTGCCGCCGCGGGCGGTGGAGGGCAGCGCGATGATCGAGAGCCCGCCCTTGGAGAGCGTTGCGCCGCGGATGAAGTTGGCCTGGTCGCCGGTGCCGCTGAAGAATTGCCGGCCCACGGAATCCGAGCACACCTGCCCGGTCAGGTCCACCTCCAGGGCCGAGCTAATCGAGCGGAAGTTGTCGTTTCTGCCGATGATGCCGGGAGTGTTGACGAAATCGGCCGTGCCGAAATAAAACTGGATGTTGTTGTCGATATAGTCGTAGGCGAGCCGCGAGCCCATGCAGAAGGTGGCCACCGCCCGATCGGTCATGAAGTTCTTGCGCTTGTTGGTGATGATCCCCTTCTGCATGAGGGGGATAAAAGCGTCGGAGATCATGTGGGTATGGATGCCGAGGTCGTTCTTGTCGTCGAAGTACTTCAAAAGGGCGTAGGGCATGTGCCCGTAGCCGACCTGGAGGGTGCAGCCGTCGTCGATCAGTTCCCCCACGTACTGGGCGATGCGTGCCGCCACCTGTTCGTCGACGGTTTCCTGGTCGATGAAGATCAATTCCTCCTCGAAGGGCACCAGATAGTCGATATCCTGTACATGGAGAAAGCCGTCGCCGTGGGTGCGGGGCATGCGGGGGTTGATCTGGGCGATGACCGTCTTCGCGCTTTTCACGGCTTCCAGCGTCACATCAACCGAGACGCCGAGGCTCGCCACACCGAACCGGTCAGGAGGACTGATCTGGATCAGCACCGTGTCGATCATGATCTGCTTGTTCCTAAACAGCTGGGGGAGCTGGGAGAGATAGGTGGGGATGAAGTCCACCTTGCCCTCAAAGGCCGCCTGCTGCATCTTGATCGGCACAAAAAAGAGGGTCACGGCGATGCGCTCCAGAAAGTCGGGATCGTCAAGATATTCGGCGAGGGTATGGGCAAGCATCTGGAAAACCATGACATCGTGAACCCGGCTTTCGGCCAGAGTGCGGATGAGATGCCGAGGTTCGCCGCAGCCCGAACCGACAAAGACGCGGCTGCCGTTCCTGATGGTCGAAATCGCCTCCTCGGCGCTCACCACCTTGCCTTTGAACCCGATTTCCTTTGCCATTGCTTACCCTCCTGTGGTCTTTTCGTTACGGCTTCGTAAGGTTGAGAGCAACATACTGCGGCGCTCAGGGCCAAGGTGCCGGGTATTGGGCGCAAGGCGCCCTGCTGTTCCTGTCACCTGTCTCCTGTCTCCTGTTTCCCGGCTCGGATTGTATTGACCATTGGCGATCATTTCACTACATTATAGGTTCTTTTGCCATTCTTCCCGCAGAAAACCGATGACTAACCCAACCATTCTTTTAACTCTCCTCTCCCTTGTGCAGCTTCTCCTTGGCTGTGCCAAAGTGGGTCCCGATCACCTCGAGCCAACCATGGATCTGCCCTCTTCCTGGCAGTCAGGCATTGGTGGGGGGCTGACCACCCGGCAGCCGGACCCGGAACTCCTGGCCGAATGGTGGACTACCCTGGGCGATCCGCTGCTGGCCGAACTCGTCCTGCAGGCCGTGGCCGGAAATCTCGACCTGCAGCAGGCCAGGGCCCGCCTGGCGGAAGCCCGGGCGGGGCGGGACCTCACTTCGGCCGCGCTCTTTCCAACAATAGATTTCAGCGGATCGGTGACCAGGGCGAGGAGCGGCGGCAGCGATGCCACCCGCTACTCCACGGGCTTTGATGCCGTATGGGAGCTGGATCTTTTCGGCGGCATCCGGCGTTCGGTGGAGGCGGCGGAGGCTGCTGCTGCGGCCGGCCGGGAAGACCTGCGCGACGTCCTGGTGACGCTTGCGGCGGAAGTTGCCCTCAATTACATCGATTTCAGAACCTTTCAGGCGAGGCTGGCGATTGCCTACCAGAATCTCGACGCCCAGGAGCAAACCTACGCCCTGACCGAGGCCCGCTACCGGAGCGGCCTCACCTCGGAGCTCGCCCTCCAGCAGGCCAGATACCTGGTCTACGGCACCCGCGCCCAAATCCCCAACCTGGAGACGGGACTTGCCCGCACGGCGAACCTCCTGGCCGTTCTCCTCGGCCGTCCGCCGGGTTCGCTGGACGGCAAGCTCGAGGCTCTCGAGCCGCTGCCCGAGCTGCCAGCCTCGGTTGCCGTGGGCATTCCGGCGGACATCCTGCGCCGCCGCCCCGACATCCGCCGGGCGGAACGAGATCTGGCAGCCCAGACCGCCAGGGTGGGCGCGGCGGAAGCGGAGCTCTATCCGTCTTTTACCCTCGGCGGCTCGATCGGCCTCGACGCCCTTTCGGCCGGTAACCTCTTTTCTTCCGACAGCAGGAGTTCCTCCTTCGGCCCGCGGATCAACCTGCCGATCTTCACCGGCGGCGCCATCCGGTCCAATATCAGGATCCAGTCCGCCAGGCAGGAGTCGGCCCTCATCGAGTATCGGTCCACCGTCCTCACCGCCCTCCAGGAAGTGGAAGACGTCCTCACCGCCTATGCCCGGGAGCAGGAGAGGAACCTGTCCCTGCGCCAGTCGCTGGAAGCCGCCCGGGAGGCCTCGATTCTGGCGGAAATCCAGTTTCAGGCGGGGCTCGTGAATTTCACCGAGGTACTCATCGCCAGGGGCTCCCTGCTCTCCTTCGAGGATCAGCTGGCCCAGTCCACCGGCACCATGACCCTCAATCTCATCCGTCTCTATAAAGCTCTGGGCGGCGGCTGGGCAAGCATCTTTCCGGAGCAGGTGACGATAAACGAGGAAAAACAATAATGACACCACACACCGCGCAGGCGGAAAAGCACACCGCGCAGGCGGAACGGGAAAACGGCTTGCCCAACCTGAAGATGCCCGCCCCCCAACCTTCAGGAAAATGGCGAAAAATCCTCATCCGGGTGGTCCTTCTGGCGATCGTCATCATCGGCATCGGCCTCTGGGCAGCCGCGGACAAGTCCCCGAAAGTCAGCTATCGCACTCAGCCGGCCTTTATCGGTGATATCACCGTCACGGTCAGCGCCACCGGCAATCTGCAGCCCACCAACAAGGTGGATGTGAGCAGCGAGCTCTCCGGCATCGTCAAATCCGTCGAGGTCGATTTCAACGATCAGGTGAGAATCGGCCAGGTGCTGGCCAGGCTGGATACTTCGAAGCTCTCGGCCCAGATAAGCCAGTCGCAGGCGACCCTCGACTCCGCCCGCGCGAGAGTCCTGCAGGCCGAGGCGACGATCAAGGAAACCCGCGCCGCCCTCGACCGGCTGCTTGAGGTGGGACGGCTCAGCAACAACCGTGCGGTCGCCAAAGGCGATCTCGAAACCGCCCAGGCCGCCCTGGACCGGGCCATGGCCGATCTGGCCGGGGCCCGCGCGGCCGTCTCCCAGGCCGAGGCGACGCTCCAGCTCAACCGGACCGATCTCGCCAAGACCGAGATCAAGTCGCCCATCAACGGCATCGTCCTGACCCGGGCGGTGTCGCCTGGCCAGACCGTCGCATCCTCGCTGCAGGCGCCGGTACTCTTCACGCTCGCCGAGAATCTAGCCCAGATGGAGCTGCATGTCGATGTCGACGAGGCTGATGTCGGCCAGGTACGGGAAGGCCAGGCCGCCGCCTTCACCGTCGATGCCTATCCGGATCGAAGCTATCCCGCCGAGATTACCCAGATCCGCTTCGGCGCCAAAACCACCAACAACGTGGTAACTTACGAGACGATCCTCAAGGTCGACAATTCCGACCTCTCACTGCGGCCGGGGATGACCGCTACAGCCGAGATCACGGTCACGAGCCTCACGGAGTCCCTGCTCGTCCCCAATGCGGCCCTGCGTTTCGATCCGCAGCTGCAGGGGGAAAGACAGCGCAGCGGCGGCACGGTCCTCAGCAAGCTCATGCCCCGGCCCAGGTGGCGTCCGGAGAGGCCGAAAGAAGGCGGGAAACCCGGCAAATTCCAGCAGGTCTGGATCCTCGCCGACGGGCGGCCGGCGGCCGTGCCGGTCAAGGTGGGGATGACGGACGGCTTCTCCACTCAGATCGTCGAGGGCGAGGTCAAGCCCGGTCTCGAACTCATCATCGACAGGGAGGGTCAGGCAAAATGAACCGAGGGGGCGGCAGCCCAACCATCATCGAGCTGCGGGCCATCACCAAGGTTTACGGCAGCGGTGTTGCTTCGATGCAGGCCCTGCGCGGCATCGATCTTACCATCCGGGCCGGCGAATTCGTCGCGGTGATGGGGCCGAGCGGCTCCGGTAAATCCACCTGCATGAACATCCTCGGCTGCCTCGACACCCCGAGTTCCGGCGCCTACCTGTTCGAGGGGCACGATGTCGCGAGCCTCTCCCGAAATCAGCTGGCGCTCATCCGCCGGCATTATCTCGGCTTCATCTTCCAGGGCTTCAACCTCTTACACCGCACCTCTGCCCTGGAAAATGTCGAACTGCCCCTCATCTACCGCGGCATCCCCGCTGCCGAACGGCACCGCCGGGCCCGGGCGGCGCTGGCCGCCGTGGGTCTCGGGGACAGGGAGCGCCACACGCCGGGCGAACTGTCGGGCGGCCAGCAGCAGCGGGTGGCCATCGCCCGGGCCATCGTCACCGAACCCAAGGTGCTCTTGGCCGACGAGCCCACCGGCAATCTCGACACGGCCCGCAGCGTCGAAGTCATGGAACTGCTCACCGGCTTCAACCGCGAGCGCGGCCTCACCGTCATCATGGTCACCCACGAACCTGATATGGCCGCCTATGCCGAACGACGGATCCATTTCCGCGACGGCGTTATCGACGATAGCGACACCGCCGTCATATCCGCCGGGGGGACCGCCTGATGCTTTGGGAAACCGTTATCCTCGCCTTCCGCGAAATCCGCAGAAACGTCATGCGCTCCTCGCTCACCGTCCTCGGCATCGTCATCGGGGTCGCCGCCGTCATCACCCTGGTGACCCTCGGCCGCGGGGCCACCGCCCAGGTGACCGCCGAGATCGCGAGCCTCGGCAGCAACATGCTGCAGATCAGGCCGGGCCAGGGATTCCGGAGTCCCGGCGGGGCGAGCGAGGCCGCCAAGCCTTTCAAGGAGAGGGACGCCGAGGCCATCGCCCGGCAGGTTCAGGGCATCGCGGCGGTGGCCCCGCTCACCACGCGCAACGGTCAGGTCGTCGCCGGCAATGTCAACTGGTCGACCACCATCGCCGGCAGCACCGGGGAATACCTTTTCGTCCGCAACTGGTCGCTGGCAGAGGGACGGCCCTTCACTGAAGGAGAGATCCGCGCCGGCAAGTCGGTATGCATCCTGGGGACGACCGTCAAAAAGGAACTGTTCGGGGATCAGGACCCGCTCGGCGCGTCGATCCGGGTGAGCGGCATCACCTGCCGGGTCATCGGCATTTTCGCCTCCAAAGGCCAGTCGAGCGGCGGCAACGACCAGGACGACTTCCTCCTCATGCCGCTCGCCACCGTGCAGCGGCGGATCGCCGGCAACAACGATGTCGGCGCCATCTTCGTCTCGGCGGCGGACGGCATTTCCACCGCCAAGGTCAAGGACGACATCGAGCGCCTGCTGCGGGAACGGCGGCGCATCGGCGACAGCAAGGCTGACGACTTTTTCGTCCGGGACATGCAGGAGATCATGAGCACGCTGACCGGCACCACGAAGATCCTCACTACCCTGCTCGGGGCGGTGGCCGCGGTGAGCCTGCTCGTCGGCGGCATCGGCATCATGAATATCATGCTGGTCTCGGTGACGGAGCGGACCCGGGAAATCGGCATCCGCCTGGCCATCGGTGCCATGGAAAAGGATGTCCTGCTGCAGTTCCTGGTGGAATCGGTGGTACTGTCCTCCTTCGGTGGCCTGTTCGGCATCGCCTTCGGTCTTACGGCCGCGGCCCTGGGCGCCAGGGCGATGGAGATGCCCTTCATCTTCAGTCCCGGGATCGTCGCAGTGGCATTTCTCTTCTCCGGCGCGGTCGGAATCGTCTTCGGCTTCTTTCCCGCCAGGAAGGCCGCCCGCCTCGATCCCATAGAGGCCCTGCGCCACGAGTGAGCCCCCTTCCCGGGATTCCCGAAAAAACTGCATCTTTCTCGGAGCTGATCCTTGCCTTTTCCGGAATCCCCTTGCATGATGGAAAGAGTTCTGCTATCTGAGCAGGAAGATGTTCCAACCATTTACTTCAAACGAATAATAAGGGGAAAACATGCATAAGAGCGATTTGTTGGAAAAGGTGGCCAAAGAGTGCGAAATCTCCAAGACCAAGGCCGATCAGGTGTTATCCAGCATCATCGGGGCGATTACCGGCGCCGTTTCCGCAGGCGACAAGGTAACCCTGCTGGATCTCGGAACTTTTTCCGTGGCCGAACGGGCCGCCCGTTCGGGGCGCAACCCCAAAACCGGTGAAGCGATCACCATTCCTGCAAGAAAGATCGCCAAATTCAAGCCCGGCAAGAAATTCGCCGATGCCGTCAAATAATCTGCTGTTTTCCTACCAGTTGCGATAGAGGCCAGGCAGCAGCTTGCCCTTGCTCTCGAGGATACCATCCCAACAGGATGGTATCCTCTTTTGCTTCTTCCACTCCGAAGCACGTTTCTTTTTCCCCTTCGCCCCTTCGCGTGAGACTATCCGCTCTCACGTATGCGGGGCGAAATAGAGCTTCTCGAATTCCTGCAGAAGCCTTTTCAATTCCGTTACCTGATTCAAGTCGACCGTCTGTTTGGCCTTCATGGCGGCAATGAGCATCTGGTGCAGCAGGGTCAGCATTTCCTGGTAATTCTTCTGGTCCGGTTTGATCCGTTGGGTGAGGAAGTACTGCGCGACCACATCCTGCAGCTGATTGGCATGGTCCTCCTTGTTCATGACCCAGCGAACCTGTTGATTGGTGTTGCGTTGTTCGACCTGTTCGAGGTCCTTGATCATGTTCATCGATTTTTCGATGGTGGCGATATGCTCGGCAAGCAGTTTGATACGCATGGCATCGTCATAGATGCCGCAGGGGATTTCACAGTGGCCAGCCGCCTTACCGACCACGAAAAGCAGCGTCAGAAACGCGAGGGCCGTCTGAACAATACGGATTTTCATAAACAACCTCCTTGGGGATTATGGATGAAAAAACCTGGTACTGCCGCCTTATGCCGTGCAACGTGCCATCTGATACACCGATGGTGTTAACGATACATAGTATTTGCGGTTAAACATTAAAGCAAGGGCGCTTCAAAGGGAGACGGAGGGAGGTCGCCCGCCGGAGAAATCGGCGGAGGAATTCATCTGCGCGAGGAGATCTTCCGTTCCAGGGCCGAGGCCGTATGCAGGATGATGACGGCGAGGAGCGTGACCCCGGCCACCAGGATATACTGAGACAAGGCCACGGCAATGCCGATGACACAGCAGATGAGGATGGAAGCGGCCGTGGTCAGGCCTTCGATGGCGTCATCCTTGCCCGAGCGGAAGATTGTCCCGGCACCGAGAAAACTGATGCCGGTAATGATGGCTTCGACCAGTCGCACCGGATCGGCACGAAGATTTTCGTCGTAGGGCTGGGAGGAGAAATGTTCGATCAGCGTGTCGCCGAGTCCGACCAGCATGGAGGAGGCGCCGGCGACCAGCATGAGGGTACGGAGTCCTGCGGGCTTCCTCGCCAGTTCACGTTCCAGTCCGATCAGGCCCCCGAAGATCATGGCTATGAAGACATTGAGAAGAATAGCGAGCTGAGGATTGCCCTGCAGGAAGGGTGTTTCCATAGAGTTGGAAGAGAATGGTTTTCTTATGAAAACGAAAGTTTCGATATTGCACTTGGGGGGGGACGAACAGGACAGCCGGAAATTCCCACCGGCTCCACCTGCCGTCCCCTCATGCTAATGATAAGAGATCAGGACAATGTAGAGCGATCATTCATGCCTGGTGAAGAATTCATCCGCTTCCTTTTCCGCCCTGTCTCTTTCATATCCGTATTTTTCCTGCAACTTTCCGACGATCTTATCGTAGTTGCCGTTGATTTCATCCAGTTCGTCATCGGTGAGCTTTCCCCATTGGATTTTAACATCACCTTTAAGCTGATTCCATTTGCCTTTAATTATATCCCTGTTCATACCAACGCTCCTTTAGTGCTTAAGAGATTCGTTCTTATTTGTTGAAGAGAATTTCAAAAGAAATTCGTCATTGCTGCCAGCCGTGCTCACCGCGAAGGGGAACGAACTGGCATTTCAGCAATTGTTCCTCCCAAAAGCCGTCCGGCCGGCGCACGATCTTCTTCAGCGCCTGCGAGAGGCTGTCCCCCACGGGAATAACCAGCCTGCCGCCCTCGGCAAGCTGCTCAAGGAGAGGACGGGGAAGATGCGGCGCCCCGGCGGTGACAATGATCGCATCGTAGGGTTCATGCTCGGGCCAGCCCAGGGTGCCGTCGGCAGTCTTGGCCGAAACATTCCGATAACCGAGCCTCGCCAGCAGCTCGCTTGCCGATTCCATGAGTTCAGGCAGTAATTCCAGGGTATGCACGCCGTGGCAGAGTTCGGCCAGGACCGCCGTCTGATAACCGCTTCCGGTCCCTATCTCCAGAACTTTGTCGTTCGGGTCAAGTTCGAGCGATTCCGTCATCAACGCCACGATATACGGTTGCGAGATCGTCTGCTGCATGTCGATGGGCAGCGGGCGATCTGCGTAGGCCATTGCCTCCCACCTGGAGGGGACGAAGAGATGCCTCGGGATCTGACGCATTGCCGTCAGAACCTTCTTATTACGTATACCTCGACCGACGAGTTGTTCATTCACCATTTTTTCCCGTTCGAGGGACCAGTCTATTGTCATTATCGTCATATTACCTATCTCCTTGCAGGCCATGATTCCATCTATTTTCTGAAGGAGGTTATTCAAAGTCCATGCCAACAGCCGCCTCATCAAATTTAATAGGCAATGATGAAGAGTTACTTCATTGCGCACTTCAACGCCTGACTACCATACCCCCCCGAACAGACCGCCGGGGGGCATTATCCGATACGGCAAGATTGTTATCCTCAAAAACAGGACTGATTATCACAGTGCGGGCTGACGCCCGCAGCCCAAGGTTTGTTATCCCCTCCAACAGCAGAGGGGATAAGTACCTTCACGAAATTCGTTCTTAAAAAGCAAGAAACGAATTTCTAAGGTACTAAAGAGAGGGGCATCATGAATCCAGGGGCCATTGCCGGGCCTTTATGCCGCCTTCGAGTTCCCAGACCAGGGCATGCAGCTGCTCGAGAGACTCGGGATCGGAGAGCAGGGTCAGTTTTTCCCTGCGTGCCAGGCCCTCGGGCCCTTGCGCCAGCGCCTTCGCCACCAGTTGCCGCCGGGACTCGGCGATTGCCCCTGTGACCCGTCGCCGTCGCCGTCTGAAGGCCAGATGGAGGGCATTGACATATGGGTCGACCACCGCCGTCACGAAACCGCCCTCCTCTATCAACGGGGCCGGCCGGGCGCCACGGGCCTCTCCGGGATCGCCTGCTGCTGCTATTTCCGCGGGAGGCACAAGCTCTTCCGGGATCAGGAACAGCCCTGCCCTTCTTGCCAGCCGTCCGAGACTCACCTTGCTCGTCCAGACCGATAGCGGAGCGGCGATGATGAGGGGGAGGAGGACGGGGACCATCCACCAGAAAAAAGGCCGATTAACGAGAAAGAGGACCGCCCCCCAGAGCAGGGCCAGGGCCATGCCCCAGCCGTGGAACCTGAGGGCCACGCTCCAGGGCGTGTCCTGGTCTTCGCGGGGCGGCGGCATCCAGGAGATTGTCCGGCCCATAAGCGTCACAAAGACGAACTTGCTGTGGGAGAGCATGCGCGGCGGGGCAAGAAGCATCGACGCGATCACCTCGGCGCCGATGCTGAGGAGCAGCCGGACCGCTCCGCCGAAATCACCGGCCCGTTCCTCCCTGAGGATGATGAGAATCGCGCTGAGCAACTTCGGCAGCAGCAGGATGATGAAGGTGGAGGTCAACAGGATCAGCGCCCACCACAGGTTCCAGATCGGCCAGTCCGGAAACAGCCCCCCCTGCACCGGAAAATAATCGGGACCGATAAGGGCCTGGGAAACGGCTTTGATGCTGCTGACATTCAGGAACAGGAACCAGAGCAGCGCCGAGACATACGACATGGCGCCATTGAGAAAGAGTACGCGATGGGTGGGGAAGATTCTCTTGGCCAGAAGCAGGCGCATGTGCTGGAGGTTGCCTTGGCACCACCGCCGATCCCGGACCAGTTCGTCGACCAGGGTCGGCGGCGGCTCTTCCCAACTGCCGGGCAGATCGTAGGCCAGCCACACCTCGAAGCCCGCACCCCGCATCAGGGCCGCCTCAACGAAATCGTGGCTCAAGATCTCGCCGCCAAGCGGGGGCCTGCCGGAAAGTCGGGGCAGGCCGCAGTGTTCCATGAAGGGGGCGACGCGAATCACGGCGTTGTGACCCCAGTACTGGGCGTCGCCGATCTGCCAGTAATGCAGCCCGGCCGCGAACATGGGTCCGTAGGCATGGCTGGCGAATTGCTGAATCCGGGCAAGCAGCGACTGTTTGCCAACGGCCAGCGGTACAGCCTGGAGAATGCCGATACGCGGGTTGCGATCCATCAGCCGAACCATGCGAAGGATCGTGCCGCCGGTCATCATGCTGTCCGCGTCGAAGACGACCATATAGCGGTAGTTCCGGCCCCACCGCTTGCAGAAATCGGCGATATTGCCGCTTTTGCGCTTGATGTTCGGCCGGCGGTGGCGATAAAAGATGCGCCCGAAGCCCTCCAGGTCGAGACAAAGGTTTGCCCAGGCGACCTCTTCCCGGACCCAGATGTCGGGGTCGGTGGTATCGCTCAGGACATAAAAATCGAAGTTCTCCAAACGGTCTGTGGCAGCAAGCGACAGATAGGCGGTCTTGAGACCGGCTGTGATCCTTTCCGGATTTTCGTTGTAGACTGGAATAAGGATCGCCACCCGGTCTTCGACCTCAAAACGGTTTTCATCGCGGATCGACCTGGATATGGCGAAGCGGTCGAAACGCCGCCAGAGGATGACAAAGCCGAGGACGGCGGTCCAGAAACCGATGGAGATCCAAGAAAAAAGGAGGGCAAAGAAGGTCACCAGCGTCATCTCCAGGCCGGTCCGGCCCTTGTAGGGCAGGATATCGGCCATGAATCCTCCGGCGACGAAAGTGGTGACGGCAATGAGAACGAACAGCAGCAGCCGTCGACGCCTGGCTGCCGTGTCCCAGGTTTTTTGCGGAAAGAAATCTGCCATGTTTTCTCGTCTTGAAACTTCCGCTAGCCTCATATTGCTAAAAAAAAACTCGGTCAGAGTTTTCTTATGTTCATGGAGCCGCGGTCAATCGGCGGCAGAACCCCCGATTGCAGACCGGAATCGGGACCGGGCACCTCGCAGGAGAAAGGCTCAGCCGAATCGTCCGCCTGCCACCGCCGGAAAAGAATCCTGTATTTGCGATGAGGCGTGCTGTCAAGCAACTCAGGTTTTTCAACAAGGATCCTGTGCAGGGCGCGCATCGCCGATTGGGTGACACTGGCACGGCCCTCCGCGGCGGGTGCTTCCTCAGCCGCATTGGCGAGGGCCTGATGAGCAACCTCAAGACTCAAGAGCGCTGGAATGCCCAGCTTCTTCAAGTACAGCAGAACCCTTTCCTGAGCCTCCTGCCAGCGGGGGAGATCATCCGGAGTCAGCATCGGCCCGGGAAATTGTCGTTTATGGCCATATTGCATAACTCCACGTCTCCGTGAGAGTCTCCTCACCCTGGGTAAGGTAGGCCCGCACTTCCAGAGGAGGGCGGTGCATAGGGAGGGTCAGGGAATCGGCCAGGGTCCCGCCGTTTCGCCTTACCCGGAACACCAGACGCCAAGCACCGGTAGGCTTGACTCGGAACAGCTGGTGGTCGATGATTTCACCGCCATCGCTGATGCTGATCTCGGCCGCAAGCGGAAACTCGCTGGGCAGTTGCGCCGGCAGCCGATCCAGTTTGCCGCCCTTGAAATCTACGAGAATCTGGCGGGAATTGGCTTCTTTCCTCGAAGCGGTCCGGGTGGAGATCACCTGACCCAGGCCATCCGATTCCCCTGTCGGAGAAAACCAGCTCAACACATAACTGAAGCTCAGGGGTTCCCCCTTTTCTGGCAGTTGGTCCGGCACCCAGTAAGCCACTATATTGTCGTTGGTTTCGTTTTCGGTGGGAATCTGAACCAGTTCCACATGACCGGGGCCCCAGTTGCCGTTCGGAACCATCATCGCGCTGGGACGCAGATCGTAGCGGGTTTCCGGGTCCTGATAATGGTCAAAATCGATATCGCGCTGCAGGATGCCGAAGCCTCCAAGATCGCTCAATTGGAAGGAATTTATGAACAGATGCTGCGGATTGATGATCGGGCGCCAGAGGATTTCCCTGGAGCTTTTAATCAGCAGGCCGTCCGAATCGTGGACCTCCGGGCGAAAATCGTCAACCGGCCGCCGGCTGGTGTTCTCGCCGTAGAAAAACATGCTGGTGAGCGGCGCGACGCCGATCTTTTTTATATCCTCCCGGCGAAAGAGTGTAGCTTCTATCAGCATATCGGTTTTCCCGCCTGGACGAATCGTAAAGGAATACGCACCGGTTATCCTCTTGCTGTCGAGAAGGGCGTAGACAATGAGTTCCCGATCCTCCGCGCCCGGCTCCTGAAGCCAAAATTCCTTGAAATACGGAAATTCCTCGCCGGAGTCGAGGCCGGTGTCGATTGCCAGGCCCCTTGCCGAGAGTCCATAGACCTGGTTGCGACAGACCGCCCGGAAATAGCTGGCCCCGAGAAAGGTCGCGACCTCATCCAGGTGAGCATTGTTGTTCAGGGAATACAGCAACCGAAATCCGGCAAAGCCAAAGTCTTCCGGGATCTGGTCGGCGATGAGGTTCGTCCCGTAATCGAAGGAACCGGTGGAAAACGGCACCTGCCTCACTCCCTCCGGCCCGATGGTATTGATTGCGACGAGGCGATTGTAATAGAGCCCGGAATGGAAGAACTGCACCTCGAAAGGAAGTTTTTTCTCCCGCCAGAGCGTCGCCTCCTCCTTAAACCGGATGTCTCGCCACTGGTCGTACGTCAGGCGAAGCAGAAACTCCGGTACGCGGCCCTCCGGGTCGGCAAAGGGCCGGGAGGCCTCATCCCTGGCTCTGGCGATCACCTCCTGAAAGGAGAAGGTGCTCTCGGCCCGCGCCATAGCCCGGTGACTGCGGATCATGTCGAAAAAGACCGCAGACGCAGACCAGATGATCAACGCCAACAGGAAAAACCGGCAGGTTCTGCGATCATACCCGCCACTGGGGAATCGGTACGTGCCCATGGCTCCTCACGATGCAAAATACTCAATTTCGTGTCAGGGTACAAAGTCGAAGCCCTTTTTGCAATTGTTTTGCCCGGCTGACCTATCCAACTCTCCGGAAAATTGCGGAGACATCGTTGGATATTTCGTGCCGTGCGGCATGTGCGGCAAAGCTGCAGGCGCTGCTTGACGAGGAACAATTCGAGCCAATTGTTTCTTTCACCACCGGCCTACGGCATCCAAGGCGGAGAGGATCTCTCGAAACGATAATATACGCCGTCAATCGGAGTGTCACAGACACTATCGGCAAACGGCGTTGCAAAAGGAAAAAAACAATGAGTACGCAAAACCAGAAGGTGGGTGATATCATGATACCCATTTCCGACTTTCCCTGCATGAGGGAGAGCGGGACGGTCCTGCACGCCCTGAAAAAACTGAGGTCGTTCTGTCCGCTCAATTCCTCGGCTCCCTGCGGCTTCAGCGAACTGATGGTGGTCGACGGAGAAGGGGAACTCGTCGGGCGCGTCACCCAACAGGGAATCCTGCGAGTGCTCTTTTCCTCGCTGCTCGATTCCGTAAACATCAGGCCTTTTGAAGGCAGGGTCGTGGATTACAGCGATCTGGCGATCCTGCTCGACGAGGTGCTGACCAAAGAAGGGATCGACCACCTGAATTCCTCCGTCGACAGGGTCATCGAGAGGGATATCCGGATCCTGCCGCCTTCCACGGAACTCATGCATGCCATGGCGATCATGGTCCTCGGCAAGGAAACTGTGCTGCCCGTCGTGAGGAACGGCAAACTGGTCGGTGTGGTGAAACTCGTCCAGATATTGGGATTGCTTGGCGACAAGCTCATCTCGCTGGGCTTGAGATAGCACCACCCGCCGCAAGTATCGCAAAAATGCCTCCCCCAATGGTACGCCCTCCTGCCCAAGTCCGGAATAGCATCCTGGACTTGCCCCCCTTGTTTGATTCGAGTTTTGATAAACAGCTATTTCTATCCCTTGACAAAAAGATCCGTTTCCTGATAGGAATTTCTTATTTCAGCGCCGGGGACCCGTCGTGCAACCTGCCGATACTCCCACACGAACGGCTGAATGAAGCAGTGGTTGATTGTGAGAGAAAATCTCATACCGAGATGCATAAAAAAAAATCTGCAGGAGGAAACACCATGAAAAAAAAGGTACTTGTTCTGTTTCTGGGAATGATCTATGCGGGACTCGCGGCAGCCGGCGTGCAGGATTTTACTATTGTGAACAAAACCGGCCTGGAGATAGACAAATTGTATATCAGCCCTGCCTTCGAGGACAACTGGGGCAAGGATATCCTTTCGGTGGACACCCTGTCAGTCGGCGACGAATGCGACCTCCTGGTATCCCGGAATGAAAATGCCGAGGTATGGGACCTGATGGTCGTCGCCCACAACGGCACCTCGATCAAATGGCCGGGATTGAGACTCAACGACTTCACCAAGATAACCCTGGCAATCGAAAAAGGCAGTCCCGTGGCCTATTACGAATAGATAGGACTCGTTGCCGGTCCGCCTCCAGTTCGCTTTCATGGAGACTCTCGGGAAACTGTGCCGAAGGTGCGGTTTCCGGAAATTGCCATCCGCACCCGTTCCGAGCATCCGGGAAGGGAGGAACTCATGAATATGCTGATCGTATCCTGTTCGTCATGCGGCAAGAAAAACAGAATTCCGGCGGGCAAACAGCACCTCCTGCCAAAATGCGGGCATTGCAGGACCCCAATCGAGATGAGAGGCCAAGCAGTGCCGGTCGAACTCGGGGACGGCGACTTCCAAGATTTTGTGCGACAGGCCTCCCTGCCGGTCATGGTGGATTTCTTCTCCCCCACCTGCGGTCCATGCCAGACGATGATGCCTGTTGTCGAGAGCATGGCCAGAGATCATGTCAACAAATTCATCATCGCCAAGGTGGATACCAGCAGAAATCAGCATATCCCCGCCTTCTTCAACATCCGTGGGGTGCCCACCTTCATGTTCTTCAAGGGCGGAAGGCTCATCGAGCAGCTTTCGGGGGCAGTCCCCAGAAACGTTCTGGAGAAGAAGCTGGCCGGTATATGAACGGCATTTCTATCTTTGGGAAATAACCCTTACCAATATTTTCTCCCGCACCTTGAAATACCTGACTCTTTTTTGTACTTTGCCTTCTGCGTCGCCTCGGACGGGTGCCGGGACGGCAATAGACCAGATTCATCAACAATTGAAAATCAGATGTAAGGAGTGGATCTCATGGAAAAATGGGTATGTTCGATATGCGGATATGTTTACGATCCGGCCGAAGGCGATCCGGCTAACGGCGTAGCTCCCGGCACAGCGTGGGAAGATGTGCCGGAAGACTGGCTCTGTCCGATCTGCGGAGCGCCGAAAGAGAATTTTGAAAAGGAGTGATCGTCCGCTCCCGTGTCCCGCGCGAAGGCTGGGAGTCTGTCGGTAACACTAACGAACCTGAAAGGTAATGCCGTGTTCCCTGACCCCGTTATTGCCGTAGCCCAGCACGTTCCAGGCAGCCTCCATCGGCTGCCTGATGCCGTCGCTGTCCGTGGCGCGGGAGAGGATTGAATAAGTCCCCGGCTGCGCGGCCCTGTACAGGTACTGCCATTGCCGCCACGCATACGGCTCGTCCGGACCGATGAAGGTGGCGGATTGCCAAGTCATTCCGTTATCCACTGAGATCTCGACACCTTCCACATGTCTCTCGCCCGCATACGCCGATCCCAGGATGACAATGTCGCCGACGGGCAGGATCTCCTCCGCCTCGGGCTGGGTGATGATCGACTTGAGGCCGATGGCGGTGACGGTTTTGCCGGTCTTCGGCTCCTGGCCTTCACCGAATATCCGGTACACCTCATCCATGAAAAAGCCCTGAAACGGCTCCTTCATAACGGTAATCCTGTTTAACCATTTTACGCAGTTGGCGCCTGTCCAGCCCAGCGCCAGCGCCCTGAGCGGAAAACCGTGCTTCAGCGGCAGCGGCTCACCGTTCATCTCGTAGGCGAGCAGGGTTGAGGACATGGCCTTCTCCAGGGGAATGCTGCGGATGAACTGGATCCCGGCCTTGCCCAGGGGCTTGTCAAATCCGGCGAAAGCAACGTGCCCGGCCTCCTGGGTGACTGCCGCCCGCTCCAGCAGGTCCCTGAGCCAGACGCCGCCCCAGATGGCATTTCCCACGCCGCCGACCGTCCAGGGGTTGCCCGAGGCTTTTCTCGTCAGCAGGGAACGGCTATTGCCCGAGCATTCCAGAGTGTTGGCGACGATAATTTTCGGCATACGGAGCAGGGTCTCGAAATCGACTGTCAGGGTGTCCTGCACTTCTCCCTCGACGATCAGCCGCCACTCCGTCAAATCGATTTCCTTCTCCGGAATGTCACCCTGATTCCTGTCGAAGAATACCTTGTTTGCGGTGATCCAGGATCTCAGCCAGGCCCTTGGCGTCTCGGCGTTTCGGGGCCTTTCGTTCATCACACGCATAGTTTCGTTCATTTTGCCCTCCGCACTTGGTTTAAAAAGTGAGGCAGCTTGCGGGCAAGAGCCTATTTGAGCTCAATAAGCTGGGGTTCGATCATTGCATCCCGCACATGAAGCAAGACCAAACAGACCGGCAGGTTGAACCTCCGCGGCCCGGCACTGCCCGGATTGAGCAGTAGGACGCCATTTCGATACCGAATCGAGGGCCGGTGGGAATGCCCGCTGATGACTGCTTTATATCCCACGGCCGCAGGATCGAGGTCAAGTTCCTGGAGGTTGTGGAGGAGATAAAAGGAGATTCCTGCGACTTCGATAACCTCCCTCTCCGGCAGTGCCTGCGCCCATTGCTCCAGATCAGTATTCCCTCGAACGGCGAAAACCGGCGCCAGCCTTCGCAATTCTTCCAGTATCGCCAGGCTGCCGATGTCCCCCGCATGGATGATCAGTTCGGAGCCCCGCAGGGCATCCAGCGCCTCCGGGCGCAGGAGACCGTGGGTATCCGATATCACGCCGATTCTATGCTTCTCCATGGACATACCAGTAACGTGCGAAGCCGGAATCTCCAGCACAGGTTGGTGCCTCAATTCTCTCTTAATATTTGAAAGTGAAGGAACTTATCCAGCTCAGGTGGATAGACTATGGTCACAATCCATCACTTTGCAAGGAAGATCCTTCGCCCCGGCGTCAGGGGTACCGCCGAGGCCCTGGGAGGAGTCGGTCCGGACATCTCGCCAGGGGCTCTAAAGTAATAAACCTCTGATAGCACCTTCGGCGGGGACCCGATCTTGAGCCCCCGCCTGCTATGTTCCACCCTATGGCATGGGCTTCAGTTCGACCCGCCTGTTGTTGCTCCTGCCTTTTTCCGTATCGTTGGTGTCGATCGGCCTCGACTCGCCGTAGCCCCTGGCGGTCATCCGGGAGGAGGCGATGCCCTTGCTCTGCAAATACTTCATCACGGTCCGGGCGCGACGCTGGGAGAGATCCATGTTGTAGGCATCCGAGGCAGTGCTGTCGGTGTGCCCCTGGATCTCCACCTTGATATCGGGGTGATCCTGCAGGATCTTCACGATATCGTTCAGCCGGGGAAAGGAGCTCTTCATCAAGACTGCCCTGTCGAGTTCGAACTTGATGTCCTTGAAGACCCAGGTGCCGGCCTTGCTCATCTCCGGCAACCCGGTTTCCACCTTCCTGAGCAGGACATCGGCGACGAAATCGGCCATCGCCGACCCGGTGGAGATGTCCATGGCATTCACGGCCATCCCGCAGCCGGTGATCTGACTGATCCTGGAGAGCAGGTCCCGGCCATCCCCGTCGTACCCGACCAGGACCGTGTAGATGCACAGCCTGTCGCCGTACCGGGCTTTCAATTCCTCGGCCGCCTTCAGGGGCGAGTCCTCGATTTCCTTGCCGTCACTCACCAGGACCATGGCAATCTCCCCCTCCGAGTCCCTGAGGTCGTCCGCGACCGCCTTGAGCGATGCCTTCATCGGGCTGGGACCTCCCGCCGGCACGATCGCGGCCAACGCACCGGCCAGACCCGGACGCGAATATTCGCTCAGGCCGTAATTGAGCACTGTGGCCTCATCGGAGAAGGCTGGCGAATGGCCGAAACTGCGCAACGCGGCCTGCAGCGGCAGATCGGGGACGGTTTTATTGAAGTTGAGAAGAAAGTCGCGGCCGATGGCGAACTTTTCCGCGCCGTGAAAAGTCTCAGTCATCGAAGAAGAGGCATCCAGGACAAAGACCAGGTTGTGGGCCTTCTGCCGCCACGTGTTCATGGCGAGCGGCTGAACCTCGAATGAGGCCGGCCGGCGCGCAATCTGTTTTTCGGCACAACCGCCGGATAAAAGCATGAAAACCAGGATGGCCGATAGCCAATAAGTAATTTTTCCGTTCATAGACCCCTCGTGTATTAACTCATCGCTCGACGAGAACCTTCGCAACGCTATATAAGCGCGAAGATCCACGCCACCGTTGCCCTGTGCGGCACTAAAAGAGTCCATTGCGTGCCAAAAGGAAAGGGGATTTTGGGAAACGGCGGAAAAATCCCTCCAGCCCGACCATGGTGTGCTGAAACGCGCGACAAAATGTGAGCGTAACGGCCTGATGACGTGGGGTAGCCGATTGACAAAAACCCATAAAAACCTAACTTGTAAACAGATAATCATGAAGAGCGACGTGAGGGAACTGGCCCGATGACCGTCCGGCAACCTTAACCGTAAGGTGCCAACTCCAGCCAGGCAGGGAACATGAGATCATAGCGATCATGGTGCAGAACCTCCGCAGCCGGAGGTTTTTTTATTGCCGGCAAGAGTCCCTTCTCGCTCCTTCAGTACCTTGGAGGCGTTGCGATCGATGTTTAAGAATAGAAAGGAAGCCGGGCGGCTTCTTGCAGAAGCGCTTCGGCAGTATCGACAACAGAAAAATGCTCTGGTTCTCGGCATACCCCGCGGCGGCGTGGTGGTGGCCTGGGAGGTCGCGCAGGCGCTTGAATTGCCTGTGGATGTGATAGTTATCAAGAAAATCGGCTTTCCGGGACAGGAAGAGTTTGCCGTGGGGGCCGTCGGACTGGATGATTTCATCATCAACGAGGATGTCATGAGGCGTCACGATATTCCCGAACGGTACATCCACAGCCAAATCGATCTCAAACAACGCGAGGCCCGCCGGCGCCATACGCTGCTGCGCGGCGACAAACCACCGGTCGGCCTGCGGGAAAAGACCGTCCTCCTGGTCGATGACGGCCTCGCCACCGGGACAACCATGGCCATGGCCGTGCGCATGGTCGCCAGACAAAACCCCCGGGAAGTGGTCGTTGCCATCCCCGTGGCGCCGCCCGATGTCGTTTCGAACATGAAGGGGCTGGCCGATAGCGTGGTATGCCTGCGGCAGCCCCCCGATTTTCGGGCGGTCGGCCAGTTCTTCGGGGATTTCCGGGAAGTCACCGACGAGGAAGTGCAAATTCTTTTGCGGTCTACACAGAGTGCTCAGCGATGATTTGGCTCCATCCTGCAGCTGTGTCATTTTCAAAGGACAATTCCGCTAATTGTCAACGTCGAGTTCACTATGCGTCCACAGGTGAATAAGGTTTGGTAATCTCTGCACGATTACCCGGATAAAACATGAAGCTTCAGCAGCTACATGACACCTCCCCGTCTACCGGTCTCTCCTGGCAGATCCGGCAGTTGATCAATTGTTCAAGTATTCTCTTTTTCTCTTCATGATCGAGGCAGTTCTGGAGTTGCACCAGAATGGCGTCGATGTCATTGGCTAAACACATGGGCACTCTCCTTCCTGAAAGGGGAAGAAACTGACATACCTTCAGGACAGCATCGCCATCCCGAAGGTAATGTCATGCACATTGGCGAGGTCACTGCGCCCCTCCACCCTCAGATCTTGACCTTGAATTTGCGGATGAACAGATCGACAGCGATACCGGCGCCGAAGGCCCATCCCATGTTGGGCACAGCAAGGGCGATGCCGGCGATCAACAAGGCGACGAAGTATTCTTCATTCGTTTTCAGGCTTCTCAGCAGCGGGCACAGCTCCAACCCGGCGAAGACAAGGAGCACACCCAGCACGGACTGGGGAATGATGGAGAGCAGGGTGAAGCCGAATTCCCCGAGCACCAGGGCGATAACCACAAAGAGGGCGCCGATCATGATGGGTGCCCCACCGGTTCTTGCGCCGAAACGGAAATGAGCCGCCAGGCCGCCGGTGCCGTGGCACATGGGCACCGCCCCGAGCAACCCGGCAGGGAGGTTCATTAACCCCATAGAGAAGGCGAACTTGCCCGCCTTGGCCTTGCGCAGTTCGGGGTGGCCGTTGAAGAGGGTGCAGCACGTGTCGGCCGTGCCGACGCAGGCGTTGCCGATGGTCAGTGGAATCTGCGGGATAATCAGCATGATGGCGGCGGTCCAGAAATCCGCAAGGCTGGGGCTAACAAAATGCATTTCGGTCGGGCCGAGGGAGAATTTCAGACCAGAGAAACCGCCAAGGGCAATTCCCGAAACGATACCGACCGCCAGGGCCATCAGGGCCGCGGGGAAGCGCTTGTTGTCCAGGAGGAGCAGCACGAGCGCGAAGACCACGACACCGATGATCAGGTTGACCGGGATACCTGCGAAGCTGCTCTGTATGCCTGACATGAAAACATCTTTATGAATGATGAGTTCGATGCCCTTCTTGAGAAAAATGAGGCCCAGGGTCAGCTGGATGCCGCGAACAACGGCCTGGGAAAAGAGCTTGGCCAGCTGGTCGATGATGCCGGTCAGAGAGGCCACCAAGAGGAAAGTTGCGAAAATGATGCCCGAGGCGCCGATCACCGATTCGGTGATGACGGCCGGATAGGCGATGGCGATGGCTCCTACAGCCTTCAATGGCTGCACGGGTACCGGCAGGCGATAATAGTAACCGGTAACCAGATAAAAGAGCCCGAAGGTCAAAAAGACCGAGGACGGACTGAGCTTGTTGATGAAGATCATACCCACCACGATGGGCAGGAGGGTGCCAAGGTCGCCGAAGGCGCCGGCCAATTCCACTCGGTCAAACTTCAAAGCCCGTACAGACGCCATGATGTTAGTGTCTTCCGCTGATGAAGATGTGCCCAACCCCTCAGCGGACAGGACCTCCTCATTGAGTTGTTTATTCATCTTAGCCACCTCGCTTTTCCTTGAAGGATTTGCCACAGCGCCTTTTGCATGTCTTATTGACACGATATTAATTGTAATCGTGCCAGTTGATCTATTTAACCTTCAATTGCCGTTCTTGTCAAGTCTCATGGCGCGGTTGCCAAAGATGCTTGAGGTGGTTACACTCAGACGATATTTATTCTCATTAGTACCCTTAGAATTTCATTTCCATTTTTTAGGACTGAAATTCGTGAAGGTATTTATCCCCTTGAGGGGGTTAACCTCTTTTCAAAGAACCCATGCAAGAAACTCCCGATATCTCGACAACACCAGGACAGGGACGACTCCTGCCGATTGTGGATTCCGAACGGAGTCTGGATACGCAACAGCTCCACGACCTGGAACAGGCCTTCCGTCGCTGGGTGGCCACCTCCAGGAGACCGGATCATCGCCTCTCACGGGAGCGCATCCTCCTCATTTTCCTGATCATCAGGTACACGGGTGCGCGGGTAAATGAGGTGCTGAGCCTCGACCCTACCAAGGATTTTGACCTTGACCACCAGACGATCCGCTTCGGCAAAAGAAATGGCGGCCGAGATCTGTCCGGCAGGGAGGTCCAGATCCCGGAGTCCATCGCGGCTGATATCCGTGCCATGACCATTGATGCAGAAGCGAAGTGGCCTGCCGGCACGGTTTTCCGTATCGATCCGGCCCATGTCCGCCGTAAATTCTATGAACAGGCGACAGCGATCGGGATTCCCCCGTCACTCGGTACTCCTGAGACCATCCGCAAATCCCGAGCGGTGGAACTCATGCGAAGCAACATGCCCCTGCCGGTCATCCAGAAGATCCTTGGCCACTCGACCCCCAACCTCGCGGCCTCCTACGTGGAGTTTTCTGCAGATGAAATCAGCAGGGTGGCCAGATTGTTCGCCGAACGGGAAAACCGACGCAAGACCAGCGCCCGCAATTCCTTCTTCGGCAAAATCGGCGCCATTCGTCAGGGTGATATACAGACCGTTGTCGAAGTAGTGTCCTTTAGCGGGGATGTCGTTACCTCGGTCATCACCACCGACAGCCTCACTCGGCTGGGTCTCAAGATCGGCATGCTTGTCACAGCAGAGGTGAAAGCTCCCTGGATTCAGCTGTGCAAAGACCTCACCCCGCCCAACTGCTCGGCGGAAAACCTGTTTCAAGGTAAAGTTTCCCGGATCGCGAGCAACCCCACTACGGCCGAGGTGGTGGTAAGCCTTGCCGACGGCACGGAGCTGTGCACCATAATCACCGAAGAAAGTCGAAGGCAGATGGCCATCGCCAAGGACGACCTGCTGTGGGCTTTCTTCGACGCTTTCACCGTGGTGCTCCATATCGACTGAGTTGTCCATGGCCACAAACGCAATTGGTCTCCGAATCGCCTACGATACCATTCAGACGCTGCAGAGCGGGGACGAAGGAAGTGTGGAATTCCCTCAGAGACAGAGAGACCCCGGAAAGGATATATCCACTGGCTAAACCTGACCCCAGCAGTATCCAAGAGAGGATCCAAATCATCCAGAATCCGATAGGGTCGAGCCGAGGTGGTGGATATAGAACCTACGCCCCAGGATTTTCGGCGGCACCTGCGCCCTATGCCTCAAGATCACCCTCGGGAACCTATGCCGCGACGGCTGCTACAGTTTATCACCACTGCCAGGGTTACCCACACGGCTTCATGCTTCGACAAAAAACCCTCTTGGCAAAAGCAGGGCTCCGGAATTCATGGCGAGGGGAGCGGGATTATGCAATCTACTTCCTCTCTTGTATTTTATAACATTATTCTGTTACCATCTAACAAGGAAAAGTATCATATCCCCAGGCCACTGAAGAGGAGGATTTTGTGCGGCATGAGTCCATCAATAAAACGAGTCTCAAAAAATTTCCTCAGCGCAGCCAGCCCCTTGGAGAATACTTCATCCTCTCCGCCCCAGTATCTTGTCGAACGCGAGGAACGGACATTCCTCCTCGAACGACACGGAACATGCGAGTACGAACGGTGCAAGGCCATCTGTTGCCGCATGTTATGCCTCAACCTTCAGTGGAATGAATATTTGGCCGGTTTTGCGGAAATGGGCATCCGCGCTCCCCTCATATACCGGACGTGCAGGTACCTGGCTCGAGATTTGACGTGCCTGCGCTGGAACTCGCAGCACTTTCCCCGCGCCTGTGCAAATTTCCCCGTTCCAGGCGATGCCATGTATCTGGAAGTGATGGACGTGTGCTCCTTCTTCTTTGTCTTTATACGGGAAGTGAAGTTAGACGGTCCCATGGACCGTCTAACAGAATAATGCCTCACTGATTCAGCACCACATCCTTAAGCAGGATGACCCGGATTGAGAAAATTTTAACCGTCCAGTCGTCCACCACATCCATGCATACCATCACTGCTCCTTGGTAATCTCACCTGCAAAACATGGTTTTCCCGCCGAGTATATTATTCAGGTCGAACACGATGATCTTCTGGCATTCCGTCGATCTTCACGCACTTGCTCCTGGGCTGGCTATCCGTAAAAATACCAACCTTATTTTTAGTATTTATCCCATTCACCTTTCGATTTGCATCAGCTATACTTTTACAACACCTAACCTTTTCCTAGAGGATAATACATGAAGAACTATGACTTCGAGATAGATGATGTGGTTTTTGACGATCCATCCCTGAAGGGCTTCAATGATGCATGGAGTCAATATAACTGTCTAGAAAATAGGAAAGAATCTGTGAGGCCATCCATCAGCGATCTAGTGGAGCTCTTTATTGAATACCGGAAGCGAGTTGGAAAGGGTTCCCGACGACAAGAAAGGGGGTAGACGCTTGGCACCGCCAGCGTGTCGTTGACGACAACAGCCTCGTCTTCCATGGTCATGAAATGGGTGAGGGCCTACTATTTCAGAGCTCTCCACGGGTGGCCATATCCGCTGGCAGCTACGGCCACCGTTGGGAAGCATTACAAAAAGGGGGGCCGGCTTGATGTGACTTTCTGTCCCCTCCTGTCAAGTTATACTTGTATCAGGGCATGCCTATTCTTTTTTGCGCAGGACCGGTGCATATTCATCCCGCATCTTCCGCTTGAGCATCTTGCCGGCGACATTGCAGGGGAAAGAACTCATCGGCACCACATCGTGGACTCGTTGAAATTTCGCATGAACCCTGCTGTTGGTCCACTCGAGCAGTTGCTGTGGCGTCACCTCCGCATCCGGATGCAATATTACCGCCGCAACAGGGACTTCCCCCCACTTCGCGTCGGGAACGCCGATTACCGCGACGTCACGCACACCCGGATGCTGGATAACCACCTCTTCGATATCCTTGGGGTAAACATTCACCCCGCCCGAGATGATCATGTCCTTGATGCGGTCCACCAGGAATAGGAAGCCATCCTCGTCGACGTACCCGGCATCCCCGGTGTGCAGCCATCCGTCGACAATCGCTTTTTTTGTAAGATCGGGTTGCTTGTAATAGCCGAGCATCATCATGGGGCTCTTGCCGCAGATCTCGCCGATTTTCCCCGGTGCGCATTCGTTGCCGTACGCATCCATGATGCGCAGTTCCATAAATGGAGCGGGAACGCCGACGGAGCCGACCTTGCGGACGGCATCGTGTTTATCGAGCACCGTCATGAACCCTTCCGTCAATCCGTACAGTTCGTAAAAGCGACCGGGCAGAGTCTCGTTCAGCCGATGTTTGTATTCCAGCAGCAGAGGCGCCCCCACATTATGGATCATTTCCAGGGATGCGAGTTTCGCCGGGTCGAAGGCGGGGCTGTTCAGGATGGCGATAATCTGCGCCGGCACCATGACGACATGGGTCACTTTCTCCCTCTCGATGTCGGCGATGACGGCCTCGGCGTTGAAAGTTTTATGGAGGATGTACTTGGCGCCCAGGAACATCCACGGCATCAGGTCCAACATGGCGCCGTTGAAGACGATGGCCCCAGCGTGCAACACGACACTCTCGGGCGTCATCCGCCAGGAGGAGGAAAAAATGGTGCAGTACATGGCCCGCACATAATGGGTGTGGATAATCCCTTTAGGCGCGCCGGTGGTGCCGCTGGAGTACATGATATTGTACATGTCATGGTCGTTTATGGGTATCTCCGGCGGATTCCCCTCGCCTGCCGGACCGACGAACTCCCTGTAATCGCAAAAACCTTCCGATTGTCCATCCATGCCCACCAGAATATAACGATCATCGGCAATGGCCGGTATCTCCCGACGCAGGGATCGCAGCACCCCGGCAAAGGAGGCATCGGCAATCACCAAAGTGGTATCCGAGTTCTTCAGCAAGGTGAGCAGGCCGCTCTCATTGAGCATGGTGCTGCAGGGCACGATGACCAGACCGGTCTTGGCGGCCGCCCAATAGGCGGCCATCAGCTGCGTGCAATTCGGCAGTATGGTGGCAAACTTGTCCCCTTTCTCCAGACCCGCCGCAAGCAGAGCATTGGCCAGCTTGTTGACGTAAGCGTTAAATGCCTTGTAGGTGTATCGTTCCCCGCCACAGACGAAACACGGATGATTGGGACGATAACGAGCATGGTGCGGTAACAGGCTGCCGATATTCATCGCTTTCTCCTTAACGTTGACGACCGATCAATAACAATACCTCCCAATGATTCCCGGCTTTGATACTAAACCAATTGGCTTGGAAATTCCTATCAAAATATGAGCGCGTCAATATGTTCCTTGCCCGCCCCCCTCCACTTGAGCGCCCAACTGTCCTACTCATCTCTCATCCTGCAGAAAGATTCCCTCGTAAACAACACCATAAAGACGGATACCAGTGAACACGCCAGAAACCAGACAAAGGCCGATCCGTAGGCCTGCGCTCCGTAGATCCTGGCGCCGTTGACCAGCGCCCCGTCCCAATGTGCATCGAGGATTTTTCCAAGCAACGGCTGCATGATCGCGGCCACCCCCAGAACCGACATGTTCACGACACCCCCGACCGCTCCCGATGCTCCCGGATGATTGGCCTCCCTGGCAAAAGCAAACCCGATGATAAGGGCGCCGGAAGAAAAGCCGATGGCGGCAAGCAGCGGATACAACAAGACATAGGGCAACTCCACGAACAGGAAGACCGCCCAAAGACTGGTAGAGAGGATCGTGCCGACAAGATAGGGCAGTTTGCGCCTGCCGATCCGGTCGGACAGAGCACCCAGTGTCGGCCCGCCGATGGCCCAAGCTATCAGCATGGTGGAGGTTATGGTGGCGGCCTGGGCGCGTTCGAGCCCATAAACCTGCATGAGATACGGCACGCCCCAGAGGCCTGCGAACACAAGGACGGGTGAGGCTGAAAGCCCTCCTGCAAAAAATAGCAGCCAAGTATCATTCCTGCTTACCACCGACTTGAGAGCCTGCCCCGCGGGCAGATTCCCGTTTTCGAGGACAGAGGCGTGGGCATGGCTTTTATAACCATATTCGCTCGGATCATCTCGTACCGCCAGCCAGGTAATGATCGCGATCACGAAGGTAATAGCCCCGCTCACCGCCATCGCCGTCCTCCACCCCACTCCGGCAACCGCTTCAGAAAGAGGAACGCCGGCCAGCACACCGCCCAGGTTGCCCAGGAGAAGCGCCACACCGGTGACCATCGCGAATCTGTTGGTCGCAAACCAATGACCGGCGAGTTTCATGCATGTCACAAAGGCGACAGCCACCGAGGCCCCGACGATGAACCGGCCGGCATACACGAACCAGAGGCTCGGCCCCCAGGCAAAAGTAAGTATCCCGACAGTTGCGCCGATACAGGCAAAGCTGCTGAGCCGGCGGGGGCCGATGCGATCGACCAGCAAACCGCTGGGGATCTGCATGGCCGCATAGGCATAAAAATATGCCGCGGAAAGGTTGCCGATCATGGCGCCGCTGATCTGGAAATCCCGCATCAGCTGATCGACCATGACCGCCGGTGCCATCCTCTGAAAAAACCCAATGAGATACAGAGCCCCCACCAGACCCCACATCAACCAGGCCAGCCACATTGATGGATATTGTTTCATGTACGTAGACGTATGAGGTTTGAGGGTTGGATTCCACCGCTCTCGGCCCTGCCTATATACTCCATGAGAGACGGAACAAGAAGATGAATATGCCTCAATTGTATATCTCCCGCACCCTTTCACACCAATGGCTGAAGGCTTTGTTATCTGCCAAAGTTGTCGACCAGCCGGCCCAACGTCCTTGCCTGCTATGCTGCAGACGTGGTAAAATCAGCGGCAGCTTAAGATCATTATTGGTGATTTCAAATAACTACAAGACAATCCGGCTCGAACGATGAAGACCAATACCGAAATCGACACGACGCATGGAAGAAATGCGGTTTCAAGTCGTCCCAAATCGGGTAGGGTTCAGCCACTTTGCCGGGTCGTGACACAATACCTTCATGAGTGCACTAAAGGTTGTGCCATTTATAACCGTGGGCCTGAGTGAAACATCGAGCTCCTCTTTTTCTTGAAAAGATTTTCGTGCCGCTCATCTGCCGCAGACCGATGAGGAATCGTGGGATGATGACGCGCTTGTTTTAACGAATTGGATCGAAGTGGTAATGAAATGTGGTAGGGAGTACGGAAGGCGATGGGTGGCTTTGGTGCCGGTCTGCGCGATTGCGGCAGTCTTGACGCTCCCGCTGTCCTGGAGGGTAGCTTTGATTTTCGCCGCACTCGGCCTTGGGCTGAGCGTGCCACATTGGCTGGGGCGATCGAGGCGGAATCCTGTCGATGGGAAGATTGCACGGCTGGAATCTGCCGGTTTGCGGTGGTCGCGTGGAGGACGCAGGCCGACGAATGGCACACGACCACCTGACGCAAAGAAGAGCTTTGCAGATACACGTGTTGGAACGTGTGGGCTGAAAAACGGGGCGTGCGCGAGAGGGAATTCGGCGCCCGTCGTCACAGCGTCAGGCATGTTTGGAATCGGCGTTCTCTCGCAACCGCTGGGGAAGATCGAGCCTCCCTCACCACCGGAGAAACCGGAGAGAGTAGATCATGTTACACCGTCTGTCGGCGGTCGAGCCGGATCAGAGCTGACTTCCAGGACGCCGGCGGTCTTGATGGACGCCCAAGAGATCCGCCAACGGCTGACAGCGAACAATGAGGCACCAGTGCCGGACGCAACGGACTGGATCCGGCCGGATGTGCCTGAGGAGAAGGTTCGCGGGTATAGACTCGTCAGCGGACCGAGCGGCGATTTGACGGTAATCACCGATGCCGCCCATTGCGGTTGCGATCCGTTTACGGACTGCTCGACGGGAGAGGAAATCACACCCCCCGAGGCCCCCTCGCTGTTTTCTCCATCATCCACCCCACTCTACGTGGAAGGAATTTCGACGGCTGGTTCTGAAACCGTATCCGAACCCCCGCCACATGAGGAAGTAATGCCGGATGAAGTGGACATTGTGGAGGTGGACATTGCCGAAGTGGATATCCCCGAGGTCGATATCGAGGATGTGGAAATCGAGAATGTGGAGGATTTCGCCGATGTCCGGGCAGGCACACCCGGCGCCACACCGAACGGAGAGCTGCCCCCGAAACCGGTGATCGGGGTGGTGATGCTTCCGGCTCGAATGTCGCCAGAGAAGCGAATGCCGATGACACACCCGCCTCAGCCACCCGAGCCGCTTTGCCACGACCCTGGAACCCCTGATCCTGCCGAGCCGGAAGAGAAGTGGATGCCTGCCGGACCGGCCTGCCAGGAAGACGATGTCGGCAAAAGCAGCCCGTTCCAACCGCGAGCCTATCCTGGGGAGTTGCCGCCGATCGACCTGCTGTATCCTGCCGATACCCAGTCAGTTTCGATGAGCCCGGAGGATCTGATCGACTGCGGTATCCTCATCGAGGAAAAGCTCGCGGAATTCCGCGTCAAGGTCAATGTCCAGGATGCCTGCGCCGGACCGGTGATCACCCGCTATGAAGTGCAGCCGGCGGTCGGCGTCCGGGGCGGCCAGATCGTCAATCTGATGAAGGATTTGGCCCGGGCCCTGGGTGTGGCTGCCATCCGGGTGGTCGAAACTATTCCCGGCAAGACCTGTATGGGCCTGGAACTGCCCAATCCGCGCCGCCAGATGATTCGTCTTTCCGAGGTGCTGTCTTCCGAGGCCTTCCAGGCCCATGATTCCAAACTGGCCCTGGTGCTCGGCAAGGACATCACGGGAGGCCCTGTGGTAGCGGATCTGGCCAGGGCGCCGCACATGCTGGTGGCCGGGACGACCGGCTCGGGAAAATCGGTGGGCGTGAACGCCATGATCCTGTCACTGTTGTACCGGACGACTCCGGCTGAGGTCCGCCTGGTCATGATCGACCCGAAAATGCTGGAACTGTCTATCTATGACGGCATTCCTCATCTGCTCGCACCGGTGGTGACGGACATGAAGCACGCAGCCAATGCCCTGGCGTGGTGCGTGCGGGAGATGGAGCGGCGCTACCGGCTGATGAGCGCGCTCAGGGTGCGCAATCTGGCGGGCTACAACCAGAAGGCGCGCGAGGCCATAAACGCGGGGGAGCTGCTTGTACCGGGAACTTTCGAGCCGCTTTCGCCGCTCCCCTACATAGTGGTAGTGGTCGACGAGTTTGCCGACCTTATGATGGTGGCCGGCAAAAAGATCGAGGAACTGATCGCCCGCCTGGCGCAGAAAGCGCGGGCGGCCGGCATTCACCTGATACTCGCCACCCAGCGTCCGTCGGTCGATGTCATTACCGGGCTGATCAAGGCCAACATCCCGACCCGCATCGCCTTTCAGGTGTCGTCCAAGATCGACAGCCGCACCATCCTCGACCAGATGGGCGCGGAATGCCTGCTGGGCCAGGGCGATATGCTGTACCTCCCGCCCGGGACCGGCTACCCGCAGCGGGTGCACGGGGCCTTTGTCGCCGACGAGGAGGTGCAGGCCGTTGCCGAGTATCTCAAGCAGTTCGGCGAACCCGATTATATGGAGGGCGTGCTCGGGGGAGTGGAAGACCCGGAGGGTGTGGGAGCGGGAGAAGAGCGGACCGCCGAGGAGATCGATCCCCTGTACGACGAGGCGGTGGAATTCGTGATCAGTTCCCGGCGCGCCTCGGTTTCGGCGATTCAACGCCAACTGCGGGTGGGCTATAACCGGGCCGCCAGAATGGTCGAGCAGATGGAGGCATCCGGCCTGGTGAGCCCGATGGAGAACAACGGCAACCGGGCGGTCCTGGTGCCCGCACCGTAGGAGCGGTGGACAGGCTCGTAGCCGCATTCCTCACCCTATCGAGGCCGACATCTATGTGATGGTGGACGGCGACGCTAACTACAACGCCGCCGCAGCCCGCATTCTCTTCGTTAGTGGCTTATTTGGCATTATCGGCACAATGTTGGGAAGAAAAAATAGTAATATTTCATGAGATAATAGCTCCATTTTGCCGTAGTCGATCATTGATACTACTTTTCTATCAAGCGTTGATATTGTGGCATGAGGTACTTGAAAATCCTTTTTGCCTTGCAACGATCCGCCAGGCCAAAGCTGCCAGAGTAAATATTCAGTTGACCTTGAGCCTGCCACCGCGGCCAAGCCCGCCTTTTACTTCCTGAGCCTTGTAGTTACGGAGCGATATAACCATCTTGTTATAAGCATCTATAAACGCAGCAACTGTAGCCTTGCCCTCTGGTGTTTTGGAAAAGCCGCTCAGGTGGCCCGCAGCACCACCACCAAAAGCAGCTAGTGCAGTTCCATAGTTAGTGGATGTGGAACTGCCCTCGGCGGCGGAGATCTGCACAGCCGACCGAATGTCGAAAAGGGATAGGGTGACAACGGATGCTTTTGCTTCCATACTTCCCGCTACCCTTCCTATTGCGTGGTGGACCAGGCCGCCAAGTGCTGCGCCTATCTTGCCCACAGGAGAATCGTTGATTGCGATGTGGGGCTCAAGATAATAATCCGCGGCAACCCGCTGGCCTTTTTGCTGCTTTGAACCAGCACGGTATTCTCCTGAATTGCGCTGTATGTCAGTGATCCGGGCAAGGTGGCTATCCGTCCGCAAGTTTCCGACCGAGGTAATCACGAAACAATTCGACTGCTGTACGGCTAATCGCAGAAGGGGCTCGATGCTGGTTACTTGAGTGGTACTGCCGAAGTGGCCGTACCAAGCGGAAGCCCGACCGTCATCAATCGCAAGGGTCCCCAGCGTCTCTTGGCAGCGCTCCAGAGTGTCATCGGCATCAACACTTGTCCCGCCACCGGCAGACCCCGAAACAGCCGTCTTTTGTGTGCCTGTTGTTACACAACTGGAAGCCAAGCCGAGCAGAATTATCATTGCCGTAATCTTTGGTCCGATCCTTCTTTTCATTGTCAATATTCTCCTCTAATGCGGGCATCAGCCCGCATTAATAGAAGTACCAGTATCCACGGCGCCAATACGATCTGTACGGATATCCGGCATGCCAATACCCATAGAAGACGCCCCGCCAGCTGTTCTGCCAACGCCAATAGGCTTCATCAGATTTCTTTGCCGCGCTGGCTTCAAGCAGCAGCTTTTTCGCCGTGTTGTCACCGCGGCCGGCGGCTATGGTCAACCACTTCTCAGCTTCTCGTGGATCTGAGCCCATTTCTTCAAACCCCGTGAGGTAAAGGCAACCTAATGCCCTCTGTGCATCGAGATCACCGCCTTCCGCTGCCTTACGCATCCAGACCAAGGCTTGATAGCCATCCTGAGGGACGCCATCGCCCCGGAAAAAACGGAGTCCGAGGTCGTATGCTGCGCGAACATCTTTTTCGCCAAGAGACTTTAAAGCCGCAATTCGCCCATCTGGATCTTCGTCAGGAAATTCCCTGGATGAATCGTAACTAGAGTAGTTTCGGCTTCTATCAGTACATCCACTATCGTCGCAAATTCGTATGGTTTTCTCTGCGGCGGTCTGGGTACAGGAAGCCAAGACAAAGCAAAGCAGAAACGCTAACTTCATGGGAAAACACTCCTCATCCATTTGCGAAATATGCTTCCATTCCATTCGGCAGAATCATGATCAGCGACAGTAGTCGTCAACTACGATTACCCTAAAGAAATAGCTATAGAGTTGAAGTAATCGTTCACCAGGAAAAGTTTTATCCTATCGGTATCGCGATCGGGATCGACACCGAACTTCAGAGCCTTGTATCCAACAGGGATTTGAACGGTCACCTCGCATTCACGCGAATTTCTTTCGATACCGATACCGATCCTGATCCTGATCCTGATTTCGATCCGGCTATTGTTCAGGTATACCGATGAAAGATTACGAGTTGAAATATATTCAATGCAACAGCATAAAACTACTTCAAATGGTTAGGATATGCAACATGTTTTGCATATTGTTTTTTGCAGCAAAACATGCAAGCTATATTGAGAAAAATGAGCCAAATATGACAATGCATGCAATTATTAAACTTACATTTGCAACTTATGAAAGTTGCAAGTAAACTTTTTAAGATAGCAGAAAGCTGTCTGACATCAGCTTTAACATCTTGCTGTATTGCACAGTAATTTCGGCTTCCTGAGAGGCACGATTGAGGGAGCATAGCTATGTGACCGAAAGAGTAACGAAACCAGGAAGCCAAAAGGACAAGCAAGATACAACAGACGATGCTTGACAGGACACTAGGCTATCGGAAAAATAATTAGGAATAAACAGGTGCGCGCATGACCATTCAACTGCCCATTGTCGACTTCTCCGAAGAACAACGCAAATTATGGAAACGCGTGTCGGATCTTTGGGCATTATCGAAGGGAAGAAATGAGGGCCAGATACGCGCCACTCTGCATCCTGACTATGTCGGCTGGGACATGACCGCCCGGCTACCACACGACCGAGATGCTGCGGTTCTCTCTGTGTCGGGCGACTCTCCAGAACTGCGTGAGTATGAACTCCATCCTCTGAGTGTTCAGGTTTATGAGAAGAAAGTTGGGGTCTCATTACTCCTACTCCGCGATGGTCGTCCCTAAGGGCGCGGTGCCTGTCAATGTAACTGGCAGATGGAGTGAGGTTTACCTGAAGCAGGGCGAGGCATGGATTATGATTTCTGTCAGCGGCAGGCCTGATGTGTCAATAGAAGATGATCATGCGAGATCTGCATAACCACAACGTCAATTCGAACGCCCTACTGCGCTGCATTCCGTCGGCCGCCGGCCACACCGATCGTCAGGCGTTTCTCTTCCCGGTTCAAGGGGAATCTCAACCCAACTCTCGGTAGAACGCGTCTGGATCGCCGCTTCCGAAGAAAAATAGGGACGCTCCAAAAGAGTTTACTGCTTCAGCAAAGCACGGCTGGTAACGGTCAGGGTGATGGCGGCCTTGCCTGGCTGGGCCACCGGAGGCGCCATCGCCTTGGCCTGCATTCCGGTGTCGAGATAGTCGGACCTCATCATCTCCGGATGAGGAATACTTTCCCCCTGGACATTCACTTCGCGCAGCTCGGCCTTGGATTTGCCCAGGGCACTGGCGGCCCGGTCGGCCCGGGCCTGCAATCGTTTGAGGGCGCTCTCCATCAGGCTGTCCTGGACGGTTATCGCCGTTTCCGGATCCACGGTGTAGTTCAGACTGTTCATCGTCAGGTCGAGTTCCTGGAGGGTGCCGGCCAGCTGGAGCAGGGCATGGGCCTCCTTGGACTTCAAGGTCAGTGACTGGCTCCCCTGCCATTTTCTCTCCTTGGTGCGCGGGTCTGTGGTGGGGTAGACCGAGTAGGAGCCTGTGGCGGTTTTGACCTCCGGGACTTTGGCCGCCAGGTCCAGGGCCTGGCGCATGGTGGTGTTGATGGCATTCTGCAGCTCAATGGGGTCGGTGTTCACCCGCTGACAGCTGAGGGTGGCGACCAGCAGGTCCTCGGTTATCTCCCGCCGCTCGGTGGCGGAGATATCGAGGATTACCTGACCCTGGGGCAGGGAAAGAATCGTTGGCTCCTGATCGGCGACCACCGGGCGAGTGGCGCCGATCAGGAAGAGAGTGATTGTCAGGAGAGCGATGGTGAGCGTTTTCATTAGGAGGTGTATGGTTGAGGCAGGTGAAATGGGGCCCGCCGGGCCCTAACTCTTTGTCAGTGCACACCCATGCTAGCCGATCAAGTCCTGTACAGCAACTACATTTCTACATCCGGCCGGTTTCTTAAATTTTTCGGCACTTTCTACCGGGTAATCGATAGCGGAGCATGATGAAACGATTACGTCTTCTTTAGGACCATGGTAAACCGCCGTCCAAGCCCCCGTAAAACGGATCGCCGCCCGCCCTTTCCTTGCCTTTCTTTCTTTGCCGAGCGGGATATACTGTTCGGAATGGACTGCAATGAGCATATTGCTATCAACAATGTCCGGAAAGGCTCCAGTATTTATTGAAACCATCCCGATCCCGATTCGACCTTCTACCGACCCTTATGGCCGACCCTCTCAAGAAAATCCTCGAACCGATAAAGGACCTGCAGAATATCCGGGGCGTCGAACTGCCGATCGGCCTGGAGTTCCTGCAGCTTGTGGTGACCGGGCCGCCTGGCGCTGGGAAATCCCATCTTATCGAACAGATACGCGGATGGCCGAACGAGGGGTACCTCGATCTGACCCAAAAGGGCTGGTGGAAAGATCAATCTCTCATTTTTCGTCCCAGGGAAGTGCACCTGGGCCTGCCCTTCCGCGGCATCAGGGAGGCAATTACCGTATTCGACAAGGAATGGCTGCACGACCCCGTTCCACCGGAACTGGAGCTTTCCAGAATCAGGATCCCGCCTGTAAGAAAATATTTCTTCCAAACGGACTGGCGCGCCAGATACATCTTCGAATTTCTCATCCCAAGCCCCACGACGATCTACGAACAGCGTCTCGCCCGGCAGGGCAAAGGATATTTCCCGGTCGACGAAAATCTCAGCCTTGAGACGGTGCGCAATCAGGTCGCGGTCTATCGGGAAGTGGCCCTCTACCTGCATCGAGCCGGCCTCAACGTCTATATCCGCAAGAGCCTCGACAAGCCACCGATGGTCATCTCTGAAAAGGGCATAGCCACGGTGCCGCCATGGACGCTGGGCGGCAAGCCGCGGCGGCCGAGCCTCAGGACCGCCGCCGGCTGGAAATGGCTGTTCCACAAGCATTACCCGATCCAGTGGGTCACCCTGAGCGATCAGCCGCAAAAGCTGGAGCGCGCCGGACGCATCGCCCACGACGGCAGAAGTTTCGATCTGATCCTCTCGGACAGCCGTCTCCGCTTCCAGCCGGAGATACCGATCGGCACAAAAAGGAGCGCATCCCAGAAAGACTGGATCGTCCTTACCGAACAGGGCTGCTCGACCAGAAACATGAAGGGGTTCATCCGCATCCGGGCCGGCGAAACCATCGTCATCGGCCAGGTCCACAAGGAGTTCCGGGAAATCTTCCAGTTCAGCGAACAGGTCGCGAAAAGACATGTCAGCATCGCCAACCACAAGGGCGATCTCATCATCACCCCCCTCGTCTCCGACCGCCCGACCCAGGTCATCCGCCATGACGACCTCGACCATCGCAGACAGATGGAAAGAGGAAAGTACAAGACGCTGCTGGAAATCAAGAGGATCTACGGCGGGGAGATCGCGCCGCTTTCTCCCTCGATCGCGCTGCAGGTTCTGAGAGAGGTCAACGAGACGCTGAGAAAAGAGCCCTTCCGACCCCTCGACAGGCTGGGATTGCCAGGCGGCCTGGTGGATCTTCCGCCCGGCACCACCCCCGTCATCGTCGGGGATCTGCATGCCCAGGTGAACAACCTGCTGGGGATCGTCAGCGAGAACTGCCTGCTCGACTGCCTGCGCATGAAGACGGCGACGCTCATCATCCTCGGCGATGCAGTCCATTCGGAAATGGCGGGCGAGATGGACAAGTTCGAGACCTCGATACTGATCATGGACATCATTTTCCGGCTGAAGATCACCTTCCCCGCCAATGTCTTCTATATCAGGGGAAACCATGACGGTTTCGACCCGGAAATCAACAAGCAGGGCATCCTGCAGGGAGAACTGTGCAGGGAAGAGCTCGAAAAGACCCGCGGCAGCGAGTATGTCCGGGAAATGCAGAACTTCTACGACCTGCTGCCCTATCTCATCCTCTCCGACAGCTTCGTGGCCTGCCATGCCGGACCGCCACGGACCGAGGTCAGCCGCGAGAACCTCATCAATATCCGCGACAACGAGGGGCTGGCCACCGAACTGACAACTAACCGCCTGCATCGGCCGCATTATCTTGCCGGATACTCGAAGACCGATGTAAAAAGGCTGCGCATATCCCTCGGTCTTCCCCCGAAAGCGCGTTGCATCGTCGGCCATACGCCGATGGACCCCTTCGGCAGATTCTGGCTGCATGCCGGAAATATTAAAAATCACCATGTCATCTACAGCGCCCACGCCGAAGGCCCGAGTCTCATTATCCGCACGGGAGAAAGCTTTACCCCGATATCTTTCCCCGCGGAACCTCTTGTCGAGGTGATCAATGGTCTTTCCTGAGCCTTTGTACCGGGCGACGATACTCCGGTCCCTGCCGAAACGCCTGCGCTGCCATGGAAAAGCCGGTATTGCCGCATAAAAAACATGTTGACTTGCTCTCGCAAAATTAATAATGACTCCGTCACGTCTGCCGACGGGCCGCGCCCGAGAACTCACTTTTCAGCGCAGTGCGCTCCAGATGTGGCCATCCACTCAAAATGAACAGTACGTTCAGGGGGTAACACCATGCCAAAATCGCACCGTTCCCTTTCCGGACTCCTCCGGGGGTCCCCTTTCAAGCCCATCCAGGAGCATATGCGGGTCGTTTTTTCCTGCGTCTGCCTGATCCCTCCTCTTTTTGACGCCGTCTATCGCCAGGATCGCGAACAGGTGCACGAGTTCGCAAAACAGATCGACGAACTGGAATCCCAGGCCGACCAGCAGAAGGCGACATTCCGGCTGAACATGCCGAAATCCCTGTTTTTACCGGTCGATCGGAAGGACCTTCTCAGCCTCATCAACGATCAGGATCACATGGCCGATACCGCCGAGGATATCGGCAAGATCTTCCTGTTCAGGGAAATGGCGGTGCCGGAAGACCTGAAAGATCTGCTGGATGAGCTGCTGGAAGGGACGATGGAGATCAGCGCCGCGGCCAGGCAGATGATCGAGCAGCTGGATGAATTGCTGGAAGTGGGCTTCACCGGCCGCGAACTCGACAAAGTGACCGGGATGATCGCCGGGGTCCGTCGCAGCGAGCACAATATCGATGAGATCGTCCACCGGATTCGCCGGCAGCTCTTCACCATCGAGAGTCAACTCGATCCTGTCTCGGTCATGTTCTGGTACCGGATAATCGACCTCGTTGCCCGTATCTCCGATCAATCGGAGAATCTGGCGGATCGTCTCCTGCTTTTTCTTTCCCGGTAACCCCGAAGAGGAGTCCAATGGAAATTATTGCATCATACGGCACGATATTCATTATCTTGGCTATTATCTTCGGCCTCTATATGACCTGGGGCGTGGGAGCGAACGATCTTGCCAATGCCATGGGCACCTCGGTCGGCGCCGGAGCGGTTACGGTGAAACAGGCCATCTGCATTGCTATCATCTTTGAATTTCTCGGCGCAGTGGTGGCCGGAGGCCATGTGACGGATACCATCAGAAAAGGTATCATTGATCCGAGCACCATTACCGGTACGCCGGAGATCCTCGTCTTCGGCATGCTTGCCTCCCTACTCGCCTCGGGCATATTCCTGATGGTCGCCTCGGCGAAGGGGTGGCCGGTCTCCACCACCCACTCCATCATCGGCGCCATCATCGGCTTCGCCGTGGTGGCGATTGGTCCCGATTCGGTGAAATGGGGCAAGATAACAGGGGTCGCGATGAGTTGGCTGGTATCTCCGATGGTCGGCGGCACCATCTCGTTTCTCCTGGTGATGAGCACCAGAAAACTCATCTTCGACACTGATAATCCCTTAAAAAACGCCAAAAGGTTCGCCCCCGGCTATATTTTTCTCGTGGGTTTCGTTATCTCGCTGGTCACTCTGTTCAAGGGTCTCGAGCATCTCAAACTCAATCTCACCGTGCCCCAGAGCTTTATGGTGGCCACAGCCTTCGGCTGCCTGACCGCTTTTCTCGGCTGGCTCTTCATCCGGAACATCAAGGACGATCCGGCCGCCAACAAGTCCTTCGGGTTTGCCAGCGTGGAAAAAGTTTTTACGCCGATGATGCTCTTCACCGCCTGCTCGATGGCCTTTGCCCACGGCTCGAACGACGTGGCCAACGGTATCGGCCCCCTGGCCGCCGTCTACAGCATCGTCAGTTCCGGCGGCGAAGTGATGCAGAAGGCGGCCCTGCCCCCATGGATCCTCCTGCTGGGCGGCGGCGGTATCGTCCTCGGACTGGTGACCTTCGGCTACCAGGTGATGAAGACCATCGGCAGAAGAATTACCGAACTGACGCCCTCCCGCGGCTTCTGCGCGGAACTGGCGGCCGCAATGACCGTGGTTATCGCCTCACGGACCGGTCTGCCGGTATCGACGACCCATATTCTGGTGGGGGCGGTGCTGGGCGTGGGTCTTGCCCGGGGAATCGGCGCAGTCGATATGCGCGTCGTCATGAACATCGTGATGTCATGGCTCATCACCCTGCCCGCCGCCGCAGCCATGTCCATCATCATCTATTTCACACTGAAAGGTATCTTCGGCTGATCCTCCCCCCGCCTTTGACGAGCCCCCCGCCGCCGCGCATCGGGGGGCTGTCACTTCCATAGTATATCCCTATACTTCAGTCCCCATTCATTGAAATAACCAGTTGGACTCTTCCATCGCCATCTTTTACCTATTGGATAGTAAAGTCGTGCGACAACTCCGCCTGGCCCTGAAAGAGCTGTGCCTCCATCACTTCTTGCCAACATTCCACATCATGTCGAAAACCCTGAAGAAACTGCCCCCCTTACTGGTTTTGACTGCCATCTGTATTTCCGTCACCCCGTTGCGCTTGGGCATCGAACAGCTTATAACTCTTTTTGCTCAATGCGAGGTCGATTCGGTCAAGTCCTATATCCTCGGTTTCGGCATATGGGCTCCCATTGTCTCTTTCGGCCTCATGCTGTTTCAGTCGATTTTGGCCCCGCTTCCGGCATTTCTCATAACATTCTCCAACGCCGCGCTGTTCGGCTGGGTTTGGGGCGCCGCGCTGTCCTGGACCAGCGCCATGGCCGGTGCCGCCCTCTGTTTCTGGATCGCCCGTCTGCTGGGTCGGGAAATTACGGAAAAACTCACCAGCAGGCCGGCACTGGAAAATCTGGACACCTTCTTTCGGCAATACGGCAAACACACCATTCTCATCGCCAGGCTGCTGCCTTTCTTGTCGTTTGACATCGTCAGCTATGCCGCCGGTCTCACCTCCATGAATTTTTGGTCGTTCTTCTGGGCAACAGGCCTCGGGCAGCTTCCGGCAACGCTCATCTATTCCTATGCCGGCGAGATGCTCACCGGGGGCGCCCGGACGTTCGTCATCGGCTTGCTCATTCTGTTCGCCTGCTCGGTTCTGGCCGTGCTCTTGAAATCAATCCGGTCGCAGCAACCACGGGATGCAGAATGCGCGGGAGCAGAGTAAACCGCACGATGGACGTCATGGATAAGGTGACCACCGTCACGGAAGGTTGTGTCCACTGCAACGTTTGCGTGAAGGAATGCGCTTTTTTGCAGAAGTACGGCACACCGGGGAAGGTATGCAGGCAATTTACCGCCGCACCGCCTTCGTCGTCTGTTTTCGAGTGCAATCTCTGTGGACTGTGCGGGTCGGTCTGCCCAAAAGATCTCGATGTCGCCGGCGCGTTTCTTGAAATTCGTCATGCAATTCAACAGCGGGGCCGCCACACGCCCGCGACAGCTCCGGTGGACAGGCGCCATGGGCGGATCTGCAACTATGAACGATATGGCAGCTCGCCGCTGCTGTCCCTCCACCAGTTTCCCGAAGGGGGAAGGACAATCTTCTTCCCCGGATGCACCCTTGCCGCCACCCGGTCTGCAGTCGTCCTGAAGACCTACCAATACCTCCGGACCATAGACCCAAACTGCGGCATCGTGCTCGACTGCTGCCGCAAACCCTCACGTGATCTCGGACTCACAGGCAGTTTTCAGCAATCCTTTGCCCGCCTTGCCGAAAAACTGAAAAAAGGCGGCGTCCGGACAATAATTACCGCCTGCCCGAGCTGTTACGTCACCTTCAGGCAGTATCTGCCGGAGTGTGCGACACGCACCGTCTACGAAGAGCTTGCAAAGAATCCCCCGCCGTTGACCGGGAAGTTCGCCGAAGCCGTGGCCATCCATGATCCCTGCGCCACCCGCGGCCTACCCTGGATCCATGAGGCCGTGCGCGCGCTCGTCGCCCTGACCGGGGCACGGCCCCTGGAGATGAGCCACAATCGCCATACGACACTGTGCTGCGGGGAAGGTGCGGCGGCAGCCTTTATCGCCCCGGAGCTGACCGGAACATGGAAAAGGATCCGCCACGACGAAGCCGGCGGCAGCCGCATAATCACCTATTGCGCCGGCTGTTCCAGCACACTCGGCACCTCGCTCCGGACCACCCATCTGCTGGATCTGCTGTTCGACCATGACAGGGCATTGACCGGGGACGAGCAGAAGACCCGCCCACCGTTCACTTACCTCAACAGATTACACCTGAAGTGGCGGATGAAACGAAGCGTTGCGCCAAAGGTGCGGTATTGAGAGAAGCGCTTTCTTCATTTCGCCCGAACCGGTATAGACGGCGACCGATGACCTCTCAGGCATGCGAGGTCGCCTGCCGTATTTCGGCATCGGCATCTTCCACCTCGGCCCGCATCCGCTCCCTGTACGCCTTGAGCTCCCCGCGCAGGCGGGCGTCGGACAAGGCCAGGATGGCGACCGCCAGCAGGGCGGCGTTCTTGGCGCCGGCCTTGCCGATGGCCGTGGTACCCACCGGGATGCCTGCGGGCATCTGGACCATGGAAAGCAGGGAATCCAGGCCGCCCAGATCCGAGGTGGTCATAGGCACGCCGAGGACCGGAAGGGTAGTCAGCGCCGCCAGGACGCCCGCCAGATGGGCCGCCTTGCCAGCCGCCGCGATGATCACCCCGACACCCTGCTCTTCGGCGCCGGTTGCGAATTCGTGGGCGCGGTCCGGTGTGCGGTGTGCGGAAATAACCCGCACCTCGTGGGGCACATTGAACTCGGCCAGCACCTTGGCGCTTTCCTTCATCACTTCGTAATCGGACTTGCTGCCCATGACCACGGCCACTCGGGGAAGCGTCCCGGTTGCTGTCTGATTCATAATCAAGAAACCTCCGCCAAAAAGATATTCGTACGCCTGACCTTCTCTGCAAAAGCCGTCAGTTCCGCCGACGCCGGGCGAAGCCCGCGCACATCTGCCTCGTTGCGCACGGCGGTCATGGACGGCACATGCATGCCTGCGTTGATGGTCACCCCCTCCACCAACGATTGATGCAGGACAACGACCCCGTCGTGCAGGGTCGATTTGAACACCACGCTGTTGAAACCGATGAAACAGCCCTCTCCCACATCGCACGGCCCGTGGACCACTGCCCCGTGCGCCACCGAGGCGCCCCTGCCGATCCGGACCCCTGAGCCGCCCAGGGAATGGATTATCACACCGTCCTGGATATTGACCTCAGGTTCGATGACGATCGCCTCAACTTTCCCTTCCGCACATGTCTCATCTGCCCGAATGACGGCATTTGGACCGACAAAGACATTTTCACCGATCCGGACATTGCCGATTATGACGGCCGACGGATGAATAAAAGCGGTGGGGTCCACCCGGGGCTTGTCCCCGGCGTGATTTCTCTGGATCACTTCATTACCTCCTTCTCGTTGTTGTCGATGACGCAAGGCCTCTGATAATTTTGCCGTCTGGACTCGATCCCCCCACGACACCGGAACAGGATTCTCCTTCGGCACAAAAAAAGGCCGCTGCTCGTCGATAAACGAGCAGCGGCCTTATATTTTTCGCGCACCCTTCAGAAAGGGTCCGTTCCAACTCTAAGCCACTTCTTTCTTGATCCTCGATCCCCCGGGGAAACTGCGCCTTGCACCCCTTCCCCAAGAGATCGGCGTAAAATTATCCATCTGAGCTTCTTGCAAAATGAAGTGCGATAACAAAAACAAGGAGTATTTATTTAACACTTTGAAATAATTGAGCTTCATGGCATTTCTTGGTATAGTTTTGTATCCAGCAAAACCAAAACAAGGAGAATGCCATGAAGCTCATTGACACAATATCATGGTTGATGGGGCGTGTCCAAAGAAGTCTGTTTCCTCATCTGAACCAATGCTTGCCAACACCGTTAACTGAACAGGAGCAACGGCTGGTATCAATTCTGGAGGTTGTCCAAGTAGAACGATATGTGCCTAGAAACACAGTTAATTT
>JAEYNP010000076.1 GCA_023412495.1 Pseudomonadota bacterium
GCGCATCAATGCGTCGCACAATGGTGTGCGGGCATGGTGTGCTATCGCCTGTTCAATGCGTGCTTTCAAGGCATCGCGGTGTTCAAGCCGCAAGGCATTGCTGGCAAAGTTCGGATCGCTCAGCACATCGTCCAGCTGCAGGTGGCTGCAAAAGCGGCGGAATTGCCCATCATTGACGATGCCAATGAACAGTTCTCCATCCTGCGCGCGGAATTTGTCGTAGGGCGCAATATTAGGGTGTGCGCTGCCCAGCAAGCCGGGGTTGTTGCCAGACACCAGATAGTTTGAGGCATGGGGTAGTAGCAAACTGATCGCCGTGTCGTAAAGCACAGCCTCCACCCGCTGTCCTAGCTCCGTGCGCTGGCGGGCTTGCAAGGCCAGCATGACGCCGCTGAACGCCACGTAGCCGGTCAAGTGATCGACCAGTGGCAAACCCAAGCGGGTCGCACCAGTGTCGGGGCTGCCGTTGATGCTCATGATGCCGCACAGCGCTTGCAGTACCGCGTCATAGCCGGGCATACCACCCATGGGGCCATCGCTGCCAAAACCGGAGACTGCGCAGTACACCAAGCGCGGGTAGCGCTCGGCCAGCGTTTGCTCGTAGCCCAGGCCCCAGCGCTCCATGGTGCCGGGCAAAAAGTTCTCCACCAGCACATCGGCATCGGCCAATAAGCGGTGCAGCACTTCTTGCGCTTCGGGTTTGGACAAGTCCAAGCTGATGGAGCGTTTGCCGCGGTTCAGCGCTGCGTAATAGGCAGAACGACCATCGTCATCAAATGGCGGGCCAAGCTGGCGGGTTTCATCGCCGCTCGGTGGTTCAACCTTAATCACGTCGGCCCCGTGGTCCGCCAGCATTTGGGTGCACAGCGGACCGGCCAGTACGCGGGACAGGTCAACCACTTTCAGCCCGGTCAATGCGCCGCAAGTGGTAGCTGTCATGGTGCTTATCCTTTGCTGGGCAGGACGATGACGCCCGAGCCAATCACGGACAACTCACCATCTTGGTTGCGGCCTTCTTGCTCCACTTCCACCATGTGCTTGCCGTTCTCGACAAACTTGCGCTTGACCTTGCCCTTGATGAACAGCATGTCGCCCTCGGGGTTGTGGCGGCGCACTTGGCAGCTGGCTTTGTGCAGGAAGCCTGTGTCGCCCATCCAGTTGGTGAGCTGGTGGGTCAGCCACGAAGTGCGCTCTGGGCCGTAGTCGTAGGCACCGGGGGCACCCACTTCCAGTGCAAAGTCTTCTTCCCAGTGCACGCGCTCTGGCACGTCAGGAATACCAAAGCGGTTTTTGATGCCGACGCCGGGGTGCGCGTCAATCAGCTTCCACGCCAGCTTGTTGGCGCGGATGTACAAGCCGCCCCAACCTTGGGCGTAAGCGATGAAGCCGGTCACTGTCATCGGGCCTTTGAACATCACGGGCAGGTCTTCGCCTTCTTTCACATCTTCCCAGTAGCGGGGAATGGCACCGCGAATTTCTTCGTTGCGGTACAGCTTGTAGGCCTCGCCCAACTCTTCGTCGGTGTAACGGCGTGGTCCACGTTCACGCGCTTCTTGGTATTTGGTACCTTGCTCACGGGCGTGGTCACGCTCGGTGCGGAAGCACCAGCTGTCGGCTTCAGCCACCTTGTCACCGCTTTGGTTGAAGAAGTCCACGTGGTAGATCTGCTGAATGGCGCGGCCTGCAAAACGGGTGTTGTGCTCGACTAAGTCTTTGAGGTACGCCTCGGTGTGGATTTCATCATTGCGCAGCACAGGCTTGTGCCAAGTCCAGTCGGCACCCGACCACATGGCGTGCACACCGGGCAGGCCGCCCACATAGCCTGACACGATGCGGCTGGTGGAGAACAGGAAGCTAGGCAGTGCCACCAAAGTGCCGTACTGCGTTTTGGCGGCGTAGTCTGGGTCGCACCACAGTGGGTTGTCGTCACCAATGCCATGCGCGTAGTGGCGAATGTTGTCGCGCGTGGCTTCATGGCACCAAGGCTCTGCGGTCTGGCCAATTTTTTGGCCCAGACGCTGACGTAGCTCGTCCAGACCTTGTTCGGTGATTTTCGGGAATGTGCGTTGTGCTTTCATGTCCATGGTGACGTCTCCGTTGGTGGTTGTGATAAAGCAATGAAGGAGCAGGGGAAACAGGAAACAGGGCAATCAGGCCGTAGCTGCCAGTGCTGCCAGTTCGCGCTCACGCAGCACCTTGCGGTGCACCTTGCCAGCGGGGGTCTTGGGCAGTTCGGCCACAAAAGCCACTTGGCGCGGGTACTCGTGCTGGCTCAGCTTGCTGCGCAGCAGGTCTTGAATTTCTTGGATGAAGGCATCGCTGCCTGCGCGGTCGGCCACGATGAAGGCCTTGATGACTTGGCCGCGCAATTCATCGGGCACGCCAATGGCGGCGGCTTCTTGCACATTGGGGTGCATGAGCATCACGTTTTCGATTTCGACAGCGCTCATGGTCCAGCCTGCAGAAATGATCACGTCGTCGGCGCGACCCCCGTGGTAGAAGTAGCCGTCTTCATCGGTGCGGCCCAGGTCTTTGGTGGGAATCCACTGGCCGTGGCGCTGCACCAT
>JAEYNP010000100.1 GCA_023412495.1 Pseudomonadota bacterium
TGGCCCTTATTTTTGGCTCAAGGAGATGAGCCGACAATACGATTGAATTTTGAAAATTTCGCCAAAAACCCTGTCAAGAACTATTTTTGATGCAGTGAAAATAGTTTGATGCTGAACAGTTACAAAAAATGTACAGAGGAAGCAGCAGCGGGCGGAGACGTCCAATAGGATATCGGAAGCTGCTGCAATTCGACGCAGGGGCGAAAGATCTTTCGCCCCATTATGCCCCACAGTTGCCCGGAAAGACGCAGGCAATGAAAAAGAAGGCCCGAAACTTTTATATGATGCCCTTCAAATGCAGGGCCTTCATGGTGATTTCCTGGCGAAGGCTGCTGTCCTCGGGCCTTGCGATTTCCATGTTGGCGGCAAAGAACCACACCTGGCCGCCCACCTCCACATATCCCACATACCAGCCGATCTGGGGTGCGACGTTTTGTGCCCAGCCGGTCTTGGCCCGCAGCACATAGGCGGGGGTCTCCTCGACGATCATCAGTTTTCTCAACAAATCGTAAGAAGAGGAGCGGAAGGGATACATTCTGGTATACACCTTCTTCAGGAACTCGATCTGGCCCATGGCACTGATCCGCAGGTCGCCTTCCAGCCAGAAGTTGGTGATTTCAGGACTGATCTTGCCGTTGCCGTAGTGCATCTTCTCCATGTATGCCTCGTATTTCTCCTTCCCTACCCGCTTGGCCATCTCCTGGTAGACCCAGACGCACGACGAGGAAAAGGCGGCCTCCAGGGAAAGGTCGCTATTGCAGTCCGGCTGTCCTTTATCCGTCCCGTCCCAGATGACGATCACATTTTCATCTTCAATGACGGTTTCTTCGAGGGCGATCAAAGTGTTCGGTAATTTGAAGGTCGAGGCAGGGACGAATCGGAGCCGGGCCCGCTCGTCGTTATGGGTGTAGACCAGCTTACCGTCCAGCGAAGAGATGACGAGCGTGCCGTTGAGATTTTTCTCCCTGAAAAGGTTTGCTATATCGGAATCTTCGCCATGGGCCTGCGGCACCAGGGCCAAAACGAAAAAGGCCACTGCGGTGAGTACGACGTGGTTCATCAACTTCTCCTTGGGCGCCCGTCGGGCAGATAATGGGTTTGTGGTCAGATCGACACGGAAAGCAACACCTTCTTTATTGTATCCACAAACAACTGAAAGATGTGATTTTTTTTCCTTATCGACTGCCGACAGAAATTCTCAAACATTTTTTTTCTGAGTCCTCGGGAAATTTCAAGTTGAACACCCTCCCCATTTTTGCCTCGGTTGCATATATTATTGCGGCTTATACCCCGTAGCCCCGGCAGATCACTGATTTCGGCCCGAAAGCCGGCCATGTTCAGGGCCTGACATATGTTCTTTTTGAGAGCATTGTTGCGGCCGCCTATGAAGACAAGCTCACCTTCGTTTCGATTTCCATGGATTGTCACGACGACGGCAGCCCTGCCTGCGACCTCCAGGCCAATGGGCTCGTCGAAACCGTTGCTGGTAAGGTGCAATCGTCCGCCCCCGGACCCTTTTATGCTGTTCAAGGCGTAGAAGGAGAAATCGGAACCGGCCAGGGCATCGGCGATGTCGAGAGTGCCAGGCTCTATACCGCCGCCATGGGGTGCCATGATGGCGACAGCCGAACCCATTTCTCGATAGAGGATGACATAATCCCTGCCCTCCTGTTCATTTCGCGCCAGTTCTTCGAAATTCCGGTATGTATCCATTGGCCTGGAATCGTCAGTACTATCGATAGAGAACCTGCTCTTCGGTAAAATAGCTCTTCTTTGTGGCAATTTTTTTGGTCTTGATCGGAAAGCCGCCGGGAGAGGTTTCTTTTTCCTTATGATGTACCCGCATGAAGTCCCGGATCTCCCCGTTGATCACCTCCGGGTCGATGGCCAGGATCTCCTCGACGGACCTGAGCAGTACCATCCGAATCGTCTCATACAACGATCGGATTACTTCTTCCGGCAGATGACTCGCGATCGACTCCGGGGCTATTTTCGCCTCCCACAGAATCTCATCGGAATAGGCGTTGCCGATGCCTCTGACGATTTCCTGATCGATCAGGAAGGCCTTGATGCTTTTCGACTTGGCTTCCTGCAGTTTATCCCGAAAATACTCAAAAGAGAATCCGGGGGCAAGGGCGTCGGGCGAGGGCGGCATTTTCGGGTCCAAGGTAATCCTGGCCCAGCCGCGGCGGTCGGATACGACGAGGGTGGCATCGGAAAATTCCAGGGAAAAGATTTGAAAACGCACTTCTTCATCCGGGGCAACGATCTCGATCTTGCCTTCCAGCATGAGATGGACCGCCAGAAGTCTGCCGTTGTCGAATTCCAGCCACATCTCCTTGCCGTTTCGCTTCAGCGCGACGATCCGGGCGGACGCGAGACCGTCGAATTCCTGCTGGGCGGCGTTCACCCTGCCGGGTTTATGGACGGTTGCGGCGACGACTTGCTTGTGCAGGATATGTCGCTCGAGGTTTCTTCGATAGGCTTCCAGATCGGGCAACTCGGGCATGATCTCCCTCCTTGATCCACGGAGTCGGAATCATAGGGAGAACATAGTGACGAAACCCGATGGCGCCACTTTTTAAGCTGGTCCCGGGAGGCTGTCGGGTAATCCGTCAACCTCCCTGGATTTCAGATTTTCAGATCGCCATCAATCGAACAGGGTGACATGTCCGTCATCCAGATCGTACTTCGCCGCCACGATCTTGATCTTTTTCTCCTGCGCCAGATGGTTGAGGATAGGGGATTGCCTGGTAAGGTTTTGCGATATCCGCTTGGCGTTGGCGTCGACGACGCACTCGACGAACTCGCCGGTTTTGGTTTTCGCGCATTCGGGGTCGGTCTTGCATGCCCCGCAATCCTGAGCCGCGGCCTCGGTCGACGCATCGACGACCTCGACAATGGCATCGATATTCTTGCTGCCGGTGGATTTGCCGCCGGCCTCGACGGTCGCCTTCACGGCGCCGCAACGTTCGTGGCCAAGAACCATGATCAGCGGAGAGCCCAGGTGCTCTGCGGCATACTCGATGCTGCCCAGCACGATTGGATCGGGTACGTTGCCGGCCGTACGGATGACGAAAATCTCGCCCAGCCCCTTATCGAAAATCAGCTCCGGCGGCACGCGGGAATCCGAACAGGTGAGAACGACGGCATAGGGCTGCTGCGAACTCGCGAGGGCAGTGCGGGCGGGGCCGTCGCTTCTCGCACCGTTGGTCAAATTGCCTTCGACGTACCGCTTATTGCCTTCCATCAGCTTTTGCAGCGCCTCGTCCGCGGAGACGGAAGGTCCTCCGGGCGACGCCATGCCAAGGGTCGCCGCCAGTGAAACGAGGAAAAAGCCTAATGATGACATTGTCTTCTTCATACCCAGCCTCCTCTTGTGAGAATATTGAAAACTGCGAAACAGTCGAGCGCTCACTGCCTATGTCAGGATTTCATGATAGGCCTTACCAGAGCAGCCGGATTTGAGCAAGGAGAAAAGCTTTTGCCCCCCTTTCACGGAGCTACGAGCAGCGACATCATCTATTGCTTTTCAAGTCTCCCCTTCGCCTGCCGGTTCCAGCCCGGTATGAACGAAGACGAATCCAGACGGTTGATTCCCGTCTGTTGAGGGAAATCCCCCGTCGTGATTACAGATGGATTACAAATTAAAAAAGACGATCACCAAACTTTAGAGGGGAATATGAGTACGCGGAAGCGGGACACCCGCGCCTTCCGCTCCGGCGGTACTCCCTCATCAGTTACTTGTTCTCCCGGTATGCGTATGTCTCCTTCAAATTCTTGTTGTACTTCACCACATTGATCTCCCCGAGATAGGTATTGACAAGCGGATACCCCTTCTCGAACCAGCCGACGATGCCTTTATCAACGAGATACACATTCTTGTAACCGTAACCATACAGCAATCCCGCAAAATAGGTCGCCCGGTGCGTAGTCCTGCAGAGCACCCACATCTCCTGCTCGGGGTCCGGCCATTTGTCGGGAATGGTGTAGGCATGGCCCGAATCGATATTGCTGGAATCCTGGATATGGCCACTGTCGAACTCGGCCTCGGTCCTCAGGTCGATGATGACCGCCTTGCTCTGCTCGAGGCGAATCTGCTGCCATTTCCGGTATAAATCGTCGACGCTTTTGATCCTGTCCGAGGGAATGAGGTCTTTCATCTTTATGAACATATCTTTTTCCCCGTCTTTGGTGTCTACTGCCCGTGATTCCATCGGGACAGCAAGAACAAGTGCCAGCATGAAGGCGAATATTGCTTTTCTCATGGTGTCCTCCTTTTATTGTTGAATTGCGAGCCCTTTGCAAAATGAGGATTTTCGTTCAAGATCAAGACATGCGAAATTTACCGCAGGCCTATATACCGCAAGCCCATAGATAGTTAAATTCAGGAAAATAATCTTGAGCATGACGCGGAGTTGGGCCGAAAAGGCCATTTTGCGAGCGGCTCCTACATTACGCAACCGGACCTGTTAATAAAAGCATAGCAGGTCATAATTACAGATTGCTTACACATCAGGAAAAAAAATGGCGGTGCCGGCAACACGGGATACGGACATGAACGACAGACGGTACATAGTGGCAGGGGGATTAATCGACGGCAGCGGCGCCGAGGTACGCAAGAACATCTGTCTGGTCGTGGAGGATGGCATCATTGTCGCCATCGATTCGGTTGCCCGTCCGCCGCACGGGGCCGCGGTCGATGACTTCTCATACGGCCTCATCCTGCCGGCGCTGGTCGACTGCAGCGTTTATCTGACGCGATCTCCGTCAATTGACCAGCGGATGCAGCTGATCTCGGCAACGGCCGGGCCAGCGGAAAAGATGTCCCTGATAGGCAAGCACGTCGACTACTGCCACGCCCACGGAATTTTGGGTGTGGTTGACTGCAGCTGCGAGGAAGACCTCATCGGACGTTTCCGGGACGGCAGTCCAGCGCGGGGGGAAATTGACATCCGGATTGCCGGCCCGGTCTGCCGAGACGAGAAAAGCGCAGCCGCTAAAGGTGCCGCCGGCGATTTCATCAAAATCGCCTACTCCGCCGGCATCACCGAGGCAGATGCCAATCCCGGTCTCGACTATGCCGGGCTGTGCCGCTACCTGCGCCATAAGGCCGGAAAGAAGGCGGTGGTGCTCGCCAACGGCGAGCGGCAGGTCGCCGAGGCGATCGAGGCGGGCTGCGACGCCATCGAACAGGGCTACGGCATGGGCGAGAACAACCTGCGGAAAATGGCCGAGAAAGACATCCTGTGGATTCCCAGCCTCCTGCAGGCAAAGAACGCCCTCGACGGTTCGGGCTCCGGTGGGGATGTATGCTGCCGATTTTCCCTTCGCTATGTCGCTCCGGGCAAGGCGGTTCCCGGCGGCGAAGCCTTGTGGAAAAAAGTGCTCGCCGATCAACTCGCTCAGCTGCGGATGGCCCGAACGATAGGAGTCAAAGCAGCTGTGGGCACCGGCGCCGGCAGCGTGGGCATCCTCCACGGCGAGTCGGTGGCCGAGGAAATGAAGCTCTTCATCAAAGCGGGATACACGCTTGGGGAGACCTTTCGTTGCGCCTCGGAAAACGGTGCGCGGTTTTTCGGCATGGATGGCCTCGGCGCCCTTGCCGTGGGCAGGAGGGCGACCTTTCTCGTCACCAGGGGCACGGCCCAGCAGCTGCCGAGAAAGCTCTCGTACCTCGAGGGGATCTACGTGGGCGGCGACCCGAGCGGTGTTTACCGGAAAATCCCAGCTAAATAAGTTTGTAAGCCTCTACAGAATCAACTAATGCGGGCTGACGCCCGCAAACCCAAGGGTTGTTATCCCCTCCCACAGCAGAGGTACTAAAAATCTGGATCATAAAATCACGGGCGGGCCTATTTCAGCTCAATGTCGGTTAATTGTTGCCGAAGAGGATATTGTCATTATAATGTTAATTATAATAATTGACCAACAGGAGGGAAAAATGCCGGCTAAAACAGAGAGAATAACAATACTTGGCACACCGGAATTCAAGGAATTCCTGGTGAAAGAGGCGAAGAAGGAAGGTGTCAGCCTTTCAATGCTCGTCCGGCGTCGCTGCGAACAACGGCCGATCAGTGAGGAAGAACAGCTTCTTATCACACTTCTCGCAGAACTGCGGACAGCAACAAAAAGAGCGGAAGAATCCCTCGATAAGGGAATAGAGTGCATGCAGCAAACATTGGCTGAAATCAGAGAGAGAAAAGCGGCATGAGTACGTTGCAAGACGTTTTTGGGGCGGTCAAAGAGGTGTTGCTGCTGACAAATAAAGTGGAAAACCTGGGGAAAACGCTCCAAGAGGCGGCCCTGGAATTGAAGGACCATGATCGAAGACTGGTCAGGCTTGAGACCTTGGTCGAGATAGCTCAGAAGAGACTCCTTTCAAATAATTGATGACTGTATCTTCGAGCCGTTGCAAATTTCCCGGGCGGGCTGCTTCGCTGCAGTCAGGAATCTTCCCGACCGACGGCCGCCGCCGGACGCATCGCTGTCAATTCCTTGCCGCCGCTCTTCTGCTGCTCTTCTCCACGGCGGGATGCAGCGAAGAACAGGTTGCGACCGCGCCGGTTCTTAGCTGGTACATCTTCGATGAGCCCTCCGGCTCCTTTGCCGAGGCGGCCCGTTCCTGTTCGAACGCCTCCGGGGGCGAATACCTCATCGACATCGTCGTCCTGCCGGCTGACGCCGATCAGCAGCGAGAGCAGCTGGTGAGGCGCCTCGCCGCCCGCGATTCAGCCATCGACATCATCGGCCTGGACGTCATCTGGACCGCCGAATTCTCCGCCGCGGGATGGATCATCCCCTGGCCGGAGGGTCTGGCAGACGCCGTGACCGAGGGACGACTCGGCAGCGCGGTGGAGAGCGCCACCTTCGACGGCCGTCTCCAGGCCGCCCCCTTCACCACCAACACCCAGCTGCTCTGGTATCGGACCGACCGGGTCAGGACGCCGCCCGACACCTGGGACAAGATGATCGAACTCGCCGAATCCCTCGGCGACAAAGGCGCCATCCAGGTCCAGGGCGAGAGATACGAAGGCTTGACGGTCTTCTTCAACTCACTGCTGGCTTCCGCCGGGGGATCGATCCTAAATGAGCAAGGCATCGAGATCGAGCTCGAGCAAGCCGCCACGGAACAGGCGCTGCGCGTGATGCACCGGCTCGCCACCTCCCCCGCGGCCCCCGCCTCCCTTTCCACCAGCCGCGAGGATCAATGCCGGCTCGCCTTCGAGTCGGGCGACTCGAGCTTCATGGTCAACTACACCTTCGTCTGGCCCAGCGCCAGGCAGAATGCCCCGCAGGTCGCCGAAAACATGGGCTGGGCCCGCTGGCCCGCCGTCATCCCCGGCCGACCCAGCCGGGTCACCATCGGCGGCATCAACCTGGGCGTCGGGGCCTATTCCAAAAATCCCGGCCCGGCTTTCGCCGCGGCCGCCTGCCTGGCCTCCGAAGCAAATCAGCGGCTGGCGGCGGCCAAAGGTGGGCTGCCGCCCACCATCGCCAGTCTCTACCGGGACGAAGAGGTCCGCCGGGTCTTCCCCTTCGCCGACCTGCTCCTGGAGACGCTCTCGAGCGGAGTGCAGCGGCCGCAGACCCCCCTCTACAACGACATTTCGCTCGCCGTCAGCCACACCCTCCATCCGATGCGCGCCATCGAACCCGAGAAGGATGTCCGCCGCCTGCGGGACAAAATCGAACGCGCCCTGCGTTCGGAGGGACTACTGTGAAGCCGCCGCGCCTGGAGGAGAAGAACCTCGGCCGGCTGCTCTGCCTGCCCGCCCTGATCGCCATGATCGTCGTGACCGCCTACCCCATCCTCGATGCCTGCCGCCTGAGTCTCTTCCGCTACGATCTCCGCTTTCCCGGCAACCGCGCCTTCGTCGGGCTCGACAATTACCTGTCCGTCCTCGGCTCGCCCGTGTGGTGGGAGGCGCTGCTCAACACCCTGATCATCACCGTCTGTTCGGTCGCGGCGGAGCTGGTGCTCGGCATGGCGCTGGCCCTGGTGATGCACCGGGCGATTGTCGGCAGGAGGCTGGTGCGCGCCGCCGTGCTCATCCCCTACGGCATCATTACCGTGGTCGCGGCGATCACCTGGAAATTCGCCTTCGCCCCGACCACCGGCTTCGTCAACAGCTGGACCGGCCTCGATCTGTCCTGGTTCGGCGCACGAGGCACCGCCTTCTTCGTCATCATCCTCACCGAGATCTGGAAGACCACCCCCTTCATGTCGCTCCTGCTGCTCGCCGGCCTCACCATGGTCCCCGATGACCTGCTGAAGGCCGCCCGGGTGGACGGCGCTTCCGCCCGGCAGCGGTTCACCCTCATCGTCCTGCCGATCATGAAGCCCGCCATCGCCGTCGCCCTGCTCTTCCGCAGCCTCGACGCCTTCCGGATCTTCGACACCGTCTTCATCCAGACCCGAGGCGCCCACGGCACCGAAACCGTCTCCATCGTCGGCTACCACGCCCTGATCTCGCGGCTCAACCTGGGGCTGGGCTCGGCGGTCTCAATCCTGATCTTCTGCTGCGTCCTGCTGATCGCCGCCGCCTGCCTGCGGGGCTTCGGCATCGCCGGAATGCTCACCGGCGGGGAGGAGCCATGAACGGCCGGGAAAGCAGCTTCGACCGCCTCTGCTGGGGAGCCGGCAGTGTGCTCGCGGTGATCTACGCCCTGGTTCCGCTCGCCTGGATCGTCTCCCTCTCCCTGAAGTATCCCGCCGACCTCGGCGATAATCGCTTCTGGCCGCAGCGCATCACCTTTGAGCATTACCGGGCCATCTTCGCCGACGCCCAGTTCCCCGCCGCCCTGTGGAATTCTCTGGGGATAGCCTCGCTTTCGACACTTCTGTCGATAACCGTCGCCATGTTCGCCGCCTATGCCGTGGTCCGGCTCGACTTCCCCGGACGCCGCCTGTTCATGGCCTTCGCCCTGGCCATCGCCATGTTCCCTCCGGTATCCATCATCGGCCCGCTGTTCAACTTATGGCGCCTGGCGGGGCTGTACGATACCTGGCCCGGCCTGATCCTGCCCTACATCACCCTGACCCTGCCGCTGGCCATCTGGACGCTCGCCGCCTTCTTCCGCGAAATCCCCTGGGATCTGGAGAAGGCCGCGCAGGTCGACGGCGCGACGCCTTTCCAGGCCTTCCGGCTGGTGATCGCCCCGCTCGCCGCGCCGGGCGTCTTCAGCGCCGCCATCCTCGTCTTCATCTTCGCCTGGAACGATTTCCTTTTCGCCGTCTCGCTGACCTCAACCAATCAGGCCAAGACCGTCCCGGTGGCCATCGCCTTCTTCACCGGCAGCTCCCGCTTCGAGCAGCCGACCGGCTCGATTGCCGCCGCCGCGGTGGTGGTCACCGTGCCGCTGATCGTCATGGTGCTGCTGTTCCAGCGTCGGATTGTCGCGGGGCTTACCGCCGGGGCCGTCAAGGGATGAATATTTCTTAAGCGTTCAGCCATCAGCTGCAAGCTTTCGGCAGCGTTTCGCCAGTTTTTGGGAATAGTCTTGGCCAGTAGGTTGTATTCTCCCGGGGCGGAATATGATGCATAACAGAAGAAAGAAAAAGACCGGCGAGTGGTCCCGGTACACCTTTTCGCCCCTGCAGCGGCGACCGTAAACAGTTCGTAGGGGCGAACCTTGTGTTCGCCCGACCGCTTACAGCTGAGCGCTGGCTGCTGCCACGCTCACGAAGCTTCCTCTCACATTTTTGGTACACAATGGCGGAAATCCAACTGAAAAACATCACCAAAAGATTCCCGGACGGCACGGAAGCGGTGAGCAATATTTCCCTGGCAATCCGCGACGGAGAATTCTTCATCCTGCTGGGTCCATCTGGCTGCGGCAAATCGACGCTGCTCAACATCATCGTCGGGCTCGAGTCCGCGACCGAAGGCGAGGTGCGGATCGGCGGCCGGCCGGTCGACCATCTCCCGCCGCGGGAGAGGAATATGGCCATGGTGTTCCAGAGCTACGCCATCTATCCCCACATGACGGTGCGGGACAACCTGGCCTTTCCCCTGAAGCTCGCAAAACTTGACAGGCAGGAGATCGACCGCCGGGTGCAAGAGGCCGCCCGGGTCCTCGAACTCAACGAGCTCCTGCAGCGAATGCCGCGCAGCCTCTCGGGCGGCCAGCGGCAACGGGTGGCGATGGGCAGGGCCATGGTGCGCGAGCCGGATGCCTTCCTCCTCGACGAGCCGCTGTCCAACCTCGACGCCAAGCTGAGAAGCCAGATGCGTGGCGAGATCGCCCGCCTCCAGGAGCAGCTGCGGACCACCATGATCTATGTCACCCACGACCAGACCGAGGCCATTACCCTGGGCCACCGGCTGGCCGTCCTCCGCCGGGGCTACCTGCAGCAGGTCGGCACGCCGAGGGAACTGTACGACAAGCCGGCCAACCTCTTCGTCGCCGGGTTCATCGGCACCCCGGCCATGAATTTCCTGCCGGGCCGGCTGCTGGAGAACCGGCTCTCCCTGCCGGGTGTGGATGAAACCGTCGATCTCCCGCCTATAAAAGCTGCAGGCCCCGACCGGGAGGTGGTGGTAGGCCTTCGCCCCGAACATCTCCTGTTGGCCGACGAATCCGAAAAGGGGCCGCTGCTGCCGGTCACCGTCTCGATGGTCGAATGGCTGGGGGCCGACGCCTTCGTCCATTACGACCTCGACGCGGGAAAAGATGCCCGGCCGTTTCCCCTCCCCAAAGAATTGGGTCGGCGGGCGGAGGGGGACGGGAAGATCAAAGTGGTCGGGAGAGTCGACCCCTCGCTTCGCCTCTCCCGCGGCGACCAGCTCCTGCTGAAACCGGACACCAGCCGGCTGCATCTCTTCGACCCGGAGGACGGCCTCCGCCTGAGCCGGTCGCGCGTCGGCCGATGCATATGACGCGGGCTTCCGAACATCATCAGCCAGGAAATGTGTGAAGCTAAAATCGGGCGCAAAACCCAAAATTAGTAAAACGACCTGAGTTTCTTGAAAGGCAAAAGGCCTGGTCGAATTTATGATCGTTCCCACGCTCCAGCGTAGGAAAGCAGCCTGGGACGCTCCTGCGTCCCGAGTTGACCACAAAGCGCATGCCTCCGGACAGACCTCATTCCGATATGCGCCACAGGGTGTGCCTAAGCTAATGACATTGGAGGCACAATCGAAAAAGACTGAATTTCTTTGAGAGCGGGTGCTAACCAATCAATCTGAGAAAGTCCACTATTCGATTCACGGCCTTCTCAGCGGACCGCTGCTTTATCCACCCCTCCTTGGCCGCGCCGCTGACCAGGAGGGTGCAGGAGTCATCGTCGACGCCGATTACCTCGACATGTACCACCGTCGGGTTCATCCTGAAGAAACCGGATCCCAGGACACATGACAGCTTCGGAAACGGCGAGCCGCTTCCTGCTCGTCGGCAATTCGCCCTTCACCGGCAAGAAATGAAGCCAGCCCGGCAAGAACCGTCGCCGCATCCCGTGAAACGCTCACTTCCATCCGGCAGTGCTCGGTGGGCAGGAATCGGGCTGCAAGACTTGCTCCCAAGGAGCCGCCTTGCGCCCCGGCAGCCCCTCCGCCAATCCCGCCCCCGAAGGATCCCAGCTTGCCGAGTTCCCTCGCCAGCAGGTCATCTTCCTTACTCATTTCTTATTTCACTGGTTGACGGAGGCCCGAGATTCACTCTCCTGCTCATTTTTTCCTTCCGCAGAGACATCCAGATGGAAATTCCGATGAAAGATGCCACCACTGCCAGGGAGAACCCCACCGGAATCTTGTACAAGTCGATGAGCAGCATCTTCACCCCGATGAACACGAGCACCGCCGCCAGGCCGTATTTCAGCAGCGAGAAACGGTCGGACATGTCCGCCAGCAGAAAATACATGGCGCGCAGCCCGAGGATGGCAAAAACATTGGAGGTGAGCACGATGAAAGGATCGGTGGTGATCGCGAAGATGGCCGGGATGGAATCTACCGCAAAGATGAGATCGGTGATCTCGACCAGGACGAGCGCAAGAAAGAGCGGCGTGGCGTACCGCACGCCACCCTGCCGGACGAAAAAGCTTTCGCCGTGGAGTTCGGAGGTTATCTGCATGTGCCGGCGCAGCCATTTCAGGGCCGGATTCTTTTCCAGGTCCGGCCGTTCCTCTGCGAGCCACCACATCTTGACCCCGGTAACGAAGAGGAAGATTCCGAAAATATACAGTATCCAGTGAAACTTTGCGATGAGCCAGGCGCCGGCGAAGATCATGACCGTACGCATGACGATCGCCCCCAGCACCCCCAGCACCAGCACGCGCTTCTGCAGTTCCAGGGGGATGCCGAAGAAGGAAAAGAGCATCAGCCAGACGAAGACGTTATCGACGGCCAGGGACTTCTCGATCAGGTAGCCGGTGGCGAACTCGAGGGTCATCTCGTTGGCCGTTGCGCGGCCGGCCGCACCGTCCAGATACCACCAGAGGCCGGCGGCAAAAAGACCGGAAACCATCACCCACACCGCCGACCACCATGCCGCCTCGCGCATGGATACACGATGCTGCCGCCGTCCGCCGGCCACGAAGAGATCGATGGCCAGCATCACCAGAACAATCAGGAAAAAACCTGTCCACAACCAGATATTGCCGATACTTTCCATAAGTCACCCTATGATTCTCATGATTACCGACTTCTGCCGCGGCAGCCTCCGGATTTTTCGGGAGGCAGTCCAGCCTTCCAGGTCGCGGGCAATTGCGAGAAAAATAAGGACAATTTGGTAAAATTCCAGCTATTTTTCATACATCTCGAAAGCGTCTCCGGCGGTTAGCAAAAGGTGCTTCCAGTTTTCACTCCTTCATATGTTTCTTCACCGATTTCACGAATCGGCCGAAAGCCTTCTCCTTTCTCCTTTTGTCCAGGTACGACATCTCGTGGTACTCCGACTCCTTCTTGAGCTTCTGATAGCTGGAATAACGGTCTTCGGACAATTCGCCTTTTTCGACCGCGGCCCTGACGGCACAGCCGGGTTCGTGCTGATGGCTGCAGTTTGCGAAACGGCAATTCACGGAAAGTGCGGCAACTTGCTCGAAGCCGCTGTCGACCCCGTCGCCGGAGCCGATAAGGCCCAGCTCCCGCATTCCGGGCGTATCGATCAACATCGCGCCATTGCCGAGAACGATGAGCTGGCGGCGCGTGGTCGTATGGGTGCCCTCCCCCGTGCCGCTGACGTCCTTGGTTGCGAAGGCTTCCCGCCCCATGAGACGGTTGATGAGCGTGGTTTTCCCGACACCCGATGAACCGAGCAGACAGTAGGTTTTCCCCGCAGAGAGCGTCTGCTGGAACTCATCGAACCCGATCCCGGTGAAATTGCTGAGCGCGATCACCCTGGCTCTGGTGGCGGAGTGAACGATCGCCAGCTTCTCATCCAATTCGTCCGGAGTGATCAAGTCCGTCTTGGTGAGGATAACAACCGGCTCGACATGCCCGTCGGCCGCCATGACCAGGTATCGTTCCAACCGGCCTGGATTAAAGTCGAAATGGCATGACTGAACGATAAATGCGGTATCGATGTTGGCCGCGATCATTTGAAAATCGATGTTTTCGCCTGGAGTTTTTCGCCGCAGGAATGTCTTTCTCGGAAACACCCGGTGGATGATGGCCTCGGTATCGTCGTTGTAAAACTGCGCGGTCACCCAATCGCCGACACACGGCAGGTCGGCGGGGCTCTCGACCTGGTAGGATAGTTTCCCCGTCAGCTCGGCGGGGACTTCCCTCGATGCATCCCTTATAAGACAGGAACCGCGATCGACCGCGACTACGCGGGCAAAGCCGCAACCCTCCAAACCCAACTCAGCGGCATGCGCTTCGAACCATTGTTCGAAACCGAATTCTCTTAATTTCATATGGCATCACCAGACATTGTGCTCACTCTCCCGTCATACCCGCGTCACCTGCATGGGATCGCGGTCCTGCTGCTCTGAATCCTTCATGGAAGGCGACACAGCCCTGCGGCAAATGGCCGTCAAACGACAGCGCGAAAAAAACCTCTTGCGGAACGCCTTCGAGTACGAACCCGGCCACGTTCTCGAAACCGAATGCCCTGTAGTACTCGGGATGGCCGACCAGGCAGCAGCCCTTGCCCCCCAGACCTCTCAATCGTGCCAGTCCTTCCCGTATAAGCGCCTTTCCGATGCCGCTTCGCTGGTACTCCGGCAGCACCGAAACGGGGCCCAGCCCGTACCAGTTGTCGGTGCCATCAGAAACGGCCACGGGGGAAAAGGCAATGTGTCCAACGACCCGGCCATCCACCTCGGCCACCAGCGACACGCTCAGGGTTCCTGCGGAACGAAGTGCTTCTATGATGAACTGCTCCGTGTGGTTGCTGATCTCCAGGGACTCGAAGGCCGCGACGGTCACCTCGGTGATGGCGGCGGCATCGCCCTTTTTCTCGTCTCTTATCAGAAACTTATTCGTTGTCATGGCAATCTCGTGTCATAGCGGCTTTTTTCCAACGCACTGGGGAGGACTTTCGACTCTTCGAGTTCAACGCCCTCCATGGGTTCTGATTACCTTGACCGAGCGCCGCAGGTAGACTGGGTATTCCACTTGGCATTCATCACTCACACAGAAAGATTTCGACACGCTCCTTGCCCCTGCCGATGTTGTTTCTCTTCAGCCTGATCTGGCCGATCTCCCCAGTCGAGCGGACGTGAGTACCCCCACAGGGCACTCGCGAAAAGCCCTGAATCTCCCAATATCTACGTTCATTCGAAACATCTTCGAAGCCGGTTCGGATGGCAAGATTCGAAGTGATGATCCGGTTGGCTTTCTCTGAAAACACGGGAAGGAGCGGAGCAATGCTTTCCGGCCAGGCGAAATCGATCCTGGCCTTATCCTGCGCAATGTGGGCACCCAACTTTTCCACGCCGTTCAGTTCCTTGTAGAAGAGTTCAAGAACCAACTCGGCAGCGAAATGAAGCCGCATCAACCGATAGCGCCTGCCCCAATCGATTTCCACATGGACGGGTTGACCGACCTGAAGCCCATGATCGGTTGGGAGGGTGTATTTGATCCGCAACCCCGCCTTTCTTGCTGAGACAACGGGGATCCCTTCAATGGTGCCATGATCGCTCTCTTGCCCGCCGGCAAAGGCAAAAAAGATTGTGGAATGGAGCTCGATTTCACCGCCCTCGACCGATGATACCACGGTCTGATGAGAGGTTGCGTAAGGATCTTCCCAGAAGAATTTCTTTGTCATACTTTCCTGTTAACATATGAGTCGGGCCAACGTCGAGGCGAGGGGAGCACTTTACTGCGTTTTTATCCACCGTCCTGCCTGGCTTCCCGCCCCGGTCAATCATGCGGATCCAGGCCCTTTCACTCCCTTGAGGCTCGACCCACCTTGGTCGGAGACCTTTTCAATAACACTGAACGAGCCATCGGTTTCCAATATCACCGCATCGACACTTTCCAACTGGGCCACACCAGCACTCCGGACCGCTGCACGAACCTCGTTTTCGGTGACGCGAGCTTTTCGCAGGGCCCGGGACAGGAAGGCACCCCGATACAGCAGCATGATCGGTTCGCCGGTAACCATCTTTTGCACCCACTGGATCCGGACACTCGTCCAGGTCACCGCGAACTGCAGACCGATCAAGAGGCCGAAGGCCGCCACCCCGTCAGCCAAGGAGACGCTCTTATTCAATAGGACCGTCGCTAAAGTTGATCCCAAGGCGACGGTGACCACGAAGTCGAACGCGTTCATCTTGGATAACGTTCGCCTGCCGGAGATGCGCAGAAACACAACGAGGGCAGCATATGCCGGCACCCCGACCACTAGCGTTCGGATCAGACTTTCAGTCCCATCAAATAGCATTTTCCTATTTCCCTGTTGTCATTTGCAGGCTCCTGGCTTTGCGGCAAATTGTGACGGCTTTTCTGGCCTTTTCTCCATAAAGATAAGGCAGACTTCTGGCGATAGATCCTCTTCACGATATCCTTCGTACCCCAGCTTACGGTAGAGCCGTATATTGTCGACGCTCTTGGCACCTGTAAACAATTCGAACCGATCTGCCGTGTAGAAGGTCTTTTCAATGTTTTTCATGAGTGCGCTTCCAATACCTCTTCTCTGGTAGTCTGGGTGAACGATGAGCCTGCCAATCAAACAGGTACCGGAGGCAAAAAATCCTCTTACGGAGCCGATGATTCTTCCTTGCCACATAGCCTTTAGAAAAACCTTTGTCTCAAATTCAGCTTCAAGCTCTGTCAGAGTCTGTGTGAGAGGCGGCAGACTCTGGTCGTCATAGAGCTTTGCTTCGCTTTGGTATGCAAGCTTCTGCAAAGCGAGAATCTCATCGCCATCTGCGAGGCATGCCTCAACTATTGAAATGTCCATGCAAACGTTTCTCGTTCACGCATCAAAAAGGACGGCCATTCACTCGACCGCCACAGATCCCTGCGTGCGATTCATGCCAAACCCAGTAGTCAACCTAACCGATTCTCTTCGTATGCGCTATCCCGCCCTTCTTGAACACATAAATCGCCCACCCCAGCGTTTCTCGTCCCCACCTCAGATACGCTGTCTTACTCTCACGCACTCGCTTCAGCACGGTCTCCACATCCGGATCATCCCAATGATCACTCGTCCAGGTTTCCGCGGCATACCACTGTAACCCTTCATATCTATCCCAGTCATCCTGGCTGCTTACCAGTGTGTAGACCGCCTCCAATCCGTACTCTCGCCCGACCTCTGCATTCTGATAATGTGTTCCGAAGTCGTTTCGCGCCACTCCGATCGCTTCCAGATACTCTCTTTCCGGTTCATGCCGCCAGTACGGCTCTCCCACAACGATCCAGCTCTCCGGGGCTGCCATCTTCTGCAGTGCGTCCAATGTGCCTCGATGCCCGCCATAAATCCAACTCGCACCGATGCAGGCTACCAGATCGAAGCTCTCCAAGGTCTCTGGGACATACTTGGCCCCGTCCATCTCCAAGAAATGGAGTTGGGCATCCGGAACACGTTCTTGATGCTTCTTTTGGACATCAGCAATGCAGTAGGGAGAGCAATCAACTCCTGTCCCTGTCACTTGTCGGTACCGCTCTGCAAGCCTGACGAGAAACTCGCCCTTTCCAGTGGCGATATCAAGCACGCGTGCCCCAGGATTCAGAGGCAGAAGCGTGATAAGCTGTTCAAGTTTTTCCATACTCATCGGGTTACAGAGAATGTGCTCCCGATGCGTGATGTTAAAAAACTTCCACATGTCCATGCCCATATCTCCTTTATCAATGCCAGCCGAACGTGGCCATTACCTGAGGAATTGAGCACTGCGGAATTCCCGTCCGGGTGCAGGGCAATTTTTCTGTGCCGGCCTACGCCTTCCTAGCGATGACTGCAAACTCATTCGAATTTCGATCGTACGGGGTTCCTGCGACGTCCGAATAAACTCCCTCAATGGAAAATCCCGCCTCGACAAACTCCCTCTCCACGTCCTCCAGAGCAAAATATTGCAGCCAGTTGTATACCGTCCTGGTGCGCTCCGCCTCGACAATCGTGTACTTGTCAAGTACAACCTTCTCGCCATGATATATGAACGTATTGAGAAATCCATAGTATTTGTCTGGCGACCAGAATCCATTGAGCAGATTTACTTCGTATGTCGCTACCTCTTCCTTTTGATCCAACGCCGCTAGGGAATATACGTCAAGAAGAACTGAGCCGCCCGACTTTAGAATTCTGTGGAATTTGCGCAGAATCCCCCTTCTTTGCGTTGGGCTGAGGGCGCAGAAGTCGCACATGATCATCAGCACAAGGTTGAAGCGGTCTTCTGTTTCAAAGTCAAGGTAATTCTGTTTCACGTAGTTGATGTTCAACTGCTCGCGGGCGGCCACCTCCTTTGCGTGCTCGATGGATCTCCCCGAGAAATCAATGCCCGTCACATTCGCCCCGTGCTTGGCTAATCGCGTTGCGTACAGTCCAGGACCGCAGCCAAAATCCATAATGGTGCTGTCCCTGTTGATATTGAATCGGGACGCTATCCATTCCACCGATCGATTGATAAATTCTGCTTTTCTCGATGAAACATCAAGAGCCTCATTGAGGTGAAATGAGAGCATCTGCGCTGACGTATGCTCGTCAGTCCATAGATCGCTTGCCGTGTAGAATTCGAACGGTTCAGGACGCTCGTTGATTCTCTCTAGCTCTTCAAACATCGTCTCTTTTTCGTCACTGTATGTGGAATTAAGCGGGCGCGGTAGGGAGCGTTGAATAAATAACCGGCATCAATCGCTTTTGCAGTTTACCAGGCCGAGGGCCTTCATCTACAACGCCCGGCTTAAGAAGGCGCGTCGTCTTTTTGCCGTCGCCCTTATTGCCGAGGTTAGGCGCCAGTCCGCTGATTTCGCTCTTCCGGCGCGATCATGCAGGCGGGAAGGGCAGGTCGGGCGGCGACGCCAGCGTGATGAGGTTGCCGTCGGGATCGCGCAGCTGCGCCAGCGTCGAATAGTCGCCCGGAATGTCGTCCGCGGGCGCGATACCCAGTCCCAACAGCCGGCGGCGCTCGGCTGCGAGATCGTCGACGTAAAGGAACATCACGCCTTTGCCAGCGATCTCGTTGCTCATCGAAAGCATCAACCCGCCTTGGTCGAAGAGCTCCCACTGCACCAACGTGTCCATCGGCCGGTAATCCGGTCCACGACCGAGCAGCTTCGTATACCAGCCTTCGGCGGCCACGAGGTCTGCGGTGAGCAATGAGGTGTACATCTTCTGCAGCTTCATTTGTTCTCCTCTTGGCCAGCCTCGGTGTGGCCGATGCCAGCAGTGATAAAGAAGACTCTCATTTTACGAAAGTCGTGCGAAGTCGCCATCGAAATAGGACGGCCAGTTACCCCTCTTTTGATTGAACTGTCCTACCTCAAGCCAAAAGATTGGAGGAGGTGGAAGGGTCTCCCAAGTTCCTGACGCTCACTACATGCCACGCTCTTGGACCCCGACAGCCCCTCGGGAATCTCATCATTCGATTCCTCCGTGCTGGCTTCCGATACGTTAACACCGTCGCCGACTGCATTATTATTATGACGAGGCTGAATTTGCTTCGGGGAGATACGTCTCCCCTGCGACCTGCAGTGTTCCCTGTGCGCCCCGAAGGAAGTGCCTTTGGGGTATACGCTTCACGATCTTTGTTCACCGGCCGAAAGCTCCGGCTCCGCCAATCGCGCAACACTCGGTACGGGCTGTTGGTTAGGCTTTGGCAGATAAAAACTTCCTGCCCAGGAACATAAGCAGGGCACCCTGATAAGCGCCAAACTGCGCTTTTTCACTATCGAGGTAGGACGGCCAGTTACCCGACCGCCCCCTCACAGATCCCTGCGTGCGGTTTTCCCGCACAAGGCTCTTCAGTATTGTTCGCTTCGTACAAGAACATTGTCAGTTCCAATAACCGATAATCCTTGGTCGCGGCAGATTGAACTGCAGCAGCAATTCTGCAAAGCCACGCCAGTTGTAACTCTTACGCTGACTGCGACGGTTTAGCCACTTGAAAACGATGTGTTTGCTGAGATTGGAAAAGGACTCCAGCATCTTCATATTGCCGGAAACTCCATAATAATTGAAATGCCCCAGGAGTTTTGCCCGGAAGCTTTCCATTATGTCGACTATATCCGATGCCAGTCGTTCGAGCTTGATCCACTTCGTTATTGCCGCCAACGCCATCTGAAACTTCGTCTTTGCTGTCTTCATTTTCACCAGGGGCTTATCCTTTCTGCTGAGTCCCCAGCGGAATTCGAAACCAAGGAATACAAAGCTTTCGCCTCTTTCGGTCTCAAACCGGGTGAACCTGATTGAGCGGGTCTTTTCCTGCGACAGTTCCAGGTTGAATTTACCCAGTCTATTGCCCATGGCCTGCTCCAGCTTCCGAAGATCGCTACGGCATTGAAAGCAACACACATAATCGTCAGCGTACCGCATCAACAACGCCTCACCATCGCACCGTGGCTTGACGATCCTGTCAAACCACAGATCGAGCACATAGTGCAGGTAGATATTGGCCAGGACTGCCGAGACCACTCCTCCCTGCGGTGTACCCGTGAGCGGATGAATTACGCCTCTATCCTTTTCCAGAATTCCGGCCTTCAGCCATTTCCGGATCAAACCGATAAAGGACTTGTCTTCTATCCGCTGTTCCAGCATTTTCAGCAGCCAGTCGTGATCGATATTGTCGAAGAACCCTTTGATGTCTGCATCGAAAATCCAGCCGTATTTGCCACGATGAAGCCTCTGGCTCAATTCCAGGGCGGCTCGTTGCGGACCTTTGCCTCGTCTGTAGCCATGACTGCAGGGCAGAAAATCCTGCTCGAAGATGGCGTTCAAGATAAAGGCGGCGGCTGTCTGGACCAGCTTGTCCGCTATCACCGGAATACCCAGAGGGCGTTGTTTGCCTCCGGCCTTCGGGATAAAGCTACGACGGACCAGTTTAGCTTTGTAGCGCTTTTCTCGAAGGGCCAGCGCTATCTCTTCAATGTTTTCACCTAAGTTTTCCCCGAAATCTTGCCATTCAATACCATCCACTCCCGGCGATGCTTTCCTGTTCAGTTGCGGAAAGCACCAGCGCAAGTTCGCCTCATTCAAGAGGCTGTAGAGGTTACCGAATCGGTGTTTTGGATCTTCCTTTGCCCTTTTCGCTATTCCCCGCAGTGAGGTTGGCATATGTTGGTCAGCCTGTCGAATCTGCATATGTTTCCTTTGCGGCCTGCACAATACCGTCATCCCCTTCCCCATGTGACCGGCATTACCGTCTCAGAGTACTATGAGATGATCTGACTCCCTTCGCTTACTACCCGTCGCGACAGCCTTTTTGTGATTGAACTGTCCTACCTCCAGCCAACAGACCGGAGGAGGTGGAAGGGTCTCCCAAGTTCCTGACGCTTCTCTCACTACATGCCACGCTCTATGACCCCGGCAGCCCCTCGGGAATCTCACCATTCGATTCCTCTGTGCTGGCTTCCGATACGTTAACACCGTCGCCGACTGCATTTTTATTCTGACGAGGCTGAATTGCTTAAGGGCGGTACGTCTCCCCTGCGGCCTGCAGTGTTCCCTGTGTACGCTTCACGATCTTTGTTCACCGGCTGAAAGCTCCGGCTTCGCCAATCGCGCAACACTCGGTACGGGCTGTTGGTTAGACTTTGCCCGATAAGGACTTCCTGCCCAGGAACTTAAGCAGGGCACCCTATAAGAAGCGCCAAGCTGTGCTTGGCGCACTAACGTGGAATTAAGCGGGCGCGGCAGAGAACATTGAAAAAATACCCGTAGCTTAATCGCGTCCGCTTGAATGACTTGTTGTGCAATTTATTTATTAATTTCAATGGCTATTCGGTCGAGTAACTGCTTCGAACGCTCACTAAATAGGCGCTCAAAGCTATCGCGAACCCACATACCAGCAATCGAACAACTAGACATGTCTTCGTCTGTTATCTGAATGTCGCAGTACGTCTTAGGGTGCGTAAGCCTGTCGCGTGCGACTTTAGCTCTACGAAAATCTTCGTAGTCCAAACCTCCAGTGTCCAATTCAAAATCTTGTAGCTCCCATAACCGCGAAGCTAACTTAAACGTGCCCTTAAGATTGTCAAGCAATCCAATGCGATGATCGTCGGTTCGAAATATTGACAGTGAACCTAGAAGACGAGATTCACGGTCGGATAATGTCGGCGTGATAAAGTCAGTTCGAATATTGGAACGCAACTCGATCTTTATGATTTCAATAACGGCTTCAATGTAAACGAAAATCGCACGTACAGTGCACCTTCTAAGGTACTGTGAGCTACGGTTAGTTTCCAGCGTCTCATAAGCAGAAATAACGTCGTTATTAAGTTCTGAAAGGAGATCTCCGCTACGAATAAGTCCATCTTTCAATATTGGTGCTTTAGCCACCTTATTCCTCACTGAAACCTAACATTATTCTTAATGCATAACGTCGCCGTTCAGCGGCGGCCCACTGAGTTTTGATCGAAGCGCGGACGGCATGCCGCCCGCTGGAACTGCTGGTTATACAATTTTTTATCTGGAGGTTTTATGATTGACCGGAAATTTAGGTTTATTGCGGTAAATCCATGTAATAACAAAGTATATACTGAAGAAAATGCCGTTGTTTTTTGTGCCAAAGATAAGGCGTTGATTCCCGCGTTGAGAGCATATGCCGGGGCCTGTGTTGCTCTGGACTGCCATCCAGAGCACATTGAGAGTATTGATCTGCTCATGGAACGCGTACGTGATTACCAAAAGAACATCGAGGCAAAAGTGCCGGACACGGATCTCGACTGTGAGATTGATCGGTGTATCGGTGGCAAAGTAATCGAGGTAGGACGGCCAGTTACCCGACCGCCCCCTCACAGATCCCTGCGTGCGGTTTTCCCGCACAAGGCTCTTCAGTATTGTTCGCTTCGTACAAGAACATTGTCAGTTCCAATAACCGATAAT